>NZ_JAGMUK010000003.1 GCF_019049245.1 Streptomyces sp. AC555_RSS877 | reverse complement strand
GTCCCCCAGCCATGGCCCGCCGCCGACGACAGCACCGGCGCCGCCATGCCCGTCGTACCGCCGAACGGTGCCGCCGCCCCCACTCCCGTACCTCCGGCCCCGGCAGCCCCACAGAGCCCGCAGTCCGCACAGGCACCGCAACCTCCGCGGCCTCACCCCGGCACCCCTCTCCCCCCGGAGAACAACGGGGCCAACGGGGCTGGCGGGACCAACGGGGCACACGTGGTCAACGGGCCCACCGTAGCCACCACCGCCACCCACACCCGTGCCGCCCAACCGCTCCCCGCCGAGGCCGCCTCCGCGCCCGTGGACCCGAACTCCACGCAGGGGCGGGCGATCAGCGTGCGGACGTTGGGGCAGGGTGTGCCGTTCAATCGGCAGGCGGTGCAGGTGCAGCAGAACTCGGCGGTCGGACCGCTGCCGTCTGCCACGCCTCCCCCGAACCAGCCGGGCGGTTCCGGCAGGCGCCGCAAGCTAGGTACGCGGCCCGACCCCGCCGCGGCGGCGCCCGAGCAGACGGCCCGTCCGCACCCGTCGGCCGAGCAGTCCGCCGTACAGCCGCAGTCCCAGCCCTCGCTCGCCGGGCAGTCGCGGCTCGCGGGGGCGACCGAGGGCAACGGGCGGTCGTACGCCATAGGGGCGCCCGACGAGAACGCCGCCGAGGGGCCCGAGCCGCTGGACGGTCCCGGTGGGGCCGTCGAGATCGCGGACACCCCGCGGCCGCAGCCGATGGACGACGAGTTGCCGCCGGAGCCGCTCGACAACCCGCGGCGGCTGCTGGTGTGGCCCGCCCCGGACGTCACGACCCAGCAGGCGCTGAGCGACCGTGGGTACCGGCCGGTCATCGTGCACTCGCGCGAGGAGGTCGACGCGCAGATCGCGGCGTTCCCCGCCGCGCTGTTCGTCGACCCGCTGACCGGGCCGATCACCCGGACCGCGCTGCAGTCGTTGCGGCAGGCCGCCGTTGCCGCGGAGGTGCCGGTCCTGGTGACGGCCGGGCTCGGGCAGGCGTCGCGCGAGGCGGCGTACGGCGCCGATCCCGCCGTACTGCTGAAGGCGCTCGCGCCGCGTGACACGGAACAGCATCCGCCGCGCGTGCTGCTGATCGAGGAGCACGCGGAGATCGCGCTCGCGCTGACCGCCACGTTGGAGCGGCGCGGGATGCAGGTGGCCCGGGCCGCGAGTGATGCCGACGCGGTGACGCTCGCCGGGCAGCTCAGGCCGAATCTCGTGGTGATGGATCTGATGCAGGTTCATCCGCGGCGGGCCGGAATCGTGGACTGGCTGCGCGCGAACGGGCAGCTCAACCGCACGCCGCTCGTCGTCTACACGGCCGCCGTCGACCAGGCGGACCTGCCGCGGCTGGCGTCGGGGGAGACCGTCCTCTTCCTTGCCGAGCGGTCCACCAGCAGCGAGGTGCAGGCGCGGATCGTGGATCTGCTGGCCCGGATCGGGACCAACTAGCCGACCAGCCAGTCCACGCCTAGGGTGCGATGAGCCTGCGCGCCGCCTCCTTGATCGAGGCGCGCAGGCGGGCGCGGTCGGCGTCCTCCGGGCCCGTGAGGATGCGGCGCATCTGCGGGACGGCGGCGGCCTACGCCCTGCCCGTCGAGCACCGCGCCCCGCGCACCGGCTCCCTGTTCTCGGGCCTCACCGCCCTGCCGTCCGTCGTCCGCCACTCGCCCGACCTGTGGCGTGCGTGCGTCCGCCAGGCCGGGCTGTACGGCGCCTGGAGCGCCCTGTGGACCTCCCTCGCACTCCTGCTGACGAGCGAGGACGCGGCGGGCTACGGCCTCTCGACCGCGACCGCCGGGCTCTTCGGCCTGTTCGGGCCTGCCGCGAGCGTGGTCGCACCGCTGGCCGGCTGCTTCGTCGACCGCTTCGGCGCCGCCAAGGTCGTACGGTCCGCGTATCTCCTCGCCGCCGCGTCCGTACCGCTGTTCTGGCTGGGCGGGCACGTGATGGTGTCGTTGTCCGTGGCCGCGATCGCCGTCCACGCGGCCCTGGTGGCCTCCCACGTCGCCAACCAGACCCTCGCCCTCACCACCACCTCCACCCCGGCCACCGCCAACGCCGCCTACGTCGTGGCCGGTTTCGCCGGCGGCGCCATCGCCTCGACCCTGGCCGGCCCGGCGTTCACCACTTCGGGTGGGGCGGGGTGTGCGCGGTGGCGGGCGTGTGGCTGGTGCTGGGATGGGTGACCACTTCGGTACGGCGGTGAGCCGTTCGCCGTACGGCGTGAGCTGCTCCGACGTATGGGGTGAGCTGCGTCGACGCTCGGGCGTGCGCTGCTTCGACCGCTCGGGCGTGCGCTGCTCCGACCGCTCGGGCGTGCGCTGCTCCGACGTACGGCTGCTGAGCTGGCGGTGACGGCTTCCCGCGTACGAGGTATCTGCGCGTGCGCCGGGCGGGGACCGTGGGCCCCGCCCGGCGCGCCCGTGTGTTCGACGGCCAGGGCCCCTGTGGCTCCGGCCCCGCCCGGTCTGCGCCTGTGTTCGTCGGACGTGAGCGCCCGTGGGTTGCTCCGGACGTGAGCGCCCGTGGGTTGCTCCGGACGTGAGCGCCCGTGGGCTGCTCCGGACGTCGGTCAGAGTCGCGTGACGTCCAACTCGCCCTCCGCGTACTGCTTGCGCAGCACCTTCTTGTCGAACTTGCCCACGCTCGTCTTCGGTACCGCCTCGACGATCGACCAGCGTTCCGGGAGCTGCCACTTGGCGATGTGGCCCTCGTCGGCGAGGAAGGCGCGCAGCGTCTCGAAGTCGGCGGTGGAGCCCTCCTTGAGGACGACCGTGGCCAGCGGGCGCTCGCCCCACTTGTCGTCGGGTACGGCGACGACGGCCGCCTCGGCGACGTCCGGGTGGGACATCAGCGCGTTCTCCAGCTCCACCGAGGAGATCCACTCGCCGCCGGACTTGATGACGTCCTTGGCGCGGTCGGTGAGGGTGAGGAAGCCGTCCGCGCTGATGGTGCCGACGTCACCGGTCTTGAGCCAGCCGTCCTCGCTGAACTTGTCGGCGGGGCGCAGGGGTTCGCCGCCGGGGCCGTTGTAGTAGGCGCCGGCGATCCAGGCGCCGCGCACCTCCAGCTCGCCGGCCGACTCACCGTCCCAGGGGAGTCGTTCGCCGCCGGGGCCGGAGAGGCGGGCCTCGACGCCCGCCGGGAAACGGCCCTGGGTCAGTCGGTACGCGAACTCCTCCTCCGTGCCCACGGCATGGGCCGGGGGGCGGGCGATCGTGCCGAGCGGGGACGTCTCCGTCATGCCCCAGGCGTGGCAGACCCGCATGCCCAGCTTGTCGAACGCCTCCATCAGCGAGGGCGGGCACGCCGAGCCGCCGATGGTGACCTGGGTGAGGGAGGAGACATCGCGGGGCTTGGCGGTCAGCTCGGCGAGCAGGCCCTGCCAGATGGTGGGCACGGCGGCCGCGTGCGTCGGCTTCTCGGACTCGATCATCTCGGCGAGCGGGGCCGGCTGGAGGAAGCGGTCCGGCATCAGCATGTTCACGCCGGTCATGAAGGTCGCGTGCGGCAGACCCCAGGCGTTGACGTGGAACTGCGGGACCACGACGAGCGAGGTGTCCTCGTCCGTCAGGCCCATCGACTGGGCCATGTTGACCTGCATGGAGTGCAGGTAGATCGAACGGTGGCTGTACACCACACCCTTGGGGTCACCCGTGGTGCCGGAGGTGTAACACATCGCGGCGGCCTGGCGTTCGTCCAGCTCCGGCCAGTCGTACGTGGTCGGCTTCCCGGCGATGAGGTCCTCGTACTCGTGCACCTGGACCGCGTCGGCGCCCGCGAGCAGCGAACGGTCGCCCGGACCCGACACCACCACGTGCTCCACCGTCTTGAGGTGCGGAAGCAGCGGGGCGAGCAGCGGCAGCAGGGAACCGTTGGCGATCACGACCCGGTCGGCCGCGTGGTTCACGATCCACACCAGCTGCTCGGGAGGGAGGCGGAGGTTGAGGGTGTGCAGGACCGCGCCCATGGAGGGGATCGCGAAGTAGGCCTCGACGTGCTCGGCGTTGTTCCAGGCCAGCGTCGCCACGCGGTCGTCGCCCGTGACGCCGAGGTCCTCCCGCAGCGCGTGGGCCAACTGGGCCGCACGGTCGCCGATCTCGGCGAAGGAGCGCCGGTGCGGCTCACCCTCACCGGTCCATGTGATCACCTGTGATGTGCCGTGGATCGTCGATCCGTGGCTCAGGATTCTCGAGATCAGCAGCGGTACGTCCTGCATCGTGCTCAGCACGGTGTCCTCCCGGGGCGACATTGCCTAGGCGGTGGTAAGGGCTGCGCAAAGTCTGCGCGCATACCGCGCGGTATGTCACTAGGAAAGAGTGATCGATCAGGTCACGTTGCGGTCGATCTGTGAAGACGGTACTGGTCCGGCACTACCGGACCACCACCAGCTCGGGATCCTCGCGCAGTTTCCCCAGCGCCCGGGACACCGCCGACTTCACCGTGCCCACGGACACTCCGAGCACCTCGGCCGTCTGCACCTCACTGAGGTCCTCGTAGTACCTGAGGACGACCATCGCCCGCTGCCGGGAGGGCAGTTTCATGATCGCCCGCCACATCGCGTCGTGCAGCGCCTGCTGCTCGGCCGGGTCGTCACCGGCGGGCGCCGCCTCCGTCGGCTCGGGCAGCTCCTCGCACGCGAACTCGTCGACCTTGCGCTTGCGCCACTGCGACGTCCGCGTGTTCAGCAGCGCCCGGCGCACATAGCCGTCCAGGGCGCGGTGGTCCTCGATCCGCTCCCAGGCGACATACGTCTTGGTCAGGGCGGTCTGCAGCAGATCCTCCGCGTCGCACGGGTTCGCGGTCAGCGACCGGGCGGTACGCAGCAGCACCGGTTGGCGGGCCTTCACGTACGACGAGAAAGAGGGGTACGGAAGGGTCTGCGTCGCCGGTGTGGCGGCCTTCGAAGCGCTGGTGCAGACGAGTGTGGTCATGGCTCCACGCTATGAGCGGTGGTGCCTTCGGCTCATCGGCCGTAGGTCCCGAAGAAGAATCCGTCTCAGGTTGTAGGGGTGGTGCTGGCTGCACCTCCTGAAGGTGGACGAGCGGGCCCGGCCTACTGCGGGTTTACCCCTGGGGGTGCACGCCTCCCCGCGCCCGTTCATCCGTCGGCGGTAAGAAACGGCGGTTCAACCGTCGGCGGTGAACAACGCCAGTTCATCCGTCGGCCGTGAACAACGCCGGTTCATCCGTCGCCGGCGAGCAACAGGCCCGACGTCGGCACCCCCGTCCCCGCCGTCACCAGGATCCGCTCGGCGCCCGGTATCTGGTTGGCCGCCGTGCCGCGAAGCTGCCGTACTCCCTCCGCTATGCCGTTCATACCGTGCAGATACGCCTCCCCGAGCTGACCACCGTGGGTGTTGAGGGGCAGCGCGGCCCGGTGCACGAAGTCCGCCGCCTCTCCTTTTGCACAGAACCCGAACTCCTCCAACTGCATCAGCACGAACGGTGTGAAGTGGTCGTACAGGATCCCCACGTCGATGTCGGCCGGGGTGCATCCGGAGGTCCGCCAGAGCTGGCGGGCCACCACGCCCATCTCCGGCAGGCCGGTCAGGTCGTCGCGGTAGAAGCTGGTCATCTGCTCCTGTGCCCGGCCCGCGCCCTGGGCGGCCGCCGCGACGACGGCGGCCGGGTGGGGCAGGTCGCGGGCCCGCTCCACCGAGGTGACGACGAGCGCCTGGCCGCCGTCGGTCTCCTGGCAGCAGTCCAGCAGCCGCAGCGGTTCGACGATCCAGCGGGAGGCCGCGTGGTCGGCGAGGGTGATGGGCCGGCCGTGGAAGTACGCCGCCGGATTGGTCGCCGCGTACCTGCGGTCCATGACGGCGACGTGCCCGAAGGCCTCCGTGGTCAGGCCGTAGGTGTGCAGATACCGCTGTGCCGCCATCGCCACCCACGAGGCCGGCGTGAGCAACCCGAAGGGAAGGGACCAGCCGAGCGCCACCCCCTCGGCCGACGGCTCCCGGTGCTGCACGCCGGAGCCGAATCTGCGCCCCGACCGCTCGTTGAAGGCGCGGTAGCAGACCACCACCTCGGCCACGCCCGCGGCGATGGCGAGCGCCGCCTGCTGGATGGTCGCGCAGGCCGCGCCGCCGCCATAGTGGATGCGGGAGAAGAAGGTCAGCTCGCCCATCCCGCAGGCCTGGGCCACGGTGATCTCCGGGCTGGTGTCCATCGTGAACGTGACCATCCCGTCCACGTCGGCCGGCCGCAGCCCTGCGTCGTCGAGTGCCGCCCGCACCGCCTCCGCCGCGAGGCGCAGCTCGCTGCGTCCCGAGTCCTTGGAGAACTCCGTCGCCCCGACGCCGACGATCGCCGCCCGTCCCCCGAGAGTGTCGCGGGTGCGTACGCTCATCCCGCCTCGCTCTCCCGGACGGTGACCGTCACGGTGCCGGTCACGTGTCTGCCCATGGCGTTGGTTCCGACCACGTGGACGGTCGCGGTGTCGTCGGCCACGTCCTCGATCGTGCCCGTCAACACCATCGTGTCCCCGGGGTAATTGGGGGCGCCGAGTCTGATGGCCACCCTGCGGAGGGTGGCCCGTGGTCCGAAGTGGTCCGTGATGTACCTCCCCACCAGGCCGTTCGTCGTCAGGATGTTCATGAAGATGTCGGGGGAGCCCTTCTGCCTGGCCAGTTCGGCGTCGTGGTGGACGTCCTGGTAGTCGCGTGAGGCGATGGCTCCGGCGACGACGAGGGTTCGGGTGATCGGGATCCGGAGCGGTGGGAGTTCGTCACCGGGTTTCAAAGGTTCACGGGGTGCATGGGGTCCATGTGCATGGGGTCCATGTGCATGGGGTTCGGGTTCACGGGGTCCATGTGCATGGGGTTCGGGTTCACGGGGTCCATGTGCATGGGGTTCGGGTTCACGGGATTCGGGTTCACGGGGTGTATGGGGTTCCGGTTTGGGGGGAGTGGCGTTCATAGGGTTCGTGGGGTTCATGGGTTCTAGGACTTCTCCTCCCGGACGCGGAAGACGGGCAGCACCAACTCCTCGTCGCACTGCTGGAATTCGAGCCGGACCGGCTGACCGATCCGCACTTCGTCGTGCGGCACCCCGACCACGTTGCTGATCATCCGGACGCCTTCCGCCAGCTCTATCAGGGCGACCGCGTAGGGAGGGGCGAAAGCGGGGAAGGGCGGGTGGTGCAGGACGACGTACGAATAAACCGTCCCCTCGCCGCTCGCTTCGAGCGTGTCCCACTCCGGGCAGCCGCAGGTGTTGCAGCCGGGCAGCCAGGGATGGCGCGGGGTGCCGCAGCCGGTGCAGCGCTGGATCAGCAGCCGGTGGTGCCGGATGCCCTCCCAGAAACCGGAATTGTCGCGGTTGACGACGGGACGGGGGCGCGGAGGTTTCTCCCGCCGACGTGCCGGGGCGTACTTGAGGATGCGGAAGCGGTGGGTGCCGGCGAGCTCCTCGCCCACTGTCACGTCCATGCGGGTCGTCACGAAGTACCCGGTGCCGAGCTTGGTCGTCTTGCGCTCCGACACCGACTCGATCACCGCGTCGAAGGTGACCTCGTCACCGGGCCGCAGCGCTCTCACGTAGTCCTGCTCGCAGTCGGTGGCGACGACCGAGGTGCAGCCCGCCTCGTCGAGAAGGGCGAGGAGTTCGTCGTACGCCTCGGTCCTGCCGATGTGGCCGCTGTGGCCGGAGAGCCCGCCCATGGTCCACACCTGGAGCATGGTGGGCGGCGCGATGGCGTCCGGGCCCGCATACGCCGGGTTGGTGTCCCCCATCGCCTCGCACCAGTGCCGGATCATGGGCGCGTTGACGGGGTCCTTGCCGAGGCCGGCGACCGCGGAGGGCCGTCCCTCATAGGCCTTCAGCCGTTTCTCCAGGTCGCCCGCGTCGCCAGGGCTTGCCTGGTCGTCCCGCCTGCCTTGGTCGCCCCGGCTGCCCTGGTCGTCAAAAACTCCTGAGCCTCCAGAGGTCCCCTGGCCCTCGCTCACCCCCTGCTCGCTGTGCACCATCGCCCCCTCGTCATCTCGTGCCGCAATGCGTTGACACTTCTGGTACACCGCCGCCGCCGGGCCGGTTCCCACTCATTTCGCGAAGATTTCTGACTGTCCGTCAGATAGGGCGGGGTGTCAAGGCCGGTGACCCACAGGCGAAAACGTCTGCGCGACGGTGCCGTAGCACCGCCGCGCAGACGCCTTTCATCCCCCCAGAGAGCACCCATTGCACGGGAGGTCGGAGAGCCGGCGTCGAGAGCGCCGGCTCCCTCAGATCACCACCACAGCGGGGTGAAGTTGACGGACGTGTTGTTGTTCCCCTGGTTGACGGCGGTCAACGCTGAGCCGTTGACCAGGGCGGTATTGCTCTGGTTCGAGGCCCCGGAGCCGATCGCCTGCTGCTGTGTGGTGGACGAATTGCCGTGGTTGTCGAGCCCGGTCCCGCTGCCGTCGACGGTCGCCACGCCCGCGTTCGATCCGTCGCCTGCGAAGGCGCCGTTGTCCGCCGTCGCGACGCCGGTGAAGAGGCGGCGGCGAGCGGGAGGGCGGAGACGGCGGCGACGACGCGGGCGGTGCTGATGCTTGCCATGTTGTTCCTCCAGAACAGTGCACGTACCGGCTGCGGAGCCGGTCGTACGTGAAGTACGGCTTTTTTCGGGGTAGTTGGCCGACCACCTCGATGCTGGTGCACGACGTCGCGAGATCAGAGTTGCCCACCGAAACCCTGGCGAATCGTCCTGTAAGCAGCAATTCGCCCTCAAGCATGACGGCATGTCGATAACCCCCTATTAGTGACATAACGCGCTATCTCGCGACGATTTCTATTATCTCCACCCAAGTCAGGCCAGAGAGGAGTGTTCCCGCACCTTTCCAGCCATTTCGCCCCACTCGGCGCGCCACGCTCGCAGCCTCTTCCTTTTTTCGAACATACGTACGAACATAGACGCATGGCCACCACCGACCGGCAGGCCACGACGCTGGCCCTCGCGCACGCCCTGTCAGCCGCCGAACGCGGACTGGCCGTCATCCCCCTGTCCCGGACGAAGCTCCCGGCCCTGCGTTCCCCCCACCGCGACGACCCCACGGCTCCGATCTGCCACGGCGAGTGCGGCCGCCTCGGCCACGGCGTCTACGACGCCACCACCGACCCGGCACGCATCCGCGACCTGTTCACCGCCGCGCCCTGGGCGACCGGCTACGGCATCGCGTGCGGCCTCCCGCCCCACCACCTGATCGGCGTCGACCTCGACACCAAGTCCGACACCGACTCCTCGGCCGCCCTGCGCGAACTCGCCCTGCGCCACCTGTTCACGATCCCCGACACCGTCGTCGTCCTGACCCCCAGCGGCGGTCGCCACCTCTGGCTGAGCGGCCCGCCCGACGTCGTCGTCCCCAACTCGGCCGGCCGGCTCGCCCCCGGCATCGACATCCGGGGCGCCGGCGGCTACCTCGTCGGCCCCGGCTCCCGCACCGACCACGGCACGTACGCCACCGCCCCCGGAACCGCCCACCTCGCCCCCGCGGCCTGTCCGCCCGCGCTGCTCCGCCTCCTGCTCCCGCCGCCCCGCAGCCACCACCCCACGCCTCCGTCGACCGGAGGGCACGGCCAGGGCCTCGTCCAGTTCGTTCTCGCCGCCCACGAGGGCCAGCGCAACACCCGCCTGTTCTGGGCGGCCTGCCGCGCCTACGAGGACGGCATCGGCCCCGCCCTCGTCGACCCCCTGATCGACGCGGCACTGAACACCGGCCTCAGCGAACGCGAGGCCCGCGCGACGATCGCGTCGGCGGCACGGATGACAGGACACCGGCCGTGACGGACAGGGCGCATGAGTGACCAGCAAGCCCCCCGGAGCCACGGGGAACCGAAATTCACGGGAGCACGATGCACGACCGCCCTAGAGTGCCGACCATGTCCCTGACCCGGGTGGTCCTCACCTCCGGCCGCTCGCTCGACCTCTCCGAGCTGCGGCTGTCCTCGACGTACGGCGGGATGCTCGAGGGCTACCCGTGCAAGCCGCTCAACGAGATGAGGATCAAGGGACTGCTGCGGGACGGCGAGCGCACCTTCCCCACCACACCCGTGCACCTGGTCCCGCCCCCGCGCGAGTACCCCGACCAGTACGCCGGAGGCTTCGGCCCGGTGGAAGTCCTGCCCTCCGTGGCGTGCGTCGGCTCCTTCCGCTCCGCGGCCCTGCACCCGGACCACGACCCGATCGTGTACCGCTCCGCGCTGACGGTCGTCTGGTTCCAGCCCACGACGCAGGTGCCGTCGGGCTGCGACGCGGAGGCCGCGCTGCGGGACATCGCGTGGGACGAGCTGGCGCGGGACTACGAGCTCTAGCCCTCAAAATCCCGTTTCTCGCCGGGCTGCCGGTGTGCCAGTGTCGCCCGGTGACCGTTTCCCAATCCGACCTGCTGCGCCGCCAGTTCGACCTCACCTGGGCGCTGTTCGAATACCATCTCGACCGGCTCGAACCCGAGGACTTCCTGTGGGAACCGGCGCACTGCTGGACGGTACGCCGGACCCCGGACGGCACCTGGCTGCCGGACTGGGCGGACACCGAACCGGACCCCGTCCCCGTGCCGACCATCGCCTGGCTGAGCTGGCACATCGGCTGGTGGTGGGGCGTCACCCTCGACCACGTGGAGGGCCGCCCGCCCCGCGCCCGAACCGACGTCACCTGGCCCGGCGCCGGAAAACCCACGGTCCAGTGGCTCCGCGACCTCCGCACCGCCTGGCTGACCGCCCTGACCCGCCTCACCGACACCGACCTGTCCGCCACGGCCCCCTTCCCCTGGCAGGACGACCCCGAGCACACGGTCGCCGACATGCTCGCCTGGGCGAACGCCGAACTGATGAAGAACGCGGCGGAGATCGGGCAGTTGCGGTTGCTGCGGGCGGCGTCGTAGGCAGCGCGTCAGGCCCGAAGGGGCACCCGGCTCCGGGCGCCCCTTCGGCCCGATGAGCCGCGGGGAACACCGGCCACTCACACTCACGGACAGCACCCAACACCACGGCCCCCGACCATTTCACCTGGTCAGGGGCCGTTCACTGCGGTGGGTGTGGGATTTGAACCCACGGTGACATCGCTGCCACGACGGTTTTCAAGAGCGTCGCGCAAGTAGCGGCCGTGCGGCGTCTGATCGGCGCAAACGCCGCGCCATGAGCCTCGTGGCGATCAACTGGCCCACACATGGCCCACAAGGCCCCGTAGGGCCCGGCATGGCTCTCGCCCGTCGCGCTCACCAGTTGGAGTCGAGACCAGCGCATTGCGAGCTGTCCGATCTTGGTCCATGAAACGTCCGCACGCGTTCAGCCTGCCTGCCTGCGCAGCTCAGGCAAGCCGGGGACGCCCTTGGAGGCTGTGGACTCCCTCGGAGGGAGCAGCAACAGAGACCACACAAGCTCGCGTAGCGCACCTCCTTCGTGCTTCGCGACACCGCACAGGCCAGTCCGACAACTCACTCAAAGCCCGACGAACTCGCCACATGCGCGCCTATCATGATTCGGACCTTGCTGCCGACGACGGAGGCGAAGTAATGCCAGAACCACTACCGGGTCAAGATGCCGTCTTTGTCGAGTCGGTGGAAATCTCCTCACTGTTCGGCAAATACGAATACCGATTGCCCAAAGACGGAGGCGGCCTAAACCCTCGCCTTTTCATTCTGTACGGCGATAACGGCACAGGCAAAACAACAATCTTGTTTCTACTCCATCATCTGTTGTCACGATCAACGAAGAGGGGGCATAAAAGTGCGATCGCTAGAGTTCCCTTTAAATTTGTCAACGTTAATTTTTCTAACGGGAATTCGTTGCGGGTCGAACGGAGCGATCCCTCATCGCGCGACTTTACTTTCAGAATTTGCCGTGGCCAGACCACCGTTATAAAGCGGCTATACGTCGCTAATTCTTTCGGCATCATTCCGCCAATGGAGGCAAAAGGAGATGTGCAAGCAGAAGAAAATTTGAATAATGTATACGACCAGCTAATCGGCCTCCAGTCATACACTTTGACAGATGACAGGCAGCTAGACAGCGACCAGTTGGCTGATGAATACCTGCAAATGACCGAGGGGCGGGAGGACGAGAAAAAAGGGATTCAGGTAATGCCATACCGCCGACTGGGATTGGATTCAGCCCTATCTGACAGTCACCTCGCGTCAGCGATACAGCGCGCAGGCCAATGGGCCGATGCACAATTCCGCTCGGATACCAGTTCCGGAACAACCAACGTTAATGCGATCTACCTCGATCTCCTAAATCGCATTGGGAGTGGGAAGCAAAAAGAACAGAGTAATTCGCCTGATCAAATCAGGAGCGCCCTGGTGACTAAGGTGAACCGCTTGGAGGACCGCATCGAACAGCATGTGAAGTTCGGGTTGGAACCGCCTCTTCCTACGGATCATTTTCGGGAACGGATCTGGTCTATGGCAGACAGGGACATCGAGCTGGCCGCTCACGTATTGGAGCCCTACTTTGACGGGGTTGACGCTAGGCTCAAAGCACAACAGACTACGGTGCACACGATTTACTCTTTCTTGTCTACTCTGAACCAGTATTACAGAGACAAGAAAGTTCTCTTTCACGCCGAGAGCGGGTTCATGGTCCAGTACGAAAGCGGGGACCACTTGCCGACGCGGTCGCTCTCATCCGGCGAACGACAACTTCTTACAATTTTCTGCAACGTAATGGCAGCACGAGCAAATCCGTGCCTCTTCATGGTTGATGAACCTGAAATTTCCCTAAATATCAAATGGCAACGAAGGTTGGTCGATTCACTCCTAGAGTGCACTCTCAATAGCGGGATTCAACTCGCCATGGCAAGTCACTCATTTGAGCTCCTCTCTGCACACAGCGAAGACGTGGTAACCCTCAACCAAGGCGGAGGGATGTAAGCAAATGCAGGGGGGATTCTCTGAGCGCAGACTGATTTCTGAAGTAATCGCAATCCACCGATTCGAGCCAGACCTTTTTGCCTTGTACGTCGAAGGGAGGACGGATAAGGTCTTTTTCGACTACCTAACAGGTGAAGCGCGCGTTCACGTGTACGAGATTGATAGCGTGCATGTGCCTGCCGATATTGTCGCTGCCGCTGGGGTTGACAACGGAGCTAAGGGGCGTGTAATCGCTCTGGCATCTGCTTTAGAGAATGAGATTCCCGAAATCGACCTTCCTGTGCGCTGCATCGTAGATACCGACTCGGACAAAGTACTTGACAATAAAAGAGAGGGGGCCAAATATCTTCGGTACACGGATTACTCTTGCGTCGAGTCCTACGCGTGGAACGAAGCGACCCTCACCAAGTACTTGTCCGTGGGCCTGCATGACACCCTCGGGCTCACCGCGAGGGCGGTCATGGACACACTTGAACCAGTGCTACAAGAACTATTTTTCATGCGAGCCACCAATTCGGCATCCGGGAAAAATCTGGCCTGGGTATCTGCGTCTGCATGCGTAAGCTATAAGCGCAAGAGATTCACTTTCGACCGGGAGGACCTTTGGCGTCGATGGCTGCAAGCGAATTCCTGCTGGCCTGATCGTGAAGTTCTGCAACACAAGGCAGAGGATCTTAAAGATCGTTCCGCGGATTTCCCTGCCGCCGATCTACTTCAGGGGCATGACCTAGTTGAACTTCTTTCGCTTCTAGTTCGCGAGACTGTCAAACCTCCCGCTTTGGGAAATCAAGAGGTCGTAAGCCGCATGCTCCTGCTCTCAGTCGACAGACAACAAGCGGCACACTTCGCGCTACTTCGTGAACTTATATCTCTAAGTGATCGATATACAGATCCTGCGTAGGGTTGCGGCTTAATCTAGCTGCGTCCAGAGCCGCAATCACGGCCGAGGACCCGACTCGTCATCGCTTGCGAGGCTCCATCTGCTCCGGCGTCGCCGCGCAGCGGAACCCGGTGTCATCGTCGTGCATCGTGTCGTTGGCGTCGTTGGGGATGGCTGGAAGTCCGCGGAACAGAGGACTCGTAAAGGCACTACCGCGTAGTTCGTAGCGACCGGGAGTGGTCGACGTGGCGAGCCACTCCCACACGTTGCCCACCATGTCGTAGACACCGTAGGGCGAGACACCGCTGTGGTACCGGGAGACGGATGTCGTGCGCTCTACGCCGGTCTCCCTGACATTGCACTTGGCGGCGGTCTTCTGATCTCCCCACGGAAAGGTGCGCCCTGAGGTGCCACGCGCTGCTTTCTCCCACTGGTCGGCTGTCGGCAAAGACTTCCCCGCCCAAGTCGCGTACGCGTGGGCGTCCCGCCAAGTCACGTGCACAACAGGGTGGTCGTACAGCTCCCGGGGACATCGGCCGTTTTCCCAGTGAGCCGGCACAGCTCGCCGAGTGGCCGCGCAGAACCGCGCGTAGTCGGCATTGGTCGTCGGGAACGTGTCTATGTGGAATTCGTCCACCCACACGGGGTCGTCGCCTTCCCCAGCCAGGAAGATTCCTTCCGGAACATGCGCCATGAGCTTTCCGTCGCCGGGGTGCTTCACGTAATCGCCGCTGCTCGTATGGTCTTCATCGGGCTCAATGACTGAGTAGGCGGGGACGTCGTCGGTCGCGAGGATGCCGACGAATCGGCCCTGGGCATCTTGGTCAGCCTTGGCGAGCAGGGTGTCTAGGGCCGCTTGGTTCACCATGCGAAGAGAGGCTTGCTCGCCGTCTCCCTCCCACCGAGAGACGATTCGATCGGACACCCCGAGCTTCTCGGAGAACTCCATGAGGCTCATCCGTACGGCCTCACGCAGTGCCTTAACTTCACGTCCGGTCCATTTCGTAACGAGTGGCATGGCTACCTCTGTCGTGAATCGCCGCCCCTGAGGGGGCGGTGGCATGCGTCTACAGGCGGTCGCCGGGAATTCCGGCGTAGCCGATACGCAGTGCGGCGAGCACGGGGTGGTTCTGCGGGAACTGCACGTCGTCGAGCGCGCTCACAGAGCGCACGCCGATCGAGGTGTTGGTGGCGAATGCCGCGGCCATGTTCGGGACGTCGGCGAGCTGAACCGGGGCAGTGACCTGCTTGGGAGCGTCAAGGCTCTGGAGCAGGAGCATCGTCGTACCGGGGAGCACAGGGGCATCCGGCCAGATGACTGTCCCGTCCTGGTCGACGAAACCGAGATTCCACGTGCCGCCCTCGGAGACACGGCCGTCCGGCTCAACGAATACCGCATCGTCGAATCCAGCCAGTTGAGCGTCACGCCGAATCCGGAGCTGCGAGTGGAGACCAATGTGCTTCACTGCCGCGCTGTCGCGAGTGAAGGTGAAGGACTTGGCGGTGAGTGGCGGCGGAGGCATGACGCCCGCCGGCCGCAAGTTCACTAGAACGTGAGGGTTCTTGGCGTCGCTGGGTCGTCCCATGTCGATCGCGGGGTCAAAGACCGTGACGCGGAGACCAGCGGCACCGGTGAGGCCTTCGGCTGCCTTCCGGATGTAGCTCAGCGTCCGCTCGCGGTCCAACTCAACGCCGAAGACGATTCGGCAGTCCCGCACCAAGCGGTCCAAGTGAAGCGACAGGCCCCGGATGGTGCCGTCCTCCATGCGCATGGACGTGAAGTGTCCATAGTTCGTGAGGGCGAGGCTCTGGAGTTCGTCGAGGGTGACGGGTTTTCCGTTCAGTTCAGCCATGCAGCCAGTCTTGCAGGCGCCGACGCACGGCCAACACCCCGCCAAACGGCCAAAGTTCGGATTAGTTCGGTGCGGGGGCGGCGGGAGTACGTACTCACGGAGCGCTCGCCGGGACACGCTATAAGCATGACGACGAAGGCACCGCGAGAGACGCTAGGCGCTGGCCTCCTCCTTGGTGGGGCCCACGACCGCCTCCAGCTGCTTGACGCGCTCGACAAGGCCGGCAAGCTCGGTCGAAACGCGCGCGACCTCGGCTTGCAGGTCGGTCAGGCGCTGGGCAGCCTCGCGGGGCCCCTGCTCGCCGGGGGCAGGGTCGCGGACGTAGGTGCCGCTCCCCGAGACGCCTTCCACCAACCCCTCCTCCTGGAGCTGGGCGTAGGCGTTCTGCACGGTCATCAGAGCTACACCCAACTTCTTGGCGTAGGCCCGAGCGCCGGGAAGACGGTCCCCGGGGCCGAACGTCCCGGTGGCGATCTCGTCTCTGATCCTGGCGGCGATTTCGCGTGCGTTGGGCTTCCTCTTCGGCTGTGAGTCCACCCCGAAAGAGTACTTGACCTAGGTCGTTTGAAATCAGACTGCGGACTACCTTGACGACCCAAAGCGACCTAGGTAGCTTCTACAACAGCGGCAAGCGACCTAGGTCGCTCACCTTCCTGGGGCGTTGACCTGGGAAGTTGCCCGATCTTGACGCGTCCGTAAGAGGACTCAAACGGATCCAGAACCACTGCACGAATGCATAGGGCGGGGACGCTGCAATCCCGCTAAAGGCCAGGTGGAACAGGGTTTCGGCCCGTACTGGCGAGGTGGCCCGGTGACCGCGAGCAACGGCCGGAGAGTGGGGATTCGATCCCCCTTGCAGTGCTTCATCCCCGTTGATCTCACCCGAGAGGAATCCCAGTGCACCGACGACATCGGTGGGCGCCGCCGTGATGGACCGGCAGGCGGCGCCAGTACGACATCAAGGTCCCTGAGCGGAGCACACGCTCTCGGGGCCGATCCGGTCCGCCCTCTTCCTGCCATCGCAGCGGCTAGCGCTGCGGCCGGTTGCCTCCCCCGCCCGTCTGGGCCGCTCTGTGAGCGGCGCCGTACGGGCGGGGCTGAGGGGAGCCGGGAGTTCTGGTTTCCAACGGCGCGCGGCCCCGGTGCTCGAACACCAGGGCCGCTGTTTGGGCCGTTCCCACTGTGAAGGAGTCACGACCCATGAGGTGCATCGTTGCTGGTCATGAAGCCGTTACCGCGGCTGAGTTCGCGGAGCTTGCGTTCGGTATCGATCTGGAGCTGTTCGCCGGTCCGGCCGTGAAGGAGTCCGAGGAGGACCGGTCGGCGCGGCTGGACGTGGCGCGCGAAGTCCTTGCGGACCTGCGTACCACGGACCCGGAGGCCGCCGCGTACGCGGAGTTCCTGCTGCGGCGCAGCCCGCTCAAGCTGCAGCCGGTTGTGCGCCGGGCGCGGCGGAGCTCCCAGCGTCGGCGGAACGTGCCCTGCGCCGCCGGTGTGGGGGTGGCGGCGTGAGTGCGGAGAGCCTGGCCGCGCAGGCGGCCGTCATCACGTGCCTGGCCGGTCTCGCGGTCGGTCACCCGAACCTGCCGGCGGCCTACTTCACCATCAGCCGGCACGGGCCGCGGGAGCTGAGTGTGCAGCTCGACAGCCCGAGCAAGGTGGAGGCGTGGCGTGAGGCGCTGGGCGTCGACGCGGCCTTGGTGAGCGTCGACCGCCTCGGCGAGCGGGCGTCGCTGGAGTTCAACGCGACCGCCTACGGCGTCGACTTCCACGTCTACGCCGCGTACGAGCAGGCAACGGTGGAAGCGGGTGCGGCATGAGTGCCGCGGCCCGCGTCGACGCACGGTCGACGGGCGTCGACGCACCGTCGACGCCCGTCAACGTCGATGGTGCGATCACCACGGTGGCCGGGGTGCTCACGGTGGTGCTCACCGCGGCGGCGTTCTGGCTCTCCTACGAGCACTTGCAGGAGGTCGCCGCACAGCACGGGATGGCGGACGCGGTCGCTCGTTCGTGGGCCTGGCCCGCCACCGTGGACTTGTTCATCGTGATCGGTGAGCTGCTGATCCTGCGTGCCTCGCTCGCTCACCGGGTGGACTGGTGGGCAATCGGGCTGGTCACGGCAGGCGATGGGGGTTCCATCGCGCTGAATGTGGCCGGGGTCGGCGCGGACGCGAGCGCCCTGGACTATGTGGTGGCCGCGGTCCCGCCGATCGCCGCCCTGCTCGCGTTCGGCGCCCTGATGCGGCAGGTGCACGCCTACCTCGCCCGGCACGCGATGACGGGCGTCAACCCGCCGTCGCCGGGCGTCGAAGCACCGTCGACGCCCGTCATGGTGAGCGTCGACCGCCCGCCGGCCGCCCCGCCCGCCGAGCCTGCACGCGCTGCCGAGGCGCTGCCGGAACGGCCCGCAATCGAGCAGGGCGTCACCGTAGCGTCGACGCCCGTCACTCCGGATGCGGGCCCCGTCGACGCGGGGTCGACGGCCGTCGATCTGTGCGCGCCGGTGGTCTACCCGAACCGGGTGGATCAGTTGGTGCGGGCGCTGTACGGCACCGACTTCACGCAGCCGAGCACCGCGCGGATGACGCAGGCGATGGCGCAGGTCGGCCTCGGGGCGTCGGAGTCGACGGCCCGCACCGCGCGCGGTCGGGTCAAGGCCCGTGAGCCGTACCTGGCCGATCTTCCCGCCGCGATCGCCGGCTGAGTGGGGGAGTCGACGGTGTCGTACACGTACGGCAAGTGCTTTGACCCCACCGGCGCCCGCCACGGCATTCCCACCTTCCCGTGGCGGTGTGCCCCGGACGGCTATGCCACCCGTCGGCAGTTACGTGCCCGAGGCTTGCGCCCTGGTGGTCAGCCGGTGGCGGCACAGGTGCTGCGTCCGCGCTACCGGCGCGGCCCGCTGGTCGCCTACCTCTACCGGCTCGACCAGGCCAAGCAGGTCCGGCCGATGACCCCGGGTAAGCGGCGGGCACTGGAGTGCGCGATGCGCGCACGCCGCACCTGCCCGAAGTGCCGCACTGACGCCGGATACGTCATCCCTACCTCGCTGGGCATGTGCGTGCCTTGCGCCTACCCCGAGGAACGGTGCGCTGCCTGAACATCCCACCTCAGTAAGGGAGTTCGAGTGAACGACGCACGTTATCGCGCCCTCACCGCGGGCGCCGCCGTCGTCAGTGCGGCTCTGGCCATCGTGATTGGCGTGCAGCTGTCCGGCTACGGCGTGCCCGTCTCGCTGCTGCTGGCCTGCTGCCTGTCCTGCGTGGCCACGTTCTCCAGTCTGTTGTTCCGCGTGATCGGCGCCTGGTCGACGACCACGCACCGCTGCACGCGGCCCGGCTGCGACTTCCGCGTCAGCCTCACCCGCACGGACAGCGCAGACAACCGGCGCTGGCGGGAGATCGCCGCGCACCACCCGCACCGCACTCACTGAGCTGCGGATACGCCCTGATTTCGGCGGGCCCGGCCAC
This sequence comes from Streptomyces sp. AC555_RSS877, assembly GCF_019049245.1. Classification (GTDB taxonomy): domain Bacteria; phylum Actinomycetota; class Actinomycetes; order Streptomycetales; family Streptomycetaceae; genus Streptomyces. The sequence continues at coordinate 126,049 of NZ_JAGMUK010000003.1, read as the reverse complement.
CGCCTCCTACAGCAACTGGCCGGGCCCTACTCCCCTGAAGGAGTGCTCACAGCATGACGGAACTCAGCACTGAGGCGGTAGCCGTACCGGCTGCCCCGATCACACCACCCCCGCCTCCCGACATCCCGCCCGCCGCGGCAAAGGAGGTGAAGGAGGTGGAGCACACGCCCGGCGGGTGGCCCATCGTGCCGCTCGCCCTGTCCGGGGCGAACAGCACCGTGGGTGCGGTCGCCGCAGCGTCCCTGGCCGGTGGCCCGATCGCCGCGGCGGTGGCCGCTACCGGCATGGTCGTGCTCGGCACGGTCGCCGCCACCCGCTCCCGCAAGACGGGCCCGCGCCGTGACTCCCGGCGGGCCGCGGCCCGCTCTGCCGGCCGTAATGCTGCTCGCGCCGCAGGGCTACGGAGCGCCGCTTCGGGCGCCCGCGGCGGGCCCGGGAGCCGTTCTGCTGGCTCTCGTGCTGGTCGTTCCGGTGGCCGGTCGGGCAAGGTGCCTGGTCAGCACCGCCGTGGCACCGGCCCGAACGCTGGTCACCGCAGCGCCGCAACCAGCAAAAAGGCGCAGGGCAAGGGCGGCCACGGCGCGGCCAGGCACGCGGCGAGCGCGGGTAGGGCTGCGGGCCGGGTCGGGCAGGTCAAGGCGCTGCGTGCCGCACAGAAGGCCGCGGCGGGTTCGCGCGGCGGACAGCGGATGCAGACCACCACCGCTCGACGTGCGGTCGCTGACGCCCGGCGCAACGCTAAGGCCGCGGCCGGCAACGCACGGTCGGGCAAGCGTCCTGGTCTGTCGGGCCGTTTGATGGGTGGTGCGGCCCGTAAGGCGCGTATCGCGCGGGACGCTGCGGTTGCCAAGCAGCGTGCCCGGCGCGACGCCAAAACCGGCGGCACCATCGCGGCCAAGCGCGGGCAGGTCCGTAAGGCCCCGGCCCGCAAGGCAGCACGCCAGGCGCTTCGCCGTTCCGCGGCCCGCTTCCACGGTCGCCGTCTGCTGGCCGCGCTGCTCGCACTGCCGGTCGGGCTGCTCGGCTTTCTGACCAGCCCGATCGGCCGCAAGTTCGGCCTTCCTGCCCTGATCCATCCTGGTCGGCGCCTGTTCCGCCGGATGGCACAGACCGCGGGCGGGCAGCGCGCGGGCCGGGACGAGTCAACGCGCAAGACCCTGCGCGAGCGGGAGGCGGCCGCCGATGCGCAGGCCGAGCAGGACGGCACGGACGGCATCGCGGACAGCGTGCAGCGGCCCGCAGTCATGGTCCCCACCCACACCACACCCGAGGTAAGTGAAGGAGAGCACGTGTCTGGTTTCCGGTTCGAAGAGGCCGCTGCCGAGATGGAGCAGGCCGCCAACTCCTACGACCCCGAGAACGCCATGGAGATCCTCGCCATGATCGAGGGTCTTCCGGAGGCGCTGACCAGCGTGGCGAACGTGATGAAGATTCTCGGTGAGCGCTCCGACAACGAGTTCCCGCTGGAGAAGGCGGTCGCGGAGACCTTCCGGGACTGCTTCGGCGCGGTGATGGCCGCGGTCTCCGTGGCCGAGGAAATGGGCCCGATCTTCCGCCGGCAGCACGAGCAGGACATCGCTCGCCACGAGGACCCCCGCAACGGACCCGAGGCTGAGAAGGGTTGGAACGTCTGAGATGAGCACTGCCACCGCCAAACAGCAGCAGGGCAGTGGCCCGGTGCTGGACTGGGCTGCCGGTCACGGACCCGTGACCGGCGCCCTGTCCGCGACCACCGGAGCCTTCGCCGTCGCCGCCACTGGAGCGGCCACCGCCATGCCGCCCGGATGGGCATTGGCCGTGGGCGCGGCCGGCGCCCTGGGACACACCGTGGTCGGGCTGCGCTTGCGCAGCGCCGGCCGCACCCTGGCCACCCGCGCCGCCTCCTGGCTGGTCGGTGCCGGGTGGACCACATGGGCCATGACCACCGGGCCGCTCACCTGGGCCGCCCTCGGATCGCTGGCCACGATCGGTGTCGGGATCGGCGCCGCCGCCCGCTCAAGCGCCTTGTATGAGGAGGCGCGGGAAGAGGAGGCCATCGCCGTCGAACAGCGGCAGATCGCCGCGGAGTTGTCCGCAGAACGCCGCGCGGTCGCCGCGGAATGGGTCGACCGCATCCAGCGCGTGTGCTCCATCACCGTGCGGGTGCTGGGGGTGGAGATGTGGGAGACCGGTGCCGGATTTTCCATCGACGCCGAACTCCCGCCCGGCGGCGCCACCTGGAACAAGATCGCGGGTGAGTCCGCGCGACTGTCGGCGGATGCGCGTCTGCCGCACGGCTGCACCGCCACCGCCTCCCCCGGCATCGACCAGGGCCGGGTCATCATCGACGTGACCACGGTCAACGTCCTGGAACAGGAACGCACCTACCCCGCCGACTACAGCACCCTGTCCGTGCTTACCGGCATTCCGTGGGGCTACCGCACCAACGCCTCCCAGATCCTCGCCTACCTGCGCGAGCAGTGCGCTCTGATCGTGGGCCCGACCGGTTCGGGCAAGACGAACATGGTGCATGCGATCCTCGCCGGGTTCGCCCGCGCCGACGACGTCCTGACGTGGGTGATCGACCTGAACGCCGGGTCGGCCGGTCTGCCGTGGGTGCTGCCCGCGCTGAACGGACAGATCGTGCGGGAGGACGGCAAGCCCGTGCGGCCCGGTATCGACTGGCTCGCCGGCACGTTCGACGAGGCCATGACGATGCTGGATACGGCCGTGCGGGTGGCCAAGCAGCGCAAGATGGGCTACCAGGATCTGTTGTCCAAGGCGAACACGGACCTGTTGCCGATCAGCCCGCGGATTCCTCAGATCATGCTCGTGATCGACGAGGGCGCGGAGATCCTGGCCAGCCCCGACCGGCAGATCCGCAAGCTCGGGGAAAAGATCCTCGAAGTGATCCGGATCGCCCGTGCCATGGGCGTGCGCACCGTGCTCACCGCGCTCGGGGCGACCGGCAGCGTGCTGAGCAACCTGATGATCCGCCGGGAAGCCAAGGTCCGCGTCGCCCTCACGGGCGGCGAGACCGAGGGCATGGACCTGAGCAAGATGTTCCCCGGCACCCGCGGCCTGCGCGTGGATCAGGCCCCGCACAAGGGCGCCGGGTTCATGGGAACACCGGAGTCGCCGGCCGCGCTGTTCAAGGCGTGGCGGATCCTGCCGAATCAGATCCGGGAGATCATCGCCGCCACCTCCGACCGGCACCCCGTGCTCGACGACGTGTCCGCCAAGGCAGCCGGCCCCGCCTACGCGCGGCGCTGGGACGCGGAGCGCACCGCATGGATGCGCGACCAGGTGGCAACGGACGCCGATGCTGGCGACGGGTCGACGGGCGCTGCGGGGACGCTGCGGCTATCCGCGCTGAACAGTGCACAGCCGGAGTCGGCTGAGGAGGAGCTGGCGCGCCGGTTCCGTGAGGAGATCGACGCGCAGTTCGGCACCGCACCCGACCCGCACACCGCCGACGAGGGCGACGGGCCGGATCATCCGGCCGGACTGAACCTGTCCGCGCTGCGGGGCGAGCAGGACAGCCCGGCCCAACAGGCCGCGCTCGCCGCGCTGCTCGCCGCCGGCCCCGCAGGCACCGGGGCGTCCGCGATCGCCCGCGCGCTCGCAGACGCGTACGGCACGACTCGTCAGACGGTCGTCGGCTGGCTGAAAACGTGGGTGCAGGACGGCACCGCCGTCCGGGTCGGCGAGGGCACCAAAGCCCGCTACATCCACCGTTCCCACGCGTCCGACGCCTGATCACTTGTCGCTTGTCGCCCCCGCTTCACCACATGTCGCTTGCCGGGTCCTGGAAGCCCGGAAACGGCTTGTGACCTGGGAGGCGACAAGCGACAAGACAAGACAAGCGACAAGCCAGACGACAAGCCGCACGACAAGAGAGACGACAAGCAACGCGACAAGCACACACCCACCCCGCACGGGCCCGCGCCACCTGTCGGCGCGGGCCCGCGGCACACCCCGAGGGAGCCAGAAATGAGCCAGCACCTCCCGCCCGGCCAGATAGCCCCGCACATCCCCGCCGACCTCTACCAGCGCGCGCAGGCCACCGGACAGCCGGTCGTGTTCGTCGTCAACGACACCCCGCCCGCCTTCCAGTGGCGGCGCATCGTCGTCCCGTTCGCCATCGCGGGCGCGGTCGTTGCCGGCGGCTGGGGGCTGGTCGCCGCCATCTGCTTCCTGCTCAACGCCGCGGCCCACACCTTCACCGTCATCGCCGCCGCGGCCGGACCCATCGGCGTCGGCGGCATCACCCTGCGCCTCGCCCGCTCCAAGAGCACCTAGCTACGCCAAGGGCGGCCCCCCACTCACGCCAATGAAGCGGGGCCGCCCTTGCCAACCAGCATCCATCAAAGGAACTGGAGACCCCAGGATGACCCATCCCCACCACGACAGGCGAGAGGAACTACTCGCCGCCGCCCTGTCGGCCGCTGAGCGCGGCTGGCACGTCTTCCCCCTGTTCCCCGGCACCAAGCGGCCCGCGCTTCATGGAGAAGCCGCCTGCACGCGGACCGGGGTGTGCGAGGACGGGCACCGCAAATGGGAGCAGCGCGCCACCACCAACCCGGACCTCATCCGCGCCACCTGGGCACGGGCTCCGTTCAACGTCGGCATCGCCACCGGCCCCTCCGGGCTCCTGGTCGTCGACCTTGACTTGCCCAAGCACAAGGGCAGTTCGGACGCGCCTTGCGGCGCGGCGACCTTTGGAGCGCTCTGCGAGCGCACCGAACAGCCCGTCCCTGCCACCCGCCAGGTCCGGACCGCGAGCGGCGGAGGACATCTGTACTTCGCCGCCCCGGCCGGTGTCCGACTGGGGAACACCGCGGGCAGTCTCGCCCCGCTGGTCGACACCCGCGGATGGGGTGGCTACGTCGTCGGCGCCGGCAGCATCACCCCGGCCGGCCCGTACGCCGTCACCGACGACATGGCTGTCGCGGAGCTGCCCGCATGGATGGTCTGCCTGTTGGAGGAGCCCGAGCCCCGGCCGGTCGTGCCGTTCGCGTGGCCCACGATCAGCGGCAGCCGCGCAGCCACCGCCGCTTTGGAACGCGAATGCCGGACGGTGCTGGCGGCCCCGGAGGGGGCGGGCAACATCACGCTCAACCGGTCCGCCTTCAAGGTGGGGCGCTTCGTCGCGTGGGGCGACATCGCCCGGCACATGGTGGAGGGAGCCTTCCAAGGGGCGGGAGAGGCACGCGGGCTCACCGCTGCCGAGTGCCGCGCCACGATCCGCAGCGCCCTGGACAGCTCCATCCGCAAAGCCCGGCCCCGGGATGCGGCATGAACACCCCACTCCATCCCCCCTTGGAAGGCCAGCAGACAGCCACGACCGGCCCGCAGGACGCCGAACAGGCCACGCCTGAGCAGGCCGTAGGCGAGCCGAAGGGCGTCGCCGAAGGCGTCCCCACTGCTGTTCTCCCTGACCCGCACCGGGGCGACGGCCGGTACCCCGTCGCGTGGCTGCACATCGTCGCCCCGCGCGGCGCCGTCCCTACGGCCACCTCGAAATGCCTGTGCGGCCGTGACCGCAGTGCCATCGGCCACGGCAAGGTGCACGCCCTGATCGCCGACCACGAAGCACACCGCGACACCTGCCCGCTCCGCACTCCCCAGGAAGGGAGGACCGCCGCATGACCAGCACCAACACGCCCGGCCCGTCCATCGACGGAGCCGCGCTGCTCGACGAGGTGGAAGCCTTCCACCGCCGCTTCAACGTCTTCCCCACCGAACACGCCTACGTCGCCGTAGCCCTGTGGGACGCCCACGCGCACCTGATGGACGCCCTCGACGGCACTGCCCGCATCGCGTTCCTCAGCCCCGAACCCGGTTCCGGGAAGTCTCGGGCGCTGGAGATCATCGAGACGCTCACCCCGCGCGCTGCGACCACCGTCAATGCATCCGCGAACGCCCTGTTCCGGCTCGTTTCCGCAGACGAGGGCACACCCACGCTCCTTTTCGACGAGATCGACACCGTCTTCGGTCCCAAGGCGGGCGGGAACGAGGAAGTCCGCGGGTTCCTCAACTCCGGATACCGGCGCGGCGCCAAGTCCCTGCGCTGCGTCGGGGACGGATCCGACCAGAAAGCAGGCTTCTTCCCCTCGTTCTGCGCGGTCGCCATGGCCGGACTCGGCACGCTGCCGGACACGATCCTGACCAGGTCCGTCATCATCCGCATGCGGAAGAAGGCCCCCAACGAGAAGTGCGAGCCCTACCGGCGCCGCGTCCACGAGAAGCAGGGCCACGTCCTGCGGGACCGCCTCGCGGACTGGACCGCCACCCTGCACGACCAGGTCGCCGAGGCGTGGCCCGAGATGCCCGAAGGCGTCACCGACCGGCCGGCCGACGTGTGGGAACCGCTGCTCGCGGTCGCCGACGCGGCCGGCGGGCACTGGCCCGCACGGGCCCGCGCAGCGTGCATCGAACTCATCAAGTCAGCGAGCAGCAACGACGAAGCTTCCCTCGGCGTGCGGCTGTTGACCGACCTGCGCGACAAGGTGTTCTGCGGCGTGGACAAGATGCCCACCGCGGCCATCCTCGAAGTCCTCCTCTCCCTCGACGACGCACCGTGGGCCGACATGAGCGAGGACGGACAGGCCATCAAGGCACTCACCGCCCGCCGACTGTCCAAGCTCCTCAGCCAATACGTGCGCCCCGACAACACCCCGATCAAGCCCAAGGGCATCCGGGTCGGCAGCACCACCCCCAAGGGCTACTACGCCGAAGACCTCACCGACGCGTGGAACCGCTACTGCCGCCCCGACCCCCAGAAATCCGCAACATCCGCAACAGCCGCAACACCGCAGGTCAACGAGGGTGAATCTGTGGCGGATACCCCTTCCGAGAGCCGCCACATGTCCGCGGAAACCGACACACGCCAACTCCGGATCGTCGGCTGACCAGCCATGCCAGAAGGTCCCGCCGCGCCACCCCGCGAGGCGGGACCTATCCGCAACAGAAACGGCATCCGCCACAGATTCAAGCCGCTGACCAGCAATGTTGCGGCGTGGCGGATGTTGCGGATCCCCCAGAAGCCTCAAGACGAGGAGTCGCAACGTGGCTCGCCCCGAGAAGCTCAAGCTCCCCGAAGTCCTCGCAGAGATCAAGATGAGCCGCGCGGCGTTCTATCGCATGCGCGCACGCGGCCAAGCCCCCCGCATTCACAAGCTCCCCAACGGCCAACTCCGCGTCAATCGCACTGACCTTGACGCGTGGTGGGAGCGCTGCGAGCAGCACGCCGCGTAAATCCGATCGTTTCACCGGGGCCCGCGCTCAGCGCGGGCCCCTCCTTCTGTCTGGAGAGAGATGCTCACGTACGACGTCGATATTTGGTCCATCCGCAAGCGCACCGGCCGGCCGAAGCCCTGGGAACTGCGTTGGCGAGTCGGTGAGCGTCCCCACTCCCGGAGTTTCAAGCTCAAGCCACAAGCTGAGGGGCGCCGATCGGAGTTGATGACCGCTCTCCGCGACCACCAGCAATTCGACGAGGAAACGGGCCTGCCCGCGGGCGAATTGAGGGCTCGCACTTCCCCATCCTGGTACGAACACGTCACCGGCTACGTACTGATGAAGTGGCCGCGAGCTGCGGCTAAGCACCGGGCGAGCATCGCAGAATCGCTCGCTGTCGTGACCCCTGTGCTCGTCACCAGCAAGCGGGGAGCGCCCCGTGCCGCGGTACTGCGCACCGCCTTGTATCAGTGGGCATTCCGGGCTGTTCGTGGTCCCGAAGGGCACTGGGTGTCGCGCCATGCCGTCGAGGAGCCACCCACTGAAATCCGAGCCGCCCTGGAGTGGATTGCTGCCCACTCCATCAAGGTCAAGGACTTGGAAGACCCGGCGCTGCTACGGCCCGCCCTGGAGGCGCTCTCACTCCGGCTGGACGGCGGCAAAGCTGCCGAGAACACGGCCCGGCGCAAGCGCATGGTGCTGAGTAACGTGCTGCGCTACACGGTTGAGGAGAAAGGGCTGCTCACAGCAAACCCCCTGCCCCGTGTGGACTGGACACCGGCCGAGAGCGACGACGAGATTGACTTCCGGTACGTGCCTGGCCCGGATGTAGCACGCGCCTTGCTCGGGGCGGTCCGCGACTCCGGGCCGCGCGGTCAGCACCTGCACGCGTTCTTCGGATGTCTCTACTACGCAGCCATGCGGCCCGGTGAGATCGTCGCGCTCAAGGAGTCGGACTGCACCTTGCCGCCCAACTCCCCGGAGACCGTCAAGGAGTGGGGTGAACTGCTTCTTGGGGAGAGCCGCCCGGAGGTTGGCGGCGGCTGGACGGACGAGGGCACGTCATACGAGAAGCGGGGACTCAAGCGGCGCAGAAGCGGCGCAACGCGCACCGTGCCCATCCCGCCTGTTCTCGTGCATCTACTTCGCGAGCACACCACCCGGTACGGCACCGCCGACGACGGCCGGCTGTTCCGAGCAGCACGTGGAGGACGCGTGGCTTCCACCGAATACTGCGCCATGTGGGAGAGAGCGCGTAAAGCGGTACTGACTCCCAACGAAGTGAAATCCGAGCTTGCGGCAGTGCCGTACTCCCTGCGGCATGCGGGAATCTCGCTCTGGATCAAGTCGGGGGTGGACCCGGCGGAGGTCGCCGCACGCGCCGGCCACAGCATCGCCGTGCTGTACCGCTTCTACGCGAAGATCCTCAAGGGCGGTCAGCAGCATTCCAACAGCCTGATCGCCCGCGCGCTCGACGAGGGGGAGCAGCCCTGATCCTGGCCCACAGATGGCCCATACGCACTGGTCAAAGCTGAGATATGGGCGAGTCAGGGTGAGACAGGGTGCACGCAGAAGGGGTGCCGCTCCGGAGAGTGGCACCCCTTCTGACCTGCAACGCTCTGACCTGCTGCGGTGGGTGTGGGATTTGAACCCACGGTGACATCGCTGCCACGACGGTTTTCAAGACCGTTCCCTTAGGCCGCTCGGGCAACCCACCCCGCGCTGCCGCCACCGGCAGCGCGGGACAAGAGTAACGGTTGGCGTGGGGCGGTGTGGGTCAGCTGTCGCCTGTGCGGGAGCCGAGGGTGAGTTCGACCGTGTGGGTCTTGCCGCCGCGTTCGTAGGTGATGGTGACCTTGTCGCCGGGCTGGTGGGTCCAGATCTCGCCGATGAGGGTGGGGCCGGAGTCGATCACCCGGTCGTCGAGCTTGGTGATGACGTCGCCGGGCTTGAGGCCGGCCTTGGCTGCGGGTCCGCCCGACTCGACCGGGTCGGAGCCGCTGGCGCCCTGCTCGGTGATCTGGGCGCCGCCGGTGCCGTCCTCCAGGGAGACGGACGCACCGATCTTGGCGTAGACGGGCTTGCCGGTCTTGATCAGCTGCTGGGCGACGTACTTGGCCTGGTTGATCGGGATGGCGAAGCCGAGGCCGATCGAGCCGGACTGACTGGTGCCGCCGAGGCCGCCGCCACTGGACTGGATCGCGGAGTTGACGCCGATGACGTTGCCCTGGGCGTCGAGGAGCGGGCCTCCGGAGTTGCCGGGGTTGATCGAGGCGTCGGTCTGCAGGGCGCTCATGTAGGACGCGTTGCTGCCGGTGCCGTCACTGGACGCGACCGGGCGGTTCTTCGCGCTGATGATGCCCGTCGTGACCGTGTTGGAGAGGCCGAAGGGGGCGCCGATCGCGATCGTCGAGTCGCCGACCGCGACCTTCTCCGAGTCGCCGAGGGTGAGCGGCTTGAGGTCGGAGGGGGCGTTCTTGAGCTTGATGACCGCGACGTCGTAGCCCTGTGCGTGGCCCACGACCTCCGCGTCGTACTTCTTGCCGCTCGGGAAGGTCGCCGTGAGCTTGCCACCGTCGACCGCGTCGGCCACCACGTGGTTGTTGGTGACGATGTGGCCCTCGGTGTCGAAGACGAATCCGGTGCCGGTGCCGCCCTCGCCGCTGTTGGACTCGGCCTGGATGGTGACGGTGCTGGGCAGCGCCTTGGCGGCGACGCCGGCGACCGTGCCGGGGTCGCGCTTGACGGAGCCGCCGCTGTCGGAGGCGGAGACGGTGGTGGAGGAGCTGTTGTCGTCGTTCTTGGCGAGGGTGTAGCCGAGACCGCCGCCCAGACCTCCCGCGACCAGCGCGGCCACCAGGACGGCGGCGACGAGGCCGCCGCGCCCACTGCGGGGCTTCGGCTCGGGCTGCTGGTAGGCGGCGCCCCAGGCGTCTCCCGCGCCGCCGGAGCCGCTGCCTGGGCCGCCGTCCGAGTACGGGGAGCCGCCGGAACCGGGATCGGCGTACGACGGGGTGGCCGGGGGCGGCGGGGGCGGCCAGGCGCCCTGCGGTGCGGAGCCGTCCTGAGGAGTGCCGCCGGGGCCGGCCGCGGCGTAGGCGGGGGCCTGGCCCGCGTGCACCAGCTGCTGCTCCTGGTGGGCACCGGAGGCGCTCGGCGACGACGGCGGGAGCGGAGTCGTGGGGGCGCCCGCGTGGGGAGCGGCGGGCTCCTGGCGCGCCGAAGCAGTAGGAGCATCCACCGGCACGGGGGGTGCGGACGGGGCGGGGGGTACCGCGGTGCCCTCGTTCTCGGTGCTCACAGCTTCTCTCCTCGGTCCACGGCTGTTGTTGTCGGTCGCACTGGGGTCACGCGCTTCACGCTTCGCGTTGGTCGACGGTCCGGCGCGATGCAGCTGTGCATGTGTTCGTGCCTGTGTTTTTGTATGCCGTCAGCTTTTCCCACAGGCCGTCAGAGCACCATAAGCGGTGCCTGTGGGTCTGCGGCCATTCTTTATATAGGGCATGAGGGACATACGGGGCGCAATCCCAAGGCCTCCGTTCGCACGCGTACCCCCATGCGGTGGCACCATGACGCGGTGACCCACGTACGACAGCACCGGATTCAGGTCGTCGCCCACCGCGGAGCCTCGGAGGAGGCCCCCGAGCACACGCTGGCCGCGTACAGGAAGGCCATCGAGGACGGCGCCGACGCCCTCGAATGCGATGTCCGGCTGACCGCTGACGGCCATCTCGTCTGCGTCCACGACCGTCGCGTCAACCGTACGTCCAACGGCCGCGGAGCGGTCTCCGCGCTGGAGCTAGCCGATCTCGCCGCCCTGGACTTCGGTTCCCGCAAGACCCGGGAGTTCTGGCGCACGCGCGACGAGGAGCCCGACTGGGAGTTCCGCCCCGAGGACCGCGAGGACACCTCCGTGCTCACCCTGGAGCGGCTGCTGGAGCTCGTCGCCGACGCGGGGCGCCGGGTGGAGCTGGCGATCGAGACCAAGCACCCCACGCGGTGGGCGGGGCAGGTCGAGGAGCGGCTGCTGGTGCTGCTGAAGCGGTTCGGGCTGGACGCCCCGGCGGACGCGGCCGACTCGCCGGTGCGGGTGATGAGCTTCTCGGCGCGCTCGCTGCACCGGGTGCGGGCCGCCTCTCCGACGCTGCCGTCGGTCTATCTGATGCAGTTCGTCTCGCCCCGGCTGCGTGACGGCAGGCTGCCGGTGGGCGTGCGGATCGCGGGCCCGTCGATGCGGATTGTGCGCAATCACCCGGCGTACATCGAGCGTCTGAAGCGAGCCGGCCACCAGGTGCACGTGTGGACGGTGAACGAGCTCGAGGACGTCGATCTCTGTGTCGACCTGGGCGTCGACGCCATCATCACCAACCGTCCGCGCGCGGTCCTGGGCCGGATCGGACGCTGACGCACGCGCGTGTGACGCACGACTCTTGACCCGGCAGCCCCACCGGCCTCATCCTCCGATCTCGGCCATACCGTCGAAATCCAGCCATACGGCTACAGGGAGTGCTCCGGCGCGTTCGGTCCGTATTCGATCGTTGCGAATGCGTCTTCGGACGCGGAGTGGCCGGTTTCCGGTACAGGCCAAGGGGGCATCCACTCCGTGGCGTGGGGCGAAGGAGGTCTCGGGGGTGGCGTTGGTGGTGGCACAGGAAGTGCCCGCGTCGTCGAGCATGGCCGTACCCCATGGCCCTGCGGGCGTGGGCAAGGCAAGGCACCGCATGCGCACCCAGTTGCGCAGCGGCGGTGTGTCGGAAACGGTCATCGACGACGCCGTGCTGATTCTTTCCGAACTCTTGAGCAACGCGTGCAAGCACGGCAGACCGCTGGGCGACGCCCTGGCCGGCGACGGCGACGTCCGGGCCGCATGGCGGGTGGACACGGGCGGCAGACTCACGGTCGAGGTGACGGACGGCGGCGGGCCCACCCGCCCGGCTCCGGCCACGCCCTCGGTCACCGCGCACGGCGGCCGTGGGCTCAACATCATCACGGCGCTGGCCGACGACTGGGGCGTACGGGACAACACCCGCGGCGAGATCACGGTGTGGGTCGTCGTCCACCGCGACGTGCACGATCCGGACGCCGGACGCCGACGGGACGACCTGGCCCCGCGCTCCCCCGCTCGCGACTTCGCTCGAGCAGGAGGGACCGGAACCGTCGAGCCCTCCAGGGCACCGTCGGCCTCGGCGATACCCGAGATGGCCGAGCTGAACTTCGCGGACGCCTTCGACGACCTGGACTGAGCCGCCGGTCCCGCGGGGTCGGGCGCGTTGTCCACAGGTCGGCACGTGGGCCGCGTTGTCCACAGGCACCGGTTGTTGACGGCGCAAACGGCTAGGCTCGCGCCCGTACGAGACGAGCCGTAACCGGGAGACACCCACGATGGCCAAGAAGCGACCCCAGACGAAGGCCAAGCGGCCGCAGCTCAGCGACGGTGAGGTCCCGGTCGTCGGTGCCCGTGAGCCCTGCCCCTGCGGCAGCGGCCGCCGTTACAAGGCCTGCCACGGCCGGGCGGCCCAGCATGCCGTGACCGAACTGGTGCAGCGCCCCTTCGAGGGGCTGCCCAGCGAGTGCGACTGGGTGGCACTGCGCGAACTGGTGCCGGCCGCCACGGTGGAACTGACGCTGAAGGACGGCCTCCCCGAGGGCGTCCCGTCGGTCACGCTGGCCACGGTCCTGCCGATGGCCTGGCCGGCGCTGCGCCGCGACGACGGCTCGGTCCTGCTCGGCCTGCAGAACGACACGGCGTCGGGCGACATCAGCCGCGACCTCGCCGACACCCTCCAGCGCGCGCTCACCGCGGACCCGGGCACTCCGGTCCAGTCCCGCCGCGCCCCGGCGGACGGTCCGCGACTGCAGGACCTCCTCGACTCCGAAGGCGCGTTCGAGCCAGTTGTGCACCCGGGCTTCGAGTTCTGGGTCCCGGACGCGGAGAACGCCACGCCGGAGGTGACCGCCTCCCTGGAGCGGGCCAACGCCGCGGCCATCCCGACCGTGCGCCTGACCGGCGTGGACGCCGCCTACTGGTGCGAGACGCCGGACAAGAACCACCTGCGCTGGGTGATGCCTTACCCGGAGGAGCAGCTTCTGGACGCCCTTGCGCGGCTGCACGCGGCGGGCCGCTCGAACCTCGGGGAGGGCACCCGTCTCGTGGGGTCCTTCCGTGCTCACGGGCTCACCGTGCCGGTCTGGGACCTGCCGAGCGCGGTCACCGCCGAGGACATCGAGAAGCCGGCCGCCGAGTTCGCCGAGCGCCTTTCCGGCGCGCTGGCCACGGACGCACCGCTGACCGCGGAAGAGCGTCGCGCGCGTGGCGGGCTGACCAACCGGCAGGTCACGCTGAGTTGACGTGGCGTGTGCGGCTGACCGGTCGGTCAGCCGCACACCGCCCGCCCGGATCGGCGACTTTGCTCACAACTCCCGTTCCGGGCAAGCCACATCCGGTGTCCGAATAGCCGAGCAACAGCCGAGATCGAATTTGCGAACTGCCGATCTCTTGTTACCGTTTCAGTAGCCCGGTTGCTGGTGCATCCCCCGTCGCCAGCAACCGGGTTCTTTCCTGTTCGGGTGCTCTTTACGCAACGACATCACGCGTCAACTACCCGTAGCAGCACCCGAGTTGCTCCCGGACCGCAACAGCAGCGGCCCTTCTCCGACCCGCTCCGCGAACTCCGCGACCGCCGTGTACCCGTCCGGTTCTCCGCGGGTGTGCTCCCGGGGCGTCTCACAGGTCTTCGGCTCGTCCCCCGCGCCCACCGCGCAGTGCATCTGCACGGTACGTCCGCCGGGTCCCATGAGGCTCAGTACGGAGTCCAGCGCTCCGCCGGTCGCATTGCGGTAGTAGGTCCGCGCCCACGTCCGCTCACCCTGCGTCAGCACGCACGTCTGCGCCTCGACGCCTTCGGGCGAGGTGAGTTCGGGACCGCAACGGGCGGCCACGCCAAGACCGAGGCCGAGCACCGGCCGGGAACCGGTGCGCCGGGCCGAGGGGGCCTTCGCGTCGGCGGGCGGCGCGGAAGGACGTACCACGTCAGGCGCGTCAGGTACGGAGGCGTCGGGTACAGAGGCGCCACGTACGGACGAGCGTCCCTCGTCGCCCACCTGTCCCGCGGACGCCATGGCCAGCGGCAGCGCGACCGCGCATGCCACGACGCCCGCGAGGGCGAGCAGACGAAGGTTCATGGACCGGAACATAACCAGTGGCGCGGGCGTCCGGTTCCGCCCGCGCCCGACACCCCTACAACTCGGGTGCGTTCACACCCGTACGAGTGAGGGCCTCGACCACCGCGTCCACCACGGCCTCCACGTCGGGTACCCACGGGGAGGCCGAGCCGGGCAGCGGGGCACGCTCCCAGCGGATCTCGCCGTGGCCGGTCTCGGAGGGGGGCAGGGCCAGATAGCCGCCCTCGCCGTGGAAGCGGAGGGAACCGGGGACGAAGTCCTTGGCGTACAGCAGTTCGCCCAACTGCTCCAGGGAGTAGGGCTTCACGAGCAGCGCCCACCGGGTGGGTGCTGCGACGACCGGGCCGAGGCGCATGCCCGTGCTGTCGAGCACGGCGAGTGCGCGGGCGGCCGCGGGCGCCGGCAGGCTGACCGCGCAGGGCGCGTTGCCGCCGGTGGCCAGGACGATCGGCGCGGCGGGCCGGTTGCTCCACCACCAGCGCACCATGCGCTCGTCGGTGGTGGCCGCGAGCAGGCCGGGGTCGAAGGGGTGGGCACCGGGCACCGTGCACTCGGGGTCGGGGCACCCGCAGCGGGCTCGCCCCTGCGGGTCGGCCGCCACGCCCGGGAGTACGGGCCACTGCCATTGAGTCGCGAAGGTCAGGGCCGCGCTGATCAACTCAGGCCTTCCGTCGCTGCGCTGGGACAGGAGCCTGCGTCGCCTTCCGAGGATCTCGCGCATGAGCGCTCGTTCCTTTCCGTTGCACCGCTGGCAACACCGAGGACCACATCACAACATGTGTCGATCTCTTCACTGTGCGTACCTGTTGGCGCATCACACCCCTGTCCGAGACAAGGGGAACCCCTATGGGCCGAACGTTGAGCTGCGTCCGCGGCAGCCTCGCCCACACTGCGGTCTATCAGAAGCGCGGGCCTGGCGTGGGGTGGCGAAGTCTGGCGTTTGCTGTCGCGCGTGGTTCTCTTCGCCTCCGCCGCGGGAGGATGGGGCTCGGTCGTCGGTGGCTAAGACGCCCGGGTCCGTCGCCAGGTTCCGGGTGATTACCAACCACCCCTGGCCTTCTCCGAGTACGTACCCATCACGACCGCTGTGACGCTCTGTGGAGCAGGGCCAGTCGACCGCAATACGCCGTTACCCGAGTCAGTTTTAGGCCAACTTTATCTTTTGGCAAGTGCTGCACTGATGACCCACGGACACCAGGAATCCCGGCAGGACAATGCTGGACATCCCCTCACGAGTGCGTGTACATGTGGAGACACTGCTAGCGGCGCAGAATGACATGGGGGTTTGCGATGCTTTTGAGCAATACGCACCGGTCGGAAAGCCGGACGCCATGAACGCCCCTCACCCTCCGAAAGTGGCTGGAATCGATTCAACGGTTCCCTCGCCAGCCCACACTGTCGCGCCCGCGCCTTCCGTCTCGGGTACCTCGGGGGTTCTCTCACCAAACGCGCCGGGCGCGCTGCTTCAGGACCGGCTCGCCGGCTGGGTCTCGGACCTCACGACCCTGCACGAACTGACCGAACGGCTGGCCCGCACGGACGCGCTGTCCGAGGCTCTGCAGGAACTGCTGCACGCCGGAGCCGCCCTGGTGGGCGCCCGCCGCGGACTCGTCGTGCTGGAACCCGGCGACGGACTCGGCCCCGACACCACCATCGGCCTGGGCCTCGCCCGCGCCGACCTCGGTCACATCGAGACCGTGCCCCGCAGCTCCCTGTCGTACGGCCGCATCCTCGACGGACTGCCCGGCGGTGACGGCGAGATCGCCCAGCCCGACCTCTTCGCCGAGGACGGGCTCGACCCCCGGCACCGCGAGGTCGCCGCCCGCCTCGGCTACGCCGCGAGCTACGCGCTGCCCCTGACCGCGGAGGCGTACAGCGAGGTCGCCGGCCGGCTCGGCGCCGCCGTGTGGCTCTACGACGAGCCCGCGGAACCCACCGAACGGCAGCGCCACCTGGTCGGCCTGTACGCGCGTTACGCCGGCGAGCACCTGGCCCGGCTCCTGGAGGTCGAGCGCACGCGCGCGTGCATGGCGACGATCGCCGAGGAACTGCTGCCGTCCCGGCTCCCCCGCGTCGCCGGAGTACGGCTCGCCGCCAGGCACCGCACCGGGCCGCGCGGCGGCGGCGACTGGTACGACGCGCTGCCGCTGCCGGATGCCGCGCTCGGTCTCGCCGTGGGCTCTGTGACGGGGTCCGGGCCCAGCGCGATCGCCGCGATGGGACGGCTGAGAGCCTCCCTGCGGGCGTACGCCGTGATGGAGGGCGAGGACCCGGTCGCGGTCCTGTCCGACCTGGAGCTGCTGCTCCGGCTCACCGAGCCGGCCCGCTCCGCCACCGCCCTGTTCGCCTACTGCGAGCCCGCGCTGCGCAAGATCACGCTGGCCGGTGCCGGGCACTGCCCGCCGCTGCTGGTCGGCGAGCGGCGCACCGAGTTCATGGAGACCTCCGTGTCCGCGCCGCTCGGGATGCTCGCCTGCTGGGAGGCGCCGAGTGTGGAACTCCAGGCGGAGGCGGGTGAGACGGTTCTGCTCTACACCGACGGGCTCCTGCACCGCACCGGCGACCCCACGGACCGCTCCTTCGCCCGGCTGCACGCGGCGGCGGCCGGCGTGCCCAGGGCGCTGCGGCGCGACCCCGAGGCGATCGTCGACCACGTGCTGCGGACCGTGCTGCCGGACGGGCTGGACGAGGCGGACTCCGAGGAGGACGTGGTCCTGGTCGCCGCTCACTTCGAGTAGTCGCGGGCCAAGCCGTCGGTAACAGGTCTTCCGGCCCTGGGCCCCTTCCGTACGACCGTACGATGGACGGGGTCCAGTGCCGTATCGAGGAGGATGACCGTGGCCGACGAGCTCACCCCGGAGACCCCGGAAGCTGAGTCTGAGGAGCCGATCAAGCAGCGGAAGAACGGCCTGTACCCGGGCGTCTCCGACGAGCTGGCCGAGAACATGAAGTCCGGCTGGGCCGACACGGAACTGCGCGACCTGGAGCCCATCGCCCAGGCCGCCGAGACCGCCGCCCGCCGCGCCGCGCTCTCCGCGCGCTTCCCCGGCGACCGCCTGGTGATCCCCGCGGGCAACCTGAAGACCCGCTCGAACGACACCGAGTACGCCTTCAGGGCCTCGGTCGAGTACGCGTACCTCACCGGCGGCCGGCCCGATGAGAGCGCAGGCGGCGTGCTGGTCATGGAGCCCGTCGCCGACGGCCACAAGGCGACGATCTACCTCCTGCCGCGCTCCGACCGCGAGAACGGCGAGTTCTGGCTCTCCGGCCAGGGCGAGCTGTGGGTGGGCCGCCGGCACTCCCTCACCGAGGCCGAGAAGCTGTACGGCATTCCCGCCTCCGACGTGCGCGAGCTGGCCGACCACCTGCGCGAGGCCACCGGCCCGGTCCGGGTGGTGCGCGGGTACGACGCCGGCATCGAGGCCGCGCTGACCGACAAGGTCACCGCCGAGCGCGACGCCGAGCTGCGGGTCTTCCTCTCCGAGGCGCGGCTGGTCAAGGACGGGTTCGAGATCGGCGAGCTGCAGAAGGCGGTCGACTCGACCGTTCGCGGCTTCGAGGACGTCGTACGCGTTCTGGACAAGGCCGAGGCGACGTCCGAGCGGTACATCGAGGGCACGTTCTTCCTCCGCGCCCGCGTCGAGGGCAACGACGTCGGCTACGGCACCATCGCCGCGGCCGGCCCGCACGCCTGCACGCTGCACTGGGTGCGCAACGACGGGCCGGTGCGCTCCGGCGACCTGCTGCTGCTGGACGCGGGCGTCGAGACCCACACGTACTACACCGCCGACGTCACGCGCACGCTGCCGGTCAACGGCCGGTTCAGTGAGATCCAGAAGCAGATCTACGACGCCGTGTACGACGCCCAGGAGGCCGGCATCGCGGCGGTGAAGCCGGGCGGGAAGTACCGGGACTTCCACGACGCGGCGCAGCGGGTGCTGACCGAGCGGCTCGTGGAGTGGGGACTGGTCGAGGGGCCGGTCGAGCGAGTGCTGGAGCTCGGGTTGCAGCGCCGGTGGACGCTGCACGGCACCGGGCACATGCTCGGTATGGACGTCCATGACTGCGCCGCCGCGCGCGTGGAGTCGTATGTCGACGGCACGCTGGAGCCGGGGATGGTGCTCACCGTCGAGCCCGGTCTGTACTTCCAGGCCGATGACCTGACGGTGCCGGAGGAGTACCGGGGCATCGGTGTGCGGATCGAGGACGACCTTCTGGTGACGGAGGACGGCAACCGGAACCTGTCCGCGGGGCTGCCTCGCCGGTCGGACGAGGTCGAGGCGTGGATGGCGGCCCTCAAGGGCTGAGATTCGTCGGCGGGTGGTTCGTGGCTGATCGCGCCCACGCGGCGGAGCCGCACATGTCACGGCCCCGCGCCCCTGAGGGGGTGGGGGTGGACCTGCATGTGCAGCTCCACGTCGGGGAAGGGCGTCGCGCCGGGCTGGAGCGTGCCCTGCGTGACGCCGTGCGGGAGGGGCGGCTGGCGCCCGGGGTGCGGTTGCCCGCGACCCGGCGGCTCGCGGGTGAGCTGGGGGTCTCACGGGGGACGGTGAAGGCGGCGTACGACCAGCTCGTCGCCGAGGGGTATCTGACCGCGCTGCAGGGGTCGGGCACCCGGGTCGCCCCGCTGCCCTCCGTCGATGCCGCACCGCTTCAGGCCGCCGCACCCACGCGTGTGCCGCGTCTCGATCTGCGGCCGGGGAGCCCGGACGTGGGGACGTTTCCGGCGGCGGCCTGGCTGCGGGCGCTGCGGCGCGCCATCGCGACGGCGCCCTCGCGGTCGTACGACTACGGCGATCCGCGCGGGCGGATCGAGCTGCGGACGGCGCTGTCGGGGTACCTGGGGCGGGCGCGGGGGGTGATCGCGCCGCCGGAGCGGATCGTCGTCACCTCGGGGTATGTGCAGGGGCTTTCGCTGCTCACGCGAGTGCTGGAGGGCGGCAGCGTCGCCATGGAGGATCCCGGGCTGCCCTTCCACCGGGAGGTGGTGCGGCGGGGCGGCGGGCGGGTGGTGCCGGTGCGGGTGGACGAACGGGGCGTCCTCCCCGGGGACTTGGGAGACGCCTCGGCCGTCGTGGTCACGCCGGCGCACCAGTACCCGACCGGGGTGACCCTGCATCCGGAGCGGCGGCGGGCGCTGACCGACTGGGCACGCACGCGTGGCGGGCTGATCGTCGAGGACGACTACGACGGGGAGTTCCGCTACGACCGGCAGCCCGTCGGCGCGCTCCAGGGGATGGCGCCCGGGCACGTGGCGTATCTGGGGACCGCTTCGAAGACGCTCGGGCCGGCGCTGCGGCTCGGGTGGATGGTGCTGCCGCCCGATCTGGTCGACGCGGTCGCCGACGCCAAGCTGCACAGCGACCATCACACCGAGTCCATCGGGCAGTTGGCGCTGGCCGAGCTGATCGGGAGCCATGCGTACGACCGTCACGTGCGCGCGTGCCGGTTGCGGTACCGGCGGCGCCGGGACCAGCTCCTGGACCGGCTGGGGCCGCGTCGGCGGGTACGCGGGATCGCGGCCGGGCTGCACGCGCTGGTGGAGGTCGACGACGAGGCGGAGGCGCTGGCGCGCGCGGCAGCGCGGGGCCTCGCCGTGGGGCACCTCGGGGAGCACTGGCACACGCCGGGCGTCGACGGGCGGACGCAAGGGCTGGTCGTGGGCTACGGGACGCCTCGGGAGCGGATGTACCTGGAGGCGCTGGACGTGCTGAGGAAGGTTCTGGACGGAGGCTGGGACAGCCGCTCGGCCGTCCTGGAATTGGGCCACTGAAAGGCCTGCCCAGTGGGCCTGCCCAGGGATCCACCGCGCTTCTAGCGTCGTTCGCATGACGAACCCACTCGTCCCGCCCGCGGGGCCGCAACGCGTCCTGGCTCTGGCCCAGTTGGCCAACTCCGTCGGTGACGGCGCCTACTACGTGACGTCGGCGCTCTACTTCACCCACGTCGTCGGGCTCGCCCCCGCGCGCGTGGGGCTCGGGCTGACCGTCGCCTGGGGGGTCGGCTCGCTGGTGGGGGTGCCGCTCGGGCGGCTCGCGGACCGGCGCGGGGCCCGCGGCACGGCGGTGCTGCTGGCGCTGGCGACCGGGCTGGCGGTGGCGTCCTTCCTGGTCGTCCGGGACTTCGTGCCGTTCGTCGTGGCAGCCTGCGCCTACGCCTCCGCCCAGTCGGGACTCGCCGCCGCCCGGCAGGCGCTGCTCGCGGGACTGGTGCCGGCCGGGGAGCGGACCGGGCTGCTCGCGCATCTCCAGGCAACGCTCAACGCCGGTCTGGCGGTGGGCGCCGGACTGGGCGGGCTCGCCCTGCACGCCGGGACGCGGACCGCTTATCTCGGGGTGTTCGCGCTGGACGCGGTGAGCTTCGTGGTGTGTGCGGGGCTGCTGGCGCGGATGCCTTCGATGGCTCCCGTGCGGTTGCCTTCGGTGGCGCCGGTGCACAAGGGCCGGGCCAACGGCCCTGAAGGCGTCCGGGAGCGCCGTGATCGCGGAGTACTGCGCGACCGTCCCTACGCCCTCCTCACGCTCCTCAACACCGTGCTCCTGCTGCGCATGCCGTTGCTCAGCCTCGGACTGCCGCTGTGGATCGCGGAGCGCACGGACGCCCCGGTCTGGCTGGTCTCCGCGCTGTTCGTGCTCAACACCGGGGCGGTGATGGTGTTCCAGGTGCGGATGGCGCGCGGGGTCACAGGCGTAGCGTCGGCCACGCGCGCGGTGCGGAGGTCGGGGTGGGTGATGCTGGCGGCGTGCGCGGTCTTCGCGCTGTCGGCGGGCGCGTCGCCCTGGGTGGCGGTCGGTGCGCTGGTCGTCGGTGCGGTGCTCCAAGTGGCCGCCGAGATGGGACAGTCGGCCGGTTCCTGGCAGCTGTCCTTCGAGCTGGCCCCGGCCGACCGCGTCGGCGAGTACCAGGGCTTCTTCGGGACCGGCGTGATCGTGGCCCGGGCCCTGGGCCCCCTGGTACTGACCTCGCTGCTGCTCGGGTGGGGGGCGGCGGGGTGGCTGCTGCTCGGCGGAGCGACGCTCGTGGCGTCGTACGCGATGGGCCCGGCGACCCGCCGGGCCCATGCCTCCCGGACGGACGTCAGGCTGCCCGCACCGGTGAACTGACCCTCGCCGGAAGTGAGTCCAGGAACAGGGCCCCCGCCAGTAGTCCCGCACTGCCCCTCGGGCTCCACGCGCGCGCGTGCAGGTCGGCGTCGAGGGCGTGCAGGGCTTCGCGGCCCGCGTCCGTCGCCGTGCCGCCCGCTTCCAGGATCCCGCGGGCGCCCGCCTGGACGTGCCGCAGGCCGGCCGGGCCCGCGGTGTGCAGGAGTTCGGTGTCCTGGAGGGTGGACATCACGGTGAGCAGGGCGTCGAGGCGGGCCTCGTCCTCGCCGCCGCCGGCCGAGCGGGCGGTGGCCAGGGCGTCCAACGCCCGCCGTACGTGCGGGAATCCGGCCCGGGCCTCGCCGCGCGCCCCGGCGGCGCCGTACTTCGCCGAGATCGACGAGCCGCGCGAGGGCCGTCGCGGGGCCCGGCGGTCGGGGTGCGCGGCGATCCGCTTGGCGGTCGCGGCCACGTCCTTCGCCGCGGCACGGGGTTCGAGGGCGGCCGCGGCGACCAGCAGGCCGAGCGCCCACAGGGCGCCGCGGTGGCCGCCGCCGGCGAGGCCCACCGAGTGCTCGGTGCAGCGGCCGATCGCGCCCAGTTCGGTGCGGAGCCGGGGCGTGGGCTCGCCCGTGCGGCGGGCCGCGGCGGCCATCGCCGCGAGGCCGGGTGCGAGTGCCTTGGCGGACCAGCGCAGGGCGCGGTGGTCCACCCGTGTCGTACGGGCGCCCAGGTCACGTGGGTCGGGCAGGCCTGGCTTGGGGGCGAGCGCCAGCTGCCCGGTCAGCGCGTCCACGGCGGCCCGGGCCAGTGCGTCGTCCTCGCGGCTGTTCATGCGTTACGAGGACGCCGTGGCCGACGGGGCGGCGCCGCCGCTCGGCGGGGTGCCGGTCGGCGCGCCGCTCGGGGGCGTACCGCCCGCACCGCCACCGCCGCTGCCCGCGCCGGTGTTCTCGGCGTCGGGGTCGACGCCGAGGGTGAGGGAGCCCTTGTAGCCCTTGGAGGGGTCGCTCTTGTGTACGGCCTTGAGGGTGAGCAGGCCGCTGGAGGCGCCGCCACCGTCGTAGACCATGTCGTCGGCGAGCTCGGTGTAGGTGCCGGAGTGCTTCGCGTAAGGCTCCAGCGTGAAGATCTCCTCGGCGATCTCGTCGGCGAAGAACAGCTGGCCGGTGTAGTTGACCTTGCCGCCCTTCTCGCCGCCCGTGTGCACCTTGAGGTGGATGTGACAGGTGCGCGGGGTGTACCAGCCGGGGAAGATCGTCTCGAACTTGACGACCCCGTTGGCGTTGGCGATCTGGTGACCGCGCAGATAGGTGGTGTCGTCGGCGGTCGAGCCGTCCTCGCTCTCGGCGGGCGCGGAACCGCCGGGGTTGGCGGTGGTGTACCCGGAGTAGTAGCCCCAGGCGTCGCAGTGCCAGATCTCGACGGCCGCGCCGGGCACCGGGGTGCAGCCGTCGGTGGCGTCCACGACGGTGAGGCGCAGGGTCAGCGGGACACCGCTCTTGCCGTCGGTGATGTCCTTCCGCACCAGGGCGCCGTCGAGGTAGTACGGCCCCTCGGTGACGCTGGACATCAGGGTCATGCACGCGCTGCCGGCGGAGGTCGCCGAGGCGGTGGCCGTGGCCTCGGTGGTGGTCGTCGCGTCGGCGGCGAAGGCCGACCGATACCCGGCCCAGCCGAGAGTGCCGGCCGTGACCGTGCCACCGGTCACCGCGAGGGCGCGGCGCCGGGTGATGGAGGTGTCCTTGTGGTTTCCCGTCATGCCCATGAACGTAGGAACGACGACCGTCAGGAACCTGGGCCGACGCTGTGCGCAGGCTGAGAATGCGGATCGCGTGTCTTCGGGTACGGCGCCGGCGCTACACCGCCATCAGCGGCGCGTCCTTCTTCCACTTCAGGATCTTGTCGAAGCTCACCACCGCGCCCCGCCGGCCGGGCTTGTTGCCGATGTGGACGTGGTCGGCGAGTTCCTCGATGAGACACAGACCGCGGCCGTTCTCGTCCTCCACGGGCACCGGACGGGCCGGCGGCCGGGGCGGGGCCGCGGAGAAACCGGGGCCCGAGTCGGCGACCTCGATACGGCACTTCTCGCCGTCGAGGTAGGCGGTGACGCGGTACGCCTGCGAGGAATCCTCGGTGTCACCGTCCCCGCCGTGCTCCACGGCGTTGGCGCAGGCCTCGCTGAGCGCCAGGGAGAGGTCGTAGGAGATGTCGGGGTCGACACCCGCCGTCTCCATGGTTCCGAGCAGCAGCCGCCGGGCGAGCGGAACGCTCGCGGCCTCGCGGCGCAGATGGAGTGACCACCAGATGCTCATGCTCCAGCCTCCAGGCCGCGGCTCGACATACCGTTACGTATTGCCGCGAGTGCACCGGTGTAAGCACACAGTTGACGTGATGCCGCCCATATGGGGGATGCGCCGATGACGGCCATCGGTGTATGTGGGGCGCCCTGTGGCAGAACGTGACCTTCCGGCCGTACACCGCGTACGTCATCTTGTGGACCTGCCGTATGGCGGTCATCAGGCCAGTGCGATGATGAGCCCGCCATGACTGCCCCCCACCCACGTACGGCGCGTGCCGGAGGCGACCTCCGGGTGCTACGGGCCGCGGTGTTCGCCGCGGTCTGTGTCGTGCTGGCCGCGGCCGGTCACGCCCTCGCCTCCTGCGCCACGGTTCCGCTGTGGACGCTGGGCGCGGGTTTCCTGGGGGCCGTCCTGGTCGTGGCACCACTCGCCGGACGTGAGCGGTCGCTGCCGGGCATAGCCGCGCTGCTCGCGGTCGGACAGACCGTGCTGCACGTGCTGTTCGGGCTGGGGCAGCACGGGACGACGGCCGGCGCTGCGGCGGGTACGGCCACGACGGCCTCGGCAGTGTCCGACGCCTCCCTGGTCGAGCAGGCCGCACGGCTCGTCTGCGGGACCACCGCGGCGGCGATCAGCCCCGCGCAGGCCCACAAGATCCTCGTCGACGCCCGGCTCCGCCCGAGCGCGGCCGCTCCCCCGACCACGACGCACCACCCGGCGGACGCTCTGTCCACCGCGGCGGGGTCCGCCATGTCGCTGCTGCCGTCCCTGCCGATGCTGCTCGGGCATGTCCTCGCGGCCTTCGCCGCGGGATGGCTGCTGCGTCGGGGGGACATGGCACTGCTGCGGCTCGTCGAGATGTCCGCACTGTCGGCACACGCGGTCGCCGAGGGAGCGCTCGTACGGTCCCTGCGCGGGGCGCTCGCGCTGGTGCGCGCCCTGCGTGCCGGGCTGCCGGGCGCGCCCGAGGCCGGTTGGCGCATCCCGCGCACCACTCTGCCAGCGCCGCCCGCCCCCCGCACCACCGCACTCCAGCACACGCTGGTCCGGCGGGGCCCGCCGGACGCCGACGCGTTCCTCCTCGCCGCCTGACGCGACGCGACCAGTGCTCCACCTCCTTCGAGGACGTGGGGAGGGCCGCCGTCGCGCGGCACGCGCGTGTGCCCGTGCTGGTGTGAGTCACCGCCCGTCGACGGGTGAGAGCTGACGCCCGCGCACGCGTACCCCTCTTCCTCACCGGAACCCGGAAACCTCTCGGAGTGGAGTGCTCCCCATGAAGGCCTCTCGCCTCGCCGCCGTCGGCGCCGTCGCCGCCTCTACCGTCGTCGTCCTGTCCTCGCCCGCGTTCGCGCACGTCAGCGTGCAGCCCGAGGGCACCGCCGCCAAGGGCGGTTACGCGGTCGTCGACTTCAAGGTCCCCAACGAGCGCGACGACGCCTCGACCACCAAGCTCGAGGTCAACTTCCCGGCCGACCACCCGATCGCCTCCGTGATGCCGGAGCCGATGGCCGGCTGGGACATCAAGGTCACCAGGTCCAAGCTCGACAAGCCCGTCGAACTGCACGGCAAGCAGATCACCGAGGCCGTCACCAAGGTCACCTGGACCGCGGACGGCAAGGGCATCGAGCCCGGCTACTTCCAGAAGTTCCCCGTCTCCGTCGGCGCGCTCCCCGAGGACACCGACGAGCTGGTCTTCAAGGCGATCCAGACGTACTCCAACAAGGAGGTCGTCCGCTGGATCGAGGAGCAGCAGGAGGGCGCGGAGGAGCCCGAGAACCCGGCGCCCGTGCTGGCGCTGTCCGCCGCCGCCGAGGACGGGCACGCGCACGACTCCGCGGCCGGCGCCGAAGCCACCGAAGAGGCCGCCGACGCGGAAGCCGCCGACGCCGAGACCGCGGCCCCCGCCGACAGCAGCGACACGACCGCCCGCGTTCTCGGCGTGGTCGGCATCGTCATCGGCGTGGTCGGCGTGGCGTACGGCGTGCTCGCCGGGCGCCGGCGCACCGACGCCTGAGGTCCACCGTCCGGCCCGGTACCGGGGTTCGCTCGGCTCCCGTGCGACCCCGGTGCCGTCGGCACCATCACATCTGGGACATTTTTCTATGCGCAAGAAGACGTTCGCCGCGGCCGCCCTGCTCGCCGCCGCCACCTTGACCCTCTCCGCGTGCGGCAGCAGTGACGACAGCGGCTCGCCGGTCTCCGTGGTCTCCGAGGAGGCGGGCGCGGACAAGGCCGCCACCGTCCTCGACCAGCCGTTCGAAAAGCCGGACCTGGTCCTCACCGACACGAAGGGCAAGTCGTACGACCTCCGCAAGGAGACCGCGGGCAAGCCGACGCTCATCTACTTCGGCTACACGCACTGCCCCGACATCTGCCCGCTGACGATGAACAACATCGCCGTCGCCAAGAAGTCGCTGCCCAAGTCCGAACAGGACGAGCTGCGCGTCGTGTTCGTCACCACGGACCCGGACCGGGACACGCCCTCCGAACTCGGCAAGTGGCTCAAGGGCATCGACACCCAGTTCGTCGGCCTGACCGGCGACTTCCCCACCATCCAGGCCGGCGCCCGCACCCTAGGCATCTCCATCGAGCCGACGCACAAGGACAAGAAGGGCAAGACCGTCTCCGTGCACGGCACCCAGGTCGTCGCGTTCTCCCCGAAGACCGACGCCGGATACGTCCTCTACGGCGAGGACGCCACGGTCGACGACTACACCAAGGACCTCCCCAAGCTCGTGAAGGGTGCGAAGCCGTGAGGCCTCTCACCGTGCCCGCCGCGGTGCTGACCGGGGTCCTGGTCCTGGCCGGCTGCGGCTCGGACTCCGGCTCCGACACCGGAGGCGGCGTCTCCGTGTCCGGCGCCTACATGCCGCAGCCGGTGTCCGACGACATGGCGGCCGGCTATCTGACGATCGTCAACGACAGCGGTACGAAGGCCGAGCTGACCTCGGTCACCAGCGACATCGGCGAGGTCACCATGCACCGGACGGTCGGGGGCGCGATGGAGGAGAGCAACCGGTTCTCCATCCCCGCCCACGGTCAACTCGTGTTCAAAAGCGGTGACAACCATCTGATGTTCGACAAGCTGCAGCACAAGCCCGAACAGGGCCAGACGGTCTCCGTCGAGCTGCACTTCGCCAAGTCCGACCCGGTCGTCGTCAAGATGCCGGTCAGGTCGGCGACGTACGTCCCGAAGACCGGACACTGACGGAGGGATCACCTTGACGCCGACCATCGCCCCCCGCGTCCGGACCCTGGTGCTGCTGCTCCTGGCCGCGGCCGGGCTGCTCCTCGCCGGGGCGGCCCCGGCCTCCGCGCACGCCGCGCTGACCGGCAGCGACCCGCAGCAGGGTGTGGTGGTCGACAAGGCACCCACCCAGGTCTCACTGACCTTCTCCGAGCAGGTCTCGACGTCCGCCGACTCGCTGCGCGTGCTCGATCCCAAGGGCAAGCCCGTCCAGCGCGGCAAACCGTCCAACGTGAGCGGCACGACGTACGCCGTCCAGCTGCTCAGCGGCCTGCCCGACGGCACCTACACCGTCACCTATCAGGTCGTGTCCGCGGACAGTCACCCCGTGGCCGGCGCCTTCACCTTCTCCGTCGGCGCGCCCTCGTCCACCTCCGTCTCGGTGTCCGGCGAGACCGCGGGCGGCGGGGCCGTCGGCTGGCTGTACGGCTTCGGGCGGTACATGTCGTACGCCGGCTTCGTCGTCCTGGTCGGCGGGGCCGCGTTCGTCCTCGCCTGCTGGCAGCCCGGTTCCGGCGTCCGGGCCGTACAGCGGCTCGTCGTCTCCGGCTGGCTCACGCTCACCGCGGCCACGCTCGCGCTGCTGCTCCTGCGCGGCTCCTACACCGGCTCCGGCAAGGTCGGCGACGTCTTCGACCTCGACCTGCTCGGGCAGGTGCTCCAGACCAAGACGGGCGCGGCGCTGGTGTCCCGGCTGCTGCTGCTCGCCGCGGCCGCGCTGTTCATCGCGGTGCTCTTCGGGGCGTACGACAAACGCGAGGAGGACGAGAAGCGGGACCTTACCTTCGGACTCGCCATCGGCGGGACCGTGGTCGCCGCCGGACTCGCCGCGAGCTGGGCGATGTCCGAGCACGCCTCGGTGGGCCTCCAGGCCGGGATCGCGATGCCGGTCGACGTCCTCCACCTGCTGGCGGTCGCGGCCTGGCTCGGCGGCCTCACCGCCCTCCTCGTCGCGCTGTACCGGGCACCCGCGGACACGCCCGTCGACACGGCCGCCGTACGGCGTTTCTCGACCGTCGCCTTCGGCAGTGTCGTCGCTCTGGTCCTGACCGGGACCTACCAGTCCTGGCGCCAGCTCGGCTCCTGGTCGGCGTTCACCGACACGCGGTACGGACAACTGCTGCTCGTCAAGATCGGGCTCGTGGCCCTCCTCGTCGGCGTCGCGTACATCTCGCGGCGGTGGACGGCACAGCTGGTGGACACGCCGGTCCGGGGGAGCAGGCAGGCGCCCGAGAAGGAGCGGGTCGGTGCGGGCGCCGGGGACGCCAAGGGTGGTTCCGGGGCGTCCAAGGACGCCGGAGCCTCCAAGCGCGCCGCGCAGCTCGCCCGGCAGCGCGCCGCGATGGACACGGCACGGCAGAAGCGGGAGCGGGACGCCGACCCGCACCGGTTCGGGCTGCGCCGCTCGGTGCTCGCCGAGGCCGGTGTCGCCGTCGTCCTGCTCGCCGTCACCACCGTGCTCACGCAGACCGAGCCCGGCCGTACGGAACAGGACGCCAAGGCGGCCACGTCGTCCTCCTCGTCCACCTCGTCGTCCGGGGCGGTCACCCTGGACATGTCGTTCGACACCGGCGGCGAGGACGGCAAGGGCGTCGTACGCATCGATCTCGACCCCGCGCGCGTGGGCGCCAACGAGATGCACGTCTATGTGGAGCGGTCCAACGGGCGTGCCTTCGACGTCCCGGAGGTGAAGGTCGCCTTCACCCTCGAGTCGAAGGACATCGGACCGCTGCCCGTCGTCCCCGACCACATCACCACCGGGCACTGGGCGGCGAACGGAGTGCAGATCCCCATGGCGGGCGACTGGGAGATCGCGGTGACCGTGCGGACCTCCGACATCGACCAGACGACCGTCTCCAAGAACACGCAGATCGGCTGAACCACACCATGCCTGAGCAGTCCATCCCGGAGGCCCCGACTCCCGCTCTCGAAGGGGGCGCTTCCGGACAGGCCCCCTCGGGGGAGGCTCTTTCGCGGCGGAAGCTGCTGAGCACCGCCGGCGCCACCGGGCTCGTCCTCGGGGTGGCCGGCGGGGCCGTCGGCTACACCGCGCGTCCGGCCGAGGCCACGCCTCTCACTTCCGTGGGCGCCGAGCAGGTGATGTTTCACGGGAAACATCAGCCCGGCATCACCCAGGGTCTCCAGGCCCGCGGTCACCTCGTGGCCTTCGACCTGGCGGCGGGAGCGGGCCGCAAGGAGGCTGCCGCACTGCTGCGTCGCTGGTCGCAGACGGCAGGGCGGCTGATGACGGGGGAGGCGGCGACGCAGGACGACACGGACGTCGCCCGGGACGCCGGCCCGTCCTCGCTGACGGTCACCTTCGGATTCGGGCACAGCTTCTTCGCCCGCACCGGCCTGGAGAAGCAGCGCCCGGCCTCCCTCGATCCCCTGCCCGACTTCTCCTCCGACCACCTCGACAAGAAGCGCAGCGACGGCGACCTGTGGGTGCAGATCGGCGCCAACGACGCGCTGGTCGCCTTCCACGCCCTGCGCGCCATCCAGAAGGACGCGGGGAGCGCGGCCCGCATCCGCTGGCAGATGAACGGCTTCAACCGCTCGCCGGGCGCCACGTCCCATCCCATGACGGCCCGCAACCTCATGGGCCAGATCGACGGCACCCGCAACCCGAAGCCGGCCGAGCCCGACTTCGACCGGCGGATCTTCGTGCCGTCCTCCGGCTCGAACGACCCGTCATGGATGGCGAACGGCTCCTACGCCGTCGTACGCCGCATCCGCATGCTCCTCGACGACTGGGAGAAGCTGTCGGTCACGGCCCAGGAGGACGTCATCGGGCGCCGCAAGTCCGACGGGGCTGCGCTGTCCGGCGGTACCGAGACGACCGAGATGGACCTGGAGAAGACCGACGCCAAGGGCGACCTGGTCGTCCCGATCAACGCCCATGCCCGCATCACACGGCCCGACCAGAACGGGGGCGCGGCGATGCTCCGGCGCCCGTTCTCGTACCACGACGGCTTCGACGGCGACGGGGTCCCCGACGCCGGTCTCCTCTTCGTCTGCTGGCAGGCCGACCCCCTGCGCGGCTTCGTTCCTGTACAGCGCAAGCTCGACCGGGGCGACGCCCTGTCCCGGTTCATCCGCCACGAGGCGAGCGGCCTGTTCGCGGTGCCGGGCGGGGCGGCGGAGGGGGAGTACGTGGGGCAGGCCCTGCTGGAGGGGTGACCCGGTCGCTCGGCGGGGTGGCTGTACCGAGATGCGGGCGCTGTGTTTCGCAAGGCCCATTAGGGTGAGGTCATGCCAGCGAGCTATGCGTATCTCGGCCCTGAGGGCACGTTCACCGAAGTGGCCCTGCGCCGGCTTCCCGAGGCGGCCACCCGGGAGTTGATCCCGTACGTGTCCGTGCAGTCCGCGCTCGACGCGGTGCGCCTCGGTGAGGCCGAGGCCGCGTTCGTGCCGATCGAGAACTCTGTCGAGGGCGGGATCACGACGACGCTCGACGAGCTGGTCGCCGGCGCGCCGCTGATGATCTACCGCGAGGTGCTGCTGTCGATCACCTTCGCGCTGCTGGTCCGGCCGGGCACCAAGCTGTCGGACATCAAGACGGTCTCCGCGCATCCGGCCGCCCAGCCGCAGGTGCGCAACTGGCTCAAGAAGAACCTCCCGGACGTCCACTGGGAGTCGGCCGCCTCGAACGCGGACGCCGCCCGCCTGGTCCAGGAGGGTCAGTACGACGCGGCCTTCGCGGGCGAGTTCGCGGCCGCCCGGTACGGCCTGGAGGCCCTGGAGACCGGCATCCACGACGCGGAGAACGCCCAGACCCGGTTCGTGTTGGTCGGCCGGCCCGCCCGGCCCGCGGCGCGCACCGGCGCGGACAAGACGTCCGTCGTGCTGTGGCAGCGCGACGACCACCCCGGCGGCCTGCGCGACCTGCTCGGCGAGTTCGCCACACGGGGCATCAACCTGATGCTGCTGCAGTCCCGGCCCACCGGCGCGGGCATCGGCAACTACTGCTTCTGTATCGACGCCGAGGGCCACATCTCCGACCGCCGAGTCGCCGAGGCCCTGACGGGGCTCAAGCGGATCTGCCTCCAGGTGCGCTACCTCGGCTCGTATCCGCGCGCGGACGTGGAGGTGGCGGACGTACGCCTTCCGTTCCCAGGGACCTCGGACGACGAGTTCGTGTCGGCGGCGGACTGGGTGGCACGATGCCAGGACGGACGTTTCTAGGACGTTTCCAGCCGCTCCCACCTGCATATCTTAGTTATCCACAGGAGTTATCCACAGGTGAGCATCTCGACCTGGGGACAAGTCGACATCCAAGCGCCACTCGGTCGACAAATCGCCTACAGCGCCCAAGTTCGTCCACAGTCCCGCGGGTCACTCTTCGTCCACCCGTTTCCTTCCGTCCATCCTTCGGAGCGACGCATTTCCACCTGAAAGTGGATGTGACGCCGGTTTGGGACGGGAATTCCTCGCCCTACACGCCCGACTCGGAATGATCGATTCCGACATCCACAGATCTTTCGCACAGCCTGTGGATAACTTTTCGGCGCTGTGGATTTCTGTGGACGAAGGCCGGCCCAAGTCCCGTTCCCCACAGGGAAATCGGGTCAACCCGACGCCCGTCGCATGCCCCGTCCCGGGGAGTGAGACGCCTTTCATTGACACGCTCGGCAATTGCCGCACAACGCAACGTAAGCCGCGATTCGGGGCAGCCCGGAATAGTGAGTCGTGAGCCGTCACCCCGCACCGGTAGCCTGGGTCGCGTGATTGACCTTCGCCTGCTCCGTGAGGACCCCGACCGTGTGCGTGCGTCGCAGCGCGCCCGTGGAGAGGACGTCGCGCTCGTCGACGCTCTCCTGTCTGCCGACGAGCGGCGCAGGTCGTCCGGCGTCCGCTTCGACGAGCTGCGCGCCGAACAGAAGGCCCTCGGCAAGCTCATTCCCAAGGCCTCCGGGGACGAGAAGGCCGAGCTGCTGAAGAAGGCGGGCCAGCTCGCCGCCGACGTCAAGGCCGCCGACGCCGAGCGCGACGCGGCCGACACCGAGACCCAGGAACTCGCCCTCCAGCTCAGCAACCTCGTGCACCCCGAGGTGCCCGTGGGCGGCGAGGAGGACTTCGTCACGCTGGAGACGCACGGCACGATCCGCGACTTCGGCGCCGAGGGCTTCGAGCCCAAGGACCACCTGGAGCTCGGCACGACCCTCGGCGCGATCGACGTCGAGCGCGGCGCCAAGGTCTCCGGCTCGCGCTTCTACTTCCTCACCGGTATCGGCGCCCTGCTGGAGCTCGCCCTGGTGAACGCGGCGATCGCGCAGGCCACGGCGGCCGGCTTCACGCCGATGCTGACGCCCGCGCTGGTCCGCCCCCAGTCGATGGCCGGCACCGGCTTCCTCGGCCAGGCGGCCCAGGACGTCTACCACCTCGACAAGGACGACCTCTACCTCGTCGGCACGTCCGAGGTCGCGCTCGCCGCGTACCACATGGACGAGATCATCGACGCCGACCGCCTCCCGCTGCGCTACGCGGGCTTCTCGCCCTGCTTCCGCCGCGAGGCCGGTTCGCACGGCAAGGACACCCGCGGCATCTTCCGCGTCCACCAGTTCGACAAGGTCGAGATGTTCTCGTACGTCGACCCGGCGGACTCGCAGGCCGAGCACCAGCGCCTGCTGGAGTGGGAGAAGCAGTGGCTGACGTCGCTGGAACTGCCGTTCCGGGTCATCGACGTCGCCTCCGCCGACCTCGGCTCCTCGGCCGCCCGCAAGTTCGACTGCGAGGCGTGGATCCCGACGCAGGGCAAGTACCGCGAGCTGACCTCGACCTCGGACTGCACCGAGTACCAGTCCCGCCGCCTGTCGATCCGCGTCCGTGACGGCAAGCGGGTCAAGCCGCTGGCGACGCTGAACGGCACGCTGTGCGCGGTACCGCGCACGATCGTGGCGATCCTGGAGAACCACCAGCAGGCCGACGGCTCCGTCCGGGTCCCCGAGGTGCTCCGCCCCTACCTGGGCGGCCGGGAGATCCTGGAGCCGGTCGCCAAGTGAGTACGTCGGCCGAATCGGGATTCCCCTACCGCCTGATCGCGACCGACCTCGACGGAACGCTCCTGCGTTCCGACGAGTCGGTCTCGCAGCGCACCCGTGACGCGCTCGCCGCGGCCACCGCGGCGGGCGCCGCCCACATCGTCGTGACGGGCCGCGCGGCCCCCTGGACCCGCCACATCCTCGACGACCTCGGCTACAACGGCCTCGCCGTCTGCGCCCAGGGTGCCCAGGTGTACGACGCCGGCGAGCACCGCCTGCTGACGTCGGTGACGCTGGACCGGCAGCTGGCCGGGGTGGCGCTGGCGAAGATCGAGGCGGAGGTCGGCCCGCTGTACCTGGCGGCGAGCCGGGACGGTCTGGAGGGCGAGGTGCTGGTCGGCCCCGGTTACGCGGTCACCGGAAAGCTCCCCTCGACCCCCTTCACGGACGCGTCCGACCTGTGGACCGCCCCGCTGAACAAGATCTACATACAGCATCCCACGCTGACGGACGACGAGTTGGCCGAGGCCTCCCGTCAGGCCGCCGGTGGCTTCGTCGGTGTCGCGATGGCCGGCGCGGGCATCGTCGAGCTGCTTCCCCTCGGCCTCTCCAAGGCGACGGGGCTGTCCCTGGCGGCCCGCCGCCTGGGCATGAAGGCCGCCGACACGATCGCCTTCGGCGACATGCCCAACGACGTCCCGATGTTCGCCTGGTCCTCCTACGGCGTGGCCATGGCCAACGCCCACGAGGAACTGAAGACGGTGGCGAACGAGGTGACGACCTCCAACGAGGAGGACGGGATCGCGGTCGTGCTGGAGCGGTTGCTGGGCTGAAGTTCCCTACTCGGCGGAGGATGCACGGATCGAACGTGCGCGGGCTTTTCAGGCCCGACCTTGGCTTAGCAAGCCAGTGCCTTACCACTCGGCCAATCCTCCGGGTGGGCGGCCTCACGTGAGCGCAGTGCGCACGTGCTCGAAGCGGCCGCCCCGGGCAGCTCCCCGTATGGGCGGACTCGACGGAGGAGTAACTACTCCGGAGTCCGCCGCGGGCTGCCCTGCGGGGAGCTCAACGGACTGTCGTGCATGGACATCGTCGAACTCCTCCCCAGTACGTGGCGCCGGTTCGGTCCGGCGGGCTGGACATCAACCACTGTGCCCGTACGCCGGGTTCGGCGCCACCGATTAACCGGCGGCCCCGGACTCCTTCACCGCCGCCGCCACCTGCGCCGACGCTTGCTGAAGAACCACCCCGCGGGCGGCTCGTCGGAACGCCACGGCTGTGGTTCGGGCTTCTCCTTGCGCCAGCGCTCAGCCAGCATGCGCGCCCGCGCGGACGGCTCGGCGGTCTCGGCCGAGCGTATGAAGTCCTCGTCCAGGACGAGGTCGTCCCAGCTCTCGTCCCCGGACCGTCCGCGACTGTCGTCCTGTGACGCCTCGTCCGCCACCGCCATCCCCGCCCTCCCAGCCGTGCGCCCGCCTGTGCCCAGTGTGCCCGGACCGAGGTGAAGCCCCTGTCAGTAAGCAGGGCGTCTACTCCTCGCCCGCGAGCGTCAGTGACCGCAGTTTCTGCCCTGCGTACCAGGTCGCCAGGACGGTGACCGCGACGAGCAGGACCGTCGCCGTCGTCAGCCCGACGTCGGAGGTCACCAGGTCGCCGCCGGCGACCTTCTGGGCCACCGCCAGCGACCACTGCTGGACGCTGAGCGTGCGCGCCCCTGCGACCAGGGAGCCGAACAGGGCCTCCCAGACGAGCGCGTAGACGAGCCCGAAGACGACCGCGTGCCGGGACACCGTGCCGAGCAGCAGGAAGAGTGCCGCGTAGGCGATGGAGGCGACCAGCGCGGCCACCGTGTAGGCGACGGCGATCTGCTGGCCGTTGCCGTTGAGGATGAGGCCGGCGATCAGAGTGGGTACCGCGGAGAACACCATCGTCACGGCGATCGCGACGATCAGCTTGGTGAAGATGATCGTGGGCCGTTTGATCGGCTTGGACAGCAGGTAGACCACGGAGCCGTCGTCGATCTCCGGGCCGATCGCGCCCGTGCCGGCGATGACGCCGATGATCGGCACCATGGTGGCGAGCGCGAGCCCGCCCAGCAGGTCGGACGCCGTCTGGTCGTCGGCGCCGGCCAGGCCGCGCACCACGACGGAGATCGCGATGAGCAGCAGGGGCAGCGCGCCCAGGATGAGGGCCCGGCGCCGGCCGAGCAGGGCGCGGTAGGTGAGTCGGGCGACTGTGGGGTCGTACATCTTGGCCTCCTACGCCGCGACGAGATACGAGAAGACGGACTCGAGGGACTCGTCGGACGGCGAGACCGTGAGCAGGCGGATGCCGTGGTCCCTGGCCACCCTCGGCAGCAGGGCCGTGAAGCGGCCGAAGTCGACGGCCTGGATGCGCAACGCGCCCTCCGCGAGGTCGACTTCGATGCCGGACGTGGACGGGTCGGCGATCAGCGCGGCCGCGAGGGCGCGGTCGTCGCTGGAGCGCACCAGGTAGCGGTGCGGACGGTCGGTCATCAGGCGGCGGATCTTGCGGAAGTCGCCGCTGGCCGCGTGCCTGCCTGCCACCACCACCTCGATGTGCCGGGCGAGTTGTTCGACCTCTTCGAGGATGTGGGACGAGAAGAGCACCGTGCGGCCCTCGTCACCCATACGCCTGAGCAGGTCCATGAGCTGCATGCGCTGGCGCGGGTCCATGCCGTTGAAGGGCTCGTCCAGCAGCAGCAGCGAGGGGTCGTGGACGAGCGCGCTGGCCATCTTCACGCGCTGGCGCATGCCCTTGGAGTACGTCGAGATCTTGCGGTCCTGCGCGTACTCCATCTCGACCGTGGCCAGCGCCTTGTGAGCAGCCTTGGCGCCCAGGCCGTGCAACTCGGCGTTGGCGACGACGAATTCGCGCCCGGTGAGGAAGTCGTACATCGCCTCGCGCTCCGGGACGATACCGATGTGCTTGTAGATGTTCTCGTTGCGCCACACCTGCTGGCCGTCGAGGGTGACGGTGCCGGTGGAGGGGGCCAGGAAGCCGCCCATCATGTTGATGAGGGTGGACTTTCCTGCGCCGTTGGGGCCGAGCAGGCCGGTGACGCCGGGGCCGATGGTCATGGTGATGTCGTTGACGGCGACCACGTTGCCGAACCAGCGCGAGACGTGGTCGATGTTGAGCGTGGTCACAGTCCGACCTTTCGGTAGCGGCGCATCATGAGGCCGTAGCAGGCGGCGATCAGGCCGAGGGTGACGAGGACGTAGACCACGCCCTCCCCGTTCGTCGGGCCGACCCCTCCGGGGAACGCCGAGCTCGCGCCCAGGAACGCGGACTGCACTCCGTCGATGAGCGTGATGGGCGAGAACAGACCGATCCAGGCGATGGACCCGGTGCTGCTCTGCGCTTCGGCGATGGCCTGCAGCGTGGAGACGGCGCCGTAGGAGATGGTCAGGACGGCGATCACGGCGGCGATGCCGAAGCCGCGGCGCGGGGTGACCGACGCGATGACGAGGCCTAGGCCGGCGAAGAGCAGCGAGAGCAGTGCCACGGAGACCAGCCCCTGTGCGAATCCCTTGGTCTGGTCGGTGAAGTCGAGCTTGGCCAGCAGAGCGCCCACGTAGAGCACCAGCAGCGGGGCGGCGGTGAGGATGAACAGCGCCGATGCCAGGGCCGCGAACTTCGCGCGGACGTAGTCGGCGGTCTCGATGGGCCGCGAGAAGTACAGCGGTACGGTCTTGAAGCGCAGGTCGCGCGAGACGGACTGGGGTGCCTGCGAGGCGACGTACAGGCTGATGACGGCCTGCATGACGATCGCGTAGCGCGTGTAGTCGAGCGGCAGGTCCTTCGCCTTGGTGGCGACCGCGACGGCGACCATGATGGCCGCGGGCACGCACATCACCACGAACAGCAGCATCGGCAGCACCTTGGACTTGACCGAGCGGCCGAGGCCGTAGGAGCCGCGCAGGGACTGCGAGTACAGGGAACGGGTGGCGTAGGAGCGGCCCAGGCGCGGGCCGTCGTAGCTGCGGTAGCCGATGTTGTGGATGCGGGTCTGGTCACCGGACGGTGCCGCCGGTGTCCGCATGGGCTGTTCAACCGCCATGACCGACGGCCTCCTTCCGCTGCTCGTCCTCGTGGGTGAAGACCTCGGAGATGTGATGCCGGCGCTGTTCCATGCGCACCAGGCCGAGGCCGAGGTCGGCGACCACGTCCCGCACCAGGTCGTACGTCTCCTCGCCCTGCGCGGTGAGCAGCAGCACGTGGCCGGCGCCCGGCAGGCCCGCGCCGCTGTCGAGGATGTCCATCCCGCGCGCGTGGAGAGCGTCGCGCACCGCGCGGGTGCCGTCCGGGTGCTCGTCGGTGTCGGTGACCTCGATCGCGAGGGTGGTCGTGATCTGGGTGAAGTCGGTGGTGGAGCTGGATCGCAGGAGTTTGCCGCCGTCGACGACGACCACGTGGTCGCAGGTGCGCTCCAGCTCGCCGAGGAGGTGGGAGGTGACCAGGACGGAGATGCCGAAGTCGGTGTAGATGCGGCGGATCAGGCCGAGCATCTCGTCGCGGCCGACCGGGTCGAGGCCGTTGGTCGGCTCGTCCAGGAGGACCAGTTGCGGGTCGTGGACGAGGGCTTGCGCGAGTTTCACGCGCTGCTTCATGCCGGTGGAGTAGCCGCCGATGGGGCGGTAGCGCTCCTCGTACAGCCCGACGTGCCGCAGCGTGTCCGCGGTGCGTTCGCGGGCGGCGGTGGGCGGCAGGCCGGACATGCGCGCCATGTGCACGACGAACTCGGTGGCCGAGACGTCGGGCGGCAGGCAGTCGTGCTCCGGCATGTAGCCGACCCGCTCGCGGATGGCGGCTCCCTTGGTGGCGACATCGAGTCCGAGCACTTCGGCGCGGCCCTCGGTGGCGGGGGAAAGACCCAGAAGGATCTTGATCAGTGTGGACTTGCCGGCTCCATTGGCTCCGACGAGTCCGGTCACACCGGGCCCGACGTCCACGGAGAGCCGGTCAAGCGCGGTCACCCGGGGGAACCGCTTGCTCAGGCTTTCGGTCGCGATCACAGTCACGGCTATGACGGTAGTGACCTGGACCACGCCGGTCGTCACTCCGCAGGGTCGTCTTGGTATCAGACTCCAGGCGTACGGGTCCCTAAGGGTCCCCCTCAGGTCGAACAACGTATCGCCGGCTGTCCACATCCGCGGAGTCGTCCACAGCCCGGCGCCCTCCTATTGACGCAATCTCTAACGACTGCCACATTCGCCAGTGTCACGTGACGAGCACGTACCGCGGTCGACGAGGACGTGGACCGGCTCATGGTCCGCCAGGACTGTGCCAACCGGCAACTCCCGGGACCCCGGGCAGTGCGCCTTCTGGCTGGACGACGATCTGCCGCACGTGCGGCGCTGGGCGGAGGACAAGTGACGTTGCCGACGGGTGCGCGGGAGCGCTGGGTGCGGACCGGCGGGGTCGAGCTGTGCGTCGCCGAACTCGGGGACCCCTCCGGGCCGACGGTCGTCCTGGTGCACGGCTATCCGGACAGCAAGGAGGTGTGGTCGGCGGTCGCGTCCCGGCTGGCCGAGCGCTTCCACGTGGTGTTGTACGACGTACGCGGCCATGGCCGCTCCACCGCACCACAGCCGTTGCGCGGCGGGTTCACGCTGGAGAAGCTGACGGACGACTTCCTGGCCGTCGCCGACGCGGTCAGCCCGGAGAAGTCCGTGCACCTGGTGGGGCACGACTGGGGCTCGGTGCAGGCCTGGGAGTTCACCACGGTCCAGCGCACCGAGGGCCGGATCGCCTCCTTCACGTCCATGTCCGGACCGTCCCTCGACCACCTCGGCCACTGGATCCACAAGCGCGTCAAACGCCCCACCCCACGCCGTATCGGCCAACTGCTCGGCCAGGGCGCCAAGTCCTGGTACGTCTACCTGCTGCAGACGCCCGTGCTGTCCGAGCTGGCCTGGCGCGGCCCCCTCGGCAGACACTGGCCGAGGATCCTGGAGCGCCTCGAGAAGGTCCCGGGCGGCGGCTACCCGACCTCGTCACTGCCGACGGACGCGGCACACGGCACCTGGCTGTACCGGGACAACGTACGGTCCCGGCTGCGCCGTCCTCGTACGGACGCGTACGCGCACGCGCCCGTGCAGCTCATCACGCCCCTGGGTGACGCCTTCCTCTCGGAGAAGCTCTACGACGAGCTGGAGCTGTGGGCTCCGCGGCTGACCCGGCGCACGATCTCCGCCCGGCACTGGGTCCCCCGCTCCCGGCCCGACCAACTGGCGGTCTGGATCTCGGAGTTCGTGACGTCGGTGGAGGGCGGAAAGCCGGATGCGGTGAAGGCCACGGGGAAGTATGCCGACCGCTTCGGCGGCCGGCTCGTGCTGGTCACCGGTGCCGGCAGTGGCATCGGGCGGGCCACGGCGTTCGCGTTCGCCGAGGCCGGGGCGCGGGTGGTGGCCGTCGACCGGGACGCCGAGGCCGCCGTGCGCACGGCCGAACTGTCCCGGCTGGTCGGTGCGCCCGAGGCCTGGGCGGAGACGGTCGACGTCTCCGACGAGCAGGCCATGGAGAAGCTCGCCGAGAAGGTCGCCGCCGAGTACGGCGTGGTGGACGTCCTGGTGAACAACGCCGGCATCGGCCTGTCCGGCTCCTTCTTCGACACCACTCCGGCGGACTGGAAGCAGGTCCTCGACGTCAACCTGTGGGGTGTGATCCACGGCTGCCGCGTCTTCGGCAAGCAGATGGCCGACCGCGGACAGGGCGGCCACATCGTGAACACCGCGTCGGCGGCGGCGTACCAGCCCTCCAAGGCCCTGCCCGCCTACGGCACCTCCAAGGCGGCCGTGCTGATGCTGAGCCAGTGCCTGCGCGCGGAGCTGGCCGGCCGGGGCATCGGCGTGACCGCGGTCTGCCCCGGATTCGTCAACACGAACATCGCCTCGACCGCGCACTTCGCCGGCGTCGACGCCGCCGAGGAGAAACGGCGCCAGAAGCGGACCGCCCGCCTGTACGCCCTGCGGAACTACCCACCGGAGAAGGTCGCCGACGCGATCCTGCGGGCGGTGGTGCGGAACGCGGCGGTGGTCCCGGTGACGCCCGAGGCGCGCGGCGCCCACCTCCTGTCCCGATTCATGCCCAGGGCGCTGCGGGCGATCGCACGACTGGAGCCACGCCTGTGAGCGCACGGACCGGCCCCCGCACGGTCGCGTTCGACTGGTCGCGCACGCCACTGCACCGGCCCCCGGCGAGCCGACCGCGCCCCCTGGGGGCACAGCCCACCTGATACGCCACGCCCCGCGGCTCGCGGGCCGCCTGCGTGGCGGGAGCTGGGCGCGGCGATACTTCGCTGCTTTTGGCGGTCGTACCGCCCGTCGCGGGAGGGGCCGTTGAGCCGTGCGGTGGAGTACCCGAGGAGTTCACCGGCCACGAGGACCGCCTCGTGACGGACGGCTCCAGGGGTTCCAGCCGCCGAGCCGAGAAGTCCGCGCACCAGGCCGAGACTTCCGCCCCCGCCTACCGGATCGAGGACCTGGCGCACCTCAGCGGCGCCACGGTCCGCACCATCCGTGCCTACCAGGACAGCGGGCTGCTCCCCCCGCCCCGAGCGCCGCGACTGCGCCAACGTCCAAGAGCTCCCGGTGGCCGCCGAGTTGCATGCGGTGGGGGTGCCGCTGTCCGCGATCTCTGGCCTCCTGCGGGAGTTGAAGTGCCGGGTCGAGCACATCGCCGCCCGTTTCCTGGAGTTCACGACCGAGCATGTCTTCGCCCGGTACCTGGAGGGCCCGCACCGTCCGACGGACGCGGACGCTGCAGAAGCGGCCTGTCTCGTAGACGGCTGCGACCGCTCGCCCAGCAGACTGTGGACGCCGAACTCGGGTCCTCAACGCCTTCGTTGGCGGTCCAGCATCTTCTGGAGCACCTGGGTACGGGTGACGTCCCGACGTCACCCGCGCGGACGCGTGACGTGGTGATCCCCGTGGAGACAATGCGGGCTGTGGAGAGGCTGGTCGGAGCGGAGAACGCAGCCGAGTTCATCGCGCCGTCCGCCGAACGGGAGCTGCGCGCCCGGTCCTTGGACCGACTCGCCGCAAGTCATGGCGCAGCAGAGGATCTTGGTGAAACACCCGGAGGTGCAAGGTGGTTGTCCACAGAATCGCCAACTCCCCTGTGGATAACCGGACTTGGTTGTGGATCAAACATCCGGAGCAAAATCATTCGCGTGATTCACGTCTCTCGCGGCACCCTGGCGAGGTGGATGAAAGACGCACCGTGAAGGTGTCCAAGTATCTGTCGAAGCACCTGCGCCATCAGCCGGAGCGGATCGGACTGATCCTCGACGACGCCGGCTGGGTGGAGATCGACACCCTGATCGCGGCCGCCGCCGCGCACGGCTTCCGGTTCACTCGCGAGGAACTCGACCACGTGGTCGCCGCCAACGACAAGCGGCGCTTCGCGGTCGACGGCAGCCGGATCCGCGCCAGCCAGGGCCACAGTGTCGACGTGGACCTCGGACTGCCGCCGGCCACCCCGCCGGCGCACCTCTACCACGGAACCGTGGCCCGCTCCCTGGATGCGATCCGTACCGAGGGCCTGCGGCCCATGAACCGGCACGACGTCCACCTCTCGCCCGACCGGGAGACCGCGACCCGCGTCGGCGCCCGCCGCGGCCGTCCCGTCGTGCTGTCCGTGGACGCGGGCGCCATGCACCGCGATGGCCATGTCTTCCACGTCAGCGCGAACGGGGTGTGGCTGACGAAGGCGGTCCCGCCACGGTATCTGCGGCTTCCGGAGCGCCCTTGACGATGCCGTGATCCACGTCAGCCCATGACTGAGGCTCTGCGCATGGCTGAGGCTCGGCCCAGAGGCTCGGCCCATGACTGAGAGGCCGCGCGCGATGACCGTCGGTGACGGTTTCACGTGAAACACGTTCGTCCGCATACGCTCGCACCCATGAGTCTGCGTCTGAGCACCGTGATCCTCCCGTACCGCCGCTGGCACGAAGGCAGCCGTTCGGCATGGACACGCGCCGAGCAGCTCGGCTTCCACACCGGGTACACGTACGACCACCTGTCCTGGCGGAGCTTCCGGGACGGACCGTGGTTCGGGGCCGTGCCGACGCTGACCGCCGCCGCGGCCGTCACCGAGGATCTACGCCTGGGCACGCTGGTGACCTCGCCGAACTTCCGGCACCCGGTGACCCTCGCCAAGGAGCTGATCTCCCTCGACGACATCTCCGGCGGGCGAGTGACGCTGGGTATCGGTGCGGGCGGCACCGGCTTCGACGCCACCGCGCTCGGGCAGGAGCCGTGGACCCCGCGCGAGCGTGCCGACCGGTACGCCGAGTTCGTGCAGCTGCTGGACCGGCTGCTGAGCGAGGACGGCCCCAGCGGAGTCTCGTACGAGGGCGACTACTACTCG
This sequence comes from Streptomyces sp. AC555_RSS877, assembly GCF_019049245.1. Taxonomy (GTDB): domain Bacteria; phylum Actinomycetota; class Actinomycetes; order Streptomycetales; family Streptomycetaceae; genus Streptomyces. Next base: position 83,637 of record NZ_JAGMUK010000003.1, on the reverse strand, counting down.
GCGCACGAGGCCCGCAACATCCCCGGCTGCGTACAGCGCCCCCGGCTGCCCTTCGCGGTGGCCGCCACCGGACCGCGCGGGCTGAAGCTCGCCGCACGCTACGGACAGGCGTGGGTGACCACCGGCGACCCCAAGCTGTACGAGAACGGCACTCCCGAACAGTCGGTTCAAGCCATTCGCGGACAGGCCGAGAAGCTGGCCGACGCGTGCGCCGCGATCGGCCGTGACCTCGGCTCGCTCGACAAGATCCTGCTCACCGGCTTCACCCCGGACCGTGGCCGGCCGCTGAAGTCCCTGGACGCGTTCGTGGACTTCGCGGGCCGGCACCAAGAGCTGGGCTTCACCGAGATCGTGATCCACTGGCCCATCCCCGGCTCGGACTTCGAGTCGGACGAAAAGGTCTTCGAGCAGATCGCCATGGAGGCGCCGGGACAGCTGCGCTGACCTGGAAGACCAGCCGTCTGTGCCTCGTCGGATCCTCATCCGTGCGGACCGCCGCACGGGCGTGCACGCATATGCGGGAGAATGGCCGGGTGACCTCAGCGACTCGACAGCCCGAGACCCCGGCCGCCGCCCTCCCGACCCGGCTGATCGCCACCGACCTCGACGGCACCCTGCTGCGTGACGACAAGTCGGTGTCCCCGCGCACGGTCGCGGCCCTCGCCGCCGCCGAGGAGGCGGGCATCGAGGTCTTCTTCGTCACCGGCCGCCCCGCGCGCTGGATGGACGTCGTCAGCGACCACGTCCACGGCCACGGCCTGGCGATCTGCGGCAACGGCGCCGCGGTGGTCGACCTGCACGGCGGCCCCGGCGCCCACCGGTTCGTGAAGGTCCGCGAGCTGGCACGGGACAACGCCCTGGACGCCGTAGGGCTGCTGCGTGACGTGGCCCCGGGCACGGTGTACGCGGTCGAGCAGACGTACGGCTTCTACCAGGAGCCGGACTATCCGAAGCTGCACATGGAGATCCCGGACACGCTCGCGCCGGCCGAGGACCTGCTGGCGCCGGATGCCCCAGGAGCCGGCGAGCCGGTCCTGAAGATCCTCGCTTTTCACCCCGAGATCGACCCGGACGCCTTCCTCACGCTCGCCCGCCTCGCGATCGGCGACCGGGCCAACGTCACCCGCTCCAGTCCCAGCGCCCTGCTGGAGATCAGCGGTCCCGGTGTCTCCAAGGCCAGCACACTCGCCCTGTGCTGTGCCGAGCGCGGCATCTCGCACGAGCAGGTCGTCGCCTTCGGGGACATGCCCAACGACGTCGAGATGCTGACGTGGGCCGGACGGTCGTACGCGATGGGCAACGCGCACCCGGACGTGCTCGCGGCGGCGTCGGGGCAGACCGTCGCCAACAACGAGGACGGGGTGGCCGTCGTGATCGAGCGGCTGCTGATGGAGCGGGACCGCTGAGATCCGCTCGAGCGGGCGGAGGTCCACGGCTAACCGAGGCTCACTCCACGTGACGACAGCCATGGCCCCGGGTCCACCGCCGAACCCGCCTCCGGGGTGACCCGCACCTCGAAGTGCAGGTGCGGGCCGGTGGAATTGCCGCTCGTGCCCGACTGCCCGACCCACTGCCCGGCAGCCACGCGCTCGCCCTGGTCGACGGCGACGGCGGCGAGGTGGGCGTACTGCGTGAAGTAGCCGTCCGCGTGCTGGACCACGACCTCGATGCCGAACGGGCCCCCGCACGACACCTTCACCACCCGCCCCGCGCCCACCGCCCGCACCGGCGTGCCGATCGGCACCGCGAAGTCCTGCCCGGTGTGCCGGTTCGCCCACCGCGCACCGCCGCTGCCGAACGCCGCGGACAGCTCGTACGTCTCCACCGGCGCCACCCATGTGCTCGTGACACCCGTGTGCGGCTGGTCCAGTCGGACGGCGCCCCGGCACGAACCGGCTGCGACGGAGGCATCGGCCTGGCCCTGCAACTGCCACCGTGCCTGTTCGAGCTTCGTCTCGATGTCCTTCTTCAGATCGGCGAGCTCGATGTTCCGCCGGTCCAGCTGCCGCCAGGCCGCCGCGGCCTTCGCCTCGTCCGCGGCGAGCCGAGCCTCGGCCCGGCTGCTCTTGTCGATCGCGTTGTTGAGGGCGAGATCCGCCTGCCAGACGGCCCGCTGACCGCGCATCAGGTCATCGGGATCGTCCGCCAGGATCATCTGCGCCGTGATCGGAAGACCCCCGCCGGTGCGGTACTGGGCGCGCGCGATCCGACCCAGGTCCTCGTGCAGGACGGCGATCCCCTGCCGCTCCCGGTCCAGCAGCGCCTCCAAGCGCCGGGCCTGCGCCCGCTGCACCTCGGCCTCCTGCCGAGCCGCCTCGTACTGCTGCGTCGCCACGGCCGCGTCCTCGTACAGCCGGACCACCTGCGCGCTGATCCCGGCGTCGGCGGAGCTGTGCGTGTCCTCGCCCTCGTCGGCGGCACCGGAGATGCCCGTCGGGCCGGCCGCGAGCACGGCCAAGGCACACAGCAACACCGGCACGAGCAGCGGATGACGGCGGGGGAAGCGCATATCAGCGATCCTGGCCCGCCCCGCGGCCCAAGGCCTGTTCACGTCGTACGGCTGGGGGACGGGTTGCTGCGGATGGGCTAGTACGGCGTCACCGGGAGTAGCTTCGGATCCCCGAGAGGGGTGGGTGTGGTGCGCGTTGACCGACTACCGCACCCCCACCAGCAGATCCGCCTGCTCCTCCCGTTCCAGCATCCGCCGCAACGGACCCTGCACGGCGGCCAGTTCGGCATACGCGCCCCGCTGCACCACACGCCCCGCGTCCAGCACCACCACTTCGTCCACCGCTTCCAGACCCGCCAGCCGGTGGGTGATCAGCAGCGTCGTACGGCCCTCGGTGGCGGCCAGCAGATCGGCGGTCAGCGCGTCCGCCGTCGGCAGGTCCAGATGCTCGGCGGGCTCGTCGAGCACGAGGACGGGGAAGTCGGCCAGCACCGCACGGGCCAGCGCGAGCCGCTGGCGCTGCCCGCCGGACAGCCACGCCCCGTGTTCGCCAACCAGCGTGTCCAGCCCGTCGGGCAGTCCGTCGGCCCAGTCGAGCAGCCGGGCGCGTCGCAGCGCGTCGCGCAACTCGTTCTCGGTGGCATCCTTCTTGGCGAGCAGGAGGTTCTCCCGCACGGAGCTGTCGAAGAGGTGCGCGTCCTGCGCGCACAGCCCGACGAGCCGCCGTACGTCGTCGCCGTCCAGCGCGTGCGCGTCCACGCCTCCCAGCGTGTAGGAACCGGCGTCCGCGTCCAGGAAGCGCAGCAGCACCTGCGCGAGCGTCGACTTGCCGGACCCGGAGGGTCCGACCACCGCGATCCGACGGCCCTCCGCCAGGGTCAGGTCGACTCCGGCGAGCGCGTCCCGGTTCTGCCCGAGGTGACGGGCGGCAAGTCCCTTGACCGCGACGGGGAAGGGCGATGCGGGCGCCTGCCGGGGCCGCTCCGGTTCCCGTACGGGCTCGGGCGCGTCCAGCACCTCGTACACGCGGTCGGCACTCCTGCGCACCCGCTGCCGGTACTGCACGGCGAGCGGCAGGCCCAGTACGGCCTCGAAGGCGGCCAGCGGAGTGAGCACCACGACGGCCATCACCACGCCGCCCAGCCTGCCGTCGACGACCGCCTGGGCGCCCACGAGGGCGGTGGCGGCGACGGTCAGACCGGAGAACAGCGCGGTGAGTCCGTCACCGAGCGCGGTGGCGGTGGCGGCGCGTGAGGCGATCCGGGTGAGCGTCCCGTCGGCCCGCCGAGCCTCGGCGGTACGGGCGGGCAGGGCGCCGGCGACGGTCAACTCGGCGGTCCCCGTGAGCAGATCGGTCACGCGCGTGGCCAGCACGCCGCGAGCGGGGGCCAGCCGGTGCTCGGCCCGTCGCGCCACGGCGCCGGTGACCAGCGGGACACCCGCCCCGGCCATCAGCAGTCCGACGGCGAGCACGGCGCCGGCCTCGGGCAGCAGCCAGGTCGTGAAGCCGACGGACGCGGCGGACACGACCACGGCGGCACCGGCGGGCAGCAGCCAGCGCAGCCAGTAGTCCTGCAGGGCGTCCACGTCGGCGACGAGCCGCGACAGCAGGTCACCCCGGCGGGTCTGCCGAAGTCCCGCGGGCGCCAGCCGCTCGAGGCGCCGGTACACCGCTACCCGCGTGTCGGCCAGCATCCGCAGTACGGCGTCATGTGAGACGAGCCGCTCGGCGTAGCGGAAGACGGCCCGTCCGATCCCGAAGGCCCGCGTCGCCGTCACGGCCACCATCAGATAGAGCACGGGCGGCTGCTGCGAGGCCCGTGAGATGAGCCACCCGGAGGTGGCCATGAGCCCGACGGCGCTGCCGAGCGCGAGGCTCCCGAGCAGCAGGGCGAGCACGAGCCTGCCACGCCGGGCTCCGGACATGGAACGGGCGCGGGCAAGGACACCGCGCCTGTCCGCCGCCGGGAGCGTCGTCTCCGGTGCTTCGGAATCATCGGAAACGTCGAAAGCTTCGGAAGGGAGATCCGGTTCAGCCCCGGCCGCGCGCACCGCAGCCGCCCCTGGCACAACCTCCCGGTGGGCGGGGGACACCGGCTCGGCCAGCCGCATCACCCGGTCCGCCACCGACAGCAGCGCCGGCCGGTGCACAACGAGCAGCACCGTCCGGCCCACCGCCAGCCGCCGCACCGCCTCCACGACCTCGGCCTCGGTGTTCCCGTCGAGCGCCGCTGTCGGCTCGTCGAGCAGCAGCACGGGCCGGTCGGCGAGGAACGCCCGGGCCAGCGCGAGCCGTTGCCGCTGCCCGGCGGACAGCCCGGCCCCGTCCTCACCGAGCACGGTGTCGACGCCCAGGGCCAGCGCGTCAACGAACTCCAGCGCGCCGGCGTCCGTCAAGGCCCGCCGTACGGCCGTGTCGTCGGCGTCGGGCCGGGCGAGACGTACGTTCTCGGCGATCGTCCCGGCGAACAGGTGCGGCCGCTGGGGCACCCACGCGATCCGTGCCCGCCACTGCTCCAGGTCGGCTTCGGTGAGATCGACTCCCCCGGCCAGCACCCGTCCCTCGCTGGGCCGTACAAAGCCCAGCAGCACGTTCAACAGCGTGGACTTGCCCGCCCCGCTCGGCCCGACGAGAGCGACCGTCTCCCCGGTCTCCACCGCGAACGACACGTCCGACACGGCGTCCCCGGAGCGTCCCGGGTAGCGGACCGTGACTCCCTCGAAGCACAGACCCCCCGTCGACACGGCGGCGGAACCCGACGCCGGCACCGGCGTCTCCAGCACCGAGAAGATCTCCTCGGCGGCCGCCAGTCCCTCCGCCGCCGCGTGGTACTGCGCTCCCACCTGGCGCAGCGGCAGATACGCCTCCGGCGCCAGGACGAGGATCACCAGGCCGATGTACAGGTCCATGTCGCCGTGGACGAGCCGCATGCCGATCGTCACGGCGACGAGGGCCACCGAGAGCGTGGCGAGCAGCTCCAGCGCGAAGGAGGAGATGAAGGCGATGCGCAGCGTCCGCATGGTCGCCTGCCGGTACTCGCCGGTGATCCGCCGGATCGAGTCGGCCTGCGCCTTGGCCCGGCCGAACACCTTCAGGGTCGGCAGGCCGGCGACGACGTCCAGGAAGTGCCCGGAGAGCCGGGACAGCAGCCGCCACTGACGGTCCATCCGGGACTGGGTGGCCCAGCCGATCAGCATCATGAAGACCGGAATGAGCGGCAGGGTGCCGACGATGATGGCCGCCGACACCCAGTCCTCGGTGACGATCCGCGCCAGCACCGCCACCGGTACGACCACCGCGAGCCCCAACTGCGGGAGGTAGCGCGAGAAGTAGTCGTCGAGGGCGTCCACGCCGCGAGTGGCGAGGGCGACCAGCGAGCCGGTCCGCTGTCCGCTCAGCCACCCGGGGCCCAGGGCCACGGAACGCTCCAGCAACCGCCCGCGCAGTTCCGACTTCACCGCCGCACTCGCACGGTGGGCCGCGAGTTCGGTCAGCCAGGCGACCACGGCCCGGCCGACCGCGACGGCTGCCAACAGCAGCAGGGGAGTGGCGAGTTCGGCCACCGCCATACCGTGCTGGAAGGCACCCACCACCACTTCGGCGATGAGCATCGCCTGGGCGATGACCAGCACCGCACCGACGGCACCCAGACCGACGACGGCCACCAGGAAGAGCCGGGTGGCACGGGCGTACCGGAGGAGTCGCGGATCAATCGGTTTCACGTGAAACATGCCCTTCGATCCAGGACGGCGCGTTTCACGATGTTTCACGTGAAACATCGTGAAACGCGCTTCCCTGTCGGACTCAGTGAACGGCGTCGGCGGCCAGGTGCTGTGTGCCGATCCGCTTGCGGAACACCCAGTAGGTCCAGCTCTGGTAGAGCAGGACGATCGGTGTGGCGATGCCCGCACACCAGGTCATGATCTTCAGGGTGTAGGGGCTCGACGAGGCGTTGGTGACCGTGAGGTTCCACTCGGCATTGAGCGAGGACGGCATGACGTTCGGGAAGAGCGTCAGGAAGAGCATCGCCACGGTGGCGACGATGGTGACGCCGGACAGCGCGAACGACCATCCCTCGCGTCCGGCCTGGTTCGCCCCGAGTGCCACGACCAGCGCGGCGACCGCCACGACGAGCGCGACCAGGCTCTTGCCGTCACCGCTGTCGACCTGCGTCCACGCCAGGAAGACCAGCGCCAGCACGGCGGCGACGAGTCCCACCCCCAGCGCCAGCTTCCGTGCCCGCTCCCGGATCTCCCCGACAGTCTTGAGTGCCGTGAACACGGATCCGTGGAAGGTGAACAGGGTCAGCGTCACCAGGCCGCCGAGCAGCGCGTAGGGGTTGAACAGGTCCCAGAAGGTGCCGACGTAGTTGAAGCTCTGGTCGATCTTCACGCCGTGCACGATGTTGCCGAAGGCCACACCCCACAGGAAGGCCGGGATCAGCGAGGTCCAGAAGATCGCGTGCTCCCAGTTGCGCTGCCAGTTCTCCTCGGGCCGCTTCACCCGGTACTCGAAGGCGACGCCCCTGACGATCAGGCAGACCAGGATCATCAGCAGGGGCAGGTAGAACCCGGAGAAGAGCGTGGCGTACCACTCGGGGAAGGCGGCGAAGGTCGCGCCGCCGGCCGTGAGCAGCCAGACCTCGTTGCCGTCCCAGACCGGACCGATGGTGTTGATCAGCACGCGCCGCTCGGGCCGGTTTCGGGCGAGCAGCTTGGTGAGAATGCCGACCCCGAAGTCGAATCCCTCCAGGAAGAAGTATCCGGTCCACAGGAGGGCGATGAGGACGAACCAGACGTCGTGAAGTTCCATGACTGTGCAGCTCCCTCGGCCTAGTACGAGAAGGCCATCGGCTTGTCGGCGTCACGGGAGTCGCCGCCGATCTTCGTGGGCGGATTGAGGTCGGCCTCGGTGAGTTCGGGCGGGCCGGCCTTCACGTACTTCGCGAGCAGCCTGACCTCGATGACGGCCAGGACGGCGTACAGCGCGGTGAAGGTGACCATCGAGATGATGATCTCGGTCTGGGAGACGCCCGGGGAGACCGCGTCGCGGGTCCGCATCACGCCGTAGACGACCCAGGGCTGTCGTCCCATCTCGGTGAAGATCCAGCCCCACGAGTTGGCGATCAGCGGGAAGGCCATCGTCCAGACCGCCAGCAGCCAGTACAGCCGGGTGAGCCGCGATCCGAGGGGCTTCTTCAGCAGCACCAGGTGCGGTACCTCGTCCTCCCCGGTCCGCAGGGAGGCCGGCAGCAGGAACCTCTTCCGGGTGAGCCACAGCCCCAGCAGGCCGAGGGAGAAGGACGCCATACCGAACCCGATCATCCAGCGGAAGCCCCAGTAGGCGACGGGGACGATGGGCTTGTAGTCACCGGGCCCGTACTTCTGCTGCTCGGCCTTGTTGGTGTCGTTGATGCCGGGCACGTAGGAATCGAAGTCGCTGTGGGCGAGGAAGGACAGCAGCCCGGGTATCTCCAGGGCCACCTTGTTGTGCCCCTCGTCGACGTCCCCGTACGCGAACACGGAGAAGGGCGCCGGTTCCTCGCCGTCCCACAGCGCCTCCGCGGCGGCCATCTTCATCGGCTGCTGCTCGTACATGACCTTGCCGAGGGTGTCCCCGCTGATCGCGGTGAACAGGCCGCCGACCGCCAGGGTGACCAGGCCGAGCCGGAGCGAGGTCCGCATCACCGGGATGTGCTTCTTGCGCAGCAGGTGGAACGCGGCGATGCCCACCATGAAGGCGCCACCCGTCAGGAAGGCCGCCGAGAAGCTGTGGAAGACCTGGTTGAGCGCGGTGTTCTGGGTGAGGACCTGCCAGAAGTCGGTGAGTTCGGCGCGGCCCTTCTCCTTGTTGATCCGGTAGCCGACAGGGTGCTGCATCCAGGAGTTGGCCGCGAGGATGAAGTACGCCGACAGCAACGTGCCGAGCGAGACCATCCAGATGCAGGCCAGGTGGATCTTCTTCGGTAGCTTGTCCCAGCCGAAGATCCACAGACCGATGAAGGTCGACTCGAAGAAGAAGGCGATCAGCGCCTCGAAGGCGAGGGGGGCGCCGAAGACGTCACCGACGAAGCGCGAGTAGTCGGACCAGTTCATGCCGAACTGGAACTCCTGCACGATGCCGGTGACGACACCCATCGCGATGTTGATCAGGAAGAGCTTGCCCCAGAACTTGGTGGCCCTGAGATACTTCTCCTTCTCCGTGCGCACCCAGGCCGTCTGCAGGCCGGCCGTGAGAGCGGCCAGCGAGATCGTCAGGGGAACGAACAGGAAGTGGTAGACGGTGGTGATGCCGAACTGCCAGCGCGCCAATGTCTCCGGCGCCAGAGCCAGTTCCACGTCGTCACTCTCCTTACATCGCCGTGTCACAGCGGTGGTTTGCCCCTTACGCCCCCCACATCGCGGGAGTAACCGGGACACGCTTGTGAACGCGTTCACATTCACAAGCAATTATGGCGCACCCGTTTTCGAAGCACGATGGGGGGTCCCCCTTTTTCCGGGAGACCCCCCTCACAACACGCCGGTGCCGGGACCTAGAGCTCCTTGCGGAAGCCCTCCGCCACCTTCAGGAAGATGTCGTTCGCCTCGTTCTCCCCGACCGTGACCCGCACGCCCTCGCCCGGGAACGGCCGGATCACCACGCCCGCCTGCTCACACGCGGCGGCGAAGGCGACCGTGCGCTCCCCCAGCCGCAGCCACACGAAGTTGGCCTGCGTCTCAGGCACCGTCCAGCCCTGGCCGCGCAGCGCCTCGACCACGCGCGTGCGCTCGCACACCAGGCAGCCGACCCGGCCGAGCAGTGCGTCCTCGGCCTGCAGCGAGGCGATCGCCGCGTCCTGCGCGAGCTGGCTCACGCCGAAGGGCACCGCCGTCTTGCGCAGCGCCGCCGCGACCGGCTCGTGGGCGATCGCGAAGCCGACACGGAGGCCGGCCAGGCCGTACGCCTTGGAGAACGTCCGCAGGACACAGACGTTGGGCCGCTCGCGGTACAGCTCCACGCCGTCCGGCACCTCGGCGTCGCGGATGAACTCGCGGTACGCCTCGTCCAGCACCACCAGCACGTCGCTCGGCACCCGGTCGAGGAACCGTTCCAGCTCGGCCCGCTTCACGACCGTGCCGGTCGGGTTGTTCGGGTTGCAGACGAAGATCAGCCGGGTCCGGTCGGTGATCGCGTCCGCCATGGCGTCCAGGTCGTGCACGTCACCCGGCGTCAGCGGCACCTGCACCGATGTCGCCCCGCTGATCTGCGTGATGATCGGGTAAGCCTCGAAGGACCGCCAGGCGTAGATCACCTCGTCGCCAGGGCCGGAGGTCGCCTGGACCAGCTGCTGGGCCACGCCGACCGAGCCGGTGCCGGTGGCCAGGTGGGACAGGGGGACGGCGAAGCGCTCGGACAGCTCGTTCATCAGGCCCGTGCACGCCATGTCCGGGTAGCGGTTGAACGAGGAGGCCGCGGCCATCACCGTCTCCATCACGCCGGGCAGCGGTGGATACGGGTTCTCGTTGGAGGACAGCTTGTAGGCCACCGGGCCGTCGGCCACCGCGGGCTTGCCCGGCTTGTAGGTGGGGATCCCCGCCAGCTCGGCGCGCAGCTTCGGGCTCGTCTCGCTCACCGCAGTCCTCCTCGCGACCGCCGGCGGCCCGTCATCACCGCCCGGCTTCCAATGCTCCTCACCCTATGAGGATTCCGTTCGGCTGCGTACAGGTCGGAGCCGACCTCATCCGTCACACCGGCATCAGGGGCATCACCATACGAAGGCGCACGAAACCAGGGGGCGCGGTCACATATATCTATGCGCCGGTGGCTCACGCCGTGGCGCGCATCCCTCGTAGAGGTGAGTTGAGACCTCTTCGAAACATGGACCACTTGGCAGGCCTGCACGGGCCGACACGTCACGTCCTGACATGGAGTGGTCCAAGCCCCTTGTTTTCCAAGGCATTTGACTGCCCATGACCTTGCAGAAACGTGCCTGTCAACGCGTGCATATGCGTCCGCCCTACCCCACCGCATGAGCCCTACTATCGGCTCGCCATGACAGCAGCAGGGAAGCACCAGGTGAGCCGCGCGGAAACCTCTCGTCGGGGAAGTCGGCCGGGCCGGGCAGGCATCAGAGACGTCGCCGCCGCCGCCGGAGTCTCGATCACGACCGTCTCCGACGCCCTCAACGGCAAGGGCAGGCTCCCCGACGCCACCCGACGCCACGTCCGCGAGGTCGCCGATCGGCTGGGCTACCGCCCGTCGGCCGCCGCCCGCACACTACGCACCGGCAAGTCGGGGCTGATCGGCCTGACCGTGACGACGTACGGGGATGAACCTTTCACCTTCACCGAGTTCGCGTACTTCGCCGAAATGGCGCGCGCCGCCACCTCGGCCGCGCTCGCCCGCGGCTACGCGCTCGTCATCCTCCCCGCGACCTCCCGCCACGACGTGTGGTCGAACGTCGCCCTGGATGGCACGGTCGTCATCGACCCGTCCGACCAGGACCCGGTCGTCAGTGAACTGGTCCGGCAGGGTCTCCCGGTCGTCTCCGACGGCCGCCCGGCCGGCACACTGCCGGTCACCGCCTGGGTCGACAACGACCACGAGGCTGCCGTACTCGGCATCCTCGACCATCTGGCCGACGCCGGCGCCCGCCGCATCGGCCTGCTGACCGGGACCACGACGGACACGTACACCCACCTGTCGACCACCGCATACCTGCGCTGGTGCGAGCGCGTGGGCCAGGATCCGGTGTACGAGGCCTATCCGGCGCACGATCCGTGCGCGGGCGCCGTCGCCGCCGACCGGCTGCTCGCCCGTCCCGACCGGCCCGATGCCGTGTACGGGCTGTTCGACCCGAACGGCACCGACCTGCTCGCGGCCGCCCGCCGCTACGGTCTGCGCGTCCCGGACGACCTGCTTCTGGTCTGCTGCAGCGAGTCCACCGTGTACGCCAGCACCGAGCCGCCCATCACCACGCTCTCCCTGAAGCCTCGCCGCATCGGCACAGCCGTGGTCCAGCTCCTCATCGACGCCATCGAGGGGGTCGAGTCGGACCGACCGGTCGAGCAGGTGATACCGACCGAACTGATCGTGCGTACCTCGTCCCAGCGACGTTCTCCGCGTACGACTGTCAGCCCGCCGCGATCGCCCGAAGAGAAGTAGTCCGAGGGCGGCCGCCCCGGGAAAGCGCGTTCTCCGAGGCGGGGCAAGGGCGGTTACCCGGAGGGCGAAGCCCTGCCCAATCGGGGCGAAAGCCGCGGTGAACCGGGCTCCTGCTCCGATTCACCACCCCTGGGTCATCACACGGCGCGATCCGCATTCCTATGATGGGCCCACGACACCGCGGGCCGCTGCGACCAGGCAGTCCGAAGCGGTGCAGATGCGGCGTGATGGTGGAGGGGTCTGATGACTCAGGGGGCCGGTCAGGGACCCGAGGTGGAGCGGACGGCGACGTTGCGCGACTTCCGGGTGCCCGCGTACGTCCACGAGACCGGTCCGTACCCTCCCGCCGCCTCCACCGGCGAGGGCGTCAGACCGGCCGAGGAAGCGGTGGAGCACCCCGAGGGGTACACGCCGACCGAGCGCGACCTGCCGGTCATCAACCGGGGTGACACTCTTCAGGTGCGCATCGACCCCGTGGCCGAACCGGACCCGCAGCCGACGAGCGGACCCGGGCCGCTCTACGTCGTCGGAGACGTGCACGGTTATCTCGACGAGCTGATGGCCGCCCTCCAGGAGAGAGGCCTCGTCGACACCGCGGGGAACTGGTGCGCGGGCACGGCCCGCCTGTGGTTCCTGGGCGACTTCACCGACCGCGGCCCGGACGGCATCGGCGTCATCGACCTCGTGATGCGGCTGTCCGCCGAGGCAGCCGCGGCCGGCGGCTACTGCAAGGCCCTCATGGGCAACCACGAGCTGTTGCTGCTCGGGGCCAAGCGGTTCGGCGACACCCCCGTCAACTCCGGCGCGGGCACTGCCACCTTCCAGGCCGCCTGGCTGCTCAACGGCGGCCAGAAGAGCGACATGGACCGTCTCCAGGACCACCACCTCCAGTGGATGGCCCGCCTCGACGCCGTCGAGGAGGTCGACGGTCATCTACTCGTCCACTCCGACACCACCGCGTATCTCGACTACGGCCGCTCCATCGAAGAGGTCAACGACACCGTCCGCGAGACGATCACCCGCAACGACGCGGACGAAGTGTGGGATCTGTTCCGCAAGTTCACCAAGCGGTTCTCCTTCCGCGACGAAGGCGGCGCGGACGCCGTACGCTCCCTGCTCGATACGTATGGCGGCACCCGCATCGTTCACGGGCACAGCCCCATTCCGTATCTCCTCGGCGACGTCGGCACCGAAGAGGGCGAGGACCCGGCAACTCCGCTGGTCGAGGGGCCGCACCTCTACGCCGACGGACTCGCCATCGCGATGGACGGCGGAGTGACCATGGCCGGAAAGCTGCTGGTCCAGCAACTTCCCCTGGAAATCTGAAGGTTCTCAGGGCAGGCGTTGCCCATGACGGACTGATCGACGGCCGCCCTGGCCAGAGGGCATTTTCGGTAAACCCCCTGTCACCGCGTACCGACATCGCTCTACCATCGGCTTATCCGTAGCAGGCTCCCCTCCGTTTCTGCCCGACGGCTCGTCAGCGTGCGAGCCCCAAGCCCTACGGAGCATCGGGGGATGCACATGAACAGCGTTCCGCAGCACCTGCTGAGCGAGGACCGCCAGGAATACGAGCGGATCCTCGATGAGGCGCTGCGCTCCGCCCCACACCGCCCTGAACTGGCCGCTGTCGGTCAGCGGCTCAACACCGAACAACTGCGCACCATGGCACTCAACGCCACCGCCCTCATCACGGCGGCCGCGGCGACCGAGTACCAGCACTATGTGAAGGTCCGCGAGGAACTGCGCCAACCGGCGTCGTCCCCCCCGTCGTCCACGCGCGAGACCGGCTCCCCGGAGCCGGACACGAGCACGATGGGACTCGCCACCACCATGGGTGAGGTCGCCGAGACCGCCGGCGCGGGCGCCATCGCCGTCGTCGCGGTCCTGACACCCGTCCTCGCCGGAACGGCCGCGGCGATCTTCCTGCTCGTGGGCTACATCCTGAAGATGCTCAACCCCGAGCCGGCGTTCGCCCAGACCATGCTCACCACCGGGTGGGTGTTCGGCGCCATGACCGCGGCCGCGATCCTCGTCGCCGCGGTCGGACTGCTGCTCACCGCGCTGCGCAACCAGCCCTCGCTCGAAGCGGGGCCGTACGGTGTGATGAGCGAGGAGGTGGCCCGGGCCAAGGAAGCCTGGCGTGAGGCCCTGCTGGAGCGCGGCATCCTGCCGTTCCTCCGGGAGGCGCTCGCCACCCCCGGCAGTGCCGCACTGCACCGTGCGACACCGCCGGCGCCGACCAGCCGCATGCCGCACCTCGGCTACGACCGGCCGGGCTTCAGCAGCCCGGACGAAGGCACCCGGGGTCCCCGCCCGAGCTTCACGAGCCCGGACTACACCAGTCCGGACTTCGGGGGGCCGGAACACCAGCCGGAATAGCCGGAACGGCCCCTCGGCTTGCGCTCCACCAGGGGAGCGCAAGCCGAAGACCCGGCCCCGACCGGGGGCAGAACGGCCTCAGTCCGCGAGGGGCAGGTACACACGGTTGCCCGCCGCCGCGAACTCCTTGGACTTCTGTGCCATGCCCTCCTCGATCTCCTCCTGATTCCCGCCGTGCCGGCGGCGAATGTCCTGGGAGATCTTCATCGAGCAGAACTTCGGCCCGCACATCGAGCAGAAGTGCGCCGTCTTGGCAGGCTCGGCCGGAAGCGTCTCGTCGTGGAACTCCCGTGCCGTGTCCGGGTCGAGCGCCAGGTTGAACTGGTCCTCCCACCGGAACTCGAAGCGGGCGTCCGACAGCGCGTCGTCCCACTCCTGCGCACCGGGATGCCCCTTGGCGAGGTCGGCCGCGTGGGCTGCGATCTTGTAGGTGATGACGCCGGTCTTCACGTCGTCACGGTTGGGCAGGCCCAAGTGCTCCTTGGGCGTGACGTAGCAGAGCATGGCCGTGCCCCACCAGGCGATCATCGCGGCACCGATGCCGGAGGTGATGTGGTCGTACGCGGGCGCGACGTCCGTCGTCAGCGGGCCGAGCGTATAGAACGGAGCTTCATCGCAGATCTCCTGCTGAAGGTCGATGTTCTCCTTGATCTTGTGCATCGGGACATGTCCCGGGCCCTCGATCATGGTCTGTACGTTGAAACGCTTCGCGATTCGGTTGAGTTCCCCGAGCGTGCGCAACTCGGCGAACTGCGCCTCGTCGTTGGCGTCCGCGATGGAGCCCGGCCTGAGGCCGTCACCCAGCGAGTAGGTGACGTCGTAGGCGGCGAGGATCTCGCAGAGCTCCTCGAAGTTCTCGTACAGGAAGCTCTCCTTGTGGTGCGCGAGGCACCAGGCGGCCATGATCGAGCCGCCACGCGAGACGATGCCGGTCTTGCGGTTGGCCGTCAGCGGTACGTACGGCAGTCGGACGCCCGCGTGGACCGTCATGTAGTCCACGCCCTGCTCGGCCTGTTCGACGACCGTGTCCTTGTAGATCTCCCAGGTCAGCTCCTCGGCGCGCCCGTCGACCTTCTCCAGGGCCTGGTAGAGCGGCACCGTGCCGATGGGGACGGGGGAGTTGCGCAGCACCCACTCGCGGGTGGTGTGGATGTTGCGGCCGGTGGACAGGTCCATGACCGTGTCAGCGCCCCAACGGGTCGCCCAGGTCATCTTCTCGACCTCCTCCTCGATGGAGGACGTCACCGCGGAGTTGCCGATGTTGGCGTTGACCTTCACCAGGAACCGCTTGCCGATGATCATCGGCTCGATCTCCGGGTGGTTGACGTTGGCCGGGAGCACAGCCCTGCCTGCGGCGATCTCCTCGCGGACGACCTCCGGCGAAACGTTCTCCCGGAGAGCGACGTACTCCATCTCCGGTGTGATCTCGCCGCGGCGGGCGTAGGCGAGCTGTGTGACCGCGTTGGCGTCGCGGCTGCGGCGGGGCAGGCGCGGCCGTCCCGGGAAGACCGCATCGAGGTTACGCAGACCGCCCCTCGGTGAGGTGTGCTTGACCCCGTCGTCCTCGGGTCGGACGGGCCGTCCCGCGTACTCCTCGGTGTCGCCGCGGGCCACGATCCAGTTCTCGCGCAGGGGCGGCAGCCCCCTGCGGACATCGGTTTCGGTGAGTGGATCGGTGTACGGGCCTGACGTGTCGTACAGCGTGACCGACTGCCCGTTGGTGAGGTGCACCTGACGGACCGGCACCCGCAGATCGGGGCGTGAGCCCTCGACGTACGCCTTGTGCCAGCCGATGGACTTCCCGCTCTCCTCGCCCTCACTGAGCTCGTTCTGCGTGGAGGCAGGCGTGCGTGCGTCCTTGTTGGTCATGAGACCTAGCTCCCTACGCCGGCATTACCCGGTAACAGGTTCGGCGGTCGACGCAGCGAATTCCGTGTGCCGGCGTTTCGTGTGAAACATCACTCGCTTCAGGCGATGTTTCATGTGAAACATGGCAGGGACGGAGGTCAGCGCCCTCTCAGCCCGGTGCTCCGAGCTCCCGCGTGTACAAAGGTGCCTCCACGCTAGCGTCAATTCGGGCGCGGTGAACAGAGGGCCCCTGGCGTTCTTGCGATGATCGGTCGGTGACCACGACACAGCAGTTCCCGTTTCCGCCATCCGAGCCGCCCCGCAGGCCGGGTGGCCGGAACGGCGACGGAGGCGACGACGGACGTGGAGACGGGCGCGGCGGCAGCCTTGGTGGCGGTCATGGCGGGGCCCGTGGAGGTGGCCATGGCAGTGGCCACGGCGGTAGCCATGATTTTTTCGGTGCCGGGAGCGACGGGCGAGCCGGGCTGGCCCATGGCGCCGGAGTCGGTGGCGGTGGCGGGCGCGGTGGCGGTGGCGGGCGCGGTGGCGGTGGCGGTCGTGGGTCCGGCCACGGCGACGAGCACGGTCATGGCTCGGGTGGCGGCGACGGTCACGGCGACAACGGTTCCGGTGAGGAGCAGGGGCACGACGGCCCCGGCGGCGGACAGGGACACGACGGTCCCGGTCCCGGCGGCGGGCACGGCCACTCCCACAGTCACGGGCCTGCGACCCCCGTCTCCAAGCATCTGCGCAAGGTCATCGCGGCGATCCTGATCCCGTTCGCCGCGGCCGTCCTGGTCGGGCTCGCGGTGTTGTGGCCGGGGGGCGCCCCGGGGCACGCGCGCACGGGGGTCGGCTTCGACCGGCAGACCCAGCAGGCCACGGTCACCAAGGTCGAGAGCGTGAGCTGCTCGTCGGTGAACGCCTCCGGGGAAGCCCCGACCGGCGACACCTCCACCGCCGAGGGCTCGTCCGCGCAACAGCAGGCGAACGGCACCTGCAAGAAGGCGACGATCCGGGTCGACACCGGCGATGACAAGGGCCGTACCTTCACGGAAATCGTCCAGCCGGACCAGTCACGCCAGTTGCACGAGGGCGAGAAGGTCGTCGTCGCCTACGAGCCCTCGGCGCCGAAGGACCTGCAGTACTCGGTCACCGACGTCAACCGTCGCCTCCCGATGGCGTTGCTCGCCGGCATTTTCGCGCTCGCCGTCGTGATCGTGGGACGGCTGCGGGGCGTGATGGCACTGGTCTCACTGGCCATCAGCTTCCTGCTGCTGAACTTCTTCGTCCTGCCCGCGATCCTGCAGGGCTCGAATCCGCTGGTCGTGGCCGTGGTCGGATCGAGCGCCATCATGCTGATCGCCCTGTACCTGTGCCACGGCCTGTCGGCCCGTACGTCCGTGGCGGTGCTCGGCACACTGATCTCGCTGTTGCTGATCGGCGTCCTGGGCTCGCTGTTCATCGGATGGGCCGCACTCACCGGTAACACGGACGACAACACCGGTCTGATCCACGGTCTGTATCCGTCGATCGACATGAGCGGTCTGCTGCTCGCCGGCGTCATCATCGGTTCGCTCGGTGTCCTCGACGACGTGACCGTCACCCAGACGTCGGCGGTCTGGGAGCTGCACGAGGCCAATCCGACGATGGGCTGGCGCGGGCTGTACCGCGCGGGCATACGGATCGGCCGTGACCACATCGCGTCCGTCGTCAACACGCTCGTCCTCGCCTACGCGGGCGCCGCGCTGCCGCTGCTGCTGCTCTTCTCGATCGCCCAGAGCAGCATGGGGACGGTCGCCAACAGCGAACTTGTCGCGGAGGAGATCGTGCGCACGCTGGTGGGCTCCATCGGCCTGGTCGCCTCGGTACCGGTCACCACGGCCCTCGCGGCCCTGGTGGTCTCGGCCGACCGGACGGGGACGGGGGCCCCTGCGACGGCGGGGACGCCGGGGGCACCGGGAGCGCCGACACTGGAAGCGGCAACGACCGGTGCGCGTCCGGCTCCGGCGCGCGGCGGGAAGGGACGGCGTCGCAGGCGCTGAGGCAGGAGACCTGGCTGCCCTGCCCCCTGTGGCTTACCCGACAGAGCCGGGCGGCACTGGCCGCCTCAGCATCCGCCTCGCCGCCACGCCTTCTTGACGGCTCCCGCGTCGCCTCACGCATCACTTCGACTCACGAAGTCACGGCTCACGCAGAAGCGTTACAGCGCAACCCTCCACCCGAGGCGAAGCGCTTCAGCCCGCGCTCTGCTCCTCCGCCAGGATGCGGTCCAGAGCCTCGTCGAGGTGAGCGTCGAAGTCGGCGTGCGCCCCTTCCTGACCCAGCGGCACCAGCTTGTCGGTGCGGTCCAGGAAAGCGATGAGCGGAGCCGTGGACGAGCGGAACAACGCCTGGTCGCTGCCGACCTGCAGCCGGATCAGCACGTCGCCGAGCGAGTCGGGATCGGCGGGCGAGACCCGCACGTCCCCGTCCCCGCACGGCCGCCCCACCCCGTCGATCAGCAGCTCGCGACCGAAGGCCCAGGTCACCGGGGCATCTCCCGGCAAATGGAAGGTCAGCCGGACGGCGTACGGATCGCAGGTCTCGTAGCGCAGCTCCACCGGGATTCGGAAGGAGAGCTCCTCGGAAACGAGAAAGTTCATCATGACCTCTGCTTGCACGGACTCGCGCATCGCCTATCCCGTCACTTGCCGTCGACTGGCTGGGAACCCATCCTTCAGACACTGAGGGAATCTTGCTGAAAGTACACGAAAGATCACAAGGAGTGAGTTTTCAGATACTGATAGAGATCGCGAGTGACCCCAGCAGCAGCCCCAGCGCTCCCTGCAACTGCTGCGTCGCCGCCTGCAGCCGGTCGGCCTGATGCGCGGGCAGAGAAATAGCCATCGTCGCGGCCGAGTTACCCACCGTGATCGGAATGGCCGCGCACACCGTCCCCAGCGCGTACTCCTGCCGCTCGGTCACCGGATCCGCCCGCCGCATGCGTTCGAGTCGCCGCAGCATGGTGTGGTTGTCGCGCACCGTGTACGGGGTGATGGACTGAACGGGATAGCGGTCGAGGTGGTCACGGCGGGCCTCGTCGTCCAACTGGGCCAGCAGACATTGCCCGATGGCGTGTGCGTGCCCGGTTTCGCGGAAGTCGGCCCACTCCTTGACCGCCGGGTTGCCCGGGGAGTCGGAGACGCACATGACCTCGATCTCACCGTCGCGGTACATCGCGTAGTACACCGGTACACCGATCGCGTCGCGCCAGTGTGCGAGTGTCTCCGCGACCGTGCTGCGACGTTTCTGCTGGGCTCCGCTGCTGCCCAGCCGCTCGGCTGCCTCACCGAGGAAGAACAGCCCCTTGTCGCGGCGCAGATAGCCCTCGTGCACGAGGGTGCGCAGCAGGTGGTAGGCCGTGGGGAGCGCCAGGCCCGTCTCGCGGGCGAGTTGCTTGGCTGGGGCGCCGTGTTCGTGCTCGGCGACGGCCTCGAGCAGGCGCATCGCGCGTTGCACGGATCCGATGAGGGTCGCGGACTGTGGCGACACGGACGACGATGTCGCCTGCCGCTGAGTCGGAGGTGTCGTGGGGCGCGGCCGCGCCGACGATGCGGCGGGCTGCTCGGGCGGTCGGATGTGCGCTCCCGGCGGTGGTAGCGCGGCCCGACCGGCCGCTGCGGGCGCATGGAGTGGAGCCGCCGCGGCGGCTGCCTGGGGTTGGGCGGGTGCGGAGGGTACGTGGGATTGGACAGGTGGGGTGTCAACCGTGGCCAAGGGTCACTCCCGGAGCGCGAGGGGGCAGCCCGTGCGGGGAACACGGGAGGGGGTGTACGCCGCTCGCGGGGTCGTCGCCCCGCGTCGAGTTCCGGACTCTAATCGTCCGTCACCGCTCGCAGACCGCCTCGCCGGGAAACTTCCCTCCCCCGAGGGAACCGGTGATTCCTGTTACCGACCGCCGGTTGCCCCGAGTTGACGGCTCACCAGTCGCTGCGGGACGAGGAGCTCGTCGTGAACTTCCGTACGACGTAGATCAGTCCGCCGACCAGAGCCACGAAGACCAGCAACTTGAAGAGCAGGCCGATGACGAAACCCACGACGCTCGCTATCAGCCCGCCGAACACGACCAGGGCGATGACCGGCACCGCGACCCACTTCACCCACCACGGCAGTCCCATGAAGATCTCTCGCATCGCCCCAACCTCTCTGTGCCCGGCACTTGTGCTGCCGGATCTTCTGACGTCCTGCACTCGATGCTAGGGCCGGGAGGGGTCCCAGCGGGGCCTCGCATCCCTTGTCCGCCCCTGACTGATCCCCTAGGGAACCCCGAGGTCGCAGCTCAGCTCTCGGGCGGAGAGAAGACCACCATCACCCTCAGGTCCTCGCTGATGTGGTGGAACTTGTGCGCTACACCGGCCGGTACGTACACGACACTGCCGCGCGCCACCTGGGTGGTCTCCATGCCCACGGTGATCGCGGCGCGACCACTCACGACGAAGTAGACCTCGTCCTGGTTGTGCGGCTGCTGTGGGTCGTGCGCGCCCGCGTCGAGCGCGTACAGGCCGACCGACATGTTCCGCTCCCGCAGGAACTGCAGGTAGGCGCCGTCGTTGGCGGCACGCTCCGTCTCCAGTTCGTCCAACCGGAATGCCTTCATCGACTTTGTCCGCCCTCGCCCGTACTCGTAATCGATCTCGTCTGTCACGATCAGACACATGAAGAATTTCGTAGTCAAGACGATCGCCAACGCGGGCGCCCTGGCGGTCGCCGTATGGCTGCTCGACAAGATCACCCTCACCGGCGACAGCACCGGCAAGAAGGTCTGGACGCTCATACTCGTCGCCCTGGTCTTCGGGCTGGTGAACTTCCTGGTCAAGCCCATCGTGAAGGTTCTCACCTTCCCGCTGTTCATCCTGACCCTCGGCCTGATCACCCTGGTGGTCAACGCCCTGATGCTGCTGCTGACCTCCTGGCTCGCCGACAAGTTCGACCTGAGCTTCCACGTCGAGGGCTTCTGGACCGCCGTCCTGGGCGGCCTGATCATCTCGATCGTGTCCTGGGCGCTCCACGTCGTCCTGCCCGACGAGGACTGAGCACACCATGACCTACCGGGTCTGCTTCGTCTGCACCGGCAACATCTGTCGTTCCCCGATGGCCGAATCCGTCTTCCGCGCCCGTATCCGGGAGGCCGGCCTCGACGGCCTGGTGGAGGTCGACAGCGCCGGAACGGGCGGCTGGCACGAGGGGGACGGTGCCGACCCGCGCACGGTCACCGTCCTCGAAAACAGCGGCTATGACGGTGCTCACACGGCCCGCCAGTTCCAGCCGTCATGGTTCGCCCGCCTCGACCTCGTCATCGCCCTTGACGTCGGTCACCTCAAGGCCCTGCGCCGCCTCGCACCCACCTCGCAGGACGCGGAGAAGGTCCGGCTGCTGCGCTCCTACGACCCCACTGCGGGCGGCGACCTCGACGTACCGGACCCGTACTACGGGGGCCTGGACGGCTTCGAGGAGTGCCTTGAGATGGTGGAGGCGGCGAGTGAGGGTCTGCTCGCCGCCGTACGCGAGGACGTGGAGGGACGAGTGGCATGAGCGCTACGAGCGGGCAGGGACTTCCGGTGGACAGCGGTGACGGCACGCGCGCGGTGCGGGCAGGGCTGCCCGAGCCGGTCAAGCACGAGCCGACCCTGCCCGGTCCGGTGTTCGCCGCCCACTTCCATCTGCCGGGCGAGGTGACGGGTCCGTACGGCTACGGCCGCGACGACAACCCGACCTGGACCCTGCTGGAGCGCGCCATCGGTGAGCTGGAGGCGCCCGGGCAGGACGACGCCGAGACGCTCGTGTTCGCCTCCGGCATGGCCGCCATCTCCTCGGTGCTCTTCTCGCAGCTGCGGGCCGGCGACGCGGTCGTCATGCCCAGCGACGGCTACCAGGCGCTGCCCCTGGTGCGCACCCAGCTGGAGGCGTACGGCATCGAGGTGCGCACCGCGCCTACCGGCGACGACGCCCAGCTGGACGTCCTCGACGGCGCGAAGCTGTTGTGGATCGAGACGCCGTCGAACCCCGGGCTCGATGTGTGCGACGTACGGCGGCTCGCCGAGGCGGCACACGCGCGTGGCGCCCTGGTCGCGGTCGACAACACGCTCGCGACACCTCTCGGGCAGCGTCCGCTGGAACTCGGTGCCGACTTCTCCGTGGCCAGCGGCACCAAGCAGCTCACCGGGCATGGGGACGTCCTGCTGGGATACGTCGCCGGCCGCGACGCCGAGGCCATGGCCGCCGTACGGCGCTGGCGGAAGATCGTCGGGGCGATCGCGGGGCCCATGGAGGCCTGGCTCGCCCACCGTTCGATCGCCACGCTTCAGCTGCGGGTCGACAGGCAGAACGCGACTGCCCTGACTCTTGCGGAGGCGCTGCGGGAGCACCCCGAGGTGACCGGGCTGCGCTATCCCGGCCTGCCCGGCGACCCCTCCCGCAAGGTCGCCTCGCAGCAGATGCGGCGCTTCGGATGCGTGGTCTCCTTCACGCTGCCCACGCGCGCGCGTGCCGACCGTTTTCTCGACGCACTGCGGCTCGTCGACGACGCGACCAGCTTCGGTGGGGTGCGCTCGACGGCCGAACGCCGCGGGCGCTGGGGCGGAGATGCCGTGCCGGACGGTTTCATTCGCTTCTCGGTGGGTGCGGAGGACCCCGAGGACCTGGTGTCGGATGTGCTGCGCGCGCTGGACGAATCGTCCCGGTGACGCCCTCGCGCCCGCTCTGGGCAGAGTGCGGCCACGTACGACGGACGGTCCGAGCCTCCCCCCTCGTGGCTCGGACCGTCCCGGTTCTGCGCGCGAAGAACCGCGCGAACAAGGCTAGTTGACTCTGTGTCAGTGTCCAATCACAGTAGCGACAGAGACCTATCGACATATTTATAGTTGGGCCCTGCCTCGGGGCCGAGAGAAGGGCAGGGAAGAGGAGGCGTCGCCATGGATCTGGCCTTGCTGCGCACCTTTGTGACGGTGCACCGGGCCGGTTCCTTCACTCGCGCGGCCGCGCTGCTCGGCCTGTCGCAGCCGGCCGTCACCTCGCAGATCCGCACCCTGGAGCGACAGCTGGGGCGGCCCCTGTTCCTGCGGCAGGCCCGGGGCGTGACACCTACGACCATCGGCGACGAGCTCGCCCACAAGGCGGCCCCGCATCTCGATGCCCTGGTGGAGATCGCCGAGACCGGGCTCGACGACGATTCGTCCTTACGGACACTGCACCTCGCAGGCCCGCCCGAGTTCACCGCCGAGCGGGCGCTGCCCGCGCTCACCCTGCTGACCGGCGAGGACGGCCAGGGTTTCGCCCTGCGTGCTTCCTTCGGCAACACCGAGGAGGTTCTGGAAGGGCTGGCCGCCGGACATCATGATCTGGCCATCTGCCCGGCCCGCCCACGCGGCGCCCTGCTCACGGCGACTGCGCTCTGCGACGAGGAGCACGTCCTGGTCGCCGCCCCGCACTGGGCCGAGCAGCTCGGCTCCGGGAAACCACGCCGCAAAGGGGCGCGGGTCCTGGAGAACGTCACCTCGGCCAAGGGGAGACGGGCGTTGGAGAACGTCTCCGGGACCAGGGGAAGGCGGGCGTCGGAGAACCCCTCCGGGACCAGGGGAAGGCGGGCGTCGGAGAACCCCTCCGGGTCCACGGGAAGGCGGGCGTCGGAATCCGCCTCCGTGGCCAGGTCGGCACCCGCGCTGGAGGACGTCCCGGTGGTGGAGGTGCACGAGTCGCTGCCCTTCGTGTCCCGCTACTGGGCTTCGGTCTTCGACTCCCTCCCGGCCGCCCCGGGAACCGTGATCGTTCCCGACCTGCGCGCGGTTCTCGCATGCACGGTGGCAGGCGCCGGGCTCGCGGTGCTGCCCCGCTATCTGTGCGCCTCCGCCCTCGAGCGCGGGAAGATCGTCGCGCTGCACGATCCGGCAGTTCCGCCCCTGCGGACGTACTTCCTGGTGGTCCGCACGGGCACCCTGGCGATGCCGCACATCGCGCGGGCTCATGAGTGGCTGCTGCGGGCGGCCGGCGACTGGTGCTGAGGCTCGCATTTCAGCTGGTCACGCGGTGAGACCATTCGATGGCCTTCGCGATGTTTCACGTGGAACCAGGGGGGCCACATTTCTCCCATGACCGTCCGACCCGTGGTCAAGCGCACCGCCCGTGCCGTTCTGCTGGACGGTGACGACCTGATCTTGATCAAGCGCACCAAACCCGGCATGGATCCCTACTGGCTCACGCCCGGCGGTGGGGTCGAGCCGGACGACACGACCGTCGTCGACGCCCTGCACCGCGAGGTGTACGAGGAACTCGGCGCCAAGATCACCGATGTGGTGCCCTGCTTCGTCGACACCGTCGAACACATCGGCGCGGACGCCGGCGCGACCGGCGTGAAGGTGCAGCACTTCTTCGTCTGCCATCTGGAGTCCATGGACCCGTCCCTGCGGCACGGTCCCGAGGTGGACGAGCCCATCGGCGAGTACGAGATCGTGCGGGTGCCGTTCACCCGCGTCGGGATCGCCTCCGTCCACCTCGTACCGCTGTCGCTGCGGCACTACCTCGACGGCAACATCGAGGGCGTACGCGCCATGCACGCCCCGGACCTCGGCTGACGTCCGACGCCGGATCACTGGGCGACGGTGACGAGCTCCTCCACCGAGTCGTGGCGTATGCGTGCCGACGGGATACCTACGTCCCTGAGCGCGTCCACGCCACTGCGGATCATTCCGGGCGGGCCGGAGAGATAGGCGTCGTACTCGTTCCACGGGCCATACTCGCGTATGGCGTCCGGAAGCTGGAGATGCGCCTGCTGATCGATGACCGCGCGGACCGAGAGCCAGGGGTGGCTCTGCTGGAGCCGGAGCATGGTGTCGATGTCGTAGAGGTCGTGATCGGTCCGGGCGCCGTAGAACACCTCGACCGGGCGCCGTTCGCCGTGCTCGGCGACGTCCTCCACGAGTGCCTTGATGGGCGCTATGCCGGTCCCTCCGCCCAGACAGAGCAGTCCGCTGTCGGTGGTGTGGTCGACGGTCATCGAGCCGGCGGGCGGGCCGAGCCGGATGATGTCGCCCGGCCGGGCGCGGTGCACCAGGGCGTTGGAGACCCAGCCCGCGGGGACGGCCTTCACGTGGAACGACAGCAGACCGTCCGAGCGGGGCGCGGAAGCGAAGGAGTAGTGCCGCCAGATCCGCGGCCACCAGGGTGTCTCCACGCTCGTGTACTGACCGGCGAGGAAGGGGTAGGGCTGATCCGGGCGGACGGTGACCACCGCGACGTCCGGCGTTCTGAGATCGTGCGCCACGACTTCCGCGTACCACCAGGCCGGGGCGCGTAGTTCGTCCGCCGCCGCCGCGTCGATCATGACCTGCGAGATCGTCGTGTACGCCCGGACCCAGGCAGCCTCCAGCTCGGGGTTCCAGATCCCGGCGGCGTACTTGCTCAGGGCGCCGATCAGGCACTCGCCGACAGCCGGGTAGTGCTCGGCCCGCGTGCCGTACTTGCGGTGGCCTCGGCCGAGGTTCTGCAGGTACTCGACCAGGACCTCGGTGTTGTCGATGTGCTCGGCCGCGGTGAGCAGCGCCGTGAGCAGGCGGTCCCGCTGGGTGTCCATCGCGGCCGGGAACAGCGACCGCAGATCCGGGTGGCGTACGAAGAGCAGCGCGTAGAAGTACGAGGTGACCTTGTCGGCCACGGGACCGACCTCGGCCATGGTCCGGCGGATGAGAACGGCGTCCGGGGAGGCGTCCTGCTGGGGGGCGGAGCGCTGGGCGGGCACGCGCTGTTCGACCGACGGGGCTTGGGCGGGCGCTGCCTGGGTGAGGAGGGAGGAACGGGCGACCGGGGTTTGAGAGGGCGGAGCTGGGACGCTGGTCGGACTGAGGGCCGATATCGAGGGCGATATCTCGGGGGCCTGTATCGCGCCCGGCCTTCCGGATGCGTCGGCGGCCGGGACAGCGTGGGCTGAGCCGGACGCTGGGTCATTCACGGTGGCGGGCGGGGCGTCGGCTGCCTCCCCTGGAGGGGGCGCGCCGGCTGCCGTCGCTGTGGGCGGTGTGTCGTCCGTGATCTCGGGGGGCGGCGGTGCTCCGCCGGTTGTCACGGCGGGCGGCGCGGCGTCCGGCGTCGGTGGGGCCGTGCCGGTCCCTGTCGCGGTCCTGCCCACCGGGCGCATCGCTGCCAGGCGACGGCCGTCGGCGCTCTCCTGTTCGCCGCCAGGAGGGGTCTCCGGCTGTTTGTGCGGCGTGAACCAGCCGCTCCCGCCGCCGGAAGTGCCGTTGTCGGCCGACGTGGTGGTCGGAGCGTCCATGGTGTGCCTCGCCTCGAACATCTCTCGGTCGGTCTGCGCACTTCCCTGGTCGGAAGATGCCTGCTTTCCCCCGCAGACGGCTTGCTCTCTTGTCCGGCGCCGCGGCCGATGCGGCCAATTCAACCCGTGTTCCGGCAACGTACGGACAAGTAGGGCGAGAGTGTGACATTGGCCGCAGTACTTCATCGCAGCGTCTCACCCGGTGTGGATGTCCAGGCCGTGTACCCGTAATTGCAGTTTTTTGATCTCTCCGTCCCGTTAGGCTGGATTGCCCTGCTCTCGGCCCACTCGGGCCCGCAGGAGGGGCTCCTCACCCGGACAGGAACCGGAGTCGACCATACCGGCCGCCGCTCCCCACACAAGTCCCCCCTCCTCCTCGACGATTGCGACGGCCTCGAACCATCAATTCCCGCAATTACCGGGCGTGCCGCACCAATTCATAGGCTTCCCACAGGTCCCGGCCCCTGTAGGAGTGAGTCGAGATATCGGCCAGATGACTGTCCGCGTTGACCGCCACAGAGATCGGCACCACACCGAACAGGTCTCTGTCCGACAGCGAGTCGCCATAGGCGACGCAGTCGGCCCTCGCCACGCCGAACTCCTCGCACAGCCGGTCGGCGATGCGGACCTTGGCAGCAGCGCTGAGCACTCCGGCCGGGTCCATGGGCTTGGTGAAGGGCAACGCCGGAAAGAGAGACCCGTGCGCCGCGTGTGCGCCCCAGCCGATGAGCCGCTCCACGAAGAAAGAGGGCGAGAGCGACACGACAGCGCAGTAATCGCCGCCCTCCCTGATTTCCGCCCAGACCTCGCGGATACGCGCCAGCCACGGGGCACCTTCGAAGGCCGCTGCCACATGCGCCTCAGTGAGCTCCGCCCAGAGCGTGTACACCTCCGCCGCGTATTCGGGCGGGCCTATCAGCCCTGCCCCGATCGCCTGGTCGAGCGCCACCGCCTCGGCTTCCAGCCCGAGCTGCCGGGAGATCTCCACGGGGGCGGTACTTCCGTGCAACAACGTGCCGTCGAGGTCGAAGAGATGAAGTCTGGCCATGCCGCCGAGGCTAGCGGGATGCCTGTCCGACTTGCGAAGGGGTCGTCGGACAGCAGTCGTTCGCCGATGTTTCACGTGAAACACCCAGCGGCTGCTCGCAGGCTGTGCAGTTGGCCATGACATGGCCAAAAGCTCGTGCCAGCACCCGGAAACGGGTGGACGTCGAGGGTGCCCGTCCGACAGCCTGACCTGCGTGCCGACTCCTTCCCCCACCGCTCTGCCCATCCGCCGTCTGACGCGTCGCGATCTCACCGCCTGCGCCGACTTGTCCGAGGATCGGGGGTGGCCACGCGAGGAGCACAAGTGGGGCTTCCTCCTCACAGCCGGGAAGGGTTACGGCATCGACGACCCCGACCGCGGACTCGTCAGCGCCTGCGTGGTCACCGAGTACGGACCGCAGGAGCAACCCGATCTCGGAGCCGTCGGCATGGTGCTGGTCGCCGAACGGCATGCCCGCCAGGGCATCGGACGCCGGCTGATGCGCCACGTGGTCGCCGCGATGGGCACCACACCGCTGACTCTGCACGCGACGCCGAACGGTCGCCCGCTCTACGAGGAACTTGGCTTCAAGACCACCGGCCGGGCCGAGATGCTGCGCGGTCACTTCACACCGGACAGCTCACTTCCCGAGGTCGCCACCCGCGCGGCCACCGCCGAGGACCTCACCACCATCCTCCGGCTCGACGAGGAGGTGTTCGGCGCCGATCGCACGCACATCATCACCCGACTGCCTGCCTTCGCCGACCAGTTGCGCGTCGCCGAGGAGGACGGCCGGATCATCGGCTACGCGGCAGCCTGGCCCAACATGGACACACACGTCGTGGGTCCGCTGATCGCCCGCGACACACGGACGGCGAAGGCGCTGATCGCCTCCCTGGCCGCCCACACCGCTCGCCCCCTTCGCACCGACATCGACCTACGGCACGAGGAACTGCTGGCGTGGGCGAAGGATCATGGTCTGACATCCGTCGCCTTCAACGCCGTCATGACGTACGGCATCGCGGAACTGCCCGGGGACTGGAGCCGTCGGTTCGCGCCACTGACGGTGGCGGCGGGCTGAGGCCGGGCGGGCGAGTTCCGACACGGAGACGCCGGCTCCCGGTGGATACGGGAACCGGCGTCTCCGTACAGCTCGTGGTCAGGGGCAGCCCTCCGGCTCAGTGGGTCACGGCAGCCCGCTGTTCCGTCGGCACGCCCTCCGCGACCACCGTGCTGGGCGCCCTGTCCCGACGTTCCAGGGCAGCCGAGAGCAAGGCCAGGAGCAGGGCGGCCGCGGCGAGGGCGGCGCCGACCCAGCTGGGGGCGGTGTGTCCGAGACCGGCCGAGATGGCGAGACCGCCGAGCCAGGCGGAGAGCGCGTTGCCGAGGTTGAAGGCACCGATGTTCACGGCCGACGCGAGTGTCGGGGCTCCACGCGCCTGGTCGAGGACGCGCTTCTGCAGCGGCGGCACGGTGGCGAAGCCCAGAGCACCGATCAGCGCGATCGTGACGGCCGCCAGGGCTTTGTGGTGGGCGGTGAGCGTGAAGAGGGCGAGCACGACGGCAAGGGCGCCCAGAGAGACGTAGAGCATGGGCATCAGGGCGCGGTCAGCGTACTTGCCGCCGACGAGATTGCCGCCGACCATGCCGAGGCCGAAGAGGACCAGGAGCCACGTGACCGAACCGTCGGCGAAACCGGCGACCTTGGTCATCATCGGCGCGATGTAGGTGATGGCCGCGAAGACGCCACCGAAGCCGAGGACGGTCATCGCCATGGCGAGCAGGACCTGCGCGTTCTTGAAGGCGGCCAGTTCGTGTCGCAGGCTCACGCCTTCCGCCCTGGGCATCTCGGGGACGAGCTTGGCGATGCCGAGCAGACCGATCACGCCCAGGGCCGCGACGATCCAGAAGGTGACACGCCAGCCGACGGACTGCCCGACGAGCGTGCCGAGCGGGACGCCGACCACGTTGGCGACCGTCAGTCCGGTGAACATCATCGCGATGGCTCCGGCCTTCTTGTCGGGCGCGACCAGGTCGGCCGCGACGACCGAGCCGATGCCGAAGAAGGCCCCGTGGGCCAGTGAGGCGATCACGCGACCGGTCAGCATGACGGCGAAGGCAGGTGCGACGGCGGACAGCAGGTTGCCGACGATGAACAGCCCCATCAGCAGCATCAGCATCCGCTTGCGGGAAATCCTGGTACCGAGCACGGTCATCAGCGGAGCGCCGAACATGACACCGAGCGCGTAGCCGGTCACCAGGAAACCGGCGGTGGGGATGGAGACCCCGAAGTCGCCCGCGACCTCGGGCAGCAAGCCCATGATCACGAACTCCGTCGTACCGATTCCGAAGGCCCCGATCGCAAGGGCGAGAAGCGCGAGCGGCATGGGATGACACCTTCCCAGATTGTTGCAGGAGCGCGTTACACAGAAACACGTTAATTGCAGACGCTCTATATATGCAAACGCTGGGTATTTTGTTGCCCGCCTGGCCGCTGCATAGGGTTCGGCCATGGGAGATATCGAGATACGGCCCGCCATGGCGAAGGACATTCCCGCGATCGTCGCCATGCTCGCCGACGACCCCCTGGGTGCCCAGCGTGAATCACCGGACGACCTGATCCCCTACCTGACGGCACTGGACCGACTCTCGACCGACCCCCACCAGCATGTGATGGTCGCCGTCCGCGAAGGTCGGGTAGTGGGAACGCTCCAGCTCACGATCATTCCCGGGCTGTCCCGGCGCGGCTCCACTAGGTCGATCGTCGAAGGCGTGCGCGTTCACGCCGACGAGCGTGGCAGCGGCCTGGGGACGCAGCTCATCGAGTGGGCAATCGGGGAATCCCGTCGTCAGGGCTGCCAGTTGGTCCAGCTGACTTCGGACAACACCCGCACGGACGCCCACCGCTTCTACGAGCGGCTCGGCTTCACCGCCTCGCACGTCGGCTTCAAGCTTCAGCTGTGAGGTGAAGCCCGGGCGGCATGACGCTCCGGTCGTGACATGTGAGGCGGCCTGTTTCACGTGAAACAGGCCGCATCGCATGTCGGCGTCAGCCGATGCCGCGCCACCCCTCGGGATCCACTCCACCAGGCAGGGAAGCCCCCTCGCCGTACGGCTGGCGCGTGAAGACGAACGACCCTAGGTCGAGATGGCTCACGGCTCCATCCGGGCGTCGTACGGCCCTCAAGAGCTCCCCGGCGTAATAACCCTCCAGGCCCGTCCAGGTTCCGTCACCGTTCACCCGGAACCGGGAACGACGGCCGTTGCCGGAGAGCGGGCCCAGCGAGACGAGCCCGTCGGCCGTCAGCCGCAGGGCGAAGGCATGTGTTCCCCAGTACCACTGTCCCGCCAACTCGAGCGCGGCCGCGTCGACTTCGCGCAGCGGCTGCCAAGGATCAGGGAAGCGGGGCTCGGACTCGGCGACGATTCGCACGAGGTCTGCCCCCACGGCCGACAACAGCGGGCCGGAGGTGCAGTTGGCCAAAACCACCACCGCGACGTCGTCCGCCACGCTGATGGTGAGGTTCGCGAGGAAGCCCGGCAGCGAACCTGAATGCCCCACGAGCAACCGTCCGTCCCGGTGCTGGATCTGCAGGCCGAGCCCATAGGTGGCACCGTCCACGACATCCGTGGCCTCGGCCGGCGCCGCGGGTGTCCGCATCTCCAGCACGGTCGCCGCGCTCAAGACCCGATCGTCCCCCTTCGCCAGGAAGGCGGCAAACTTCGCCAAGTCGCCGGTGGTGGACCAGAGTTGCCCGGCCGGAGCCATCAGCCCAAGGTCCTCCGTGGGTTCGGGCAGCATCACGTCGGCCCACGGGTGCACCGCCCAGCCACCGGCATGAGGGGCCTGGGGCCGCGCACTCGTACGGTCGAGGCCCAGAGGCTCAAGTACCTCGTTGCGCAGCACCTCCTCCCACGGAGCCCCGCGCAGCTTCTCGACGAGCGCACCCAGCAGGCTGTAGCCGGGGTTCGAGTAATGAAAGCGGCGTCCTGCCGGATGCCGGAAGGGCTGCTCCCCCAGTACGTCGGCGAGTTCGGGACGCAGGGATCCCGGGGTGCGCTCCCACCACGGCGCGGGGGACTCGGCCGCCAGTCCGCTCGTGTGGGCGAGCAGTTCGGCGATCGTGGCCTCTCCCGCACCGGTTGACGACAGATGTTTCTCCAGCGGGTCACCGAGGTCGAGCGCGCCCTCGTCGCGCAACCGCAGCACAAGAACGGCGGTGAAGGTCTTGGTGATCGACCCGATCCGGTACTGCACGTTCTCGTCGGGGCCGTGCCCCTCCACCGAGGTCCGCGAGCCGTGCCACACGGCCCGCCCGTCCCGTACGACCGCCGCGACCAGCGAAGGCACACGCCCTTCCGCCTGCGCCACGGCAATCCGGTGCGACAGCGCCCGGCGCGTGCCGGGAAGCAGATCTTCCTGAGATGTCGTCATGGCCCCAGTCCACCCCGCGGGGCACTCGGTCGTCGAGTCTGCAGGGTGCTGGGCCGATGGGCCTTCATCAGGCCGCCGTGGAGACGGGACCGGCATCGGTGATGTCGTCGGCCACGTGCTCGGCCGATCAGGCCGGCATGCCCCGGGATCAGGTCTGCGCCATGTCCACAAAACGCGAGTAGTGGCCCTGGAAGGCCACCGTGATCGTCGCCGTCGGGCCGTTACGGTGCTTGGCCACGATCAGGTCGGCCTCGCCCGCGCGTGGGGACTCCTTCTCGTAGGCGTCCTCACGGTGCAGCAGGATGACCATGTCGGCGTCCTGCTCGATGGAACCGGACTCACGCAGGTCGGAGACCATGGGCTTCTTGTCCGTGCGCTGCTCGGGACCACGGTTCAGCTGGGAGAGCGCGATGACCGGCACCTCCAGCTCCTTGGCCAGCAGCTTGAGGTTTCGGGACATGTCCGATACCTCCTGCTGACGGTTCTCCGCACGCTTCGAGCCACCGGACTGCATCAGCTGGAGATAGTCGATGACCACCAGCCTGATGTCGTTGCGCTGCTTGAGGCGCCTGCACTTGGCACGGATCTCCATCATCGACAGGTTCGGGGAGTCGTCGATGAACAGCGGGGCGGCCGAGACGTCCGGCATCCGCCGGGCCAGGCGTGTCCAGTCCTCGTCGGTCATCGTGCCGGATCTCATGTGGTGCAGGGCCACGCGCGCCTCGGCGGACAGCAGGCGCATCGCGATCTCGTTGCGGCCCATTTCGAGGGAGAAGATGACGCTCGGCAGGTTGTTCTTGATCGACGCGGCCCGCGCGAAGTCCAGCGCGAGGGTGGACTTGCCCATGGCGGGACGGGCGGCGATGACGATCATCTGGCCCGGGTGCAGGCCGTTGGTCAGCGAGTCGAAGTCCGTGAAACCGGTGGGCACTCCGGTCATCTCACCGCTGCGCGAACCGATCGCCTCGATCTCGTCGAGCGCACCCTCCATGATGTCGCCGAGCGGCAGGTAGTCCTCGCTGGTGCGCTGCTCGGTGACCGCGTAGATCTCCGCCTGGGCCCGGTTGACGATCTCGTCGACGTCGTCGTCGGCCGCGTATCCCATCTGCGTGATGCGGGTACCGGCCTCGACCAGGCGACGAAGCACGGCACGCTCGTGGACGATTTCCGCGTAGTACTCGGCGTTCGCCGCCGTCGGCACGGTCTGGACGAGGGTGTGCAGATACGACGCCCCGCCGACCTTGTTGATCTCGCCGCGCTTGGTGAGCTCGGCGGCGATCGTGATGGGGTCGGCCGGCTCGCCCTTGGCGTAGACGTCGAGGATCGCCTGGTAGATCGTTTCGTGCGCGGGCTTGTAGAAGTCGTGGCCCTTCAGGACCTCGACGACATCAGCGATGGCGTCCTTGGACAGGAGCATGCCGCCCAGCACGGACTGCTCGGCGTCGAGATCCTGCGGCGGAACTCGCTCGAAGGACGAACCGCCGCCGTCCCAAGCCCCGTTCTCCCTGCCTCGGTCGTGCTGCTCGTCGCGGCCGCGAGCTCCGTCGCCGCGACGTCGGGAGGCGGGCAGACGATCACTGGGACCGCTGTCGGCCCAGGGGTCGTCCAAGGGCTCGGAAATACTCACCGAGCCACCTCCTCCCGTCCGCAGAGCGGACCTTCGCCGTGCCCCTCTTTTCTACGGCACGCCACTGACAAATGAGACGCCCAACTCCGGTTCTGGCGCGTCGGCTTTGTGATGGTTTCCAGGCCGACGGACGGAGTGGGCGTCGGTCCACGGTAGGCCCGCGGGCACCGTCAGCCAATCTGGTTATCCACAGGCCATGTGGACGACGGCCCGGATGCTGTGGAGAAGTCGGCTAAACCTGTGCACGACCCGGTGGACAGCCCTGTGAACAAGCTTCGCCACCTCGTGCTACAACCGCCCCGACCTGCCCTTTCCCCGTCCACCGGCTGTGCAGAAGAAAAACTTTCCCAGTCAGAGCAAGATCACATCGGACTGTGCACAGAAGAGCGCATGGCGCGACGATAGGTAAGGGTCACTAAGTCATTGCATCTCTTACCTGTGGACGATTAGATTAGTGCTCATGCCACAGGCTCCCGCGACTCCCAAGGCCACCCGCCGCCGCCACGATCGAGAGATCGTCGCGCTGGCCGTACCGGCCTTCGGCGCGCTTGTCGCCGAGCCCCTTTTCGTCATGGTCGACAGTGCGATCGTGGGCCATCTCGGCACGGCCCAACTCGCCGGACTCGGCATCGCCTCGGCTCTCCTCGTGACCGCCGTCAGTATCTTCGTCTTCCTCGCCTACGCCACCACGGCCGCCGTGGCCCGCCGCGTCGGCGCGGGCGACCTCCAGGCCGCCATCCGCCAGGGCATGGACGGCATCTGGCTGGCCCTGCTGCTCGGCGCCGCCGTCATCGCCACCGTCCTGCCCACGGCTCCGGCCGTCGTCGAACTCTTCGGCGCATCCGAGACTGCCGCCCCGTACGCGATCACCTATCTACGGATCTCAGCCCTGGGCATCCCGGCCATGCTCGTCGTGCTTGCTGCAACCGGTGTCCTGCGCGGACTGCAGGACACCAAGACACCGCTGTACGTAGCCATCGCCGGCTTCATCGCCAACGCCGTCCTCAACGTGGGTCTCGTCTACGGCGTCGGCCTCGGCATCGCGGGATCTGCCTGGGGCACCGTCATCGCGCAGTGTGGCATGGCCGCCGCATATCTCGTGGTCGTGGTCCGCGGTGCCCGTAGACACGGAGCGTCGCTCAGGCCCGACGCCGCCGGGATCCGGTCCTCAGCACAGGCCGGCATTCCTCTGCTCGTCCGCACGCTCTCGCTGCGCGCCATCCTGATGATCGCCACCGCCGTGGCAGCCCGCCTCGGCGACGCCGACATCGCGGCACACCAGATCATCCTGTCGCTGTGGAGCCTGCTCGCGTTCGCGCTCGATGCCATCGCCATCGCCGGACAGGCCATCATCGGTCGCTATCTCGGTGCCAATGACCCGGAAGGCGCCCGCAACGTCTGTCGTCGCATGGTGCAGTGGGGCATCGCGGTGGGCGTCCTGCTCGGCCTATTGGTCGTGATCAGCCGCCCGGTATTCCTGCCCCTGTTCACCAGCGACTCCATGGTGACGGACGCAGCCCTGCCCGCGCTGCTGATCGTCGCCCTTTCACAGCCGATCTGCGGCGTCGTCTTCGTCCTGGACGGAGTCCTCATGGGCGCGGGCGACGGTCCATATCTGGCGTGGGCGATGCTGGTCACCCTTGCGGTGTTCATCCCGGCCGCCTTCCTGGTTCCTGCCCTGGGCGGTGGGCTCACTGCGCTCTGGGCGGCCATGACACTGATGATGGCCGTGCGCATGCTGACGCTGTGGTTGCGCACCCGCTCCGGCCGCTGGCTGGTGACGGGCGCGACGCGCTGACTGTTTCACGTGAAACCGGCGTTTCACGTGAAACATGGGCGCCGATTCTCGCCTTCGGCACGCGGAAGGGGCCGCACCTGGCTGGGTGCGGCCCCTTCTCTCAGCACTTCAAGCCGAGTGCGGCGATCAGGCCGCGACGACCTCGATGTTGACCTTGGCGGCAACCTCGGGGTGCAGACGCACGGACGTCTCGTGGGCGCCCAGCGTCTTGATCGGCGCGCCGAGCTCGATGCGGCGCTTGTCGACCTCGGGGCCACCGGAAGCCTTGATCGCGGAAGCGACGTCGGCCGGGGTGACGGAACCGAAGAGACGACCGGCGTCGCCGGAGCGGACGGCCAGGCGGACCTTGACGCCCTCGAGCTGGGCCTTCACAGCGTTGGCCTGCTCGATGGTCTGAATCTCGTGGATCTTGCGAGCCCGACGAATCTGCTCGACGTCCTTCTCGCCACCCTTGGTCCAGCGGATCGCGAAGTTCCGCGGGATCAGGTAGTTGCGAGCGTAACCGTCCTTGACGTCAACAACGTCGCCCGCGGCACCGAGGCCGGAGACCTCGTGGGTGAGGATGATCTTCATGTTTCGGTCACCCTTCCCTTATCGCGCAGTGGAGGTGTAGGGCAGCAGCGCCATCTCACGGCTGTTCTTCACGGCCGTGGCGACGTCACGCTGATGCTGCGTGCAGTTGCCGGTCACGCGGCGGGCACGGATCTTGCCGCGGTCGGAAATGAACTTCCGCAGCATGTTCGTGTCCTTGTAGTCCACGTACGTGACCTTGTCCTTGCAGAATGCGCAGACCTTCTTCTTCGGCTTGCGCACAGGCGGCTTCGCCATGGTGTATCTCCTGTGTGATCAAGAAGTGTGGGAACGACCCACCCTTGGCCCGAGGGCCTAGAAGGGGGGCTCGTCCGAGTAGCCGCCGCCAGTACCGCCGCCGGAGTTTCCACCCCAGCCGCCGCCACCGCCGCCGCCCTGGTTGCCGCCGGCGGGAGCGCCGGTCGCCCACGGGTCGTCGGCAGGAGCACTGCCGCCGCCCTGCTGGCCGCCGCCTGAGCCACCGCCCCAGCTGCCACCACCCTGGGCGCCGCCACCGCCACCGCCACTGAAACCACCCTGGCCACCGCGGCCGGCGGTCTTGGTGACCTTGGCCGTGGCACTGCGCAGGCTGGCGCCGACTTCCTCGACGTCCAGCTCGTAGACCGTGCGCTTGACGCCCTCACGGTCCTCGTAGGACCGCTGCTTCAGCCGGCCCTGCACGATGACGCGCATGCCTCGCTGGAGCGACTCGGCGACGTTCTCAGCCGCCTGACGCCAGACCGAGCAGGTCAGGAACAGGCTCTCGCCGTCCTTCCACTCGTTCGTCTGACGGTCGAAGGTGCGAGGGGTGGACGCGACACGGAACTTCGCGACCGCCGCACCGGAAGGGGTGAAGCGCAGCTCGGGGTCGTCGACAAGATTGCCGACGACCGTGATGACGGTCTCGCCTGCCATGGGGGAACCTCTCGGCGGGTTTGCTGCTGGCTGCTAGTGCTGCTGCTACTCGGAATCCGAGATCAGCTGAGCGGGAGAGCTCAGTGGGTCTCGGGACGGAGGACCTTGGTCCGGAGGACCGACTCGTTCAGGTTCATCTGGCGGTCGAGCTCCTTGACGACCGCAGGCTCGGCCTGCAGGTCGATGACCGAGTAGATGCCCTCAGGCTTCTTCTTGATCTCGTACGAGAGACGACGACGGCCCCAGGTGTCGACCTTCTCGACCTTTCCGTTGCCCTCACGGACGACGGAGAGGAAGTTCTCGATCAGGGGGGCGACAGCGCGCTCCTCCAGATCGGGGTCGAGGATGACCATCACCTCGTAGTGACGCATGTAGAACCCACCTCCTTTGGACTCAACGGCCACGGCAGTTCCGTGGCAGGAGGGTTGTGATGCGTACGCAACGGTATCGGCCGCCACTGACAATCGGGGGTCCCGAAGGGGAGTCGTTTGTCATGACGTGGGCAGACACCGGTGCAGACGCTACAGACTACCCGTACAGCGGCTTGCGGTTGAAATCAGGCCGCCCGGACCGTCAATCTGTACACATCGGGTGTGTATGGCGCTACGATGCGCCGTCTTCCGCAGGAGGTGCCCTATGGCACAGGCAATGCGACCCAACACCGTCGGAGGCCTTTTCGCCACGGACGGCAAGCCCCACCCCCTCCAGGACACACTGCTCGCGGTGACCCTGGTACTGGGCTTCACCTCGTTCGTCACGGCGATGTTCCACAGCCTGCATTTGCTCAGCTCCTGGACCGGCCTCGTGGGGATCCTCACCGGCGCGTACGGGCAGTGGATCTCCGAGACGACCCGGGAACGCTTCGGGCTGATCCTCGGTCTGGGCGCGGCGGGGGTCGGCTTCTTCCTCGGCATGGCGCACGGCGGTCTCTTCGGTGGTTTCTGACTGACGCCACGGACACCGTCCGCTGAACCCCCACAAAACGCGGCGGAACGCCTCGGCGGCCAACAGGCCAAGGCCAAGGTTCCGTACGCCCAGTGAGGGCGCTCGCAAGGCGCAGTAGGCTTCGGCGCGAGAGCCGGAGCCCCCTTACCCATGGGGCCACACCAGCCCGAGGAGCGCCCCGAATGAGCCTGACCCTGAGGACGATCAGTCGCGAGCAGCATCTGGCATACATCCAGAGCCTGCCGTCGGCGAGCCACATGCAGGTTCCGGCCTGGGCCGATGTCAAGGCGGAGTGGCGCTCCGAGAGCCTCGGCTGGTTCGACGACCGTAGTGGTGAACTGGTCGGCGCGGGTCTCGTCCTCTACCGGCAGCTGCCCAAGATCAAGCGCTACCTCGCTTATCTGCCCGAGGGCCCGGTCATCAACTGGTTCGCGCCGAATCTCACCGAGTGGCTTGAACCGATGCTCGCGCACCTCAAGCACCAGGGCGCCTTCTCCGTGAAGATGGGCCCGCCGGTGATCATCCGGCGCTGGGAGGCCACCTCCATCAAGGCGGGCATTCAGAACCCGGACGTGAAGCGGCTGCGGGACATCGAGGCCGACTTCATCGAACCGCGCGCCTTCGAGGTGGCCGACAAGCTGCGCCGCATGGGCTGGCAGCAGGGGGAGGACGGCGGGGCCGGCTTCGGCGACGTCCAGCCCCGTTACGTCTACCAGGTGCCGCTGGCGAACCGCTCCCTGGAAGAGGTCCACAAGAACTTCAACCAGCTGTGGCGCCGCAACATCAAGAAGGCCGAGAAGGCCGGCGTCGAGGTCGTCCAGGGCGGCTATCACGACCTCGAGGAATGGCAGCGCCTGTACGAGATCACAGCCGTGCGCGACCACTTCCGGCCGCGCCCGCTGTCGTACTTCCAGCGCATGTGGACGGCCCTCAACACCGAGGACCCCAATCGCATGCGGCTGTACTTCGCCCGGCACAACGGCGTGAACTTGTCGGCGGCGACGATGCTGATCGTCGGCGGGCACGTCTGGTACTCCTACGGTGCCTCCGACAACATCGGCCGCGAGGTCCGGCCCTCGAACGCGATGCAGTGGCGGATGCTGCGCGACGCCTACGCGCTCGGCGGCACGGTCTACGACCTGCGGGGCATCTCCGACTCGCTGGACGAGACCGACCATCTCTTCGGCCTGATCCAGTTCAAGGTGGGCACGGGCGGCCAGGCCGCCGAGTACCTCGGCGAGTGGGACTTCCCACTGAACAAGCTGCTCCACAAGGCGCTCGACATCTACATGTCGCGCCGCTGACGTCGCGTTCTTCGCTTCAATAGGTCCCATACCTCTGATACACCGCAGCCACGAGAAAGGTTCCAGGTCCGGCCATGGCGCTCACGCTCTACGTCGACACTGCGCGCTGGCGGGCGCACCACAAGCACGTGCAGGAGCAGTTTCCGGGGCTCGTCCCGGTCTGCAAGGGCAACGGCTACGGCTTCGGACACGAGCGGTTGGCGGAGGAGGCCACGCGGCTCGGCTCGGACGTCCTCGCCGTCGGCACGACGTACGAAGCCGCCCGGATAAAGGACTGGTTCGGCGGTGACCTGCTCGTGCTGACGCCGTACCGGCGCGGCGAGGAACCCGTCCCGCTGCCCGACCGGGTCGTCCGCTCGGTGTCGTCGATCGACGGGGTGTACGGCCTCGTGGGCGCCCGTGTGGTGATCGAGGTGATGTCCTCGATGAAGCGGCACGGCATCAGCGAGCAGGACCTGCCGCAGCTGCACGCCGCCATAGAGAACGTCCGTCTCGAAGGCTTCGCGATCCACCTGCCGCTGGACCGCACCGACGGCTCGGACGCCGTCGAGGAGGTCATCGGCTGGATGGACCGGCTGCGCGCGGCCCGCCTGCCGCTGCACACGATGTTCGTCAGTCACCTCAAGGCCGAGGACCTGGCCCGGCTGCAGCAGCAGTTCCCCCAGACCCGCTTCCGGGCCCGTATCGGCACGCGGCTGTGGCTGGGGGACCACGAGGCCACCGAGTACCGCGGTGCGGTCCTGGACGTCTCACGCGTCGCCAAGGGCGACCGCTTCGGCTACCGGCAGCAGAAGGCGGCCTCGGACGGCTTCCTGGTGGTCGTGGCGGGTGGTACGTCCCACGGGGTGGGCCTGGAGGCTCCCAAGGCGCTGCACGGCGTCATGCCGCGCGCCAAGGGCGTTGCCCGCGCCGGCCTCGCCACGGTCAACCGGAACCTTTCTCCGTTCGTCTGGGGTGGCAAGCAGCGCTGGTTCGCCGAGCCCCCGCACATGCAGGTCTCCATCCTCTTCGTGCCTGCCGAGGCCCCGGAGCCGAAGGTCGGTGAGGAGCTGGTGGCCCATCTGCGCCACACCACCACCCAGTTCGACCGGCTCGTCGACGGCTGAGCCCTCGGCTTCTCCGCCGGCTGCGGTTGAGGAACAGCCGAAAGGCCGTACACGAAGTCCGTGTACGGCCTTTCGCGTGGGTCGCCCACGTCGTGTTCGCTCAGAGCGAACCGCCCGTGGACGGATCGGAGGAAGACGCCGATCGCCGGCCGCCCCACTCCACCTGAGGCATGTCGAAGTGGGCCGCGTGCCGCGGCGGATGGGCTGCGGGGCCCAGGACGAAGACGTCCTCCGCGCCGTCGAGCACGCCGCCCGAGGGGTCGTCGTCACCTGCCCGGCGCACCACGTCGCGCTCCGGCATGAGGATGTCGCGCACGACCACCACACACAGATACAAGGTACCCAGCAGGTGCAGGGCGATGGCCCAGTGATAGCCGTCGGTCGGCAGGCCCTTGTGGGCGTCTCCACTGGTCGTGTACGCGAGGTACATCCAGATGCCAAGGAAGTACGCCACCTCACACGCCTGCCAGATCAGGAAGTCCCGCCACTTGGGCCGGGCCAGCGCGGCCAGCGGCACCAACCAGAGGACGTACTGCGGCGAGTAGACCTTGTTGGTGAGGATGAAAGCCGCGACGATCAGGAAAGCGAGCTGAGCGAAGCGGGGGCGGCGCGGGGCGGTGAGCACCAGTGCCGCGATGCCACCGCAGCACAGCAGCATCAGCAGAGTGGCCATCGTGTTCACGGTCTCGGTGCTGGGCGGGTTGCTCGTGTTCTGCGACCAGATCAGCCAGAAGGAGCCGAAGTCGACGCCTCGCTCCTGGCTGAACGTGTAGAACTTCGACCAGCCGTCGAAGGCGAAGAACATCACCGGCAGATTCACGACCAGCCAGGCGACGATCGCCCCGACCAGGGCCGTCCCGTACTCCCGCCACTTGCCGGCGCGCCAGCACAGCAGGAGCAATGGGCCGAGCAGGAGGAAGGGATAGAGCTTGGCGGCCGTGGCGAGCCCCAGCAGGACGCCGAAGGCGAGGGACCGGCCCCGGGCCCACATCAGCATCGCGGCGGCCGTCAGGGCGACCGCGAGCAGGTCCCAGTTGATGGTGGCGGTGAGCGCGGCGGCGGGCGCGAGGGCGATCAGCAGCCCGTCCCAGGGGCGCCGGGCGTGCGTACGGGTCACGCAGACGGCGATGACGGCGGCGCACGCCATCAGCATTCCGGCGTTGACCATCCAGTACCACTGTTCCTGGTCCTGGATGCTGCCGCTGCCGGGCGTGAGCCAGCTGGCGACCTCCATGAACACACCGGTCAGCACCGGGTATTCGAGGTACTGCATGTCACCGGGGAGCTTGTCGAAGTACGGGACGAGCCCGTCGGCGAAGCCGCGCCCCTGATAGAGGTGCGGGATGTCCGAGTAGCACGCATGCGTGTACTGCGAGCTGGCGCCGAAGAACCAGGCGCCGTTGTAGCAGGGCGCCTTCTGGACCAGGCCGAGGGCGAACATGCCGATCGCCACGAGAGCGATGATCCGGACGGGAGTCCACCAGGACGTCCCGAGCAGGGCACGTCGTCCGACGGGGCCACCGATCAGCTCACTGCCGCTCCTGGCGACCTCGTCGTCCTTGGTCGGCCGCACCACGTCCGGCTCGTGCACGCTCGCTGGCGTCGATTCTGCACTGGGCATGCCGCACATCCTGCCGTATTCGCCCAGGAGTACGCCGAGGGCCGCCGCACCTGGTGGGTGCGGCGGCCCATGTTTCACGTGAAACACCCTCTGTGGGCGATATGACGGCTAACCGGCGGGGCCTCCGAAGAAGCCCCCGTTGTTGTTGCCGTTGTTCCCGTTCTCGCCTGTCGGCGACTCTGTGGGCGAGGAGGTCACACCGCCGTCGGTGGTGCCTCCGTTGTCCGTCCCGCCGGTGTTGTCACCGGTGCACTGCCAGTCGAACTGGCAGCTCTCGGTCGGCGTGGGCGACGGAGAGCTCGACGTCAGGCTGGGCGACGGACTCGGCGTCGGACTGGCGGACGGCTCGGTCTCGCTGACCGTGGGAGTGGGTGTCGGGCTCGGGACGTCGTTGACGATCTCACCGATGGGATCGGGAGTCGGGAACGGCTCCGCCTTCACGCCCTTCAGCGCCTGTTCCATGTAGTCGTGCCAGATCTCGGACGGGAACGAGGCACCGTGGATCTTTTCCTGGCCACCCGTTCCAAACATCTCCAGGAACTGGCGGTTCTTCTTGGTCTCGTCGTCGTCCATCCGGAACATGGTGATCGACGTGGACAACTGCGGGGTGTAGCCCACGAACCAGGCGGACTTGTTGCCGTCGGTGGTACCGGTCTTGCCCGCCACCTCACGGTCGCTCAACTGGGCGTTGGTGCCCGTGCCGTCCTCGACCACGGTCTTGAGGACGTCCGTGACGTTGTCGGCGACCTTCGGGTCGAACGCGTCCTTGGACTCGTCCTTGTGCGCGTAGATCTGACCGTCCTTGCTCGTGACCTTCTGAACCGAGAACGGCTCGCGCTGCTTGCCGCTGGCCGCGAACGTGGCGTACGCACCCGCCATACGGATAGCGCTGGGGTCGGAGATACCGATGGAGAAGGACGGGAAGCTGGTGCCCGCGAGGCTGTTCTCCTTGAGGCCGGCGTCCATGGCCGCCTCCTTCACCTTGTCCAGCCCGACGTCCATGCCGAGCTGTACGAAGGCGGAGTTCACCGATTCCCGCATGGCCTCACGCAGGTCGA
This sequence comes from Streptomyces sp. AC555_RSS877, assembly GCF_019049245.1. Classification (GTDB taxonomy): domain Bacteria; phylum Actinomycetota; class Actinomycetes; order Streptomycetales; family Streptomycetaceae; genus Streptomyces. Next base: position 41,104 of record NZ_JAGMUK010000003.1, on the reverse strand, counting down.
TCTGGTAGTTCGGCGGGCTGCCGTACGACTGCTGGCCGTCGTTCTCCTGGAGCCACTCCTTGTCCTTCTCGTTCTTCCAGATCGACCCGTCGTAGTTCTTGATCTTGAGGTCGTTCTTGCCGCTGTACAGACTCTTCGGGGAGACGACCGTGCGCTCGTCCTGTGCCTGGCTCTCGCCCAGGTCCGGATCGCGCACACCCCACTTCATCGCCGCCGCGAGCACGAACGGCTTGAAGGTCGAACCCACTTGCGCACCGGTCGCGTCGGCGTTGTTGGTGAAGTGCTTCGTCGCATCCTCACCGCCGTAAATGGCCTTGATGGCGCCGGTCGTCGGATCCACAGAAGCGCCACCGAACTGGACGAATTTGTCCGTCTTCGGGCGTTCCTTGGGCTTGATGTTCGCCTTCTGGACCTTCTGGACCGACTTCTCGAGTTCGTCGACCTTCTTCTTGTCGAAGGTCGTGTAGATCGAGTAGCCGCCCTGCTGCAGCTGATCGGCGCTGATGATGTCGTTGTTGATCACGTACGCCTTGGCGAGGTCGACGAGGTAGCCCACCTGGCCGCTCAGCTCATTGTTCGAACGCGGGTTCTTCACGGCGGGGAGCTCGGTGTACTTGGCCCGCACCGCGGGGCTCAGATGGCCGTACTCGACCATCTTGTCGAGCGTGTCCTGCATCTGTGCCAGGGCCCGCTTCTGGTTGGCCTCGGGGGTGGCATTGGCCGGGTCGATGGACTGCGCACCCGCCGGGTCGTAGTACGTGGCGCCCTTGAGTGTCGCGGCGAGGAAGGCACACTCGCCCTCGTTCAGGTCGACGGCGTCCTTGTTGAAGTAGGCGCGGGCGGCCGCCTGGATGCCGTAGGCCGAGCGTCCGTAATACGCGGAGTTCAGGTAGCCCTCCATGATCTTGGACTTCGGGACCGTGGCGCCCACCTTGATGGAGACGAAGATCTCCTTGAACTTTCGCGAGATCGTCTGGGACTGGTCGTTGAGCCTCGCGTTCTTCACGTACTGCTGGGTGATGGTCGAGCCACCCTGCGTCTCACCGCCACGAGCCATGTTGAACACGGCGCGGGCGATGCCCTTGGGGTCGATGCCGCTGTCGGTCTCGAAGGTCTTGTTCTCCTGCGAGATGACGGCGTACTGCATCGCCTTGGGGATCTGCGAGAGGTTGACGTTCTGGCGGTTCGTCTCACCGCCCGTGGCGACCATCTCGGTGCCGTTGGCCCAGTAGTAGACGTTGTTCTGCGCCGTCGCGGTCTGGTCGACGTTCGGGACGCTCACCAGCGCGTACCCGACGCCCGCGACCGCGACCAGACCGCCGAAGAAGCCGATGAACAGGCCCGTCACCAGCTTCCACGACGGAACCCAGCGCCCCACGCCGTACTTGCCGGCACGCGGGTAGTCGATGAGCCGCTTCTTGCCCGAAGCCGCTGCCCGCCCCCGTCCGGGGCCGTTCGGGCCACCGGGACCACCACGGCGGCCACGGCCGGCGGGTTCGGGCGCTCTGCGTCGGCTTCCACCACTTCTCTGTGCCGCGCGGCGGGCTTCGGCGCGGCTGCCGAACTGACGTTCCTCGCCTCCCGTGCCATAGGAATCCGACTCATGGGAACTCTCCCCATAGGAGTCGGAAAGTGACCCGGTGGCGCCTCGCGGAGCCGCGCGGCGGCCGGAGGACGAACCGGGCTGGCCGCGTCGGGCCGCGGCACGTCCGCCTCCCTGCGGCTGCGGCGGTTTGCGACGGTGCTCGCTCATCGAACGACTACTCCTCGGGCAGGCGCACCTTTGCGCGCCTGGAAACGGCGGCTTGTTTCCGGTCCCCCCGAAGTACGGATGTGGTCGGTTACACATTCACCCGTACTGCACCGAGGGCGAAGACGCCCCCCAGACGTCACTCGGTTCCCGGTGGTGTGCATGGCGCACAGACTACGCACCGCCAAAACCTGCCTAGGCCAGAAGTTCACCCCAAACCTGGCAACTTGCTTCCCATGAATCAGTGATGTGATCCCGTTCACCATCCCCACCCTTGCCGCGACCGGAAGGCCGTTCTATCGTCTGGATGTATCGAGTCGATACATCAGCTCGGCATAACGACCGTCACGGCACCCGTTCCGACGGGACGCGGCAGAGAGGAGGCGACCATGAGCCGGCGTTCCGGGATCCTTGAGTTCGCCGTACTCGGCCTGCTCCGCGAGTCCCCGATGCACGGATACGAGCTGCGCAAACGACTCAACACGTCACTGGGTGTGTTCCGTGCGTTCAGCTACGGAACCCTGTACCCCTGCCTCAAGACGCTGCTCGCGAACGGCTGGTTGATCGAAGAGCCGGGGAACACCGCCGAAGACGCCCTCGCCGCACCACTCGCAGGGCGTCGTGCCAAGATCGTCTATCGGTTGACGGCGGAAGGTAAGGAGCACTTCGAGGAGCTCCTTTCACAGACCGGGCCCGACGCGTACGAGGACGAGACGTTCGCCGCTCGCTTCGCCTTCTTCGGGCAGACCTCTCGTGATGTGCGTATGCGCGTCCTGGAGGGCCGTCGCAGCCGGCTCGAGGAGCGCCTGGAGAAGATGCGCGCCTCGCTGGTCCGCACCCGGGAGCGCCTCGACGACTACACGCTTGAGCTCCAGCGCCACGGGATGGAGTCCGTGGAGCGCGAAGTGCGCTGGCTGAACGAGCTCATCGAAAGCGAGCGGGCCGGACGGGACCTGAAGGGTTCCGCCCACGAAGAACCCGCTCGCGACAACACAGAGGGAGCGCCGGGCGTTCTGCCCCGGACCAGGGACGTCCCCGGTCCGGATACGCCCGGCGACACCACCACGTGAGACCCCTGCCAGGGCCTCACTCGTACACACAGGGAGCAACCGGAATGGGTTCGGTTCGCGTAGCCATCGTCGGCGTGGGCAACTGCGCCGCGTCGCTGGTGCAGGGAGTCGAGTACTACAAGGACGCCGACCCGGCGACCAAGGTGCCCGGCCTGATGCACGTCCAGTTCGGCGACTACCACGTCGGCGACGTCGAGTTCGTCGCCGCCTTCGACGTCGACGCGAAGAAGGTCGGCCTCGACCTCTCGGACGCCATCGGTGCCAGCGAGAACAACACCATCAAGATCTGCGACGTCCCGAACAAGGGCGTCACGGTCCAGCGTGGTCACACGCTCGACGGTCTCGGCAAGTACTACCGCGAGACCATCGAGGAGTCCGACGAGACCCCGGTCGACGTCGTCCAGGTCCTCAAGGACCAGCAGGTCGACGTCCTCGTCTGCTACCTGCCCGTCGGTTCCGAGGACGCGGCGAAGTTCTACGCCCAGGCCGCCATCGACGCCAAGGTCGCGTTCGTCAACGCCCTGCCGGTCTTCATCGCCGGCACCAAGGAGTGGGCGGACAAGTTCACCGAGGCGGGCGTCCCGATCGTCGGTGACGACATCAAGTCGCAGGTCGGTGCCACCATCACGCACCGTGTGATGGCGAAGCTGTTCGAGGACCGCGGTGTCCGTCTTGAGCGCACCATGCAGCTCAACGTCGGCGGCAACATGGACTTCAAGAACATGCTCGAGCGTGACCGCCTCGAGTCCAAGAAGATCTCGAAGACGCAGTCCGTCACCTCGCAGATCCGTGACCGCGACATGGGTGCCGACAACGTCCACATCGGCCCGTCCGACTACGTGGCCTGGCTGGACGACCGCAAGTGGGCGTACGTCCGTCTCGAGGGCCGTGCCTTCGGTGACGTCCCGCTGAACCTGGAGTACAAGCTCGAGGTCTGGGACTCCCCGAACTCCGCGGGTGTCATCATCGACGCCCTGCGCGCCGCGAAGATCGCCAAGGACCGCGGCATCGGCGGCCCGATCCTGTCGGCGTCCTCGTACTTCATGAAGTCCCCGCCGGTCCAGTACTTCGACGACGAGGCCTACGACAACGTCGAGAGGTTCATCAAGGGCGAAGTCGAGCGCTGACAAGCCGGAACACAGCGCGCCAAGGCCCCGGTCTGCTCGCGTGTTCGAGGGTCCCCGAGGCATTGCGCCCGGGGGCCCTCCCCTTGTGTGAGGCTGTGCACCATGGCCGTCGTCCGTGACCTGCGTGTCCTCCTCCGCCTCCGGGACTTCCGACGCCTCCTCGCCGTACGTCTGCTGTCGCAGGGCGCCGACGGCGTCTACCAGGTCGGTCTCGCCGCCTACGTCGTCTTCTCGCCGGAAAAGCAGACCTCGGCCACCGCGATCGCCTCCGCGATGGCCATCCTGCTGCTGCCGTACTCCCTGGTGGGCCCCTTCGCAGGCGTCCTGCTGGACCGCTGGCGGCGCCGCCAGGTCTTCCTGTACGGCAACCTGCTGCGCGCCCTGATGGCATCGGTGACCGCCGTCCTGATCGTCAGCCAGGTCCCCGACTGGCTCTTCTACGTCTCCGCGCTGTGTGTCACCGCCGTCAACCGCTTCGTCCTGTCCGGCCTGTCCGCCGCGCTGCCCCGTGTCGTGGACGCGGAACGCCTGGTGATCGCCAACTCCCTTTCTCCGACCGCCGGAACGCTCGCCGCGACAGCGGGCGGCGGTCTCGCCTTCGTCGTACGACTGGTGATCGCGGACTCCGACGCGGCCGTGATGCTGTTGGGGGCTGCGCTGTACCTGTGCGGCGCGCTCGCATCGCTGCGCATGGCGCCGGAACTGCTGGGCCCCGACCGCGTGGTACCCCATCGACTCGCGACGGCGCTCGCCGGCACCGCCCGCGACCTGAGGGCGGGCGTACGGCATCTTGCCGCACCCTCACGCCGGGAGGCCGCCCGGGCGCTGGGCGCGATGGCGCTGATGCGGTTCTGCTACGGCGCCCTGCTGGTCATGCTGCTGATGCTCTGCCGGTACGAGTTCTCCTCGGACACGGACGACGGGCTCGCCCTGCTGGGCCTGGCGTTGGGGATCTCCGGCGCAGGTTTCTTCGCGGCAGCCGTCGTGACGCCCTGGGCGGCCGGACGGCTCGGTCCCGGCAAGTGGATCCTCGTGTGCGCGGCGGCCGCCGCGGCCCTGGAGCCCTCCCTGGGCCTGCCGTTCGCCGCGGCCCCCATGCTCACCGCGGCCTTCGTGCTGGGCCTGACGACCCAGGGGGCGAAGATCGCCACCGATACGATCGTCCAGTCCTCGGTCGAGGACGGCTTCCGGGGAAGGGTCTTCTCCGTCTACGACGTGCTGTTCAACGTCGCCTTCGTCAGTGCCGCCGCGGTCGCCGCCCTGATGCTGCCCCCGGACGGTCGGTCGGTGCCGCTGGTGCTCACGATGGCCGTCATCTACGGAGCGGTCGCCGTTGCCCTGGCTCGCTTTGAACGCTGGTGAGCGTCACCGAGCCATGTTTCACGTGAAACACACCCCTGAGTGGACCCGAGAGGGTCCCCGTGTGCGCGTCCGGGGTCATGTTTCACGTGAAACATGACCCCGTTTCACGGCTTCAGCTCTGTTCGGCCCACCACTCCTTGAGCGCGGCCACCGCCTCGTCGTGCTCCATCGGCCCGTTCTCCAGACGAAGCTCCAGCATGTGCTTGTAGGCGCGGCCGACCGCAGGGCCGGGCCCGACACCAAGGCTCTCCATGATCTGGTTGCCGTCGAGATCGGGACGGATCGCGTCCAGCTCCTCCTGCTCCTTGAGCTGGGCGATCCGCTCTTCCAGGCCGTCGTATGCCCGGGACAGCGCGGCCGCCTTTCGCTTGTTCCGGGTCGTGCAGTCCGACCGGGTCAGCTTGTGGAGACGGTCGAGGAGCGGCCCCGCGTCCCTGACATAACGACGGACCGCGGAGTCGGTCCACTCCCCGGCCCCGTACCCATGGAAGCGCAGGTGGAGTTCGACCAGGTGCGAGACGTCCTTCACCAGATCGTTGGAGTACTTCAGCTCGGTCATGCGCTTCTTGGTCATCTTCGCTCCGACCACCTCGTGGTGGTGGAACGAGACCCGGCCGTCGCTCTCGAAGCGGCGTGTGCGCGGCTTGCCGATGTCGTGCAGCAGAGCGGCCAGGCGGAGGACGAGGTCGGGACCGTTCTCCTCCAGCGCGATGGCCTGCTCCAGGACGATCAGCGTGTGCTCGTAGACATCCTTGTGCCGGTGGTGCTCGTCGCTCTCCAACCGCAGGGCGGGCAGCTCCGGCAGAACGTGGTCGGCGATCCCGGTGTCGACGAGCAGCGCCAGGCCCTTGCGTGGGAGCCCGGACAGAATCAGCTTGTTCAGCTCGTCCCGTACCCGCTCCGACGAGACGATCCCGATGCGCCTGGACATCTCCTTCATGGCCGTGACGACTTCGGGAGCCACCTCGAAGTCGAGCTGCGCGGCGAAGCGCGCGGCCCGCATCATCCGCAGCGGATCGTCGGAGAAGCTCTCCTCGGGGGTGCCCGGGGTGCGCAGGACACGCGCCGCGAGGTCGTCGAGGCCGCCGTGCGGATCGATGAACTCCTTCTCCGGCAGCGCGACAGCCATCGCGTTCACGGTGAAGTCCCGACGGACGAGATCCTCCTCGATGGAGTCGCCGTACGACACCTCGGGCTTGCGCGAGGTCCGGTCGTACGCCTCCGACCGGTAGGTGGTGACCTCGATCTGGTAGCCGTCCTTCTGTGCTCCGACCGTGCCGAAGGCGATCCCGACCTCCCAGACGGCGTCCGCCCACGGCCGCACGATCTTCAGTACGTCCTCGGGACGGGCGTCGGTCGTGAAGTCCAGGTCGTTGCCGAGCCGGCCGAGCAGCGCGTCCCGGACGGAGCCGCCGACCAGGGCGAGCGAGAACCCGGCCTCCTGGAATCGGCGGGCGAGGTCGTCGGCGACAGGAGCGACCCGCAGCAGTTCACTGACCGCGCGGTGCTGCACCTGACTCAGGGCGCTGGGCTTGTCTTCGTTGGCGTTCGGCACAACAGAAGAGGGTACGTGGCTCGGGCGCACCCGGGCTCCTCCATTAAACGGGCACAGACCCTCCACCTCGACCTGCACAAGGCCTGCCTGTGAGCCCCGCGAAGGGGTCCCCTTTATACATGCACAATCGGGACAGCACGGCCACGTCTCCCGATCTTGTGGAGCAGACCGCGGCACTTCCCCTCAGCGCGCATCGTTACCATGCGTGGACGCACATTCCGACGACCACTGACGACGACGAGGGACGGGCGAGCGCGTGGCCGAGGCGGCAGACTTCCAGGGGACGAGTCCCTCACCTGCCCGCCGCTGGCTGCGGCGCACCGGAGCGCTGCTTGCCGGGGCGCCTCTGCTGGCCGGGCTGTGCCAGCTGCCCTCAGCCACGTCCGCGCACGCCACCGAGCAGACCTCGGCGCAGGCCGCCGCTGACTCGGGCACGGTGTCCGTGGCCGTCGACACGCTCAGCCCCAGCGCCCCCACGGACGGCGACACGCTGACCGTGTCCGGCACGGTGACCAACAACGGCAAGCAGGCCGTCACCGACGCACATGTGGGCCTGCGGGTGGGCAACGAGGTGACGACCCGCTCGGGCATCGACAGCGCCGCCAGGGAGAGCAACGACACGCAGGCCGCCGCCGGGCCGGAAATCGGCGGCAAGTACGTCGAGAAGTTCTCCAAGCTGACCCCGGGCGTCGCCCAGCCCTTCTCCATCTCGGTGCCGGTGGACGAGCTCGACCTCGGCAACAGCGGGGTCTATCCGTTCGCTGTCTCGCTCTCCGGCGAGACAGCCGCACAGCCTTGGGAGCAGGTGCTCGGCGCGCGGAGCACGTTCCTGCCGTGGCAGTCCGGCGATCCGAACACGAAGACGAAGACGACGTACCTGTGGCCGCTCGTCTCCACCGTCCACATGACAGCGGAGACGGGGTCGAACGAACAGCAGACGCCGGTCTTCCGCAACGACGACCTCGCCAAGGAGATCGCCCCAGGTGGCCGCCTGGACCAGCTGGTGTCACTGGGCAAGAACCTCGACGTCACCTGGGTCGTGGACCCGGACCTGCTGGCCTCGGTCGACGCGATGACGAAGACCTACCGCGTGAAGTCGGGCAACACCACCAGGCCGGGCTCGCAGGAGAATCAGACCCTCGCCAACAACTGGCTGGCCGAGCTGCAGCAGGCGGTGGCGGGCAACGAAATCGTCGCGCTGCCCTTCTCCGACCCGGACCTCGCCTCCCTCGCGCACAACGGCACGAGCGTCGCCGGCTCTCTGAGCCAGCTCAAGAACGCCACGGACGTCGTCGTCAACACGGTGGAGACGATCCTCCACGTGAAACCGGTCACCGACTTCGCCTGGCCTGTGGACGGAGCCGTCGATCCCTCGATCGTCAAGGTCGCCACCTCCGCCGGCGCCGACAAGCTCATCGCACGCAGCGACAGCCTGCAGGAGACCGGCAGCCTGACGTACACGCCCTCTGCGGCCCGGCCCATCGGCGGCGGCACCACGGCCGTGGTCGCGGACGCTCGGCTTTCCACGGCCTTCCAGGGCGACCTGACAAGGGCCTCCGTCTCCACGCTCGCCGTACAGCGGTTCCTGGCCCAGAGCCTCGCCCTCAATCTGCAGACCGACAAGCAGCGCAGCATCGTCATCGCCCCGCAGCGCATGCCGTCGTCGCGCCAGGCCCTGGTCATGGCCGAGGCCGTGACGGCTCTGCAAGGCGGGAGCTGGTCCGAGTCCCAGGACCTCACGGCGGCCGCCACCGCCAAGCCCGACCCGGCGGCCACCACGAAGGTGCCGTCGGCGTCCAAGTACCCCTCTTCGCTGCGCAAGCAGGAGCTGCCGCGGTCGGTCTTCGCGCAGATCGCCGGCACGCAGAAGAAGCTCGACAACTTCAAGGTGATCCTCGCCAACCAGTCCCGGGTGGTGACCCCCTTCGGGCGAGCCTTGAACCGTGAGATGTCCACGTCGTGGCGCGGCCGGACCGCGGAGGCCACCAGCTTCCGCAACGAGGTGGAGTGGTACCTCGATGAGCTGAAGGACCAGGTCAAGCTGATCGACAAGTCCGAGACCAAGCTCTCCGGACGCAGCGCCACCATCCCTGTGACCGCGCAGAACAACCTGGTGCAGGGCGTGGACCACCTGGTGCTGCGGCTCACCTCGCTGAGCCCGAAGCGCCTCGAGATCGGCGGCAAGTCGTTCTACGAGCAGCGGGTCGAGGTCAACGGCGGACACAGCCAGACGGTGAAGTTCCCCACGACGGCCAAGGCCAACGGCAAGGCCACGGTGATCGCCCAGCTGTACACAGAGGACGGCCAGGCGTACGGCGAGCCCGTCACCTTCGACGTGAAGGTCACCGAGTTCACGGCCACCGTGATGCTGGTCATCGGCGGCGGCTTCCTCCTGCTCGTCCTTGCCGGCTTCCGTATGTACACGCAGCGCAAGCGTGCGTCCGCCCGTGAAGCCGAGGATGACGGCCCCGACGGGGCGAACGAGACCGAGGGCGAAACGGAGAACCCCGAGGGCATGGAAGACCGTCTTAAGGAGGAGTCCGGCACCCGGGCCCGGGCAGACGGCCCGGAGCAGCCGAGTGACCCGACGCCGGACACCCCAGCGGAAAGCGCAGACCCGTCCGGCACGGGTGAGAGAGTGGACCGTTGAGGATGTCGTGGCCGGTGGGCCCGGGACGATGAGGTGGGGTAACCATGAACGCGCCGTACGACGGTGACCGCGGCCAGGCCGCGGGCAGCTCGGGCGACCCCGAGGGCCCGCCGCCCGAGCACGGCCAGGTACCGCCGCAGCCTCCCGCGGACATGTACCTCCAGGACGCCTACGACCAGGACCCGTACCGGGCGCAGGAGCTCTACGCCCAGGACCCGGTCGCCGAGGCGCTCTACGACCGCGCGGCCCACCCTCCGCCGCCCCCGGGCGCGTACCAGCCGCAGCAGCCGCTTTACGGCCAGCCGCCGCAGTCGTCGTACGCCCCGGACCCGCGGGTGTGGGCACAGACACCGCCGCCCGAGCCGGAGGGGCCGACCCAGTACCTGCCGTACGGCGATGATCCCCGGACCACTCAGTTCGTGGGCGTCGACGACCTGGTGACCCAGGCCGGTGAGCCGCGCCACGAGCAGGACGCCTTCGCCCACCTCTTCCGGGACCAGCAGCAGGGCGGCGGCCACTCGCCGTACGACCCTCCGTCGGTTCCGAATCCATCCCCCGCACCGCCCGCAGGTCAGTACCCGGCGGCGACACCGCCCGCCCAGGCTCAGTACCAGGCGCCTGTGGCCCCTCCCGTCGCCGAGGCTCCCGCTCCGGCGGCGCCGGCTCCCGCCGCGAAGAAGGGCGGCAGGGCCACGGGTCTGCTGAAGTCCAGTGCCGTGATGGCGGCGGGCACGATGGTCTCCCGCCTCACCGGCTTCGTCCGCTCCGCGCTGATCGTCTCGGCGCTGGGCACCGCGTTCCTGGGTGACTCCTTCCAGGTGGCGTACCAGCTGCCGACCATGATCTACATCCTCACCGTCGGCGGCGGCCTGAACTCCGTCTTCGTGCCGCAGCTCGTGCGCGCCATGAAGGACGACGACGACGGCGGTGAGGCGTTCGCGAACCGGCTGCTGACTCTCGTCATGGTGGCGCTCACCGCGCTCACCGCGCTCGCGATGTTCGCGGCGCCGCTCCTGGTGCGGGCGCTGTCGAACTCCGTCGCGAGCGACCCCGCGGCCAACGACGTCGCCGTCACCTTCACCCGCTACTTCCTGCCCTCGATCTTCTTCATGGGCGTCCACGTGGTGATGGGGCAGATCCTCAACGCCCGTGGCAGGTTCGGCGCGATGATGTGGACCCCGGTCCTGAACAACATCGTCATCATCGTGACGCTCGGGATGTTCCTCTGGGTGTACGGCACCGCCGAGCACTCCGGCATGAGCGTCACGAACATCCCGCCGCAAGGCCAACGACTGCTCGGCATCGGCATCCTGCTCGGACTCGTGGTGCAGGCCCTCGCGATGATCCCGTATCTGCGCGAGACCGGCTTCCGACTGCGGCTGCGCTTCGACTGGAAGGGTCACGGCCTGGGCAAGGCCGCGATGCTCGCCAAGTGGACCATCCTGTTCGTCCTCGCCAACCAGGCGGGCGCGCTCGTGGTCACCCAGCTGGCCACCGCGGCGGTCGCCGACACGGCGATCCCCGGCACCGGCTTCAGCGCCTACGCGAACGCCCAGCTGATCTGGGGCCTTCCGCAGGCCATCATCACGGTCTCCCTCATGGCCGCCCTGCTGCCGCGCATCTCGCGCTCGGCCGCGGAGGACGACGGCGGAGCGGTGCGCGACGACATCTCCCAGGGCCTGCGCACGACAGCGGTCGCGATCGTGCCCCTCGCCTTTGGCTTCGTCGCCCTCGGCGTCCCGATGTGCACCCTGATCTTCGGCACCTCCGGCACGAGCGCCGCCACCAACATGGGGTACATGCTGATGGCCTTCGGTCTCGGCCTGATCCCGTACTCGGTGCAGTACGTCGTCCTGCGTGCCTTCTACGCGTACGAGGACACCCGAACGCCCTTCTACAACACGGTGATCGTGGCGGCCGTCAACGCCGCCGCCGCCGCCGTCTGCTACATCGTGCTGCCGGCCCGGTGGGCCGTGGTCGGCATGGCAGCCGCATACGGCCTGGCGTACTCGATCGGTGTCGGCGTCGCCTGGCGCCGACTGCGCAAGCGGCTCGGCGGAGACCTCGACGGCGGGCGCGTCCTGCGGACGTACGCCCGGCTGTGCATCGCCTCGGTACCGGCCGCCCTGCTCAGTGGCGCCGCCTGCTACGGCATCGGTCACACGCTCGGCCAGGGCGTCCTCGGCTCGTTCGCCGCGCTGATCGTCGGCGGGGCGGTACTGCTCGGAGTCTTCTTCGTGGCAGCACGCAAGATGCGTATTGAGGAGCTGAACTCACTGGTCGGCATGGTCCGCGGGCGCCTGGGGCGCTGAGTCGGGGGTACGAGCACAACCATCGTCAGCCACCGTGTGTCGTGCATAGCGGCGGACTGTGGGCACAATTGGTTTCGGCGTCACATGACGCGCAATGGATGGGGAGGCAGGAACGACGGTGGCGGAACGGAGCACGGCTGCCGTCGACGTGGCAGACAACAGCGGTGACAAGCCGCTGACCGCCGAGGCGGACCAGTCCACGGCCGACGGGGTGGCCAAGAACCGGGAGCGGGACACGGAAGACGTCGAGGCACAGGGGAGTGGCGGGACCGAGAGTCCCGGAAAGGCCTCACCACCGGAGCTGCACAGCGGACACAAGCTCGCCAGACGCTACCGGCTCGAGGAGTGCGTCACCCGTCTGGACGGATTCAGCAGTTGGCGTGCCGTGGACGAGAAGCTGCGTCGCGCCGTAGGCGTCCACCTTTTGCCCGCAGACCACGCGCGGGCCCGTTCGGTGCTGGCCGCGGCCCGCTCCTCCGCGCTGCTGGGTGATCCGCGCTTCGTCCAAGTCCTCGACGCCGTCGAGGAGAACGACCTCGTCTACGTCGTTCACGAATGGCTGCCCGATGCCACCGAGCTGACCACGCTTCTCGCCGCCGGCCCGCTGGAGGTGTACGACGCCTACCAGTTGGTCAGTCAGATCTCCTCGGCCATGGCCGCCGCCCACCGCGAGGGCCTCGCCCATCTGCGTCTGAATCCCAACGCCGTGCTGCGCACGTCGACCGGCCAGTGGCGCATCCGCGGTCTCGCCGTCAACGCCGCCTTGCGCGGCATCAGTTCCGAGACCCCGCTGCGCACCGACACCGAGGCGATCGGCGCACTGCTGTACGCGGCGCTCACCCAGCGCTGGCCGTACGAGAACGACGCCTACGGGCTGTCGGGGCTACCCAAGGACATCGGCCTCATCGCCCCCGACCAGGTGCGTGCCGGCGTCCACCGAGGCCTGTCCGAGCTGGCCATGCGGGCGCTCTCCAACGACGGTGCGACCGCCTCCCGTCACGAGTCTCCGTGCACCACGCCCGAGGAGCTGGTGAAGGCCATCGGCGAGATGCCCCGCATCCGCCCGCCGGAGCCGACGTTCACCGCCCCACCGGACTACCAGCGCACGACGTACCAACAGGGCACGTACGGCCGCCAGGCGCCACATCCGGGCATCACCCAGCCGGTGCCGGCTCCACCGCCTCCTCTGCAGAGCCGTACCGGCAGGGCGCTGAAGTGGGCCGTTTCGGCCCTCCTCATCGCCGCACTCGGACTGGGCAGCTGGCAGTTGGCGGACGCCCTCATCGACCGGGGCGGCAAGTCCGAGGAGACGAACCAGACTCAGACGACGGACGGGGACGGGGACGGCAAGACCCCGACGAAGCCGGCCAGCGCTCCGATCGCCATCAGCAGTGCTCGCGACTTCGACCCGTTCGGCGCCGACGGCTCGGAGAAGCCGGGCGACATAGACAAGGTCTACGACAACTCGTCCAGCACGTACTGGCAGACGGACTACTACCTCAGTTCCGACTTCGGCCGACTGAAGCCCGGTGTCGGCGTCATCCTCGATCTCGGCAAGGTCCAAGAGGTCGGGAAGGTGACCGTTTCCTTCGTGGGGAACACATCCGTCGAGCTCCGCGCCGCCTCCGGTGACGCGAGTTCGGAACCCACGTCCTTCGACGCCTACACCAAGGTCACGGGGGGCTTCGGCACGAGCGTGACCCTCACCCCCGACAAGTCCCTCAAGTCCCGCTACCTTCTGGTCTGGCTGACCAAGCTGCCGCAGATCGACGGTGAGTGGCGGGGCCGGGTGGCGGACATCAAGGTGACCAGCTAAGGACGAAGGGAAGGGGGCCCGATGGCAGATGACACCGCGTACGGCGACACGAGCGATCGGGACCTCCTGACCCGCCACGTGGAGGGCGATCCCGACGCCTTCGGTGAGCTCGTACGCCGGCACCGGGATCGGCTCTGGGCGGTTGCCCTGCGGACGCTGGGAGACCGCGAGGAGGCCGCTGACGCTGTCCAGGACGCCCTCGTGTCCGCCTACCGGGCCGCCCACACCTTCCGGGGCCAGTCGGCCGTCACGACGTGGCTGCACCGGATCACCGTGAACGCCTGCCTGGACCGCGCCCGCAAGGCCGCCTCCCGGAAGACCTCGCCGGTCGACGACACCGAGCGCCTCGAACAACTGCTGGAGCCGCACGAGTCCGCCTCGGCACCCGCGGAGCGCAACGACCTCCACCGTCAGCTCCTGGAAGCACTAGGCACCCTTCCCCCCGACCAGCGGGCCGCGCTCGTCCTGGTGGACATGCAGGGCTATCCGGTCGCCGAGGCCGCTCGCATGCTCGATGTGCCGACCGGGACGGTGAAGAGCCGCTGTGCCCGCGGCCGAGCCAGACTCCTGCCCCTGCTCAAGCATCTGCGGCCGGAAAACACCAGTGCCGACAGAGAAGCGGGCACGGGGCGGAACCGGACGCAGGGGACATCCGTCCCACCCGCAGCGGGACCGCGCCGAGCGGGACCGCCGGACACAGGACCAAGCGATTCAGCTGCAGTGAAGGGCGGAGGTGGGCGGGCGTGACATCCACGACAGATACAGCCGGGCACCCGGACGTCGCGGAGATCTCCGACCTCACCGAAGGCCTGCTCCCGCCGTCCCGAACCCAGGACGTACGACAGCATCTGGACGAATGCGAACTCTGCGCGGACGTCCACGCCTCACTGCAGGAGATCCGGGGACTGCTGGGAAGCCTGCCGGGTCCCCCGCGTATGCCCGCCGATGTCGCCGGCCGTATCGATGCCGCCCTCGCCGCGGAGGCCCTGCTGCAGGCCACCGCACCCGATGCTGTGGACGCGCCCGCACCCGTCAGCGCCGACTCCGTGTCCGATGCGTCGCCCGCATCCGTATCCCCCTCGGACGACAGTGCGCATGTTTCACGTGAAACATCGGCGGACCGGCCCGCGGGCCGTGCTCGATCCTCGACCACCGGACCGGGCCGCAAGGAGCCCAGGCGGAGCGGTCGACGCCGCGCTGTCGTCCTCGGCGCCGTGTTCACCGCAGCGGCCCTCGGCTTCGGGTCGGTGCTGCTGTCCTCGATGAACGACGGCCAGCCCTCAAATCCTGCGGCTAAGTCCACGTCCGCGGACACCTTCTCCGAGGCCCAGCTGGAGAAGCAGGTCTCCGATCTCCTTGCCCGGAGCCAGGGCACCGGCAGTGGATCCCAAGCTCCGCACAGCCTGGGCGCGGAATCCCTCCCCAACAACTCGCCCAGGGTCTTCAAGGACCCCGTGGTTCCTGCCTGCATCCAAAAGGGCATCGGCCGCAGCGACACAGCGCTCGCGACCGAGAAGGGGATCTACAAGGGGACGGACACCCTCCTCGTCGTGCTGCCCGACACTCCCGACGGCACCCGCTTCACCGCCTACCTCATGGATGCGACCTGCGTGGGACAACCGTCGTCGTCCGCCACGGCCAAGGTCCTGCTGAAGCAGTCCTACACCGATTCCTGACCGCGCACGCTTCGTCCCCGTGCCGCGTGGTATCCCGTACGGTGTCGCATCCTCGTGTGCCCGGACACAGCGGGAATGCGCGCCCCTTAGGATCCGTTGGGTGGGGTGAGAGTTCCGAGAGGAACTCCCCCGGACATACGACGCAGTCCAGAGACGAGGAATCAAGCCGTGAGCGACGTCCGAAACGTGATCATCATCGGCTCCGGGCCCGCCGGCTACACGGCGGCGCTCTACACCGCGCGCGCGTCGCTGAAGCCGCTGGTGTTCGAGGGCGCCGTCACCGCGGGTGGTGCACTGATGACCACCACCGAGGTGGAGAACTTCCCGGGCTTCCAGGACGGCATCATGGGCCCCGAACTCATGGACAACATGCGCGGCCAGGCCGAGCGCTTCGGTGCCGAGCTCATCCCTGACGATGTCGTCTCCGTCGACCTGTCCGGTGAGATCAAGACCGTCACCGACACCGCGGGCACCGTCCACCAGGCGAAGGCCGTCATCGTCACCACCGGCTCGCAGCACCGCAAGCTCGGCCTACCGAACGAGGACGCCCTCTCCGGCCGCGGTGTCTCCTGGTGCGCCACTTGCGACGGATTCTTCTTCAAGGACCAGGACATCGCCGTGATCGGCGGCGGCGACACCGCGATGGAGGAGGCCACCTTCCTCTCCCGCTTCGCCAGGTCCGTGACGATCGTCCACCGCCGCGACACCCTGCGCGCCTCCAAGGCGATGCAGGAGCGTGCCTTCGCCGACCCGAAGATCAAGTTCGTGTGGGACAGCGAGGTCACCGAGGTCCAGGGCGAGCAGAAGCTCGCGGGCGTGAAGCTGCGCAACCTCAAGACCGGCGAGCTCTCGGACCTAGCGGTCACCGGCCTGTTCATCGCCATCGGCCACGACCCGCGCACCGAGCTGTTCAAGGGCCAGCTGGAGCTGGACGAGGAGGGCTACCTGAAGGTGGACGCGCCCTCCACGCGAACGAACCTCACCGGTGTCTTCGGCGCCGGTGACGTGGTCGACCACACCTACCGCCAGGCGATCACCGCGGCCGGCACTGGCTGCTCCGCCGCCCTCGACGCCGAGCGTTTCCTCGCCGGCCTCGCGGACGAGGAGAAGGCCGAGCCCGAGAAGACCTCCGTCTGACCCCCATCCGCCCCACCGCACCAACCAGTTAAGGAGCCCGCCGTGGCCGGCACCCTCAAGCATGTGACCGACGATTCCTTTGAGCAGGACGTCCTCAAAAGCGACAAGCCCGTTCTGGTGGACTTCTGGGCCGCTTGGTGCGGCCCGTGCCGCCAGATCGCGCCGTCCCTCGAGGCGATCGCCGCCGAGTACGGCGACAAGATCGAGGTCGTCAAGCTGAACATCGACGAGAACCCGGGTACGGCCGCCAAGTATGGCGTCATGTCCATCCCGACCCTGAACGTGTACCAGGGTGGCGAGGTCGCCAAGACCATCGTCGGTGCGAAGCCGAAGGCCGCGATCGTCCGCGACCTTGAGGACTTCATCTCCGAGTGACGTTTCACGTGAAACACGAATGGGCCGACCTCCAGGGGTCGGCCCATTCGTCTGTCTAGAGCGGCCGGAGCACCGGTTCCTTCTGTACAGCCCCGAGGAGTCGGTCCAGTGCCATCTCCACGTCCTCCTTCCAGGAGAGCGTGGAGCGCAGCTCCAGCCTCAGCCGCGGGTACGTGGGATGAGGCCGGACCGTCTTGAAGCCCACCGCGAGGAGATGGTCGGCGGGCAGCAGGCAGGCCGGTTCCTTCCAGCGGGCGTCTCCGAAGGCCTCGATCGCCTTGAAGCCCCGCCGCAGCAGATCCTTGGCGACCGTCTGCACCATCACCCGGCCCAGCCCCTGCCCCTGATAGCCCGGCATGATGAAGGCGGTCATCAGCTGCACGGAGTCGGGTGAGACGGGGCTCGTCGGGAATGCCGTCGAGCGGGGCACATAGGCCGGGGGAGCGTAGAGCACGAAGCCCACCGGCACGTCGTCGACGTACACGACCCTGCCGCAGGATCCCCAGTCCAGCAGGACGGCGGAGATCCAGGCTTCCTTCTCCAGGGCGGGTGTTCCGGCTTTTACCGCGGCTTCACCGCTGACTGGGTCCAACTCCCAGAAGACACACGTGCGACAGCGCTGGGGAAGGTCCTGAAGGTTGTCCAGCGTGAGCGGTACGAGCCGACGCCCCATGAAGGCTGTTCCTCGCTTCCTTCGCCCGCCGCGTCGCGGGCGGCCGTCAGAGCGCTTCGTTCCCTGAGCAGGCTGCCGACGAAGCCGCCGACTGCGCCCAGCCCCAGGCCCGCGCTCACCAATCCGGTGCGGCTCACCGTTCGCATGGCCCCTGCCTCTCCCCTCAGAGGTGCTGCCGGGTGGATGCGCCATACCCGAACGCATCGTATCCACGATGAGATTCCACCGACACCGCCTGAAAGCAAAGAGCGGGCTCTGTCCAGTACTCACCGGACACAGCCCGCCCCGGCGGCCGAGCGGGATCACTCGCCCAGCCGGACACTCAGTCCTCCGACTCCTCGGAGTCGTCGTCCACAAGGCTCTTCTGCAGAACCGGTCCCTCTCCGGGAGCGAGGCTGCTGAGGATCCGCTCAAGGTCCTCCATCGACGCGAACTCGACGGTGATCTTGCCCTTCTTCTGGCCCAGGTCGACCTTCACCCGCGTCTCGAAGCGGTCCGAGAGGCGCGTCGCAAGGTCGGTCAAGGCCGGTGAGAGCCGGGTACCGGCCCGCGGGCCCTTGGAGCGCTGAGCCGTCTGGGGCCGAGACCCCATCAGCGTCACGATCTCCTCCACGGCTCGCACAGATAGGCCCTCGGCCACGATCCGGTGGGCCAGCCGGTCCTGCTCCTCCGAGTCGTCGACGGAGAGCAGCGCCCTCGCGTGACCGGCCGAGAGGACTCCGGCGGCCACCCGGCGCTGGACCGCCGGCGAGAGCTTGAGCAGGCGCAGGGTGTTGGAGACCTGGGGGCGGGAACGACCGATGCGGTCCGCCAGCTGGTCGTGCGTGCAGTTGAAATCCTTGAGCAGCTGGTCGTAGGCGGCTGCCTCTTCCAGTGGGTTCAGCTGGGCACGGTGCAGGTTCTCCAGGAGGGCGTCCAGGAGGAGCTTCTCGTCGTCCGTGGCCCGGACGATCGCCGGGATCGCCTCAAGTCCCGCCTCGCGGCAGGCCCGCCAACGCCGCTCGCCCATGATGAGCTCGTAGCGCGCCGGGCCGAGCTGCCGTACGACGACGGGCTGGAGGAGACCGACCTCCTTGATGGAGGTGACGAGCTCCTGCAGGGCGTCCTCGTCGAAGACCTCACGCGGCTGCCGCGGGTTCGGCTTGATGGAATCGAGGGGGAGCTCCGCGAAGTGGACTCCGATGGGCGGCTCAGGCGCCTCCAGGGCACCGTTCGTCGAAGGGTCCTCGGTTTCATGTGAAACAGGCGGCAGCATGGCCACTTTCGCCGCGGCCACCCCACGGTCGGTGGTCAGCACCGGTACAGCCGCCGGGGACGTCGAAGAGCCGCCTCCCGTTGCGGCCGGAGCCACCGTCCTCTCCGTCGGGGCAGCAGGGATCAATGCGCCGAGACCACGACCCAAACCCCTCCGTCGCTCGCTCACTGGATCCCCTCCACCATGTTCAGGTCGCTCTGTGCGCCGATGTGCGCGTGTGTCGCGTCGTAGGAGACGCCGACACCCTTCAGCGCGATTTCTCGTGCCGCCTCTAGATAGGACAGGGCACCACTCGATCCTGGATCGTAGGTCAGTACCGTCTGTCCGTAGCTCGGTGCCTCGGAGATGCGGACCGAGCGGGGAATGCTCGTCCGCAGCACCTCGTCACCGAAGTGACTGCGCACCTCGTCCGCGACCTGGGACGCGAGACGTGTCCGGCCGTCGTACATGGTGAGCAGGATCGTCGATACATGCAGGTCGCGGTTGAGGTGTCCCCGCACCAGATCGACGTTGCGCAGCAACTGCCCCAAGCCCTCCAGCGCGTAGTACTCGCACTGGATCGGGATGAGGACCTCCTGGCCGGCGACCAGCGCGTTGACCGTCAGCAGGCCGAGCGAGGGCGGGCAATCGATAAGGATGTAGTCCAGCGGCTGCTCGTAGGCCTGGATCGCCCGCTGCAGTCGGCTCTCCCGCGCCACCAGGGACACCAGCTCGATCTCCGCACCGGCGAGATCGATCGTGGCGGGGGCGCAGAAGAGACCCTCGACGTCGGGGACCGGCTGGACGACCTCGGAGAGAGGCCTGCTGTCGACCAGCACGTCGTAGATGGAAGGCACGTCGGCGTGGTGGTCGATCCCCAGCGCTGTGGACGCGTTGCCCTGCGGGTCGAGGTCGACCACCAGGACACGGTTGCCATGCAGCGCCAGCGAAGCGGCAAGATTGACGGTCGTCGTCGTCTTGCCCACTCCGCCCTTCTGGTTGGCGACCACCATGACCCGGGTTTCCTCGGGACGCGGCAGACCCTCGCCGGCGCGGCCCAGAGCCTCTACCGCCAGTTGGGCAGCACGACCGATCGGGGTGTCGTCCATCGGGGGCGGTGTTTCACGTGAAACATCCTCCCCCATCGACTCGGTACGGGGACCGGGGACCGGATCGGTCATCGGTCCCGCAATGTTGGCGTCGGACCGCAAGGATTCACTCTCCTCGACTTCAGGCTCGCAATGCACAGAGCCTCCCATGTCTTCGGGGTCGTGAACCAGCGAGGGCCGGTCTTCTGTGGATGAATCCACACCTGTGGACAACTCTGTGCCCCCCGCGAAGGGCCTGCGGTCACGCGGAGTCACAGAACGGCCACGACTGATGATCCCATGCAGCAGTGAGCGACGTTTCACGTGAAACACGATGCCGAGCACCCCTCGCGGGATGCGCACGACACTCCGACGTGCGTACTTTTGACAGCCTCAATACGTGTCGCTGGTCATCACAACGGATCAATGACGCGAAACAGGGGGAGCCTGCTCCGCCCGGATCAACGACGTCGACGCGTTCGCCCCGTCCGGGCTGCCTTCGCCCGCTTCGCCGCGAAACGCACACCGCCCGGGCT
Organism: Streptomyces sp. AC555_RSS877; assembly: GCF_019049245.1. Classification (GTDB taxonomy): domain Bacteria; phylum Actinomycetota; class Actinomycetes; order Streptomycetales; family Streptomycetaceae; genus Streptomyces. The sequence continues at coordinate 20,743 of NZ_JAGMUK010000003.1, read as the reverse complement.
CTCGCCGACCTCGACCCGTACGACGGTGGACAGGGGATCCACGACGCCTTCACCGACGTGCAGGATGGACGTCTCCACGGCACCGAGCTTGCTCAGTGCCGTGGATGCGCTCTTGAGCTCTTCCTCCGCCGTGTCGCCCTTGAGTGCGAGCATCTCCCCGTAGGGACGCAGCAGGGGAATGCCCCAGGTCGCCAGCCGGTCTAGCGGGGCCACAGCGCGTGCCGTCACCACGTGTACGGGTGTGAGCTTTCCCATGACCTCCTCGGCCCGCCCACGAACGACGGTCACATGGTCCAGGCCCAGCATCTCCACGACCTCGGTCAGGAAGGTCGTGCGGCGGAGCAGGGGCTCCAGCAGCGTGATCTTCAGGTCCTCCCGGACGAGCGCCAGAGGGATACCGGGCAGGCCGGCGCCCGAGCCGACATCGCACACCGTCACCCCTTCGGGGACAACCTCGGAGAGCACCGCGCAGTTCAGCAGGTGCCGCTCCCACAGGCGAGGCACCTCGCGCGGACCGATCAGGCCGCGCTGCACGCCCGCCTCCGCGAGCAGCTCCGCGTATCGCACGGCGTCGGCGAAGCGATCACCGAACACCTCGCGGGCACGCTCGGGCGCGGGGGGAAGCTCCGCTGCCTCCGTCACGGGGGACCGTCCTTCCGTACCGCGTGGGCGCACCGGGCGCCGACGCCAGAACCACCAGAACTATCAGGCTGACAAAGTCCGGCCCCGTCTGCGCAACAGACGGGGCCGGAGGAACGTACGGACCGATCAGGCGGGAAGCACGACGACGAAGCGCTGCGGCTCCTCGCCCTCTGACTCGCTGCGCAGGCCGGCGGTCTTGATCGCGTCGTGCACGACCTTCCGCTCGAACGGCGTCATCGGCTTCAGCTTCACCGGCTCACCCGAGCTCCTGACCTCGGCCGCGGCCTTGGCACCCAGCTCGGAGAGCTCCTCGCGCTTCTTGGCGCGGTAGCCCGCGATGTCCAGCATCAGTCGGCTGCGGTCCCCGGTCTCCCGGTGCACGGCAAGGCGCGTGAGCTCCTGCAGGGCTTCCAGCACCTCGCCGTCGCGGCCGACCAGCTTCTGCAGGTCGCGGCCGCTCGCGTCACTGATGATCGATACAGCGGCGCGGTCGGCCTCGACGTCCATGTCGATGTCGCCGTCGAGATCGGCGATGTCGAGCAGACCCTCGAGGTAGTCCGCCGCGATCTCACCCTCCTGCTCCAGGCGGGTAAGGGTGTCTGCACCCTCGGCAGCGGCGGAGGTGGTGCCTTCCGTCACGGGATGGACTCCTTCTTACTTCTTGGACGGGGACTTGGGCCGCTGCGGGCCCTTGCGCTGTCCTGACTGGGCCTTGCTGCGGGAACCACCGGGCTTCTTGGCCGCGGCGGGCTTGGCGTCCTCCGGCTCGTCGGACTTGATCAGCGACGGGCCCTCGCCGGCCACCTTGGCACTACCGGACTGGCGCTGGGACTTGCTCTGCCGCTTGGGCTGCTGACGCTTAGGAGCGGCGGCGCTCGTGGGCGTACCGTCCTCGGTCTGGGACACGACCTGAGTCTCGCCCTTCACCACGGTGCCGTCGGCCTGGGCCGCGAGGCCCGCCTTGTTCAGACCGTTGATGAACTTGCGCTCGAACTCGTTGCGGTCGCGGCCCTTGGCCACGATGGCCTTGACGATGGCCTTCTCGCCACGGCCGCGCGTCTTGCCGTGGTGCGTGACGTGCTTGTACAGGCGCTCCAGGTACGCGGCCTGCGCCGTGGAACCCGGGGTCGGGTTGTTGCGGATGACGTACATCTGCTGGCCCATGGTCCACACGTTGGTGGTCAGCCAGTAGACGAGAACACCGACCGGGAAGTTGATGCCGAAAACGGCGAACATGACGGGGAAGACGTACATCAGCATCTTCTGCTGCTGCATGAACGGCGTCTTCACGGTGGTGTCGACGTTCTTCGTCATCAGCTGGCGCTGCGTGTAGAACTGCGAGGCCGACATCATGACGATCATGACCGCGGTCACGATGCGCACGGTGGTCAGCGAGGCGTCGAGGGCGGCGACGTCCGAGCCGCTGTCGGTGAACTTCGCGGCCAGCGGAGCACCGAAGATGTGCGCCTTCTGCGCGCTGTCCAGCAGGCCCTGGTTGATGGAGCCGATGGTGTCGTTGTTCGCGATGCTGTTGAGCACGTGGTACAGGGCGAAGAAGAACGGCGACTGCGCCAGGATGGGAAGGCACGAGGAGAGCGGGTTGGTGCCCGTCTCCTTGTACAGCTTCATCATCTCTTCGGACTGACGCTGCTTGTCGTTCTTGTAGCGCTCCTGGATCTTCTTCATCTCGGGCTGCAGTGTCTGCATGGCCCGGGTCGCCTTGATCTGCTTCACGAAGAGCGGGATCAGGCAGATACGGATCAGGATCACCAGAGACACGATGGACAGGCCCCAGGCCCACCCGGTGTCATCGCCGAAGAGGGCGCCGTACACCGTGTGGAACTGGACGATGACCCAGGAGACAGGTGTCGTGATGAAGCTGAAGAAGCTGGCAATCGTGTCCACTAATCATGCTCCTTGGGCATGGGACGGGGTCTCTGCGGCCGGGCTCATAGGAGCCTGCCCCGAGGTGGCCGGTTCGGCGGAGGAGGGCCCGCCCCTGCGTGTACGCCAGGCGCCACGCAGCATTTCGTGCCACCGCGGACGCTTGCGCGGCGGGACATGGTCCACACCGCCCAGCGACCACGGATTGCACCGCAGGATGCGCCAGGCCGTGAGTCCCGTGCCCTTGATCGCACCATGCCGGTCGATGGCCTGGTACCCGTAGTGGGAGCACGACGGGTAGTACTTGCACACCGGCCCGAGCAGGGGGCTGATCGTCCACTGGTACAGCTTGATCAGCGCCAGCAGCGGGTACTTCATCGCGCGCCCCCTCCCAGCAGCCGCTCCAGGGCGGCATCCAGGTCTTGGGCCAGTTGTGCATGATCGGCGTCACCCGAACCGGGCAACGCTCGTACGACTACCAGGCTACCGGGGGGCAAGGAGGCGACTCGATCGCGCATCAGATGGCGAAGCCTGCGCTTCACCTTGTTGCGCACCACCGCACCGCCCACGGCCTTGCTCACGACGAAACCCGCACGCGTCGGGGGAGCGCTCTCCCCAGGCGCGTGCGGGTTCGTGGCACCGCTACGAAGGTGGACGACGAGAGTCGGGCGTCCTGCCCGACGCCCTCGTCGTACCGCGGTCGCGAAGTCCTCGCGCCGCCTCAGCCGGTTCTCGGTGGGCAGCACGATGTCATGACCTGACCGGAATCAGGCGGACAGGCTGGCGCGACCCTTGCCACGGCGGTTCGCGAGAATCGCGCGGCCGGCACGGGTACGCATCCGCAGGCGGAAGCCGTGGGTCTTGGCGCGGCGACGGTTGTTCGGCTGGAAGGTGCGCTTGCTCACTCGGGGGCTCCAGAAATCAATCGGGGTTTTCGGGGTGCCGTCCTGGCTGTCACCGTGCGCCCACGAGTAGCTCGCGTCACGCCCGAGTGCACCGCTGACCGATCACCCAAATGATCTGTGCCCATCGGAGGCAGGCGGCAGCAGCCATCGACAACTCGACCTCGTTACGGTACGCGCGGCTGCGCCATCCGGTCAAACCAGCGGTCACCAGGAGACACTATCCACAGCCTGGGGACAACAACTTGAACCGCAGCCGTCGCCCTGACTACCGTGACTGGACTCCGATTCGTTCCCTTGTAACTGCCCCACCCCATTTGAATCCCGATCCGTCCCGAACCACACGTTCGTGGGACCCGTGAGAGAGCGTGCCCTGTGGCTGACGTACCTGCCGATCTTGCCGCAGTGTGGCCACGAGTACTGGAGCAGCTCCTCGGTGAAGGGCGCGGGCAGGGGGTCGAAGGCAAGGACGAACACTGGATCCGACGCTGCCAGCCGCTCGCGCTCGTGGCGGACACCGCCCTGCTCGCCGTACCGAACGAATTTGCGAAGGGCGTGCTCGAAGGCCGCCTCGCCCCTGTCGTCAGTGAAACGCTGAGCCGCGAGTGCGGGCGTCCGATCCGCATCGCGATCACCGTCGACGACTCCGCCGGCGAACCCCCGCCGAGCCCTCCGCCCCGGTCCCAGCGCTACGAGGAGACCGAGCTCCCCTCCGGCCAGTACGAGAGCTACGGCCGCCACCGTGCCGACGACCCAAGGCCGGGCCGCTCCGACCAGCATGGCCCCCAGGGCGACCACAGTTCCCGGCCGGACCAGCTCCCGACCGCTCGCCCCGCGTACCCGTCGGAGTACCAGCGCCCCGAGCCCGGCGCCTGGCCGCGCCCGCCGCAGGACGAGTACAGCTGGCAGCAGCAGCGACTCGGCTTTCCTGAGCGCGACCCGTACGCCTCGCCGTCCCAGGACAACTACGGCCCGCCGTCACAGGACTCGTACGGGGCTCCTTCCCAGGACTCGTACTCCCAGGACTACCGCCCGCAGTCCATGGAGCGCCCGCCCTACGACAGCCAGCGCTCCAACTACGACCAGCGACCGGACTACGGTCGCCACCGCGCCGACGAGGACCAGCGCGACGCCCGCCGCGAACGGCCCGAGCCGGGTTCCGGCTCCGGGCACGTGCACCGTGGCGGCCCCGTCGGTTCGCGTCTGCCCACCACCGGTGCCCCCGGCCCGCTGGCCGCACAGCCCGCGCCGGCGACCGGTCCGGGTGAGCCGACCGCACGACTGAACCCGAAGTACCTCTTCGACACGTTCGTCATCGGCGCCTCCAACCGCTTCGCGCACGCGGCCGCGGTGGCCGTCGCCGAGGCGCCCGCGAAGGCGTACAACCCCCTCTTCATCTACGGGGAGTCCGGGCTCGGCAAAACGCATCTTCTGCACGCGATCGGGCACTACGCGCGCAGCCTCTACCCGGGCACGCGCGTCCGTTACGTGAGCTCGGAGGAGTTCACCAACGAGTTCATCAACTCCATCCGCGATGGCAAGGGCGACAGCTTCCGCAAGCGCTACCGCGAGATGGACATCCTGCTCGTCGACGACATCCAGTTCCTGGCGGACAAGGAGTCGACACAGGAGGAGTTCTTCCACACCTTCAACACGCTCCACAACGCGAACAAGCAGATCGTGCTCTCCAGCGACCGGCCGCCCAAGCAGCTGGTGACCCTGGAGGACCGGCTGAGGAACCGTTTCGAGTGGGGCCTGATCACCGACGTCCAGCCGCCCGAGCTGGAGACGCGCATCGCGATCCTGCGCAAGAAGGCGGTCCAGGAGCAGCTCAACGCCCCGCCGGAGGTACTGGAGTTCATCGCCTCCCGGATCTCGCGCAACATCCGCGAGCTGGAGGGCGCGCTGATCCGGGTGACGGCGTTCGCGTCGCTCAACCGGCAGCCCGTGGACCTGGGCCTCACGGAGATCGTCCTCAAGGACCTCATCCCCGGCGGCGAGGACTCGGCCCCCGAGATCACCTCCACGGCCATCATGGGCGCGACCGCCGACTACTTCGGCCTCACGGTCGAGGACCTGTGCGGCACCTCGCGCGGGCGCGCGCTGGTGACCGCCCGGCAGATCGCCATGTACCTGTGCCGCGAGCTGACGGACCTCTCCCTGCCGAAGATCGGCGCACTGTTCGGCGGCCGCGACCACACGACGGTCATGCACGCGGACCGCAAGATCCGCAATCTGATGGCCGAACGCCGCTCCATCTACAACCAGGTCACCGAGCTGACGAACCGCATCAAGAACGGCTGACACAGCCGCTCGTACGCCGCTGAGGGCGCCCCGGGACGTGGTCCCGAGGGCGCCCTCAGCCGTTTTCAGGGGTCCTGAGCCGGTCCGATAGGGCCCTGAGCCGGTCCTATCGGCGCCTGGGCCGGTCCGATCGAGGTCTGAGCCGGGTCGGATCGGAGTCTGAGCCGCGTCCGAAGCGAGATCTGCTGTTCGATTACCTCCCGCGTTACGGCCTCTCTCCACAGATTCGGCGACTTTCTTCCTTCCACATCCTGGGGACTGGGAAGTTGTCCAGATCGTGTCCACAGGGGACTCTGGTGAAAGACCATCAGAGCTGGTCAGGTGGCTGTGGATTGGTGGACGAAAGATCTCCACAGGCTGTGGACAGAGAAATGATCCACAGCCTGTGCATCGAGTTGTCCACCGGCTGCCCACAGGCCGAGGCCGGTTGTCCCCAGCGATCCCCGGCTTCTCCACACCGCTGTCCACTGTTCGGCAACGTGACGCGCCTCGTCACCGTGTCGAGTGAAAGGCGTCACACGAAGGTGCCGGGTTGGGCTGTGGGAAACGTGGGTAAAGCTGGGGACGGTGCTGGGGAGAAGTAGCCCGAGGCTGTGCATGGAGTGTGCAGAACTTTCCGTTCTCCACAGAAGAGCCCGGTTGTCCACCGCCGTCACCCACAGGGCCAGTGGACAAAATTCGTGCCCTGAGCTGGGAAAACGGGGTTATCCACGGTATCCACAGGCCCTACTACTACTCCCAACTAGAGAGAGCTGGGAATCCGTTTCGAAGTGGGTCCTGTGCACAACTCGCTGTCCGGCCCTCGACTGCCCCTCGTCACGACTTGACCCCGAGAGGCACCTACTGTCAGTGCCGTGCGTCAGACTGTTCCCCGGTGTCCTTCCCGTCACAGGGACCGACGACACCGAGACAGACGACGAAGCCAGGCAGGCCGAGAAGCGCCGGCAACAGCAGGAGGCGGCAACAGTGAAGATCCGGGTGGAACGCGACGTACTCGCGGAGGCAGTGGCCTGGGCGGCACGCAGCCTCCCGGCCCGTCCGCCGGCGCCTGTCCTCGCCGGCCTTCTGCTGAAGGCCGAGAACGGCCAGCTGAGCCTGTCCAGCTTCGACTACGAGGTCTCGGCGCGGGTGTCCGTGGACACGGAGGTCGAGGAGGAGGGCACGGTGCTGGTCTCCGGCCGCCTCCTCGCCGACATCTGCCGCGCTCTCCCCAACCGGCCGGTGGAGATTTCCACAGACGGTGTACGGGCCACGGTGGTCTGCGGCTCCTCCCGGTTCACACTCCACACACTGCCTGTGGAGGAGTACCCGGCGCTGCCGCAGATGCCGAACGCCACGGGCACCGTCCCCGGCGAGGTCTTCGCCGCGGCCGCCGCCCAGGTCGCCATCGCCGCCGGCCGTGACGACACGCTGCCCGTCCTCACCGGTGTCCGCATCGAGATCGAGGGCGACACGGTCACGCTGGCGTCCACCGACCGCTACCGCTTCGCGGTCCGCGAGTTCCTGTGGAAGCCGGAGAACCCGGAGGCGTCGGCGGTCGCCCTGGTGCCCGCCAAGACGCTCCTGGACACCGCCAAGGCCCTCACAGGCGGCGACAGCGTGATCCTGGCGCTGTCCGGCGGAGGCTCCGGCGAGGGCCTGATCGGTTTCGAGGGCGCGGGCCGTCGCACGACCACGCGTCTGCTGGAGGGCGACCTCCCGAAGTACCGCTCGCTGTTCCCGACCGAGTTCAACAGCGTCGCCGTGATCGAGACCGCCCCCTTCGTGGAGGCCGTCAAGCGTGTGGCCCTGGTTGCCGAGCGCAACACCCCGGTGCGGCTCAGCTTCGAGCAGGGCGTGCTCATCCTGGAGGCCGGTTCGAGCGACGACGCACAGGCTGTGGAGCGGGTCGACGCACAGCTGGAGGGCGACGACGTGTCGATCGCCTTCAACCCGACCTTCCTGCTGGACGGCCTGAGCGCCATCGACTCCCCCGTGGCCCAGCTGTCCTTCACGACGTCCACGAAGCCGGCGCTGCTCAGCGGCAAGCCGGCCCTGGACGCCGAGGCGGACGAGGCCTACAAGTACCTGATCATGCCGGTGCGCCTCAGCGGCTGACCGGGCCCGTCAGAGAACCCGCAGGTCGGGGTATGCGTATGAGCGCGTATGCCCACAGATGTGCGCGAGCGTCCGGGTTTAGGCTCGGACGCAGGTACGAAAGTGCCGCGGTACGGAAGTGCCGTCACGTCACGTCGCAAACCTAAGGAACAACTGATGGAGCTCGGTCTCGTCGGCCTCGGCAAGATGGGCGGCAACATGCGCGAGCGGATTCGCCGCGCAGGCCACACCGTCATCGGATACGACCGCAACCCGGACGTCGCCGATGTCCACAGCCTCGCCGAGCTCGTGGGCAAGCTCAAGGGCCCGCGGGTGGTCTGGGTGATGGTCCCGGCCGGTGCCGCGACCCAGTCGACCGTCGACGAGCTCGCGGAGCTGCTGGAGCCAGGCGACGTCGTCGTGGACGGCGGGAACTCCCGCTGGACGGACGACGAGAAGCACGCGGAGGAGCTGGCCGCCAAGGGCATCGGTTTTGTCGACTGCGGTGTCTCCGGCGGTGTCTGGGGCCTGGAGAACGGCTACGCGCTGATGTACGGCGGCGACGCGGAGCACGTCGCCAAGGTGCGGCCCGTCTTCGACGCCCTCAAGCCGGAGGGCGACCTGGGCTCGGTGCACGCCGGCAAGGTCGGTGCGGGCCACTTCGCGAAGATGGTCCACAACGGCATCGAGTACGCGATGATGCAGGCCTATGCCGAGGGCTGGGAACTCCTGGAGAAGGTCGACTCCGTGACCGACGTCCGGGAGGTCTTCCGCTCCTGGCAGCAGGGCACGGTGATCCGCTCCTGGCTCCTCGACCTCGCGGTGAACGCTCTCGACGAGGACGAGCACCTGGACAGGCTGAGGGGTTTTGCCCAGGACTCGGGCGAGGGACGCTGGACTGTGGAAGCCGCCATCGACAACGCCGTGCCGCTGCCCGCGATCACGGCCTCCCTCTTCGCGCGGTTCGCGTCGCGCCAGGAGGACTCGCCGCAGATGAAGATGATCGCCGCGCTGCGGAACCAGTTCGGCGGCCACGCGGTCGAGAAGAAGTAATCCACAGGGCTGCACAGCAGTCCACAGCTGCAGTCCACGGGCTGTAGTCCACGAGCTGCGGTCCAGAAGTTGCAGTCCACGAGCCGGGGGAGGTCACGCACGACCATGCACGTCACGCATCTGTCGCTGGCCGACTTCCGCTCGTACGCCCGGGTCGAGGTCCCGCTCGACCCGGGCGTCACCGCCTTCGTCGGTCCGAACGGGCAGGGCAAGACGAACCTGGTCGAGGCCATCGGCTACCTCGCCACCCTCGGCAGCCACCGCGTCTCCTCGGACGCCCCCCTGGTCCGCATGGGCGCCGACCGCGCGGTGATCCGGGCCCAGGTCAAGCAGGGCGAGCGGCAGCAGCTGGTCGAGCTGGAACTGAACCCCGGCCGGGCCAACCGGGCCCGCATCAACAGGTCCTCGCAGGTCAGACCGCGTGACGTACTGGGGATCGTACGGACTGTGCTGTTCGCGCCCGAGGACCTGGCGCTGGTCAAGGGCGATCCCGGTGAGCGGCGCCGGTTCCTCGACGAGCTGATCACGGCACGCTCGCCGCGCATGGCCGGCGTTCGTTCCGACTACGAACGCGTCCTCAAGCAGCGCAACACGCTGCTGAAGTCGGCCGCGCTCGCCCGCCGGCACGGCGGCCGTTCCATGGACCTGTCCACGCTCGACGTCTGGGACCAGCATCTCGCGCGCGTGGGTGCCGAGCTGCTCGCCCAGCGCCTCGACCTGGTCGCGGCGATCCAGCCGCTCGCCGACAAGGCGTACGAGCAGCTGGCCCCCGGCGGCGGCCCCGTCGCGCTGGAGTACAAGCCGTCCGCGCCGGGTGAGGCGCACACGCGCGAGGACCTCTACGAGCAGCTCATGGCCGCGCTGGCCGAGGCGCGCAAGCAGGAGATCGAGCGAGGGGTGACCCTCGTGGGGCCGCACCGGGACGAACTGCTGCTCAAGCTCGGCCAGTTGCCCGCGAAGGGGTACGCCTCGCACGGCGAGTCGTGGTCGTACGCGTTGGCGTTGCGGCTGGCGTCGTACGACCTCCTCAGGGCGGAGGGCAACGAGCCCGTGCTCGTCCTCGACGACGTGTTCGCCGAGTTGGACACTCGTCGCCGCGAGCGCCTGGCCGAACTGGTCGCTCCGGGCGAGCAGGTCCTGGTGACGGCGGCGGTCGACGACGACGTACCGCATGTACTGACGGGGACGCGGTACACCGTGTCGGACGGGACGGTGGAGCGCGCATGAGCACCGAAGACGGGCCGGTCCCCGGCAAGCAGCCCGAACCCTCCGGCGTCGACCTCGCGCGCGTGGCGTTGCGCGCGGCGAAGGAACAGGCACGAGCGCGTGGGGACGCGGTGCAGCAGAAGAAGCAGGCGCGTCGCGGCGGTCTGCGCTCCGGCGCGCACGCCGATGGACGTGACCCCATGGCGCTGGGCGCAGCGATCAACCGGCTGATCACCGAGCGCGGCTGGGAGGCGCCGGCCGCGGTGGGCGGGGTGATGGGCCGCTGGCCGCAGATCGTCGGCGAGGACCTGGCCAAACACTGCGAGCCGGAGAAGTACGACGAGGACGAGCGGGTCCTGGTCGTCCGCTGCGACTCCACGGCGTGGGCGACGAACCTGCGTCTGCTCGCCCCGCAGCTGGTCGCGCGGCTGAACGAGGACCTGGGCCAGGGCGCGGTGAAGCTGATCAAGGTGCAGGGTCCTGGCGGCCCGCCGCGCCGCTACGGCCCGCTGCGCGCCCCCGGCAGCACGGGACCGGGCGACACCTACGGGTGACGGGCGCACCCGTGGGTGACCGACCGCGGCCCTCGGCGAGCGGCCGTGTCCGAGAGTGATGGACTTCACAACCGCAGGTCCCGCGTGATCGCTTCGCGTCACTGCACGCCGTGGCGAATCCCGACGTGACTCCCAAGTAGCCACGGGTTGACAGTCCGAAGCGCTGAGTGCCTGCGTGAGCCTCTTTGAGCCCCGTTCCGTATATGGGGACCCGGCAGACGCCGGTTGAGGGCGGCACATGCGGACTCAGGTACCGGCAAACCCCCATCACTGTCGGCGCTACCGGTAGACTGGAAGCTAATCCCGCCCCAAACGTGGGGACCGTCCGGGAAAAGCTGAGCAACGCTGATCAAGGCTTACCAACGCAACATGCCGCAGCCGCTCCGGCAACCCGCCGACGAGCCCGGCTCGTGCTGTGCCAGAAAGGGCGCTTCGTGGCCGATTCCGGCAACCCCAACGAGAACATCCTGTCCACCGAGGCCCCGGCCGTAGCCGAGGCCTCAGCAGTGGCCACGGCGTACGACGCCAGCGCCATCACCGTCCTCGAGGGCCTGGACGCGGTCCGCAAGCGACCCGGTATGTACATCGGCTCGACAGGTGAGCGTGGACTTCACCACCTCGTGTACGAGGTCGTAGACAACTCGGTCGACGAGGCGCTGGCCGGCCACGCGGACACCATCGACGTGACGATCCTCGCCGACGGCGGCGTCCGGGTCGTCGACAACGGCCGTGGCATCCCGGTGGGCATCGTCGCCTCCGAGGGCAAGCCTGCCCTCGAGGTCGTGCTGACCGTGCTGCACGCGGGCGGCAAGTTCGGCGGCGGCGGCTACGCGGTCTCCGGTGGTCTGCACGGCGTGGGCGTCTCCGTCGTGAACGCGCTGTCGTCGAAGGTCGCCGTCGAGGTCAAGACCGACGGGTACCGCCACACGCAGGACTACAAGATGGGCGTCCCCACGGCGCCGCTCGTCAAGCACGAGGCCACCACGGAGACCGGCACGGCGGTCACCTTCTGGGCCGACAGCGACATCTTCGAGACCACGGAGTACTCCTTCGAGACGCTCTCGCGGCGCTTCCAGGAGATGGCGTTCCTCAACAAGGGCCTGACGATCAAGCTCACCGATGAGCGCGAGTCGGCGAAGGCCACCTCCGGGGCGGACGAGGCCGGCGCGGACGAGACCGCCGACGTCAAGACCGTCACGTACCACTACGAGGGCGGCATCGTCGACTTCGTGAAGTACCTCAACTCCCGCAAGGGAGAGGCGGTACACCCGACGGTGATCGACCTCGAGGCCGAGGACAAGGACAAGAGCCTGTCCCTCGAAGTCGCCATGCAGTGGAACAGCGGTTACACCGAGGGCGTCTACTCCTTCGCGAACATCATCCACACGCACGAGGGCGGTACGCACGAAGAGGGCTTCCGTGCGGCGCTCACCAACCTGATCAACAAGTACGCGCGCGACAAGAAGCTGCTGCGCGAGAAGGACGACAACCTCACGGGTGACGACATCCGCGAGGGTCTGACGGCGATCATCTCGGTGAAGCTCAGCGAGCCGCAGTTCGAGGGCCAGACCAAGACCAAGCTGGGCAACACGGAGGCCAAGACCTTCGTTCAGAAGGCGGTCTACGAGCACCTGAACGACTGGCTGGACCGCAACCCGAACGAGGCGGCGGACATCGTCCGCAAGGGCATCCAGGCGGCCACCGCGCGCGTGGCGGCCCGCAAGGCCCGGGACCTCACGCGGCGCAAGGGCCTCCTCGAGACGGCCTCCCTGCCTGGCAAGCTCTCCGACTGCCAGTCGAACGACCCCGTCAAGTGCGAGATCTTCATCGTCGAGGGTGACTCCGCCGGCGGCTCGGCCAAGTCCGGCCGAAACCCGGAGTACCAGGCGATCCTCCCGATCCGCGGCAAGATCCTGAACGTGGAGAAGGCCAGGATCGACAAGATCCTGCAGAACCAGGAGATCCAGGCGCTGATCTCGGCCTTCGGTACCGGAGTCCACGAGGACTTCGACATCGAGAAGCTGCGCTATCACAAGATCATCCTGATGGCGGACGCCGACGTCGACGGCCAGCACATCAACACCCTGCTGCTGACCTTCCTGTTCCGCTTCATGCGGCCGCTGGTCGAGGCCGGGCACGTGTTCCTGTCGCGTCCCCCGCTCTACAAGATCAAGTGGGGCAAGGACGACTTCGAGTACGCGTACTCCGACCGCGAGCGCGACGCCCTGATCGAACTCGGCCGCCAGAACGGCAAGCGCATCAGGGACGACTCGGTGCAGCGCTTCAAGGGTCTCGGAGAGATGAACGCCGAGGAGCTGCGCATCACGACGATGGACCAGGAGCACCGCGTCCTCGGCCAGGTCACCCTCGACGACGCCGCCCAGGCCGACGACCTGTTCTCGGTCCTCATGGGCGAGGACGTGGAGGCGCGCCGCCAGTTCATCCAGCGCAACGCCAAGGACGTCCGCTTCCTCGACATCTGAGTCGGTCTCAGCTGACCGCACCAGGAAGGATCTTCACCAGCAATGGCCGACGAGAACACCCCCCTCATCCCCGAAGCGGGCGGCGAGATCGCCCAGCGTGTCGAGCCCGTCGGGCTCGAGACGGAGATGCAGCGCTCGTACCTCGACTACGCGATGTCCGTCATCGTCTCGCGTGCGCTGCCCGACGTCCGGGACGGTCTCAAGCCCGTCCACCGCCGCGTCCTGTACGCCATGTACGACGGCGGCTACCGGCCCGAGAAGGGCTTCTACAAGTGCGCCCGTGTCGTCGGCGACGTCATGGGCAACTACCACCCGCACGGCGACTCCTCGATCTACGACGCGCTGGTCCGCCTGGCGCAGCCGTGGTCGATGCGGATGCCGCTGGTGGACTCCAACGGCAACTTCGGGTCTCCGGGCAACGACCCCGCGGCCGCCATGCGGTACACCGAGTGCAAGCTGGCGCCGCTGTCGATGGAGATGGTCCGTGACATCGACGAGGAGACCGTCGACTTCACGGACAACTACGACGGCCGCTCCCAGGAGCCGACCGTCCTGCCGGCTCGCTTCCCGAACCTGCTGATCAACGGCTCGGCCGGTATCGCGGTCGGCATGGCGACCAACATCCCGCCGCACAACCTGCGGGAGGTCGCGGCCGGCGCCCAGTGGTGCCTGGAGAACCCGGAGGCCACGCACGAGGAACTGCTCGACGCCCTGATCGAGCGCATCAAGGGTCCCGACTTCCCGACCGGCGCCCTGGTGGTGGGCCGCAAGGGCATCGAGGAGGCCTACCGCACGGGCCGCGGCTCGATCACCATGCGCGCGGTCGTCGAGGTCGAGGAGATCCAGAACCGCCAGTGCCTGGTGATCACGGAGCTGCCGTTCCAGGTCAACCCCGACAACCTCGCGCAGAAGATCGCCGACCTGGTGAAGGACGGCAAGGTCGGCGGCATCGCGGACGTCCGCGACGAGACGTCGTCCCGTACGGGCCAGCGTCTGGTCATCGTCCTGAAGAGGGACGCGGTCGCCAAGGTCGTACTGAACAACCTCTACAAGCACACCGAGCTGCAGTCGAACTTCAGCGCCAACATGCTGGCCCTGGTCGACGGTGTGCCGCGCACGCTCTCGCTGGACGCGTTCATCCGTCACTGGGTGACGCACCAGATCGAGGTCATCGTCCGGCGGACGAAGTTCCGGCTGCGCAAGGCCGAGGAGCGGGCGCACATCCTGCGTGGTCTGCTGAAGGCGCTGGACGCCATCGACGAGGTCATCGCGCTGATCCGGCGCAGTGACACCGTCGAGATCGCGCGCACGGGCCTGATGGAGCTCCTGGAGATCGACGAGATCCAGGCGAACGCCATCCTGGAGATGCAGCTGCGGCGACTGGCGGCCCTGGAGCGCCAGAAGATCATCCAGGAGCACGACGAACTCCTGGCGAAGATCACCGAGTACAACGCGATCCTCGCCTCCCCGGTCCGCCAGCGCGGCATCGTCAGCGCGGAACTCGCCGCGATCGTCGAGAAGTTCGGCGACGACCGCAAGACCATGCTGGTGCCCTACGACGGCGACATGTCCATGGAGGACCTGATCGCCGAGGAGGACATCGTCGTCACGGTCACCCGCGGCGGCTACGTCAAGCGCACCAAGACCGTGGACTACCGCGCCCAGAAGCGCGGCGGCAAGGGCGTCCGCGGCGCGAAGCTCAAGGAAGACGACATCGTCGACCACTTCTTCGTGTCCACCACGCATCACTGGCTGCTGTTCTTCACCAACAAGGGCCGGGTCTACCGGGCGAAGGCGTACGAGCTTCCCGACGCCGGGCGTGACGCGCGTGGACAGCACGTGGCCAACCTGCTGGCCTTCCAGCCGGACGAGGCGATCGCCGAGATCCTCGCGATCCGCACCTACGAGGTGGCGCCCTACCTGGTGCTGGCCACGAAGGGCGGCCTGGTCAAGAAGACGCCTCTGAAGGATTACGATTCGCCGCGCTCCGGTGGTGTCATCGCGATCAACCTCCGTGAGACGGAGGCCGGTTCGGACGACGAACTGATCGGAGCCGAACTTGTTTCGGCCGAAGATGATCTGCTTCTGATCAGCAAGAAGGCCCAGTCGATCAGGTTCACGGCCACGGACGACGCACTGCGTCCCATGGGGCGTGCCACCTCGGGCGTCAAGGGCATGAGCTTCCGCGAGGGCGACGAGCTGCTCTCGATGAATGTTGTTCGACCCGGTACGTTCGTGTTCACTGCTACAGACGGTGGGTACGCGAAGCGGACCGCCGTCGACGAGTACCGCGTCCAGGGTCGCGGCGGCCTCGGCATCAAGGCCGCCAAGATCGTCGAGGATCGTGGATCGCTCGTCGGTGCGCTGGTGGTCGAGGAGACCGACGAGATCCTCGCCATCACGCTGTCGGGCGGCGTGATTCGTACGCGAGTCAGCGGAGTCAGGGAGACGGGCCGTGACACCATGGGCGTCCAACTGATCAACCTGGGCAAGCGCGATGCCGTGGTCGGTATCGCACGTAACGCCGAGGCGGGGCGCGAGGCGGAGGAAGTCGACGGCGACGTGGCCGTCGACGAGACCGCCGAGGTTGCCGCGATCATCGGCACGGACGAGGGCGAGGCGCCCTCCTCCGAGTAGGCGAGGAGTGAGTCATCGTGAGCGGAGCCACGGGCGCCGGTTCGGTCGGTACCTCAGCCGGTAATTCTGCCGGCAAGGAAACGGACGGCGGCGGCCGTGGCTCCGCCGCGAATGCAACAGACTCGCACATGACGGGCGCGGGCACGACAGACCCGCACGCGACAGATCCGCACACGACCAACCTGCAGGCGATCAAGTCCCCCGGGACCGGGTCGCCCTCGCCCGACACGCATGGATCCCAGGGGGGAACTGTGACGGACACCCGAGGTCCGCAGGCCCAGCGGCCCGCCACCGGCGCGGGCCAGGCCACGGCCGCTCCGGGCGCCCAGCCTCAGCCGCAGCCGTCGGCCCAGCCGGCGCCGCCCGAGGCGACCTCCCCGCTGCCCGGGGAGCGGCAGCCGCAGCAGCCCGCCGGGCCGTACCACCCGCCGCAGGCCTACGCCTCGCAGGCGGGCCCGGCGAGTGCCGTACGCCGCCCCCGCACCGGCGCGCGCACCACGCCCCGTACCCGCAAGGCACGCCTGCGGGTGTCGAAGGCCGACCCATGGTCCGTGATGAAGGTCAGCTTCCTGCTCTCCATCGCGCTGGGCATCTGCACGATCGTCGCGGCAGCCGTGCTGTGGATGGTCATGGACGCGATGGGCGTCTTCTCGACGGTCGGCGGCACGATTTCGGAGGCCACCGGCTCGAACGAGTCGAACGGCTTCGACCTCCAGTCGTTCCTGTCGCTCCCGAACGTCCTGACGTTCACGGCGATCATCGCGGTGATCGACGTCGTCCTGGCGACCGCCCTCGCGACCCTCGGCGCGTTCATCTACAACCTCTCCGCGGGCTTCGTCGGTGGCGTCGAGCTGACGCTGGCGGAGGACGAGTGAGTAAGCCGTCCGACGCCTGCTGACGGTCACCGGATACCGATTTTGGGACTGCCCGCGTCGTGCGCTAATCTTCAGGGGTCAGCGCGCGGGACACACTCCGCAGAGCGCGGCGGGGCTATAGCTCAGTTGGTTAGAGCGCATCCCTGATAAGGATGAGGCCACAGGTTCAAATCCTGTTAGCCCCACCAGCGAAAAGAACCCCCAGTCTCAACGGCTGGGGGTTCTTGACATCTACGGCTGACATCAGCCGATGAGCGGATCTTCCAGAAGCTTGGCGAGCATGCCCACCGCTTCGCGCTCACTGTCGCCGACCACGTGCGGGTAGACGTCCATGGTCATGCTGATCTGACTGTGCCGGTAGATCGCCTGAGCGACCTTGGGGTGCACCTTCAGGAAGGCTGGCGGTCCCACAGGTGTGCCGGGCGAGCCGGACCGTGATGCGGCGGACGCCGGCCCACTTCACCAGCCCGGCTCGTGCCGCGCGCTCGCCGCGGCGGCTGTGAAAATCGCTGTCCGATGGCGGAACGCGGTGATAGGGAGTCCATGTGACAACGACACTTGCGTTCCCGGCTCTGTTGCGACTGATCGACGAACGGTCGACCGCCTTCCGCGCCGCGGTAGCCTCCGCGCCCAGCCTCGACGTGCAGGTGCCGACCTGCCCGGAGTGGACGCTGTTCGATCTGGTGCAGCACCTGGGCGAGGGGCGCCGCTCCTGGGCCGCCACCGTAGCCGCAGGGCCTGCCGCTCCGGCCAAGTCCGTCCCAGAGGGCGCCCCGGCTGCGCCTCGGGAGCGCGAGGCCGTGCCGGCCTGGTTGGCCGCGTCGACGCAGGAGCTGCTGGACGCACTGCGGGAGGCCGGCCCGGATCGCGGTTGCTGGACGTGGTGGGGTGCGTCGCAGTCGCCGCAGACCTGTGGCGCCGTCGCCCGGCACCAACTCCAGCAGATCACGGTGCACACCTACGACGCCCAGGTCACTGTGGGTGCCCCGCAGCCGCTGCCGGATGAGGTGGCACTCGACGGTGTCGAGGAGTTCCTCTTCACCTGCGTCGCAACGACGAGTGCCTGGCCGCACAGGCCCACTGCCTTCGACTTCCACGCCACCGAGGGCCATTCCTGGCGCCTGACGGTCGACGGCGACGGCGCACGCTCCACCCGTATCCCCGCGCCCGGCACGACGCCTGTCGCCGCTGCCGACGAAGGCCCGAACCAGGCTGGCGTCTCCGTCCGCGGCACGGCCAGTGAGCTGGTCCTCTTCGTGTACGACCGTATCCCGGCGGACTCACTGCAGATCGACGGAGACGCAGGGTTGCTTGACCTGCTCCGCGCGTGGGAACCGGAGGAGTAGGACGGGTGGTGTAGAGCGGCGAAGTAACCCTTGTCGGGACGCATGCGACGGCTGACACCACCGGCTGACACTGGTTGGCCCCACCAGTGCGGGCCTCAGGGCCGGCGTGAAAGGAGAAAGCTGTTGCGGCGGCCAGGGTGGGTCCGGCCGGCGCCAGCAGTCGAGCCCCGACCGCGGGGCGGTCGGGGCTCGGTGTGTTCTTGGGGCGTACGCAAGTTCGCCGTTACGTCAGTGTGCCGGGTTGTGGTGTGCGGTCAGCGTCGGAGAGGGGCTGCCGGGGCCGCGTCCGGGCCGCTCTCGGTGCTCGACTCCGCACTCTCGTCCGCTTCCGTGTCCGTCGACGGACGGTGGCGGCAGCTGGGGGTCTTGCCGTGGGCCTCGGCGTGGATGCGCTGTTTCATCGTGGGGGGCAGGGCACTGGTGCAGGACCAGGACCAGGACCAGAGGGGCGTCGCCGGTGTCGTCGTTGTCGTGGGCGCGGTGCTGTTGCGGGTCTTCTCGGTCTGCGGTACGGCCGCGGCGGCGGTCGTCGTGATCAGGCCGAGCGTCGTGCACAGCGCCAGGAAGGCGGTGACGATGGCGGTCCACAGCTTCATGACCTTGTTGTTCCGGGCCATGGCCCCTCACTTTCGGGTTGGGCGATTTGCGTACTTTCCTCATGATGTGTATGGGGGCCGTGAAGTGGTGGACCGACGCTCGTGGCGCGGCGATGTTCCGATGAACACCACTCGAATGGGTGCAAGGGGGTCGAAAATGATGGAATACGGGAGAAGGCGGGGCGAAATCACCCTTCGTGAGGGTGTGATCACCCTCTGATCGGAGCGCCCGGCTCCGCTTCTATTGCGGTGTCCGGGACGGGAGTTGAGGGCCCGACGTAGGTCACCGATCGGTCTCGGTCGGTGTGTATAGTCGGGCGCCAGAAGTCCCCTACGTCAACGAAAGACGAGGTCGCGCGGTGAAGAAGCTTCTCCTGGTCGCACTGGCCGCCATCGGCGGGCTCCTCGTGTACCGCCAGATCCAGGCGGATCGCGCCGAGCAGGATCTGTGGACGGAGGCGACTGACTCCGTGCCCACGGGTTCCTGAGTACCGACAAGCGAATCTGAACAGACCCCGGCCGCCTCGCGGTCGGGGTTTTGTGTTGCGAGTCGGGTGTTTCGGACGCTCGTACGGATTGCGCGGATGGCGCGCCGCGCGGCGGGGCAGGATGGGCCCCGGTCCTGGTCCGGTGTTCGACGAGGGGTGGCGCGTCATGGGGCGGCGAACGGCGTGGTGGCGGGCGGCGACACGGCGCGGTCGTGGAGCCGTCGTGCGGGCGGCCGCCGCGGGCGCGCTGCTGGGAGTCGCGGTGGCGCTGAGCGGTCCGGCCGCGTGGGCGGCCGGGGCACCGGGCTCGTACGCCTTCGACGAGGACGCCCGGTCGGTCTCGGGCGAAACGAGCACCGCGGACGCCGAACGCCTGGAACCCGGTACGACGTACCGCAGCTCCCTCCCGGCCACCGGTGAGCAGTTCTACCGTCTCGAACTCGACGCCACGTCGAACGCGTACGTCTCCGTAACGGCCGTCCCTCCCCCGGGTACGGAGGTCTCCGCCGGCGACGGCGTCAAGGTGACGGTCCAGGACGCCGACAGCCACACCTGCTCCGTCGACACCGCCGGCATCGGTGCCGGCCGCAGTGCCCACCCCCTCACGGCGCTGGGCGAGCGCGAGGCCTCGCGCCGCGGATCCGTGTGCAAGGAGGCCGGCACCTACTACGTGCTCGTCGAACGCGTCCAGAGGGCGACGGGTTCCTCCGTGTTCTCCCTGGAGAAGTGGGGCCTGGAGCTCGCTCCCGTGCTGGAACCGCGACTCGAGCAGGCCGGTGCGACGAGCGCGCCCGAAGTCTGGGACTCCGCCTCGCCCGCGCCCCCCGTCGGCGAACCAGAGCGCCGAAAGGGCGGTGCGGGCTTCGGCGCGGCGACGTCCGTGGCGCAGGGCGTCTGGCTGGACGACGTCCGACCCGGCCAGACGCTCTTCTACGCGGTGCCCGTGGACTGGGGCCAGCAGCTCTACGCCACCGCCGAACTGGGCAGCGTGAGCGGCGACGCCGACTTCGTGCCCAGCGCGCTGACGCTGTCCCTCTACAACCCCGTGCGCGGCCACGTCGACGACGACGGGGTCGGCTACGACGGCAGTCAGAAGTCGGCGGCGCTCAGACCACTGCCACCGGTCGCGTACGCCAACCGCTTCGCGGCCTCCGACCACGTCGGCGGCATGCGGTTCGCCGGTGCGTACTACCTGGTCGTCCATCTCGCGGCACAAATGGCCGACGGCGTCGGCGACGGCCCCTTCGACGTGACCCTGCGACTGCGGGTCACACACACGGCGGAGGCCGGCCCGGCGTACTCGGGGTCCTCCCAGCCGCGGGACGTCTTCCAGGCCACGGCCCAGGAGCGGGAGACAGCGGCCTCAGAGGCAGGGGAGACCGCTGCGACCGGTGGGGACACCGTGATGAAGGTGGTTGCGGTGGCGGGGATCGCCGCCGGGACCGCGGTGTTGATGGTGCTTGGGGTGTGGACGGGGCTGGGGCGTAGGCGGGGGCGAGCCGGGGCCTGGTGAGGTGCCCGGTTGGAGCGGGGTCGGCGGGGCGTGGCGGCGGCAGGGCGCAGCCCGGGTGAGACGGCGCGGCCCGGCTGGTGAAGGGCCCGGTGCCCAGCAGCGCGGGTGGTGAGGGCTCGGTACGACCGAGGGCGACTCAGATTCGGGCCAGTGCCCAGAAACCCACCGCGTAGCAGGCCAGCGC
>NZ_JAGMUK010000045.1 GCF_019049245.1 Streptomyces sp. AC555_RSS877 | reverse complement strand
AACACAGTGGACGCGAGCAACTGAGGACAAGCCCTCGGCCTATTAGTACCGGTCAACTCCACACGTTACCGTGCTTCCATATCCGGCCTATCAACCCAGTCGTCTACTGGGAGCCTTAACCCCTCAAGGGGGTGGGAATACTCATCTCGAAGCAGGCTTCCCGCTTAGATGCTTTCAGCGGTTATCCCTCCCGAACGTAGCCAACCAGCCATGCCCTTGGCAGGACAACTGGCACACCAGAGGTTCGTCCGTCCCGGTCCTCTCGTACTAGGGACAGCCCTTCTCAATATTCCTGCGCGCGCAGCGGATAGGGACCGAACTGTCTCACGACGTTCTAAACCCAGCTCGCGTACCGCTTTAATGGGCGAACAGCCCAACCCTTGGGACCGACTCCAGCCCCAGGATGCGACGAGCCGACATCGAGGTGCCAAACCATCCCGTCGATATGGACTCTTGGGGAAGATCAGCCTGTTATCCCCGGGGTACCTTTTATCCGTTGAGCGACGGCGCTTCCACAAGCCACCGCCGGATCACTAGTCCCGACTTTCGTCCCTGCTCGACCCGTCGGTCTCACAGTCAAGCTCCCTTGTGCACTTACACTCAACACCTGATTGCCAACCAGGCTGAGGGAACCTTTGGGCGCCTCCGTTACTCTTTAGGAGGCAACCGCCCCAGTTAAACTACCCATCAGACACTGTCCCTGATCCGGATCACGGACCCAGGTTAGACATCCAGCACGACCAGACTGGTATTTCAACGACGACTCCACCTGAACTGGCGTCCAAGCTTCACAGTCTCCCAGCTATCCTACACAAGCCGAACCGAACACCAATATCAAACTGTAGTAAAGGTCCCGGGGTCTTTCCGTCCTGCTGCGCGAAACGAGCATCTTTACTCGTAGTGCAATTTCACCGGGCCTATGGTTGAGACAGTCGAGAAGTCGTTACGCCATTCGTGCAGGTCGGAACTTACCCGACAAGGAATTTCGCTACCTTAGGATGGTTATAGTTACCACCGCCGTTTACTGGCGCTTAAGTTCTCAGCTTCGCCCGACCGAAGTCGGACTAACCGGTCCCCTTAACGTTCCAGCACCGGGCAGGCGTCAGTCCGTATACATCGCCTTACGGCTTCGCACGGACCTGTGTTTTTAGTAAACAGTCGCTTCTCGCTGGTCTCTGCGGCCACCCCCAGCTCACCGTGTAAAACGGATCACCGGTGATGGCCCCCCTTCTCCCGAAGTTACGGGGGCATTTTGCCGAGTTCCTTAACCATAGTTCACCCGAACGCCTCGGTATTCTCTACCTGACCACCTGAGTCGGTTTAGGGTACGGGCCGCCATGAAACTCGCTAGAGGCTTTTCTCGACAGCATAGGATCATCCACTTCACCACAATCGGCTCGGCATCAGGTCTCAGCCTCAATGAGCGGCGGATTTACCTACCACTCGGCCTACACCCTTACCCCGGGACAACCACCGCCCGGGATGGACTACCTTCCTGCGTCACCCCATCACTCACCTACTACAAGTCTGGTCCGTCGGCTCCACCACTTTCCTTTCCCCGAAGGGTCCGGAACGGCTTCACGGACTTAGCATCGCCTGATTCAATGTTTGACGCTTCACAGCGGGTACCGGAATATCAACCGGTTATCCATCGA
Organism: Streptomyces sp. AC555_RSS877; assembly: GCF_019049245.1. Classification (GTDB taxonomy): domain Bacteria; phylum Actinomycetota; class Actinomycetes; order Streptomycetales; family Streptomycetaceae; genus Streptomyces. The sequence goes on along the minus strand of NZ_JAGMUK010000045.1, from coordinate 192 downwards.
CTACGCCTGTCGGCCTCGCCTTAGGTCCCGACTTACCCTGGGCAGATCAGCTTGACCCAGGAACCCTTAGTCAATCGGCGCACACGTTTCTCACGTGTGTATCGCTACTCATGCCTGCATTCTCACTCGTCAACCGTCCACAACTCGCTTACGCGGCTGCTTCACCCGGCAGACGACGCTCCCCTACCCATC
>NZ_JAGMUK010000044.1 GCF_019049245.1 Streptomyces sp. AC555_RSS877 | reverse complement strand
GTCGACGTCGTCCCGGTCGACGGTCAGGTCATCGGCGAAGTGCCGGTCGCCAGTGGCGTCGGGCACGTACTTCACAGTGACAACGATCCTCAAGCTCACGCCGGCTCTCCTACTGCATCGTCATTTTTCGGCTGCCTCTTGCAGGCAGCATAGGCGCCTCAAGCGGCCGATCCCGGTCGGGGCGACCCGCGCTCCGACCGAAATATTACTCGTCAGTACACCTAGTTCGTTCCCGCTAAGCAAGCGCTTTGAACTGTGACCTTTGCAACGCAGCGTAATCGGAACTCGACGGCTGCGCAGAAGAGGGGTCGAGCCGGTCAGTCGCGCAGACCACGGAACCGCCCCTGGTGGTAGAGCAGCGGGCGGCCCGGGCCCGTGGAGTCGCCGAGGACGACCTCGGCCAGCACCAGGCGGTGGTCGCCGGCGGGGACCCGGGCCGCGATCCGGCACAGCAGCCAGGCCTGGACGTCGTCGAGGACGGGCACGCCCTCGGGACCCTCGCGCCAGGCGGTCGCCGCGCCGAAGCGGTCGGCGCCGCTGCGGGCGAACGTGGCGGCCAGGTCCTGCTGGTGCTCGCCGAGTATGTGCACCCCCACGTGGTCGGTCTCGGCCACCGCGGGCCAGCTGGAGGCACCGGTGCCGATGCCGAAGGACAGCAGCGGGGGCTCGGCGGAGACCGAGGTGAGGGAGGTGGCGGTGAATCCGACGGGGCCGGCGTCGCCGCGGGCGGTGATCACGGCGACTCCCGCCGCGTGCCGCCGGAAGACGGAACGCAGCAGCTCGGGCGAGGCGAGCCGGGCGGTGTCGAGGTCGGGCGTGGCCGTCATGGAGCTGTCCTTCTGCGAGGAGTGGCGTGGGCGTCCTTGGCTGCTCAACAGCCCGGACAGCGCGCGCTCGCGGTGCGGACCAGGTCGACGTGCACCCGCCCGTGGAGAAGGAGTTCCGAAGGCATACGGTCAGGCTGACGATAGGTGGTGCACACAGTCAAGTACGTCCCGTCATGTGGGAGATGCCTCACCCCGCCGATGGGAGATGCCTCACCCCGGTCGCCTGCCCTCAGACCGCCTCACCCAGTGCGGCGATCACGTCGGCCTTGCGCGGCTGTCCGACGGCACGTCGGACCACCCGGCCGTCGGCGTCCAGGACCAGCACGGTCGGGGTCTTGAGGATGTCGAGTTCCCGGACGAGCTCCAGCCGCTCCTCGGCGTCGATCTCGACGTGGGTCACGCCCGGGACCATGCCGGCCACCTCGCCGAGGACCCGTCGGGTCGCCCGGCACGGAGCGCAGAAGGCGCTGGAGAACTGGACGAGGGTGGCGCGCTCACCGAGCGGGCCGCCCAGTTCCGCCGCGCCGAGCCGTTTTCCGTCGTCGCGCCCGCGCACCCGTATCCTCCCGCTCCGCCGCCGATGCAGCACTCCGTAGGCGCTCGCCACCGCGAGCACCGCCACGCACACCACCAGTCCGGTCATCGTCTGCACCAGCATTCACGAGACTGCAAAGATTCCCGCCGCCCGGAAACCCGTCCGTTGCGGAATGCTTGGTTCCCATGGACATCGATGCAAGAGGGCCGCGCTTCGGGGCGGCCGTGACGACCGTCGTGCTGGCGGTCGTGCTCGTCACGGGGAGCGCCTGGCTGCTGGCCTGGCAGACGCTGGCGTTCGCGCTGGGCGCCGCGGGCGGAGTGGGCCGTTCGCCGTACGGCCGGCTGTTCCGCGTGGCCGTACGGGCCAGGCTGGGGCCGCCCACCGAGTTCGAGGCGCCCGAGCCGCCGCGGTTCGCCCAGGCGGTGGGGCTGGTCTTCGCGGCCGTGGGCCTCGCCGGCTACACGCTGGGGGCCGAGTGGCTGGGACTCGCCGCCACGGGGGCCGCGCTCGCCGCGGCCTTCCTGAACGCCGCGTTCGGGTACTGCCTGGGGTGCGAGATGTACCTGTTGGTGCGTCGGGCGACCGTACGGGCGGAGTAGACGGGGGGAGTAATGGGGTCGCAAAACCCCGAGGTGGATCACTGGGTGAAAGACGTGACGAGAATCTCTCCGTTGACGGGCGCGAAGGCTGGCTCCTCGCGCGTTCTTGGGGCACGATCTGCGAGATGCCGTAAACCTACGGCTGCGTAGCTTTCCCGCCGGGAGTCCTGTTTTCCGGGCAGAGCAAGGAAGGGTCCACCCCGTCCATGGCAGAGCTTGTCTACCGTCCCGTCGTCGGTCTCGCCCAGGCGTTGTTCAAGGCGTGGGACCTCAAGATCGACTGCAAGGGTTCGGAGAACATCCCGCGCTCGGGCGGTGCCGTGCTGGTGAGCAACCACATCAGCTATCTGGACTTCATCTTCAGCGGACTCGCGGCACTCCCCCAGAAGCGTCTCGTGCGCTTCATGGCGAAGGATTCCGTCTTCCGCCACAAGGTCTCCGGCCCGCTGATGCGTGGAATGAAGCACATCCCGGTGGACCGCAACCAGGGCGAGACGGCGTACGCCCACGCGCTGGACTCGCTCAGGTCGGGCGAGATCGTAGGCGTCTTCCCGGAGGCGACGATCTCGCAGTCCTTCACCCTGAAGAGCTTCAAGTCGGGCGCCGCGCGCATGGCCCAGGAGGCGGGCGTGCCGCTGATCCCGGTGGCGCTGTGGGGCACGCAGCGGCTGTGGACCAAGGGCCACCCGCGCAACTTCAAGCGCAGCCACACGCCCATCACCATCCGCGTCGGCGAAACGATCGAGGCCTCCCGCGACAAGTACGCGGGCGCGATCACCCGGCAGGTGCGCGAGCGGGTGAACGAGCTGCTGGAGGCGGCCCAGCGCGCCTACCCGGTGCGGCCCAAGGACGCGGACGACACCTGGTGGATGCCGGCCCACCTCGGCGGCACCGCCCCGACTCCGGAGCAGGTCCGCGAGGCCGAGGCGCGCTGAGCCCGCACGCTCCGCCGAGCCGGATCAGGACGCCGGGGACCCGATCACGATCCGGGCTCCCGGGCTGAACTTCTGCAACAGCTCGGCGAGTTCGGCCGCCGCCGCCTCGACGTCGGCGACCGGCATGGGTGCCAGGCTCTCCAGCAGGAAGATTCCGGAGACGGTGTCCTCGGTGAGCCTGGTGCGCGGACCCTGGCGCCAGTTCCAGCGGCGGCAGGTCACACCCGTCTCGTCGCGCCAGACCACCTCGCCCGCGTCGGGGTGTTCGACGATCTGCTCGCCGCCGGCGGCGGTCACGAAGTCCTCGTCCCCGGTGGCCCGCACGAGGTGCATACCTCCCTCGATGCGGTCGACGTCCTCGCCACCCACCGGAGTCAGGTGGGCGACGCTGATCGCGTTGTAGAGGTCAACGAGCAGGTTGATGCGGGGCAGCCCGCCCTCCGACAGAGCCCTCCTCGCCAGCGCCTCCGCCGAGTTGCGCGTCCGCGAGGGCTTCGACCCGAACGCCGTGTAGACCTCGCGCCACGCCACCATGTGCGCGTCCTCGTGCGGGGCGCGCCCGTCCAGGCGTACGGCGAGCCGGCGGGCCGCGTCGTCGAGGAGGGCGGAACTCGCGTCGGTGCTGGGCCCGTTGACCAGGCCGTGCGCCTCGATCGCGAGGTGGGTGAAGCCGGGCGCGAGGAGGCGCACCTCGTCGGACACGGTCAAGGAGAGGGTCATCGCCTGCCTCAGAGTGCGGTGGGGAGCGTCTTCCAGAGGTACGGCCGGTCGGGGGCGGCCTTGAGTACGTTGAGGACGACCGGATGAGGTTCAGCGTACAGGACCGGGTAGTCCATCTCATTGGACCGAGGGTCGGGCGTGAAGGCCAGCCGCTCGCCGTCCAGGGAGAACTGGGCGTCCACGCCGGGCTTGTTGCCGCGCGGATCCTGTCGATGCCAGGCGCCGTTGAAGCGCACGGCGACCAGGCCGTGCACCTCTTCGAACCTCTGGTAGCACAGGGCCGTCGGGATGTCCTCGGCCCGCAGCAGGGCGGCCAGCGCGTGGGCCTTGGCGTAGCAGATGCCGGTGCGCTGCTCCAGCACGTCGGAGGCCCGCCAGGTGACGCGGAGGTCGCCGCTGTCGGCGGAGTGCGGGATGGTGTCACGCACGAACTCGAATGCCAGCCGCGCATAGGCATACGAGTCCTCCGCCTCCCGGGCGAGCCGCGCGGCCGTGTCCCGTACGAGCGGATGGTCATGGTCGATGACCTCGTCGGCGGCCAGATAGGCGGACAGGTCGGGGGTGTTCTGGATCAGCTCCATGCCCGCAGAGCATAGGAATGCGATCACCCGTCAGTCAATGACTTTTCAGGTGATCGCATATCTATGCACAGCTCGACCGTTCTCGGCTAGCGTGCCATCTCCTCCTTCAGCGCCGCCACGAACGCGTCCACGTCCTCCTCCGTCGTGTCGAAGGCGCACATCCAGCGCACGACACCCTCGGCCTCGTCCCAGAAGTAGAACCGGAACCGCTCCTGCAGGCGCACGCTCACCTCGTGCGGCAGCTTGGCGAAGATCCCATTGGCCTGCACCGGATGAAGGATCTCGACGCCGTGCACGGCCCGTACGCCCTCGGCGAGCCGCTGGGCCATGTCGTTGGCGTGGCGGGCGTTGCGCAGCCACAGGTCCCTGGCGAGCAGGGCCTCCAACTGCACCGACACGAAGCGCATCTTGGAGGCGAGCTGCATGGACAGCTTGCGCAGATGCTTCATGTGGCTGACGGCGTCCTGGTTGATGACGACGACCGCTTCGCCGAACAGGGCGCCGTTCTTCGTGCCGCCCAGGGAGAGGATGTCGACGCCCACCGCGTTGGTGAACGTCCGCATCGGGACGTCCAGCGAGGCCGCCGCGTTGGCGATGCGGGAGCCGTCCAGGTGAACCCTCATGCCGCGGGCGTGGGCGTGGTCGCAGATCGCCCGGATCTCGTCGGGCGTGTACAGGGTGCCCAGTTCCGTGCTCTGGGTGATCGAGACGACCTGCGGCATCGCGCGGTGTTCGTCCTCCCAGCCGTACGCCTGCCTGTCGATCAGCTCGGGGGTGAGCTTGCCGTCCGGCGTGGGCACGGTGAGCAGCTTGAGGCCGCCCATGCGCTCGGGGGCGCCGCCCTCGTCGACGTTGATGTGCGCGCTCTCGGCGCAGATCACCGCGCCCCAGCGGTCGGTGACCGCCTGGAGCGCGACGACGTTGGCGCCCGTGCCGTTGAAGACCGGGAAGGCCTCCGCCGTGGCGCCGAAGTGGCTGCGGACGATGCGCTGGAGGTTCTCTGTGTAGTCGTCCTCGCCGTAGGCGACCTGGTGCCCGCCGTTGGCCAGGGCCAGGGCGGTGAGCACCTCCGGGTGGGCCCCGGCGTAGTTGTCGCTGGCGAAGCCGCGGACGTCCGGGTCGTGGTGGCGCCGGGCGTCGGTCCTCGGTGGGTTCACGGCTTCTCGTATCACGGCTTCTCGGTCAGCCACAGACGCTTTCCGTTCACTTCTGCGGCGGGCTTCTCCCAGACCCCGACGATCTCCTCGGCCAGGTCCTTCACATCGGTGAAGCCCGCGAACTTCGCGTTGGGGCGCTCGGCACGCATCGCGTCGTGCACCAACGCCTTCACCACCAGGATCGCAGCGGCGGAGGTCGGCCCGTCCGCGCCCGCGGAGATCCCCGCCTTGCGGAAGTAGTCGGCGAGCGCGAGCGTCCACGCCTCGGCGGCGGCCTTGGCGGCGGAGTACGCGGCGTTGCCCGCGGTGGGCTTGCTGGCACCCGCGGCGCTGATCAGGACGTACCGGCCCCGGTCACTGCGCTGCAACGCCTCGTGGAAGGCGAGGGAGGTGTGCTGCACGGTGCGGATCAGCAACAGCTCGAGCAGGTCCCAGTCGTGCAGGTTGGTTTTGGCGAAGGTCTCGCTGCCGCGCCAGCCGCCGACGAGGTGCACCACGCCGTCGACCCGGCCGAACTCCTTCTCGGTATGGACGGCCCAGTCGCGGGTCGAGTCCAGGTCGAGCAGGTCGACCGTCTCCCCGGTGACCGTGGCGCCGCCGGCGCTGTAGCGGGCCGCGTCCACGGCCTCCGCCAGCCGCTCGGGGTCGTTGTCCGCGCCGACGACGGTCGCGCCCGCCTCGGCGAGCCTGAGAAGCGTCGCGCGCCCCGCGGGTCCGCCCGCGCCGGCCACCGCGATCACCGCACCGCTGAGAGCCCCGTTCCCCATGGTCTTCGCCTCCTGAGCAATGTGCGCTGGTTCACCGTGCACGCGGTCGCTCACGCGGCGACCCGCTCGGCGCTCTCCGCCGTGATGCCCCGGGTGGAGGCGATCACGCTTTTCAGCTTCTTGGAAAGTGCCTCATAGAACATGCTCAGCGGAAACTCGTCAGGAAGCACCTCATCGACGAGTTTCCGCGGCGGCTGCGTCAGGTCGAGGGCGTCGGGGCCCTTGGCCCAGCGGGAGCCCGGGTGCGGTGCGAGGTAGGTGGAGACCAGCTCGTATCCGGCGAACCAGTGGACGAGCTTGGGGCGGTCGATGCCGTCGCGGTACAGCTGCTCGATGTCGGCGCACAGCTCGTTGGTGACCTGGGGCGCGCGCTGCCAGTCGATGAACAGCTGGTTGTCGGTCCAGCGGACGACGTCGTGCTTGTGGAGGTAGGCGAACAGGAGCTGGCCGCCGAGGCCGTCGTAGTTGCGCACGCGCTCACCGGTGACCGGGAAGCGGAACATGCGGTCGAACAGCACCGCGTACTGCACGTCACGGGCCTGCGGGACGCCGTCGGCCTCCAGCTTCACGGCCTCCCTGAAGGCGGTGAGGTCACAGCGCAGCTCTTCGAGGCCGTACATCCAGAACGGCTGGCGCTGCTTGATCATGAACGGGTCGAAGGGCAGGTCGCCGTGGCTGTGGGTGCGGTCGTGGACCATGTCCCACAGCACGAACGCCTCCTCGCAGCGCTTCTGGTCGTGGACCATCGCGGCGATGTCCTCGGGCAGCTCCAGACCCAGGATGTCCACGGCGGCGTCGGTGACCCGGCGGAAGCGGGCCGCCTCGCGGTCGCAGAAGATGCCGCCCCAGCTGAACCGCTCGGGCGCCTCGCGCACGGCGATGGTCTCGGGGAAGAGGACGGCGGAGTTGGTGTCGTAGCCGGCCGTGAAGTCCTCGAACCGGATGCCGCAGAACAGCGGGTTGTCGTAACGGGTGCGCTCCAGTTCGGCCAGCCACTGGGGCCAGACCATGCGCAGCACGACCGCCTCGAGGTTGCGGTCCGGATTGCCGTTCTGCGTGTACATCGGGAAGACGACCAGGTGCTGCAGGCCGTCCGCGCGGTTCGCGGCGGGCTGGAAGGCCAGCAGCGAGTCGAGGAAGTCCGGCACCTGGAAGCCGCCCTCCGCCCAGTGGTGCAGGTCCTTCACGAGGGCCTGGTGGTAGGCGCTGTCGTGCGGGAGCAGCGGGGACAGTTCCTCGACGGCGTGCACGACACGCCGGACGGCGCGTTCCGCCTCCGCGGGGTCCGGGGCGCCCTCCGCGTCGAAGTCGATCGATCCGTCCTTGGACTGCCATGGCCGGATCTGCTCCACGGCATCCTTGAGCACGGGCCACGCCGGATGCTCCACCACCCTGGCCGCGGGAGGAACCTGGTCCCCCGAACCCACCTGCACAAGAATTTCCGTCATGTCCCATCCTCCACGGGAAAACCTCACGTCAGGACACCGTATGCATACGAGGATTCTCCCAGCAAGTGGAGCCTCGGGAAATTATCCTGCGCCACCCTGATGGTCACAGGATTTTTTCCTGTCGGACACCTGTTCGGCAAACGCTTCCGCTTCGCACACCCGCTCCCGTCGCAGGCGCGGGTTCATCGCGCGGCCGGGCCGCTAGGCTTCGGACCTGCCCACACGGCCGTCCGCCCCGGCCGCGCGTGGTTCCCCCACCGCCACCCCCGACGGAAGCGAGTCGCATCTTGAACTTCCTCACCATCGGTCACCGCGGAGTCATGGGTGTCGAGCCCGAGAACACTCTCCGTTCCTTCGTCGCCGCCGAGCAGGCGGGCCTCGACGTCATCGAACTCGATCTGCACCTGAGCAAGGACGGCGCCCTCGTCGTGATGCACGACACCGACGTGGACCGTACGACCGACGGCACCGGCGCGATCGCCGAGCAGACCCTCGCCGAGCTGCGTGCCCTGGACGCGGGCCGCGGTGAGCGGGTCCCCGTGTTCGAGGAGGTCCTGGACGGCGTGCACGCGCCGTTGCAGGCCGAGATCAAGGACGTGGCGGCGGCGCGCGCGCTGGCGGAGGTCATGCACCGCCGGGACCTGGCCGCCCGCGTGGAGGTCTCCTCGTTCCACGACGAGGCGATCGCCGAGATCGCCCGGCTGGTGCCAGGGGTACGGACCGCGCTGATCGCCAGCCGGTTCGGCCCCGACATCGTGGACCGCGCGGTCGCGGCCGGTGCCTCGACCGTCTGCCTGAACATCCGCCGGCTCACCCTGGAGGTCGTCGAGGACGCCCGGAAGGCCGACCTGAAGATCATCGGCTGGGTGGTGAACACGCAGGACCAGCTGCGGCTGGTACGGGCGCTGGGGCTGGACGGCGCCACCACCGACTATCCGGAGATCAAACGCACCGGCCGCTTCACGGCGTGACGCTCATGCGAGCTCCTTGACCAGCAGCTCGAACTGCAGGTCGTCGCGCTGCGGCACGCCGAAACGCTCGTCGCCGTACGGGAAGGGGGTCATCCGTCCCGTACGGCGGTAGCCGCGGCGCTCGTACCAGGCGATGAGGTCGTCGCGTACGGAGATCACCGTCATGTGCATCTCGGTGACGCCCCAGGTCTCGCGGGCGGTCCGCTCCGCCTCCGCGATGATCACCTTGCCGAGGCCGGCACCCTGGAGAACCGGGCTGACCGCGAACATCCCGAAGTAGGCGTGCGCGCCGCGGTGTTCGAGCTGGCAGCAGGCGACGATCCGTCCCTCGCGCTCGACCGTGAGCAGCCTGCTGTCGGGCGACTTGATGACCTCCCGCACGCCCTCCGGGTCCGTCCGCTGCCCTTCGAGGATGTCCGCCTCGGTGGTCCACCCGCTGCGGCTGGCGTCTCCCCGGTACGCCGACTCGATCAGCACGACCAGCGCGTCCACGTCGGCGTCGGTGGCGTCGCGAAAGGTCAGGGCGGTTTCCATGGTCGGCTCTCCGGTTCTCGCGCGGCTCGGGCCCGACGAGAGTAACCCCCTGCCACTACGCTCCGGATGTATGGTGCATGTACTGAGTGGCCGCACCCTGCTGCGGCCCACCGATCCGGAACGGTCCCGCTTTTTCTACGGCGAGCAGCTGGGACTCGCGGTCTCCCGTGAGTTCGGTACGGGGCCGGAGCGCGGGACCGTCTACTTCCTCGGGGGCGGATTCCTGGAGGTGTCCGGGCGGTCCGACGTGGCGCCGTCACCGGCCGTGCGGTTGTGGATGCAGGTCGAGGACGTGTCCGCCGCGCACGACGAGCTGCGGGCCAAGGGGGTCGAGATCGTGCGGCCGCCGGTGAAGGAGCCGTGGGGGCTGATCGAGATGTGGATCGCGGATCCCGACGGGACGCGGATCGTGCTGGTGGAGGTTCCGCCGGACCATCCGCTGCGGTACCGGTCCGCCATCTGAGCCACCGGAACGTGGTCCCGGCGGCGGTCGGCGCAACGCGGCGTACAGGGCGGTGTTGTCGTCGTCGCGCCGGGTCGGGTCCAGCTCGTCGACGACCGCGCCGCCCCTGGTGAAGCCCAGGCCGGCGTCCTGCGCGGCGAGGGTGATGCGGCGCCTGCCGGCGGTCAGCTCCACTCGGGTGTCGGTATGGCCTCACGCCGCCCACTTGTGGCTCGCGGCAGCCGCAGTTCGCGCGGCGCCTCGCTGTCGACGCGCAGGGAGACGTTGGCGGGGCCGAAACTCCCGTACCGGGTCGGCCTGGGCACCCCGTCGCCGTCCAGGCCGTGGAGAGTTCCGCTCGCGCCGCCGTGATAGGGGCCGGTCTCGGTGCCGGGTCCCCGGTGAGCGTGTCGGGGGCGGGGGGCTCGGGAGGAAGCGGGTGCCGGTCGCGTCCATGGGCGCGCGCACGTCGGAAACGGCCGCGACCGGCGCGCGGGAGGGGATCAGGGACGCAGTACCCCGGCGAGCCCCTCCAGTCGGCCCAGCAACCCGGAGAGCAGGACGGCCAGTTCGTCCCGCTCGGCCGGGTCCAGGCCGGACAGCACGGTGGTCTCGTAGGCGAGCTGCGCGGGCATGATGCCGTCGACCAGGTCGCGCCCGGCGTCGGTGAGGCGGAGGTGGGCCACCCGGCGGTCACGGCTGTCGCCGCGGCGCTCGACCAGGCCGCGCTCGGTCAGGGCCTTGAGGCGTTTGGTGACGGCGGCGCCGGAGGAGAAGGTCTCGCGGGCCAGTTCACCGGGGGTGAGTTCGTGTCCGGTGCGGCGCAGCGCGCCCAGCAGGTCGAACTCGGGGCGGCTCAGGCCCGCCCGCCGCAGCGGGGCGTCCTCGGCCTGCTGAAGGAGCGCGGCGCAGCGGTTGACGCGGCCGATGATCTCCATCGGGCCGGTGTCGAGGTCGGGGTGGACGGTCTGCCACTGCCGGACCACCGCGGCGACGGTGTCGCTCCGCGTCGTTCCGGGGGCGCCCGCTCCGTTGCTCGCCGTCATGGCCGTACGTCCTCCGTCGCCTGGTGGGTGTGACGGTCCAGGCCCAGGTGCGGTCCCTGGCGCCGTACCGTCGCCGCGAGCGTACGGTGTCCGGACTGCTCGGCGAGCACGACCCTCTCGTGGGGCAGGGCGCGCTGCCACCATTCGCCGGACGCGGCCTCCACGGTGGCACGCAGATCGACCAGGGCGGCGGCGAGGGCGCGGCGGGCGGACTCCAGGCTTGCGGACGCGGGCCGCGGCTCCGCCAGGAGCCGAGCGGCGCGCTCGCGGGCGCGCTCCACGGCGGTCAGTGCGTGCTCGACGCCGGTGCCCGCGCGCCGGTTGGTGACGGCGACGGCCGCCACGAAGCCGACCAGGGCGCCGACGACCGTGTCGACGATCCGCTCGGTGATGAGCCGGCCGGGCTGCTGGTAGCCGGCGAACTCGGTGATGAGCAGGGCCATCGGGGTCACACAGACGCTGCCGAGCCAGTAGTTGCGGCTGATCAGGGCCTCGGTGCCGAAGTTGAAGGCGAGGCAGCACAGGACCAGTGCCGCCGGGCCGAGGTGGGCCAGCGGGACCACGGCGGCGAAGAGGAGGACACCGACGAGGTTGCCGACGACCCGCTGGACGCCCCGACTCCAGGTGAGGGTGAGGTTGGCCTGGTAGAGGGAGGCGGCGGTGACCAGGGCCCAGTAGGGGCGGCCGACGCCGAGAGCGAGCGAGGCGTAGCCGGCCAGGGCGCAGCCGAGGGCGGTGCGCACGGCGAGCGGGGTCAGTGGTCCGAGCCGGCTCCACCACGGGGGGACCGGGGAGGCGAGTTCGGCGTCCACGCCGAGGAGTTCGTCGGTCTCGGCGGGCAGTTGCCCGGTCCGCGGGACCGCTTTGGTGCCGCGCAGGGCGCGGCCCCAGGTGCGCAGCGGCTCGGGGTCCGTGTCCGCGGGGGCGGCGAGTGCGACCTCGGCGCGCACGACGAGCCGTTCGAGGGCGCGCCGGGGCTCGGTGGAGGCTCCGGCGGACAGCAGCGTCTGCCAGGCGGCCTGCACGGCGGCGGCCGCCGTGGCGCGGGCCTTGGCGTGTCCGTCGCCGGTGCCGTGCGTGGCGGCGTACGCGGCGGCGGCGTTCAGCGCGTGCGCGGTGGCGCGGCGCTCGGGGCCGTGCGGGCGCAGCAGGCCGGGAGCCATGCCGACGAGCCAGGCCCAGGCGCCCGTCGCGGTGGCCAGCGCCAGGTGGGCCGGGATCTGCCCGAGGGTCTGAGGCGTGAACAGGGCGGCGGAGCTGATGAAGGTGAGGACCACGTTGCCCGGCGGTCCGATACGGGTGGCGTCGCACAGCACCTTCTGTACGGCGGCCAGGGCGGCGCCGACGGCCACCAGGACGACGGCGCCGGTGGTGAGGGAGGCCGCGAGCAGGGCGACGGCGAGGCCACTGATCATGCCGAGGACCACCCATGCCAGGGCGCGGGCCCGGGCGGCGTAGGGGCGGTTGTGGGCGTAGAGCGCGCAGAGGGATCCGGCCATCGCGTACATCGCCAGGTCGAGCCGGTCGAGGGCCAGCAGGAGCAGGTTGGGCGGGGCGACCGCGACGACCACGCTCAGGGCGGGCTTGAACCAGATGTCGGAGGGCCGGCCGAGCCGCAGCACGCCGGCGAGCGGGAGGCGTCGGGCGGGCGACGCGGCGGAGGCGGGGGTGGGACGGCTCATGGACACAAGATTAGCAGGTGTTTTACCTGTAAAAGACACCCGGTCACGTGCTGTGCTCCGCCGAATGCTCCCCGTGTACATCCTTGCGCTCGCTTGCGCGCCGCATGCCGGGGGCATCCCTTGACCGACCGTCGAGCACCGACCGTCAGGTACCGATCGTCGAGCGGGGAGGTGGGCGTGCACGGACCGGCTTCGCCCGGCTGGCTGCTGGTGGCGCTGTGTGCGGCGACCGGGGCGTACTGCCTGTTGCGGATGCGCAGCACCGTGGAGGCGCAGCGCCGGTCGGCGGGCGGCGAGGCGCTGATGGGCTTCGGCATGGCCGCGATGGCCGTGCCCGCCGCGGTGTTCACACCCCCGTCGTGGGCCTGGCCCGCCTACGCGGTCGTGTTCGGCGCTGCGGCGCTGCACGCCCTGTGGGCGGCCCGGGCGAGCGCCCACCACCTGCACCACCTCGTCGGCTCCGCCGCCATGGTCTACATGGCGGTGGTGATGGCCGCCTCCCCCGGACACCACACCGGATCCGGCGGCGGAGTCCCGCTGCTGACGGGGGCGCTGCTCGTCTACTTCACCGGATACGTGCTGCTGTCCGGCCTGCGTCTGGTGCCCGTCGCCGCGGGGGGCGGCGCCGCGGGGTGGGGCGACCGGCCGGAGCTGGTGCGGGCGTGCCGGCTGTCGATGGGGATCGGGATGGTCGCGATGCTGCTGACGCTCTGAAGCGGCGTGCCCGATGGTGAGGGGCGTGGGCGCCGAGGCTCGGGTCGCGCGGAACGCCGTACGCAGCCGTTGCCTGCGTCACTTCCCGTGGCAGGCCGTACCTTCGAGCGGCCCGGCGCTCATAAGCTGCCCCCCATGATGCTCCCCGCGGCACTGTTGCTGCTCGGCGCCCTGACCGCCGTCGTCGCGCCCCGGCTGCTGGCCCGGGCCGACTGGGCGGACCGTGAACCGGTGCTCGCTCTGTGGGCGTGGCAGTGCGCGGTGGCGGCCGTACTCCTTTGCTGCGCGCTGTCGATGACGCTCAGCGCGGCGACCGCCTGGCAGGCGGTGGGCGGCCATGTGTTCGCCCCGGCACCGCACGTCGTCGTGGAGGCGTACACCCTCGGCACGGCCGAGCCGTGGGCCGCGGCGACGGCGGTGGCGCTCGCGTGCGGCGGGGCGTGGAGCGCGGCGATGCTGGTCCGGGAGGTCCTCCGGGCGCGTGCGCGCCGTCGGCGGCGCCGGTCCGAACTTCTGGTGCGCGCTCCCCTGTTGCCCGGCGAGGAGGCCGCCGGCAGCCGGCTCGTGATCCTTGAGGGCGAGCGGCCCGACGCCTGGTGGCTGCCGAGCACGGCTCCCCGGCTCGTCATCACGACGGCCGCGCTGCGCCGCCTCAAGGGCCGCCAGCTGGACGCCCTCGTCGCCCACGAGGAGGGTCACGCGCAGGCCCGGCACGACTGGCTGCTGCACTGCTCGGCCGCGCTGGCCGCCGGGTTCCCACAGGTGCGGGTCTTCGCCGGGTTCCGGGACGAGATGCACCGGCTGGTGGAGCTCGCCGCCGACGACATGGCCTCCCGCCGCTTCGGCCGGCTGACCACCGCCCTCGCCCTGGTCGGACTGAACGAGGACCGGGGCGTGTTCGGCCCGTGCCCGACCCCGCAGGCCCACGTGCCGCAGCGGGTCCACCGGCTGCTCACACCCCCGGACCGGCTCACCGCGGCCCGTCGGCTGCGGCTGACGGCGGCGGCCGCGCTGGTGCCGGTCGTGCCGTTGCTGGTGGCCTTCGTGCCGGGGTTGCGCGCGCTCGGATAGCACCCGGCCGAGCGGGTTCGTCCGCCCCGGGATTGGCTTCCGGGCCCACGATTCGGCGAGGATCGCAGCATGCACACTCCGCCCGTCGGCTCCCCGCCCCGCCCGTCGGCGCATCGCAGCGCCGCCCGTGCCGCGGGCATCCTCGCGCTGTGCTCCGCGCTGCTGATCGCCTTGGTCGCCGCCGACTGGCATCCCCTGTTCACGCTGGACGGTGACATCTCCCGCACCACTCACCGCTGGGCCGTGGACGACCCGGACGTCACCCAGACCTTCCGCATCCTGACGGACTGGGTCTGGGACCCGTGGACGATGCGCATCCTGTGCGCGGTCGTCGTGGTATGGCTGGTGTGGCGCCGTTCCGCCTGGTGGACGGCGGGGTGGCTGGCGCTGACCTGCGCGCTGGGCTCGCTGATCCAGCAGTCCCTGAAGGCCGCGGTCGGGCGCCCGCGGCCCGTCTGGCCGGACCCCGTCGACTCCGCGCACTACGCCGCCTTCCCCTCCGGTCACGCCATGACCGCCATGCTCGTGTGCGGCCTTCTGCTGTGGCTGCTGCACCGCCACGGCGTCGACCGCCTCCTGTGGCGTACGGCCGTGACCGTGGCCGTGATCTCCGTCGTCGGCGTCGGCCTGACCCGCATCTGGCTGGGCGTGCACTGGCCCTCGGACGTGGTCGGCGGCTGGCTGCTGGGCGCGACGCTCGTGGCTTTGGCGGTCGCGGTCCACCATCGGCAACGCCCGTGAACCCACCCGCGCGCGGCTACCGGCGCATCGGCCCGCCCGAGCCGAGGCCGACGGTTCGGCCTGACGCCAGGGGCCGGGTCGTCCGCTCCGCCGACGATCCCGCGGCCTGACTGTCCCCGCCCGGGACGGCCGAGAGTGCCGAGCCGGCCGCCTTCGTCGTCGCCGTCGACGCCCTGCTGCGGCTCGCGCTCCGCAGCAGCGCGCACAGGTGGCGTGCCCGGGCGACGGCGATGCACCGGCCGGGGGCGAGCTCGGATCCACCGCGACTTGGGGTCCTGCCGGCGGAACACGACCTGGTGCGTGAGGCGGCCGGGACAGCCGATGCCGGGAGTGCTCCGATTGAGGCGAGGGCAGCTTCGCCCGCGTGTTCCGCGGCAGCGCTCTTCCCTCGGCGTGGAACCTCGCCCCTTAAGATCACCTCATGGCCGCCGTGTTGTTCGACTTCTCCGGAACGCTCTTCCGCATCGAGTCCGCCGAGTCCTGGCTGCGAGCCGTCCTTGCCGAGATCGAACCCTCCCTCGACGAGACCGAGTTCCGCCGGAAAGCGCGGGCCCTCGAAAGGGTCGGCGCGCTGCCCGGCGGGACCCATCCCGTCGAGCGGATCCCCGACGAGCTCGCCCACCTCTGGGAGGCCCGCGACAAGAGCGCCGAGCTGCACCGGGCCGCGTACACCGGCGTGGCCCGCCAAGTACCGCTGCCCGAACCCGGGTTGTACGACGCGCTGTACGACCGGCACATGACCCCGGCCGCCTGGTCGCCGTACCCCGACGCCCTCGAGGTGCTGCGGACGCTGCGCGAGCGCGGGATCGGCGTCGGCGTGGTCAGCAACATCGGCTGGGATCTGCGGCCGGTGTTCCGCGAGCACGGCCTCGACTCCTGTGTCGACACGTACGTCCTGTCGTACGAACACGGCATCCAGAAGCCGGATCCCCGGCTGTTCGCGACCGCCTGCGCCGCACTCGGCGTCGAACCGCAGGAAACCCTCATGGTCGGCGACAACCGGCGGGCGGACGGCGGCGCGGCGGCCCTGGGCTGCGGGGTGCACTTCGTGGACCACCTGCCGGTGGCCGAACGGCCGGACGGACTGCGGCCGGTGCTGGATCTGGCGGGCTGACCTCGGCATCCGAGGGCGGGCACCCCGCCCCTGTACGTTGCCCAAGGCCACCATCGGGTGGTGCCCGACCGTCCTGGACGATCCCCCGCGTCGCCCAGGACGGCGGCAACCCGGTCAGGCCCTTTCGGGGGCCGGACCGGACGCGCTGAGTATAGTTGGCTGATAGCCAGTCAACGCAGGAGTTACAGCATGTCCCCGCGCAGCGCCTCGGTCAATGAAGAGTTGCGCCGACGTTCCCGGGAGCGGCTTCTGCAGGCGGCGGTCGAACTGGTCGGCGAGCGCGGGTACGAGGCGACCACACTCGGCGACATCGCGGACAGAGCCCATTCGGCGCGCGGTCTGGTGTCGTACTACTTCCCGGGCAAGCGCAGACTCGTGCAGTCCGCCGTGCACCGGCTGATGCACCGCACGCTGGAGGAGGCCCTGGAGCGCGAGCCGCGCACCGAGGACGGACGGGAGCGGATGGCACGGGCCATCGACGCGATCCTGGGGCTGGCGCGGGATCACCCGGTGCTGATGCGCCAGCACATGGCCGGAATCCTGCAGTCCGAGGGCTTCGTGCAGTGCCCGGAGCAGCAGCGTCTGTCCCAGTTGCTGCGGGACACCGTCGCCCGCCACGGCTCCGACGACGTCGACGCGGACTACGCCATGCTGCGCGCCCTGTTGATGGGTGCGGTCTTCGCGGCCCTGGTGCCGGGGGTGCCGATGTCCGTGCCGGTGCTGCGGGCCGAGTTGTTCAAGCGGTACCGGCTCGAGCGGGAGTCGGGGCTCCCGCCGGACACCGAGCCGGCGTCCGGCGGGACCTGCGACAGGGAGCTGTCACGGTTCTTCGCCACCGGGGCCGCACCGGAGTGCGACCCCGGGACCGGTACGACGACTCAGTCGAAGTAGTCCGGCTGCGTCTGGACGTTGAGCTCGCCCAGGCGGACCCGCTTCGCGGGGTCGGTGCGCCGGTCGTTGAGCTTCAGCACGTCGAAGCCCTTGGCGATGTCGTTGGAGTAGATGTAGCCGTTGTAGTAGTACGCCGACCAGGAACCGGCCGTGGTGAGCCGCTCGGTGTTGACCGGGCCGCGCTCGAAGTAGGCGATCTCCTTCGGGCGGGCGGAGTCGGTGAAGTCCCAGACGGAGACGCCGCCCTGGTACCAGGCCTGGACCATGATGTCCTTGCCCTTGACCGGGATGATCGAGCCGTTGTGGGCCACGCAGACCTCGACGGCCGCCTGGTGGCGGGCGATCTTGAAGTAGCTGCGGAACACGAGCTTGCGGGAGTCGCCCTTGCCGACGATGTCGTAGACGCCGTCGGCACCCTTGTTCGGGCCGATCTCCGCGTTGCAGGTGGCCGCGCCGCCGCCGCCCAACTCGTCGGTGAAGACGACCTTGTTGGCCTTCTGGTTGAAGGTCGCCGAGTGCCAGAACGCGAAGTTCACGTTGTCCTGCACCCGGTCGATGACCTTCGGGTTCTCCGGGTCCTTGATGGAGAAGAGGATGCCGTCACCCATGCAGGCGCCCGCGGCCAGGTCCTTCGAGGGCAGCACGGTGATGTCGTGGCAGCCGGTGGTCTTGGAGACGCCCGGGTTGGTCGGCGCACCGGGGTTGCCGCCGCCGTCCGGGCCCTCACCGGGGAAGAGCACCGGGAAGCCCACGACCGCCGCCTTCTCGGGGGCGTTGCGCGGCACCTTGATCACGGAGATGCCGTCGTGCGGCGGCTGGCAGTCCGGGTAGGTGGCGTTCGGTGAGTACGAGGAGACGTAGACGTAGACGTTCCTGCGCTCGGGCACCAGCGTGTGGGTGTGCGAGCCGCAGGCGGTCTCGACGGCGGCGACGTACTTCGGGTTCGTCTTGTCGCTGATGTCGAAGACCTTCATGCCCTCCCACGACGACTTCTCGGTGGCGGGCTGCGTGGTGCTGTTGCAACTGCTGTCGCTGCGCGAGGAGTCGGTCGACAGGAAGAGCAGGTTGCCGGATACGGAGATGTCGTTCTGCGAGCCCGGGCACAGCACCTGGGAGACGGTCTTGGGCGCCTTCGGGTTGCTGATGTCGAAGAT
Source organism: Streptomyces sp. AC555_RSS877 (assembly GCF_019049245.1). GTDB lineage: Bacteria > Actinomycetota > Actinomycetes > Streptomycetales > Streptomycetaceae > Streptomyces. The sequence continues at coordinate 45,570 of NZ_JAGMUK010000044.1, read as the reverse complement.
GCGGAAGCCGTCGTAGTTGCCGGAGAAGGCGTACCTGCCCTGGAAGGCCAGGTCCGAATTGGTGCCCGGCAGGACGTCCTTGGGGATGTTGGCGAGGTGTTCGATGTTGCCGGAGTGGACGATCTCGTCCTGGCCCGGTATCTCGCCCTCGGCTATCGCCGCACGGACCTTGGCCTCGTCGCTCCTGGACACCTCCTCGCTCGCGGCCGGAGCGTCCCCGGGATCGGGGGTCGCGGCCGCCGGACCGGCCGTCAGCAGCGCTGCCAGGAGGCCCACCGCTGTGGCGGCAACTCCCAGTCGTCTGTGACGCGTTCGGGGTTCTTTCAACAGGATCACTGTTTCCTCCCTAGTTCCGTTCGCGGGGGAACGGCTCACGCACCACCGAAGTATCGTCTTCACCATGCACATATCAACAGGGGGCAACGAAGACGTAATGAAGGTTTTTGATCAGTCACACCTCCAAGCGTGTTAGGACGGTCTTCGACACTCACGAGGTGTCCCCCGCCCCGCCTGCCACAGGAGGTCGTTGTGCCCTTCCCCCGTGCGTACCGCGCACCCTTCGCCGCGGCCTCGCTGGCCACCCTCGCCGTGCTCGGCCTCGGGGGCTGCGAATCCGGGTCGGATGCGAAGTCGGCTTCCCGGACCGGCCCTTCGGTGCTCGTGCCCGGGCAGCCCGGGGAGGCGAACCGGACGATGTCCGCCGAGGACGCCGCGCAGCAGCGCACCGACGACGACTCCCCCAACTCGGCCGACATCGCCTACGCGCGGATGATGATCGAGCACCACGCCCAGGCCCTCGCGATGACCGAACTGGTCCCGGACCGCGCCGAGTCGTCGAAGCTCGGAAAGCTCGCCGAACGGATCGCCGCCGCCCAGGGGCCGGAGATCGAGAGCATGCGGGCCTGGCTGTCGGAGCACGGCGAGGACGAGAAGGGCGACGGCCACACGCACGCCTCGATGCCCGGCATGGCGACCGAGGCCCAGCTGAAGAAGTTGCGCGCGGCGAAGGGCGAGGCGTTCGACGAGCTCTTCCTGACCCTGATGATCACGCATCACGAGGGCGCGATCACGATGGCCACGGACGTGAAGGGACAGGGCAACAACATCCGGATCGAGGAGATGGCCGACGAGGTGGTGGCTCAGCAGACCAGCGAGATCACGCGGATGCGGGACATGGGGTGACCCTCTTGCGGGCCGCGGCCCGGCCTGCCTGCTGAGCGGCCGACCGCCCAGCGGGCCGCTTCAGCGGCGTGCGTGACGTGGCGTCAGGTAGCCGGCGTCACGTGCCTGGGCGATCAGCCGCAGCGACTTGCGGCGGCTGTGCCCGGTCGCGCACATCACCGCGAGCACGGGGTCGACGCCCCGCTCCTGGGCCGTCCGGTACTCCTGCGCGACGAGCCGGCGCCCCTCGACGCCGCGCGGCCAGGCGGGGCGGGCGCGGCGCGACCCGGCCGCCTCGGGTTCGGGCTCGGGTCCGGCTCCCGAGACCTCGGCGAGCGGGTCCTCGATCCAGTCCGCGAGCACGGCCAGGTCGTCGAGGGACAGGGCCGGCTGGGCCCGGACGTCCTCCAGGCGGACGCGCCCCTGGGACACCACGGCGAGCGCGTCGACCCGGGCGCCGTCGCCGAACTCCAGCCGGACGTCGAACCATGCCGTCGTCACGGCGCCCTCGTTCTCCCGCACTTCCCACGCGGGCCACACGGACACGGTGCCGTCCGTCGGACACCGATCGGAAAGATGAAGAAAGGATGCTTCTAGCACACACGCAACGTAACCGCATGATCACATTCCATACGAACGGACACGCGTGCTCATCCGGCGCACCGCACCCTGTCAGCGGAGCGGCGGCGGTGCCATGCTGGAGGTGACAGCGATCTCCCGTCGACCCCCCGGGTCCCTGGGTGAGGAGTTCCGCCGTGCTGCATGTCGCCGTCGTCGGCTCGGGACCGAGCGGGTGCTACACCGCCCAGAACCTGGTCCAGCAGGACCCCGAAGTGCGTGTCGACGTCCTGGACCGGCTGCCGTGCCCCTACGGCCTGGTGCGGTACGGCGTGGCGCCGGACCACGAGAAGATCAAGTCGCTGCAGAACAATCTGCGCACGGTCCTGGAGCACGAGCGGGTGCGCTTCCTGGGCGGTGTCCCGGTCGGCCCCGGGGGCGTGCCGGCCGCCCGACTGCGCGAGCTGTACCACGCCGTCGTGTACTGCGTGGGCGCCGCGACCGACCGGCACCTCGGGATCCCCGGTGAGGACCTGCCCGGCAGCTGGTCGGCGACGGAGTTCGTGTCCTGGTACAGCGCGCACCCCGACTCCGCGGCCGACGGCTTCGTGATCGGTGCCCGCTCGGCGGTGGTCATCGGCGTGGGGAACGTCGCCGTGGACGTCACGCGGATGCTGGCCCGGGGCCTCGCGGAGCTGAGCCCGACCGACATGCCGCAGGCGGCGCTCACCGCGCTGGCCGCGAGCCAGGTGAGCGAGGTCCACATGGTGGGGCGGCGCGGCCCTTCCCAGGCCCGCTTCACCACCAAGGAGCTGCGCGAGCTGGGCGCCCTGCCGGGCACCGAAGTCGCCGTCGACCCGGCGGAGTTGGCCCTGGACCCGGCCTACGTCGACCCGTCCGGGCTGCCCGCGGCGCAGCGTCGCAACGTGGAGGTGCTGCGCGGCTGGGCGGAGAGCGGGGCACAGCAGCCCGCACCCCATCGGATCCGGCTGCGGTTCTTTCTGCGGCCCGTCGAACTCCTCGCCGACGCGGGGCGCGTGGGCGCGGTGCGGTTCGAGCGGACGGCGCCGGACGGGCGCGGCGGGGTCACGGGCACGGGCGTCTTCGAGGAGATCGAGGCCCAGCTGGTGCTGCGTTCGGTGGGCTATCGCGGGGTGCCGCTGGAGGGGCTGCCGTTCGATCCGGCGAGCGGCACGGTACCCAATGTCGCCGGGCGGGTGCTGCGCGAGGGCGCGGTCGCGCCGGGCGAGTACGTGGCGGGCTGGATCAAGCGAGGCCCGACGGGCGTCATCGGCACCAACCGTCCGTGCGCCAAGGAGACGGTGACGTCGCTGCTGGAGGACGCCCCCCTGCTCGTACACGAAGATCTCCCCGGCGACCCGCTCGAGGCGCTGCGCGCCGAAGGGATCCGTCCCGTCCAGTGGGCGGGCTGGCAGGCGATCGAGCGGGCCGAGGCCGAGCTCGGGGCGTCTCTCGGGCGGGGCGTGGTGAAGCTGCCGGACTGGGAGTCCCTGCTGATGGCGGCGCGCTCGACCGCTCCTTAGCGGCTTCGCGGACAACTGGGTGGGCATGACACACGTCGGCAACAGCACAGAAATCAACAAACTGTTCAAGCCTCGTACGGTCACGTGCTGTTCGCATGTCCCCAGCCATCCGCCGCTCTGGAGTGCCCATGGCAACGACCGCACCCGCGCATCCCGTCGACGAGGTCCCACCCGTACGCCAACTGGCCGCCTTCGGCCTCCAGCACGTGCTCGCGATGTACGCGGGCGCGGTGGCCGTGCCGCTGATCGTCGGCGGTGCGATGAAGCTGTCGGCCGCGGATTTGGCGTACCTGATCACCGCCGACCTGCTGGTGTGCGGTATCGCCACGCTGATCCAGTGCATCGGCTTCTGGCGGTTCGGTGTGCGGCTGCCGATCATGCAGGGCTGTACGTTCGCGGCCGTGTCGCCGATGGTGCTCATCGGTACGACGGGCGGCGGACTGCCCGCGATCTACGGCTCGGTGATCGTCGCGGGGCTCGCGATCGTGCTGCTCGCGCCGGTCTTCGGCAGGCTGCTGCGGTTCTTCCCGCCGCTCGTCACGGGCACGGTCATCCTGGTCATCGGCATCTCGCTGCTGCCGGTCGCGGGCAACTGGGTGGCGGGCGGCGTCGGCGCGGAGGACTTCGGGGAGCCGAAGAACATCGCTCTGGCCGCCTTCGTGCTCGCGGTGGTGCTGGGCGTCCAGCGCTTCGGGCCGGAGTTCCTGAGCCGGATTGCGGTGCTGATCGGCATCGCCGTGGGACTGGCGGTCGCCGTGCCCTTCGGCTTCACCGACTTCGACGGGGTCGGGGACGCCGACTGGGTCGGAATCAGCACGCCGTTCCACTTCGGGACGCCCACCTTCGAGGCGTCGGCGATCATCTCGATGCTGGTGGTTGCGCTGGTGTGCATGACCGAGACGACCGGTGACTTCATCGCGGTCGGCGAGATGACCGGCCGGAAGGTGGACTCGCGCTCCCTGTCCGACGGCCTGCGCGCCGACGGCCTCTCCACCGTCCTGGGCGGCGTCTTCAACACCTTCCCGTACACGGCGTACGCGCAGAACGTCGGCCTGGTCGGCATGACCCGGGTCCGCAGCCGCTGGGTCGTCGCCGTCGCGGGCGGCATCCTCGTCCTGCTCGGCCTGCTGCCCAAGCTGGGCGCGGTGGTGGCGGCCGTCCCGGCGCCGGTCCTCGGCGGAGCGGGCCTGGTGATGTTCGGGACGGTCGCGGCGAGCGGCCTGAGGACGCTGGCCCAGGTGGACTTCAGGGGCAACAACAACCTGACCGTGGTGGCCGTCTCGGTCGCCATGGGTGTGCTGCCGGTCGGCGTGCCGACGATCTACGAGAAGTTCCCGGACTGGTTCCAGACGGTGATGACCAGCGGCATCAGCGCGGGCTGCCTGACGGCGATCGTCCTGAACCTGCTCTTCAACCACCTGCCGGCGAGGGCGGGGTCACCCTCCGACGCGGACGGCCTGCCGGGCGGCGGCATCGAGGAGGGCGTCGAGAAGTCCCGGGAAGAGGTCGTCTAGGTCGTCCCGGCGCAGGCCGTTCATCTTGGCCGTGCCCCGGTAGACCTGCCGGATCACTCCGGCCTCCCGCAGCACCCGGAAGTGGTGCGTGGTCGTGGACTTGGTGACGGGCAGGTCGAAGCGCGAACAGGAGAGCTCGTCGCCGACTGCGGCGAGCTCTCGCACGATCCGCAGCCTCATCGGGTCCGACAACGCGTGCAGCACGGCTTCGAGCCGGACCTCCTCGCGTGCCGGATGCGGGAGGTCACGGCTACTGACGGCGGGGGAGGTCACGGCTGCTCCACATGCTCGGGGTGTCCCATTGTACGAGGGGTCTCGTAGTTTGACATCCACCGTACTACGATGCCTATCGTACGAGTCGTCCATCGGCCCGCGACGATCGGAGCAGTTCTTCATGAGCGCCCTCTTCCAGCCCCTCAGCCTGCGTGACGTGACCATCCCCAACCGAGTGTGGATGCCCCCGATGTGCCAGTACTCGGCGGCACCGGACGGACCGGACGCCGGTGCACCCGACGACTGGCACTTCGCGCACTACGCGGCCCGCGCGGCCGGCGGCACGGGCCTGATCGTCGTCGAGGCCACCGCCGTCAGCCCCGAGGGCCGGATCTCCCCGTACGACCTCGGCATCTGGAACGACACCCAGGTCGAGGCGTTCCGCCGGATCACCCGCTTCCTGGTGTCCCAGGGCACGGTCCCGGGCATCCAGCTCGCCCACGCGGGCCGCAAGGCCTCGACCGACCGGCCCTGGACGGGCGGCGCGCCGCTCGCGCCGGACGCGTACGGATGGCAGCCGGTGGGTCCCAGCCCGCTCGCGTTCGACGAGAACCACCCGGTGCCGACCGAGCTGACGGTCGACCAGATCCGGGAGACCGTCGGCCAGTTCGCGGACGCGGCCCGTCGCGCCCTCGCCGCCGGCTTCGAGATCGCCGAGATCCACGGCGCCCACGGCTATCTGATCGGCAACTTCCTCTCCCCGCACTCCAACCACCGCACCGACGCCTACGGCGGCTCGTACGAGAACCGCACCCGCTTCGCCCTCGAAGTCGTCGACGCCGTACGGCAGGTGTGGCCGGACGACAAGCCGCTGTTCTTCCGCGTCTCGGCGACGGACTGGCTGGCCGAGGGCGGCTGGACGCCGGACGACACCGTCCGCTTCGCCCGCGATCTGCGGGCCCACGGCATCGACCTGCTCGACGTCTCCTCCGGCGGCAACGCCTCCGGCGTCCGCATCCCGACCGGCCCCGGCTACCAGGTGCCCTTCGCCGCTCGTGTCAAGGCCGAGACGTCCCTCCCGGTCGCCGCGGTCGGCCTCATCACCGACGTCGAACAGGCCGAGAAGATCCTGGTCAACGAGGAGGCCGACGCCGTGTTCCTGGGCCGCGAGCTGCTGCGCAACCCCTCGTGGGCCAGGCTCGCGGCGCGGGAACTGGGCGGGGACGTGCACGTGCCGGACCAGTACCACCGGTCGGTCTGAGCATCGCCGGCCTGGCGCAGGGGGCGCTTTCTGCCCTACTGACAACGACACGGTCGCGGGGCGGCCGGGGACCCCGGCCGCCCTGCGCCCCGGAACGTCACCCCGTGCAGGCCGTCCCGTTGAGCGTGAACGCACCCGGAGCCGCGCTGTTCCCGGTGTGGTTGGCCTGATAGCCGAGCGTGACGCTCGCGTTCGGGGCAAGCGTGCCGTTGTACGAGACGTTCGTCGCCGTCACCGCCCCGGAGGACGGCGTGTACGTGGCGCCCCATCCGTTGGTGATGGTCTGGCCGGTCGGAAGCGTGAACCCGAGCGTCCAGCCGTTGATCGCCGTCGTGCTGGTGTTGGTGAGGGTGACGGAAGCGGTGAGGCCCGTGTTCCAGGCGTTGGTGGAGGCCGTCACCTTGCAGGAGCCGGGCTGGGGTTGGGGCGCCGGCCCCGAACTGTCCAGGCCGAAGAAGGTGAGGGCGCGGGCCGCCATGCCGGTGACGTAGAGGTTGTGGCCGATGCCCTGGAGGCTGATCGCCTCGACCGGGGCACGGTCACCGGTGGCGCCGTAGCGGGTGCGGTTCCAGCCGGCGACGGGCGTGTCGCCGGCGGCCGGGGTCTGGCTGACGCCCAGGACGTTCGTCCACTGCTTGATCTCCTCCCCGAAGTTGGGGTAGCGCAGCACGTCGTCCTCGGTGCCGTGCCAGACCTGCATGCGCGGCCGGGGCCCGGTGTAGCCGGGGTAGGCGGCGCGCACCAGGTCGCCCCACTCCTGCGGGGTGTGGGTCACCGTGCCACCCGAGCAGGCGCTGTTCCACTCGGAGCCGTCGGTGGTGGCGAAGCAGCCGAACGGTACGCCGGAGAAGGCGGCGCCCGCCGAGAAGACGTCGGGGTAGTCGCCCAGCAGGACGTTCGTCATCATCGCGCCGGACGAGATGCCGGTGGCGAAGATCCTCGCCGGGTCCGCGGAGTAGGTGCGGCTGACCCAGTCGACCATCGACTTGATGCCGACGGGGTCGCTGCCGCCGCCCCGCTTCAGCGCCTGGGGCGAGGAGACGTCGAAGCACTTGCTGGCGCGGGTGACCGAGGGGTAGACGACCACGAACCCGTAGCGGTCGGCCAGAGAGGCCCACTCCGTGTTGGAGTACATGGCCGGTCCGGAGCCGGTGCAGTAGTGCACGGCGACCACGACCGCGGGCTTCACGGTGACGCTGTCCGGCACGTACAGGTACATCTGGAGGTTGCTGGGATTGGGGCCGAAGTCCGTGACTTCGGTGAGCGTCGCGGTGGGGGCCGCGGCTGCCCGTTCGGGGCGGGCCGAGGCCGTCGGCGCGGTGAGGAGGGTGGCCGCGAGCAACGGCACCAGTGCCGCGAGCAGCGTCACGAGCACCGAACGCAGGGGCCTTCTACGGGGGTTACGGGGGGTGTTGGGCACGTCCTTGTCCCTTTCTGGTCGCGGCTCAGGGGACGTGGTACGGCGTTTCCTTGACTGTGGCCGTTCAGCAGGCGGAGTTCGTCTGGGTCAACAAGGCCAGCTTCCAGGGCAGTTGCGAGTAGTCACCGCCGGCCGACGGGTCCATGCCCTGATAGAGGAACCGCAGTCGGCAGGGGTCGATCGTGAGGGTCTGGTCGACGCCGTCCCGGATCAGCTCGCCGTGGCTGAAGTCCTTGGTCCAGGCAGGCTGCCCGGCCTCGAAGGTCACGTTGTTCGCGCGAATGAAGGCGTTGGCCTCGGTGTCCGCGAGCGGGGTCCAGGTGCCGCCCGGGCTGTCGGCCGTCCAGGCCCGGAAGTAGCGCCGCCAGTCGGACTTGGTGGCCAGCGCCTCCACGAGCATGAGGTACTTGCCGCTCTTGCCGAGACGGTAGACGTTGCTCGCCTCGAAGAGGTCGAAGCGGTTGGGTTCGGCCAGCACGATCTCGGTGTCGCGGAACCCGTTCGGGAACTCGGCGCGCGTGGTCCGCGAACGGTACTGGTGGCCGTTGTCGTCCGAGAAGAACAGATAGCAGTCGGTCTTGTCGCAGATCGTCCAGAAGTCCAGCCAGAACCCGTTGCCCTTGTTCTCCGTGAGTACGGGGGGCTCGCTGTCGAAGAAGTGGCGCGGGGCGCTCCAGCTCTCCGGCTTGGAGGGGTCGGTGGTGGTGGAGTAGGACGGCGGACCCGTCTGGTAGACCATGTACCAGAGCTTCTGCGGGGCGAAGTAGAACACCTGGGGCGCGGCGGCGTAGCGGTTGCCGATGTTCGGGTTGGCGTCCAGGAAGGTCTGCGGTGCGGCCGCCGCCTGGGACCAGTCCTTGAAGCTGCTGTAGGCCAGGCTCCACCGGCCGGCGGTGTCGGCGGTGGTCGCGTAGACGTGCCAGCGGTTCTTGTAGCGGAAGACCGTCGGGTCCTTCACCGAGACGATCGGGTGACCGGCGTCCGGCTGGGGAGCGATCAGCGGGCCGGTCGAGGACCAGGTGAAGGAGCCGGGCAGCGGGTCCGGCCGACCGGCCCCCAGGTCACCGGCGGCCGCCGGGCCGGGCGACAGGGCCGCCAGACCGACGGCCAGTAAGGCGAGCACAAGCCCACTGACGTACGTACGTATACGTGGAGTCGTCATCGACCGGCCTCTCACGGAAGGAAAGCACCCGCCGAGCATCGTGGCATGCACATGGCTGACGTGGAAGCGCTCCCACGCAACGAAAGAATTCGCTCGCCCGCCCACCAGGGCGACCGAATGTGTTCTGCGCAAAGCGTTGACTAGAAAGCGCTTGCCCTCTACGTTCCGTTCAGCAGTGTGACCGCGTCGGACCACCCCACGCCTACACGGCCACTCTGTACGCCCATGGCGATCATCATGACGAACAACGGTCACGCACATGAACCGTCAAGCACCGTGAAGGGACGCACCCGCATGCGTACTCTCCCCCCACATACACACACGCAAAGATCAGTGTTAGCGGCCGGCGCGGTCGCTCTCGCGACGGTCGCCGTGCTGGCCGTCCCCCAGCCGGCCGGCGCCGCCGAGAACTCACCGATCGGCTTCGGCGCCGGCGCGACCGGCGGCGGCGGCGCCACGGCGGTCACGGTCTCGTCGTTGGCCGCCTTCAAGACGGCGGTGACCGGCAACTCGGCCAAGGTCGTCAAGGTCAACGGCCTGATCCCGCTGAGCGGTCAGGTCGACGTCGGCTCCAACACCACGGTCCTGGGCGTCGGTTCGTCGTCCGGGTTCACCGGGGGCGGGCTGCGCCTGAAGAAGGTCACGAACGTGGTGATCCGCAACCTGAACATCAGCAAGCCGCTCGCGCCGGCCGACGGCGTCACCGTCGAGGCGTCGACGAAGGTGTGGATCGACCACAACTCCTTCTCGGCCGACCGGGACCACGACAAGGACTACTACGACGGGCTGTTGGACATCAACCACGGCTCCGACAACGTCACGGTGTCCTGGAACACCTTCAAGGACCACTTCAAGGGCTCGCTCGCCGGTCACAGCGACAACAACGCGAGCGAGGACACCGGGCACCTGAAGGTGACGTACCACCACAACCAGTTCAGCAACGTCTACTCGCGCATCCCGAGCCTGCGTTTCGGCACCGGACACTTCTACGACAACTACGTCGTCGGCGCCGATACCGCCGTGCACTCCCGTATGGGCGCTCAGATGCTCGTGGAGAACAACGTCTTCCGTTCGACGAAGGTCGCGGTCACCACGAACCGCAGCAGTGACGTCGACGGATTCGCCAACCTGCGTGGCAACGACCTGGGTGGAGCCGCCACCGAGATCTCGCGGGTCGGCACCTTCACCACCGCTCCGTACAGCTACACCGCCGAGCCCGCCTCCTCCGTCGTCGCCTCGGTGACGAGCGGCGCGGGCACCGGAAAGCTCTGACCACCCCCGACACGGAAGAAGGATTCGGGACATGACTTCTTCGGCACATCCGCGCACCCGCGTGCGCCCGCTGACCGGCATGCTGGCCGCTCTCGGCTTAGCAGTTGGCATGATCATGACAGACGGCGCCCTCTCCACTCCGGCGAACGCCGCCACCTGGCCCACCGCGAACGGCAGCCAGGGCACCTCCGCCACCATCGCTGTGTCCGGCACCAAGGACTACGCGATGAAGCGGTTCTACGGCACCGGGGCCCTGGCCGGCGACGGCCAGGAGGAGGGACAGGACCCGATCTTCAGGCTCGCGAACGGCGCGGTGCTGAAGAACGTCATCCTCGGCGGCCCGGCCGCCGACGGCATCCACTGCGAGGGCAGCTGCACGCTGCAGAACGTCTGGTGGGAGGACGTCGGCGAGGACGCCGCCACCTTCCGGGGCGGCACGAGTGCCACCTACCACGTGATCGGTGGAGGCGCGAAGAAGGCCGCGGACAAGGTCTTCCAGCACAACGGCGGCGGCACGCTGAACATCTCCAACTTCGCCGTCCAGGAGTTCAAGACGCTCTACCGCTCCTGCGGTGACTGCTCCACGCAGTACACGCGGAAGGTCAACCTCAACACCATCGAGGTGACCGGGACAGGCACCACCGCCCGGCTCGTCGGCATCAACGTCAACCGCAACGACGTGGCCACCCTGCGCAACATCACGATCCTGAACGACTCCAGCCGGAAGGTCGTTCCCTGCCAGAAGTACAACAACAACACCGCTGTCGGAACAGGTCCCGACAGCACGAACTGCCTGTACAGCACCTCGGACGTCACCTACAGGTAGTCAGCCCCCTGGTGAAGGCGGCCGTACGAAGCGTCCCCGCACGGCGCTTCGCACGGCCGCCGTGTCATGCCCGGTGCCCGCGCGCCCACGCCGCCCCGGTGATCTCCCGCTGGTAGCCCGCGTACGCGGCGCGCAGATCCGCGCCCGGCCAGTCGGCGGGCAGGAGTTCGGGCGGCAGCACGGGGTCGGCGAGCAGGTGGCGCACGACGGCCGCGAAGGCGGTGAGGCGGCCGGCCGGCCGGTCCGCGCGGGCGACGTGGGCGAGCAGTGCCCGAGCCGTGCCGGACCAGGAGTCGAGCGGCCACAGGCTCGCCGCCAGTTCACGTGCGGGCCGATCAGGGCGGGCCACGTAGTGCTGGGCCACCTGGTCGAGGCCGCCGGGCAGCGGCCGGAGCAGGTTGTCGGGCCGGAGCCAGACGCCCTCGCGAAGCTCGGCGAGCCGGAGAGCGGCCAACCGGGAGCGCAGATCGGCGCGTTCGGCGGGGCCGCGACCCGTCGCGGTGATCACGACCATCTCCCAGTCACCGCCCCACGCGCGCGTGTGCGGGTGCACGGCGTCGTCCTGGCGGCGCTGGCGTTCCAGCAGCCGGTCGCTCAGGCGGTAGCCGCCGTCGGTGCGCCGCAGATCCCCCGCGGCCGTCATCCGGCTGAGCGCCGCCCGCAGGGTGGACCCGCCGACGCCGAACGGCTCCACTGCGCGCACGAGGTCCTTCGCCGCCAGCTCCGGTGGATGCACACCCAGCAGCAGGCTCAGGACGACCGACCGCGCGGACAGGGGGCGCAGGTCGGCCTCGCCGGGCTGCGCCGTCGCGTTCATCCGCATGGGCACGTACTTTACGGGCGGCCTTCATGTTGCACCATTGCTGCGACCGCAGCGAAAGTGCAACACTCCGCGTATGGTCCTCACACCCGAGCACGAGCGGCACGCCACGCACGACGTCACCAACCAGCCCCCTCCCCTGGCCCCCTATGACGCGTCCGAGGACACGGCCCTCCTCGAGGGGCTGCGCCGGGAGGGCGCCGGATGGGCCGAGGAGGGCATCCGGCGGCTCGGCCTCAGGGCCGGCAGCGTGCAGGCCCAGGAGTGGGCCGAACTGGCCAACCGCCATGAACCCGAGCTGCGGACGCACGACCGGTACGGCAACCGTGTCGACGAGGTCGACTTCCATCCCAGCTGGCACCACCTGATGCGGGTCGCGGTCGGCGAGGGGCTGGCGGGCGCGCCCTGGGCGGACGACCGGCCCGGAGCCCATGTCGCCCGTACCGCGGGCGGGCTGGTGTGGGGGCAGACGGACGCCGGCCACGGCTGTCCCACCTCGATGACGTACGCGGCGATTCCCGCGCTGCGCCGCCAGCCGGAACTCGCGAAGGTCTACGAACCGCTGCTGACCGGCCGCGCGTACGACCCGGAGCTCAGGGTGCCGGCCGAGAAGCGCGGGCTGCTGGCGGGCATGGGGATGACGGAGAAGCAGGGCGGCTCCGACGTCCGCACCAACACGACGGCGGCCACGCCCACCGCCGAACCGGGCGTGTACACGCTGCGCGGGCACAAGTGGTTCACGTCGGCGCCGATGTGCGACCTGTTCCTGGTGCTGGCGCAGGCCCCGGACGGACTGTCCTGCTTCCTCGTGCCACGGGTGCTGCCCGACGGGAGCCGCAACACGTTCCGCATCCAGCGGCTGAAGGACAAGCTGGGCAACCGGTCCAACGCCTCCTCCGAGCCCGAGTTCGACGGGACCGTCGCCTGGCTGGTCGGTCCCGAGGGGCAGGGCGTCAAGACGATCATCGAGATGGTCAACTGCACCCGCCTGGACTGCGTGATGATGTCGGCGACGCTCATGCGCAGGACGCTCGTCGAGGCGGGCCACCATGTGCGCCATCGCAGCGCGTTCGGCGCGCGGCTCGTCGACCAGCCGCTGATGCGCAACGTCCTGGGCGACCTCGCGCTGGAGTCGGAGGCGGCGACGACGCTCGCCCTGCGGCTGGCCGGCGCGGCCGACCGGGCGGTGCGCGGGAACGCCGACGAGGCGGCGTTCCGCCGGATCGCGACCGCCGTCGGCAAGTACTGGGTCACCAAGCGGGGCCCTGCCTTCACCGCGGAGGCCCTGGAGTGCCTAGGCGGCAACGGGTACGTCGAGGAGTCGGGCATGCCCCGCCACTACCGCGAGGCTCCCCTGCTGTCGATCTGGGAGGGCTCGGGGAACGTCAACGCACTGGACGTACTGAGGGCGTTGCGGCGCGAGTCCCGCAGCGCTCAGGCCCTCTTCGCCGAACTCGCCTCGGCCCAGGGCGCGGACGCCCGCCTGGACGCGGCGGTGACGCGGCTGAAAGGACGGATGGCGCAGACCTCCGAGGCCGGTGCGCGGCGGCTGGTGGAGCTGATGGCCCTGACGCTGCAGGCCTCACTCCTGGTCCGGCACGCCCCGCCCGCCGTCGCCGACGCCTTCTGCGCGAGCCGGCTCGGAGGCGACTGGGGGCACGCCTTCGGCACGCTCCCCGACGCCGCCGACCTGGACGCCGTCCTCGCCCGAGCGCTGCCCGACGGCGGCTGAAACGCCGCCCGCAGGGGCCTTCTCGGCCGGTTCGCACACAGTAGCCCCGCGATTCCGCTTCGTTGTCAGTGCCGTGGTGCAGACTCACGATCAGTGGGGACTTCGCCTGGGGAGGACAACGTGTTCACGGGGATCGACGAGGTCGACTGGGCGTCACTGCAGCATGCGTACGGCAGTGCGGAGGACGTGCCCGGTTGGCTACTGGGGCTCGCCTCGGCGGACCCGGCCGAACGGGAGGCCGCGCTGGACCGGATGTACGGCACGGTGCACCCCCAGGGAGACGTGTACGACTCGACGCTGGCCTGCGTTCCGTTTCTGTTCGCGCTCGCCGGAAACGCGGAGGTGCCGGACCGGGGCGGCATCGTCGAACTCCTGGTGAGCATCGGACAGGAGAGCGGGGAACGGGGAACGGGCGGTCCCGCCGAGTCGGCCGGTCGCGCGGTCCGCGCCCGCGCCGAGGTCTTCGCCGGCCTGAGCGGGGACGCCGACGCGGCGGTGCGCGGGGCCGCCGTGGGCGCTGTCGTGCGGTTCGTCGGCGAGCCGGACCGGGTGCTGGACCTGCTGCGGGAACGGATCACCGTGGAGCGGGACGACCGGGTGCTGATCGCCCTGGCGGAGAGCCTGGGCCGGTTCGTACGACGGCACCCCGGTCACTCCGCCGAGGCGCTGGAGCTGCTGGTCGCGCAGAGCGCGGCGCCCTGCGGACCCGCCGTACGGCTCGCCGCGCTCGGCCGGCTGGCGGAATGCGCCCCCGACCGGCTGCCGTCCGACCTGGTCCCCCTCGCCGTCCGGCTGCTCGGAGAGAGGTCCGCGGCGCGCATCTCGCGGCCGGAGGAGTCAGAGGCTCCCGGCACGGACACGCTCGTCGGCCGGCTGCGTCGGCTGCGGCCCTCGGACGAGGAGGGCTCGCAGTTGGTGCGCACCCTCCACAGGGCGCTCAACGACCGGGTGGACGACCGGATCGCCCTCCTGGAAGGGCAGTTGACCTGCCCGGATGCTACCGACCGGTGCAACGCCGTGTGGATGTCGGCGGCGCTGATGCGCGAGTGGCGGGCGGACTGCGCGAGGCTCGTCACGCTGATCGGGGCTCAACTGGGTGCCGCCCAGGACCGGTTGCGCGATGCCGCGGTGTTCGTCCTCACGGACCTCTGCGAACTGGCCGTCCCCGCCGCCGAAGACCTCGCCGCGCTGGTGTCCGACCGGCCTGACCTGTGGGTACGGCGGTGGGGGCAGGAGGTGCCGATGCTCGGCGGTCCGCTCAAGGCCCTCGCCCTCAGCGGTGATCCGCGGGCGGTGCCGGTGCTGGCCGAGGTGTTGGCCGGGCCGGTCGTGCCCGGTGATCTGGGGCAGACGGTCCGCCATCTGGGGCGGGCCGTGGCGCCGTTGGTGCCCGTGGTGCGGCGCGGGCTCGCGGAGATACCCCTGGACTCGCCTGAGACGTCCGCCCGTGCCGTGCCACTGCTGTCGGTGCTCGGCGCACTGGGGGACACCCACTCGGGTGACCCGTCCGGAGGCGCCCAGGAGGCCTTGCCGGACGTGCTGCGGCTGGTGCGGGGATCGCTTCTCGGGCCGCGGTCGGGTGACGCCTGCGTCGAGGCCGCGGCCCGGGCGGTGGGCATGTTCGGGTCCGCCGCGCGGGAGGCGGGGCCGCTGCTGCGGGGGCTGCTGAACACCGAGTACGCGAGCGGGGCGGCGCGTGCGCTGTGGGAGGTGGAGGGGGACGCGACGGCCGTGCTGCCTGTCCTGCTGGGGGATTTGACGGGCGCGGAGCCTCGTCGTCGCCGGTCGGCCGTGGGGGCGCTGTCGCGCATGGGTGCGCAGGCGCGCCCCGCGGTGCCGGCGCTGCGGTCTCTGATGAAGTCCGGTCACCCGTGGGAGCGGGCCACGGCCGCGTGTGCCCTGTGGCGGATCGACGGGGACCCCGAGACCGTCCTTCCCACGCTGCGAACGGCCTGGGCGGAGAGCCCGGACACGCGTGGCACGATCGCCGAGTGCCTCGTCGGGACGGGTCGGGCCGGGGCGCCCCTGCGTGACCTGATGGAGGCCGAGCTGGCCGGGCGGCGGCGCCATCTGGCGCTGCCCGGACGCTGTGGCAGTGACGACATCCGGAAGGACGAGCGGTTGCTGAGGTTGTGCCGCGCGGCGCCGGCCCACGGATAGGCAGGCGGGGTGGACCCTCGCTGTGCGGTGGAGATCATTCACGCCGCGTCGGTGCGCTCGGCCCACCGCCGCGGTGACCGCGCCCGCTCCTCGGCCGACGCCTGCCGACCGGGATGGACCGCGGCCTCAACGGTGTCCGGCACACCGGGCACACTGACGGTCGGGGGCGCCGCGTGGTGCCCGCGTCCTCGGCCCACCGCACCTGGCAGTGCAGCGCCTTCTCGGCCCGGTCGGCAGAGCCCCCGCGGGCGTGTCATGGGCACGTCGACCCGGCGTCATAGGCACGCGACCCGAGCGGGTCAGCCCGTCGTACGCCCCCACAGCGGGCCGAGCAGCGCCCACTCCGCGTCCCACCGCTCCATGCGCCGGCGCTCCAGGCGGCCGCACACCACCCGTCCGCAGACGAAGGGGACGCCCCCGGCGCTCACCCCGATCAGGCCGCCGATCAGCGCGGCACGCAACCGCGCCTGGGACTCGGTGGCCGGCTTCGTGACCAGGCGGCCCTCCGGATCCGTCCACACCGTGACCGGGGCCCCGAACGTACTGCCGGGCGGGACCCGGACCTGGCCAGTGTGCGCGGAGCCGTCCGCCGTAAGCCAGCGCACCTCGGCCCACACCCGCTCGCCGGACGACGTCTCGGAGGACGCGTCGGAGGTTCCGGGCGCCTGCTCGGTGAGGTGGGCCGCGACGGGCCGCCACTCGGCGCGCTCCCGGGCCAGTTCGTGCTCGACGGACCAGGTCACCGCCAGGCCCGCGAGTACTCCGGCGAGGGCGGTGAGCACCCAGGCGCCGAGCACCACCCAGGCCTCCAGCACGTCGGCCCCGCGTTTGAGCGGATTGCGCCGCCAGCGCCACAGCCACACCCTCGGACCACGGAACGCCATCGAAGGCATCCTCCTCATCAGCGCCAGAAGTGAGCGCACGAACACGCCGTACCGCACTCGCACTCCCATACGGGAGACGCCCCTTCTATGCTCACGCCAAGTTCTCCGCTCTGCCCGTCCACGGGTCCCCCGACGGGGCGGAATCCGCCCGAAACGAACCCATGGACCTCCCCGGCGAGCTACCCTCGCCGCGCTGACCTGCGGTGAAGCCTTTCCGGGGGTGACTGTCAGTGGTGGGGTGCAGACTGGCGGGTGTCTGAGACGAAGACGTCGCGGAGGTGACCGGCATGACCGAGGTACTGCTCGCCGTGGGCACACGAAAAGGCCTGTTCATCGGACGCAGGCGGGGTGGCGCCTGGGAGTTCGACGAGAGCCCCTACTTCAACGCGCAGGCCGTGTACTCGGTCGCCATCGACACACGGGGCGAGCGTCCGCGGCTGCTGGCCGGCGGCGACAGCGCGCACTGGGGGCCGTCCGTGTTCCACTCCGACGATTTGGGCCGGACCTGGACCGAGCCGTCGCAGCCGGCCGTCAAGTTCCCGCAGGACACGGACGCTTCGCTGGAGCGCGTCTGGCAGCTGCACCCGGCGGCGGCCGAGCCGGACGTGGTGTACGCGGGCACGGAACCGGCCGCGCTGTACCGCTCCGAGGACCGCGGCGAGAGCTTCGAGCTGGTCCGCCCGCTGTGGGAGCACCCCACGCGGTCCAAGTGGGTGCCGGGCGGCGGCGGTGAGGGTCTGCACACCGTGCTCACCGACAAGCGGGATCCGCGCGCGGTGACGGTGGCCGTTTCGACGGCGGGCGTGTTCCGTACGAAGGACGGCGGCGCGAGCTGGGAGCCGTCGAACTCCGGCGTCTCCGCGGTGTTCCTCCCGGACCCGAACCCGGAGTTCGGCCAGTGCGTACACAAGATCGCCCAGGACCCGGCGACCCCGGACCGGCTGTATCTGCAGAACCACTGGGGGGTGTACCGCAGCGACGACGCGGGCGCGCACTGGACGGACATCGGCGAGGGCCTGCCGTCCACGTTCGGCTTCGCGGTGGCCGCCCACCCCCGCCGCGGCGACACGGCGTACGTGTTCCCGATCACCGCGGACGCCGACCGGGTGCCCGCCGACCGGCGCTGCCGGGTCTTCCGCACGGCCGACGCGGGCAAGAGCTGGGAGCCGCTCACCGCGGGCCTGCCCCATGAGGACCACTACGGCACGGTCCTGCGGGACGCCATGTGCACGGACGACTCCGACCCGGCGGGCGTGTACTTCGGCAACCGCAACGGCGAGGTGTTCGCGTCGGCGGACGACGGCGACAGCTGGCGGCAGTTGGCCTCGCACCTGCCGGACGTGCTGTGCGTGCGGGCCGCGGTCGTCGGATGAACAGGAGTCGGTTACCGAAGGGCCTTGGCCACTGGTTGATCTCCGCCGCCTGTACGGCAGTAGGGTGACGCCCGTGGCTCCACGACCCCTGCATGAAATCGTCGAACCGGGCTGGGCGCAGGCCCTCGAACCCGTCGCCGGGCGGATCGCCGACATGGGCGGCTTCCTGCGCGCGGAGATCGCCGCGGGACGCACCTACCTCCCGGCCGGACCGAACGTCCTGCGGGCCTTCCAGCAGCCCTTCGACGAGGTGAGGGTCCTGATCGTCGGACAGGACCCCTATCCGACGCCGGGACACGCGGTGGGTCTGTCGTTCTCGGTCGCGCCGGACGTCCGTCCGCTGCCCGGCAGCCTGATCAACATCTTCCGCGAGCTGAACACCGACCTGGGGCTGCCGCAGCCGTCCAACGGTGATCTGACGCCATGGACCCAGCAGGGCGTGCTGCTGCTCAACAGGGCGCTCACCACGGCGCCGCGCAGTCCGGGGGCACACCGCGGGAAGGGCTGGGAGGAGGTCACCGAGCAGGCGATACGCGCCCTGGCGGCGCGCGGCAAGCCGCTCGTGTCGATCCTGTGGGGCCGCGACGCCCGCAATCTGCGTCCGCTGCTCGGCAGCCTGCCGTCGGTGGAGTCCTCACATCCCTCGCCGATGTCGGCCGACCGCGGCTTCTTCGGTTCCCGTCCCTTCAGCCGGGCCAACGACCTGCTGGTCGGGCTGGGCGGACAGCCGGTGGACTGGCGCCTGCCGTGACCGGTGCGGGGGACGGGTTCCTCGCCGTCGACTCCGGCGGCTCCGGCCTCCGCGTCGTCGTCGGTGCCCCCGGCCGCGGTCCGCTCGTCCAGCGGGAGTCCCGGGTACCGGTGCGCACGGGTGACCGGGGAATCGATCCCGGGCACTTCATGGAGCAACTGGCGCCCATGGTGCGTGCGCTGACCGTCGAGACGGGCGTCGCCGGGCTCAGCACGGCGGTCGTCGGCGCCGCCGGGATCGCCACCCTCGGCGAGGCGATGCGCGCCGAACTCCCGAGCGCCCTGGCGCGGGAGTTCGGGGTCCGCAGGACCGCCCTCGTCGCCGATGCCGTCACCGCCTACACCGGTGCCCTCGGTCCGCACGCCGGGGCGGTCGTCGCCGCCGGTACCGGACTGATCGCGATCGGCACCGACCTCGCGCGCTGGCGTCGCGCGGACGGCTGGGGCCATCTCCTGGGTGACTGCGGCGGTGGCGCCTGGATCGGCCGGGCCGGGCTGGAGGCGGCACTGCGCGCTCACGACGGGCGGGACGGCGGCTCCGCACGGCTGCTGGCGTGCGCCGAGGAGCTGTTCGGCCCGATGCCGGAGCTGCCCGGCAAGCTGTATCCGCGCCCCGACCGCCCCGCCGTCCTCGCCTCGTTCGCGCCCCAGGTGTCCGCGTGCGCCGCCGACGACCCAATCGCCGCGGACATCCTGCGGTCCGCGGCCCGGCACATGGCCGACTCCGCGGCCGCCGTCTGCCCGTCGGCCGGACAGCCCCGAGTGGCGCTCACCGGCGGCCTGTTCAAGTTGGGCGCCCCTCTCGTCGTACCGCTGGAGGAGGAGCTGGCGAAGCGGTTGCCGCACGCGCGGCGGGTGGCGGCCGAGGGCGATCCGCTGCACGGCTCGGTGCGTATCGCGACCGACCTGGCCGCGGGTTCGCTCACTCTGCCGGGTGACGAGAGAATGCTGTACGTGGTGACCGTGAAGGGTGATTGATCCCATCGCGCCACAGGTGTCCGACAAGTAACGCTTCGCTCCCGGGGACTTGTGCCCGGCCGCCGCGAAACCCGATGAACACTTCTGATCCGTACGTAACTCATCAGACAAAACCGGACGGATACCGCTCACCTGCACCCTCCCCGAACAGGGGAGCCCAGGAAGCCAGTAACATGCGACGCCATGAGCTCCCCCACTGGGCCCGCGTCCGGCCTGCCAGTACGAATGCCGCGACCTCGCCAGCCCGGGCGGCACCGCCGACCCGAGCCGCTGGCGGCTCCCGAGGGCGCGCCCGCGCTCGTGCTCGCGGTGCCGGGCACCCCGGGCATCGCCACGCGCAGTCTCGCCGACGAGGTCGTGAGCATCGCGCGCTCCGAGCTGCCCGGTCTGGACGCCCGGATCGGGTACCTCGACGGGGACGACGCGGAGTTCCCCACGCTGCAGGCCGTGCTGGTGCACGCCGCCGAGGAGCGCGCCGCCCGCTACGAGCAGGCCAAGGCCGCCGGTGTGGACGTCCGTGAGCCGGAAGGCCCCGTGGCCGTCGTCGTGCCGCTGCTCGCCGGCCCGGACAGCGCGTTGCTGCGCCGGATCCGTCAGGCCGTGATGGACAGCCGGATCGCGGCCGACCTGACCGACGTGCTGGGCCCGCACCCGCTGCTCGCCGAGGCACTGCACGTGCGCCTGTCGGAGGCCGGCCTGGCCCGCGCCGACCGTGCCCGTCTGTTCACGGTGGCGACCGCCGCGGACGGCATCATCCTGGCCTCGGTGGGCGGTGACGAGGCCGTGCAGGCCGCCGGGATCACCGGCATGCTGCTCGCCGCGCGCCTGGCCGTGCCGGTGATGGCCGCGGCGCTGGACCAGGAGGGCTCGATCGCCTCCGTCGCAGAGCAGCTGCGGTCCTCGGGCTCGCAGCAGCTGGCGCTGGCGCCGTACCTGATAGGGCCGGAGATCGACCCGGGGCTGGTCGCGGAGGCGGCCAGGGAGGCGGACTGCTCCGCCGCCGACGCGCTCGGCCCGTACCCGGCCATCGGCAAGCTGGCCCTGGCGAAGTACACGACCGCGCTGGGCATCGCCCCGCAGCAGCCGCAGGGCGCGCCGGTCCGCTGACGCGCACGGCACGACGGTACGGCGAAGGGCCCGCTCCACACACGGGGAGCGGGCCCTCGCCGCGTCCGGGACCGGAGGTGGCCGGTGCCACGGCGGGCTCCGGCGGCGGCCTCGGGCTCAGCCGACGACCACGCAGGACGCCGCGGGGACCTCGACCGAGCCGCCGCGGCACGGCAGACCCGTCTCCGGGTCGACGGCGAACCAGGACACGTCGCCGGAGCGCTCGTTCGCGGCGTACAGGAAGCCGCCCGAGGCGGTGATCGCCCGCGGCCAGCGGCCACCGCAGGGCACCGTGCCGATCAGCCGCAGGCCCCCACCGTCGCCCTCGACGGCGAACGTGGACAGGACGTCCTCGCCCCGGGTGGCGGTCCACACGAAGCGGCCGTCGGGCGAGACGGCGATGCCCGACGGGTAGGCGTCGCCGCTCGGAGAGCCGGGCAGGATCGCCGTCTCCACCAGCGGTTTCAGCGTGCCGTCCGCGGCCTCCCAGCGGCAGACGGTGACGGTCGGGGTGAGTTCGTTGACGACGTAGGCGTACGAGCCGTCGGGGTGGAAGGCGAGGTGGCGCGGCCCCGAGCCGGGCCGCAGGGCGGTCTCCCGGTGCAGGACGGGAGCGCCCCCGGTCAGGGTGCACACGCGCACGGAGTCGGTGCCGAGGTCGACGCTGACGGTCCAGCGGCCGCTCGGGTCGGGCTGCACCTGGTGCGCGTGCGGTCCGTGCTGGCGAGGCGTGTGCGGGCCCGAGCCGGTGTGCCGGAGCACGCCGGACGGCGCGTCCGCGAGGCTTCCGTCGGGGCGGACGGGCACGGCGGTGACGCTGCCGGAGCCGTAGTCGGCGGTCAGGACGTGGCCGCCGTGGACGGTGAGGTGGGTGGGCCCGTTCGCGCCGGTCGGCACGGGCCGGCCGGCCGGTTCGGGCTTGTCGCCCTGCACGCGGTACGCGGCCACCGCGCCCTCGGCCGTCTCACTGACCGCATACAACATGTCCCCGTCCGGCGACAGGGCCAGGTACGACGGGTCGGGAAGGCCGTCCAGGCTGCTCAGGACGGTGAGTGCGCCGGTGGACGCGTCCACGTCCGCCGTCACGATCCCGGGGCCTCCGGCCGCCGTGAAGGACCCGATGAAGGCCCGCTGTCTCCGCCTGCCGCCGACTGCCACCGCGGTCCCCTCTCGGTCCGGTGCCGTTCCGGGTGACGGTAGCAGCCGATCACGCAAGGTCTAGACCAAAAGAGTGGAATTCGTCGGACCGCGCCGGGGCCGGGCCCTCAGGCGCCCACCAGCGGCGACCGCGACGGCTTCCGCAGGGGCGCGGCGAGTTCCGCGAGGGCGCGCTCCAGGCCGTGCAGGTGGGCCAGTGCGGGTTCCCCGGCGGGCGGCCGGGGCGCGGGCACCGTGATGTGGTCGCGCGCGCCCGCGCCGAGCCCGTCGCCGACGAGCGCCTCCACCGCGGCCTCGACGCGCCAGCAGGCCGCTGCGAGGCGGGCGTCGTGCGAGGCCTCCGGGTCGGCGGCCACGGCGACCAGACCCCGGATCTCGCGGGCGCAGTCGTCGAGCAGGGACAGCACCCGGCGGGCGCGCCGCTTGCGGCCGAGCATCGGGTTGAGCGGGTGGACGAGCGGGGCGACCGACAGCCGTACCCGGCCGAGCAGCTGCTCCAGTTCGGCCACCCGGGACACCGGGTCGGCGCTCGTCGAACCCGCCAGGCGGGTGGCGGCCTCCGCGGTGCACGCGTGGACGCACCGCAGCGCGCGCTGGATCCAGGCGTCGGTGACGGTGTGGGTGGTGACCGGCAGCACGAAGAGCACCGCCAGCGCGGCACACAACGCGCCGACACCGGTCTCTGCCAGACGGAGCCCGAGCAGGCTGGGGTCCAGCACGCCCAGCAGGCCGTACAGCAAGCTGACCATGACCGTCACTGCCAGCATCATCCATGAATAGGACACGGCGGCGGTGTAGAAGATGCCGAAAACACAGGCGGCGACCAGGGCGGCCGTCGGTGCGGGCGCGCCGTGCAGCGGGATGGCGACCAGCAGGCCGACGGCGATACCGATCACAGTTCCGACGACCCGACGGAAGCCGCGCACCAGGGTTTCGCCGCGAGAAGCCGTATTGACGAAGATCCACCAGGCGGTACCGACAGCCCAGTACCAGCGCTCTTCGGACAGCACCTGCCCGACCAGAAGCGCGAGAGCCGAGGCAGCAGTGGCCTGGAAGGCCTGCCGGGTGGTGGACCGTGCCAATCCGCTGCCGGCCAGGGCCGGCGGGGCTCCCGCCGGTGAGGTACCACGCTCGATGGGCCAGAGCACGAAGCGCGTGGCGCCGGCCGCGAAGATGGCAAGACCTACGGCGGTGTACAGCTCGGGCAGCTGAGCGGGAGCCGCGTGCAGGAACTGCGTGATGAAGAAGTTCATGAACGCGAAGATCCCGAGCGCGTGGCCCCGCGGCCCCCAGCGGCGGGCATAGACCCCGCAGAAGACGACGGCCAGGAACGCGGCGTCACGGGCCGGGGTGATGCCGTGCAGTGCGGTGGCAAGCGCCAGCACGGGCAATCCGGCGATGGGAAGCAGGACGGTGGTGACCCGCTGGTCATGGACGGTCGCATCGGTGACCGTGAAGAGGGCGAGCAGTGCCGCGAGCCCTCCGGTGATCGATGCGGTGAGCGACAGCCCGCAGAGTTCGGAAACGGCGACGGCGGCGGCGACACCGATGACAGCGCGGATCGCGTTCCGCAGCCTCGAGCGCCCCGGGTCCGGAGCCACGAACATCCTCTTCACGGCGGTGCGCCGCCCCCTCGCGGTGGTATGCGTCCCGCCCACGGTCGTCCCGGGTGGCGGACAACAAGCAGGCACGACGACGGCGCCGCGGTCCGGACCCGGCCTCGTCGCCGTCCGGCGCTACGCGGCGCCCCAAGTACATGGATATGGCAAAGATAACCAGCTCGGGACCCAATGGCTCAACTGTCGCCCCATTGGCTGTGCCAATGGCACAGCCAATCGGCGTCGACGTCGACCGGTGGGAGGCCAATGGATCAGACTTCACCCACGGCCCTGGGCAGCACCTGACCTACTCCACCGGACTCCGGCAGCCACGCGCCACGCCCGTCTGCGATCACACGGCGTCAGCTCGGCCTGAGGATGACCGCCTGACCGCCCGCACTGGTCATCACCATGCTCAGAGTCGACGAGGAGGTGACCGTCCGGTCGCTGACCACGGTGGGCGTGGCACGCGGGACGGTTCCCGCCGTTCCGTCCGCGTAGATGGTGGCGGTGTAGCTGACGCCGCCGTCGAGGAAGTCCAGCGGGACCGTCAGGGTGCGGGCGGTCTCGTTGGTCATCGCGCCGAGGAACCAGGTGGTGCCGCTGCGGCGGGCCACCGCAACGTACTCGCCGATCACCCCGGCGAGGGTCCTGCTCTCGTCCCACGTGGTGGGGACCGCGTCGAACCACGACAGTCCGGGCCAGTTGGCGGTGGTGACGTAGGACGACGGTGTGGAGTACCAGTAGAGGAAGTTGAGGGGCTGGTAGTACACCGCCGCCATCGCCAACTGGTGGTTGTTGGTCGTCAGGTTGCGGGACTGCCCGTAGCAGATGGTGTAGTCCATCGGGCCACCGACGTTGCGGGCGAAGGGCAGGGTCACGTTGTGGGTGGCGGTGGGGAACTGCTCGTTGCCCCGGACGCCCTCCAGACTGATCCAGTTGGGGTAGGTACGCTCGTAGCCGAACGGCCGCACGTTGTCGTGCATGTCGATCAGGAGGTTGTACTTGGCGGCGGTCCTGGCCCAGGCGATGATCTGGTTGGTCATGGTCTGGGTGCCGTCGTTGATGAAGCCGAGCTTGATTCCGGCCACGCCCCAGCTCTTGTAGAGGGCGAACAGGGTGTCGGGGTCGGTCAGGGCCAGACGGTTGACGTAGAGGAAGACGCCGATGCCGTTCGACGTGGCATGGTTGATCACCATGGGCAGGTCGATCTCCGGGATCGCCGCGGTCGCGTTGGTGGTCGTGAACTCCGGCCCGTACCATCCCGCGTCGTACTCGATGTAGTCCAGGCTGCGGGCGACGGCGAAGTCCACGCCGGCGATTCCCGCGGCGGTGGTCAGGTTGCAGCGGAAGACCTTGCCGGGCCGGATCCACGTCGTGTCGGTCAGGACGTTGGCCGGGGCCAGGTTCAGCACCAGGTCCGCGTTGTCGACCAGGTCGGTGTCGGAGGATCCGAGGACGAGCACCCGCCACGGGGTGGCGAACGGCGTGGTGACGGTGGACGTGGTCTGCACCGGCCCGCTCCCCCGGGCTGTCTTCTTCAGCAGGTAGGTCTTGAGTGTGTTGCTCTGCCCGGCGACCGAACTGAGCATCGCTCGGGGGTAGTTGACTCGGGAGGACTCACAGACGCAGGCGCGCAGCCCGCTGTTCAGGGTGACCAGCAGCGGCAGGTCGGTCAGAGGGCCGACGTCCGTGCCGGACGTGCCGGTGGAGGGGATCGCGTCCGGCGCGACGGCGCTGTACACGTTCTCGTCCCGGGCGCTGTGGACCAGAGTGCTGCCGGGGAACACGAAACCGGTCAGCTCGTCCGAGATGGTGGCGCTCCCGGTGTCGAGCAGCGTGTAGCGCAGCGCGACTCCGGTGTTGTAGGCGCGTATCTGGATGCCGAAAAAGACGCCGCTGCCGGTGTCCTGCAGCTTCCAGCGCATTTCCTGGTAGTGGTCGCGGATCGTCGCGTTGCGGCCGTACACCGGGGACCAGGTGCTGTCCTTGGTCCAGTGCTGGTAGGTCGTCATCACGGTGCCGGCGGTGCCCAGTGTGGTGCCGTCGCTCATCGCGAGTCCGAGCACCGAGGTGTCGATGACCGTCGTGCCGGCGCGCTTGACCGACCAGGAGAGCGCTCCGCCGGCCAGCGACACCGTGATCTTGTTGCTGCCGTCCGGTGACGTGGCGGTCATGGCGGCGTCGGCCGCGTGGGCCTCGCCCATGCCGACGAGGCCCAGTGAGGCGGCCCCCACCGTGACCGCCGCTCCCTTGAGGACTCCTCGCCGGGACAGCGCCCCCAGGCGGGCAGCTTCATGCAGGCCGAGCTGTTCCCGACTCTGTTCCCGACGTCGTGACGTTTCCATGATTGGTACATCTCTCCCTTGAGTGAGTCGCGCCCGGTCGAACGAGGGGGGAGCGTGGGCGTGCCGCACGGACTCGGTCCATGATCAGCCGGGCACACCCACGCCCAGGTCTCACACGACCACCGAAGGGTCGCGTGGGTCGATGCCGTTCACGTCGATGTCGTTCACTGCTCGGTCAGGGTGACCTCGTCGCAGTAGCCGTCGCCGGTTCCGGAGACGAGGTGGCAGTAGATGCGAGCGGTGGTCACACCCGCCCCGGTCGTGAAGGTCGTCGACTGTTTCGAGTAGGTGCTCGACGTGGTCGAGGCGCTCGTGACGGCGGAGCCGTTGTAGAGCTTGGCCTCCAGTGCCGTCGTGGTGCCGGCGGTCTGGCTCCTGATCGCGCCGCTGAGCCGATAGGTGGTGCTCGGCTTGAGGGTGTAGATCAGTTGCCACAGGGTGCTGCCGCTCAGCGACGAGTTCGCCAGTCCGGCGGCGTTGCCGTTGGACGACGTGCCCGTGAGCGAGAAGTCGCCATTGCGCCAGGGCACGGTGTGGCCGGACTCGAAGTTGCCGTTGATCACGTGGTTCTTGACGGGGGTGACGGCGAGATCGTCGCAGTAGCCGTTCCCGCTGCCCGTGCTCTTGTAGCAGTACAGGCGCACGGTTCCGTTCGCCGCCCCGGTGGTGAAGTCGGCGGACACGAAGGTCCACCCGGTGCCGCTTGCGCTTGCCACCGTTTCCAGGCCACCGGTGTTCTTGACGCCGATGTTCATGACCTCACCGGCGACAGCGGACTTCACCCAGCCCGAGACGCGGTAGGTCGTCCGGGGCGCGACGGGGACGAACTGTTCCACGGAGGCGGGCGACGGCCCGACCCGGGCAGCGTAGGTTCCGCTGTGGGCACCCGAGTTCACCACCGAGGCGGAGTTCCACGCGCTCCACGCCGAAAGCGAACCCTTCTCGAAGCCGAGGTTCTCGTTCGCGAGGCAGGTCGCGTCGGAGGGCGAGCTGAACTGGTCGGCGCCGATGTCGGGTGCGCAGACCGAGGGGACGGGCGATCCCCAGTAGTCCTGGCCGCCGTTGTCGGGCATGACGACTCCCGCACCGATGGCCGGAGACGACGCGGTGAGCTGGTAGCCCGCGACGGAGCCGATGCCGGTGCCGCCGCTGCCGGGCGAGGCCAGCAAAGGATCTCCGGTGATGTTTCCGTTGCCGGTCGGCTCGCTTGCCGGGTGGTTGCCGTGGAAGAGGTTGTTCCGCCAGGAGAAGTTCGAGGCCGGCTGGCCGGTGGTGTAGACGTAGCCGCCGCTGCCCAGGTTGTAGATGAGGTTGTTGGCGAGCGTCAGGTCGTTCCAGGCGCCGGAGACCTCGAAGATGTTCGCGGTGGATCCGGAGGGAACGTAGATGGTGTTGTTGTAGAACGTCGAGTCCTGGGACCCGAGCATGTTGACGACGCGGAGACGGTCGTTCTCA
Organism: Streptomyces sp. AC555_RSS877; assembly: GCF_019049245.1. Taxonomy (GTDB): domain Bacteria; phylum Actinomycetota; class Actinomycetes; order Streptomycetales; family Streptomycetaceae; genus Streptomyces. The sequence continues at coordinate 18,276 of NZ_JAGMUK010000044.1, read as the reverse complement.
CTGACGTTGTAGCGGGCCACCGCGTTGCTACTGAGACGTGATCCGCCGCCGCAGCCGCAGAAGAGGAGGAACCCTCCCTCGTTGTCGTGGCTGTAGTTGTACTGGACGATGGTGCCGTCCTGCCCGTAGTCGACGTCGAAGCCCTGGCCGTCGGGGTTTCCGGAGGTCTTCTTGGTCCCGTATGCCTCGTTGTACTGGATCACGGTGCCGTCGGAGTCCCAGGCCCAGATGCCTGCGTTCGCGGAGTTCCCCTTCGCCGCGTTGTAGACGACGTTGTGCTCGATGAGGGCGTCCTTCGACATCTGTACGACGATGCCGTCGCCGTCCGTGTCATGGACGGTGTTGTTCTTGACGACGACACCGGTCCAGGGCGTCCAGGCCGGGTTGTTGCAGCCGACGGACGGGCGGCACAGCCAGGTGCTCGACATGTTGATGCCGCTGCGGGCGATGTTGGCCACGGTGTTGCCGTCGATGACGACGTCGTTGAAGGCGCTGGGTGTCGTGGTCCCGAGAACGGCGAAGAGAATGCCCGCGCTGCCGTCGACTTCCTTCGAGTTGTTTCCGTTCACGTCGTGGACGTTGAGGTTGCTGATCTTGTAGTGGTTACCGGTGCCGTAGTTCTCGAGCACCGCGTAGACACCGCGCCGCGCGTTCGCGCCCTTCACGGCGCCGGTGTTCGTCACCTCGAGGTTGGAGATCTCCCAGTACTCCTGGTTGTGCAGATAGATCGCGTCCGTGCCACCGCCTCCGGCGATGATCGGCAGGGCGCCCGTGCCGTAGGCGTCGATGGTGATCGACCCGCCTGCCGCGCTTCCCGAGCCCAGCGGGTGCAGGGTGCCTGAGCAGGTCGTCCCTCTCTTCAGTAGCAGCTGGTCCCCCGGTGCGAAGGTCTTCGCGTTCGGGCCCGCCAGTGAGTTCCACGGCGAGTCGGAGGTGCCGGTGCCGTTGGCTGCCGCCGAGCAGTCCACGTAGTAATTCGTTCCTGCCGCCTGCGCCGGTGCGGCCGGCGTCAGCGCCACCGCGGCGCAGGCGAGCAGCATGGTGACGACCGTGCCGGCGATGAACCGTCTTATCTCTGCGAAATGTCTCATGATGCCTCTCCCCGTACAGCGCTGTCGGGATGGGTGGGTGAGCTCGCCGTGACCTTGCGGAGCGCGGCGACGATCGCCTGCGTCGGAGCGGCGCGGTTCGGCCAGTCGGCGGTGACCTGTCCGTTGCCGCCGATCAGGAGTGTGTGGAGCCGGCCGTCCCTGGGCAGTTCCGCGCCGGCGGAGGCCGAGTCCGCGGCGACCACGAGTGAGGGCGGGATGGACCAGTTGGCCGCGAAGTTCCTCAGGGCGGCGTCGGTCGTGTGGCCGTCGGAGTCGGTGATGAGGACCCGGACGTCGGGGTACTGCACCGCCACGCTCTTGAGTGACGGGATCTGGCTGCGTGCGTGCGCGGCGTCGACGTTTCCCTGGTCGTCGACGGGCAGGGCGGATATGACGGTCGGGCCGGTGACGGCGATCCGGTTCCCGTCGAGCAGGGTCACACCGGAGCCGGCCCGTTCTTCGGCCTGGCACGCGGTAACGAACAGGAGCGCGGCGACGAACGGAATCGTCCCCGCCCGACGGGCCCCTTTTGTCACGCGTCGGATTCCACTCACCGGCCCGGCCCTTCGAGAGGCAGGATGGGGGCCTCAAGGGCTTCGTCGCGGTCGCAGACGAGGGTGTCTCCGCTCACCCGCAGGCGGGCGACCTGGATCGAGCTCCGACGGTCGTTGTGGCCGCTGTGGGGTCCGGATCCGTCGTCGGATCGCCCGGGGTGCGAGAAATAGAAGACGAACGCGCCGAGTTCGCTGGTGACGACATCGGCGTGGTAGCCGTACCCGCCGTCGTCCGGGCCCCGCCCGGGACGATCGAGGATGAGTCCTCGCGGTTCCCATGTCTCCAGGTCCCGCGAGTGCAGCACCCGCAGGCCGTGCCACTCGTCGACGAGCATCCAGTAGCCGCCGCCGAGCTCGAAGACGTTCGGGCCTTCGTGCTTCGAGCACTCGACGGCCGGCCCCCGGACGGTCCACCGCGCCAGATCGTCGCTGTCCGCCGCGTAGGTGTGCGCGTCATCGGCCTCGTCCTTGTACCACATGCGGTAGCCGCCTGTGGGGAGCCGCAGGACGCAGGCGTCGATCACTCTTTCGGACGAGAGTGACAAGGTGGAACGGTAGGTCCATGAGAAGAGGTCGTGGCTCGTGTAGTGACGGATCACGCGTGCGTGCCCCTCCCACCGGGTCGGAACACCGCGGATCACGCTGACGAACATGTGGTACTCGGTTCCGTCGTCGACGATCTCAGGCGCCCAGTAGGTGTGCCGCCCGGGCTCGATGTCCAACCCCTCGGTGATGCCCCGGTACAGCCAGGTGGCTCCTCCGTCCGAGGAGGACGCGATCCCGATGTCGGTCCCGTGCACCCAGCTCACGTCGTTCATCGGTGGCGCGTCGGCGCGACGGCTCGTGTAGAACATCCACCACTCGCCGGCGTGCCGGTTCCAGATGACGGTGGGGTCTGTCGCGCCGTCGTGAAGGGGGTCTCGGAACAGGGGGCGGTCAATGGCTGTCATCGGTTCGTCCCAGGAGTCGTGGGCGGTCGGTACGACGAGGTCCTCAGCTCTGCCGGCGCGTCAGGCGGAGCATGTGCAAGAGAGCGGTTCGAGATCGGCGCGAAGGACACCGTCGGTGAATTGGCCCCGGTGGCGGTGCGCGGGGTGACGCGGTCGGGCCGGTCCTCGGTGAACGTCGTCTCGGAGCTGCTTCCGCCGATGCCCGATCCGCGGTCGACGGAGGCGGTGCCGCAGGCGGACAGCCCGGAGGCGCCGAGCGCGGCACTGGTGGATACGGCGGGGAAGCGGCGTATGCCGGGAGACGTCGTGGGCGATTCGGGCATGGGTGAGGGCCTTTCGTGGGGCACGTACGGCCCATGCGAGGCGGCATGCGGGGGTGCCGCGGGAGCGAAACGTGGAGGAAGGCGGCCGGCGGTGACGCCGGATCGCTCGGCACTGGTGCGAGACGGTCTGGACCGGGTGCGCCCGTCTGCGTGGACGGGCGCCCGTACCGGTGCCAGGGGACCGCGAGTACGACGGTGGTCGCGTCCGCGGTGAGTCGCAGGGGCGGCTCTACTGACCAGTTGACTCAACGTCAGCCATGGCCGACATCTCACTGTCACTGAAATGACCGGTTTCTCAGGCTCTGCCCGGATGTATCGGTAATTCCCATCCGAGGAAACCGGTTGACTGAAACTTTCGCGAACGTTAGGTGGCGTCGCCAGAAGGTGTCAAGGGGTCGGAATGAGTCACCCTCGGCCCGCACCGGCGAACCAGCACCACGCCCACCGACCCGGTTGGTCCCCTTGCCTCCCACGGGACCAACCGGCCGTGACCGCAGCGTCGTCAGGGACGCCCCGCTCCGTTGCTCAAGTACCGCCTGGAATGCTGGGCCATTGGCACAGCCGGAACGGCTTTGGCTCGTCCACCGGCGAGCCAACGGACCATGCACGAGGAGGCCGGACACCATGGCCGTGGACGAGCTCGACACCCGCATCCTGGGGCTGCTGCTGGAGCAGCCTCGCACGAGCGTGCGCGAGTACGCCCGCATCCTCGGGGTCGCCCGCGGCACGCTCCAGGCCCGGCTGGACCGTCTGGAGCGGGACGGGGTGATCACCGGGACGGGGCCGTCGCTGTCCCCCGCCGCGCTCGGCCACCCGGTGCTCGCGTTCGTGCACATCGAGGTCACCCAGGGCAACCTGGACGACGTGGGCGACGCGCTGGCCGCCGTACCGGAGATCGTCGAGGCGTTCTCGATCACGGGCGGCGGGGATCTGCTGACACGGGTCGTGGCGCGGGACAACGCGCACCTGGAGGACGTGATCCAGAAGCTGATCGGTCTGCCCGGTGTCGTCCGCACCCGCACCGAGGTGGCCCTGCGCGAACGCGTTCCGCAGCGACTGCTGCCGCTGGTGGAGTCGATCGGGCGTGCGGCCCGGAAATGACCTTTGAGATCGTGAAGTCATGAGCAATTTCGGCGGCACTTCAGTCATCTTCGATCTCGACGGAACGCTCGTGGACAGCGAGCCGAACTACTACGAGGCGGGCCGGCAGACCCTGGCCGAGCACGGCGTCCCGGACTTCACCTGGGCGGACCACGAGCGGTACGTCGGCATCAGTACGCAGGAGACCGTCGCCCACTGGAAGGAGCTGTACGGGCTGCGCGCGCCGGTGGAGGAGCTTCTGGCCGCCAAGAACCGCCGCTATCTGGAGTTGGCGCGCGCCTCCGCCTCCGCCTACCCGGAGATGCGCACGTTCGTGGAGCTGCTGGCGGGCGAGAACGTCCCGATGGCCGTGGCCTCGGGATCGTCGCCCGAGGCCATCGAGGCCATCCTGGTCGGCACGGGCCTGGACAAGCACCTCCGGACCGTCGTCTCCGCCGACGAGGTCGCGCACGGCAAGCCCGCCCCGGACGTGTTCCTGGAGGCGGCCGGCCGGCTCGGCGCGGACCCGGCCGACTGTGTGGTCGTGGAGGACGCGGCCCCGGGCGCCGCCGCCGCGCACGCGGCCGGCATGCGCTGCATCGCGATCCCGTACATCGCCGCCCAGGCCGACGACCCGGCGTTCGCCACGGCGGACCTTCTCCTGCGCGGTGGACAGGCGGAGTTCACGGCACGGGCCGCGTACGACTGGCTCGTACGGACGGTTTCGCCGGGGCCGCGGTAGCCGACCGCGGGCCGACGCCTCGGCCGGCGGCCTGGTTCCGCCGCCCACCTCCCCCGTCACGGCCGGTGCCACCGGCGCTCGCGGGTACCGACGGTCACCGTAACCGGGCTGACCGGGTATCCGTGTCCGTCGCCCGGCTCGGGCCTGCCGGGCGACTGGGTTTCGTGGAGAACGGCCGGAACTGGAAGCTCCCGCCCCGTTGACCCCCACCCTCACCATGCCTATCGTCTGGTCGATCATTCGTACGACGTTCGTCATTCCGAACATCCGCATATCGTGGACCCATGGAGGCGCACACATGGCACCGCCCCTCTCCAGACGGCACCTTTTCCAGGCCGCCGCGCTCACCGCGGTGGCCCCCGCGATCTCGTACGCGGCCACCGGCCGGGCAGTCGCCGCGACGAGCCGGGCAGTCGCCGCAGTTTCGGAGGAACCGTCCATGTGGACCGTGCGGCCGTTCTCGCTCGAGGACGTGAAACTGGGGAAGGGCGTCTTCGCCGACAAGCGGCAGTTGATGCTCGACCACGCCCGTGGCTACGACGTGAACCGGCTGCTCCAGGTCTTTCGCGCCAACGCCGGCCTCGCCACGGGCGGTGCCGTCGCCCCCGGCGGCTGGGAGGGCCTGGACGGTGAAGCCAACGGCAACCTGCGCGGCCACTACCCGGGTCACTTCCTGACCATGCTGGCCCAGGCTTACGCCGGCACCGGCGAGCAGGTGTTCGTCGACAAGACCCTCACCATGGTCAAGGCGCTCACCGAGGTGCGCGAGGCGCTGCGTCACGACCCGGTCGTGCTGAACTCCCCCGGCAGGTTCGGGACTTCGGCGGAGAACGTCCGCGGCTCCTACCAGTACGTCGATCTCCCCGCCGGCGTCCTCGACGGCGCCTCCGCGATCACCCTCTCCACCTGGGTGAAGCCGACGCACGACGCCAACTGGACCCGGATCTTCGACTTCGGCGACGACACCACGCGTTACCTGTACCTGGCCGCGCGCAACGCGGGCGGCGTGCCCCGCTTCGCCATCACGACGAGCGGCGCCGGCGGCGAACAGGGCCTCAACGGCACCGCCGCGCTGCCGCTGAACCAGTGGAGCCATCTGGCGGTGACGATCGCGGGCGGCACGGGCACGCTGTACGTCAACGGCACGGCCGTCGCGCAGAACACCTCGATGTCCCTCACCCCGGCGGCCCTCGGCGCCCTCGCCCACAACTGGCTCGGCCGCTCGAACTACTCCGCCGACCCGGTCTTCGCGGGCGCCTTCGACGAGTTCAACGTCTGGTCGCGTGCCCTGACCGCCGCCGAGGTCGGCGAGTTGCAGGCCGGCCGGGCCGCCGAGGTCTCCGCCGGCCGGGGCGACCTCGCCTCGTACGCCTTCGACGAGACCACCGGCTCGGCCTTCGCGGACGCCTCCGGCCGCGGCCTCACCGCCACCCTGCGCCGCACCTGGGGCGGCCCCAGTCATCCCGGGTTCCTGGCGGCGTACCCGGAGACGCAGTTCATCGACCTGGAGTCGAGGACCAGTCCCGACTACACCAAGGTGTGGGCGCCCTACTACACCGCGCACAAGATCCTCAGGGGCCTGCTGGACGCGTACAGCGCCACCGACGACGCGCGGGCACTCGACCTGGCGTCCGGCATGTGCGACTGGATGTACTCCCGGCTGTCCAAGCTGCCCGACGCCACCCTCCAGCGGATGTGGGGCATCTTCTCCAGCGGCGAGTTCGGCGGCATCGTCGAGGCGATCGTCGACCTGCACACGCTCACCGGCAAGGCCGAACACCTCGCGCTGGCCAAGCTGTTCGACCTCGACAAGCTCATCGACGCCTGCGCGGCCAACACCGACATCCTCGACGGGCTGCACGCCAACCAGCACATCCCGATCTTCACCGGGCTGGTCCGGCTGTACGACGCGACGGGCGAGGAGCGTTATCTCACCGCCGCGAAGAACTTCTGGGGCATGGTCGTGCCGGGCCGCATGTACGGCATCGGCGGCACCAGCGCCACGGAGTTCTGGAAGGCCTCCGGGGTGATCGCGGGGACGATCAACTCGACGACCGCCGAGACCTGTTGCGCGTACAACATGCTGAAGCTCAGCCGGATGCTGTTCTTCCACGACCAGTCGCCGAAGTACATGGACTACTACGAGCGGGCGCTCTACAACCAGGTGCTCGGCTCCAAGCAGGACAAGGCCGACGCGGAGAAGCCGCTCGTCACGTACTTCATCGGCCTGACGCCCGGTCATGTGCGGGACTACACGCCCAAGCAGGGCACCACCTGCTGCGAGGGCACCGGCATGGAGAGCGCGACGAAGTACCAGGACTCGGTGTACTTCAAGAAGGCCGACGGCACGGCCCTGTACGTCAACCTCTACAGCCCGTCCACGCTGACGTGGGCGGAGAAGGGCGTCACGGTCACCCAGACCACCGACTACCCGAGGGAACAGGGGACCACGCTGACCATCGGCGGCGGCCGTGCCGCCGCCTTCGAACTCCGGCTGCGCGTGCCGTCCTGGGCGACGGCCGGGTTCCGCGTCACGGTCAACGGGCGTGCGGTGTCCGGTACTCCGACTCCCGGGAGCTACTTCGCCGTGTCCCGGACATGGCGCAGGGGCGACACCGTGCGCGTCTCCATACCGTTCCGGCTGCGCGTGGAGAAGGCCCTCGACGACCCGTCGTTGCAGACCCTCTTCTACGGCCCGGTCAACCTCGTCGGCCGCAACCCGGCCACGGACCACCTGCCGTTCGGCCTGTACCGCAACGCCGCCCTCTCCGGCGACCTGCTGCCCACCCTCACGCCCGTGAGCGGCAGGCCGCTCCACTACACCCTGGACGGAACCGAGTTCGCCCCGTTCCTCGAGGGCACGGAGGACCCGACGCACGCCTACTTCCGGCGTGCCGAACCGCGCGTGGTCTTCGGCACCGTCGACTCCTCAGTGGCCAACCCCGCCAAGGCGGACGGCACCACGCTGCTGGACGAGATCTGGGCCGCGGCCCCGTTCGGAAGCAAGGGCGCGCTGGTGTCCCGGGTGCGGTCCACGGTGGACGCGTGGGTGTCCGCCGGGCTGCTCGCCCAAGCCGACGGCGACACGGTGGTGAGTACGGCGCGCAAGGCGTCCTTCACGGCCTGAAGCCCGGCGCGACAATGATCAGAAGCTGCGTTACGACCTGCGGCGGGGCTTGCCCCGGCGCGTGCTCTGGGTGCCGGTCGAACCGCGGGCGGCGCCGGATCCGCGCCGGGGCGTCTTACCCGGGGTCGGCTTTCGGCCGCCGGCCTTCTGGTCGGTCCGCTTGCGCTCGGGGCGGGGCTCGGGCTCCGGCTTGGTGCGGCCGCGGGTGCTGTTGGGTGTCCGGCCGCGGACGATCCCGATGAAGTCCTCGACCAGGTCGGTCGTCGCGTCCTCGGGCCAGGCCAGGGCGACGCCGGACTGGGGGGCGTCCACGAGGGGGCGGTAGGTGAGGTCCTTGCGGTGGTGCAGGCGGGCCAGGGACTGGGGCACCACGAGGAGGCCGATGCCCGCCGCCACGAGTTCGACGGCGTCCTCGGTCGTGGCGGGGCGCTCGAAGGCGGGCTGCCCGGGCGGCTGCTCCCAGTCGAGGACGTCGTCGAGGGGGTGCAGCACGACGTCGTCGGCGAGATCGTCGGCGGAGACCTCGTCGGCCGCCGTCACGACGTGGTCCTTGGGGACCACGACGACCGTCGTCTCCGTGTAGAGGGGGATCGCGCTGAAGACCGTACGGTCGACCGGGAGCCGTACGAGCGCCGCGTCCGCGTCCCCGGCGCGCAACACGTCGGATGCCTCGGCGGCCGGCACGGCGATGAGCTCCAGGCGGACGTCCGGCAGGCGTTCCTGCCAGATCCGCACCCACTTGCCGGGGGTCACTCCAGGGACGTACGCGAGGCGGAACGAGGGGGATGCTGGCGAGCCTGTCACCACGCCAGGCTACCCGCCGTGGTCGGACCTCTCGTGCGCGGTCGATAGTCTGGACACCATGAAGTCGCACCAGAGCACCCAGACGATGAAGCCCGCGACCGCGGCGAAGAAGCTGGGTGTGTACCTCCCGGCCACCCCTCAGGAGTTCCAGGACGGGGTCGTCACCCGCTCCGAGCTGAACGAGCTCCAGACGAACCCGCCCGCGTGGCTGCAGGAGCTGCGAAGCAACGGCCCGCACCCTCGCCCGGTTGTCGCGGCCAAGCTCGGCGTCTCCATCGCCGGCCTGGCGCGCGGCGGGGTCACGGAGCCCCTGACCACCGAGCAGATCGAAGCGCTCAAGAAGGACCGGCCCGAGTGGCTGGAGAAGGAGCGCGCCACCCAGGCCGACGTGCGCAAGGAAGCCGTGCGCATCAAGGAGAAGAAGGCCGATCAGGACCAGCGTTCCTGACTCGAACACCGGTCGAAAACTCCGGTGCGGTGGTGTGCGCCACTCTGCGATCATCCCGGAATGGTCGAGAGTCTGGAACCGCTGGTCGTCCGGCACACCCACCGCCTCCCCTCCCCCGCCGGACCCGCCGGTGCGGGGGACGTCGCGGCGCGGCAGTTCGACGCCGCGCTGATGTCCGTCGGCTTCAAGCTGTCGGCACCGCTGCTGGAGCGCCTGTCGGGGTTGTCCGAGGGCACGGTCGTCGACACCGCCGTACGCACGCTGCGCACGGTCCGCGAGATGACCGGCGACCACGTCGGGCACAACGTCTACTTCGTCGACTTCCCGGCCAATGTCCCGGACACCTTCGACTTCTGGATGCAGTGCATCACCGAGGCACTCGACGACAGCACAGCGCGGGCCGGCGTCCTGGCGCAGCTGCGCCGGGGTGTGGTCGACCTGCTCACCCTCCCGTCGTACGGCCGCTACCAGCACACGTACGCCGAGATGCTCGCCGCCCACGACGAGCTGATCGGCGCGGCGGGCGACCGGATGACGGTGCTGCACCTCGGCGGCGCGCTCGACGACGAGGTCACCGGCCTCTACCTGGCCCTGGCCGGCAGCGCGACTCCGCTGGGCGAGGAAGGGCTGAGCGACCTGAAGGCGCTCGCCGGGCACTGCGCGCGCGGGCCCCAGCCGGAGGCGATTCCGGTACGGGAGAACCGGGCCGTCGTCAACGAGGCCCGTCTGAAGGTGGGCGCGGCCCTGCTGCTGGACACCGTCACCGACGTGCTGCGGCTGGCGTGCGCCCTGTCGGGCGGTGACGTGACCCTTCAGGAGCCGACGCGGTTCCGGTCGCTGTCGCGCCCGGTGCGGCGTGCGCTGCTCGCCGGTCTGGACGCCGTCGTCGCCGCGGTCCCGGCCAAGCTCGCCGACGTCCATGCGCACCGCGAGGAGTTCAAGCGCCTCGGCGAGCGGCTGCACCCGCACGAGTACCCGCGCTGGCCGCAGGCCGCGGAGGTGTTCGCCGTCGCCCGCGGTGAGAAGGAGGCGCGGTCGTTCGACAGCCTGGTCGAGGAGCTGCTCGGCGCGGGTGACGTGGTGGCGGCGGCCGAGTTGCTGAAGTCCGCTCCGGGCAAGCTGTTCCGTGCCCTGGACCACCTGCTGCGCACGGCATTCACGCAGGACGCGCGCGAGTCCGTCGTGGCGGCCGCCGAGCAGGTCGTGCCCAAGGTCTCCGGACGGGTCGTGCTGTCGGTCCGCGAGCACCTGCACAACCGTGCCGGGGACACCGGCCGGCGACGCGTGTTCATCAACCGCCTCGGCCGCGCCTGGGTCGACGACGACGACCGCGCACCCCTGCCGGCACCGGAACGCGACCGCCTGATCACCGCGCTCGACGCGGAGCTGCGCCGCCGGCTCCCCGCGCCGGGCCACCTGCTGGTCGACCCCGACGTCCTCGACGTGGCGCTCCCGCTCAGCGGGAAGGCGACCGCGGCGGGCCTCGGCGTGCTCCCGCGCGGCTCGGTGTCCCCGGTCGACGGCGAGCTGCTGCGCTTCTTCGTGTACTGGAAGCAGACCGAGCGCACCACCGACTACGACCTGTCGGCGCTGATGCTGGGCGCCGACTACGAGACGGTCTCCTGGCTGTCGTACACGAACCTCACCGCCGTGGACGGCGAGCACTCCGGTGACATCGTCGAAGCGCCGGAAGGGGCCTCGGAGTTCATCAACCTGCGGCTCGGCGCCGTACGGGGCACCTTCATCGTGCCGCAGGTCAACCTCTTCTCCGGGGAGGGCTTCGAGGAGGTCGAGGAGTCGTTCTTCGGGTTCATGCTCCGTGACGGCGAGCAGAAGGGCCGGCCGTTCGAGGCGCGTACGGTGCGGATGAAGTCGGAGCTGCGCGGGCCGGGCCGGGTGGCGCTGCCGCTGGCGTTCGTGCGGGGCGAGGACGGCCGGTGGCGTGCCAAGTGGCTGCACCTGTACCTGAACGGCACCCCGGCGTCGAACCGGGTCGAGGGCAATCGGGTCTCGGTCGCCACGCTGCTGCGCGGCATCGTCGAGCGCGAGCAGCTGACGGTGCGGTACCTCACGGAGCTGATGGCCGACGGCGCCGCCACCGGCGTGACGGTGTGGGACGGCACGTCGGTGCCGGACGGGCCGGTGACGTACATCGGCCTGGAGCGCCCCGAGGGGCTGCACCCGGACTCCCGGGTCATCACCCTCGAAAATCTGCGCGACGTGATCACCGACTGACTGCTAGCGTTGACCACGGCGAGGCCATGAAGGGGCTTCCTTCTCACACTCCTTGAAATAGTCCCTTCGCTTTCCTCGCCCTCGACGTCAGCGCCAAAAGGCGTTGTCCGTACGACGGCCCGGGTGCGCGGATCAGCGCGCCAGGGCCGTTCGTGCGTGGGCGAGGGCCTGTTCGGCGTAGCCGCGGCCGAAGAGCACGGTGTGCACGAGCAGCGGGAAGAGCTGGTGCAGGCCGATGCGGTCCGCCCAGCCGTCGACGAGTGGCGCCGCCTGCCGGTAGCCGTCCAGCACCTGGTCCAGGTGGGGGCAGCCGAAGAGGTGGAGCATCGCCAGGTCGGTCTCGCGGTGGCCGCCGTGCGCGGCCGGGTCGATCAGATGGACCTCGTCGTCGGCGCCCCACAGGACGTTGCCGCTCCACAGGTCGCCGTGCAGCCGGGCGGGCGGTTCGGCCGGGCCCGCCAGTTCGGGCAGGCGCGCGCAGACCTCTTCGATCACGGTGGCCTCGGCGGGGCGCAGGGTGCCGTCGTCGACCGCGCGACGCAGGTAGGGCAGCACCCGGTGCTCGGCGTACCAGGCCGGCCAGTCGGTGCCGTCGGCGTTGCGCATCGGGGCGCGTCCGATGTACGCGTCCCTCGGGCCGCCGGGCGGCGGGGCGCCGAACGCGGGTGCCCCGGCGGCGTGCAGGGCGGCGAGGTCCCGGCCGAACCGGAGCGCCGCGCCGCTCGTGGGCCTGCCCTGCGGGACCCGGTCGATGACCAGGTGACGCCCGTCGTGGCCGTAGACGGCCGGGACGCGGACCGTCCCCGCCTCGGCGAGCCAGCGCAGCCCGGCCGCCTCGGCCTCGACGGCGCCGGGCCCCTCCCCCGGCTTGACCACGACCACCGGCCCGCCGTCGAGGGCGACTTCGGCGAGCGTCCCGGACAGCGGGCGCACCGCGGTGACCGGTCGCCCGGTCAGGCGCGCCGCCACGGCACCCGGCCCTTCGCGTGTCATGTCGTACCGAACCGTTCCTCGTCCGCTTCCACCGCACGCAGCACGCAGCACGCAGCACGTCCGAAACGGTAGGCCGCCGGCCCACCCGTGACAACGCGTCCTCAGTGGAAAGCGGCTCACAGGGCCGTCACCCGAGTGTGTGTGACGCTGGTGAAATGTTTCAGCTTCTCATTGACATCTGGGTGAAACGATTCGTAACTTGGCGATCATTTAGATTCGTGAAGCATGTTCACGGATATGAACGGGGAGTGTCCATGGGCGATCGCCGAGGAAGTCGCCGCCTGGCCGCCGCGCTCACCGCCGCGGGATTGATGTTCGGAACGGCCGCCTGTGGCTCCGGTTCCGACAGCGCCGGGGGCGGTGACCCGAACACGCTGGAGGTGTGGACCCGGAGCAATCCGGATTCCGCCGCGACCTACGACCGTGTCTTCGCCGCCTTCACCAAGAAGACCGGCATCAAGATCGACTATCAGCCGGTCGTCAACTTCGACCAGCAGCTGCAGAGCCGGGCGTCCACCAAGGACCTGCCCGACGTCATGATCAACGACACGGCTCTGATGGGCAGTTACCAGAGCCAAGGGCTGCTCAAGCCCATCACCCCGGACACGATCGCGGGCCACGACCAGATCACCGACAAGTCCTGGTCCTCCACCGTGGGCATCGACGGCAGGCACTACGGCATCCCGTACTCCCGCCAGGCCCAGACCCTGATGATCCGCAAGGACTGGCTGCGCAAGCTCGGTCTCGACGCGCCCACGACCTGGCAGGAGATGCTGCAGGTCGCCAAGGCCTTCGCCACCGAGGACCCGGACGGCGACGGCAGGGCCGACACCTACGGCATGGTCGTCCCCGGCAGCGCCCAGAACGGCTACGCCGCCTGGTGGGGCGCCAGCTACCTGTGGCAGGGCGGAGCGAAGATCATCGAGCCGGACGGCAACGGCCGTTACCGCCCCGCCATGGCCTCGGCCGCCGCCGTACGGACCGTCACCTGGCTGAAGGACAACCTCTTCTGCGGAGCCGAGAACGTGGTCCAGCCGGGTGCACTCACGGCCATCACCGGCAACGCCACCAACTTCCAGGACGGCAACGCGGGCATGTACCTCACCGGCCCGTACAACATCACCACCTTCGACGCGACGCCCGGCAAGGCCACGTACGAGGTCGTGGCCGCCCCGGCCGGGCCCGCCGGGGCCGACGTGCTGGCCGACGGCGAGAACGTCTACTTCGGCGCCAGGACCGGCAAGGCGAGGCAGGAGCAGGCGCTGGCCGCGTTCCTGATCTCGCCCGAGGGCCAGCGGATCGCCATGACCAGCGTCGACGGCCACCAGCCGGTCGTCCGCATCCCCGTCAACTCCACCCTGGACGCGGCGACGGTACGCGACGACCCCCGCTGGAGCGTCGTACAGAAGGCCTACGAGGACACCTCGGAGCAGTTCCCGAACGCGCCGGACTTCGCGCCGATCAAGCAGGACACCGCGGACAGCCTCAACGCGATCTTCACGTACTGCGGCAGCGACGTCACGTCGAGCCTGAAGGAACTCGACGACACCCTCGCCGGTGACCTCAAGGACCAGGACCTGTTGAAATGACCGCGACCCTCACCACGCCCCGGCGGCGCGGAGTTCTCACCAAGAGGGCGGCCCTGCCCTGGGTGTTCCTCGCCCCGGGCCTGCTCCTCGCCCTCGTCTTCAAGTTCCTGCCCATGGGCAAGGGCATCTGGCTCAGCTTCTTCGACGTACGGCCCTTCCTCGGCGACAAGTGGGTCGGCCTCGACAACTACACCCGGGTCCTGACCGACCACCGCTTCCAGGACGCGATCGGCAACACCCTGCTCCTTGGCCTCGGCCAGTCGCTGGGCGCCATCTTCGTCGGCTTCCTCCTCGCCCTGCTGCTGGAGGGCCAGGCCCGCTCCCTGAAGATCATGCGTACGGCCGTCTTCCTGCCGGTCGTCACCGCGACCGCCGTCGTCGGCGAGATGTGGCGGCTGCTGTACTACCCGACCTCCGACGGCCTGATCAACCACGGCCTAGGCTTCCTCGGGCTCGGGCCCACACCGTTCCTCGACAACCCCGACACCGCGCTGTGGGCGACCATGGCCATGAGCATCTGGATGCTCGCCCCCTACAACATGGTGATCATCCTCGCCGGCCTCGCCGGCGTGGACCGGACCCTGTACGAGGCCGCCGCGATGGACGGCGTCTCCCTGTGGCAGCGCCTGCGCTACGTGACGCTGCCCGCCATCCGCCCCGCGCTCGGCATCGTCCTCACGCTCGCCGCGATCCGCGGACTGCGCGTGTTCACCGAGGTGTACGTCCTCACCGGCGGCGGTCCGGCCGGATCCACCGAGGTGTGGATGACCCGCGCCTACAGCCTCGGCTTCACCCGCAACGACATCGGCGGCGCCTCCGCGGCCTCCGTGCTGCTGCTCTGCGTGACCCTGCTGCTGACCGTGACGGTCAACTACTTCCGTAAGAGGGGAGACGTGCGATGAGCGCACCCGCCATCGACACCGTCCGCACGCCGGCGGCCGGTTCACCGGCCCGGAAGGCCTCGGCCAGGCAGCGGACCACCCCCGCCCGCTTCGACACCGCCCTCGGCTGGAGCGACCGGCCGGGCGTGGGCCGGGCGTTGCGGATCCTGCTCTGCGCGATCGCGCTCGGCGTCTTCGCGGCACCGTTCCTGACGATCCTCTCCGGCGCCTTCACCGCGCACGCCAGCGGCTCGTCGCTCTCCTTCATCCCGCACGACAGCACGCTGCAGAACTTCACGGTGGCGGGCGAGCGCGGGATCTGGGACTACTTCACCAACTCCCTCGTCATAGCGGGCGGCGCGCTGCTGCTCCAGCTCGCGGTGTCGGTGCTCGCCGCGTACGCGCTGGCCCGGCACCGGTTCCGCGGCCAGGCGCTGATCCTGACCCTGTTCATGCTGACGATGATGCTCCCCGAGGAGGTCATCGCGATCCCGCTGTCGCTGGTCCTCGGTCACGTCCCGGTGGTCGGCGTGGACCTGAAGGGAACGGCGTGGGGCGTGATCCTGCCGCTCGGCGCCTGGGGCTTCTCGGTGATGCTGCTGACCGAGTTCATGAAGGACATCCCCACCGAGATGGAGGAGGCCGCCCGCCTCGACGGCGTGGGCGAGTTCAGGATGCTGTGGCAGGTCGTCCTGCCGCTGTGCAAGCCCGCCCTGGGCGTGGCCGGCGTGCTCGGCTTCGTCATGATCTGGGACCAGTACCTGCTGCCCCTGATCGCCTCCAAGGACCCCACCGACTACACCGTCACCGTCGCCCTGTCCATCCTGCGCACCGACCCCGAGGTCGGCTCCGGGGTGGTGCTCGCCGGAGCGGTCATCGCCCTGATCCCCAGCCTCATCGTCTACCTGCTCCTCCAGCGCTCGCTGGTCACCGGCATCGCCGCCGGGGCCACCAAGGGCTGACCAACCCCCACGTTTGAGGGAGACATGAAGTTCCACGGAGTACTGTTCTTCCCGGTCACGCCGTTCGCCGCGGACGGGTCACTGGACGGGGAACTGCTCGCCCGGCACATCGAGGCGGGCGTCTCGGCCGGCGCGGGCGGCGTGTTCGTCGCCTGCGGTACCGGCGAGTTCCACGCGCTGACGCCCGAGGAGATCGAACGGGCGACACGGATCGCCGTTGAGGCGACCGCGGGGCGGGTGCCGGTCCTCGCCGCGGCCGGCGGCCCCATGCCAGTCGCCCGCGACCAGGCGGCCCGCATCGAACGCGCCGGCGCCGACGGCCTCCTGCTGCTGCCGCCGTACCTGGTGAGCGCCCCGCAGCAGGGCCTCGTCCGGTACGCCAGGGAGGTCACCGACGCCACCGGCCTGCCCGTCGTCTTCTACCAGCGCGGCACCGCCCGCCTCACCGAGTCCACGGCCGCCGAGATCGCCGCCCTGCCCGGGGTCGTCGGCCTGAAGGACGGCCTCGGCGACATCGAGCGGATGCACCGCATCGTCCGGGCCGTACGCGCCCTCCCAAACGGACGGGACTTCCAGTTCTTCAACGGCCTGCCCACCGCCGAGATGACCGCGCCCGCCTACCGCGGCATCGGCGTCGAGCTGTACTCCTCCGCCGTGTTCGCCTTCGCCCCCGAAATCGCCCTGGCCTTCCACCGGGCGCTCGCCGAGAACGGCGAAGAGCTGGTCAACACGCTGCTCGACGAGTTCTACGGCCCGCTGGTCGAGCTCCGTGACGAGGTGCCCGGATACGCCGTGGCACTGGTCAAGGCCGGGGTGACACTGCGCGGCCTGGACGTGGGCGGCGTACGGGCGCCTCTCGTCGACCCGACGCCGGAGCACGTCGCCCGGCTGGCGAAACTCATCGACCACGGTCTGGAGGTGGCAGGCGCATGAGCAGGTCCGGTGACACGAGGATCCGTGAGCTGATCGTCACCCCGATCGCCTTCCGCGACCCGCCGCTGCTCAACTCCAACGGCGTCCACGAGCCCCTCGCCCTGCGGGTGATCCTCCAACTCGTCCTGGAGGACGGCACGGTGGGTCTCGGCGAGTCGCCGGGCGGCACGGCCCGGCTGGAGCGGCTTCAGGCGGCGGCGAAGGTGGTCGTCGGCATGGACGTCTTCGACACGACGGCCGTCGCGGCCGCGATCGACGCCGCCCTGCTGCCGACCGTGCCGAGCTCTCACGAGCGCGGCTGGACCACCTCCGCGGTGGAGGTCGCCTGCCTCGACGCGCAGGGCAGGCTGCTCGGACGCCCGGTCGTCGACCTGCTCGGCGGCGCGGTGCGGGACTCCGTGCCGTTCGCGGCGTACCTCTTCTACAAGTGGGCCGAACACCCGGCGCTCGACGGCCGCGCGGCCGTCGGCGACGACTGGGGCGAGGCGCTCGACCCGGCCGGGATCGTCGAGCAGGCCCGGCTGATGCGACAGCGGTACGGCTTCAGCTCGTTCAAGCTGAAGGGCGGGGTCTTCCCCCCGGACGAGGAGATCGCCGCCATCAAGGCGCTGGCGGAGGCGTTCCCCGGACAGTCGCTGCGCCTGGACCCCAACACCGCCTGGACGGTCGAGACGTCGGCGTACGTCGCCCGTGAACTGGAGGGAGTTCTGGAGTACTTGGAGGACCCGACCAGGAGCATCCCCGGCATGGCGGCGGTCGCGCGGGACGCGCCGATGCCGCTCGCGACCAACATGTGCGTGATCGCCTGGGAACACCTGAAGCCGGCGGTCGAGCAGAACGCGATCCAGGTCCTGCTCACCGACCACCACTACTGGGGCGGGCTGCGCCGCACCCGTGAACTGGCCGCGCTCTGCGAGGCGTTCGGGCTCGCCCTGTCCATGCACTCCAACTCGCACCTGGGCATCAGCCTCGCCGCGATGACCCATGTGGCCGCGGCCATCCCGAACCTCGACCACTCCTGCGACACGCACTACCCGTGGAACTCGGCCGACGACGTGGTCGTCCCGGGTGCGCTGGAGCTGCGCGACGGCGCGGTCGAGGTGCCGACCGGGGCCGGTCTCGGCGTGGAACTCGACCACGACGCCCTCGACCGGCTGCACCGGCTGTACGTGGACTCCGGCGTGCGTACGCGGGACGACACCGGCTACATGCGGCGGTTCCAGCCGGAGTACGAGCTCAGGCTGCCACGTTGGTGACGGATCACTGTGCGGGCGTACGCCCACCGCACCCGGGTCGGTGTACGACTGGGCGATGACGTGGCCGGGCGTGCCGAGCCCGCCGAGCCGACCTCAGGGGCGCGGGGAACTGCGCGACCAGCCCCCACGCACCCGCACCCGGCACGCCACCGAGACCCGCCCCTCACGGCCCGTGCGGGCGCGCCCCTGGTTCCGTCCGGAACAACCAGCGGCCGTCAGGCGGTGCCCAGCGCGGTGCGCAGGGTGCTGACGGCCTGGTTGATGGCGGCCTCGGCGGCGTGGGTCTCGCGCAGGGCGTTGAGCATCAC
>NZ_JAGMUK010000043.1 GCF_019049245.1 Streptomyces sp. AC555_RSS877 | reverse complement strand
GGCTACCTCGACTGCATCCCGCGCGAGCACCACGGACTCGTCACCGCACTGCGCGCCCGGGACACCAACACCGCCCTCGACCTCTTCGCAGCACACCGTCGCCACGCCGTCGACGTGGTCGTCGGAACCACTGCCTGAGTGTCGGCAAACGATCGAATGACGACAGGCGCGACGGACGTCCAATGAACCCGTGCAATCCGGAGGTTCGCGGCGGCTCGAATCCAATCAGATCCGATGGTGATTGCTGACAGGGTTTGACGACAGATAGGGTCCGATCCTCCGTACGGAAGGGGCTCCTCGGTGGCAAACCTGGTCTACAAGCGGGTCTCGACCGACCAGCAGTCGACCGCCCGGCAGAACCTCGTCCTGGACGAGGCCGGGATCGAGAACCCGATCCCGTTCGAGGAGGAGGCTGGCACTTCCAGCCGCCTCCACCCGCTTGAGCGCCCGAAGTTCGGCGAGCTGCTGGCGTACGCGCGGCCGGGCGACACCGTGCACATCTCGGAAATGTTCCGCCTGGTGCGCGGCACCGGGCACATCCTCGATGTGCTCGACGTCCTGCACAAGGGCCGTCTCGCCCTGCGCATCCACGACGGCGCGTTCTCCGCGATGGACCTCACCGCCCGCCACCCGCGCACTGGCGAGCTGCTGTCCACGGTGAAGTTCATGGTGCAGACCCTCGCGGCCGCCGGCGAACTCCAGCGCGACCTCCAGCGGGAGCTGACGTACGACGGACTGCGGGCCGCCGAGGCCAAGGGCAACAAGGGCGGACGCCGCCCGGCCATCCCAGCAGAGAAGACCGACGCCGTGCGCACCGCGTACTTGGATGGACAGTCCATCGCCAGCCTCGCCCGCGTCCACGACGTCAGCCGCGGAGCCATCCGTACTGCCGTCGCCGACCTCCTGCCCGAGCACACCGCCGTCGACCAGGGCGCCCCGGCCCCGGAGCTGCTGGTCGTCCTCGACATGCCGGGCAAGGTCGCGGACTTCCTCCGCGCGGCCGACCTGGAGCCCGCCGAGCGCGCCATGCTCGACCAGGGCGTGACCGTACGGCGCGGTCAGGGCTACACGCTGCGCGTGAGCGCCGTGCCCTCGGTCCACCGCGCACTCCTCGCTCACTGCCAGCCTCTCGACGGCACCCAGGGCGCCCCGGCGATCCCGGCACAGCGCAAGGCCCGCCGCGAGTACGAGAACCGCGTCAATACCCTCTGGGCACCTACAGCCTGGCTGTGATCAATCTCGGCGAACCACGGTTCGATTGCCCCGGGGCCGATCCAAAAACTACTGGCGGGTTACTTGTCACCTTGTTCGCCGCTCGTTAACGGCACCCCTACACGAGGCGGATACCGTCCTGCTCAAGGTCTCGTCGTCGGGGGGCCTGACGCAAGAGTTCGTGCAGGTCCCGGATCTTCAGCTGCGCCATGGCCTCGTCCTCTCCCTGAAGTCGCCGTCGAGCCGACGGAGCTCAGCCGTTCGATCGCCGGTTCCGCTCATGAGGGCCCCAGGCCGAAACGCCAGTGCTTCGTGAAGCGCTCCAGCGTCAGCTCGGCGTCGAGTTCGTCGTTCCACACCCCGTTGAGCCACATCGGGACGGTGTCCAGGCGCTCGCAGACCACGACGCTCGCGGGCTGATGGGTCAGGTAACAGTGGCGCTCGTCCGCGAGCGTCCCGCCCGGCCCGTACTTCCCGTACAGCTGCCCGAGGCGTTCACGGTTGGCTTCGGCGAAGGCCTCCAACTGCCGTACGTAGCCCTCCTGCTGCTCGGCACTGACGGACTTGAGGACGACCGCGAGGATCTCCTCCGACAGGTCGCGGTCGAAGCCCGTGTAGCCGGTCACGGACACGAAAACCCGCTCGGCCGCCTCGAGTACCTGGTGCACCTGGTCCTCCCCCACGCTGTCGGCTGGCGTGGGCAGGGAGGCCCGTTCCGCCCTCGTCACGACCGGCGGCGTGTCCGTCACCGCGGCCGCCGTTCGGGCCTGGCGGACGGTGCGGTCGGCGATGTGGGCGAGCCGTCCGGCGATCGTCTCGACAGCGCGAAGCCAGCCTTCGTGGACCTGGTCGCTCCTGTCAGCGGGGGCCTGCGTATCCAGCTCGATGACTTCGCCCTGAGCGCCTTCCACGGCGCCGGCCTGGATGGCCGCGATGAGGGTGTGTACCTCAGCCGGGCTCGCGCCCGCGGCGCCGAGAAGCTCGGTCACACGCTGCTCGGCGTTCGCGGCCGTCTCTGCGTACACGGCGATCAGCGGTAACTTCCGCCGTTCTGGGGGGTGGCTCATGCTGTGGATTCCCTTGCTGCGACGGTTGGTTCGACTGGTTCGTGCGTGCTGCTACCTGACTTCGACGGAGTACGAGGCGCCGGGGAACGTCCAGCCGTCGGTGCCCTCGCCGATGTCCTCGACGATGACGTCGTCGATGAAGTGGTCCTCGAACTCGTCGTCGGTGAGTTCACCGGCGAGCCAGAGCTCCTCGATCGCGTCCCAGTTGCCCCTGGTGCCGTCGATCCGCAGGGGCGCGGCGTCCGCAGTGCCGCGTTCGCGTTCGTCGTCCCCGGTTGTGACGACGCCGCTGATCTCGTACTGGCCCCGCTTGATGTGGCGGGGGATGGGGTCGGCGGGGACGATGGCGACGTTCTCGTACGCGGTGTGGATGATGTCCAGGTAGCTGCGGCGAACGTTGTACTCGGCGTCGGACAGCCAGTTGATGAGGGTCTTGGCCGTGACGTTCAGCCCGGCGTCCGCAAGGGCCTGCTGCCCGCGGTGGGTTGCGGTGAGCTGGCTGAGCTGGGCGTGCCAGTGCTTGGCGGTGTACGACGACAGCCGGTGGCGAGGGGTGACCTGGGAGCGCAGGAGATCGCCCAGGGCTGCGCCCAGGGATCCTCCGTGGCCAGTGGGGCCGGCCATCAGTCGTCACCTTCCAGGATGGTCTCGCCGGCCTGGACGAACTTGCGCTTCACTTCGCCGAAGCCGGTCCCGATCCGATACGTGGACGGCGGCGTGCCGGGCGGAGTCCAGAAGATGGCCTGGTCGACGTTGCGCAGCGCGACGAGGGTGTGGCCTTCCTGGACGGCCTTGAAGGCGACGGTCCAGTGGCGGACGGAGGCCTCGGCGACCATGCTCATGCGCCAGTCCGGCCGCCAGAACGGGGACCGCTGCGCGGGGCGCTTGGGCCACAGCAGGCGCAGCGCGATGGACAGCCGGGTCTTGTAAGCCTTGTAGGGGTCGCCGCCGACCTGGACGAGCTCGGTGCGTGCCTTGCGGGTGGCCTCGTAGAAGGGCTTGAACAGTGACTCGTTGGCCTTGCCCGTCCAGGAGTCGTGGATGGTCGGCATCGCGGCGAGGTGGTTGTCTCGTGCGAGCTTCACCAGCTGCTTGATGTGGGGGGTGGTGACCCACACGCGGCCGTCCTCGTCGGGCCGGTCGATGATCCGCCCCAGGGGGTGCGGCATGTCGGTGCGGTTCCACTCGGGGATGTCGATGAAGTAGATGCCGGCCCCGGCCTTGTCGTACGCGTCGAGCGGGCCGGTGTGCAGGAGCTTGTTCGGGGCGAGGGGAACGGCCGAACAGGCGGAGGGAAAGCTGCCGTTGCGGTCGATCAGGCACAGCATGCCCTCGCCGAACGAGTCGGGCACGTCGAGCTTGTCGCGGCGGACGCGCTTGCCGTTCGCCCTGACGTGGGGCACGCGGGTGGCGGTGACGTCGGGATGGACCCAGCGGGGCTCGCCGTCCATGTGCTCGCTGATCAGCGGCCACGGGCCGCTGTCCCGCTCCTCCTTGCGGATGACGGAGATCGGGTGCATCTTCGAGCGGCCGACCGCGTCCTTGAGGATCTTCAGGGCCGGGAAGACGTGCCCCTCGGGCTCATCCTCCTCATCCCCCGGCTTCAGACCGTCCTCGCCGTCTTCCTCATCCTCCGCCGCGTTTTCCTGGGCCTGTCCGCTGTCCGCCGGAGCGTGGACAGGGGCCCCGGCAGCAGCGGCCTGACCGGCACTTGCGGCGGTGTCGGCGGACACGGGCTCGCCGTAGGGCCGCAGCGCGGCGGCGAGGCGGTGCCCCTCATGGGTGTCCGGCATCTCCGCTACCGCTGCGGCGGCCTGGAGCAGTGACGGCAGGATCCCCTTCAGGGCTTCCTGGTCACCATTGGCGACCGCGGCCCGCCATGCCGCCAGCTCGTGGGTGAGGGCGGCAGGGATCCCCTGGTGTCCGCCGGACGTGTAGGGAAGGGCGGCTTCGGCCAGTTCCAGCGCCGCCGTTCCACCAGCGGACACCGAGAGCCCCGGTCCCGCCGGGCTGTCGGCGCGACCGAGGGAGGCGGCGCCGACATCGAGGAAGCGGGCGTGGAGCAGGTCGGGCTGCAGGTACGCCGAGCCGATCGTGCCGAAGTCGCGCTCCGCGACCGTCACCTGGACCCGGGCAGGGTCCTCGGTGGGCGTGAGCGTCAGCATGACGTCGGCGTCCAGGAGACCCAGGAGTGCGGGATCGTCACTGTCCACGATGGCGAGCACCGGCACGTGCAGCGTGCGCGCGAGAGTGGCTAGGACCTGCGAGGCGTCCGGGAGACGGTCCCCGGACAGTGGCAGGCGGGCGCTGTGGGCGGTCTGCAGGCGGTCCACGACCACGAGGGCCAGGCCCTCCATGTGCGGGGCGGTCTCCCTGATGTCCTCGGCGGTCAGGTCGCTGCCGTCATCGATCATCAGGAGGTCGCCGGCCTGGACGAGCTGGTGGGCGACTTTCTGCTCATGCTCGGTAAGGCGGCCCTGCTTGAGTCGCGCATATTCGCCGCCGGTCTCGGCGGAGATGATCCGGCGGAAGATGTCGTCCCGGTTCGGTCCCGAGGCCGCGTACAGGACCATGGCGTGGTCGACAAGCGCCGTCTTCCGTGCGGCCGCCAGACCCAGCAGGCTTCCGCCGACACTCGGACGAGCTGCCACGAGCGTCAGCTTGCCCCGCTGCAGACCGCCTGTCGCGGCGTCCAGGCCGGGCAGCCCGAAGGTGGGGCCACCGGCAGGGCCGTCGGTGAGTACGGAACCGATGGCGTCGCCGAGCGTGGCGAGCCTGCGCGGCGTGCTGCCGCGGTCCTTGTTGCCTTGGCTGTTCACCGCACCTCCTGCGGTCGCCGCGCCGGGGTGCGCGGCCGTGTCGGACGAGAGGGCATCAGAAGAGGAGTCGGCGGGAAGCAGCACCGCGACCGGAGTGGTGTTGCGCAGGAGCACCTGCGGTTGGCCCTGGGCTGCCAGCGTGACGAGGTCTCCGAAGTCCCTCTGCGCCGTACTCAGCACATGAGCCGGGAAGGCATCGGTCTTCCGGGCTGCCGGAAACCGGTCCAGCGGCGCCAACAGAGCGCGCACCTTGTGCTTGGTGATCACCGTGGCGTGACCCTCTTCTTCAACGAGCTTGACCAGCGCGTACAGCTTGTTCCGCGCCGTGGTCGCATTGATCGCGCCCTCTTCCTGTGGTGACTGGCTCACTCACCCTCCTCGGGAACTCAACTCCCCGTCATCCTAGCAGGATTCACCCAGTTAGCTTGTATAGTCACTATGTTCTTTAAAAATTTCACTCACTATTGGTGACTCTACGGTGTGTGGGTTGACGGATCGGGGTGCCGTGGCCGATCAGGAGTGGACAGCAGGGAGGCCGGGACCACCGGCCCCGGCCTCTGCTCCGCACCGTCCGCAGGCGATCACATCCGCCGAACCGGCGGACTCAGCTCGCTTGCGGGTCATCACTCTCCTCTTCCTTCTTGCACAGGCAGTTGCCGGGCTGGCGAAACTCCTCCCGCTGTCAGTGGC
Organism: Streptomyces sp. AC555_RSS877; assembly: GCF_019049245.1. Taxonomy (GTDB): domain Bacteria; phylum Actinomycetota; class Actinomycetes; order Streptomycetales; family Streptomycetaceae; genus Streptomyces. Next base: position 2,126 of record NZ_JAGMUK010000043.1, on the reverse strand, counting down.
GGGGGCTAGGCTTCCGGGCCTGATCGTGAGCAGGGGGACGAATGGCAAAGATCACTGGAGTCGATGCGAGCAGAATGAGGCAGGTCGGCGATAGCTACACGCCACCGGACTGGGATGCGCTTGCCGAGGAACATGCTCTTGCCAGGCAGCGCCGACGGGCCGTGCTTGTCGCGGGCTTCGGCGTTGTCTTCATCGTCTTCGCGTTCGGGCTTCTTCTCCTCCTTGGAGACTTTGGGAAAGGGGGCGCTGGCGAGCAAGGTGTGACCGGCGTCGAAGACGAGCCGCCGCCAAACGCGGTAGTTGACCTGACGCCGTTTACGTGGATCACGGCGGCGGTGATTGTTGTTTTGGCCGTCGCGGGCGTCTTCTATCTCGTAACCCGTCGCCGATACATGGCGAACCAGAACGAAGGCTTCGCTGCCAAGCTGAAGGCCCGGGAGGAATACCACCAGCAGGCTCTGGAGAAGCTCCGCAAGACGACCGAGCTGGCCACGCTCATGGAGCTGAACCAAGGCCAGATCGGCGAGTACCACCGCATCGTCACCGACCAGGCGGACAAGGCGTTCAGGTCGTCCCGTACGGCGATGGGGGTCGGGCTGCTCCTTCTCGTGTGCGCGGCGTTCGGCGGCGTGTATGTGCCTTTGGAAGAGATCCGCTGGTTCATCGCGGCGCTGGCCGCGTTCAGCACGCTGCTCTCGGGCTACCTCAGCCGGACGTACATGATTCTCTACCGCGAGTCGATCAGTCAGCTCAACCGGTACTTCGATCAGCCGGTGCTCAACAGTTACTACCTGACGGCCGAACGGCTCACCCAGAGCCTTGACCGTGAGCACGTGGTGGAGATCCGGCGGCAGATCATCAACGAAGTGCTGGCGACCAGCTCGCGCCTTGGTGCGAAGGGTGCGGACACCGCGCCGGCCGCCGTCAGCGCGAAGCCGAAGAAGAAGCTGCCCAAGAAGCAGACGGCCAAGAAGCGCGTACCGAAGCAGGGCGCCCCCTCGCAGAACGGCCAGGCGAACTGATCACCCGCCCTCCCTGAATTGATCGAGCAACCCCGCCTCGTCCAGCGCTGCGAGCGCCTGCCGGGCGACGAAGTGCAGGGCGGTCTCGTGCCGCCCGCGCTCCGAGGCAGCCCACCGGGCCACCTCCATGAGGCCGCGCAGTGCATCCCTGGGACGGTGACTGCGTCGTCCCGCTCCTTCCACGAAGCCCCGTCGGCGTCCTCATGCCAGCCCTTGTGCTGCTCGCGCTTGATGCACGGACCGAGCGACTGCCGCGCCCGACATGTCCCGCACAATGCGCACGTCGCCGAGGCGGTACAGCGCGACGGTGACGGTGCGGTGCCGGCCGACCTCGCGCTCGTAGGTGCCGGGGCCGGGGTGATCCACCCGGCGGCCTCGACGTACTTCCAGTCGGCCGGGTGCCGGATCTCCAGAACGTCGGCGGCGCGGTGATGTACTGCTCGCCGTCTGCCTCGGCGGCCAGCGTCTCCAGGTCGGTGATCAGGTAGCGGCCGCCCTTGCCCAGGGTGATGCGCCCCTCCTCGCCCATCCGCGCGATGCCAAACAGGGGGTGCCGGTAAGAAGCCTGTCACCAGCCGCAGACCGGCGTATGGGCTGGTTCAGGTGAGGAGTGTGGTGAGGGTTGCAGTCACGGCGGCGGCGAGGGTGATAACGGTGGCGAAGGTGGTGGCGGCGCGGGTGAGGGCGGAGGGGTAGGTGGCGCCTTCCATGCGGGCGAGTGTGCCCGCACCGGCGGCGGCCAGCAGCGCAATGACGAACACGACGGTGATGGTCAGCAGGACGACAGCGACGGCCACGGCAAGCTCCCTGTACTCGGTGGGGTGTTGACGTGGTCGAAGGTCGTGGAAACGGTGTCCGCCGGGGTTCGCCGGGACGAAGATGGACACCCGCGAACACGTCAGGGTCTCGGGGGCGAGCACATGCGCGGCGAACAGAGCGGCGACGGTCCGGCACTCACCGAACTGCGCGAGAGGCTGGCTGAGAGGCTGGCCCGGGCTCGGTTGACTAAGGGGTGCTTTCAGAAAGCCGGGTGCTTGCGGGCGAGGGTCATGCAGTGGGCGAGCTGGAGGAAGGCGTCGTGCATGTCGTCTCTGGTTTCCCAGC
>NZ_JAGMUK010000042.1 GCF_019049245.1 Streptomyces sp. AC555_RSS877 | reverse complement strand
GGCGTGTGTTTGTGGGCGAGTCGTAGGGCGAGGAGTGATCCGGCTGCGGGGGGTGCGAGGTTGAGTGCTGTGGTGAATCCCATGTGGTAGTGGGTGATGAATGCGGCGAGGTGGATGAGTGCGGCGGTGGTGGTGAGGAAGAGTATGGGGCCGCGGGGCATTGGGGGGCCTTTTGGGTGGGGTGGCGGGGGTTTGGTGTGTGTGGGGGTGGGTTTTTTTGTGCGGTGATCAGGATGCCGTGTGGGGTGGCTGTGTGCAATGGCTGGTGGGTTGCTGGGGGTTGGGGTGGCTGGCCGGGGGTGGGGTGCTGGTGTGTGGTGGAGTCGGTTCGGTTGGGGGCGGATGTGTTCATGTCGGGCGTGGGCTGCTGGTGTGGCCGGCGTGGGGTGCATGGCTTGTTTACGGAGTGTGTGGCTTGTTCATTGCGCCGGAGGATTGCATTCCGTATTGCTGACGTTACGTAGTGTGCTTGAGATCACTGGGGCCCATGGGGGTGGGGGTGTCCGTGTTGGGCGTTTGGTGATCTTGGTGATCTTGTGTCCCTGGTTACTTTTCGATTCGTTCACTGTCCTTACGCAGACAGACAGACCAGACGGGAACGTTTCGTGAGACCTGAGGAAGAGCTGCCTTCTCCTGATGAGAGAGGGCGGGTGTGGCATGAGAAAAGCAGAAGTATCCGCTGGATTTCCGGCGGTCTTGCTGTGCTTTTGTCGGTGTCGCTGATAGACGCGGCGGCTGCGGCTGCTTCGCCTGAGGCTTCGGCCGCCGGGCGTGAGGGGAAGCAGAAGGCGAAGGGGGTTGCGGCTGCGGCGGATATTGCGTCGGCGAAGGTCGCGTCTCGTTTGTCAGGCCGGCGGGTGGAGGCGCTGAGTGAGCGCACGGAGACGTCGACGACGTGGGTGAACAAGGACGGCAGTCTGACGACGGAGCTGTCTGCGGGTCCGGTCCGTTTCGAGCGGGACGGCAAGTGGGTCGACGTCGATGTGAAGTTGCGTGAGTCGGGTTCGGGGGTGGAGCCGGTCGCACACCCGGAGGGGCTGCGTCTGGCGGGCCGCACCGGTACGCCGCCGGCGTCGCTGAAGGCGGGGCAGCAGGCCAAGGCCGCCGACCTGGTGACGCTGGGCGAGGGCGATCAGCAGATCACCCTGCAGTGGAAGGGCGGTCTGCCCAAGCCCACGCTGGAGGGCACGCGGGCAAAGTACGCCAACGCCGTTCCGGGTGCGGACGTGGTCGTGGAGGCCACCCGCACAGGTTTTGAGCAGTTCGTCGAGATCAAACAGCGGCCCGCCGCCGCGAGCGGCGCCTACTCGTACACGCTGCCGCTGAAGGCCAAGGGCCTGAGGGTGAAGCAGCTCGCCGACGGCAGCGTGCAGTTCACCGACAAGAAGAACAAGAAGCGGGCCGTGATGCCCGCGCCGGTGATGTGGGATGCCGCCGTCGACAAGCGCTCCGGCGAGCACACCCACAAGGCGAAGGTCGGCCTGAAGGTCGTGAAGAAGGGCTCCTCGGTCGACCTGGTGGTCACCCCGGACGCCGACTTCCTCGCCGACCCCAAGACCAAATATCCGGTCGTCGTCGACCCGTCCACCTCCTCGCTGGGCAACGTCTTCGACACCTACGTCCAGCAGGGCGAGACCGTGGACTGGTCCGCGGACACCGAGCTGGACCTGGGCAACCCGGGCACGACCAACGCCGACGGCACGCCGCGCCTGGCGCGGTCCTTCATCAGCTGGAACTCCACACCGATCCAGGACGCGCTGGTCTCCAGCGCGAAGCTGAGCCTGTGGAACTTCCACTCGGGCAACACCGACTGCAAGGCCTATCCGTGGGAGGTGTGGTCGGCGGGGGCCGCCTCGACGTCCTCGCGGTGGTCCGCGCAGCCGGCACTGACGGCGAAGAAGGCCACCTCGACGGAGACCCGCGGCAACACCGCGTGCACCACGGCTCCGGACGGCTGGATCAACGCGGACGTGACGACGCTGGTGCAGGAGTGGGCGTCGGCCAAGGCGACCCGCGGGCACATGGGCCTGCGGGCGACGAGTGAATCGGTGCTCGAGCAGTGGAAGCGGGTCAACTCCGCGAACGCGGCCTCCAATCCGCCCAAGCTGGTCGTCACCTACAACTACCGGCCCAAGACCGGCACCAAGCAGGAGGCCGGCCCGCCGTTCTTCTCCTACAGCGGCGCCTACACGGTCAACTCGGCCACCCCGACGCTGCGTGACACCTTCGTCGACGCCGACGGGGACAAGGTCAACGGCACGTTCCAGATCTTCGACAACGCCACCAACACCCAGGTCGGCGACGTCATCGTGTCCAAGTACGTGGCCAGTGGCTCCGCCGCGTCGGTGACGGTTCCCGCCGGTGTGCTGAGCAACGGCAAGACCTACAAGTTCCGCACCAATCCCTATGACGGGACGCACTACAACACCGGCTGGTCGGCGTGGAAGACGTTCACCGTCGACACCTCCGCCCCCTCAGCCCCTTCGAAGATCACCTCGACGGACTACCCGGCCGGGCAGTGGGTCAAGGGCGCCGGGCAGGCGGGCACGTTCACCGTGACCCCGCCGGCTGCCGATCACAACTGGCTGGAGTGGTCGCTGGACGGGGTGACCTGGACGAAGGTCGCCACCGGCGGGGCCGCCACCGCCAAGGCCATCAGTGTCACCCCGCCGAAGAACGGCACCCACACGCTGCAGGTCCGCTCCGCGGACAAGGCCGACAACAAGTCCGAGGCGCTGGAGTACATCTTCCACGCCGGTTCGGGCGGCTTCCTGCAGCCCGCCGAGGGCGAGCGCACCGCGCGCCGGCTGCCGCTGGTCGCCGAGGCCGAGAGCGGCAAGTACGACAAGGTGTCGTTCTCCTGGCGCCGTTCGGAAGCCGACGCCTGGGTGAAGATCCCGGTCGGCGACGTCACCTCGGGCGGAACCGCGCTCACCGCCTGGCCGGTGGCGCTGACCGCAGGAAAGAACGCACCGCTGGTATGGAACACCACCAGCACCGTCTCCCCGGACGGCACGGTCCAGATCAAGGCCGACTTCACCGGCCCCAACTCGGCGGCCTCGAGCACCGCCGCGCTGACCGTGGTCGTGGACCGCAACGCTGATGGCGCGGCCACCAGCGAGACCGGTCCCGGTTCGCTGAACCTGCTCACCGGTGACTACACCCTGTCGGAGACCGATGCGTCGTTCTTCGACATGTCGGTGACCCGCACGGCTTCCTCCCGCACCCCCGACCAGGGGGCCAAGCAGGAAGGCCAGGCGGCCATCTTCGGCAAGGAGTGGGTGGCCGGCACCGCGGCGGAGATGACCGAGTCCGACTACACCCACCTGCGCCGGGTCTCCGACACCGCGGTCGCCGTGGTGACCTCGGAGGGCGATGCCCTGCACTTCACCGCCAACGCCGCCAAGACCGGCTGGATCCCCGAGCCCGGGGCCGAGGATCTGGTCCTCAAGGGCAGCGTGACTTCCACCTTCACCCTGTCCGACACCGAGGGCACGCTGACCACGTTCACCAAGCCCGCGGCGGCCGCCACGACCTGGCAGGTCTCCAGCACCCTGCTGGACGGCCTGTCGAACTCCACCACCAAGGTGGTCTCCGAAGCGGTGACCGCGGACGGAAAGACGCTGGCCCGCCCCAAGCGGATCATCGCCCCGACCTCGGCGGCCACCACCGCCACCTGCGAGGCCACCCCCGCGACCAAGGGCTGCCGGGTGCTGGAGTACGTCTACGCGACCTCCACCACGGCCACCGGCACCGACACCGACGCCCAGTTCGGTGACGTCACCGGCCAGGTCAAGCAGCTGAGGCTGTGGGCCACTCAGCCGGGCGCCACCGCCGCCACCGCGACCGCCGTGGCCTCCTACCGCTACGACTCCCTGGGCCGGCTGCGCCAGTCCTTCGACCCGCGCATCGGGCAGCAGGCGGAGACCCAGTACGCCTACCACGAAGGCCGCGTCACCTGGATGCAGCCGCCCGGCGAGCTGCCCTACACCTTCACCTACGGCAACGCCGGCAGCGGCACGGCACCCGGTGACGGCATGCTCTTGAAGGTCTCCCGCCCCGCTCTCAAGCAGGGCACCGCGGACACCGCCGAAGGCGAGGCCGTCACCAGCATCGTCTACGGCGTCCCGCTGACCGGCACCAAGGCCCCCCACGCGATGGGCGCCTCGAACGTCGCCGCCTGGGGCCAGCTCGACACACCCAGCGACGCGACGGCCGTCTTCCCGGCCGACTCCGTGCCGGCCTCCAGCGACGGCGCGGCTCTCACCTCCGGCAGCTACACCCGGGCCACGGTCAACTACCTCGACGCCTCCGGCCGCCAGGTCAACACCGCGACGCCCGGCAAGACGATCACCACCACCGAGTACGACCGGTTCGGCAACACCATCCGTGAACTGAGCGCCGGCAACCGCGAACTCGCGCTCGGCGCCACGGACGCCCACAAGGACACCCTGACGGACCTGGGCATCATCTCCCAGTCCGCCTCCGAGCGGGCGCACCTGCTGTCGACCACCTCCCTCTACAACGAGACCGGCACCCGCGAACTGGAAGAGTTCGGGCCGCTGCACCGCGTGGACCTCAGCGAGGACCTCAAGGAGGGCGCCACCGTCCTGGTCGGGGCCGGCACCTCCGTGCCTGCCCGCGCCTGGACGGTCAAGGAGTACGACACCGGCCGACCCACCGACGGCAGCGCCACCGTCAAGGACCAGGTCACCCTGGAAATCACCGGCACCCGGGTCCGCGACTACTACTCGATCATGAGTGAGAAGCGGGTCACCGAGACCCAGTTCGACTGGGCCAAGGGCCTGCCCACGCTCACCGTCCAGGACGCCGGCGGCCTGAACCTGTCCACCTCGACCGGCTACGACGCCCAGGGCCGGGTGACCTCGCAGTCGCTGCCCGGCTCCACCGGCGATGACGCGGCCACCCGTGTCACCGAGTACTGGAAGGCGGACGGAACCGGCTGGTGCCAGGGCCGTCCCGAATGGGCCGACCAGATCTGCTGGACCGGACCGGCCGGCGCCATCACCGGCGGCGGCACCAACCCGGCCAACCTGCCCGACACCACCACCGAATACAACTACTTCGGACAGCCCGCCACGGTCGTCGACACGGCCAACGGCCAGTCCCGCACCACGACCACCACCTACGACGCCGCCGGCCGCCCCGAGAAGACCACGATCACCGGCACCCTCGGCCAGGCCGTTCCCGAGGTCACCACCGAATACGACCCGGTCACCGGGAAGGTCACCAAGACGACCTCCCCCAGCGGCGGGACCATCACCAAGGCCTACGACAAGCTCGGCCGGCTCATCTCCTACACCGACGCCGACGGCGGCAAGACCACCACCGAGTACGACAAACTCGACCGGCCGGTCAAAAGCAGCGACACCGTCCCCTCGACGGTGACCTACACCTACGACCACACCGCCGAACCCCGCGGACTGGTGACCAAGACCAGCGACTCGATCGCCGGTGACTTCTCAGCCGCCTACGACGCCGACGGGTCCCTCACCACCGAAAAGCTCCCCGGCGGCTACACCCTGAACGTCACCGAGGACGCCACCGGCGCCACCACCTCACGCGCCTACACCCGCGACAGTGACGGCACCACCGTCTACACCGACACCGTCACCGAGAACGCCCACGGTCAGGCAACCAGCCACCAGGGCTGGTCCGCCCAGAAGTACACCTACGACAAGGCCGGCCGCCTCACCGGCGTCGACGACACCGTCGGCGAGGCCTGCACCCGCCGCGCCTACACCTTCGACAAGCATGCCAACCGCTCCGCGCTGGCCACCGCCACCGCCGAGTCCGGCAGCGCCTGCACCTCCACCGGCGCCGCCACCACCAACTACACCTACGACAGCGCCGACCGCCTCATAGCCTCCGGCTACACCTACGACGCGTTCGGCCGCACCACTGCCCTGCCGGGCAGCACCATCAGCTACTACACCAACGACCTCGCCTACCAGCAGACCTCGGGCGGCAAGCGCCAGACCTGGCAGCTCGACGCCGCCCTGCGCTTCCGCTCCTGGAAGGTCGAAACCGGCAGCGGCACCACCTGGACCCAGACCGCGTCCAAGACCAACCACTACGACAGCGACAGCGACAACCCCCGCTGGATCACCGAGGACACCACCACCGGCGCCCTGACCCGCAACGTCGACGGCACCTCCGGAGACCTCGCCGCCACCACCAGCAAAACCGGCGACACCGTCCTCCAACTCACCACCATCCACGGCGACATCGCCCTCCAGCTCCCGCTGGACACCACCAAAGCACCCACCGCCCTGGACAGCGACGAATACGGCAATCCCCGCCCCGGACAGGCAGCCATCCGCTACAACTGGCTCGGCGCCAAACAACGCTCCGCCGAGACCCTCACCGGCCTCACCCTCATGGGCGCCCGCCTCTACAACCCCACCACCGGACGCTTCCTCTCCCTCGACCCCGTCTACGGAGGCGGCGCCAACGCCTACGGCTACCCCGCAGACCCCATCAACCAATACGACCTCGACGGG
>NZ_JAGMUK010000041.1 GCF_019049245.1 Streptomyces sp. AC555_RSS877 | reverse complement strand
CTAGTGTGATGCGCCAGAAATCGCGGGCTTAAGTCTGTCGCTGGTTATCGCTGGCTGGAGGAGTGACCTTGGTGAGGTAGCCGGCGAGGGATTTGAGGATCTCGTCGGCGGTCTTGGTCCAGGTGAAGGGCCTGGGGTTCTCGTTCCACGAGTCGATCCAGGCCCTTATGTCATCCTCCAGCGCCTTCACCGAGGTGTGCACGCCTCGGCGAATGAGCTTGTCGGTCAGCAGGCCGAACCATCGCTCGACTTGGTTGATCCAGGAGGAGCCGGTCGGAGTGAAGTGGACGTGGAAGCGGGGGTGCTTGCCGAGCCAGGTCTTGATCTCGGGGGTGTTGTGGGTGGCGTAGTTGTCACACACCAGGTGCACATCGAGGCCGGCGGGAACCGCCTTGTCTATCGTGACCAGGAACTTCTTGAACTCGACGGCCCGGTGGCGGCGGTGCAGTTCACCGATGACAGTGCCGTCGGCGATGTTGAACGCGGCGAACAGGCTGGTGATGCCGTGCCGCAGGTAGTCGTGGGTGCGCCGCTCGGGCATGCCCGGCATCATCGGCAGCACCGGCTGCGAGCGGTCCAGCGCCTGAATCTGGCTCTTCTCGTCCACGCACAGCACTACAGCCTTCTCGGGCGGGTGGTGATACAGGCCGACGACGTCGACGACCTTCGCGACGAACTGCGGGTCAGTGGAGAGTTTGAAGGCATCCTGCAGGTGCGGCTTGAGGTCGAACTTCTTCCAGATCCGCCCGATGGTGGACTTCGACAGCCCGGTGCGGGCGGCCATGGAGGCCCGCGACCAGTGCGTGTCCTGGCCAGGGGTCGATTCCAGCGTCGCGACGACAACGTCCTCGACCTGGTCGAGCAGGATCGAGGGCGGCCTGCCAGGCCGCGGCTCATCGGTCAGCCCGTCCAGCCGCCGCTTGACGAACCGGGCCCGCCAGCGGCTCGCTGACTGCTCGCGCACCCCGAGTTCGGCCGCCACCTGCTTGTTCGTCCCGCCCTCCGCGCAGCGCAGCACGATCCTCGCGCGCAGAGCCAGGAACTGCGCGGTCTTGGCGCGCCTCGCCCAACGCGTCAGCTGAGCCCGTTCGTCATCACTGAGCACCAGCTCCGACTTGCGCCGGCCCGGCCGCGGCTCATCCGCAAGTCCGGCCATCCGCCGGGCAGCAAACCGCGACCGCCACTTCCTCACCGTGTCCGCGGTTACCTTGAACTCCGTCGCCACACGCGTATTCGGCTTCCCGTCCGCGCACGCCAAGACGATGCGTGCCCGCTCGACAAGACGGGGCGCCACCGCCCCGCCCGCCCAGCGCAGCAACTCGGCGCGCTCCTCATCGGACAACGCAACTTCGACGGCACGAGGACCCCGAGACATGAAAACAGGCTACAGACTTAAGCCCGCGATTTCTGGCGCATCACACTAG
>NZ_JAGMUK010000040.1:244148-613523 GCF_019049245.1 Streptomyces sp. AC555_RSS877 | reverse complement strand
GTTCAAGACTTCCGCCCGGGCGATCCTGATGGCGCGGGCTCCTCCGTTCTTCCCTCAGTGATCAACTACCTGTCAAACGGGGGACTGCGAACTGCTGTTTCTGCTCTACTGCGAACTGCATCTGCGGGTACTGCCACCGCGTCAACCGCGGTCCTGCTCACGGCGGCCCCTGATCACTGCGGGCCACCCGGTCCGGCCGTCAGTCCCGTCGCCGTCCTGCAACCGCTCTGGCTCCGGAACTCCACCACCGCACCGTCCTGCGAACTGCGACTTGCTGTACTGCTGACCGGCAGTTCGTGTCTGCCAGGCCTTGCTGTCTCTCTGAGCTACGAGAGCAACCATAACCACACCACCACCCAATGTCTACTCCAGCCACTACAGATTTCCGCGCGCTCGACGACGAGATAATCAGCCGCGAACCGAACAGTGACGGAGGACGAACACCAGACAGAGCCGGCCACAATCCCAGGAAGACAGGGCGGGCAAGACGCAGTCAGGCGCCGCCGGGGGCCGGCCGAGCCGGTGGCGGGTGGTGAACACGAATTCGTGCGGGACGTCGCGTACCGGCAGCGCTGGCGCCCGCGGCCTTCCCGGTCAGCCACGCTCAGACGCCCCGCGGCCACCTCCACTCAGTCCGGCACGCCCGCGTCAGGCAGCCGGCTCGCAGATGCCGGGATGCAGTGACGTGAATCGACTGAGTTGCCGGGCGGTCATTGCCGAGCGCTCGACACCAAGCCAGGCCGCCCGTCATCCCACGTCGGTCCCCCGCGGCCGCGGGCGTTCCCCAGACCGGCCCTCGGACGCGGGGGGTGATACCGAGGAGCGGCCACCTCCTGTGCCCAGCGGGCGGCGGCCTGGCGGCGCCTTTCCCACCTCGTCCTCGCGGGCCGGGGCGAGCGACTCGTCGGCGGCCCGCTCCGCGGCCGTACGGCCGCGAGCGTCGCCAATTGAAGACCGCTCCTCAGTGGTGCTGGGACCCGTACCCAGCGGACGGCGCATGTGCATGTGGTGAGTCTGCCAGGCAATGATCAGCCGGAAGGCCGGCAGGCGCAGGCAGGGCGGGCGCCGCAACCGACTCGGGGATGGCCGCGGCACCCGCCCACATACGCATCCGGAATCCCTCGGGGAGTTGGCACCCCGGGCACGTGCAGGCCCGGTGCCCCGTCAGATCCCGCGTAGGCACGGCCATCCAGGTGATGCGCCAGGACATGTCTCAGCCGGTCATGCCCTGACGCCGTCGCCCGCCAATCGCGTCGGTGCCGGCATGCGGACGGAAAGGTGTGGCGGCCCTCTGGAAGCAGCGCACGGCATCCTCGTCAAGGCAGGTGATCGTGGAGGCGGCGACTGCCGAGCTGGTGTCCCTGGGCGGGGTTTGCCGAAGCCAAGGAGCGTGAAGGCAACGGCGCCGTGCTGGGTGCGGCCGCTGGCCTAATGGGTGGCGGACCAGGCTTGTGTGGTGTGGTGGATCCAGCGCTGGATGGTGGTGTTGATGCTGTCGGGCAGGGCGCTGAGCTGGTCGATGGCTTCCCGGTCCGCGAACTGGGGCGGGACGCCGGCCGTGGTGAGGGCGGCGTGCAGGTCCAGCCGCCTTCGGTCGCGCGGGCCGATCGCGATGTCGAGGCGCCGGGCGGGATCCGGCGGCGGCAGCAGGAAGTCGTCCTCCGTGGACTGCAAAGCCGTCTCCCAGCCCGGGGTGCCGGGCTGGTCACAGGAGTACGGGTCGAAGAAGGCCTGCGCCGCGGCGGGCTCGAAAGTGCCGGACTCGAAGGCTGTGGCAGTCAAGAGGATCTCCTCGCGTGAGGGGTATTCGGTTCTGCATGCCAAGACTCGGTCCGCGCACAGACCGGTTGCAGGACCAGCCCCACACCACACGGAAGGCCCCATCGGCAGCTCAACCGCCCATCACATCAGCCCGCTGCACCCGGATCCTGGTTCCGGCTTCCAGGACCGCGCCTGCCCTCGGCGACGTCGGAGACACCGCTGGATCCGAGCGGGACAAGGCTGAAGACCTCGGCCTCCGCCTGCCCTCCCCCGACGAGTTCGCCGTGTTCATCGCCGACTTCCTCAACTGCCCGCGTCGCAGGGCGTGTCCGAGCTCACAGCGGCTGTCGGGAGGGGCAAGGAACAACGGGAGTTGGTTGTCCGTTCACCTATACGTGGCTGCGGAGGGGACAGTGTCCCCGGGCCTCACCCCCCGCCCGTGGGGAAGATCGTTCGGCTGAAGCCCCACGGAGCCTTTCGCCGCGAGGCGACCGCCCTCCGCATGTCACCGCGTGCGGCCCCGGCTGGCCTCCCCCGTCCAGCCGGGGCTTCTCGCATCGGGTCAACCGCACGACCCGGACCGGCCCCGGGGCGTGTCAGGACTCCGCCGAGGACTGCTTCGGTATCCCTTCTGCGTCGCCACGGCAGATGCCGGAGAACTCATCGCCGACAGCGGCCAGGGCCTTCAGGGGGCCGGGGTGTACGTGACCGTCGCGCCGGAGCAGCCTTCGGCGAGGCGGGTGAGGGACTCGCGTTCCTCGGTGTCCGCGGTGAGCTTCCACCGCAGTTTCACGGCCGTCCACTCGATGACGTAGGGGCAGGTCGCCTGGACGTTGGGCGGCAGCCACTGTGCGGGGTCCTGCTCGCCCTTGCTGCGGTGGGACGCCGCCGAGACGGCGACCAGAGCACGGGCGTCACCGAGATCGTTGGCGTACGCCTCGCGCCGGGCGGCGGTCCACTGGGAAGCGCCCGACTCCCATGCCTCGGCCAGCGGAATCATGTGTTCCACGTCCAGGCCGGCGGCGGTGCCGAGTTCTCTGGCGTCGTAGTAGGACCACCATGTGCCGCCCTGAAGCCTGCACCCCGCCTCCACCGTCGGTGCGCTGACCGCTTCGGCCACGAGGACTTCATTGCGGGTGTCACATCCGTCGTCGGGTTTGGCGCCCACGTTCCAATGAGTGAACGTCGCTCGGCTGTAACCTGTGCGGGACTCGGCGGCCTGCGGGATGGCCGCGATGGCCTTGTCAAGCGGCAGCGCTTCCGCGTCGGGAGCCGTCGCTGCGGGCAGGGCGAGGAGGCAGGCGGTGGCGCCCGAGGCGCGCACGGGGTCACCCGGTCGGCCGTAGGCAGAAACGATGCGTCAGCGTGGCGCCGGTCAACCGTGGTTGACGGTGAACTGGGCCTCCGAAATTGAGCACCCTCGGCGTGCCGGGGGGGCGCTCCCTCGGTTGCACGGTGAAACTTGAGATGTGGCCTGCAGCGAGCGGTCCAGGCGGTGTCCCGTCGTACGCACTCTCGTGACGGCGGCGCGCCGGGCCGCGGCCGAGCCGCAACACAGCGAGCTCGCCTCCGGCCGTGCCAGTGTCCGCTCACCCAGCCGTGCCCCTGACTTCTTCGTGCCGGCGCCGGCCCTGCCTCACAGGTGATGGCCGACCGGAGTCTGAGAGCCTTGATCTGCGCGCCTCGGCATACGCACTCCGGAAACCTTCGGGCCCCAGCGCCGCCGGGGGTGACGGTCGGCCGCAACGTGCAGAGCTGGGGGTACTGTGGCTGGACCTTGATCGAGGTGGGTGGTGGCTGTGGAGTGGCGTGAGTACGCCGAGCAGATGGCTGTGCTGGCGCGGGATCTGCTGGCCCAGGACTCGGTCCAGGCGACGTTGGATGAGATTTCGGCGGCCGCGGTGAGGCTGGTGGACGGCTGCGACGCGGCCGGGATCCTGGCGGTGCGCAAGGGCCGCGCCGTGACGCTGGCCGCCTGCGGGGACATGGTCCGGGAGTCCGACCGCCTGCAGGGTGAGCTGGGCGAGGGACCGTGCTTCGATCTTGCCCGCCGCAGGGACGGCGAGCGCGTGTACCGGATCGCGGACATGAGCCGGCCCCAGCCGGCCTGGCAGCGGTTCGCCACCGAGGTACGCAAGCTGGGCGTGGGCAGCATGACCGGCGTCCTGCTCTACACCGACAACGAGGACTTCGGCGCGCTGAACCTCTATTCCCGCCGCCCCGGAGCCTTCGGCAAGGACATCGAGACCGCCGGCTGGCTGCTCGCCTCGCATGCCGCCGTCGCGTTGGCCAGCGCCCGCACCATCGACCAGCTGGAACACGCCATGGAGATTCGCCACGCCGTCGGCGAGGCCATGGGCATCCTCAGGGAACGCCACCAGCTCACCGAAGACGACGCCTTCAACGTGCTGCGCAGCATCTCCCAGCATCACAACATCAAGCTGCGCGACGTCGCCCAGCGAGTCCGGACAGAAGGCACCGAACCAGCCTGACGACAGGGCCTTGCCGTCTTCCTTGGGCCGTGCCCCTGGCCCAGCCACGTGGCCTGCCTTCGCCAGGGTCTCGCTTGAGCAGCCAGGCGTGAGGAGCGCTCCTCACGGCGAGGCCGGAGGCTGTACACCGCTCCGGCTCGGTTTTCGTGCACGCCTCCGCGGCACACTCGAATAGCAGAGCGGGGAGCCTGTGCATGGTGTGCGCGGTCGGTGCCCGGGTATACGCACGACCGAAAGCCGCCCAGAGCGGCGACCACGACGAAAGAACGCACATGGTCATCCCGCTTATGAAGCAGGCGGCAGATGAGCAGGGCATGGATGAGGACGCCAGGCTGCGCTGCAGCGCGGTGTGGGCCGATGGCGCGGCCCGCGCCGTCGACGCGCGCCAGGCCCTGCGCGCCTTCCTCGCCCACGCCGCACATACCGGCTGCAACCCTGTCCCGGCCCCTCTCGCCCAGGACGCCGAACTCACCGTCAGCGAACTGGTCACCAATGCCATCCGGCATGCCCCGGGCCCCTGCGGGCTGATCGTACAACTGTCCGGTGAAGCACTGACGATCACCGTGTGGGACACCTCCACCGAGGAACCGATAGTGAGGCACGGCGACCGGCACCGCGTGGGCGGTCACGGACTACACCTCGTGCATGCGATCAGCGAGCGGGTCGTCGTCGCACCCCGTACCCGGGGAAAACAGATCACTGCGCACCTCAGACTGGCACCCACCGAGACCGCCGCTGGGAGCAGGAGCGTCTTGTCCGCTTCCCTCGGCAGAACACCGCAGACGCCATGAGAAGCAGGGTTCGCAGAACGCTCTCGGGACGGCAGCGGCTTGGCGACCGCGGTTCCGCCGCTGACGCGGACCAAGAGGGTGCGACGGGACGGTGGCGCGCCAGGCGCTGACCCACAGTCCGCCAACTGCTGCCGCGCGGCGGATTTCAGGTCCGGGCCGGGCGACGTGGTCGACACCTTGATGATCGACCACGTGGTCCGCAGAGCCGGCACGGCACCCGGGCGGGAGTACCGCCTCGAGCACCGTGCCGGCCTTGGGCGATGTCAGGCGGGAGTGATGTTCTCCGCCTGGGGGCCCTTCTGGCCTTGAGTGATGTCGAAGGTCACGGCCTGGCCTTCCTGAAGCTCCCGGAAGCCGCTGGCGTTGATGTTGGAGTAGTGCGCGAAGACGTCGGGACCCCCGCCGTCCTGCGCAATGAAACCGAAGCCCTTTTCGGCGTTGAACCACTTGACGGTTCCGCTGGCCATGCCGATGCCTTTCATCCTGTTGAACGGGTCCGCACCGCGCGTACCCGGAGGTGGTCGTCTTGGTCCTCGGGTACTGCACAGCAAGACGCCCGCGCCTATGCGCGGGCAGGAGCTGCGAACCACGACATCTGCGGACGACGCTACAGGGCGGATGCGCCGGTCACCAGTGCGTAAGCCCTCTCAAACAGCGGTGTTGCGTTGCCTCGCCCTGGATCCGGCCGCACAGGCAGCGCTCCATCGCTGCGTGCAGCGCAGTGGTACACCACCGGTCCGTGACGCCGAGAGCACCCCTCTGTGCCCGTTGGTTGTCTGAAAAGCAGCGGTCGGGAGCTTCTCGGACGCCGCCGGATTCTCCGGGCGGTGCCTATACACCGAGGACTGAATCAGCGCTCCCCAGCTACTGAGGTCTTCCGCCCAGGGATGACGTGATCTCGCTGGTGGATGCGTCCTGATGTCATACGGCGTCCCGACCGGGCGGCCTGACCGCGCAGCGGCGGGTCCGGCGGGAGCAAGTGCGGTGTGAGGCTGCCGAGTTACTCAAAATGGGGGTGCACTCAAAGTAGAGGCGCATTCTCGGCACTCGTCGAGGTCGGCTTGGCAGCATTCGTCCAGCAGCCCGCTGCACAACGCACGCGAGTGCCCCCGCGTGAAGACGGGGGCACTCGCGGACTTCGCTTCATCGTGTTGGCACCCGGATGTCCGGGTTGTCAGGCGTGGACGTGCCCACGCCGATGTCCTCGCCCGTGACCCCGGTTGGTGACCAGTCGGTACAGCGCGAGGAGGATCACGGAACCGACGATGGCCGCGATCCAGGTAGACAGCTCGAAGAAGCCGTCGATCGAATCGACTCCGAAAAGCACCTTGCCGAGGAAGCCGCCGAGCAGACCTCCGGCGATACCGATGAGCATGGTGACAATGATTCCGCCCGGGTCCTTGCCCGGCATGAGCGCCTTGGCAATGGCGCCGGCGAGCAGACCGATAACTATCCACGCGATGATGCCCATAGCAGAGCTTCTCCCTTGTTCTCGGTTCGCCGGACGTGTTTCCAAGGAACACCGAGCCAAACAGCGGTCCCATGGCATCCCGCCGCGTCGTGCAGTCTGTCGAGGGTCGTGAACACGCGGGTGTCTGCCCGGTGTATCCATCCGCTGCCGATCAGCACTCCCCGAAGAAGAGCAGGGCATCGCGGAAACCTCCCTGCTGAACGGCAGTTCGGCGGCGCCGCACGATCGACCGGGCCCGTCCGCCGCCGCCGTGGTGATGGTGGAGGCATACGTGCTTCGATGCCTTGGGCGCGACACCGGGATCTCGACATCGGGAGGTCTCGCGCCGCATCTGCCGTGAACTCGAATCGAACCGCCCGCGTTCAAGGAACGGCCGCTGGACCGCGCCATGTTGCCCATGCTTGGCCTGGCGGTGCGAGACGTCTGCAACCCGCAGGACTGGTCCGACGACGGCTGGAAGCCGGCATCCAAGGCTCCGCTCCACACGGCCAGTAGGCGGGAGCACGTCACGGCCTCCGGATCTGCCCGCATTCACGCGTGGGGATCCCGGCGACCTCATCGCGACCGCGAAGGTGTCCTACCGGCTCGCCGGCACCAGAGCCCAGGTGGCGGCTACCGCCACCGGCTGAACGAGCCCGACGGCCCGAGGCGTCCGGCCCCGATCGTCAGCCTTGCGCCAGGACGGCGGTGGGGCATGGCACGACCGCCATCACCGCCTTTCCAGCCATATGGACGTGGACCTGGACGTCGTCCGACAGGTCCTGCACCAACGGCCAGCCGAACCCGCCCGGCTCGCCGGCGTCCCAGGTAACGGGCTGCGGCGGGGCCATGCTGGCGTCGTGCACCGCCACCGTTACGGCACCCAGCCCGACTTCCAGCCTCAGCTCGGTCACCCCGTTGGCATGCCGCAACGCGTTGGTGACCAGCTCGGACACCACCAGCAGCACTGACTCCGCGCCGCTCCCGCCCTCCGGCGCGGCCACGAGCAAGAAGCCACGGGTCACGTCCCTGGCCTGCTCAGCCGTCCACAAGCGGCCGTCATCGACAGGGTCGCGGCCTTCCGTGGGTGAATGCACCATCACGATCTCCAGCAGCTCGGCAGTCAAACACCGCCCGACTGCCCGGGACAGATCGGATAACCCCGGGAATCAGCCACTGGCCGGCATTGGTCACGAAAGGTTCCAGCCGTCCGCACCGCACACCCACAGCGTTACCAGTTCTCCTCGACCTTTCCCGGGACAGGCATCGCCAAGTGCTGCCCGAGACCACCGCGGCGGCCGGTGCGGCTGACGGCCCTGACCATCAGTAGGTACATCGTCATGCCGTACGCGGCGCGCGGCGCCTGTGCGCTTGCTACGGGGACTGCCCCGACGAGATGCCGCGCCGGAGCAACGGCGTCGTCGACCGCCTGCGCGGACGGCCGGCGCGGCAATCTGCCGGCCACCCCGTCCAGACCGCGATTCCAGCACGAGCCTCACCCCCGTGCACAGCGCACCGGTCGGGTCAGGAAGCGCGGCGGAAGACGGTGGCCGGGCCGATGACGCCGGGGCCGAACTTGTCGCGGACCCGGTCGATGGCCGCCTCGGCCACCAGCCGGTCTTCGCGGGCGTCGTCGAAGCTGATCTGCCGGGCGACCCGGTCGGCGTCGACCAGGTCCTCCCCCCTCAAGGCCAGCGCGGTCAGTCGGCCGCGCTGCAGACCGGCGGCATCCATCAACTGGTAGGCGAGAGCGCGCAGATCGTCGTCGTGCGCGGACGGCTCGGGCAGGCGGCGGGTCTTCTCCCACGACGTACCGCCGGCGAACCTCAGGTTCAGCGTCAGCGCACGGGCCACCTGTTCGCGGCGGCGCAGCAGAAGCCCGAGGCGGACCACGAGAGCGAGCAGGGCGGCGCGGACTTCGGCGCCGTCCAGGATCTGCCGGTCGAAGGCGCGGCGGACGGTCACAGCGGCGGGCAGCGTACGCGGGACGACGGGTCTCGGGTCGATGCCCCGGGCACGGTCGGCAGCCAGGCGGCCGGCGCGCCCGCCCAGCAGACGCTGCACCGTGGCGGCCGGGAGGGCTGCGAGCAGGCCGACGCAGTGGATGCCGTAGTCACGCAGCACCGCCGCCTGACGGGGACCGATGCCATGCAGAGCCTCTACGGGCAGCGGACCCAACCAGTCGGCGACCTGCTTCGGAGCGACGGCGAGTACGCCACCTGTCGCGCTGATCTGGCCGGAGGCGGTCGCCGCGACCGTGATGGACGGCCCGATGCCGATCCGGACGTCGACTCCGAGGCGGGAAAGGGTACGCACCCGCAGCACCTCCCCCAGCCGACGGGCATCCGCGCCGTGATAGCGCAGGGCGCCCTTCAGCTCCACCAGGGCAGCAGTGGGCGGCAGTGCCTGCACGACCGGGGACAGCTCCGCCAACAACTCCAGAACCTGCCGGTACACCTCCTCCGGTACCCGATCCGGGCAACAGCGCACATACATCACCGTGCTCTGACCTGCTGGTGCCTCCGCCGTCACGACATCCACCTCCCACCCCCACGTTATCGAACGATAAATCGAACATGCGAGTGTGTGGGCTGATCATCAGCACTGCAGACATGGCGCGTGGGCACGCCATGCGGCTGGTGCGTATCGGCCTGCGATCGGCACCAGACCCTCCGCTGATCAACGAGCTCGTGCGGTGCCTGATCGGGATCGTGTGATGCTGGCGTGATGACTGATCGAGAGGTTGCCATCGTCCGCTGGCCAGGTCAGGAGCTTTCCGTGGACCGGTTGGGTGATTTGTTGGCGGCCTACCATCTGAGGACCGAGGCCGAGAAGGGCGAGGCCGTTGCCGATACGGACGGGTTGCCGGACCGCTACCGAGCAGAAATCTTGGACCCTCGGGCCGCGTTCGCCGACGATGTCGTACTGATCGCTCTGAGTGGCGAAACGGCCGTGGGCTGCCTGGTGGTGACCGCCCCCGTCGGCGGGCGGTCGGAAATCAAGAGGCTCTGGACAGACCCGGACTTCCGAGGTCGGGGCATCGCGTCCGGCCTGGTCAGCGCCGCGCTTGCGCATTCCGCGGAAACCGGCGTCAGCGCGGTACGGCTGTCGGTGTGGAAGTGGCGGTCAGGTGCCATCGCCCTGTACGGGCGGCTCGGCTTCACCGTCGCCGAGTCATGGGAGAAACGGGAGCAACTGCTATGCATGGAGCGCTCCGTGTGAGTGGTCACGAGTTGGCAGCCCGGACATGGTCCGGCCGGGTGCGCGGCTGGCCCAGGCCGAGGCGGGGCATCCGTACCCGAGTGCACCTTCGTGGCCACCGCCGCCGCGCGAGCGCCCAGGCCGTGGTCGTCGGTCCGGGTGTCGGTGCCGCCCGATGACTTCTTCTGCTCGGCCCTTTGCACGGGCCCGGCAGCATGACAATGAGGCCGCACGTCGTCGGACCCGCTCTTCGGTCACCCGGGCACCCGGGCACCCGGTCACGACTCAGCCAGGGAGCAGGGTCTGCGCAGGATGAGCAGTGGCTGGGCCCGCGTGGTGTGAAGCTGCCACAATTCCTGGGCCACCCCGTCCGGTTCGTGTCCTGCGCCCGGCCCGATCGGGCCAACAACCGTGAGCTGCGCGGCGTGCACGCCATCGTCGGCGAGTGCCTCGTGGAGCAAACGCACGTAAGCCGACTCGGCCGCGTAGGCGATTCCCGACACCGCGCGGTCGCGATGCGGTTCGACGGCGGCGCCGCCGGTGGTGAACAGCAGGGTGCCGTGCCGTCGGCGGCGCATGTCCGGCACGACCGTGCGGACGGCCGCCGCGGCGGCGACGACGCTCAGTGCCAGTGCGCTTTCGATGTCCGGCGGACCGGTGTCGAGTACGGGCTTGATCCACGCGAGACTCGGCCGCGGGCTGAACAGCACCACCTCGATCGGACCGAGCCGCTCGCGCAGTGCGCCGAGCGCCGCTGCCAGGGCCTGCTCGTCGGTGACGTCCGCGGCTTCGACTGCTGTCGTCAGGCCCTCAGACTTCAGGTCGGCGGCCATAGTTTGCAGGCGTTCGGCGCTGCGTGCGATCAGCCCGACCGGATGTCCTTCGCGGCCGAACCGGCGGGCCGCCGCGGCGCCCAGGCCGGGCCCGGCGCCGATGACGACGAACGCGCCCATGCTGCTCACACCGCCTCCAGGTCCACGCTCTTGGTCAGTGCTTCGTTGGCATCGATCTCGCCTCGCATCCGGTCCAGGCGGGCGCGCGCTCCGGCGAGCGCGTCGGAGCCGAGCAGCAGTCGCAGTGGCGGTGTGTCGGCATCCACGGCCACGGCGATGGCTGCGGCAGCCCGTACCGGGTCGCCGGGCTGGCGGCCGAACACGCCCAGCGTGGCCTCGCGGCGCTTGCCGGCGGTCTTCTCGTAGTCGTCCAGGCGGATCGGGGACTGCTGCATCGACGCCCCCGCCCACTGGGTGCGCAGACCGCCGGGCTCCGCGATCGTCACCTTGATGCCGAGTGGTGCGAGTTCCGCGGCCAGTGACTCCGACAGGCCCTCCAGCGCGAACTTCGTGGCGTGGTAGTAGCCGGTCGCGGGGAAGGCGGCCAGGCCGCCGAAGGAGGAGATGTTGACGATGCTCCCCGAGCGGCGGGCCCGCATGCCGGGGAGCACGGCCTTGAGGACGGTCACCACGCCGTGCACGTTGGTGTCGTACAGGGCGCGGACCGCATGGTCCTCGCCCTCTTCGACGGCGGTCAGGTAGCCGTATCCCGCGTTGTTGACCAGGACGTCGATGCGCCCGAACTCTGCCTCGCACGCCTGGACGGCCGCGGTCACCGACTCGAGGTCGGTCACGTCCAGCCGGAGAGCCAGCGCGCGGTCGCCGTACCGGGCGGCGAGATCAGTCACGGACGTGCGGTTGCGAGCGGTGACAGCCACCCGGTCGCCCCGCTCAAGGGCGTGCTCGGCCAGGGCGCGGCCCAGACCACTGGAGCACCCGGTGATCAGCCATACAGACGTTTCGCTCGTTTCGTTTGCCATGCCTCCATGGCAACAGCAAGGCAGTTGACGAGCCACACCCCCTTGAGGGGGGCTCTCGCAGGGTCAGCTTCACGAGTGGCGCAACAGCGGGCCCGGCCTGTGCGTAGCGGTAAAGTCCCTCTGGATGGCACCTGACGATAATCAGCTCGGTTCCTTCCTCCGCAGTCGACGGGAGAAGATCGACGCTGCCTCCGCCGGCGTTGTCGACAACACGCGACGGCGGGTCAAAGGGCTGCGCCGGGAGGAGTTGGCGCTGCTCGCCGGGGTCAGCCCTTCCTACTACGCCCGGATCGAGCAGGGCCGCGACCGGCATCCCTCCCGCGAGATCCTTGAAGCCCTGGCCCGTGTCCTGCGTCTGGACGACACCGAGCGGGCCTACCTGGGGTCCCTGGCAATGCCGTCGCTCACCCCGGCCGACATGGACGCCATCCCTGCCCCCACTGTGCGGCCGGGGGTGTTGCACTTGCTGGAGCGTTGGATTGACCTTCCCGCGTTCGTCGTCACACCCAGCCGCGACGTGCTGGCCAGCACCGCGCTCGCCGCCCGGGTCAATCCGGCATGGAGGCCGGGGCGCAACCTGATCGAGTTCACCTTCCTCGACCCGCGCGCACAGGAGGTCTATCCCGACTGGGACGAGATCACCCTGCAAACCGTCGCAGGTCTGCGCGCCACGGCTGCCACGCGCCGCACCGGACTCGACGGCTTCGTGGCGAGCATGTGCGAGCGCAGCGAAACCTTTCGTGCCCTGTGGGACTCCCATGACGTGTACGAGCGCGTGATGGGTGAGAAGCGACTCGCCGTCGATGGCCTCGGTGTCCTCCGCCTCAGTTTTGAGACCTTCGCGCTCGCCGGGCCTGAGGGCCACGTCTTGTACGTGTACTTTCCGCAGCCCGGCAGCACGGACGACGAGGCATTGCGCAGCCTTGCCTGAGAAGGCCGGCCGACAACGAGAAGCAATCCGGCCTGGTCAATCACGCAACAGCCTGAGCCGGCCCGGCCCGGCTCGGGTCGGGTCGCCGCCGGGCGGTGGTGTCGGATTTTCGGGGCCGGTCACTCCTCCGCCGACATCGCCCGCGGTGAGCACCCCGCTTCACGGCAGGCCGGAAAGGCGGTGGGCCGAGGTGGAGCGCCGGCTGCTACTGCGGACGACGTCCGCTGACGCCCCCGCCGGGAGCGTCGGGCAGGGCGATGCGGGCGGTGATGCGCTTGCCGACCGGCTCCCGCTGGACCTCGAAGCCCTGGGCGACGGCCATGACGATCTCCAGGCCGTGCTGCCCGACTCTGCCCGCGTCTGCCGCCCGGGGCACCGGCAGGACCGGGTCGCTGTCCCACACGACCACTTCCACCACGGCGCCACAAATGCGCAGCTCCATCAACACCGGCCCGGGAGCGTACTTGCGCGCGTTGGTGACGAGCTCGCTGACCACCAGCTGGGTCAGGTCTATCGCGCGGGCGGACACCGGGATGCCGTGCTCGGCCTGGACGCGGGTGAGGAAGTCAGCCGCACGGTGGCGTGCCTCAGCAATGATGTGCCCATCACCGTCCAGGGCGACGGTGTCCTGTACCGGTTGGGCACCTGGTGCCACGCTGCCCTCGCCATCGGGAATCGATTCCGCCGGGTCCACCTTTGTTCCCCCGTTCACACGTCCGCGCGTACCCGGCACCATGCCTCCCATGCCCCTTCGAGCTCCCGGATAAAATACCGAACGATTGTTCGCCGTACCATCGGGGCAGGCTGTCGACGCAATACCGTCGGGGCCCGAGTCCCTCCCAGCGAGCGCAGTCGAGGAAACGGTGACAGACACCCACGGAGCAGCCCGGTCCGGCCAGCTGTCGGTCGACCACACCACCGTCCATGACATCCGGGTGGTCACTCTGCGTGGCGAGATCGACCACACCGTCAAGGATGTGCTCAGCGAGGCCCTGTTGCCTGACGGCGGGGCGACGCCGCAGCGGACCGTGGTGGACCTCAGCGGCGTGACGTTCATGGACTCCAGCGGCATCAACGTCTTCGTCGCCGCCTACCAGGCGGTGAGTGACGCTCAGGGATGGCTGCGCATTGCCGGTGCCCAGGGCTCTGTGCTGCGAGTCCTGCAACTCGTCGGCCTGGATGAGGTCATCCCGTGCCATCCCAGCGTCGAGCGGGCCGTGACCGCCTGACCCGCCCAGGAGAAAACACCCAGCTGCGGCGGCCTGGGCCGACCCGAGGGCCGCTGCGGCTCATTGCTGCGGGTCGGGTCTCGTTTCGGCCGATGAGCGACGGTTGCCGTGCCAGTCCAGTATCAGAACCGTGGCGTCGTCCTTGAGGTTGCCATGGCAGGCATCCAACACCGCGGCGGTCAGGCTTCGGACCGCTTCTCTTGGATGCTGCGCGCGGGTGTCGCGAACGATCGAGGCCAGGTCGACGGCGGCGGCGTCGCGCTCCTGCATTCCGTCGGTGAGCAGGATCAGTCGGTCTCCGGGACGCAGTTGCAGTTCCTGTACGCGGTAGGCAGCGGACGCTGCCACACCGAACGGCAGGTTGACGGCCAGTTTGACCTCTTCGACGGCGCCGTCACGCATCCGCAGTGGCCGAGGATGGCCGGCGTTGACCAGTTCGCAGAGGCCCGTTCCGAGGTCGATGCACAGCAACTGTCCGGTGGCGAGGCCGCGGCTGTGGCTCAGCAGGGCCTCGTGGGCCTGGTGGGCCTGCTTGAGGGCGTCACAGCCGCTGCGGCGTGCCCGCCGCAGCGCGCCGACCAGCAAGGTGGCCAGCAGGGCGGAGTTCGTGTCGTGGCCCATGGCGTCGGTGATGGACAGGTGCAGGGTGTCGCGATCGACGGTGTAGTCGTAGGTGTCGCCGCCGATGTCGTCAGCCGGAATCAGCCCGGCGGCGAGGGTGAACTGGGCCGCCTCGCAGCAGGGGGCCGAGGGAAGCAGTTGGTGCTGGATCTCCGCGGCCAGGCTGGTCTCGGTGGTGCGCCGGCCCAGGTGGTACAGATCCGTGAAGCGGCGGTCTGTGACGATGATGTAGGCCAGCGCGTGTGCCGCGTCGCGGACCTGGCGGAGCACGGTGTCGTCGGCGGACTGCAGGGTCAACTCGAGGACGCCGATGCAGTCGCCGCGGTTGGTGACCGGCGTGATGACGCGCTGTCCGCCCTGGCCGTCCGGTGCCACGTGCTGGTGCTGGCTCTGCAGAACACTGTCGTAGACGCTGCCCTG
The DNA here is from genome assembly GCF_019049245.1 of Streptomyces sp. AC555_RSS877. Classification (GTDB taxonomy): domain Bacteria; phylum Actinomycetota; class Actinomycetes; order Streptomycetales; family Streptomycetaceae; genus Streptomyces. The sequence continues at coordinate 598,814 of NZ_JAGMUK010000040.1, read as the reverse complement.
CAGGTCGATCGGCCCGACATGGTCCGCGACATCCCCGCCGGCCGCGGCGAGCCGTACCAGCCGCTGACCGATGAGGTCGACGAACAGAAACGACACACGCTCCGCACCGAATCGCTTTTGCAGGTCCTGTGCCACCACATCGACGGATTCACCGGGCGGCGCCGCCTCCGCAGCGGCCAGCAATTCACCCAGTTCCAGATCTCCACCCTGCACGGCAACCTCCCATCGGCTGCCGCAACTTCTTCCCCGAGTCTCCGCAACATCACCTGGTGTGCCCAAATTGCCTGGTCAGGACGGCGAGCCAGAGAGCGGTACGGGCTGCGGACCGCCTCAGACTCACCAGAACCGTGATCCGCGCTCACAACTCGTCGCACCCAGGGCGCGTTGGTCTCGACAAGTCACCGGAGTCGAAGGCGCCACAGGGCGGCCGGTCGCACTGCGCCCGGCACTTGAGGTCGTCAACGCGGTGGAGGAGTGCGGCACCATGCTCGCCCGCCGGAGTTGGAAGGCCGGGTCGCAGGCGCGAGGCGGGTCACGCGGCTGCCGCCCCTGGGCGCGGCGCAGCCCGAACCTGTGCGCGAACCCCGTCGACCTCGTAAGCCAACCGGGTGGATGACTCACCAGCCCACCTCGGCCGACTGGTCGCGCAGGCGCACAGGCCACAGGCCCACAACCGCATCGGACCCGACTGCCACCGCATTCATGGCCCGGGCCGTCCGAGTCGCCCAGACCACGCGTCTCTGCAGCTCTTCAAGCGAGACGGTCCGCAACGGCAAGTACCACAGCAGCCGCAACAAGGACCGCTGAGCAGCAGACCATCACGGCCCGGCTCCACGCGCCGTCAGGCTCGGCATCGGCGCCCAGGTCGTCCCGCTCGGACTGGGAGCCTGTCAGCCCGAGCGGTGCTGCGTACGGCGTAGCGTCGTCCACGTGAGGATTCACGCCCGGACCAACGCGTGATCAAGATTTTCGACACAGCACAACGGCCGTCACCACCCTTTCAGCCCAGACCGTCCTTTCTCCGGACGACGTGTTCTCCATGCCTGCTGCGATGGGTTTACCAGGGGCAGCAGGCGACCAGGGGACGAAGCGGACCGAGCCGGTGACAGCCGTACGGACGCGAACGGGCCCAGCCTCCCGGCGATCTTGTCCGGGGTCCCAGAAGATGGACCCCGGTGGCCCGGCCGCGGGAGTGGCCGATGGGCAGCTGTATCCCCTTGCGCGGCCGGCTGGACCGGCCGCCTGACCCCCAGGAGCACACCGATGACAGTAGTGACGGACGCGCTCGTACCGGCGTTGGAGGATGCTCGCGAGGCGCATGAGGCCGTCGCCGCCCGGTTCAGGGCGGATGTGGCCATCATGCCGCCCGGCCCGTACCGGGAGATGCTCGAAGGCCAGATGGCCGACGTCGAGGGCCAGCTCCAGCGAATCGAGCACCATGTGCGCGAGCTCCGACCCCGTGGCGGGCTGGTCGCGGACGGCGTCGACATCGCGCGGTCCATCTCGCGCGGCGCCGTGCGGACCGTCATGCTGCCGCTGACCATCGGGTCCACGCTCGTGACGGACATCTTGCGCGGCGGGCGTCCTGCCGACGAGCGACGGCTGCTGAGCAACGCCGAAGACGAGTACGCGGTCACAGCCCGGGCGCTGGCGGCCTGCAGGGCCGGCCAGAGCATCGCGGAAGCGGTCCATGACCAGACCACCGCCGACCTGCTCGCCGCGTTGCGCCGCGAGGACGAGGAACTACTCGAAAGGCTGGAGGACAGCGTCGCCTATCACGCCCGGGCCGTGGCGGCCGCGTCCAACGGCTTCGTCCGGGAGAGCGGCGGCGGCCTGGCCGACACGGCGGCCCGCACATTCCGGACGGCCGCCGACCGGGTGAAGGATGTCGCCCAGAGCGGCGGACGGCGGGTCAGGGATGCGGCCGAGGGCGCGGTGCGGGAGATGCCCGAGCCGACCCGCATGGCCGAAGGTGTGCGGGGTGCGGTGGCCCGCGAGGAGGAGCTCCCGATCGCCCGCTTCAGCCAGCTCAGCGTCGACGAAATCAAGCAGCAGCTGCGCCCGCTGTCCCCGTCGGACCTGACGGCGATCGAGGAATACGAACGCAGCCACTCCCACCGGCCCCCGGTCCTGGATGCCATCGAGCAGCTGCGCAGCAGCGTACGTCGCCCGGTGACGACAGCATGAACCCGGACAAGATCACCGCGCAGTCGCAGAAGGTCTCCGTCAGGGTCGCCCTCCCTGTCCTGGACCACGAGCGAAGCCACCGCCAACGCCAACGCCAGGAGGTTGTCTGCGGCGCCGGCACACGCACCGGCGGGCGTCTTCCGCTGGACGGCTGATCGCAGGACAGCCAGGCGCGCTCCTGCTTGGCTGTCCGTCCACCGCGGACTCAGCCCCCGCTATGGACGCCATCCCCGCAACTACCCGCCAAGACCGGAGACTCCGTCCCATTGGGGATCGCTCCCACCGGCATTCCGTTCATGGCGGTGGGCGCCGTCAGCGCGACGCCCACCGCTCGGTACTCGGACTCAGCTGCACTTACGTCCGGTGTTGATGCACTGGACCGCCTTGTTCATCAGCTTCGCGTCGAAGACGTTGATGAAGTCACCGTGGTCGGTGACCGGCTTGTGCTCCTGTTCGGGGAAGCTGTCCAACGAGAAGAACGGACGGGTCTTGCCGTTGTCCTTGAGGCTGGGCGCGTCCACGTCGTACACCAGACGCTGGACCAACTGCGGAATGGCCTTGAAGCCGGTCGCGCAGTTGCCGTTGGCGTCAGCGAAGGCCACGTGCGTACGGTGGTTGGCGCTGTCGATGTTCCTTCCGTCCCAGCAGCTCTGGAACTTGAAGGTGCGCACCACATCGCTGCCTGAGGGGCAGAGGGGGTACTTGTCCTTCAACTGCACCTTGTTCTCGAAGCCGGTGCAGCTCCAGGAAGCGTTCGCGTTGGCAGTGCCGTTGACGAACGCCTTGGCGTCACCGGTGATGATGCGCAGGAACTTGGGCATCGCCACCACCTTGCCGCGGGGGCTGCCCACGAAGTCCAAGGTGGCCTTCTTGGCCGTCAGAATCCGGCCCGTGTTGCCCTCGAGGCCGCCGCCCTGCTTGTCGGCGTCGAACTCCTTCGTGCCGTCCTGCAGGCGCAGCACCGGCCAGTAGTAGGACGACTTGTCGCCCTTGTTCTGGCAGCTGGTCCCGGCCTTGGCGAAGTCCTGGTCGCTCGAGAAGGCGTCGTTGTCCTGGTTGCCGACGTAGTCGTGGAAGTGGTGTGCGCCGTTGGTGACACCGGGCGCGACGATGACGTTGTCGCTGTTGTACAGCTTGTTGGCGTTCACCCCGCACTTGGTGACGAAGACACCCTTGGAAGCGTTCGCCGACTTGGCCGGCGTGCGCACATTGGCCTTCACCTTGGTGATGTCCACGAAGTCGGCGGCGACGGGGCCGTTGCCGGCCCTACCGGCATTGGTGTTGTTGCCGCCCTGACCGGCGTTGGGCTGGCTGCCGGTGGCGCGCAGCGTGCAGGCGGCCAACGCATCCAGGCCCTGCGGCTTGGCTGCCACACGGCCGATGGCGATGGCGATCCGGTCGATGGTGGCCTTCCGCTTGTCCTTCAGCGGACCCACGATCGCGTTCTGGGCGAAGTTGGGGTCCTGCTGAATCGCCTTCTGGGAGGTGGAAAGGCGCTGGTATGCCTCGGATATCTGCTTGTCGAGGAGTGCCAGTTCCCTGTCGACCTGCGCCTTCGCCTGGGCAGGCACTGATGTCAACTTCTGGCCTACGTCGGGGCAGTCGAGGGTGGAGGTGCCGGCCGCGAGCACCTGGTTCTGGGCAGAGCCCTTCGACGCACCGGATTCATCGGCCGAGGCGTAGATGTTGACCGCCACCAGCCCACCGGCCCCTACGGCCAGTGCGGCCGCCGCGCCTACCGCCCGGCGGGCAGTCTTCGATCTCTTTCGCGTATTGCGTCTCATCAGGCCTCTCAAGGACATCTCCGGAGCCGGCAGGACTTCCGGCGTGGGTGAAGCGCGTCCTCAGATACGAATGTCAGCGTCAAATACTCAGCGAATTCTCAAGTTCGTAGATTCATCCATCCGCAAAACGGCGCATGAGAGCCCAATCCGGGCCGAGGCCGGCTTGCAGTGGTGGTGACCAGTTCACTGGCTGTCGTCGCCACGCCCACGGCGCGGCCGGAAGGCCGGTGGGATCGAGGACGGGCACCAGGTCGCCCAGACCGGTGGCGGTGAGTTCGAAGCGTCGGCCGACAGCAGTCTCTGCGCCAGCCCGGGGGAACAGCCTCTCCTGTACGCACATGAGCACGGGTCGGGGTTGGGCAGCGTTCTCTACCGTTGGGGAGGTCAGTGGCGGAGCCAGGTGCACATGCGGTGGGCCAAAAAATGTGCCTCCTCGACCGCGTGGCCCTGCAGCGGCGACATCGGCGGAAGGCACGGGGCACGGGGCACGGTGGATCGTCACTACGGGGGTGTAGGCAGGTCTGCCGTAGCCTTCGAATGTCGCGGCCGACGGGCAGAGTTACTGCCCCCGGCCGCGCCGATCTGGGCCTCTGAAGTGGACGGTGCCGCACTCATCAGAGGGAAAGGACAACACCCCCGCGGGGGACGGCGAGCCCTTCCCCGGTGTGTGGAACTCCCGTACTGCGCGGGTCGGTCGGGCCCGCACGTCGTTGCGGGCTTCTCTATACGGTGAAGGGCCGCTGCCGCAGGAACGAGTCGTTGGCCTGACCGGTGACGAACAGGCCTGGGCTCTGGTTGGGCGGCATCCTGCGGAGGATTTCGCGGTGGAACGACTTGTGTCCGCCCGTGAACTTCCCCTCGCTCCAGACCTCACGGAGTGTTCCGGTGAAGAGCCCGTTTTCCCAGCCGTCGGCGGCCAACTGGTTGTCCGCGCAGGCGGAGATGAGCAGGACGCTTGCCGGTAGGTCAAGGGTGTCCTTCGGCTGCAGATTGCGCTGGATCGTGTCGTAGAGGGTCTTGTCCCGGTCGTACGCCTCGCGCTGTGTGTCCGGCGGCATGATCCGGGAGGTGACCTCGATCTGGTCCGGGTCGCGGGTCTGGTACTGCTCCTCCATCGCGTCCGAGGTGAGAAGACTGCGCACCGCCCTGACGGCTGTTTCGCTGTGGCAGCAGTCGAAGTAGGCGGAGATGCGGACCCCTTCGGCGAACGCCTCGAACTCCTTGTAGAGCTCGTCGTCGATGAACTCACGGTCGTAGAGGACCAGGGTTTCGTCGAGGCGGTCGGGCTCGTCCTCCGGCCCGTTCCTGTCGGGCACCTGGCCACCGTGACCCGAGTAGGTGAGGAGCAGGATGTCGCCGGACGACAGGACCCTCGCCGCCTTGCGGAGCTCCGCGGTCACGTTGTCGACCGTCGCGTCCGCCGCGAGCAGCATCGTGCGGTCGTCGAAGCCGGCGTCCCTGGCGATCTGCTCCATGTCGCGGGCGTCGTTTTCGCACGCGTTGAGCTTGCCGTCCCACCCGCCGTACTTGGCGGGGTCTACGCGGTTGAGTCCGATGTGGAGTGACACGCCATGGGCCATGGGATGGCCTCCTTCCCTACGGACGGGATGCGTCCGGAGTGGATCCCCGAGCCTGAGATGATCACCCATTTACCCCAATTCTACCGAAGAGTTGCTTATATGGCGTTTCCTTGCATGTGCCTCTGCCTGCGCCTCTGCTTCTGCCTCTGCTCGCGTCCTTCTCCGCGTCCTCTGCCCGCGGAGAACCGTGCCGCGACGGTCGTCCCGTCGACCACGCTCTGGAGAGTGGCCGATTCCGAAAGTGGATGCGTCAACTGCGGGACGCATGGCGCTGCCCCGCAGCACAGTCACGGATCCGCCGACGGTCGGCGCTCCGGCTGGGCAGCCGGTTGAGCGAGGCGAGGGCTCGACGCGCGCCGGTACTCCGTTCGGCCTAGCCTGGTAGAGGGAGTGACTCTCATCGGATGTGAAGCGAGGAGATCCGTGATGAGCAAAGTCACCACTGGCACCTTCAAGACGTATCGAGCGGTAGCCGACTTCCAGCGCGCCAAGGAAATCGCCGACACCACATCACCGTTCACCATCGAAGTCCGCTTCCTCGGCGGACTGACTCCACATCAGCAGGACGCCTTCGCAGCAGCGGCCGATCGCTGGGCCAAGGTCATCGTCGGGGACCTCGACACCGCGGTCGTCGGCGACGACATCATCGACGACCTTCTGATCGAGGCGGAAGGCGTCACGATCGACGGCCCCGGCGGCATCCTGGGCATGGCAGGTCCCACCGACTTCCGCGACGGCAGCGCCCTGTCCGGGGCGGGGCTGCCCGCGAAGGGCGTGATGAGGTTCGACTCCGCTGATCTGACGAAGATGGAGACGGACGGCACGCTCGTCGACGTCATCACCCACGAAATGGGGCACGTACTGGGCATCGGAACCCTGTGGAAGCCCTTCGGCCTCCTCACGGGAGCCGGCGGCCAGGACCCCACCTTCACGGGCCCTCGCGCCCAGGCGGAGTTCGCCGCGCTCGTCTCGGAGGCCCAGCCGGTACCCGTACCGGTCGCCAACTTCGGCGGGCCGGGGACAAGGGACAGCCACTGGCGAGAAGCAGTGTTCGTCAACGAACTCATGTCACCGTTCATCTCGGGCAGCAACAACCCGTTGAGCCGGATGACCGCAGCGGGCCTCGGCGACCTGGGCTACCAGGTCGACCTTGACGGCGCCGAGCCGTACACGCTCCCGGACCTGCTCCGCATCGCCCGGTCGGGTGGACTCGTACCGCACACTGCGCCAGTCGGCGACGGCATGATGTTGCCCGCCGTCCCCACCCAGCTGCCGGCCACAACGCCCTGACGGAGGGTGTGCTTTCCGCGCGAGCGGAGCTGACTGGCGTCGCCGGGAGTGAGAGCGGCCCTCCGCAGGAGTCGCAGCCCGGCATCTCCCCTGCTGCCGGCGAGGAGGTCGACGGCGCGAACACGGGCCGCCGGTCCGCGCAGGCCGAGTCCTGGCCCGCGACCAGGGCCACGAACAGCTCGCGGCCGGCCTGACCGGCGAACTCGCCCAAGTCGCCTGCGCGGCCACCACACGTCGTACTTCGTCGCCGCCATCCCCTCCACATGACCAGCGAGAAGACGGGCGACGTGATCCTCGCAACCGCCCAAGGAGTACCGCGATGAGCAAGCAACGACGCGCCGCACGACGTTCCGCAGCCGGATACCGTACGTCACTGCCCTGGCGGGTCGTCACGGCCGGCGCCAAGTACGTGGACCGGCGCATCGGCTGGGACAGACTGCCCGTCATACCGGGCCTGCTGACGCTCCTCGGACTGCGCGTCGAGCTCCGGCAGAAGAACCTGCACGACACCGGCCACCTGCCCTCGGTCGATCTGCCCGATCCGGCACCCCCCTCCGAGACCCACAAGGTCAACCGGACCCCCGACGGCAGCCACAACGACCTCGACGCGCCCCGTATGGGCATGGCGGGCACCCGCTTCGGCCGGAACATCCCGCTGGACCGGATCGCCCCGGCCACACCCGAGGACGTCCTGTCCGCGCCGAACCCTCGTGAGGTCAGCCGCGCCCTGCTCACCCGCGACGAGCTCATCCCGGCGGAATCGGTCAACTCCCTGGTCGCCTCCTGGCTCCAGTTCATGGTCCGCGACTGGTTCAGCCACGGGACCGGCCCCACGGAACAGCCCTGGGAGGTCCCCCTCATGGACGACGACCCGTGGCCGGAACACCCCATGCGGATCATGCGGACACCGGACGACCCGACCCGCGACCCGCACGCACCAGCCGGGACACCCGACACCCGGATCAACGAGTCCTCCCACTGGTGGGACGCGTCGCAGATCTACGGGACGAACGAGACCGAACAGCGCCTGATGCGCACCGGCGAGCTGGGCAAGCTGCGTCTGTGGGACGACGAGCGATCCCCGTTCCCCTCGGTCCCTTCCCGGGAACCCTCCCCAGACCGCTTCCGAGACCCTTCCCAGGACCGCCCCCGGGATCCCTCGCACACCCCCGGCTTCTGGCTGGGCCTCGCCATGATGCACGACCTGTTCGCCCGTGAGCACAACGCGATCTGCGACCACCTCCACGGCGCGTACCCGACCTGGAACGACGAGGAACTCTTCCAACGCGCCCGACTCGTCAACGCCGCGCTCCTCGCCAAGATCCACACCGTGGAGTGGACTCCGGCCGTGATCAGCCACCCCACCACCGTCAAGGCACTGCGCGCCAACTGGTGGGGCATAGCCGGCGAGCGCGTGCACAACCTCTTCGGCCGGATCAGCGACAGCGAGGTCGTCAGCGGCATCCCCGGCGGCGAGACGGACCACTACGGCGTCCCGTACTCCCTCACCGAGGAGTTCGTGGCCGTCTACCGCATGCACCCCCTCATCCGCGACGAGTGGCATCTGCGCTCAGCCGCCGACGACACGACCCTGCGCCACTGCACCCTCCGCGACATCTCGGGGCCCGGGGCGCTGAAGGCCCTGGAGACCACCGAGATGGCCGATCTGCTCTACAGCTTCGGCACGCTTCATCCCGGACTGGTCACCTTGAACAACTTCCCCAGGTTCCTCCAGGAGTTCGAGCGCCCGGACGGCCATCTGCAGGACCTCGCCGCCACCGACATCCTGCGCACCCGGGAACTGGGCGTCCCCCGCTACAACGAGTTCCGGCGGCTGCTGCGGCTGAAGCCCGCGGCGAACTTCCTGGAGCTGACGGAGAACCGCGCGTGGGCCGAACAGATCCAGTGGCTCTACGACGGCGACATCGAGAAGGTCGACCTCATGGTCGGGCTGTACGCGGAGAAGCTGCCGGCCGGATTCGCCTTCAGCGACACGGCGTTCCGCATCTTCATCCTGATGGCCTCACGCCGACTGAACAGCGACCGCTTCTTCACCGAGTACTACACCCCCGAGGTGTACTCCAAGGCCGGTATGGCCTGGATCGACGACAACAGCATGATCACGGTACTGCTGCGCCACCACCCGGAGCTGCGTACGGCTCTCGCGGGGCTGACGAACGCCTTCGTGCCGTGGCACACCGCCGGAAGGACGGTGACCTGACATGGCAGCGACGGACAGGTCGAGCGAGGACCGGGAGCGCCAGGCCGCGGCAGCCGCCGCGCGGTACGACGAGACCGGCGACGAGCGGCGGGCGGTCGAGCGGCAGCAGGAGGCCGGAGTCACCTTCCCGGATTCGCAGGAGGCGCTTGCGGCGCGCGCGGCCCGACTGCTCGACCGGCACGCGGTGCCCACCGCCATGGTGGTGGAGGCCGTCCGGGCGGAGCCGCTGGCAGCGACCGCCGCCTACGAACGCATCCTCGGGGTGTCCAAGGACCTCCAGGCATGGAGCTTCCTGCCGCGCGGCGCCCGGGCGGCACGCACCGTCGCCCGGATCTCGGTGCGGGAGAACGGCCGCGAGCTGCCTGTTGGCACCGGCTTCCTGGTGTCTCCGAGCCTGCTGATGACCAACCATCACGTGCTCACCGACGCGGAGGCCGCCCGGCAGTGCTTCGTGGAGTTCGAGGCCCAGGTCACCGTCGACAACACCCCGCACCCGACAACACGGCTGGAACTCGACCCCGACGAGCTCTTCGTGGCCGACCCACGCCTCGACTTCGCTCTGGTGCTGGTGTCCCCCGGCCCGGACCTCCAGCCGCCCGGGGAGACGTTCGGCTGGAATCGGCTCAGCGCCCAGACGGGAAAGCTGGTGATCGGCGAGCCCGTCAACGTCATCGGCCACCCGATGGGGCGCCTGAAGGAGATCGCCCTGCGCGACAACATGCTCCAGGTGCGCCTCGACGACTTCCTGCACTACAAGACGGACACCGAGCCCGGCAACTCAGGCTCGCCCGTCTTCAACGACCAGTGGGAGGTCGTCGCGCTCCACCACAGCGGTGTCCCCAGGACCGACGACCAGGGCCGCATCCTGCGCCGTGACGGACAGGTCTGGCGGCCCGGTGACGGCGACGACGCCATCGACTGGGTGTCCAACGAGGGCGTACGCATCAGCTCCATCCTGAAGCACCTCGCCGCCTTGTCCCTCACCTCCCGGCAGCAGGCGTTGCTGGCCGAGATGGGCCCGGAGTCCGGGCTGCGCCGCGCGGAGGCCGCCGTCGGCCCGACGGCGGTCCCGGCTCCCACCGTCGCAGCGCCGCACCCGGCCGCCGAGAAGGCCACCGCGCGTGTGGGTCTGCGCGCCCGGGACGGCGCGTTCGGCGGCACACGGCATCTGGTCTTCCTGCACGGTCGCTCCCAAGAGGGCAAGGAGCCCGAGAAACTGCGCCGCGAGTGGGCGGCCGGACTCAACCAGGGGCTCGTCCGTGCCGGGCTGCCCCCGGTCGACCCGGCGGACGTCTGGTTCCCCTACTACGGCGACAGACTGGTGCAGGCCCTGACCGCGCACGAGGCCGTCCCCCGCATCGTCGAGGCGCCGACCGCCACGGCTGCGGAGGTGGTCGCCCCCACCACCCCCACCGCCCGCGCGGTGTACGAGGAGATCGTCGGCGAGGCTGCCACGAAGTGGAACATGCCCCAGGAGGGCCAGTTGGCCACCGAGCGGTTCGGCCTGGGCGACGTGGTCGGAGCCCTGCAGAAGCGGCTCAGCTGGCTGGCCGCCAGGAGCGACCTCGACGCATGGGCCATCGCCCTGATCTTCCGCGACGTGGCCGCGTACCTCGACGACCGGCGCATCCGGGACGAGGTCCTGGACTGCGTACTCGAGACCATGCCGGACGCGGGAGAAGTGGTGCTCGTCAGTCACAGTCTCGGCACGGTCGTCGGCCTGGATCTCAGCACACGACTGTCCCCCGGAGTGAGCCTCGTTCATCTGACCACGGCGGGCAGTCCCCTCGGCATGGACAGCGTGTACAACAGGCTGCTCGTCGGCGGGCCGAAGCGTCCGGACGTCGTGGCCGACTGGCTCAACGCCTGGTGCCCGACCGACGCGGTGGCCATCGGATGCCCGCTGGGCGACGACTGGGCGGACGGACTGTCCGACCTCGCCGTCATCAACGCCCGCGACCGGGCGCACAGCATCGTCGAGTACCTCGCCCACACCGAGGTCGCCCGGTCGATCGGCATCCACCTCGGCGGCTGACCCTGTCGTTCCGTCACGCCGCACTCCGCATCGAGGCACCTTTCTCCGGGCCGCACGGTGACTCACCCGAAACCGCCTAGCCCTCCCGCACCCACGGCCTCAGCTTCTCCGGGTTGCGGACCACCCAGATCCGGGTGACGCGCCCGTCGGAGACGTCGAACGCGGCCACGGTCAAGACGACGCCGGCACGCTGGGCCACCAAGCCCGGCACACCGTTGACCGAACGCTCCAGGAGTTCTAGCCCCGGAGCCTTGTCGGCAATGGCGGCCATGTACTGGGCGATGCGCGCGCCGCCTTCGATCGGGCGCAGGAAGGTACCGACCATGCCGCCGCCGTCGGCGGTCATCACGGCGGCCGGGTCGAGGATCCCGACGAGGGCCGCGATGTTCTTGGTCTCCCAGGCCTCTTTGACATGCCTCACCACGTCGGCCTGCCCGGCCGCCGTCCCCGGAGCCCGCGCGACGCTCACCCGCCTCCGGGCGGAAGCCGCCAGCTGCTTGCAAGCCGCAGGGGTCCGGCCGAGAACGCCGGCGATCTCGGCGAACGGGTACCGGAAGACATCGTGCAGGACGAACGCCACCCGCTCGGCGGGGGTCATCGACTCCAGGACGACGAGGAAGGCCATGGTCACCGATTCGTCCAGGACCATCTGGTCGGCGGGGTCGGTGCCATGGACGTGATCCCACTCGGCGTGGTCGGGCAGCGGATCGGGCAACCACGCGCCGACATAGCGTTCACGCCGGGCGCGCGCCGAGCCGAGAACGTCCAGGCAGATCCGGCCGGTCACCGTCGTCAGCCAGGCGCCGGGGGATGCGATCTCGTCCTGCCGACTTCGTGGCAGCGCGTACCAACGCGCGTAGGCCTCCTGCACGGCGTCCTCGGACTCGGCCAGCGAACCGAGCAACCGGTAGGCGACATTGATCAGTTGACGCCGCTCACCGGCTATCTCACCTGTGCTCGTCCCAGCCGTCCCCATGCTCCCGACCCCCTCGCCTTACCTTTCGCAGACCCGCGTCGTCGGGTTGGTGAGACCTTATCGATCTACTGCCCTCCGGGCGGAAAAGGGGACCGTGGCATGGCGACCCAGGCGACGGCACAGCGTCACATTTCCTTTCTGCAGATCGCTGTCACCCTGCAGACCCTGACCATCTTCCTTCAAGCGGTCTCCGCCGGGCTGCTGTTGACCTCGTCCTACGGAGAGACGCTGCACAGTGTCGGAGCCCGCGTGATGTACGGGGCGACGATGCTGTATCTGCTCGCGGCGGTGCTGGCATGGAAGCCGGGCGGCGGCTCGCCCCGGCCCGTCTGGCACGCGTCCGGCTTCCTTCTCCTCGCCTCGGTCCAGGTCGTGCTCGGCATCGCACACATACCGTCCGTTCATCTCCCCCTGGGCGTCCTGATGTTCGGACTGAGCGTGCTGGCGCTGGCGCGGCGCTGATGTCCGGTACGGGGCATACCGGCTGCGGGCCCCGCTGTACTCGCGGAGTGCAGGACCCAGGAGCCACTTCAGTGCTGTCAGTCCTGCTTTCCGCGCCCGGTCAGCATGTCGCGCAGGCGGTCGACCATGCCGGTACCGGGCGCGAGGAGTTTGTTCGCGGGTGGGGTGTCCGGCGCGGACGGGTGCGGGCGGGTGGGAGCGTGCTTTTTGGCCGAGCGGACCTTCTCGCCGAGCTCCTCCAGATTGTCGGCGGAGCAGGCGTCGGCCAGCATCGGGAAGAGCCGGTTCTCCTCGTCGCTGACATGGGCCGTGACGGCGTTCTTCAGCCGCAGAACCAGCGTGTCAAAACGCCCGTCCCCGGGCTGACAGCCTTCGAGTTCCTTGAGCATGCGCTCGACTTCGCCGTGGTCGGCGATCTCCTTGTCGGCGAGATCGTCGCCCCCGTCGACGTACCGGCGCACCACCGGGTACAGGTACTCTTCCTCGGCCACCGAGTGCCGGATCAGCTCCATGGTGAGCCGGTCCGCCAGATCGCGTCGCTGCGGGTCGTCCCCGGGCAGCATCTCGATCTGCGAGAAGAGGTCGTCCACCTCGCGGTGATCGGCGGTCAGTTCCTGGATGACGTTTCCGCCGTGTCCCATGGATTCTCCACTCTTTGTCGTCTGAGGCCGGTCGTCGATCGCCGTGTGCAGCGCCGAGCGTCGGGCTGTCCGACCGCGGGCTGGGGTCTGTCGACAGGCACAGGAGCAGGAAGGAGCAGGAAGGAGCAGTCACTGTCCCAACGTTCCACCGGCTCGCCACCGCACGGATACTTGCCACGCACACACCGACGACCTCGCGCTGGTCCGTTACTTCACTCCGGTGGCCGACAGGACTCCGGCCATGTGTTGCGAGAGCACGTCCCTGGAGCCCGTGGTCGATCGCGCTGGTCATCTCTGTCGGTCGGCGTGCTCGCCGCCGTCCGGCGACCGTCGCACTGCATCCGGTGCGTGGTGCGTGCGGAGCCCAGTCAGGAAAGACAAGCGCAAAGCCGCATGAGATCGAGGGCGCCGGGCCCACTGACGGACCATCCGCTGTTCGGGATGTGCCCTACGCCGGTGGTCCGTATCCGGCAGGCCAGTCGTCCACGTCTGCCGCCGTGGAGGGCCCCGCAGGGGTGATACGACGATAGGCGGCGCGGGCATGGACGATCCGGGCCAGCACCGTGCCGACTAGAGCCGCGGCGCACAGGCAGGCGAGCCAGAACGTGTCACGGTGGCCGGCCCAGGTGAGGGTACCGACAGGCGGGATGGCGAAGCCGTTGAGGATCAGCCAGCACAACACAGCTGTACCGGGGGCCGCGGCGAAGCGCGCGTAAACACCGAGCAGGGCGGCGAGCAGGGACAGCGCGGCCAGAGCAGGCGCAGGACGGTCCAGGCCTATCAGGGTGTTGTGCAGGGCCACCAGTGTCAAGGCCCCGACGAAAGCCGTGACCCACACCAACGGCGTGGCGACGGGCTGAGGGACGGGCCTGGCACCGACCCTCAGAGACACCAGCTGGATCACCCTCCATGCCTCCCTTCGGCCCTCCCGATGCCTGCCGGGCACCGGCCACCACGGCAGCGTGGGCCTCGGCAGAGATTGTCCCACCCGGCCGTCGAGCACACTGCCCGCGGGACAAAGCCACAGTGCTGAAGCCACCTGCCGGCAGCGCCCGCGTCAACTGGCCCGGATCGGGTCGTCTGGTCGGGTCGGACACCGGACCGCTGCCCAAGGGGTGCCCGGGTCGGCCGCCGGGAGGACCATGGATCCATGGACAGATCCATGGACCGTCGCACGGATCAGCTGGATTCGTCTGGATCACTGGATGACATCAGCACGCCGGGGCGCGTCGCAGACCCCGCCGAGGGCATCAGCCACGAGGAACTCGCCCTCGCCGCCCGCAACCACGGCCTCCCCCTGGAGGCCCTGCGCTACGACGTCACACCTGCCGGGCTGCACTACATCCTGACCCATTACGACATCCCGGTTCTGGACGCCGCCGCATGGACGCTGACCGTACAGGGCCGGGTCCGTACGCCACTGACGCTGGACCTGGAGGCCCTCCGCTCCTTCCCTCCGGTCACCCACCGAGTGACCATGGAGTGCGCGGGCAACGGCCGCGCCCGGCTCACTCCGCGCCCCGTGAGCCAGCCCTGGCTGGTCGAGGCGGTCGGCACCGCCGACTGGACTGGCGTACCGCTGCGGACGCTGCTCGGCGAGGCCGGCGTGGAACCGGAGGCCGTAGAGGCGGTCTTCACGGGAGCCGACCACGGCGTGGAGCGCGGCGTGGAACAGGACTACCAGCGCAGCCTGTCTGTCGCCGATGCCATGGCCACCGACCCTGAAGTCCTGGTCGCGTACGAGATGAACGGCGCCCCGCTTCCTCCGCAGCACGGACACCCCGTGCGCCTGGTGGCCCCCGGCTGGTACGGCATGGCCCATGTGAAGTGGCTGCGCGACATCACCCTCACCGACACGCCGTTCACCGGCTTCCAGCAGACGGTGGCATACCGCTACCGCCAGTCCCCCGACGAGCCGGGCTTCCCGGTCACCCGGATCGCGCCCCGGGCGCTGATGATTCCGCCCGGCTTCCCGGACTTCATGTCGCGCACCAGGGTCGTACGGCCCGGCCCGCTGAACCTGGAGGGCCGCGCCTGGTCGGGCCGCGCTCCCGTCACCAAGGTCGAGGTCAGCACGGACGACGGCCACACCTGGCACGAGGCGGAACTCACCCCGCCGGACCGCCACTCCTGGTCCTGGCGGCACTGGCACGCGCCTTGGACGGCCGTCCCCGGCACCCACGTCCTGACCGCCCGCGCCACGGATGCGGAGGGCGACACCCAGCCGGTCACCCAGCCCTGGAACCGCGGAGGCTTCGGCAACAACGCGGTGCAGCGCATCGCGGTGCTCTGCGTACCTCCAACGACCCCATGACTGCCAGGAATGCAATGGATGCAATGGCTGTGGGCGCGAGGTAGCGCGCGCCCGTCCGCCGTGTGCCGGCCAGACCGAGGCCAGAGCACAGCTCCGAGCGCTCTCCAAGGCAGCAGGTGAGAGCCGACCAGGCTGTCCCATCCCTCCTCGAGTCGTTCATGTTCGTGAATAAGAATCAAGTACACGTCTATTGACGTGTCCGCAGCAAGCCCCTAGCTTCCAAAGAAAGCGCTTGCCCTGCCGCAATAAGGTATCCGGCCATCTGAGCCATTCATGTTCTCGAACGACCGCATCGTCGCATCCAGGAGCCGCCACAGAAAGGGGTCAGCCACATCGACCTGCCCTGCGGCAGGTCGGCGCGGCAGGTCGGCGACCTCGACGGCCTGTCGGACGGCCACGGCAAGTAGCAGCACGACCCACCATCCGAAGACGAATGGGGAGGCGAAGATGAGACGATCAGTCGCACTGCGACTCTATGCGGCACTGGCCACGACGGCCGTCGCGGCCGCGACAGGTGCGGTTCTGTCGATACCCGAGGCGTCGGCAGCGACCGGCAGCGCCACCGGCTACGCGACCCAGAACGGCGGGACCACCGGCGGTGCGGGCGGGCAGACGGTACGGGCCACCACGGGGACCGCGATCCACGCGGCACTGTGCGGCCGGGCCAGCAGCAGCACCCCGATCACTATCCAGGTCGAGGGGACCATCAACCACGGCAACACCACCAAGGTGTCGGGCGCCGGCTGCAACACCACCGCCGGTGTGATCGAGCTCAAGCAGATCAGCAACGTCACGATCATCGGGGTCGGCAGCGGAGCCGTCTTCGACCAGCTGGGCATCCACATTCGCGACGCCAGCAACATCGTCATCCAGAACGTGACCGTCCGGAACGTCAAGAAGTCGGGCTCCCCCACGTCCAACGGCGGTGACGCCATCGGCATGGAGAGCAACGTCCGCAACGTCTGGGTCGATCACACCACCCTGGAGGCGTCCGGTGGCGAGTCGGAGGGATTCGACGGCCTCTTCGACATGAAGGACAACACCCAGTACGTGACCCTGTCCTACAGCATCCTGCGCAACTCCGGCCGCGGTGGCCTCGTCGGGTCCAGTGAGACCGACCTCTCGAACAGCTACATCACGTATCACCACAACCGGTACGAGAACATCGACTCCCGTGCGCCCCTGCTCCGTGGCGGCACAGCCCACATCTACAACAACCACTACGTGGGCCTCAACGAGTCCGGCATCAACTCCCGAGCCGGGGCTCGCGCCAAGGTCGACAACAACTACTTCAAGGACTCCAAGGACGTCCTGGGCACCTTCTACACCGACGCGGCCGGTTACTGGCAGGTCAGCGGCAACATCTTCGACAATGTGACGTGGTCCAGCCCCGGTAGCGAGAACAATCCTGCCGGTCCCAACCCGCAGTCCAACACCACTGTCAGCATCCCTTACGCGTACAGCCTCGACGGTGCCAGTTGCGTGCCGAGCATCGTGAGCCAGACGGCCGGCGCCAACAAGGGTCTGCAGGTGTCGAACGGCAACTGCTCACCGCAGACGCCGACACCGACGCCGACGTCAACCTCGACACCGACACCGACACCGACACCGACCACGCCGGGACCGACGCAGCCCAGCGGGACCAACCTCAGTATCGGGGCCGGCTCCGACGGCTCCAGCAAGGCCGACGGTACGAGCTACGGCAACGTGCGGGATGGCGATCTGAGCACCTACTGGTCGCCGGCCGGTTCGGCCGGCTCCATCTCGATCAAGTGGGGCTCGTCCACGTCCGTCTCCGCGATCAACATCCGAGAGGCGTCAGGCTCCGCAGGCAGCATCGGCTCCTTCAGGGTCATCAACGCCGACACCGGCGCCGTCCTCACCTCCGGCAGCGGGGCGGGACTCATCACCTTCCCTCGGACCTCGCTGCAGAAGATCTCCTTCGAGATCACCGGCTCGACCGGCACGCCGAAGATCGCCGAGTACGAGACGTACTCCGGGTAGCAGCGTGCTCCCGCTGCCGCGCGGGGGTCGACTTCCCCCCCCCAGGACCCGCCGGGCAGCAGCGGGGGCTCGCGCTCCGCAGAGGGGCGACAACCGTTGGACGGCGTAAAAGTTCTCAGGCGAGGCCCAGAAGGAAGTCCGAAAGGGTGGTGTGCAGGGCTCCAGGCTGTTCCAGGTGCAGGTCGTGGCTGGTGCCGGGGATGCTCAAGGACAGGGTGGCGGGCCGCTCCCGGAGCATCTCGTCGACTTCCTGCGCAGGAATGAAATAAGCCGAGCATTGACGCGTCAACACGCGGAAGAGGGAGGGAAGCTGGGCGTGGATGGCTCCACTCCTCCCGCGTCATGCGCATGATCTGGATAGGCTGGCCGCTGCGCGGCACCGTGGTCCCGGCATTTCAACCGATGTACCCAGTCGATCGTCACCGGCACATCGACGTCCGTCACTTGGACATGATGAAGTCCAGCGCATAGCCGGAGGCCGTCGTCCAGTAGGTGACCAGTTGACCGTCGTCCGCGTACAAGGTGTCGACGGGCATGGGGACGTCGACCGGCTCGCCCGCCTTGCTGCCGAGCTTGCTGCCCTGGAGCGTGAGGGTGATGCTGGTCGCCTCGTACTCGTCCCTGGCGCCGCCGGCGACGAGCAGAGCGGCGTGCGCCTCCTCACCCGGAGCGATCGTCGTGGGCTCCCCCGGGTCCGTGCTGCTGTCCTTGATCACCGGGGTCGGGGCCTGTGCGTCACCGATCTCGACGTGGGGATAGTGGTAGACGTCGCACTTCTTGTCGCCGGCGTTCTGGACGGTGATGAGGAGGTGCCTCGCGTCCGTGTCGTCCGCGCGCTCCATGGTCGCGGAGACCCCGAGTTGGTCCGCGGTGCAGGCGGCGATGGTGCCACTGTCGCCGTTGCCGGCGTTGCCGCCGCCGTTGTCCTCGCTGCGGCCGGTGTTCCCCGTGCCGTCGCCCGGCTTCGCCGAACCCGTCACGCTCGCCCGGTCCACGGGCTTGTCGTCGTCCGAGCCCTCGGCCGCGCCGGGCTCGCACGCCGTGGAGGCGAGCAGCGCGGCGACCGCCGCGGCTCCGAGGACGTAGGACTTCCAGCCCCTGGGGTCTGTGTGGTTCTTGCGGGCAGCAGCATTCATGGTGTTCCCCCGTTGTCGGACGTACGCGTCCGCTTTCGACTCGCGTTTGCGAGCAGAGTCTGCACCAGGAATGTGCCTCAACACCTTGCCCCGTAGGTCTGTTACCGAGCACGTACAAGGAAGGGGAGATTCCGCCAGAAGTTCACAGACATGGGTTGGCTGTGCGATCAACCGGTGTGCGTCTCGTCCACCTCGACGCGAACAGCGGGGGCGGGGAGATTCGCCTGGCCCCCGGGTCACTGGGCGCTCGGGGCGCGGCCGCCCGCGCCCTCACGGGGCGCACGCCTCGGCGATCGACAGGCTGTTCTCGTAGAGGTGGTGCCGGGTGATCCGGCCGTCCTCGACGGTGAGGTGCAGCGCGAACGGACCCTCGAAGGACTTCCCCGTCACACGTACGGTCCCCGACAGATGCCCCATCAGGACGGCGTTGGTGCCGTCGACCAGGAAGGTGTCGACGGAGGCGCGCGCGTCCTCGGGCACGGTGTGCTCCATGAGGTCCGTGAACTGGGCGGCGCATTCGGCGGCGGTGGACCGCGGGCGGATCCACGGCACGGCGGGGTTCTCGGCGAGCAGCCAGTCGACCTCGTCGGCGAAGAGCGCGACGAGCCGTCCCGTGTCCCCGGCCATCCGGGCGGCAAGGAACTCCTGCACAACGGCCCGAGTGACCTCGGCGACGGAGCTCGCGGTCGTGGCTGAACTCGTCGTGGTCATGGCTGACTTGACGGACATGAGGCTCTCCTCGCGGGTGCGGCTGGATCCCGGCGGGGATCCCGCCGACGTGCTTGATCCTGCCGGGGGAAGGGAGGACGGTCGATTACCCCGGAGGTAAGGGCCCGTCCACGCGTGTTCGCCAGCAGGGGGAGTCGGCAAGGATGCGCCCGGTTCCTCGCTGCCCACCACACGTGAGCACGGAGCCCACGCCGCACGGAACAGCTGAGAGTCAAAATCTGTGGCTGCGATCTTCCCCTTGTGGCAGCGTGCACGGCCGTGACAGATACCGACAGCATCCGGATAACCACACTCGCCGAGCGTCCGTCATTGATCGCCCGTGTCTATGAGATCGCCGATACCTGGCCCGCCTTCACACCCCACGATCCGGTGGCCGGCGCTCTGTTGAGCCGAGTGGCCGAGGACTTCCCGCACTACTGCGTGGTGGCGACGGACGGCACCCGCGTCGTCGCACGCGGCCTCAGCGTGCCCTTCAACGCAGTGATCGACGACCGCGAGGAGATGCCGGACCAAGGATGGGACCGGGTGCTGGTGTGGGCGTTTCGCGACCAGCACCGCGGGCGACCGCCGACAACAGCCAGTGCAATCGAGATCACGGTGGACACCGAATACCTCGGCCGCGGTCTGTCCTACCGCATGTTGGCCGCGCTGCGCCAAGCATGTGGCCGCCGAGGCCACGACGTGCTGCTGGCCCCCGTCCGCCCCACAGCCAAGCACTTGCATCCTCGCGTCACCATGGCCGACTACATCAGCCGACGGCGCGACGACGGGCTGCCGACCGACCCGTGGCTGCGGGTGCACGTCAAAGTCGGCGGCACCATCGAGAAGATCGCTCCGACGTCGATGACGGTCAGTGGTTCTCTGACCCAGTGGCGGCAGTGGACCGGTCTGCCTTTCGACCGAGACGGTGACATCGAGGTACCCGGCGCCCTGGTCCCGGTGCACTGCGACACCAGGCACGACCACGCCGTCTACGTCGAACCCAATGTGTGGATCCGGCACAGCGTGCACGACACAGCCGGAGGGCTGTCAGCCTTCGGAGGCTGACGACGAGCAGCCCGTGGCGCCCAACTCACGCCCGATGCCCAGCGACATCGACACCGGCACCGGCCGCCGCGAGCAGCGCCATCTGTACAGACGTATTCGCGCAGGTGATCCCTCGAATCACACTGGCAGGGGCAGGAACCGTCGGTAGACGGGCACGGCCACCACCGCGACTGCCACGTGCATGAGCATCAGTACCGTCACGCCGCCCCAACTGACGCCGGGAGCACTGTCGCTGACGCCGATCGCGATGTCCGGGATGAGAGACAGGATGACCACCGTGGGTACGAGCCACCGCAGGACGGCGGCGGGGTCGCCGGCGCGGCGTCTCACCATGTGCCAGCCGATCGCACCGGCCAGAACGCCGAGCACCGTCAGAGGCAGGTAAACGCTGGGCCACAGGGCCTCGAAGTCGTCCGAGGCCCCGGCGGCCCGGGCTGTCAGGGCGATCGCGGAGTTGGCGACGCCGGATCCGACCGCGGCCGCGGCTACGGCAAGAGCCAGCGCGCCGGCGGTGCGGCCCGCCGAGTCGGAAGTTTGAGGCGAGGTAGCAGTCACAGGAGGCTCCTTGAGTGGCGTCGGCGGTCGTGAGCTTGGGAGGGGAGGTCAGTTGCTGAGGACGGCGGTGCGATTGATCCAGTCGGTGCCCGTCGCGGCGGTGAGCATGAAGGCGGCGACATCGGCCCGGCTGATCTTGGGCATGCCCTTCATCGGCAGCCGTTCGGCGGCGCGGTAGTCGCTGGTGGCGGGACCGTTGGTGAGGGTGACGGGGTAGAGCGTCCAGTCCAGCCCGCTGGCGCGGATCAGTTGGTCGGCGGTGGCCTTGTCGCCGAAGAGGGACCGCATGAACGTGCGGTACATCATCTTCTGCACCCCACTGGCATCCCCCAGGCTGCCTCCGACGCCGAAGGCGGAGAGCACCACGAGGCGGGGTACACCTGCCTGTGCGGCGGCAGTGGTCAAGGCTTTGGCCGCGCGTGAGGCGATGTCGGATTTGATGGAGTTGCCGGATCCGAGGGCGGCGAGGACGGCGTCGTGCCCGGGCAGCGCGGCGGCGAGATCGGGCACCGAGGTCGCGTTTCCGATGACGACGCGCGCCCGCCCGGCCAGGTCCTCCAGGGCCGCCGGGGCGCGGGCGAAGGCCGTGACGTCGTGCCCGGCAGCCAAGGCCTGGGTGAGCACTTCACGGCCGGTGGCGCCGGTGGCACCGAGGACGAGCAGCTTCATGACGGAGTTCTCCCGTACGTCGTGGGGCGCCGTGTGCAACGGCGGTCGAAACTCGTCCGGTCCAAGGGCGGCGCCGACAGGCAGCCATCACCGGGCAGAGGATTGCATGAACCTTCATGTAAAACGTACTCCGGCTTCCATGAAGCTTCAACAGTCTTCATGAAGGTTCATGCGTCCAGTTAGGGTGAGGTCATGCCGGAACCGAAATGGCTCAACGACTCGGAAGCGCGCGCCTGGAACGCGCTCATGAGGATGATGCGCGCCCTCGACCAGGCACTGGACCAGCAACTCCAGCACGACTCGCAGATCCCGCACGGCTCCTACGTGATCCTGCACGGGCTGTCCCTGCACGAAGGACAGGACCTGCGCATCGGTGACCTGGCCCAGTCCCTCGGCTGGTCCCAAAGCCGCCTCTCCCACGCCGTGGCGCGGATGGAGAAGGCCGACTGGATCCGCCGCATCCCCTCCCCCACCGACAAACGCAGCAACCTGGTCGAGCTGACCGACGCCGGCCGCCAGAAACTGGTCGAAGCCGCTCCCGGCCATGTCGCCGCCGTACGCCACCTCGTCATCGACGCGCTCTCCCCCGAGCAGCTCGACCAACTGGCACAGGCCGGCGAGACCATCATCGCCCGCGCGGCCGACATCCTCGGCGAGGCCATGTCCATGCCCTTCCAACGCTCCCCGAGGTGAGAGCAGTCGACCGGGGTCGACATCCTTGCGAGGGCCGCCGCAACGGGAGGGATCCACGCGGGGACCGAAGCGCTCGTATGTCGCTCCCGTCCGCCTGTCCCACCCCTGTATGGAGCGTCACGCTGCGGCTGGCGCACCCGCTCGTCAGCTCCGCACGACACCCGAGGCCGCCTGACCCTGGGTGCGGGCCTCCGCCACACCGCTGCGCCCGCCGACGGCGCCGTCAGCGAGTCGCCACCGCTCGGCCTGAGCCGGTACGGACGGCTGTCGCGGTGCGCAGCTGCCGAAGAGCCGAAACTTTCGTGTAGCCGGCAACCCTTTCCTGAGCGCGGGTGACTGACGCATCCTCAAGGCGAGCACCTCCGACCGAGACCGGGGCGACGGCCCCATGAAGGAAGCAGATGACGCGGAAGAACGCCCTGGTCGTCCGAGGCGGATGGGAGGGACACCAGCCGGTCAAGGCCACGGAGCTGTTCCTCCCCTTCCTCCAGCGCAACGGATACGACGTCCGCATCGAGGAGTCGACCGACGTCTACGCCGACGCCGCCGAGATGGCCGGCACCGATCTCGTCGTGCAGTGCGTCACGATGTCGGAGATCACCGCCGCGCAGCTGTCGGGACTGCGCGCGGCGGTCGTGGCCGGCACCGGCTTCACCGGCTGGCACGGCGGCATCGCCGACTCGTTCCGCGCCTCCTCCGACTATCTGCACCTGGTGGGAGGCCAGTTCGCGACCCACCCGGGCAAGGAGCCGTGTGAACGTCAGGGAGACGCGGCGGACAACTACCTGCCGCACACCGTCAACATCACCGAGCTCGGCCGCGAGCACCCCATCACCGCCGGCATCGAGGACTTCGAGCTGTACACCGAGCAGTACTGGGTGCTCCACGACGACCTCATCGACGTCCTGGCCACCACCACCCACCCCACCCGGCCGTGGCACCCCTGGCACCGGCCCGTCAGCTCGCCGGCCGTCTGGACCCGTCGGTGGGGCGCGGGGCGCATCGTGGTGACGACACCGGGGCACAGCCTCGACGTGCTCGAGAACTCGCAGGTCCGCACCATCATCGAAAGGGGCATGCTGTGGGCGACGCGCACCGCATCGGCGTCGTAGGGCTCGGAGTCATCTCCCGCGCGTACCTGGACACTCTGCTCGGCCATCCCGCGGTGCGCGTCACCGCCGTCGCCGACCTCGACGCCTCCCGGTCGGCCGCCGTCGCCGGTGAACTGCCGGGCGTCCAGGCGCTGACGGTCGAGGAGTTGCTGAGCAGCCCGGACGTGGACACGGTGCTGAACCTGACCGTCCCCGCCGCGCACGCCGAGATCGCCCTCGGCGCCATCGGCCACGGCAAGAACGTCTACGGAGAGAAGCCGCTGGCCGCCAACCTTGTTGACGCCCACAGCGTCCTGGAGGCGGCCGCGAAGGCGGGAGTCGGTGTGGGGTGCGCGCCGGACACGGTCCTGGGCACCGGAATCCAGACGGCGCGGGCGGCTGTGGAGGCCGGGAGCATAGGACGTCCCCTGTTCGCCTCGGCCGTGATGGTCACCCCGGGACACGAACGCTGGCACCCCCACCCCGACTTCTACTACACCGCCGGAGGTGGCCCCCTGCTGGACATGGGGCCGTACTACCTCGCGTCCCTGGTCCACCTGTTGGGTCCGGTGCGTGCCGTGATCGGCGCGTCCAGCCGGCTGCGCGCCGAGCGCGTCATCGGTTCCGGCCCGCGCGCGGGCGAGCGGATACCGGTCGAGGTGGACAGCCATGTCTCCGGGGTGCTCGAGCACGTGAACGGGGCCCTGACGACCATCACGACGAGCTTCGACGGCGTGGCCACAGCGGCGGCTCCGATCGAGGTCCACGGCGAGGCGGGGACGCTCACGGTTCCGGATCCGAACCGCTTCGACGGCGACGTACAGCTCTTCGAACTCGGCGACAAGCGCCGGCGCACGCTCCCGACGTCGGCGGGCTATGTCGGCAGCGCACGGGGCATCGGTCTGCTCGACTTCGTCGCCGCCGACGGGCGGCGGGCGCCTCGCGCGAACGGCGAACTCGCCCTGCACGTGCTCGAGGCGATGAGCGCTCTGCTCCGCTCGTCGGCCGAGGGGCGACGCATCGAACTGACGACGTCGACAGCGCCGCCGGTCCCTGTTCCGCTGACGGCAGCCGAGGAGTGGAGAGGATCCTCCCCTCGCCGACCCACGTCGCCGTGAAGGACGAGGGCTTCGATCGGCGTACGGCAGTCCGTGCCACCGGGTTCGCACCGGCCGCCTCCGTGCGGTGGCCGTGGCAACCATACGGAGAAGTGATAGTCAAGACTTGCACATGAACGCTTGTGGGCCCCTGGGCGACGGCAGATCATTGGCCGAATCCCGCCCGTCCCACGAGCACGCAGGAGCTCCACGTGGCCGCTGGCCCCATCACGTCCGAGCATGCCGAGGCACCGACAGCGGCCCGGACGGAGCGCCAGAAGCTGCGCAAGCACTTCGGCCGCTTCGACATCCTCTTCTTCCTCCTGTGCACCATCGTCGGGGTGGACACCATCGGCACGGTGGCCTCGTCCGGTGCCGAGGCGTTCACCTGGCTCATCGTGCTGGCCGTCGTGTTCTTCGTGCCCTCCGCACTGCTGACCGCCGAACTCGGGGCCGCGTTCCCCGACGAGGGCGGCCCCTACATCTGGACCAGCCGTGCCTTCGGGCGTCTGGCCGGTGCCGTCAACAACTTCCTGTACTGGATCACCAACCCGGTGTGGCTCGGCGGCACGCTCTCCGTTTCCGCCGTCACGGCCTACACCACGTTCTTCAACGACGGAAAGGCCCTGAGCACGCCGGCCTTCTACGCCTTCACCCTCGTGTTCGTCTGGGTGGGCGTCCTGGCCGCGATCCTCTCCTTCGACGTGGGCAAGTGGATTCCCACCATCGGCGCCTGGAGCCGTTTCGTCCTCCTGGGCCTGTTCACCCTCACCGTCGCCGTCTACGGCGTCCAGCACGGCCTGCACGGATTCGGCCTCGGCGACTTCTCCCCGACGTACGCGGGATTCGTCGCCCTGGTGCCCGTCCTGATGTTCAACTACGTCGGCTTCGAGCTGCCCAGCACCGCGGGCGACG
Organism: Streptomyces sp. AC555_RSS877; assembly: GCF_019049245.1. Classification (GTDB taxonomy): domain Bacteria; phylum Actinomycetota; class Actinomycetes; order Streptomycetales; family Streptomycetaceae; genus Streptomyces. The sequence goes on along the minus strand of NZ_JAGMUK010000040.1, from coordinate 573,388 downwards.
AGATGACCGACGCCCAGAAGGACGTGCCCTTCGCCATCTTCCGCAGCGCCGTCCTCGCCGTCGTGCTCTACGCGCTGCCGATCCTCGGCATCCTGCTCGTCCTGCCCGTCAAGGCCATCACCGGTCTCGGCGGATTCATCGACGCGATCCGGCAGGTCTTCACCGTGTACGGCGGCCACGTCTCCGCCGACGGCACCGCCACCCTCGGCGGCACCGGCAGCCTGCTCGGCGACCTCGCCGCGCTCCTGTTCATCCTCACGGTGCTGTCCTCGGGAGTCACCTGGGTCATGGGCTCCGACCGCGCCCTCGCCGTCTCCGGTTACGACGGCGCCGCGCCCCGCTTCCTCGGCGTCATCTCCAGCCGGTTCGGCACCCCGGTACGGGTCAACATCCTCAGCGGGCTGGTCTCCACCGTCGTCCTCGTCCTGGCCCACCAGCTGACCGACGGCAGCGCCGCCAAGCTCTTCGGCGCCGTCCTCGGCCTCGCCGTCTCCACCACCCTGGTCAGCTACCTGGGCATCTTCCCGGCACTCGCGGTACTGCGCCGCAAGGCCCCGGACGTGCCGCGGCCCTACAAGGCGCCCTTCCCCCGCACGATCAGCGTGGTCCTCACCCTGCTCGTCCTGTTCGCCGGCGTGCAGCTGGTCGCCCCCGGACTCGGCGACCACTGGTTCGGCTCCGCGTACGCACCGGACGGCTGGGGTCACAGCGAGCGCTGGAAGTACCTGCTGACGGAGGTCGTCCCACTCATCGGGTTCGTGCTCCTCGGCGTGCTCTTCTGGGCTCTGGGCAAGCCGACGCGCACGGCATCCGCCGCCACCCGGTAGCGCACGGCGTCGCTCTTCGTCTGGGCGGGCGGACCGGCGAGCTCCCTCGCCGGTCGGCCGTGCGGCGCCCCTTCTGTCACTGGGTCCCGTGGCTCGCCTCCGGCAGGGTGCCGGTGCGGGCCACGTCGGCGTACCACCGCGCGCTGGCCTTCGGGATGCGCTTGCCGGTCGGGTAGTCGACGTAGACGGCACCGAAGCGCTTGCTGTAGCCGTAGCCCCACTCGAAGTTGTCCAGCAGGGACCACAGGAAGTAGCCCCGCACGTCGACGCCGGACACCATCGCCCGGTGCACGGCCGAGAGGTGGCCGTGGAGGTAGGCGATGCGTTCGGGGTCGGCCACCTCGCCCTCCGGGTTCACGTAGTCGTCGAACGCGGCCCCGTTCTCGGTGATCATCACAGGCAACGCGGGAAAATCGGCCTTCAGTCGCATCAGCAGGTCGTACAGGCCGCTGGGGTCGACCGCCCAGCCCATCGCGGTCGTACTGCCCGGGGGCCGGTGGAAGGCGACGTTGTCGGCGCCGGGCCAGGGGCTGTGCTCGCTCGCCCCGTGGCCGTCGGAGCCGTGGCTGGCCTCGCCGTTGGCGGCGGATACGACCGTGGGCGTGTAGTAGTTGACGCCCAGGAAGTCCAGCGGCTGGTGGATCGTGGCGGTGTCGCCGTCCCGCACGAAGGACCAGTCGGTCAGGCTCGCCGTGTCCTGGAAGAGATCCTGCGGGTACTGGCCTTCCAGCACAGGGCCGGTGAAGACCCGGTTGGCCAGGGCGTCGATCCGGCGGGCCGCGTCGACGTCCTCGGCGGAGTCGGTCAGCGCGCGGAGGTGGTGGATGTTGAGGGTGATGGACGCCTGCGCCCGGGAGGGCAGTTCGGCGCGCAGCGCCTGAACGGCCCTGCCATGGGCGAGGTTGAGGTGGTGCGCCGCGCGCAGGGCCGCGACCGGGTCGGTGCGTCCGGGCGCGTGGACACCCGAGCCGTATCCGAGGAAGGCGCTGCACCAGGGCTCGTTGAGAGTGATCCAGGTCTTCACCCGGTCCCCCAGGGCATGTGCGGCCAGGGCCGCGTAGTCCGCGAACCGGTCCGCGGTGGCGCGCTCCGGCCAGCCACCGGCGTCCTCCAGCTCCTGCGGCAGGTCCCAGTGATACAGCGTGACGACGGGTTCGATGCCCTTCTCCAGCAGTGCGTCGGCCAGAGCGCGATAGAAGTCGAGCCCTCTTTCGACGGCCGGGCCACGGCCGGTCGGCTGCACACGCGGCCAGGACAGGGAGAACCGGTAGGCGCTCACGCCGAGGTCCGCCATGATCGCGACGTCCTCGCGCCAGCGGTGGTAGTGGTCGGTGGCGATGTCACCGGTGTCGCCGTTGCGCACCCTGCCGGGCGTGTGCGAGTACGTGTCCCAGATCGAAGGGGTACGTCCGTCCGCGGAGGCGGCGCCCTCGATCTGGTACGCGGCGGTCGCCGTGCCCCAGGTGAATCCCTGCGGGAAGGTGAGGGCGGTGGTGTTCTCCGGGGCGGGCTCGACACGTCGGGTTGCGGTGGTCACGTGGGTCCTTCCAGATGGGCTGCGAGGGGGGAGGGGCGAAGCGGGGTGGCCGGCGTCGACGGGCCGCGGCAACGGGGAGAGGGCAGGGTGCTCATCCCTTGACCGCGCCCTGCATGATTCCGCCGACGATCTGACGGCCGAAGACGACGAACATGGCGAGCAGGGGCAGCGTGCCGAGCAGAGCGCCCGCCATGATCAGTGACTGGTCGCGCACGTACCCCGCGCTGAGCTGGGTGAGGGCGACGGGCACCGTCGGATTGGTCATGTCGAGCACGATGAACGGCCAGAAGAAGTCGTTCCAGGCGTGCACGAACGTGATCATGAACAGCACGGCCATGGGAGGCCGGGCGATCGGCAGCACGATGCTCCAGAAGATGCGCAGGGAGTGCGCACCGTCCACGCGGCCGGCCTCGATGAGTTCGTCGGGCAGCGCCTCGGACAGGTACTGCCGCATGAAGAACACGCCGACGGCGCTGACGAGCGTGGGGAAGATGACGGCGGGCAGCTTCTGGCCCCAGCCCAGCTCGGTCATCATCATGAACAGCGGTACGACACCGAGTTGCGGCGGCACCATCATGGTGCCGATGACGAGCATCAGCAGGATGTTGCGGCCCTTGAAGCGAAGTTTGGCGAACGCGAAGCCGGCGAGGGTGGCGAACAGCACCGTGGACAGGGCGATCACGCCGGCCACGATCAGGCTGTTGAGCATGGCCTTGCCCAACGCGGCGTCCTGCCAGGCCTTGCCGAGGTTCTCCAGGAGATGGGGTCCCGGCAGGAAGGGCGGAGGCGTCTGGGTGACGCGCGTGTTGTCGGTCGACGCCGCCACCATCGTCCAGTAGAGCGGGAAGAGGGAGAACAGGGCCGCGAGCCCCAGCAGGATGTAGGCGACGGGGCCCGCGTGGTGCTGACGTCCGGCACCCGGGTGCCGGAACAGGCGTGGGCGTCGTCCGTCGGACGGGGTGCCCTTCCGGGCCTTCCGCTCGGTCCCGGGGCGCACGTCCGCCGTCTGGACCGGGATGCTGTCTGTGGTCATGGAAACCTCCCGGTCAGGCCTTGCGCGCGAGGACGCGCTTGACGACTCGCTGGACGACGAACACGAGAATGAGCAGCAGGAACATCGCCCAGGCGACCGTGGCGGCCCGGCCCATCTGGTAGTTCTTCCAGCCCTCCTCGTACAGCAGCAGTCCCAGCGTCTGGTACTGGTTGTCCGCTCCGCCGGTGATGCCGTTCGGTCCCTGGCCGAAGATCAGGGGCTCACCGAAAAGCTGGGTGGCACCGATCGTCGACAGGACGATGGTGAACACGATGGTGGAACGGATGCCGGGGACGGTGACCTTCAGGAACTGCTGCCACCGCGAAGCGCCGTCGATGGCCGCGGCCTCGTACCGGTCGCGCGGGATCGCCTGCATCGCCGCGAGGTAGAGCAGGGCGTTGTAGCCGGTCCAGCGCCAGATGACGATCGAGGAAATCGCCGTCTGCGCGGCCCACTTGTTGTTCTCCCAGTCGATGTTGTCTACGCCGACCAGGCTCAGCATCCAGTTGATCATGCCGAAGTCGCGTTCGAAGAGCATCGTGAACACCAGGGCCGCGGCACCCACCGACGTGGCATACGGCGTCAGCGCGGCGACACGGAAGAACGTCGAGCCGCGCAGCCGGTAGTTGAGCAGGTGCGCCAGCCCGAGCGCCATCAGCAGCTGCGGCACTGTCGACAGGACGCCGATCGTGATGGTGTTGAGCAGCGCGTTCCAGAAGCGGTCGTCGTCCCACAGCGCCGTGTAGTTGTCGAAGCCGACCCACTCCATGAAATTCAGGGTGGACAGTTCGACGCGGTGCAGGGAGATCCACGAGGTGTAGATGAGCGGGTAGAAGCTGAACGCGGCGAAGACGACGAAGAACGGTGCGATGAAGGCGTACGGCGCACCGCGGACGTCGAGGCGGTGCAGCAGCGTTCGGCGCCGCTGGCGGTCCCCGCCGGTGCCGGTCCCGGCCGGCAGGGCGGTGCCGGGCGCACCGTCTGGGGGTGTCGAGGTGGAGATGGCCACCGGAAGGCGTCCTTCCTGGGGATGAGGGAGACGGGCAAGGGGCCCGGCGGCCCACACGGGCCGCGCCTGGGACGCCGGGCTGCTGCGGAGGACGGGCAACGTGGCCCGAGGTCAGCCGGCGGCCTTCTCGATGCGCGTCTCAGTGGTCTTCCATGCCTCGCTCGAGCTCTTGTTCTGCGCCTCGATCAAGGTCAGGCCCTGCGAGAAGATGTCCTTGATCGTGCCGTCCTTGCGGCCGAGCACCTGCTCGTCGGGGATCTCCTGGGCCGCGGCGCTGAAGATCTTGCCGATGGGCGCGCCACTGAAGTAGTCCGACTTGGCATCGACCACTTCGGGCAGGGACAACGCGGTCTGCGACGAGGGGAAGTTGCCGATCTTCTTGAAGAGGTAGGCCTGCTGCTCGGGGGCGGTGAGCCAGGCCACGAGCTCCTGCGCCTCCTTCTTGACAGGGCTCTTCTCCATCACGCCCAGGAACGCTCCGCCCCAGTTGGCACCCTTGGGCGCCTTGGCGACGTCCCACTTGCCCTTGTTCTTCGGGCCCGCCTTCTCGCTGATGTGCGCGAGCATCCACGCTGGGCAGACGGTGGTGGCGAAGGTGCTGTTGGCCAGGCCGGGGTCCCAACCGGGCTGGAACTGGCGGAGCTTCGCGGTCAGGTCGGACGTGGCCGCCTCGGATGCCAGCTTCCACGCGTCCTTCACGACAGGGTTGGTGCCGTAGATCAGCTCGCCCTCCTTGTCGTAGAACTGCTGGGAGTTGCCGTAGATCATGGCGTTGAACAGTCCGCTGGAGCTGTCCATGAAGGCGACCTTGTCGGCCTTCGACTCCTGCTTGAACCGCTTGCCCGTGGCGACGTACTTCGACCAGTCGCCCTCCCACAGCTTGGCGACCTCGTCGCGGTCGGTGGGCAGGCCGGCCTGTTCGAAGAGGTCCTTGCGGTAGCAGACCGCCATCGGGCCGATGTCGGTGCCGAGGCCGATGACCTTCTTGTCCGCGGTGGTGACCTGGCTCTGCTTCCACGGAAGGAAGTGGTCCGTCCCGGTGACGCCGGCCAGGTCGACGAACTTGTCCTTCTGTGTGTCGGACAGTTCCTTGGCCCGACCAATCTCTATGCCCTGGATGTCCTTCAGTCCGCTGCCGGCTGCCAAGTGGGTCTGCAGGGCGGTGTAGTAGGTCTGCTCGTCGCCCGCGACGTCCGCCTTGATGACGACGTTCGGGTGTTCCTTCATGTACTGGTCCAGCAGACCGGTCTCCTTGAAGCCCATGACGCCGAAGAGCCCCATGGTGATGGTGACCTTGCCGTCCTTCTTCCCGCCACCGGTCCCCCCGTCGCTGCCCCCGCAGCTCACGACCAGACCGAGAGCCGACACAGCCGACACGGCGGCCATGACTCTCGTACGCGACTTCATTCGGAGCTTGTCCATTTCGTCCTCCTAGCGGCGGCGCTGACGCACCGGAGTTCGAGCCCCACGGTCCGCCCCGTAGGCACGATTTGTCCGGTGGGTACGTTCCCAAACTGCGATGGGAACGTTCCCACTCAGGAGCTCGAAGCCTGGCCGCCGCGAAAGGCGTCTGTCAAGAAGTCGAAACCACTTCGTTGCGGGAGGATTTCCTGTCCCCGCGCTCGGACCCTGCGGACACGCGATGCCGTCTGACACAATGCGCGCAGGTGAGAGCCGTCCGGGCACCGCAGAAGCGAGGGAGGCGTCATGGCTGGCAGGCAACGTCCGACCATCAAAACCGTGGCCGCGCGCGCCGGTGTCGGACGCACCACGGTTTCACGAGTCATCAACGGCTCGGAGCTCGTCAGCGAGAAGGCCAGGGCCGCCGTGCTCGCCGCCATCGCCGAGCTCAACTACGTACCGAACTCGGTCGCCCGGGGGCTGGTGACGAGCAGAACGAACTCCGTGGCCCTCGTGATCCCCGAGTCGGCGAGCAGACTGGGCTCGGAGCCCTACTTCTCGGCCGTCATCCGGGGGGTCAGCACCGCCCTCGCCGAGACCCGGACACAACTGCAACTGGTGCTCGTACGCGACCAGGCCGAGCGGGACCAGCTCACCGAGTCGGTGGCGGAGCGGCGTGTCGACGGCGTGCTCCTGGTGTCGGTGCACGAGCACGATCCGCTGCCGGGCCTGCTGGAGGACATGGGACTGCCCACGGTCCTCGCCGGACGCCGCTCCCCCGACGAGTCACTCAGCCACGTGCACTCCGACAACACCGGCGGGGCCGCGACGGCCGTCAGCCACCTCCTCGCCCGCGGACGGCGGACCGTCGCCACCATCAGCGGACCGCTCGACATGGACGTGGCGCGCAGCAGGCTCCTGGGCTGGCGCGAGACCCTCGAGAAGGCGGGCCACGAGGCCACGGACCGACTCGTGGCCTCGGGCGACTTCACCGAGGAGGGCGGCGAGGCCGCGATGCGTTCACTCGTTGAACGAGTCCCCGGACTCGACGCCGTGTTCGTCGCCTCGGACGTCATGGCGGCGGGGGCGCTGGCGGAGCTGCGCAGGCAGGGCAGACGCGTCCCCGACGACGTGGCCGTGGTCGGATTCGACGACTCCATCATCGCCCGCCACAGCAACCCGCCCCTGACCACCGTGCGTCAGCCCGTCGAGGAGATCGGCAGCATGATCGCCCACATCCTGCTGCAAGAGATCGGCAACCCCGAGGAACCGCGTCGGCACGTCACGCTTCCCACCGAGTTGGTCGTCCGCGAGTCGTCCTGAGCCCGTGGGGGGCCGGCGCCGGTGAGTCAGGCGGAGCGATACACGGGGCGGCACAGGAGAGGTCCGCTGCGACTTCACGGGGAGCACTCACGCACGCTCAGGCAGGCAGGATCGACAGGTGGGTTCCGTTCGCAGCCACTCGTCGAGAGCGGTGAAATCGGCGTCGGTGAGACCCCGGGCGGGATCGACGCGATGGAGCAGGGCCTGCCCTCGATGGTGCTCCGACACCCAGGCCCGATCAGTGTCGGTGATCTCGTCGTCGACCCAGATGAAGGAGCGGCCGGCTGCCCGCTGGACGAGGGTGCGGGTCTTCCAGTGCAGACCGTCTCGCTCGTCCTGGTCGTCCTGGTCGTCCTCGTCGCAGGGATCGGGCCACATCACCACGTCCAACTCGGGCAGGCCGAGCCGTGGTGCGATGCTCTCGTTCGCGTCGGCCATCCATGTCGTGGCCCAGACCACCTCGCACGGCAGAGCCGTCAGCCGCGGCCCGTGCCCGGGATTGATCCTTGCCAGAAGCGGATGCCCATCGGTCCCAGGTGACGCGAGGCCCGCCGGATACGTCGGATACCCCTCCGGACACAGCTCGGGCGCCGCCCCGAACGGAATCAGCGGTCCGTCGACATCGAGGAAGAGCAGCGGACGCTCGGCACAACCGGTCACGGCAGCAACGATAGCGGCGTCAAGGGGAGCAGGAGTCTGCGCAGGTCACGCGCGCTCGTGGCTGCAAAGTCACCGTGCGAAGGAGTCCGTATCCGGCCTACCCGGCCAGTGACGGGCTCCGGATGCCACGCCAGGCCGCAGGCAAGGCTGTTGAGATCAATGAGCGGCTGCTACGGCTGTTTCGGCCACGGAGGACTGACCTCCCACTTGACTGCTTGAGGCGGTCGAACGCGAGACCTCTCAGCCGGCCCGGCGGTGAAGTCCACCCGTGCGTTGATCTTCCGGGCGGCGGCCACGCCGCCGCAGACGGTGCGGGCGCCCCCCCACGAGTTCGGGGCCGCCCGGCGCGGCAAACCCGTCATCCCCACACCGGAGATCACGCAATGACTGCTCAGCAGCCACTCACCTACGACGCGTTCGTCGAACTCGCCGCCGCTGATCCAGCTGTCGGCGGTCTTGTCCTCAAGGGGGCACAGGCCCACGAGGGCATGAGTACGGAGCACTCCGACCACGACCTCTACGTCGTCCTCGCCGATCGCGCGACAACGGCCCTCACCCGGTTCACAGGGCACCGCTCCCCAGAACTCGACCTCGTCATCCTGACCGCCGCCGAGTTCCGCACCGCTGCCACCGGTTTCGAGCGGTACGCCCTCGCCCGCGCCCGGATCGTGCTCGACCGGCTCGACGGAGGCGTCGCGCAGATCCTGGCCGACGCGGCACGGCTCGACGCCGATGACGCATTCCGCCAAGCCGGCCAGTGGCTCGACGCCTACGCCGACTCTCTCTACGGTTCGCTCAAGAACGGCCGCGACGGACATGCGCTCGCGGCCCGACTCGACGCCGCCGACAGCATCCGGTTCCTGCTGGAACTGCTCTTCACTCTCGACCTCCGCCCCCGTCCCTACAACAGGTACGTGCAGTGGGAACTTGACCGGTTCCCCCTGCCCGGCTGGGACACCGGCAGGCTCCTCGATGCTGCGGACCGCGTCTCACGAACGGGCGAGGTGTCCACACAGCGTCATCTCTTCGCGCACGTCGAGGCAGTCGCCCGCCGGGCCGGGCACGGCACGGTGCTGGACGCATGGGGTGAGGACTTGCACCTGATGCGACCGCAGTAAAAGCGCACCGCGCGAACTCCCGCACCGACACCCCGGTCATGTGGCGCCTTCTTCAGCTCGTGGCTCGTGAGGTCGAGGCGACCGCTTCGGCCACGGTCCGCGGCAAGTGCCGCGGTGCCGCGGAGAATCCGGGCACATCCCGTCAACTGCGCCCCCGGGCGTTGAGCCGGGCGGCCTGGCGGGTCAGATGGCTGCGCTCGGCCAGGTTGGGGGCCTTCTGGGCCGCCTCCGTGTACAGCCGTGCCGCCGTCGCCAGGTCGCCGTCGCGCTCGTGGAGGTACGCCGCAACAGCAGTGTGGCGGGGCAGTGTGTCCTCCAGGGCCGCGAGTGCCGCAAGGCCGGCGCGCGGTCCGTCCGCCTCGCCGACGGCCACCGCGCGATTGAGCCGGACGACCGGGCTGTCGGTCAGGCGCGCGAGCTCGTCGTACCACTCGACGATCTGCACCCAGTCGGTCTCCTCGGCGGTGGGCGCGTCGGCGTGGAGTGCGGCGATGGCGGCCTGGGCCTGGAACTCGCCCAGCCGGTCGCGGGCGAGCGCCGCCTGCAGGATGTCGACGCCCTCGGCGATCGACTCGGTGTCCCACCGGCCGCGGTCCTGCTCGGCGAGCGGCACCAGGCTGCCGTCGGGCGCGGTCCGCGCGGCGCGCCGGGCGTGGTGGAGCAGCATGAGAGCGAGCAGCCCCGCCACCTCGGGGTGGTCGATCACGGCCGCGAGCTGCCGAGTGAGCCGGATGGCCTCGGCGGCGAGGTCGACGTCGCCGGAGTAACCCTCGTTGAAGACCAGGTAGAGGACGCGCAGCACGGTGGACACGTCGCCGGGCTGCTCGAACCGCACGCCGGAGACCGTGCGCTTGGCCCGGCTGATGCGCTGCGCCATGGTCGCTTCGGGCACCAGGTAGGCCTGGGCGATCTGGCGGGTGGTCAGCCCGCCCACGGCGCGCAGCGTGAGCGCGACCGCGGACGACGGCGTCAGCGACGGGTGGGCGCACAGGAAGTAGAGCTGGAGCGTGTCGTCCACCGCGGGCGCGGGCCCGGGCGCCGGCTCCTCGTCGACGCTCTCCTCACGCCGGCGGCGGGCGGCGTCCGCCCGAGTCGCGTCGAGGAACCGGCGCCAGGCCACGGTGACCAGCCAGCCCTTCGCATCCCGCGGCGGGTCGGCCTGCCAGACGCGGACCGCCTCGACGAGTGCGTCCTGCACGGCATCCTCAGCCGCCGCGAAGTCGGCTCCGCGGCGGACGAGGATGGCGAGCACGCTCGGCGTGAGGCTCCGGAGCAGGGCTTCGTTCATCTCGAGGGTCACTCCGTGATGGTGGGCGACACACCGTAGAACGGGCGCAGTTCCAGCCACTCGTGGATCGGCTTCCCGCCCGCCCCGGGGGCGGCCGACAGTTCCCCGGCCAGCTCGACGGCGCGCTCGTAGGTGTCGACGTCGATCACCATCCAGCCGGCGATGAGGTCCTTGGTCTCGGCGAACGGACCGTCGGTGACCGGCGGGCGCCCCTCACCGTCGTACCGGACCCACGTCCCCTCGGGGGCGAGCGCCTGGCCGTCGACGAACTCGCCGGTCTCCTCGAGCCGGGCCGCGAAGTCGTTCATGTACTGCACGTGAGCCGAGATCTCCTCCGGCGTCCACTTGTCCATGGGTACGTCGTTGGCCGGAGCCGGGGCGCCGCGGTAGTGCTTGAGCAGCAAGTACTTCGCCATGGTGTCTCTCCTCGGTGCTGATGCGACCCATTGTGGTCGCGTTCACAGCAGGGACGGAGCCGATCACGGGTTCTCGACATCACTGCCCATTTTTTTCTGGGCTCTTTTTGATGAGCCGGGTTGAGGGCCCTTCTTCCTCCTGGCTTTCCTGGCTTTCCGGGTACAGCGGCAGTGCGGTGGTGACTTCGAAGCCGCCTTCCGGCCGGTGCCCCGCATCCAGGGCACCGCCGACCGAGTGGGCGCGTTCACGCATACCGATGAGGCCGAAGCCGGTGCCCGGCACGAGTGTCGCCGGGGCCTTGTCGGCACCGTCGTCGGTGACCGTGATGTCCAGCCGGTCCTGCGCGTACACGAGCCGCACGTGTACGGCCGCCGCATCGGCGTGTTTGGTCACCTTGGTCAGGGCCTCCTGCACGATCCGGAACGCCGTCAGGTCCACTCCCGGCGAGAGCGGGCGCGGCTCGCCTTCGGTGGTGACGGTGACCTTGGGACCGGCGGATTCGACCGCGGCGACCAGTTCGGGGAGCCGGGCGAGTCCGGGAGACGGGTCCAAAGGCGTGTCGGGGTCGTTCGGCCGGCGCAGCAGGCCGAACGGTGGCCTTCAGCTCGCGCAGCGCCGAGGAGGTGGTACCGGCGAGGTCGACTCCCGTCGTCGTGCACCCACCGACATTTCCGTTGCTGCGAACGCATTACGTCAGGCTCCGCGCCTCATCCTGACGTCTGGCCGACACGTGCCTGACGTCAGCCTGCAGGCGTATACGTGCGTGGCCGGCAGCGTCCGTCGCATCCCGCCGTATCGGCCACCTGGACCCCGACCACCTGAGCCCTGGCCTCCTGGGCCTGGGCTCAGATCGGCGTCGCCGCGCCTCGGCGCGCCGGCTTCCGACTCAGGCAGCGTCGGGTTGCAACCGGTACCCAGGTACAGGTTTACCGTCGGAGGGGTCCACCCGTGGGACGTGATGACGGGAGTGAGCGCGATGAACGATCCGGCGTGGGTGCCACAGTCCTGCACGCTGCCCACCGCAGAGCAGCCCTTGCGGGTCGCGGAGTGGGATGCGTTGTTCTCCGAGCGGCTGAGGTCGCTGTCCCGGCTCCAACCGCTCCAACTGCGTCTGGAGCTGGCGGGCGGGCCAGGAGTCGAGGAGCGTCGGAGGGCGCTGCCCGTCTCGGCCGTTTGCCTGCGCCGCCGCCCTGGCCGTCTCGCGAACGGCACCTCGTGGCTCGGTCGGCGAGGCGAACGGCCTGCTGTCCGTTCCGTCATGGCGGTGCCGAGTCCGCGTCGTCGTACACAAGGAGTCCGTCACTGCGAAGGCGCACGCCCGGTGTCGGAGTGTGAGGTGTCAGGCGTCCGTCGTGCATCAGGTGGTGGACGAGCATGCCGCGGGCCAGGACAGCGAAGTCGGCGATGAGGCGCCGGTGGCATCGCCACCACACCGCTTCACTGCACATCACCGCGGTGCGCCGTTCTGCCGCTTGGTGCACGACTTGGTCCATGGCGGCGACGAAGTCCGGACTGCGGGTGTGAGCGGCATAGCCGCGGAAGGAAGCGTTGCGCCATACCGTGTCGGGCGACTCCGGCGGAGTCTTGCGGAAGCCGCCCAGGCGCGGCTCCCACCGATAGGCGATGCCCTCTTCGGGCATCCACCGGGCCAGGCGCTGCCGTGACAGATCCGGGTCCCGGCGGCTGCCGGGAGCGGTCCTGACGTCCACGACGGCGGCGACGTCGGCTTCCCGGAGGAGCCTGGCCAGCGTTCCCCGCTCCGCGGTGCTGTGGCCGAGGGTGATCAGTGCGGGCCGGGGCGCCGGGAACGCGTCTGTGGGGTCGGTCCGGGCATGGTCCATACAGGGAGTGCAGCACCTCCTGGCCCGTGCGGCACTGTCCGATCCTGTCCCGCTCGGCTGTGCGGGTCAGCGGGGCAGGCCCGTCAGGGCCAGGAATTCGCTGCGGGAGCGGGCGTCGTCGCGCAGCAGCCCGAGGAGCGTGGAGGTCATGGTCGTGGCTCCGGTGGCCTGGACGCCGCGCAGGGTCATGCAGGTGTGCTCGGCCTGGATGACGACGCCGACACCCTTGGGCTCCAGATGGGCTTGCAGCCAGTCGGCGACCTGCTTGGTGAGCCGTTCTTGCACCTGGGGACGGCAGGCGAAGTGCTCCAGGACCCGCGCGAGTTTGGACAGGCCCAGGATCCGCTGCCCGGGCAGGTAGCCGATGTGGGCGGTTCCGACGAACGGCAGAAGATGATGTTCACACACGCTGCGGAGCGGGATGCTGCGGGCGAGGACCAGTTCGTCGTATCCCTCGTCGTTGGGGAACGTGGTGAGGTCGAAGGGGCGGGGACTGAACAGTTCGGCGTAGGCGCGGGCCATACGGCGGGGGGTGCCGCGCAGACTCTCGGAATCGGTGCCGATGCCCAGGGCCTGGAGGAACTGTCCGGCCGCGAGTTCGGCGGCCGGCAGGTCCACCGTTTCCGCGTCGTGGGTCACGCTCAGGGCGGTGGGCGGCGCCGGTACCGGTTCCGGGGCGGCGGGGGCGATGTGCAGGGCGGAGTGGAGGTGCTGCGTCATGTCACTCACCCCTCCCGAGTGCCGTGAGCAGGACCAGGACGAGGGTCACGACGGCGGCGAGCCCATGTCCCGCGCCGACGGCGACGGGGAAGTGGCGTTCGGCAGATGCCGTCCGGCCGGCACCTGCCGGTGCGGCAGTGCGGTTGCGGTCGCGGTGGACGGGGATCCAGCGGGCGAGCAGCGCGGCGATGTCCATGGGGAACTCCCGGAGCAGTGGGGGCGGGTGCACTTCGGATGTGCGGAAGGCGCTGCGGGTCAGTGGCGGGCTGAGTGCCGGCGGGCGGGAGCGAAGCCCTCGGCCTGGGTCGCCTCGTCGGCGACCCGGACGCCGTAGTGGTAGGCGAGCTTGCCGCCCAGGAACCCCGAGACGCCGAGCACGGCCAGCGTCACGGCGTTCAGGACGAGCTGCGACGCCCCGACGCTTCCGGACGGCCCACCGTCGGCGTGGCGCCACAGGAAGCTGCCCGTGTACGCGGCGGTCACCAGCAGGTTCAACGTCATGTGGAGGAGGCCGGTACGGAAGGCCCTCGTGCCGGCGGGGATGGCGAACAGATCCAGGAAGCCCGCCATCGCCGCCGCCAGCGCCCCGATCACGCCCACGGCGATCAGCCACATCGCACCGCGGGCGAGGAAATCCGGATCGTCCACGAGGTGGGAGGCGATGTCGAAGACGAGGCTGCCCACCCATGCGCCGATCGGCACGGTGACCAGGATCGGATGGAACGGGTGCCCGTACGGGCCGGCGAGGGCGGCGCTGACCGGCTGTTTTGCCTGCTGCTGCAGTTCGCTGGGCATGGCATGGTCCTCTCGCAGAGTTTCACCAATCAATATTGGACTTATTAGCGAGAGCGGTCAAGCCACCAGCTCCGAGACGCAGAGAAAACCAGTTACGCGCACCCAGATGGGAGTTATCGTGGAGGCATGACCTCAGACCTGACTCCGGCTCCACCTCAGGCCCCCGCCGCTTCGGGGGTGGAATCCGTCACGGTGCTCGCGGACGAGGTGCGCCGCAGGCTGTACGGCTTCATACGGCGCGCCCACCGTCCGGTGACGCGGGAGGAGGCCGCCGCCGATGCCGGGATCTCGGCCAAGCTCGCCGCCTTCCACCTGGACAAACTGGTCGCGGCCGAGCTGCTGACCTCCCGCTACGACAACCCCGGCGGCATCCGCAAAGTCGGCCGCAAACCGAAGGTCTACGAGCCGGCGGACACCGAAATCCGCATCAGCATCCCCGAGCGCCGCCCTGACGTCCTGGCCGAGATCCTCATCGACGCGGTCCTCGACCAGCAGCAGGGCGAGGACGCCCAGTTGGCAGCGCTGCGCACGGCCCGGCACCGGGGAGAGGAACTCGGGGCCGCGACGCGCGCCAGCAACCGCCCCGGCCGTCTGGGACCCGAGCGGGCTCTCACACTTTCCGAGTCCGTGCTGGAAGCGCACGGCTTCGAGCCCGACCGGCAGGCCCCGACCGAAGTACGGCTCCTGAACTGCCCCTTCCACCAGTTGGCCGCCCGTTCGCCCGAGCTGGTGTGCGGGATCAACCACTCCTTCCTCGGCGGCTTCCTCACCGGTCTGCAGGCATCCGGCGTCGACGCGGTCCTCGCCCCTCGGCCGGGACGTTGCTGTGTGGAACTACGTGCCGCAGCCGGCGGAGCGAGCAGGTCCGCCCCTGCCACCGGGGCGTAGCCCCACCGCTTCGCAGGGCACCGCCATGGACGACGACGCCCCGCAGCAGAGGAGAGATCATGGCCGCGAACACAGCATTCGTGATCGTCGGAGCCGGCCTGGCCGGCGCGAAGGCGGCACAGACCTTCCGGGACGAGGGCTTCGACGGCCCGATCGCGCTGCTCGGGGAAGAGAGCGAGCGCCCGTACGAACGGCCGCCGCTGTCCAAGGGATACCTGCTGGGCAAGGACGAGCGTGAAACGCTCTACGTCCATCCCTCCCAGTGGTACGCCGAGCACGACGTCGACCTGCGACCGGGCACCACGGTCACCGCGATCGACCCGGCCGCCCACGAGGTGACGCTCGCCGACGGCAGCCGCGTCGGCTACGCAAAGCTGCTCCTGACCACCGGCTCTTCACCGCGTCGCCTGTCCACGCCGGGAGCCGGCCTCGACGGAGTGCTCTACCTGCGCCGGCTCGCCGACAGCGACCGCATCAAAGAAGCCCTTGCCTCCGCATCCCGCATCGTGGTGATCGGCGCCGGCTGGATCGGGCTGGAGACCGCTGCCGCCGCCCGGGCAGCCGGTGTCGAGGTCACGGTCCTGGAAAGGTCGGAACTCCCGCTCCTGCACGTGCTGGGCCGCGAGGTGGCCCAGATCTTCGCCGACCTGCACACCGAGCACGGGACCGACCTGCGCTGCGGAGTACAGGTCGCGGAGATCACCGGCGCCGACGGCCGGGCGAACGGCGTGCTGCTGACCGATGGCCGCCGCATCGACGCGGATGCGGTCATCGTCGGGATCGGCATCACCCCCACCACCCGGCTCGCCGAAGCCGCGGGCCTGGACGTCGACAACGGCATCCGCGTCGACGCCCGCCTGCGCACGTCCCACCCGGACATCCACGCCGCCGGAGACGTCGCGAACGCCTTCCACCCACTGCTCGGCCAGCACATCCGCGTCGAGCACTGGGCCAACGCCCTCAACCAGCCCCAGGTCGCGGCCAAGGCGATGCTCGGCCAGGACGTGACGTACGACCGCGTTCCGTACTTCTTCACCGACCAGTACGACCTGGGCATGGAGTACACCGGCTACGCCGAGCCGGGCGCCTACGACCAGATGGTCTTCCGCGGCCGGACCGACACCCGGGAGTTCATGGCGTTCTGGCTCGCCGGGGGCCGGGTTCTGGCCGGGATGAACGTCAACGTCTGGGACGTCACCGATCCGATCCGCGACCTCGTCACGTCCGGCCGAACAGTCGCCGCGAACGAACTCGCCGATACCGACGTGCCTCTGACACACATCGCGGGGCGCCCAGCCGGGACCGGCTGATGCGGAACCCGATGCAGGCGGTCCGTTCGGTCGGCGGTCAGATGGGACCCGTTGCGGGGGCGGGCGGGGTCCAGCGGCGGGTGCGGGGCACGGTGGAGGAGAGGCCGTAGTCCTTCTTCAGCTGCTCCGGGATCGCGTAGTGCATGACGCGGCCACGGGTGAGCGAGGACAGTTCGAGGATCGTGGTGAGATGGCCGAGACGGTCCAGGGCCCAGGCGCCGAGCGGTGAGCGGTCCTCGACGGTCTCCAGGACGCCCAGCAGGTGGGGTACGGCTTTGACGACGGTGTCCCAGGCGGTGCGCGGCACGTCCAGCCAGTCGGCGCACGTGTCGCCGACGAGGTGGCGGATCAGGGCGGAGACGATCGGGTCGAAGAACGTGCCGGGCACGACTTCCTCGTAGAGGTCGATCAGCTGCCGGGTGAGATGCGCGCCGTCCTCGCTCGGCCCCATGTGCCGGATCATGTACAGATCGAGGAACTGGCGGGCGGACTCCATGTCCTTGGGTACCTGGCTCTGGTCGACGCCGAGCATCGCGCCGACCACCCGCCAGGCGTACAGGTAGGCCTCCGCGCCGTCGGTGCTCATGTGGATGTTCAGCCGGTGCAGGGAGTCCAGCACCAGCAGTGAGAAGAACATCTGCCCGCCGATCATGTCCTCCTGACAGATCGGCACGCCCAGGCTGTCGGTGTCCCAGCGGTTGTCCCTTCTGAGGTGATGGCGGATGGATGCGTGCAGCAGACGGACCTTCTGAGCGGCGGGAATGAAGGTGCTGCCCGCCTCGAAAGCGCCGGGCTGCATGAGGTACACGGTGAACTGCCCGGTCTCCGCCATCCGCTTGGAGGGGTAGTCCAGCGCGTGCGTCGTCGCCAGCAGCTTCGCCACGTGCGGGACCAGGTAACACGCGGGCATGGCGGCGAAGGACAACGCCGTGGAGATGTGCACGTTGTTGTCGATGAAGAACAGCCTGGCCTTCTCCATCTCGCCCCAGTCGACCCACGCCGGAGGTGCGCTGGTGGCATGCAGGTACTCCCGAGCCACGTCGGGAAGGCCGTCGGGCAACGGCGCGCCGGCGGTCGACACGTAGCGCATCAGCGTGTTGAAGGTGCCCACCTCCCCGCGTTCGAAAAGGGTCGCCACCGTCGCGTCGGCGAGTTCGTCACCACTGCTGCGCAAGGCGTCCATCGACGCCTCGGTGTAGGTCATCACAGGCTCTTCGTCTCCAGTCGGAACAGACAGGGCCGGAACAGGAATCACGCGTGGCGGCGCCCGCGCCGCATGTCAGTGCCGACGGATTGCGGCCGCGTGCGCCAGGTCGGTGAGGGCTCGTGACGCGGGTACGGGGATGTCCAGGTCGTCCAGAGCGCGGGTGGCTTCCTCGACCCGGGCGGTGATCATCCCTTCTATGCGGTCGGGTGCTCTGAGCCGGGTCATCACTTCCCGGACCGCCTCCAGGCCGTCCCTGCCCACGTCGCGCCGGCCCGACAGCGCGCGCAGGCGCTCCCGGTCGGCCCCGTCGGCCACCCTCCAGGTTTCCGCCAGCAGGGCGGTGGGCCGGTGAGCCCGCAGGTCGTCCGTGTTGGCCTTGCCGGTGAGGGCCGGATCCCCGAACAGGCCGAGCAGGTCGTCGCGCAGCTGGAACGCCTCGCCCAGCGGCAGCCCGTAGCGGGAGTAGCCCTCCGTCAGCTCCTGCCCGGCGCCGGCCAGCACGCCTCCGATCAACAGGGGCTGTTCGACGGTGTACTTCGCGGTCTTGTACCGGATCACCTGCAACGACTGTGCCGTGTCCGGTTCTCCACCCGTGCGCAGAAGCTCCAGGCACTCACCCGCGATCAGCTCCCGCGCCAGGGTCGCCCACAGGGGACGGGCCCGGGCCAGGTAGGCCGTGGGCAAGCCGCTGCCGGCGAACAGCTGGCCGGCCAGCGACATGAGCAGGTCCCCCACCAGCATCGCCAGCGCCCTGGCGGTGGGCGCGGCACGGGGACGACCACGCAGCCCGGCTTTGAGGGCGACGTGCGCGGTGGGCCGGCCCCGCCGTACCGCGCTCTCGTCGATGATGTCGTCGTGTACGACGGCGGCGGCGTGGACCAGTTCCATGGAGGCCGCCGCCCGCACCAGCGCGTCGCTGTCAGGCTGGCCGGCCGCCCGCCAGCCCCAGTAGCAGAACGCCGCTCTCAGCCGCTTGCCGCTCGCCACGGCGGCCTCGACCTGGTCCGCCACCGGGCCCAGATCGGGGTCGATCGCGATGAGGTGGTCCGCCTCCTGCGCCACGAACCGGCTCAGCACCTCATCGACGCGCATTCTGAACACGGCCGGGTCATCCCGGTCAGCCACCGTCGACGCCCCGCCGGGCCAGAACGCTCTGGGCAAGGACCTCCAGATGGGCAGGCGGCACCACCGCGTACCGGTCCACGGCCAGCCGCCCGCGCGCCGTGAGGTCCCGCTGCGCGTCAGCCGCCAACTCCGCCGTGTCGGAGCGGCTCAGCAGCCCCCGTACGCTGCCTACGGCCGAGCCGAGAGCGCTCACCGCCAGGTCGGCAAGCCCCGCCGCCAACAGCACCGCCTGCTCGACTGAGCCCCCGCCATGCCCGGCCTCTTGCGTCATACCGTCCCCTGCCCCTTGGTCGTCCAGGCGGCACCGGTCACGGGCCACCGTCTACAGCGTCGCGTCCCACCGACAGGCACCAGGGACGAACTCACCATCGGGTGATCGCATCGCAGATACGTACGACTCCTCACCCGCGCAGCGGAAACCGCCCACACGGCGGACATAGCCGCGGGGCGCTCACGGGCCGCGCGTGAGGAGGGCAGTGCGGGCAGTCGCTGCCGACGCGACTCACACCGGCTTCTCTTCCTGGTTGGTGATGAAGTCGGCGGGCATCTCGGGGCTCCATACGGCGGCCGGGCAGTCCCAGTCGTTCGGCTTCCAGTCCTCGGTGATGCCGTCCATGTCGCCGGAGTACTCGATCCAGCCGCCCCAGGGATCCTGGATGTAGTGGAAGAGGTTCGAACCGAGGGTGTGGCGCCCCAGACCCCAGCCCTTCACCTGGCCCACGGCGGCCATGCTCCGCGCACCCATGGCGATCCGGTCGATGTCCGCCACCATCCAACTGGAGTGGTGCAGACCAGGATGCGTTCCCGGAACGAACCCGAAGACGTGGTGATCGCCCGGCCCCGAGTTCATGAACGTGGCGATGCCGGGGATGTGGTCCGACAGGCGCAGCCCCAGAGCGCGGGCATAAAACGCCTCGGAGGCGTCCAGATCGGTACTGATCAGCATGTGCCCAAGGCGCTGAGGACGGGCCGAGCCTGCTCAGTCGCGGTCAGCCAGCAGGCCTGGTCGACACGACGGATGCGGTCGCCGACGTTGGCGTCCTGGCCGTCCGTCGTACCGAACTCCCGCCACGGGGCGATCCCCTCGTCACGGGGGTTGATCAGATTGCCCTCGTGATCACGCAGCCACAGCCCCCCGGGCACCTCGGCCGGCGCGTCCAACAACCTCAGCCCCATGCCCTCGATGTGACGCTGCCACTCCCGCAGAGAACCCGGCTCCACGGCGAAGGCCACGTGGTGCAGCCGCTTGACCGGCCCTTCCGTCAACACCGTCTGGTCCTGCGCCCGCCCGTCACAGCGGATCACCACCGCGTCACCGCGCTCCGACGTCTCCAGCCCGAACGCGCTGTAGAAACTCGCGCCCGCATCCAGCGACGGCACCCGGAGCCCGTAATGCAGCAGACCCTTCACACGCAACATGTGCACACCTCGCGGCCAGTGTGTACACCTCTGGGAGGGGCGTCCAGACCTCGGCGGGAACCACTGCTGTCCGCACGGTGATGCCGCACGGGGCCATGGTTCCGTCGAGGTCGACTCGTCCACGAAGTCCGCCGCAACGGGTCGGCCCAGGTGTTCCGCCGGTAGAGAGGGCTTCCGCGTCCTGGGTCAGGACTGACCGCCGCCGGCGATCCCCAGCGCGGTCCGCGTGGCCATGGGCTCGTATTCCGGGGCGATGTCGGCCAGCACGCTCAGGGCGGTCCGCGCGAGATGACGGGCGATCACGCTCGCAGCCTCGGCGGGACCGCTGGTCCGCAGGGCGTCCAGCAGCGCCTCGTGCTCCTTGTGCGCCCTGGCCCATGAACCGGGCACACCGAGCTGGGCGAGCCGGATGTAGCGCTCGCTCTGTTCGGCCAACGAGGCGAGCATGCGCTGCAGGTGCGGTCCCACCGCGCGGGTCGCGATGCCATGGAACTCCTTGTGCGCGGCATACCACTCGTCCGGCGTGTCGTTGCCCGCCAGTTCCTGCATCCGCAGCAGGGCCTCGGCCATGCGCTCGACGTCCTCGGCGGTGAGCGACTTGGCCGTCATGCTGACGGCCAGCGTCTCCAGCATGATGCGAGCGCCGTACACACCGTCCAGTTCCGCGGGGTCCACGCCTCTCACCCGCGCCCGCTGGTCGGGGCTCGCGTCGATGAGCCCTTCTTCCTGGAGCAGCCGGAACGCCTCGCGCATCGGCGTACGGCTGACGCCCAGCTGCCGCGCCATCTCGGCCTGGAGCAGCACCGACCCCGGGGGCAGCTCGCCACTGAGGATCATGGTGCGCAGCCGTCCGTGCACATCCAGGGCGAGACGGCGGCCGCCCACGGCGACCGCGGGTGCTTCGTCCGGCGGCGCGGACGACATCGTGCCGTCACCGCCGTCCACGGCCGCCACCTGGCCCTCGAGAGACTCGCTCTTGCTCCTGGTCACGCCGGGAGTCTACCCAGGGTGTATGCAGCCGGTACGGGAAACGGCGTGGCCCGGGGCGACCGTCTGTCGGCCCCTTCGCACCGTCTGGCCGGCCTGCCGAGGGGCGGGACGCCCCGGCAACTCAGCGGGGAGGGACCGGGCGGTCGTAGACGTTGTTCGGGGTCACGATCTCGGTGATCGCCCGGGCGACCAGCGAGGACGGCTCCCGCCCTTCGTCAGTGATGTCGGTGTTGAGCATGAGCACCAGCGTGGCCTTCTTCGAGGGCAGGTAGACGGTCACGGTCTCGTAGCCCGGAATGGAGCCGTTGTGTCCGATCCAGCCGCCGGATTCGAAGATGCCGAGGCCGTAGCTCGTACCGGGATAGCCCGTCGGCAGTGTCCTGAGTCGCTGCGCCTGGGTCTCCGGGCTGAGCAGCGTGCCGGTGGCGACGATCTTCGCCCAGCGACGCAGATCGTGCAGGTCCGAGATCATCGCCCCGGCCGCCCAGGCCCAGCTGGGGTTCCAGTCCGTGGCGTCCTCGATCTCTCCGCTCAGCGTCTGGTTGGTGTACCCGCGCGGGTGCGGCTCGGGAAACTCGGGGCCCTCCGGGAAGAACGTGTGGCGCAGGCGGGCCGGGCGGAGCACCCGCTTGTCGATGAAGTCGGCGAGGCGGTGACCGCTGACCTTCTCGATCACCAGGCCGAGGAGGACGAGGTTGCTGTTGGAGTACTGGAATTCCTTCCCCGGCGCGAAGGTGTTCGCGTGTCTGAAGCCGTACGCGAGCACCTCCTGCGGCGTGAACGAGCGGCTGGGGTCGCTCAGCAGGTCGTGCTCGAAGTCCGGGTCGGCGCTGTAGGGGAACAGACCGCTGCGCATCTCGGCCAGATGCCTCAGGGTGATCCGGTCCCCCTTGGGCACGCCGGGGATGTAGGCGGAGATCGGGTCGTCCAGTCCGATACGACCGTCGTCGACGAGCTTGAGCAGCGCTGTGACCGTGAAGGTCTTGGTCTCGCTGCCGATCCGGAAGAACTGGTCGGTGGTCATCGGTCTGCGGGTGGTTTTGTCGGCGACCCCTGTCGCGCGCACGTAGCTCCCCTTGCCCGGCATCCACAGTCCGACGACGACGCCGGGGATGCCGGCCTGCCGGCGGACGTCCTCGATGGCCTTGTCCAGCCGAGCGGTCAGCTCGGGACCCAGGCCGTCCGGTGGGCACTCGTCCTTGCCGTACCGGTCGACGTCGGCGGCGTGGACGGCCGTGGCGGGAGCCGCTGTCATCGGGGCCAGCACGGACGTCACCAGCAGCGCTGCGGCGAACTGACGGCGGGACGGAGTACGTCGCATGTCGGGGTGCCTCTTCCAGGTCAGGGGTCGGCGACAACGTCACCATCCGGACCCTGGGCGCGGGCCCCGTCCGGTACGCGTTCCTGCGAGTCCACCCGTTCGGAGCCACACGGGTTTCCGAGCCGGCCCCGGCTCAGACAGGCTCCCGCCGACCCGTTGACCTAAATGTCTGATATGCGCGTATAAGCAGACTTTAACCGGATACTCGTGCCGCATGACACGGACGATAAGAAGGCATGGAAGGCACACCGAGCAGGCTGCGGCGGGCCGGGAGCAGGAGACCGAGGCCGTGCGCGCACCGAATGCCGGGCCGGACGAGCAGGTGGAGCGGCAGGCGCCGGACAGGCCGAAGGACCTGCCCAAAGGCTCCTGGGGGACCGTGCTGAAAGGCACGCTGAAGGAATTCAAACGGGACGAGCTGACCGACCGGGCCGCAGCGCTGACCTACTACGGGATCCTGGCGCTGTTCCCGGCGTTGCTGGCGCTCGTGTCCCTGCTGGGGATCGTCGGCCAGTCGGCGACGCAACAGGTGCTGGACAACATCCAGACGCTCGCCCCGGGCGCGGCGCAGGATGTCCTGACCAACGCGGTGCAGCAGATGCAGGGCAACGCGGGACTCGGCTCGGTCATGGCGATCGTCGGCCTGGTGCTCGCGGTGTGGTCGGCGTCCGGCTATGTCGCCGCGTTCATCAGGAGCGCCAACGCGGTCTACGACGTCCCCGAGGGCCGTCCGGTGTGGAAGGTACTGCCGGTGCGGGTCGGCGTGACCGTGGTGCTGATGGTCATGGCCGTGGTCAGCGCGCTGATCGTCGTGTTCACCGGCGGTCTCGCAAAAGAGATCGGCACCGCCCTCGGCGTGGGTGACACAGGACTGACGGTGTGGTCGATCGCGAAGTGGCCGGTGCTCGTGGTCCTGGTCACTCTCATGATCGCGCTCCTGTACTGGGCGACCCCGAACGCGAGGACCCGCGGCTTCCGCTGGATCACACCGGGCAGTTTCCTCGCGCTGGTGATCTGGATGATCGCCTCGGCGGGTTTCGCGTTCTATGTGGCGAACTTCGGCTCGTACAACAAGACCTACGGCGCCATCGCCGGCGTGATCATTTTCCTCGTGTGGCTGTGGATCACGAACCTGGCGATCCTGCTCGGCCTGGAATTCGATGCGGAGCTGGCCCGGCAGCGGGCTGTCGCGGGCGGTCATCCGGCCGGAGACGAGCCCTACGTCCAGCCGCGCGACACACGGAAGTGGGACGAAGAGGACCGTAGGCGCCTTGAACGCTGAGGCCGCAAGAGCCCCGACGAAGTCGCCACGTACGCCGGAAGCACTGACGAAGGACAGGTGAACACCCATGACAGCAGACGGCTCCCACCGCACCGGCCGGGCAGAGCAGGAACCGGTGAGCGACCTGGTCCAGCAGGCCTCGCGGCAGCTGTCGCAGCTGGTCCGGGACGAGATGCGGTTGGCGCAGGCGGAGATGACCGAGAAGGGCAAGCGGTTCGGCAAGGGCGGCGGTCTGTTCGGCGGCGCCGGCCTGATGGGTGTCCTCACCCTGCAGGCACTGGTGGCCACGGTGATCGCCGCCCTGTCACTGGTCATGGATGTGTGGGTGGCGGCGCTGATCGTCACCGGTGCCCTGGCCGCCGTGACCGCCGTGATGGCTGCGCTCGGCAAACAGCAGATCGGCAAGGCCTCTCCGCCGGTACCGGAACGGACCATGGGCAGCGTCGAGGCCGACGTGGCCGAGATCAGGGAGAAGGCACAGCGATGACCCAGGACAAGTCGCAGCCGGGCAAGGAGGCGGCGCCCTCCCCGGAGGAACTGCGCGAGCAGGTCGAGGCGACGCGCGAGGAACTCGGTGAGACCGTCGAGGCGCTCGCGGCGAAGGCCGACGTGAAGACCCGTGCCCACGACAAGACGACAGCCGTCAAGCAGCAGGTCACCGAGAGGACCACCCAGGTCACACACCAACTGCGGGACAAGGCGACGCACGCTGCCCACCTGGTGCAGGACAGGACCCCCGAGCCGGTACGCACCAAGGCGGCCGCGGCCACTGTGCAGGTCCGCGACAAGGCCGTGCACGTCGGAGAGCTGGCCCGTGAGAAGGCCCCCGAACCGGTCCGTGAGAAGGCCGACCAGGGCATGCGGATGGCGCAGGCCAACCGCACACCTCTGGTCGTCGCGGCGGGCGTGGTCGTCGCACTGCTGATCGTGCGTCGTGCCAGGAGGCGGCGATGAAAGCCTCGAAGATCGCCTACAAACCCGTCGGCCTGGCGCTCGGCGCCGCCAGCGGCGTGCTGGCCGGCGGAGTGTTCAAACAGGTCTGGAAGAAACTCGGACACGACGAGGACGCCCCCGACGCCACCGACGAGAACCGCACCTGGCGCGAGACCATGTCGGCAGCCGTCCTCCAGGGCGCGATCTTCGCCGGCGTCAAAGCCATGGTCGACCGCGGCGGCGCCGCCGCCACCCGCCGCCTGACCGGCACCTGGCCCGGTTGACGCGTCGGTCGACGTCCGACCTGTTCCCGGTTCTCACAACGACGCTCAGGCGGGCTTCTCTTCCTGGTTGGTGATGAAGTCGGCCGGCATCTCGGGGCTCCATACGGCGGCCGGGCAGTGCCAGTCGTTCGGCTTCCAGTCCTCGGTGATGCGGTCCATGTCGCCGGAGTACTCGATCCAGCCGCCCCAGGGATCCTGGATGTAGTGGAAGAGGGAACCGAGAGTGTGGCGCCCCAGACCCCAGCTCCTCCGGGCGAAGGGGCGGCACGCCGAGGCGCGGAGGGCGGCCGACCGTTGGAACATCACCTCGGACGACGCGCAGCAAGCCCCGCCGACGTCGGAGAAAGACCCGTCCGGAACCGGCTCGGACAGCATGTCGCCGGTGAAAGCCCTCTTCTCGCGCAGCTACGTCGCGGCGACTGTGTGCTTCCTGGTGATGACGTGCCTGTGCCTGTTCATGATCTACGGCTTCAACACCTGGCTCCCTGAGATCATGCGTCGCGCCGGCCACTCCGCAGGCTCCTCGCTCGGCTTCCTCCTCGTGTTCAGCATCGGGGCTGTCGTCGGCACGCTCATCATCTCCCTGGCAGCCGACCGACTCGGCTCCAGGCCGATCATCACCGCGACCTTCCTCGTCTCCAGCCTGACCGTGATACTGCTCAGCCTGCGGCTGCCCACGACGGTGCTGCACGCGGCCGTCGCGCTGGTGTCGGGGCGATGGGCACGCAGTCGTTCGTCCTCGCCTATGTCTCGAAGCACTATCCGGTACGCATGGGCGCCACCGCGATGGGCTGGACGCTGGGCTTCGGCCGCATCGGCTCGATGCTCGCCCCGCCACTGCTCGGGCTCATCATCGGAGCCGGGCTGGCGTTCCAGTGGAACTTCTACGCACTCGCCGTACCCGGCGTCATCGGCGCCCTGCTGGTCGGGCTGGTTCCCCGCTCACCGGAGGCGGCAGAGCCCGCAGATCACGGAGGTGCGGGCGGGACCACACGTCCGTTCGCGGAGCAGACCTGAGTCACACACCGAGGTGACGAACGACCGCGCACCCCGCGGCTGCGGTGCACCTCCTCGACACCGACGGGGCGCTGAGAACGAACAAGGTCCTGGTCGCGTGGTCTCGTGAGGGGTTGTGCGTGAGGGACTGTGCGTGAGGGCAGGGCCTCGGGTGGCCAGGGTCGCGAAACGAACCGAGCTCCTCCCCGGCAGGCAACGCCCGCTTGCTCAGTGCCTCACGCACGCCTCGATGACCGCTGCGACCTGTTCCGCGGCCGGTGAGTTCAGGCCCGCTCGGCGCGCCAGGCCCAGGCCGACCGTTTCCGTCTCGATGAGCGGCAGGTAGGTCACACCGTCGAGGCGGAGACTCTGCACGGACTCCGGGACCAGGGCCACGCCGTGCCCCGCGGCGACGAACACCACCAGTGTCGCGGTCTCGCCGACCTCGACCAGAGCAGAGGGTTCGAAGCCGGCCCGGGCGCACGCGGCGAGAACCCGGCCGTGCATGGAGGAGCGGTCCCGGGACGGGTGGACGACGATGGGCTCGTCGGCGAGTGCCGCGAGGGGAATCTCGCTGCGGCCTGCCAGCGGATGACTGCTGGGCAGGACGGCCACCAGTCGTTCGGTCCGGAGGGCGGTGACCTCGACGGCGGCGTCCACCGGAGTGCCGGTACGCAGGAGGGCCAGGTCGTAGCTGCCTGCGAGCAGGCCGTCGACCAGTTCGGGATTCAGCAGCTCACCGCGCAGTTCGAGGGACACACCCGGCAGTTGCGCGCGGACCGTGCGGGCGATCCGCGGCAGGACGTCGTAGGTGGCGGTGCCGACGAACCCGACGGACACCCGTCCGGCACGGCCACTGGCGAGCAGGGCCATCTGCTCCTCCGCCCGCTCCACCTCGCCCAGGATCGATCGCGCATGGGTGATCAGCTGGCGGCCGGCCTCGGTGAGCTCCACCCGCCGCGTGGACCGGGTGAAGAGCGGTGTGCCCAGCTGCCGCTCCAGCTGCTTGAGCTGCTGGGAGAGGGCCGACTGGGCCACGTGCAGACGCTGGGCGGCGCGGCCGAAGTGACACTCCTCGGCGAGAGCGAGGAAGTAACGGACCTGCCGGAGTTCCATGACCACACCTTATCTGCACAGGTGATAAGTCGAGCAGAACTGTGTATTGGACGAGATCAATCAGCGGGCCTACGTTGAGTCCCATGGTTGCCAGCTTCGTTTACACCACAGTGAGAACCCCCTTCGGACGGTTCGGTGGAGCGCTCGCCGAGGTCCGACCCGACGACCTCGCCGCCGCCGCCGTCTCAGGAGTCCTCGCCAAGGCTCCGTCGCTCGACCCCGCGCTGATCGGCGACGTGTTCTGGGGCAACGCCAACGGCGCCGGCGAGGACAACCGGAACGTCGGCCGGATGGCCGTTCTCCTGGCCGGACTGCCTACGTCGGTGCCGGCCACGACCGTCAACCGGCTCTGCGGCTCCTCGCTCGACGCGGCGATCATCGGCTCGCGGACCGTCGAGAGCGGGGACGCCGACATCGTCCTCATCGGCGGGGTGGAGTCGATGACGCGTGCGCCGTGGGTCCTGCCGAAGCCGTCACGCGCCTTCCCCGCCGGCCACGTGACCGCCGTGTCGACCACCCTGGGGTGGCGGCTGGTCAACGAGCGCATGCCGCAGGAGTGGACCGTCTCCCTGGGCGAGGCGAACGAGCAGCTGGCCGAGCGGTTCGGCGTCACCCGGGCACGGCAGGACGAGTTCGCCGCCCGCTCGCACCGTCTCGCGGACGATGCCTGGAACTCCGGCTTCTACGACGACCTGGTGGTTCCCGTGGTGCTGGACGGCGAGGTCCGTCTCTCCCG
This sequence comes from Streptomyces sp. AC555_RSS877, assembly GCF_019049245.1. GTDB lineage: Bacteria > Actinomycetota > Actinomycetes > Streptomycetales > Streptomycetaceae > Streptomyces. The sequence continues at coordinate 545,812 of NZ_JAGMUK010000040.1, read as the reverse complement.
CGACGAGGGCATCCGGCCGGGGACCTCGCCGCAGAAGCTGGCCGGCCTGAAGCCGGCGTTCCGACCCGACGGCGTCATCACCGCCGGCAACGCCTCGCCGCTCAACGACGGCGCGTCCGCCGTGCTGATCGGCTCGGAGGAGGCGTCGTCCCGCATCGGCCTCGCGCCGCTGGCTCGCATAGCGGGTCGCGGAGTGTCGGCACTCGAGCCGCAGATGTTCGGGTTCGCTCCGGTGGAGGCGGCCGAGCGGGCACTGAAGAGGGCGGGTATCTCCTGGTCGGACGTCTCGGCGGTCGAACTCAACGAGGCGTTCGCCGTGCAGTCGTTGGCCTGCGTGGACGCCTGGAAGATCGATCCGGCCATCGTCAACACCCAGGGTGGTGCGATCGCGATCGGCCATCCGCTCGGCGCTTCCGGTGGCCGGATCCTCGGCACCCTCGCCGCCCGGTTGCGCGCCTCGGGGAAGCGGTGGGGCGTCGCCGCGATCTGTATCGGTGTCGGACAGGCCCTGGCGGTCGTCCTGGAGAACGTGACGGATGGAGTCCGATGACTGTTCAGGTGTGTGCGGATGCCGATGAGGCCGTGGCCGGGATCAGGGACGGTTCGACCGTGCTGGTCGGAGGGTTCGGCATGGCCGGCATGCCGGTCGAGTTGATCGACGCGCTCATCCGGCAGGGTGCGAGCGATCTGACCGTGGTGTCGAACAACGCCGGCAACGGCGACACAGGGCTGGCCGCGCTCCTGGCCAAGGGACGGGTACGAAGGATCGTGTGTTCCTTCCCCCGCCAGTCCGACTCGTGGGTCTTCGACCAGCTCTACCGCGAGGGACGGATCGAGCTCGAAGTGGTGCCCCAGGGCACCCTCGCCGAACGGATGCGCGCGGCCGGTGCGGGCATCGGTGCCTTCTTCTCGCCCACGGGCGTCGGTACACCCCTGGCGGAAGGGAAGGAGACCCGCGAGATAGGCGGCCGCACCTACGTCCTGGAGCACCCGATCAAGGGTGACGTGGCGCTGATCGGCGCCCACATCGCCGACCGCATGGGCAACCTCGTCTATCGCAAGACCGCCCGCAACTTCGGACCGGTCATGGCCACCGCCGCGACCACGGTCGTGGCCCAGGTCCGCGAGATCGTCGAGACCGGTGCGATCGACCCCGAGGTCGTCGTGACGCCGAGCATCTACGTCGACCGCGTCGTGCGGGCGGGGGTGGCCGCGTGAACTCGACTGCTTCGCTCGTGGAGAACCTCGACCGCGGGCCGCTGAGCAAGGACGAGATGGCCGCCTTGGTGGCGCGCGACATCCCGCACGGCTCCTACGTAAACCTGGGTATCGGACAGCCGACGCTCGTCGCCGACCACCTCCCCGAGGGGTCGGAGGTGGTGCTGCACACCGAGAACGGCATGCTCAACATGGGTCCCGCGGCCACGCCCGGTCAGGTGGACCCCGATCTCACCAACGCGGGAAAGATCCCGGTCACCGAGCTGCCGGGAGCGGCCTACTTCCATCACGCCGACTCCTTCGCGATGATGCGCGGCGGTCACCTGGACGTCTGCGTGCTCGGCGCTTTCCAGGTCTCGGCCGTCGGGGACCTGGCCAACTGGCACACGGGCAAACCCCACGCGATCCCTGCCGTCGGGGGTGCGATGGACCTTGCGATCGGCGCCAAGAAGGTGTTCGTCATGATGACGCTCTTCGCGAAGGACGGCGCGCCCAAACTGGTGCGGGAGTGCAGCTACCCGCTCACCGGGCTGGGGTGCGTCGACCGTGTCTACACCGACCTGGCGACTTTCCGCGTCGGTCCTGAAGGGACCACCGTGCTCGAGACCTTCGGGGTCACCTATGACGAGCTCGCGGCGCGTCTGGACCTGGATCTCGCCTCGGCGAGCGGGGTTGGGCAGGTGCCCCCCGGTCGGCCTTCCTGATACTCCCTTGAGAGCGATCGGTGGGGCGGGTCAGGGCGCGGCTTCGATGGTGATCTCGTCGGCGGTGGCGAGCTGCCCGGTGCCGCCGTCGGCCATGTGCCCGAGGGGAACCAGGCCGGTCGCGTAGGGGGCGTCGCGGTAGTAGGTGGCGAGCTGGTTCCAGGGCGCGTAGTACGCCAGGTCACCGACCTCGGGGTCGGCGCCTTCCGGGGCGCCGGAGGTGGACAGCCTTCGGGGCAGATCGGCGATCTTCTCGGCCTGGTTGAGGTCGCGCAGGGACAGGGTCAGGGGGAGCTGGGCGGCGAAGTCGCGGGCGGTGGGGCTGTCGTTCAGGGTGGCGGCGATGTGGTGGCCGTTGAGGGTGAGCCGGATGTTCATTTCGGTCGTCCTGCCGGTCGGTGTGGTGGCGGCCGGGGCTGTCGCAGCCTGCGGCGACGCGGTCTCGGAGGAGGACGGGGACGGGGAGTCGTTGGTGCAGGCGGTCATGACCAGCAGCAGGGCGGCGGACGGGATCACGCGGGCGAGAGCGCGAAGGGGTGCCGGGTTCACGGGGTCGTCCAGTGGCTAGTCGGGCAGGGGCTCGGCGTAGTGGCGGAAGCCGTCCCGCTGGGTGCGGATGTCGTACAGGCGCCGGGCCAGGGCCTCGGGGCTGCTGTGCTCGGCATCGGGGCGGATGGCTCCGGGGATGATCAGCTGGGCGGCGTGGATGTTCTCCGGGGCGAGCGCGTCGTGCAGCATGCGGGCGTAGGCGCTTTCGGCGGCGAAGGCGATCGAGGTGCCGGCGACCTTCGGGTTGGGGCGCACGGCGCTGGAGCCGTTGACGAACAGCAGGGTGCCGCGGCCGAGTTCGCGCATGCCGGGCAGGACGGGGTTCACGCCCGCGATGGGGCCCTTGACGGAGAAGGACAGGGGGGCGTCAAGGTCGTCGGCGCTCGTGTCGAGGACCGGCTTCATGAAGTCGGCGTGGGGCACGGGGCTGTACTGGAGGATCTCGACTGGCCCGAGTGCGTCGGCCGCCGCCCGCAGGGCCACCGTCAGGCTTGCCGGATCGAGGGCGTCGGCGGGGAAGCCGCGGGCCTGGATGTTGTCACGGGCGAGCTCGGCCGTCAGGCCGTCCAGGTTCTCGGCGCTGCGGGAGATCAGGGCGACGGTGTGGCCGGTGGCTCCGAAGCGGCGGGCGGTGGCGAGTCCGAGACCGGGTCCGGCACCGACGAGTGCGAAGGTGGTCATGACGAGTCCTTGTGTGGGCGGGGCTGATCCGTCGGAGGCGCACCGTCGGCGGCGCGCCCCGGGACCTGGAGGGTGGGCCGTCAGGGAGTCAGGAGTGCCTTGACGGCGCGGCGCTCGTCCATCGCCTTGTAGCCCTCGGCGACCTGCTCCAGGGGCAGCGTGAGGTCGAAGACCTTGCCGGGGTTGATCCGGCCGGACAGGACCAGGTCGATCAGTTCGGGCAGGTAGCGGCGCACGGGCGCGGGGCCGCCGCGCAGGCCGACGTGGGAGTGGAACAGTTCCTCGCCGTCGATCGCCACGCCGTGCGGAACGCCGACGAAGCCGACGTCGCCGCCGGGCCGGGCTGAGCTCAGGGCCTGTCGCATGGCCTCGGGGGTGCCGACGCACTCCAGCACGGAGTCGGCGCCGATGCCGCCGGTGAGGTCCTTGACGCGTGCGATGCCTTCGTCGCCGCGTTCGGTGATGATGTCGGTGGCGCCGAACTCGAGGGCGAGCTTCTGGCGGGACGCGTGGCGGCTCATGGCGATGATCCGCTCGGCGCCGAGTTCCCTGGCGGCGATGACGCCGCACAGCCCGACCGCCCCGTCGCCGACCACGACCGCGGTGGAGCCGGGCTTCACCTCGGCGGCGAGGGCGGCCCACCAGCCGGTGCCCATCACGTCGGAGACGGCGAGCAGGCCGGGCACGAATTCCTCGTCCGGGTGCTCGTCCGTGGCGAAGAGCGTGCCATGGGCGTTGGGGATGCGGACGTACTCGGCCTGGCAGGTGCTCATGAACTCGCGGTGCAGGCAGTGGGACTGCCAGCCATTGCGACAGTTCGCGCAGGTGTTGTCCGACGTTGCGAACGAACCGACCACGAACTGACCGGGCTTGACCGACGTGACCTCGCTGCCGACCTCCTCGACGATGCCGACGTACTCGTGCCCCATCGGGTGGGGCTCGTCCACGGGTTCCAGGCCGCGGTAGGGCCACAGGTCCGAGCCGCACACACAGGCGGCGACCGTGCGGATCACCGCGTCGGTCGGCTGAGTGATCTTCGGGTCGTCGCGCTCCTCGAAACGCACATCGCCGGGGGCGTAGATGACTGCTCCGCGCATGGGGGTTGCTTCCTTCAGTGCGAGGGTCCGTGGCCCGCAGCCGCGGTCGGAAACGACTGCTCACGTTCGAGCCTCACACGCGAGGGCAGGCGCGAAAAGCGGAGAGAAGTGTCCTGGGAAAGAAACATCCAGGGAGGAAACTCTCCCCCCTTTCGCAGGTGCGATCAGTGTCATGCTGGGAAGCGTGACCAGCGACGTCCCCCTCAATGAGCTGGGGGAATTCCTCAAGAAGCGCCGCTCGGAGCTGAGTCCGCGCACGGTGGGACTGCCCGACAGCGGCAGGCCCCGCCGGGTGGACGGGCTGCGCCGCGAGGAGGTCGCCCAGCTCGCCAATATCAGCACCGACTACTACACCCGACTCGAACAGGGCCGTATGCAGGCGTCCGCGCCGGTGCTGGACGTCCTCGCCCGGGTACTCCACCTGGACGACGACGAGCGGGGCTACCTCTTCCAGCTCGCGGGCAAGACCACCACCCGCACCCGGCGGCGCGGCCGGCAGAAGGTCCAACCGCAGCTGCAGCGGGTCCTGGACGACCTCACTGCCACACCCGCCATCGTGCAGGGCCGGCGCGGGGACATTCTGGCCTGGAACGCGCTGGCCGCCGCCCTGGTCACCGACTTCTCCCGCCTCCCGGAGAAGCACCGGAACTATCCCCGGATCCAGTTCACGGACCCGGCCATGCGCACGCTGTACGCCGACTGGGAGACCTCCGCGCAGATCTCCGTGGCCCAGCTCCGGATGGAAGCCGCGAAGTACCCCGAGGACCCCCGTCTGATCGAGCTGGTCGGTGAACTGTCCTTGCGTGACAAGCAGTTCGCCCAGTGGTGGGGCGACCACCACGTAGCCGGCCGCACTGTGGGCACGAAGACCCTCAACCATGCGGTCGTCGGAGAACTCGTCCTCGACTGGGACACCCTGACCGCCAACACGGATCCCGACCAGAACCTGACCGTCTGGACCGCCGCGCCGGGCTCCCCCACGCACGAACGGCTGCGCCTCCTCGCGTCCTGGGCAGCCGGCCGGAACCTGTCGGCATCGCAGCCGCTCGCGTGACGCCTCGTGGAGCCGGGCGCGCGGCCTTCACCGTGGAGCCGGGCTGACGGTCGTCACCGTGCAGCCGCCCCACCAAAACTCCCGCCCCAGGACCGGGCTTCCGGTGCCCGGGCCGGTACGTGGACGCTGATCACCGCCCCCGAGGCCGCCGTCGGGCGACGCAGCCCGTGCCGGGCTGTCGTGATCAGGAGACGGGGCTCCGAGGGGTGCAGGCACACCGAGGTGGGCTGTGGGGCGGGCACGGTCAGCGTCCGGAGCAGGCGGCCGTCCGGGCGGTACCGGCGGACCGCGCCACCGCCCCACACAGCGACCCACAGGCAGTCCTCGTCGTCGACGGTCATTCCGTCGGGGCTGCCCTCGTCACCGCTGAAGCGGGCGAAGATCTCGTGCCCGGTGAGGTCGCCCGTGGCCGGGTCGACCCGCCAGCGGTGGATGGTGCCGGCAGCGCTGTCCGCGAGGTAGAGGGCCGTGCCGTCGCTGTTGAACACCGGTCCGTTCACGATGGTGAGGCCGTCGAGGACGCGCTCCACTGTGCCGTCGGGATCCGTGCGGTACAGCGAGCCCGCGCCTGGGGTGCCGTCGTAGGGCATGCTGCCGGCCCAGAAGCGGCCGGCCCGGGTCGGCGACGCCGTCGTTCATCCGGCTGGGCACGGGAGTGCGGTCCTCGGGACGGTCCAGCCATTCCAGCCTGCCGTCGGCGCTGAGCAGCGCGATGCCGGTGCCCGCGGCGGCGATCCAGGTGCCCGGCTGGTCACGCACCGGTGCGACGGCGCCCAACGGCACGTCGAGGAGGGCCAGTTGGTGCGGGGCCAGGTCGGGACCGTCGTGCACTTCGAAGGGCCGGCCGCTGAGGATGTCGACGTACACGAACCGGCCGTCGGTCCAACGCCCCCCTTCGGCGAGTTCGTAGCCGCCTTGGACCACGATCGTCGTCGACTGCTGTGCGGCGGATGTCATCGTCGCCCTCCTCGTCAGCGGATCGTGGTGCCGTCCGGTTCGTCGAGCAGGCCGAGTTCGTCCTGCGTCGGCAGGCCCTCCCAGTCGCCCCGGCTGCCGACGGCGAAGGCCGCGGTGGTGACGGCTCGGAGCAGGCGTGCCGGGATGTCGGCGCCGTGGAGGAGGCCCGACAGGTATCCGGCGACGAAGGCGTCGCCCGCGCCGACCAGGTCGACCGCGTCGACCTGCCGTGCGGAGCGGTCGGTCGTGCCGTCGGCGGTATTGGCGGTCGCCCCGCGTGCGCCCCGCTTGATGACCACCTCCCTGACACCTGCGGCCAGGAGGCTCTTCACGCCCTCGGGCTCGCCCGCGTCGGGCCGTTCCAGCATCAGCGGCAATTCGTCCTCGGAGGCTATGAGCAGGTCGGTGCGGTCCAGCAGAGGCCGGAGCACCGTGCGCGCCCGGTCGGCGGTCCACAGCCGGGAGCGGTAGTTGACGTCGAGGCATACGGTGATGCCGGCCTCGCGAGCCGTTGTCGCGGCCGCCGCAGCCGCCTCGGCCGCGGACGGACTGAGCGCCGGCGTGATGCCGGTCAGATGCAGGACGCGGGTTTCCGGCGTGAGGGCGGGCAGCACGTCGGCCGGTGAGACGGCCGAACCCGCGGAACCGGCACGGTAGTAGCTGACGCGCGTCAGGGTGCCCAACCGGGGTTCGGTCAGCAGCAGTCCGGTCGGCCGTCCGGTGTCGTCGGCAACCGCGTACGCGGTGTCGATGCCCTCGGCGCGCAGGGTGCGCAGCACCAGGGCGCCGAGTTCGTCCGCACCGACCCGGCCGGCCCAGCGCACCCGGTGTCCGAGCCGGGCGAGGCCGATGGCGACGTTGGACTCGGCTCCCGCCACGGACAGGCCGAGACTTCCGCCCAGCCGCAGCATGCTGTGGGCCCGGAGAGCGGCCATCGTCTCGCCGAAGGTGACCACTTCGGGCGCGGTCTGGTGAGCCGGTGTCGTCATGGCGTCTCCCGGGTGACGGTGGCGCGGAACGCGGCCACGCGGCCACGGAGTTGGCCCAGGTCCCCGCCGTCGGCGGCGTCGCCGATCAGCGGGGAGCCCACGCCGACGGCGACCGCGCCCCGGTCGAGGTAGTCGCGGGCGGCCGCTGCGTCGACTCCCCCGACGGGGACGAACGGCACCTCGGGGAACGGGTCGCGCAGGGCGCCCAGGTAGGGGGGTCCGCCCAGGGAGCCGGGGAAGAGTTTGATCGCGTCGGCGCCCCGGGCGAGGGCGAGTTCGATCTCGCTCGGTGTCAGGGCACCCATCAGCACGGGTACGCCGTAGGGCTCCAACCCGTCGACCAGTGCCGGCGTGACGAGGTACGAGGCTCCGGCGTCGACGGCGTCGACGGCGCGGGCGGCGTCCGCGGCCGAGCGGACGGTTCCGGCGCCGAGCACTGCGTCGGGGCCGAGTTCAGCACGCGCCTGCCTGATCACGGTCAGCGCGTCGGCGGTGGTCAGCGACACCTCGATGGCCGCGACGCCTTCCTCGGCGAGCGTGACGACGGTGCGCAGGGCCGCGGCGCTGTCCTTGCCTCGTACGATCGCCAGCAGTCGGTGAACTCGGAGTGATTCCACCAGGTTCATGTAGGGGTGCTCTCCTTGAGCGGGTGATTCCGTGGACGGTCGGTGGGTCACCATTCGGTGAACGATCCGTCGGCGCCGCGCCATACGGGGTTGCGCCAGCGGTGTCCGGTCTCGGCGGCGCGACGTACGGCCTTCTCGTCGATGTCGACACCCAGCCCGGGGCGGGAGGCGGCGACGGCGTAGCCGTTGTCGAAGCGGAAGGGTTCCGGGTCCATGACGTAGTCCAGCAGGTCGCACTGCTGGTTGTAGTGAATGCCCATGCTCCGTTCCTGGATCAGGAAGTTGGGAACCGCGAAGGCGATCTGCAGGCTGGCTGCCAGGGGCGATCGGGCCGAGCGGGCAGTGGGGGGCCATGGCGACGTCGTACGTCTCTGCCATGGCCGCGATGCGGCGGACCTCGGAGATGCCGCCGGCGTGTGAGAGATCGGGCTGGGCGGCGGCGATGCCGCTGGTCATGACCTCGCGGAAGTCCCAGCGGGAGTAGAGGCGTTCGCCGGTGGCGAGCGGAATGCTCGTGGACTCCACCAGGCTGCGCAGGTGTCCCGAGTGCTCCGGCAGGACGGGCTCCTCGACGAACAGCGGGTGCAGTGGTTCGAGCAGGGGCAGCAGGCGGCGGGCCATGGCGGTGGAGACCCGGCCGTGGAAGTCGACGGCGATGTCCCGTTCGTCGCCGAGCACTTCGCGGACGGCCGCGACGCGCTCGACGACCTCGGCGGTGCGGGCCGGGGTGTCGATCGCGGCGAGTTCGGCCGAGGCGTTCGTCTTCACCGCGGTGAAGCCGGCCTCGACCTGTGCCTTGGCCAGTTCGGCGACGTCGCTCGGGCGGTCTCCGCCGATCCAGGCGTACATGCGGACGCGGTCGCGGACCGGGCCGCCGAGGAGGCGGTGCACCGGGACGCCGTAGGCCTTGCCGGCGATGTCCCACAGTGCCTGGCCGATGCCCGCGACGGCGCTGGAGAGGATGGGGCCGCCACGGTAGAAGCCGCCCTTGGTGAGCACCTGCCAGTGGTCCTCGATGCGCAGCGGGTCCTGGCCGACGAGGTGGTCGGCGAGTTCGTGGACCGCCGCGCGTACCGTCTCCGCACGCCCCTCGACCACCGGCTCGCCCCAGCCGGTGATGCCCTCGTCGGTGGCGACGCGCAGGAACAGCCAGCGCGGGGCGACGAGGAAGGTCTCAAGTCCGGTTATCTTCAAGAGCCTTCCTCCGGCGGCGTGTCAGTCGCGACGTCGTCGTGGTCGTGGTCGTCCCGCGCCCGTACGACCGCCAGGTCGTCGGAAGCCTGCGCCAGGAGGGAGGCGACGGCGGCCACGGCGGCGTCCGGATCACCGGCTTCGACGGCGTCCAGCAGTTCCTGGTGCACGGGGATGGAGTCGGAGAAGTGCTGGGCGCCGTGCACGATCCGGTCGCGCACGCGCAGACCGGCCTCGACGACGACCTCCATGCGGCTGAGCAGTTCGTTGTGCGCGGCGTCCAGCAGGGCGCGGTGGAAGGCCAGGTCCGCCTCGACCATCGCGTCGGCGTCCGTCCCCGCCGCCGCCATCGCGTCGAGTGCCTGCCGCATCGCGTCCAGGTCGGACGCGGTACGGCGGGTCGCGGCGAGCCGGGCTCGGGCGGGCTCGACTATGGCTCGGACCTCGGCCAGGTCCTCCAGTAAGTCGTCGGTCGGCGCGCTGCTGCCCTGCCAGCGCAGCAGGTCGCTGTCGAGCAGGTTCCAGTCGGCGCGGGGCCTGATGGTCGTACCGCGCTTCTGCTTCGACTCGAGCAGACCCTTGGAGGCCAGTACCCGCATCGCCTCGCGCACCACGGCCTTGCTGACACCGAGGTCTGTCTCGAACTTGATCGGGTCCACCACGGAGCCCGGGGGGTAGTCGCCGCGGATGATGCGTCGGCCCAGCTCCTCCACCGCCTGGCCGTGCAGCCCCTTGCCCGGATGGGTCACCACGTTCTCCGTTTCCGCTCTGGTCCTGTTCGCGGAGACCGCGCACGGCCTTCCGCACGGTGCGCGTCGCTCGCGAGGACTCCTTCATGACGCTCCATCCTCCATCGACCACGAGGCTCGCGCCGCTCACATAGGAGGCGTCCGCCGATGCCAGGAAGGCGACGGCGGCCGCCACCTCCTCCGGCTGCCCGAACCGCTCGACCGCCGTGGCCGCCACACTGCGCGCCCGCTCCGACTCGGGGATCGAGTCCCAGGCCGCGGTGAGGATGGGCCCGGGCAGCAACGTGTTGACGCGGATGTACGGACCGTACTCGACGGCCAGTTGGCGTCCCAACGAGCACAGTGCGCCCTTCGCCGCGGCGTACGCGGCATGGCCGGCCCCCTCGGCCGTGCCGTGGAGCTGCTGCGGGCGCGTCACCCCGGCATCCCCGTCACGTACTCGCTGGGAGAGCCCTGGCCACTCGAACTCGACGAGTTGCCGGAGCAGGCGCAGATCACCCACTTCCACTTCTACGTCTACGGCGTCCTCGGCGCGCTGTACCAGGCCGCCGGACTCGGACACGGCACCGAGCAGGCACCCCTCACAGCCACCTGGCCCACCCCCGAACTGGCCCGCATGCTGCGCCCGGACGCACCCGCCTTCGCCGACTGCCAGCCTGACGAGCCCTGGCGGCTGGCAGCCACCGGGATCCCGCGCGAACTGTTCTACGCGCACGACTGGGTCCATCCCGACCGCTGGGACCTGTGGCTGTACGACAACCACCTTCCGCACCGCGAGGCCATGCGGCAGACCCTGGCCCTGTGGGTCGACTCCGTCGCCGGATTCGCCCGCCGCCGCGGAATCCCGGCCGTCCTCGGCGAAGGCGTGGTGGGATACACGCCTCTGCTGACCCGTTTCGAGGAGGACGCCGTCGGCAAGGACCTCGCGGAGTTCGTCGTCGACCGATGCCTCGAGGCAGGGTTCAAGGGTGTCGTTCTGACCTCGAACGCGGCACCTCACCACCCCATGTGGAACACCGACCAGGACTGGATGCGTCGCGTCAACGCACGCATCACAGTCGGCTGAAGCACGACTGTGCCGCGGCCGGATGGGCCATCGGTACTCACCTGGCCGAGACCGGCCGCGTCTGCCCGGTCGGCCGGTGGATCGGGCCGGTGATCCGGGTCAGGGTCAGACCTGTGCCCTGGTTGGTGTGGGCGATGATCTCCGCGGCGATCGACACAGCCGTCTCCTCGGGCGTGCGGGCTCCGAGGTCGAGGCCAATCGGGGAACGCAGCCGCGCCAACCGGCCGTCCGTCACGCCCTCTTGGCGCAGGAGGCGCAGGCGCTCGTCATGGGTGCGCCGGGAGCCCATGGCCCCCACGTAACCGACGGGCAGGCCGAGTGCCAGGCGCAGCAGCGGGGTGTCGAACTTGGCCTCGTGGGTGAGGCACAGACGGCGGTGCGCTCGTCCACCTCGGTGCGCTCCAGGTAGCGGTGAGGCCAGTCGACGACCACCTCGTCCGCGTACGGGAAGCGTGCCGCGGTGGCGAAGACCGGGCGGGCGTCGCACACGGTGACCCGGTAGCCCAGGCAGCGGCCCGCCTGGCTGAGGGCGGCGGCGAAGTCCACCGCACCGAACACCAGCAGGCGCGGCCGGGACGCACGCCCGTGGAAGAGGACGGACAGCCGTTGCGGGCATCCGTCTCCCTCCCCGCCGATGTCGACGCGGGCGGTGCGGCCGGCCCACAGCATGGCCCTGGCCTGATCGGCCACCGCCCGGTCCACCGGCCCGCCGTCCACACCCCCGTAGGTGACGTGATCCTCGTCGAGGACGCTCGGAGTTGAGCCGACGAGGCCGTCGGGGCCGTCCACGACCTGGGCCACGGCGACCGGTCGTCCTCGAACGGCCTCGGCGAGGGCCGTGGAAAGGTGCGGCCGGGTCGCGGGATCGACGCGCTGTACGGAGACGTCGAGTTCGCCGCCGCAGGTCAGTAGTTGGTCGGCTCGTCCGGGTCGGCCTCGCGCAGGTCCGTCGCGGGCTGCCGGGCGTCGTAGCCGACCTGCACCAGGCTCGCACCGTGCTGCGCTGCCTCCAAAGTGACAGCCACGACGACCGCGACCGGCTGGCCGTGGAAGAGCACCCGGTCGTCCTGGAAGGTCCTCAACCGCCGCCCGGCCTAATTGTTCGACCCGGCGTTGTCGCGGTATGGCAACTTCCGCGCGTTGCGGTGGTGGATCACCTTCAGCACGCCCGGAAGGGCTTCGGCGGCGCCGGTGTCGATCGACGTGATGCGACCGCGGCCGATGCTGCTGTCGACGATGACCGCGTGCACGACCCCGTCGACGTCGTGTTCGTCGGATCAGTAGACATACGTACGCCTTCACATCACAGACAGGTCAGTCGTACACGACGGCGGGAGGGGAGGCGGGATCGTCATCACCGCGGATCCTGGCGACCGCGTGCCTTGGCGGCGGCTGCTCACACGGGCAGCATCTCAGCACCGGCATCGCTCGTGGCAGGGAGACTCTCCTCCCCCCCTTCACGCTCCCTCAGGGACGAATCGCCGACACGATCGGGGGCACTTCCGCGCGGGAGGGAGCCGAACAGAGCCGCGCGGTCACCGCGGTTGTGGGTGGTGGGTCGCGCAGCACGATGTCGGCCGCTTGGACCTGTTCCACCGGTCCCTGGACCTGCCCGTGTCCAAGCGGGCAGTGCACGACCAGACCCTTTCACCAGGCTCGCCGAGGGAACCGCTCCGGGCCGCAGGGAGACTTCGTCGCCCGGAGCGGTTCGTCGTCGGCCGCGTGGGGCCTGCCTCAGTGATCGAGCGGCTGGTACTCGAACCAGTCGAAGTGCACGGCCCCGGCCGCGGCGAACATTCCGATGACCCTGCCGGTGAAGCCGCCGGCGACCTCCGTGGACAGGTATTTGCCGTCCAGAGTGGCGAGTTCGGCGTATGTGCCGTCCGGCTCCTCGATGCCGAGCGAAACGACATCGGGGCCGGTGCGCGCGTCGTTCATCGTGTGGACGGCAGCCACCTCGATGCGCAGAACCACGGGTCCCGGAGGTGTCGCCCGGGACGCCACGACGGTGTGCAACGGCCCGATACGGGCGCGCACTTGCACCTGGCCGGACCAGGCCTCGATGTCGTAGTGGTGCTGTTCGTCGAGACGGACGGCCAGGCCTCCGCCTCCTTCCGACACGTCGGCCAAGGCCCGTACCCGGCAGGACAGGTCTTGCTGCCGCCGGCCGACGAACGTCACGTCGGTGTCGTCGAGTGAGGTGCCTCGGGCGTGCAGGGTGAGCCAGCCGGGCCGTTCCTTCGTGGTGCACACCTCCGCAGGCCGGTGCCGCAGCGAGATCCAGTACGGAGCCGGCTCGCTCCGCTCGAAGTCGTCCCGGTCCGGCACGACGGCATGCGGCTGCAGTGGCCAGGAGGGCACGGGCAGGGAGGACGACAGTTCGCCGACTACGGGCCAGCCGTCGACCCAGTCGACCGGCACCAGGAACGTCTCCCGGCCGAGTACGTGCCAGCCCGGGGTGCCACCGCCCGGCCGCACGCCGAGCAGCACCATCCACCACGAGTCGTCGGGCCCCTGCACCAGGTCGGCGTGGCCGGTGTTCTGGATGGGGTGTTCGGTGCCCCGGTGACTCAGGATCGGGTTGGCGGGGCACGGCTCGAAGGGACCGGTGGGCGTGCGGCCACGGGCGATCGAGACGCTGTGGCAGCGCTCGGTGCCGCCCTCGGCGATGAGCAGGTACCAGTAGTCACCGATGTGGTAGAGATGCGGGGCTTCGGGGGCCTTGGCGCCGGGGGTGCCGGACCAGATCCGTTGGGCCGCGCCGAGCGTCTCCCCGGTGTGGGGATCGATGCGGATCTGGCCGACTCCGGCGGTGGTGCACCAGCAGTTGCCGTCGTCGTCCCAGGCGAGGTCCGGGTCGATGCCGTGCACTCCGGGCAGTCGGATCGGATCGGACCAGGGGCCGGCGGGGTCGGTGGCCGTGAACAGCAGATTGCCGTCGCCGCTGACGTTGGTGACGATCAGCCAGAAGCGGCCGTCGTGGTAGCGCAGTGTGGGTGCGTAGATTCCGCCCGAGGAAGGCGAGTCAAGTGGCAGGCGCAGTTGGCTGGGCCGGTCGAGAGCGTTCCCGATCTGGGTCCAGTGGACCAGGTCCCGGCTGTGGAAGATGGGCACCCCGGGGAAGTACTCGAAGCTGGAGCAGGCCAGGTAGTAGTCCTCGCCGGCCCGGCAGACGGACGGATCGGGATAGAAGCCGGGGATCACGGGGTTGCTGATGGTGTTGTCCGTCTCGGGCATGCTCGGCACCCTCATCGACTCCTGTCACTGGTGTGTCCACACGGCGGAGATCCGTGGCGCGATGCGAAAGTTTCGTAGCGGGATCCAGATAGTTTCCAGCGGAGGCTATCGACGGCCCGCCACAGTGGTCAATGGCCGTGCGACCCTCTCCCCACGCGGAACGCACCCGGCTGCGCCAGGCAGGGCATGCCGACCGCCGCCCACTGCGGGCGTCAACGCCGTCGGTCACGCGGGAAGCCGCGCTCGCGGGATCAACTCTTGGGCGGTGCCGTGCTGTTGCGGACCGTCAGGGTCGTCGCGATCTCCAACCCGACCTGGGGAGCCGCCTCGCCGCGACCGAGTGTGAGCGCGAGCTCGGTCGCGGCTGCGGCCATCTCGGTCAGGGGCTGGTGGACGGTGGTCAGGGGCGGATCCACCCAGGCCGCGACCGGCAGGTCGTCGAAACCGACGACGCTCAGGTCGTCGGGGATGCGCAGGCCTGCTTCACGTGCCGCCTGGTAGACGCCGAGCGCCTGCAGGTCGTTGGCGGCGAAGATCGCGGTCGGGCGGTCGGACCGGGCCAGCAGAGAACGTGCCGCCGCGCAGCCGTCCTCCTGCGTGAGCGGCGCGTGCACGACGAGGTCCGGGTCGACCGGCAGGCCCGCGGCGTGCATCGCGGAGCGGTATCCGTCCATCCGGGCGCAGCAGAACAGCTGGTCCTGGGGGCCGCCGATCACGGCGATGCGCCGGTGCCCGAGTTCGGTGAGGTGGCGGGTCGCGGCCCGGCCGCCGGACCAGTTGGTGGCGCCCACGAACGGGACGTCGTCCGGCAGTTCCGTGGCGGGGTCGAAGACGACGAACGGGATGCCCTTCGCCTTCAGTTGCTCACGCTCGGCCTCGGAGAGCTGGGCCACGGACAAGACGCAGTTCGGGCGCCGGAAGACGGTGTCGTCCCAGGTGGGCGGGGCGGTTTCGTGCAGCCCGAACTCGGACACCATGACGCCCACACGATGCCGGCGGGCCACCTGCTCGACGCCCCGGATGATCTCGATCGCCCACATGTGCTTGAGCTCGCGGAACACGAGTTCCACGACGTTGTTCCGGTTGGCGCCGGTGGGCCTTCGGTAGCCGTACCTGCTGACCAGTTCCTCGACCCGTGCGCGTGTGTCCGCGGAGACCCCCGACTTGCCGTTGATCACCTTGGACACGGTCGGGACCGAGACCCCCGCCGACTGGGCGATGTACGCGATGGTGACCGGCCGGGACGTGTCGCCCTGCCCACCGTCCTTGTCCACCGGCCCGTCAACTGCATAGTCCGCCAAGGTCGCCTTCTCGATCATCGAACCGCCCGCGCCCGGCCAGGAGTCTGACGCACGAGCCGGTTGAACAGCGTCGTATGGGTGTGCCACGGCCATTCTCGCATCTCTTACCGACGAACCTGTGGCCCAGGACACATCGTCATGTTAATTTCTCCGCCGCATACGGCGAAACTTTCCTTCTTCACCCCTTTCCGGCCGCCTGCAGGCCGAGCCCACGTGTCGACGCGTCCGGCAGAGGACCTGCCCGGACTGCGCCGCCCACCAACGGAAGGTGCACGTGATGATGAGGAGACCTCGACGCCACCTCCGAGCAGGATCTCACCGGCACCTTCGACCGCGCGTACAACGCCTTCGTCGCACGCGGCATCCCGGTCATCATCGGCGAGTACGCCCTGCTCGCCTACGACCACAACCGGCCCGGCATCATCCAACTCGGCGAGCAGCGCAAGTACTTCGAGTTCCTGGGCGACTACGCCCGCCGCCGCGACCTCACCACCATGCTGTGGGACGCCGGTCAGTTCCTGAACCGCACCACCCTGCAATGGCGGGACCCGGAACTGTTCGCCCAGATCAAGTCGAGCTGGACCACACGTTCGGGCACCGCCTCCAGCGACCTGGTGTTCCTCCCGAAGTCGAGCCCCATCACCGGCCGGACGCTCATGCTGAACCCGAACAGCACCGACTTCCAGGGCCTGCGGCATGGCTCCCGCAGCCCAACCAGGGGTTGAACCGTGCCTGCGACCAGAGTGGTTGTTGATGTACCACCAGGGGTGTAGCCGTGGGTGAAACCGGGTGGTGCGATCGCTTGGGGCCTGGGCTCGGACGAGGTTCGCGCAACGCACTCCACGTCCTCGGGGCCGACGCCGGACAGAGCGAGTTACGGCCGTCATCACCGCTGGGCCCGCTGCCCATGGTTTGATCGGCACGCGCGATCGGGACGGTGACCGCCGGCCCCGATCCGCGAGGCGGGTTCGATGTGGAATTGACCGTTCCCGTGACCCGCGACAGGTGAGGAAGGGTCTCGGCTCCCGGCGGGGCAGCCGTGGAGGAGGGGGAAGCCACGCATGCCCAGAGTGCTCGTCGCAGACGACCAGTTCCTGATCCGCTCGGGGCTCATCGCGCTCCTGCGGGCCGCACCGGGCGTCGAGGTCGTCGGCGAGGCGCAGGACGGCGAGGAGGCGATCGAGCTGGCCGCGCGGACCAGACCGGACGTCATCCTGATGGACATTCGCATGCCGGGCATCAGCGGGATCACCGCCACCGAGCGGATCCTCGCCCAGGCTGCGCCCCCGCTCCCCAAGATCCTCGTCCTGACCACCTTCGACCTCGACGAGTACGTCCACGGCGCGCTGAAGGTCGGCGCCTGCGGCTTCCTGCTCAAGGACACCCCGCCGGACCGGCTGCTCGCCGCCATCGACACCGTGCACGCCGGCGACATGCTGTTCAGCGCCCCGGTGATCAAAAGGCTCATCGAGACCTACACCCCCCGCCCGGCCGTACCCGAGCCGCACTGCGGACTGGACACCCTGACCCCCAGGGAGTTGGAAGTCCTCGGGCTGGTCGGGGCGGGCATGTCCAACTCCGACATCGCCCAGCGACTCGTCCTCAGCACAGCGACCATCAAGACACACGTCCACCGATGCATGAGCAAGCTCACGCTGAACAGCCGGGCCCAGGCCGTCGTGTTCGCGTACGAGACCGGACTGATCTCCCGTGGCCCCGCGACCTGGAGTACGGACAACACCTGACCAGGCATGTGGTCCGCTGGTCATCCCCCGACCGCGTTGCGTTACTCCTCACTCTCGACCTGCTGTGCTGGAGGGGCCTCGGCTTGAGTTCCGGGGCCACACAGGCGCCGGAACCCGGAGTCGGCCAGCCACTTGAGCCGGTCGTCCTCGGCAGCGAGTCCCTGACCCGCCGTGTCACCCCAAGTCTCCTGGTCGAGCAGCGCGAGATATGAGGTCCCGCATCGTTCCCAACGGGCTTTCATGCCAGGATCGTCGCTGCCGATCGGTGTCTCGTGTGCCAGGTATTGGGCGATCATGGCCGCGGCGAAGTAGCGCTCGATCGTGGGCCCGAGGCCTCCGAGAGAGCGAACGTGTGCCTCCAGGACGACGACCGCGTACGGATAGCGACGTAGTGAAGTGCCCATGCCGTCGCTGTACGTCATCACATGGAGAAGCCGGGTCGTGTGGTCAATCAGCTCGGCGTCGTCCCCGAATGCCATGACGGCTTCGTGGAGTTCGGCCATCCGCGCGACCTGGCCCGCGAAGTAGCCGTTGAGGTAGTCGCCGTCGACCGCCCTCCGCAAGAGCCAGGGCCGAACGGCCGGGTCGCTGTCCACTAGCCCGCACAGGGCCTCCACCACGTACACCCGGCCCCAGCCGGTCACCCGCTCGGCCAGCCAGATCAGTGAGTCGGCACCGCTCGGCAAGCGTTCAAGGCCCCGTGCCGCGAGCGGTCCGAACGTACAGGAGAGCAGTCCGATGGTCTGGATCAACGGGATGTCATCCACCCTGCCAACGGCCGCAAGCAAGGCCAACCCGACCGTGACGGCGGAGGTGGCGGTCCCGTGCCGTACCAGCCACCGGCCGGCTTCCCGGGCTCGGACTTCCCCAGCCGTTCTGGCGGCGGAGGCGATGGGCTCGTTGTAGTGGATCGGAACGTACACGTCATGGAAGCGGTCGCTCAGCGCACTCGGCACAGCGTTCGGATCGGCGAAGTGCGCGGTGAGAACCCGGGCGACGTCGACTCCCACGAGCTCGCGGTCGCGCGGCGGTTTCGGGCGGGGTTCACGTCGGCGCCGTTCCTCATCGGGATACGGCTCACCGTCGCAGGGAAGGGGCCCGTCCGGCCACTGCCGATGCAGTCGGAGCGCATGGCCGAACAGCGTGTTCCGGGCTCCGGGCAGTCCAGTCCCGGGCGTCACGCTCACAGGCGGACGGAAGACTCGATTCTCTTGATCACGCCCGTGAGCCTGCCATCTCCCACCCACCGCGACAAGCGCTTTCTGCCGGCAGAGCGACGCCTGTCTGCGCCCTGCCGGGGCCGGCAGTCGATCTAAGACGCCTCCACCGCCGCCTTGATCCGCTGCCCGAACGCGGGCGCGTCCTTGCGTGCCGCAACCAGCGCGAAGCCCACCAGCAGCTTTCCGATGCCGTGGCCTTCCAGGGCATTGAAGATCCGCACCCTGGTCGTGGCCGGGCCGGTTGCCTCCAGGTCGTAGCCACCCTGGTCAGCCGTCACGAGGTTCTTCGAGATCTCCGTCCAGCGGATCCGATGGGGCGCCTCGAATTCGGTGATCCGGAACTCTCGGCCCGTCTTCATACCGGCGTCCTTGACCGTGCTCGTGAAGACCGTGCCCACTGCCGTCGGTCCCTGCGGCGTCTTGGTGATCTTCTGGACCCTGGGGCTGAACTCGGGGTCGTTCGTGCCGTCGGCGAGGAAGGCGAAGACTTCCTCGACAGGGCGGTTGATCTCGGTCGTCGCCTCAAACTGACCGGCCACGGTTCCTCCTGTGCTGCGGTCGCTGGAGCTCCGGCTGAGTGCACGCCTGATGGGCCAGGCACCAGCAGCGTATCGGTCCGCGGGGCGTCGTAGTCGGTGCGGGCGTTGTGTTGTGGCGGGCGTTGTGTTGTGGCGGGCGACGGGACGGTGACACGGTCTGTCGGAACCGAGATGGCAGGCCACTCTCGCGCCCGGCCTGTCCCTCGGTGGATGATCTCCTTGAGCCGGTCGCGTCAGCGGCCGGCTCAGGCGGGACCATGAGACACCTACGCTACGAGGGGTTCAACGATGGAATACCGGCATCTCGGCAACAGCGGCATGATCATCAGTGAGATCGCCTACGGCAACTGGCTGACCCACGGCTCGCAGGTCGAGGAGGAGGCCGCCGTCGCCTGTGTGCGAGCCGCTCTCGACGCGGGCATCACGACGTTCGACACCGCTGACACCTATGCCGAGACACGCGCCGAGTCGGTGCTCGGGCGGGCGCTCAAGGGTGAGCGTCGCGAGGGGATCGAGATCTTCACCAAGGTGTACTGGCCCACCGGCCCCGGCAAGAACGACCGCGGGCTGTCGCGCAAGCACATCATGGAGTCGATCGACAACTCCCTGCGCAGGCTGGAGACTTCCTACGTGGATCTCTACCAGGCGCACCGGTTCGACCGGTTCACGCCGCTGGAGGAGACCATGGAGGCGTTCGCCGACGTCGTCCACTCCGGCAAGGCCCTCTACATCGGTGTCTCCGAGTGGACGGCCGATCAGATACGGCGAGCGCACGCGCTGGCGCGGGAGCTGCGCGTCCCGTTGGTGTCGAGTCAGCCCCAGTACTCGATGCTGTGGCGGGTCATCGAGGGCGAGGTCGTGCCGACCAGCGAGGAGCTGGGCATCGGGCAGATCGTGTGGTCGCCGATCGCCCAGGGTGCGCTGACCGGCAAGTACCTTCCAGGGCAGCAGCCGCCGGCCGGCTCACGGGCGACGGACGACAAGGGCTCGGCGATGATCAGCCGCTTCCTGCGCGATGAGGTGCTGGACGCGGTGCAGCGGCTGAAGCCGCTGGCCGACGAGGCCGGCCTGACCCTGGCTCAGCTGGCGGTCGCGTGGGTGCTGCAGAACAGCAACGTGTCCGCCGCGATCGTCGGCGCCTCCCGGCCCGAGCAGGTGGCGGAGAACGCGAAGGCGGCCGGTGTGACGCTGGAGGCGGATCTGATGGCGCGCATCGACGAGATCGTGCTGCCGGTGGCGGTGACGGATCCGCATCTCGTGCATCAGAGCGTGCCGGCGCAGCGTCCCTGAGCCGGGTTCAGCGCAGCGCGCTCTGGGGTGCCCGGATCCCCCCGGTACGCCCGCTGTTCGCGGTGCTGGCCACGGTGCGGGCCGGGGGGCCTTGCAGGCGTCGCAGCACCGCACCGTAGAAGGCGGGCCACCATGGGCCTGGCCCGGCGCGACTCTTGCCGAAGCTTCGGCCCGCGCCGGGCCTCAGCGTGCTGACGGCCTGCTGCGCACTGACGGCCCGCTTCCCCCTGCCGGCGCTGCGCACCAGTCGTAGGCGGCGGCGTCGAAGTCCTGTTTCCCGGCCTCCGCCCACTCCTCAGTGCCGCGCGACGACGCGCCGCGTCTTGACCGAGGGGTCGGCCGCGTCCGGGATCAGGACGCCGTGTTCGACGCCGCTGCGCAGGCAGTCGAGGACCTCGTCGGTGATCACTTCGCCGGGCGCGATCACGGGGACGCCCGGCGGGCAGGGGCTGATCATCTCCGCGGCGATCCGTCCCGCGGCGCGCTCCGCGGGCACGTGGTCCACCTCGGCGAAGAACGCCTCGCGGGGCAGCATGGCCTGCTCCAGTTCCAGCGTGGACGTTCGGTCTGCCGTACGCCTATACGTGAACCGGACCCGGCCCGGACCGGAACGCCCGGTCCGGGCTCGGAGGGGTGCGGCAGACGTGGCGCTACGACTGCCCTCGGCCTACGGGGCGGACATACCGCGTCCGGCCCGCGACGACCGCTTCTCGCCGGCGACCGCGCTGGCGGCCAGGCCCATCAGGAGGCCGATGACACCGACGATGACGTTGTTCCAGATGGTCCTGGTGGTGCTGACGTCACCGGAGACGACCCACGGCGCGACGATGGTCCACGCCCCGAGTGCGCAGGCGGCCCAGGCCATGCTGTGCGTTCGCTCGTAGGCGCGGCCGAATCCCCCGCTCATCAGCAGCGCGTAGGCGATGCCGACGAGGAGGTTGTTGACCGCCAGAGCGGACAGATTGCTGAACCCCGCGATCCACGGGGATGCCGCCAGATACACACCGGTGAGGAAGGCCATGGCTTCGATGGCCTGTGCCCTGGGTGTACTGGTGGCGCGCTCCGCCATCTCATGACGGTTGCGCATGTCGACGATGTCGGGATGGGTTTCCATCGACGACCTGGGAGAGGTTGCCACTCCCATCACCTCCTGGCAGCTCCGGGCTCCGGCCGGTACACGACCGGTGTGTGGAGCTCCCCGAGTACCCCCCTCGCCCGGCAGTCGAACCACCCCGGGTACTGACAAAAGGTTCACACGTGGAGGTGCCGCTCCATCCAGTCCGCCGCGGCCCGGCGGAACAGTCGCCGGTTGTCCGCGCGCAGGAAGTCGTGGCCCTCGTCGCGCAGGGTGAGGAGTTCGGCGGGGATGCCGCGTTCGCGCGCGGTCCGTACGAACTGCTCGGACTCCCCCGGGGGCACGTTGGTGTCGTGTTCGCCATGGACGGCGAGCAACGGAACGCGCAGGGCATCGACGCGGCTCATCGGGGACAGGGCCTGCAGCAGCTCACGGTCGTACTCGGGGTGGCCGTACTTGTGCGCCGCCGACTCCGCGAGCCAGGGCTCCGTACCGGCGAAGAAGGTCAGCAGGTCGGACATGCCGCAGACGGCGACTCCGGTGCGGAACAGGTCCGGGTGCCACACGAGGGAGGCGAAGGTCAGATAGCCGCCGTAGGAACGGCCCATGACCGCCAGCCGTGTCGGGTCGGCGGGGCCTGCCGTGACCGCGTGGGCGGCGCAGTCCGCGACGTCGTTCAGGGCGGCGAAGCGGCCGGCGCCCAAGTCGGCGTCGACGAACGACCTGCCGTGCCCCGAGGAGCCGCGGACGTCGGGGGCGAAGACGTCGAGTCCACGTCCGAGCAGTTCGTGGTAGAGCGGGTTGAACACGGGGCGTTCCTGTTCCTCGGGACCGCCGTGCAGGTGGATCACGCAGGGTGCCGGCTCACCCGGGGCGCGCCCCGGCGCCCTGTAGTACCAGCCGCTCAGGGGCAGTCCGTCGCGTGCCGTGAGGCGCAGGGGGACGGGGCGCACGGGCGGGCGGCCGGGCGGGACGGCGTCCTCGTCGTGGGAGGACCACGGGGTGCGGAGCGGGGACGCGCCGTCATGGGCCCACACTCCCGGCCGGCGTTGGGACCCGGACAGCGCGAGCAGCAGTCGCCCCGGGCCGGCCGCCCTGATGCGCGTGACGACCTCGTGGGGCAACGGGATCGGCCTGGTCGCCCCGGTGCCGTCCGGAGCCTCGTGTTGCGGGAAGGTCTCCAGCGATTCGAGCCGGCTCGCGCCCAGCACGTTCCACGCCAGCGCGGCGGTGCGGCCGTCGTGGGCGAAGGCCAGCAGTTCGAGGTCGCTGCCCTCGCGCTCCGCCACGACCGACCTGCCGCACGGTTCGCCGTCGGCGCCGAGAGCGACGGCGAACAGTGCCGCGTACTCGCGGTCGGCGTTGCTGCGCAGCCACAGCGTCGTTGCGTCGGGAGAGAACCGGCCGATCCACGGATCGCCATCGGCCACGGGAACCGTGCAGGTCGTCGTCGAGTCGGCCGTGCGCCGGAGAACCGCCTCCCGGCGACCGCGCGGTCCTCGGCGCAGCAGCACGAGCGCGCCGTCACGGCTGAGGTCGCACACGCGCAGGGTGGCGGCGTGCGTCTCCGTGGCGAGCAGGACGGGCGATGCCAGGCCGTCGGGATCGATCAGGTAGGCCGACAAGCCGCCACCGGACCGGATCGCCGGTGCCGCGGGAGCGGTGAGGTCGATCGGCGTCGCGTCCGGCCCCGTGCCCGGTCCCACGTCGTAGGTGGCTGAGCCCAGGAGGGTGGCACGGCCGTCGCGCTCGGCCCAGTCGGCCGGCAGGCGGGTGCCGTCGGGGTGGCTGTCGGCCGGGACGAGCTGTGCCGGCTGCGCCGTACCGTCCCCGTAGGTGGGGGCGACGGGTGCGGCGACGGTGACCGCGACGGCCGAGCCGTCGTGCGCCCAGCAGCCCAGGTAGGCGGAGCCGGCCGGGTCGGCTCCGGCCAGGATGCGGCGGCCGGTGCCGTCGGGCCGTACGCACAGCACCCGGGTGTGCTCGCCGCCTCCTGGTGCGGTGGTGTACGCGATCCAGTGGCCGTCCGGTGACCAGGACACCTCTTTGACGGGATCCGGGGAGGAGTCGAGCAGGCGCACGTCGTCACCGTCGACGGGCCCGGCCCACAGCTGGGGGACGCCGCCCCGGTCGCAGATGAAGGCCACCTGGGTGCCGTCGGAGTTGGCCGAGGGATACCAGCAGCCGTGGGCGTGCAACCGGGTCACGGCATCCCGTGGGCCTCCCGCCTCGGGCAAGGGCACCGGGGAGGGGGCCGCGGCGGCAGCGGCGGCGGCGGCAGAACCATGTGCGTCCGGCGGGCGGGGGTCCGGCGACTGCGCGGCCTCCTGGGCCGCGGCGGGCGTCCGGCGTTGAGCGGCGACGGGCGGCCGGGCGGGCGCCGCTTCGTGCGAGGCCCACGTGCTCGGCTCGTCGGTCACTTGATCCCGTGCGTCTGCAGCCATATCTCCAACAAAGCTACCTGCCACAGGGCGTTGGCTCCGCGCTTGGTGCGGTGCTCGTCGGGCGCCGCGAGGAGGTCGGCCACGTACGGCTCCTGGAAGACACCGCGCTGCTTCGCTTCGGGTGCCTCCAGCGCCTCGCGCACCCGGTTCAGGACGGGGCCCGCCATGTGCTTGATGGCCGGGACCGGGAAGTAGCCCTTGGGGCGTTCCACGACCTCGCGGGGCAGGACCTTGCGGCCCGCCTCCTTCAGCACTCCCTTGCCGCCGTCGGCCAGTTTGAGTTCCGGCGGGCAGGCCGCCGCCAGCTCCACCAGTTCGTGGTCGAGGAACGGCACTCGGGCCTCCAGGCCCCAGGCCATGGTCATGTTGTCGACCCGTTTCACGGGGTCGTCCACGAGCATGACGTGGGTGTCGAGCCGGAGGGCCGCGTCCAGGGCGGTCTGCGCTCCCGGGGCCGCCATGTGCTGCTTGACGAAGCGGCCCGAGATGTCGTCCTGGGGCAGCATGTGGGGCTGCAGGATCCGGGCGAGGTCGGCATGGGGGCGGTCGAAGTACGTCTCGGCGTACCGGTCCGGTTCCTCCTCGCGGGCGACAGCGGCCAGCTGTGGGTACCAGTGGTAGCCGGCGAACACCTCGTCGGCGCCCTGACCGCTCTGGACGACCTTCACGTCCTTGGACACCTGCTCGGACAGCAGATAGAAGGCGACCACGTCATGGCTGATCATCGGCTCGCTCATCGCCGCGACCGCCCCGTCCAGCGCCGTCGACACCCGGTCGGAGGGAACCATCAGCCGCCGGTGGTCGGTGCCGAACTCACGGGCGACCAGGTCCGAGTACCGGAACTCGTCGCCCTCCTCCCCGCCCTCCGCCTCGAATCCGACGCTGAACGTCATCAGGTCGCGCTGGCCCTCCTCGACCAGCAGCGCGACGATCAGGCTGGAGTCCAGACCGCCGGAGAGCAGGACCCCGACCGGTACGTCGGCGACCATCCGACGGCGTACGGCCGTGCGCAGCGCCTCCAGTACGGCGTCCCGCCATTCGTCCGGGCCCATGCCGGCGTACTCCGCCTGTCGCGTGTAGGGCGGCTGCCAGTAGCGGTGGTCGCGGTGGGTGCCGTCCGGCTCGATGACGCGCACGGTGGCCGGGGGGAGCTTCCGCACGCCTTGGAGGACGGTGTGCGGCGCCGCCACGGTGGCGTGCCAGCTCAGGTACTGGTGGACGGCCACCGGATCGAGCGAGGTGTCCACGTCCCCGGCGGCGAGGAGGGCCGGCAGCGAGGAGGCGAACCTGAGCCGGCCGGGTGTCCGGCCCAGGTACAGGGGCTTGATTCCGAGCCGGTCACGGCCCAGCACCAGGCGGCCGGTGCGGTGCTCGACGAGGGCGAAGGCGAACATGCCGTAGAAGTGCTCGACACAGGCGGTTCCCCACTGCTGGTAGGCCTTTACCACCACTTCGGTGTCGGACGTCGACGTGAAGCGGTGGCCGAGGCCCCGGAGCTCTTCGCGCAGCTCCTGGTAGTTGTACACGCAGCCGTTGAAGACGCCGGTGAGTTCGCCCGCGGCGTCGGTCATCGGCTGTGCTCCGTGGTCCGACAGGTCGATGATTTTCAGTCGTCGGTGTCCCAGCGCCACCGCGCCCCGCGTCCAGATGCCCTCGCCGTCGGGTCCCCGCGCGGCCAGCCGGTCGCTCATGCGCTCGACGGCCGCGAGATCGGGCCGCCGGCCGTCGAAGCGGATCTCCCCGCTCACACCGCACATGACGGGCCGCCTCCCTCACGCGCGTCCTTGGCCGCGTGCCGGAACGGGGGTCCCAGGTCGCGCCTGCCGGTCACGACCCGGGCGATGCTGCTGGACATGACGAACGCCCTCCTGACGGGTGAGTGAAGGATGGGATGCGGTACGGCTGCGGAGAGGGGAGGCGACCGGTCCGCGGCACCGGGGCCTCGCCGCGTCGGCTGCTGCAACGCAGCCTGCCGACGGCCGGCTGCCGCGAGTGGACGCGGCTCACCCCCGAGGCCTTGGGGTGCGCTGCTGGGCTCATGACGTTCACCGGTGCCTCAGCGGCCGATGGCCTCCGGTGTTCCGGATCCCACAGGCGGGGCCGTCATGCCGCTGCCGGACGAGAGCCCGTTCTTACGGCGGGCGGGTGCCGACCTGCGTCCCCTGCGCTCACCTCGGGTCTCGGCGATCAGCATGTCGACACAGGCGAGCAGATCCTCTTCCTGGGCTGTCCGGCGCATACGGCGAGCGGCACTGCCGTCGGCGAGGGCCGCCTCGGTCAGCGCCCCGACGGTCTGCCAGTCCCCGTGGGCCTCGAGCGCAGGGCGCAGTCGCATGAGCAGCTTCCGTACGACCTGCGGCGCAGGTGTTTCGCGGTGGGTCTCGGGGTCGACCAGGGTGCCCTCGAGGCCGGACCGGGCGGCCCGCCAGGCGGCGCCGCGCAGCCATTCGTGCCGTCCCTCGCAGGGCCGTGCCTCGCCCGTGCGAAGCCGCTCGCGGGCCTCGGTCACCAGAGCGCGGAACAGTCCGGCGATGAGCACGACGGTCTCCACGCGCGGGCAGGCGTCGCAGATGCGGAGTTCCAGCGTCTGCAGATGCGCGGACGGGCGTATGTCGTAGTAGATCATTCCGGCGTCGCTGATGATCCCGGCCCGGACGAGATCGCGCACCGCGGCGTCGTAGTCGGCCGCGCTCGCGAAGCAGCCGACCGGGCCCGCGGTCGGCCAGCGCTGCCACAGCAGCGTGCGCCAGCTGGCGTAGCCGGTGTCGGATCCCTGCCAGAACGGTGAGCTGGCCGACATCGCCAGGAGCACGGGCAGCCAGGGAGAGACCGCGCACATCACCCGTACCGCCGTGTCCCGGTCGGGGATGTCGACGTGGACCTGGGCGCCGCAGATGAGCTGCTCGTCGGCGACCTTGCCGTACTCCTCGACCATGTGGAGGTACCGCGCGTCGGCGGTGGGGTGCGCGGAGGCACCGGGTGCCAGCGGCGCCGTTCCCGCGGCCACCACCGCGAGCCCCAGTGAGGAGACGGCGGCATCGAGCCGCCGTCTGGTTCTGGTGAGGTCGGCGTACAGGTCGTGCAAGGACGCGTGCACTCCGCTGTTCGACTCCACGGTGGACTGGTGGAGTTCGGTCGTGAAGTTCCGCTGGGGAAGCCGTCGCAGTACGGGGTCGGCACGCGGCACGAGCAGCCCGCTCTCCACCTCCAGGATGTGGAACTCCTCCTCCACTCCGATACGAATGCTCACGGTCGCTCCTTGGGATGCCTGAACGCCTTCCCGCCCGGGGTACGGTCCCTCACCGGGGGATACGGCGGCGTGTGATGACCTCCAAGTGCCCAGGACAGCGAAGCGTAAGCGCGGCGACGAGCGTCTGTCGCAGGCTCATCACAGATGAGCGGCCATCCCTTTCGTACTGGAAAGTCCGCCGAGGGATGTGCCGGCCGTCCCCCGCCTGCGGCAGGGCAAGGCAGAGGGGGAGATACGGGCCGTTGCCCGCGACGCGGAGGGTGGCCGTCGTTTTTCCCGTTCGGGGAATGAACTCCTGGTTGCGGGAGACTCGGCGTATCCACCCTCGCGGTACGCGGCCAAGGCGGTGATCATGACCGGCGACGGCACAGCCCGGATGCTGGGCGGCCTTCTGGACGCCGCGCACCTGGCCGCGCTGGAGGACCTGCCTGATCTTCTGACTGAGCACGCCTCCGCCGCCGGCCTCGACGACGCCCGGCTCTATGTGGCCGACCTGCGCCAGGTGATGCTGCGGGAGCTGACCGGGCGGGGCCTGGACGCGTGGGAAGGAGGCCAGGAGTACCCGGTCGATTCCTCCCTGCCGGGGCGGGCCTTCCGGTCCACGCGCACCCTGACCGGCCCGGCGTCCGTCAGTGGGCGCCACGTGTACTGGGTGCCGGTGCTGGACGGCACGGAACGCCTGGCCGTTCTCCGCGTCGAGGCCGCCGTCGGATCGGACGCGGCGATACGCCACCTCGCGTCACTGATGGGTCACCTACTGGTCAGCAAACGCCCCTTCAGCGACTCCTACGCGCGCCTGGTGCGAAGCAGTCCCATGAACATCGCCGCCGAGATGCAGTGGAAGCTGACTCCTCCCCTGACCCACGCCAACCGTCACGTGGTGATCGCGGCCGCGATGGAACCCGCGTACGACATCGCCGGCGACGCCTTCGACTACGCCGTGGCCGGCGACACCGTCCATCTGGCGATCTTCGACGCGATGGGCCACGACACCGCCGCCGGCCTGACCGCCAACCTGGCGGTCGCCTCCTGCCGGGCCGACCGCCGCCAGGGCACCGGCCTGGCGACCATCAGCGAACGCATCGAGCAGGTCATGCTGCGGGAGTTCGGCATCCAGCGCTACGTGACCGGGATCCTCGCCGACCTCGATGCCGCCACCGGCTCCCTCACCTGGGTCAACCGCGGCCACCATCCCCCCGTACTGATCCGTGACGGCCGCTGGACGACCACCCTGCGATGCCCGCCCGCACACCCCATGGGCACCCGTCTCGGACTCGATGTCACGCTGTGCACCGAACAACTGCAGCCCGGTGACCGGCTGCTGCTCTACACCGACGGCATCACCGAAGCCCGCGACCTGCGCGGCCGTGAATTCGGCCTCGCCCGGTTCACCGACTTCATCATCCGACACCACGCCGACGGGCTGCCCGTCCCCGAGACACTGCGCCGTCTCATGCAGGCCGTCCTCGACCACCACCACGGCCATCTCTCCGACGACGCCACCGTCCTCTTCCTCGAATGGCACGGGCCCGCGCGAAACACGCAGTTGGCTCCCTGACCGCGCCCTCACGGGATAGGAAGCCGTCATGACGTTGTTCGCGTGCCGGGAATGCGACAAGGAACGCACAGGCACGCTGCATGTGCTGTCTGCGGTCCCCGAGGCCCCCGCCCCGAATCCGGACCCGGTGACCGCGGAAGACCGGCGTGCCCCGGCGACCATGCCCAGGGGCCGCTATGCGGTCGAGACGGAGCCGTGGGGGCCGTCCCTCGTCCCGGCCGAGACGGAGGACCCGCAGACCCGCACGGTCCATGGATGGACGACGAACGTGGCCCGCTCACCTCGGCGGGCCCACGGGGCAATTTCGTCCTCCACCCGGAGGACGCCCGGGATCTCGTCAGGCGTCCGAGCAGCGGGATGGCATGCTGCGGTCCCAGCGCGGACGGTGGGATGAACCAGGCATGCACCTGCGGAGTGCTGGTCGCGACACTTGCCGCCGACTGCTGGGGCCGTACGAGCTCCATCTGGCAGCGGGCAGGGTCCGAGAGCTGCACACCGACTGAGCGAAACGATCACCGATTCGGGTGCCGGTCAGCGGCTGAGGGCAGAGCAACTGCCTGCCGGGGTGCGCGGTGGCCGGGCTCGGTGGACCCTGAAAAGCATGCAGCGTAAGAGCGGCCGGGGCGGCGCGGGGCACGACGTGGAGGCCGCTCTGGACGAGCTGTACGCGACGGCGCCGTCCGACTTCGTGGCCCGCCGGGAGGTCCTTGCCGCCGCCGCCAGGACCGGCGGCCACGTGGAGGATGCCCGCCGCATCCATGCCGCCCGCCGCCCCACCCTCGCGGCCTGGGCGGCCAACCTGCTGCTGCGCTCCCAGCCGGACGAGAGCCGGCGCTTCCTCGAGCTGGGGCAGGCGCTGCGCGACGCCTACCAGACCCTGGACGCCGACGGGGTCAAGGAGCTTTCGGAGCAGCGCCGCAGTGTCGTCTCCGCCCTGTCCCGGCAGACCGCACAGCTCGCCCGGAACGCCGGTCACCGGCTGTCGGACACCGCTCAGCAGGACGTCGAAGCCACCCTGCGCGCCGTACTCGCCGACCAGGACGCGGCCGACCAGTGGGCCACCGGCCGCCTGACATCCGCTCTCGTCCCGCCATCGACGTTTCCCACCGCCACCCCCGCGGCGGCCGGCCCGCCGTCCAGGCCTCCCAAGCCGTCCCAGCGGTCCCAGGGAAAGGCCGCGCAGCCGTCGGCGCGGCCCAAGGCGAAGGACGAACTCGCCGACCGGCGCCGCCGCCGACAGGAGGAACTGACCCGAGCGCGAAAGGCGGCCAAAGCGGCCGAGCAGCATCTCCGTCATCAACGCACAGCCGAGTCGGACGCGGATGCGCAGCTGAAACGAGCGCGGGACCGTCAGGTCCAGGCCCGTCGACAAGTGGCCGCGGCCGAACAACAACTGCAACAGGCAAGCGAAACCCTCCAGCAAGCCGAGCAGGAGCAACAGGAAGCCGAGGAACGGCGGCAGGCGGCGGCCGACGCCCTGGCCCGCGCCGAACGACAAGCACGCGAGGCCGCCCAGGAGGTGGACAGCCTCGACGCACCTGGCACATGAGCGCCGTACCGCGAACGCATGCGCCGCGACGGTCGCCTCTTCGTTGTGTGCGGGCGCGGCTGCGCCCCCGAGCGCATCCTCGGTCAAGGGAAGTGGAGCCCGGTGGTTATGCCTGCGTGTCCGCCGGGTCGACGATCTCGTCCTGGGACGGCGGCTGCACCTTGACCTTCTCGCCGTAGTCGTCAAAGGTCATGGTGCTGTCCTCGGAGCCCGCGGTCGCGGCCTTCAGGATGTAGGGCTCCCCCTCGGTGGCGACATGCATGCTGATGCGGTTGCCCTCCTGCTCCTTCTCCAGGGTGAGGGCATCCTCGCCATCGACCTCGGTCTCTGTCCCGCGTTTCATCCCCTGCCGTTCGGTCTTGTCCTGGTCCATGGAGGCCAAGAACCGCTTCTTGTCGCAGAAGGCGGCGTCCGGTCCGTCCGCGGGAGCGGTGACCCACTTGCCCGCCAACTTGCCGGCGAGCTGCTCGCCCTGCTTGGCGTCACCGCCGCCCGCGCGCGCCGAGTTGGTCCAGAAGGCACGGTCGCCCTTGATCAGGACGTCGCCGCCCTTACTGCGTAACAACTGGGCCCGGGCGCCGTCGCCGCTGATGGTTCCGGTGCAGTTGCCCTGGTCGTCCACTCGGATGTCGAGTCCGACTGTGCTTGCCCCCTTGACCTTGGCGGTCCCTTTCATGTGGACAGAGGACGCCTTGTCGGTGGCGGCAACTGCCTTGGCCGCGATGTCATCGGCCTTCTGCCCCGAGAAGGCGTCGTCGGAGGAATCGTCTCCGCACCCGGAGACAAGGAGCGCGCCCCCGAGGAGCGCACCGAGCACACAAGTGGTCCGCGTCCTGGCTACCACCATGTTTCCGCCCTTCCGGCCGGTCCTTGCGCCGGCCATGCCGTGTTGTGTGACGCCCGTGAAGTCCGGACGTATGTCCCCGGATACCCCCAAGTCCCGAATCTTCACTGCCACTTCACAGGAAGACCGTGCCGACTCGAGCCGGCTGTGGCTGGGTGCTCGTTCTGGGGCTCACACACTGACCGAGGGTGCGGCTCCGTCGATCAGCCGACATGGGCGGCGATGGCCCGCGCACACATCAGGGATTCGGTGTGCGTCGTGTCGACCTCCAGGTCATAGGTCACTCCTTGGTGCACCACATCCGCCTGCAACGCGGCCATTCCCTGGACGCGGTCTCCTCGTGCGACCTCACGGCCTGCGGCGACCGCACTCTCGCACCTGACGCCGACCCACAGCACGTCCAGTCCGCCGAGAGCCTTCTGCCACCGTTCCTGGGATGCCGCGCCGCCGAGGAACGCGTCGTCGACGATGACCCTGGCGCCGGCACGGGCCATTGCCGCGATGCCCTCGATCCAGGCCGCGTCGAGCGCCCGGAAGTCCGCTCCGACGCTCACTCGGCCGTCCGGGGCGAACGTGATTCCCTCGTCCGACGCCCGCATCCGCGCGGGCATCGCGTCGACGAACGAATCGACCCCGAACGCCAGCCACGGATGGGGCAGTACGGCCTGCAGACACCGGACGATCCCGGACTTACCCGAGCTGGAACCACCGTTGAGAATGATCACCTGAGTCGTCACCGCGCCACAGTAGGGCGTCTTCGACACGGCACCAATCGAATTGCGGCAGCACTTCGGGGCCGGGGAATCCGCCCCCGCGTGGTCCCGAAGTGCCACCGCATGACGTCCGGCTGGTCAGTCGCCCGTCAGTAGCCGACGAAGAAGGTGGCGTCGGCCTTCTCGGTGGTGGTGGAGATCGGGTCGATACGCAGGACGTAGTCGGTGTGCCGGATGTAGCGGGTCGGGAAATTGTACGAGCGGAAGGACGACCAGGAGGCGTCGGCCAGGCCGGCGGTCTTGTAGAACGTGGCGTCGGCGGCGAACGTCGAGGTGCCGTCGTTCTCGTCGAGTCGCAGGTTGTAGCTGTAGTGGCGCAGATAGCGGGTGGGGTAGTTGACCGACTGGAAGGACACACCCGCACTGTCGGCCAGGCCGGGCACGAGCTTCCACTGCGAGTCGGGGTACGGGTCGAACGGGTAGGCATCGATACGGCCGACGGAGTTGGCGTGGCGGACGTAGCGGGCCGGGTAGTTGTAGGACTTCAGCCGGTTCCAGGCGGGTGAGCCCCACTTCGCCACGAGGTTGTTGTACTCGGTCGTGGTGATCGTCTCGATGGCGCAGTGCTTGGAGTTGAGGGGCTGGGTGTAGGCGCGCTGGTCCAGTGCGGTCCACGTGCCGGCGGCGAGGTCGTTGCTCTGCCAGACGTAGAAGACTCCGTTGGGCGTGTACGTGTCGCCCCACAGGTACCAGGTGCTGGAGGTCAGGGACTTCACCAGGGTCGGGGCCTCGGTGCCGCCGTGGGCAACCGGGGTGCTGAAGGGCGTGAAGCTGCCGGGGGCGAGGGTGGTGGACCGCGCGCCGACGAGCTTCTGGTCCCTCTTGTAGTACAGGTAGTTGACCCCGTTCACGCCCACGGCGAGGTCGCCGTCGATGATGTCGTAGCCGGGGTCGAAGAAGACCTGCGGGGAGGTGACCGTCCGGAAGTCGGTGGTGTAGTTGACCATGATCACGTTGTGTCCGCTGGAGTTGACGGACGAGTAGATGATTCCGTACTGGCCGCGGCCGGCGTCCCAGAATGCCTCCGGCGCCCAGCTGTGGGTGACCATGTCGTGCAGCTT
The DNA here is from genome assembly GCF_019049245.1 of Streptomyces sp. AC555_RSS877. Lineage (GTDB taxonomy): Bacteria > Actinomycetota > Actinomycetes > Streptomycetales > Streptomycetaceae > Streptomyces. Next base: position 513,045 of record NZ_JAGMUK010000040.1, on the reverse strand, counting down.
CACGCGGCGGTAGCCGGTGAAGGTGCGCAGGTCCGCGGAGTCCCAGACGTGGATGTACTGGCTGTTGTAGTTCCAGTCGGTGCCTTTGAGGTCCGTGGCGAGCACGACGAAGGTGCCGTCCTGCTTGCGCATGATGAACGGGTCACGCAGACCGCCCGCGCCCTCGGTGGGGGTGACCACGGGGTTGTTCTGGTTCAGCGGCATCCAGCGCAGTCCGTCGGTGCTCACCGCCAGGTGCAGGCCATAGTCGGCCTCGAGCATGGTCGTGGACTCGGTGAAGTAACCCATGACGTAGGCCGAGTCCGCGGCGTAGGCGGGCAGTGCGCCGACGGTCAGCGTTCCGGTCACGGCCAGCGGCACGGTCGCGGCCATGCCGAGGAACAGTCGGCGCGACGGGTGGGAACCGGGGCTGGGACTTGCGCTCATGTGCTCTCCAGAGTGCGTGCGGGGGCGGGTGAGTGGCCGCGCCGAGCGGGAGGACCGGCGGGTGGGAGGACCTCTACGTACAACACCATGTGATCGATATTTCGAACCCAGTTCGGTGAATCGATCAGAAGGTAGAGGTGAGGCGAGTGCGCGTCAACGGTTCTGACGTTCCTCCCCGATTCCAGTGGAAAGGGGGCGTGGAAAGGGGGCGTCTCAGCGGAGCCCCCTGCCGACCAACCGCCAACCGCCAACCGCCGGCCGCCGGCCGCCAACACTGAGCGGGTTCCGGCCGCCGCCCTCTTCCACGCAACCAGGCCTCGCTCCGCCCGGCCGGCCATGGCTCACCACTCAGTCAGACCACCGGACGCCTCGATCTCCACCTGAGTACCACGTTCCTTTTCCGCTCTTTACGGGCCCTCCAGCAGGCACGCAAGTAGCACGAGCAGAGAATGGACGCATTCGACCGGCGCACAGAGGGGCGCACGCCATAACAGAGAAATCGGGCGCCCATGCGACGTCAGATAATACGCCGATTTCCGTGTCCTGAATGAAACCTTCCTGCAGATCGGAGAAGGCGGGGCTCTTGCGCAGGACACGGGATCCCTGCACACTCGTCAAGGTCGGCGCATTGATCGACGCATGGACCGGCGGGGACGTAAATCTTCGACACAGTTCTTCCGCATATTTCGCCGAGAAATACCGGCATGACTGCTGGGGAACTCCCGGAGGGTCACGCGAATGGCTTGGCTCGCACTCGGATACTTTCTTGCCTATATTCCCTACGCCATACTCGTGAAGGCGGTGTCCAGCGGGGTCTCGCCGCTGGCCGGGGAACCGGTCGACGGTCTGGTGCTACTGCCGGCCGCCGCCCTTGGCCAACTCGCCGTGATGCCACTCTTCCTTATGGCTAGCGGCTGGTGGCGCTACGCACGGCAGCGTGAGATTCCCGGGACGGGCCGCGTCCGCACACCGGTACGGGCAACGCTGCTGGCGGGATTCTTCACCTCGCTCATCATCGCCACCACAACGCTGAATTTCACCTTCGCCGGTGTCTCCATCCTTCTCGTGCTGCTTCTTATGCGCGGGGGTGTACTCATCCTTTCCCCACTGGTCGACTCGGCGCGCAAACGGAAGGTTCCCGGTTCGGCGTGGGCCGGACTGGCTTTCAGTCTGCTGGCTGTTTCGGTGGCTCTCGGCGATGTGGCCAGTTATCACCTCACCGTGGCGACGGTGTTGAGTGTGCTCACTTATCTCGTGGGGTACGTGGGGCGGTTCGAGATCATGAGCCGCGTGGCCAAGACCGGAGTGAAGGAAACCGATCGCCGTTATTTCGTGGAGGAGCACGCAGCCGCGCCCGTTTTCCTGGTCGGCATCCTGGCGTCAGCGGCCCTGGCCGGGCAACCGGAGTTACGCACCGGGTTCACCACCTTCCTCGGCACTCCCACCGCCTGGGCGGCCGTCGGCATCGGCATGGCCTACGAGGTGCTGTTCGTCTTCGGCACGCTGATCTACCTCGATCCCCGCGTGTACACCTGGTGTGTCCCGGCCAACCGGTGCGCCAGTCTGCTGTCCGGCCTCGTCGCCTCGTACGCCCTCGCAGGGCTGGCCGGGCTCCCGGTGCCGGGGAACGCTCAGCTTCTCGCGCTCGTCTTCATCGTCACCGCCATGGCGTCCCTGTCCTACCCGGCGGCGGTGTCCTGGTGGCGGGAACACGACACACCCACCCGGCGGGTGCTGTTCGTCTGCGGTGGCAACACCTCCCGCTCGCCCATGGCGGAGGTCATCGCCCGTGCCCATGCCAGGCAGGCGGGGGCCGGCGCGCGGGGCGTGCGCTTCGCCAGTGCGGGAGTCTCCCCCGCACGGCCCGGAGCACCGTTGGTCCCCGCCGCCCGGACCGCTCTGGCCGAGCTCGGCATACGGCGGGTGCCCGGCCCCGTACACCCCCGCCGGCACCGGGCGCGGCCGATCACCCCCCGGCTGTGTCGCGACAGCTCTGTCATCTACTGCATGACGCGCTCGCACCGCGACGCGGTGGTCGCCCTGGCGCCCGACGCGGAGAGCCGCACTCTCTGCCTGGACCCGCACGGTGACGTCCCCAACCCCGAGGGGCAGCCACCCGAGGTCTACCTCCAGTGCGCCGGCCGCATCCAGGAGTTGGTCCGCACCCGTCTGCACGAGTTCCTGGACTGTGATCCCGGACCCGACGTCCGCACTGCCGGGCTCGGTCGAGGCGCGAGGGAGGGAGTCACCCATGACGGTCCATGACGAGCCCGGGTACCAGGACCCGGCGAGGGAGGCCGTGACGTACGACGGCGTCGCGGGCAGCGGCCCGCCGTACGACGGCCTGTCCCTGATCGCGTCCCGCCACTGCAAGCGCGCCTTCCTCGAACGGCCAATCCCCCGGGACGTTCTGGCCGAGGTGCTTCTCACCGCAGGTCAGGCGCCCTCCAGCCGCAATGTCCAGCCGTGGCGGATGACGGTGGTGACCGGCAGCCCGCTGGACGCGCTGACCCGCACGCTCTGCGAGGGCTTCGACCGCGGAGAGCGTCCACGGCCGGACTGCCCGAACCGGACGCCCACGCTCGACGACACCGCGGCCGAACGCGCCCGCACGGCCCTGTCCGGAGTGCTGTGCGCCAAAGGTCACGCCCCCGACGACGCCTCGGCCGCCCGGGCTCACTTCCGCGACAACCTGCGCTTCTACGGCGCGCCGGCCGCCCTGGTCTGCCACGTTTCCGGCGACGCGGTACCCGGGACGTTCCTGGAAGCCGGACTCTTCCTGCAGAACGTCATGCTCGGCCTGGTGGCCCGAGGACTCGGCAGTTGCCCGCAGTTCAGCGTCGTGGGCTACGCGGACGCGCTGCGACGGAAGCTGGACATCGACGCCGACCGGATCATCGTCTGCACCATGGCCGTCGGATACCCCGACGAGGCGGCCCCGGTCAACCGGTTCGTCCCGACACGGGCTCGACTGGAGGAGTACGTTCATTGGAGCTGACCGATCGGAGCAGCGTCCGCTCTGGTGCGGTGCGCCGGGCCCGACTGGTGGCTGTGGCCACCGAACCCGACGACCTCGACAGCACTCGTCTGCGCTCCCTCGACGGGGTGGCCGATTCCCTGGAAGTACGGGCCGACCTGCTCGGCGACCCCGATCCCGCCCAGCTGCGCAAGCACTTCACGGGCACCCTGACGTACTGTCTGCGCACCCGTGCGCGGGGCGAGGGCCGCGACCTCGTCCCGGTCGAGCGGTTCACGCGTCTGCTGCGCGCGGCCGACCACTACGACGTGGTCGATCTGGAGTGGCCCCACGATCTGGCGCGGCCGGAGCTGCTGGCCGCCGTGCCCGCCCGACGGCGCCGTGTCTCATGGCACGGGACCCTTCCGACCGGACAGGACGCCGGGCAGGGCACAGACGGCCACGCCGCGCTGCGGGGGCGGTTCGCCGCGCTGCAGGCCGTATCCGCGGCGCTGTACCTCCTCGACGTCCGCTCCCTGGGCGCGCGGCCACAGCATGCGCCGGAGGACGGCGTCACGGCGGCTCCTTCGCTGCTGGCCGGCCTCGGGCGCGGGGATGTCACCGCGTTCGCGTCCGGACCGGCCGGCACCTGGACCCGCGTTCTGGCCCCTTGGCTGGGCGCGCCCGTGGTGTTCGGCCGGGTCTCGGCACCGGGCCCGGACGGCATGCCGAGCGTCGAGCAACTGGTGACCGACTACGGGCTGCCCGAGTTGCCCCGGCTGCGTGGCCTCTTCGGCATCGCGGGCCGCAACCCGGGGCGTTCGCTGTCGCCGCGCCTGCACAACGCCGCGCTGCGCACGCTGGGCATACCGGCGCTGTATCTCCCGTTCCAGGCGGAGACTCTGGCGCCGTTCTGGCGGGCCGCGGTCCGCTTCGGCGAGGACAGCGGACTGCCCGTGCGGGGGCTGACCGTGACCGCCCCCCACAAGGAGACCGCCCTCGGGCTGGCGGACGTGGCGAGCCCGACTGCCCGGCAGTGCGGTGCGGCGAACCTCCTGTGGCAGGAGGAGGGGCTGTGGCGGGCCGACACCACGGACACGGTCGGGGCTCTGCACACCCTGGCCCGGGCAGGCATCCACCCGGCGGGCCTTCGGGCGGCGGTCGTCGGATGCGGCGGGGCCGGGCGAGCGGTCGCCCTGGCCCTGCTGGAGGCAGGGGCTCAGGTGACCCTCGTCAACCGGGGACAGGCACGGGGCCGGGACTGCGCACGGCGCATGCGCGTCCCGTACGTACCGCTGTCCGAGTTCAGCGCCGCCGGCTACGGCGTACTGGTACAGGCCACACCGCTGGTGGAGCGGCCGCCCTTCCACGTCGCCACGGCCGACCCCGAGGCCACCGTGCTGGAGATGGCGTACCGAGACCCGCCCAGCGCGCTGATGGAGGCGGCGCGCGCCCGCGGGCTGCTGGGCATCGACGGCTGGGAGGTGCTGCTCGTCGAGGTCCAGGAGCAGTTCCGGCTGCTGACGGGGCATCGGATCCCTCCCGAAGTGCCGTTGCGCGCCCTGTGCGCCGACCGTGCGCGGTCCCGGGCGGTCGGCCCGCCCGGACAGACCGGCACCGGCGCCTCCCTCGGGCCGGCCGACGGCCTACGACTGGCACCCGGCCCATGACACGGCCAGGACACCCCTGTCGGAAGACCGCAGGGTGAACCTCTGGGGAAGGAGACCAGGTCATGACCATCCGCTCGACGGCAGGTACGCCGTCATCGGCCGAGCCGCCCGCACCGGAGGGCCCTGACGTATCGGCCCTGTTGGGCGACTGGCTCAACACCGACCGTGGAGCGGTGTCCAAGGGCCCGCTCCGGCTGACCGTCGCCGAGTGCGGAAAGGGCCTGTCCGTACGGGCCCTCGGCAGCCCGGCGGCGGCCGGCCGCTCCCCGGCGGGCCGGCAGCCGCGCGACTGGGGCGAGGCACCGGCGGCCGTCTACACCGCGCCCGGCGCGCCATCCGTGGCCTGGTCTTTCTGCGCCGTCTACGAACTCGGCGACCTCCGCACCGTCCTGTCCGCCTACTACAAGACCGGCATCCTGGTGACCACCGCTTCCAGCGTGCCCCTCGACGGCGGGGGCCCCGGCGAGTGGACCCGCTCGTTCTTCCACCGGGCGGAGGAGGCCGTATGACGGCACCGCACACCGGCCTGGGCGACCTCACCGGCGGCTGGGTCAACTTCGACACCACCGCCACCGGCATCCGGCTCGTCGACGCCGTGGAGGACGAGGGCCGGCTCGCGCTGAGTATCGCCGAGGGCGGCCCCGGCGTCCCCGACACCCACACCGCACTCGCCGCCACACCACTGGTCGACGCGGGCGGCGACGGCCCGGCCGTGGGCTTCCTCGCCGAGGGGCGGCTCGGCGTCCGGGCCGCCGTCCTGTGCGGCTATCTCAACCGCGGCCTGCTGACCATCGACATCCACACGGCCCACCCCGACGACCAGCGGGTGCCGCCTGTGATGTACCGGGCCCACTACTACCGTCCGGGACTCCCCCAGCCGTCCGAACCACCGGAAGGGGCACCTCTCCCATGACCGCCGACCTGGCGCACGGCCCTCACCATCCGCACGGTCCGGTCCTCGGAGACCAAGTCGCCCTCGACCGCGCGGAGAAGCTGGCCACGCAGACGTTCTCCGCCCGCGCGGACGACTACGACCGCAGGGCCGCCTTCCCGGCCGAGGACTTCGACGACCTGTTCACGGCCGGTCTGCTGGCGGCCGCCGTACCGCGCGAGTACGGCGGACTGGGCCTGGGCCCGCAGCAGCGCAACACACTGCCCCTGTGGGAACTGACCACCACCCTCGCCTCGGCCGATCTGTCACTGGCGCGCTGCTGGGAGGGGCACGCCAACTCCCTGGTGCTCATCGACGCCCTGGGAACGCCCGAGCAGAAGCGGCGCTGGTTCGCGGGCGTGGTCGAGCGCGGGGAGAAGTGGGTGGCCTGGAGCGGCGAGCCCCGGGCCCCCAAGCCCGGGGAGACCAGCCGTTTCGGCACCGTGCTCACCCCGGTCGAGGGCGGCTGGACGGTACGGGGCACGAAGGCGTTCGCCACCAGCGCCACCGGCGCCCAGTGGGCCATCCTGTTCGTCGACCCGGCCGGACCCGGCGGAGCCCGGCACGCGCGGCCCGCCCCGAACGTCCCGGCAGCCGCAGGCGGCGGGATCGCGGGCAGCGAACTGCTCATGCTCGCCTGCGATCTGTCCGACCCGACCGTGACCGTCGACAGTGCGTGGTGGGACCCGGTGGGCATGCGCGCGACGGTCAGCCACATGGTGCGGTTCAACGACACGTTCATCCCCCGCGACCGCCTTATCGGCCCGCCCGGCAGTTATCTCACCGGACAGTGGCAGGCCGCCTTCGTCCCCCACTACGCCTCCAGCTTCCTGGGCGCCGCCCAGGCCGCGTGCGCCTACGGGCTGGCGTACATCAAGAAGCAGGACAAGGGGGCCGACCCGTACGTCCGGCAGCGGGCGGGCAGCATGGCGGTCAACGTGGACACGGCCCGTCTGTGGCTGCGCCATGTCGCCGCGCTGTGGGACGAGGGCCGGGCGGACGAGGCCAGGATCGCCGGCAGCAAGGCCCGCCATGTCATCGAGCACCTGGCCGAGGAGACCGTGCACCACTGCATCCGTGCCTGCGGTGCCCGCAGCCTGGTCCGCCCCAGCCCGGTGGAGCGGATCCTGCGCGACCTGACCTTCTACCAGCGCCACGACAACGACGACCACATCCTCGCCACCATCGGCCGTGCCGCACTCGGTGAGCACCACGACCCGTCCTTCCACAAACCCTGAGTCGCGTGAGGAGTGGCTTCGATGCCCGTCCCGAGCCCGCCCGTGGCTTTTCCTTTCGACACCCGTGACCACGCCGAGGTGTTCGAGAGGCTGGCCCATCTGCGCGAGAACGAACCGGCGACCCGTGTGGTCGTCGCCAGCGGACACGAGGTGTGGCTGGTGACCCGGTACGAGGACGTACGTCACGTACTGCGTGACCGGCGCTTCAGCGTCACCGCCCACACCGGGCCCGACGCGCCCCGGCTGTTCACCACCCCCTTCCCGTCCGGTGTCACCCTCCTCCGGGACACCGAGCCGCCGGACCACGCCCGGCTGCGGCGGCTGGTCATGCCGGAGTTCAGGGCGCGGCAGGTCCACCGGTCGCTGTCGGTGATCCGGAAGATCACCGACGGTCTGCTCGACACCCTGGCCGAGACCGGCCCGCCCGCCGACCTGGTCGCCGACTTCGCGCGCCCCCTGCCCGTGGCCGTGATCTGCGCCTGGCTGGGCGTCCCGGCCGGGGACAGCGACCGGATCCTGACCCTGGCGGACACCATGAACGGCAAGGGCCCCCTGGAGCGCATCACGGCGGCTCAGCGGGAAATGTGCGACTACCTGGCCGCCCTGATGGACGCCCGGCGCGCGGCGCCCGGCGACGATCTGTTCAGCAGCCTGGTCACCGCTCACGACGAGCACGGTGCGCTCTCCGACGCCGAGTTGACCGGCGTCGGCGTCAGTCTGCTGTTCGCGGGCCACACGGTCGTCACCGCCGTCCTGGCCTCCGCCCTGGGCACACTGCTGCGCCGGCCCGCCGACCTCGCACGGCTGCGGGAGGACCCCGCGCTCGTGGAGGGAGCGGTGGAGGAACTGCTGAGGTATCACCTGGTGCTGAGGGACGGTCAGATCCGGGTGGCCACCGAGGACGTGGACATCGCCGGGATCACCGTCCGTGCCGGAGAGTCCGTCGTCGTCTCGATCAACTCCGCCAACCACGACACGGACGTCTTCACCGACGCCGAGCGCCTCGACCTGGGCCGTGACCCCAATCCGCATGTGGCCTTCGGCCACGGCATCCACCGCTGCCTCGCCTCCCATCTGGCGCGGGCGGAACTGCGGATCGCCCTCACCTCGCTGCTCGCCCGCTTTCCGAACCTGCGGCCGGCGGCGCCCGAAGCGTCCGCCGGCTGGAAGGAGCACCAGCGCATCCAGGCCGTCGCCGCCCTTCCCGTCACCTGGTGAGCACCCTTCCCGGACGGCAGCCCCTTCCGCGCCGCGGCGACGCCCGGCCCCGGCGGGTGTCCTCCATCTCGACGAAGACCGGCCAGTTCGCCTACTTCGATGCCCAACTCGGCCGGCCGGACTGGTCCGGGCGCAGGGTGCTGGACTTCGGCGGGAACGTCGGCACGTTCCTGGAGGAGGCCGCGGGCCGCGTCCAGCCGTCGCTGTACTGGTGCGTGGACGTGTCCCGGACCGCGATCGAGGAGGGACGCCGACGCCGACCGCAGGCGCACTGGATCTTCTACGACCGGTACAACCCGCAGTTCCATCCCGGCGGGGTCCCCGGGCTTGACCCGCCCGCACTGACGCCGCGTTTCGACTACGTCCTCGCCTACTCCGTCTTCACCCACACACCGGACCACGAGACCGTGGAACTCGTGCGTGCGCTGCGGTCACTGCTGGCCGACGGCGGGGTGCTCGCCTTCACCTTCATCGCCCCCAACTGGGCGCCACGGGGCGAGGGACAGGAGTCCAACGTGCGGTGGCGGCTCAACAGCCGCTCCTTGGGGAGCACGTCGGAGCCACGGCCGGTTCCGGCGCACCTGGACGCCGCCGTCGAGCACGCGCAGGAGGCGCCCTGGTGCGCGGTCGTGGACCACACCCTGCTGTTCGACGCCCGCGCCCCCATCGGCCCGTGCGGGCGGTACGACGTGCTGTGGAGTCCGGACCACGCGAGATCGCTCTTCCCTACCGCCGAGATACGTCCGCCGGTCGCGCCGGAACGGCAGCACTGCTGCCTCCTCGGTCCGACGGACTGACGGTCCCGGCGGGCCGACGCTGAACCCACCCGCCCCTGGTGGGGCGGGTGGGCTGCCGAGGGGGCCGACGCGCGCGGTGGGTCTCAGCGCAGTGCCGTGTCCGTGTGCCAGATCGCCTCACCATGGTGGTAGATCACCACGTTGCCGTCCGCTTGGACGACGAGCTTCGCCTCTGGTCGGCCCGCGGTGCCGGAGGTCCAGAGCTTCTGGTCGATCTGGTTGCGCTCCTTCACGGTGCAGACGAAGAACTCCCCGTCCTGGAACCTGGCTTGTGTCTTCGCGCCGGCCGGGTTGGCGGTGTCCGTGGCCCACAGGATCCTGTCGTTGCTGTTGTCGATGACCACGAGGTTGCCGTCGTCCCGGAGCACCAGCCGCACCGTGCCCGAGTCGACCGTGTCACGCTCGGTGTTGTCGAAACTGTTGACCGTGAAGATCGTCAGGCCCGAGACGACCATGTTGGTGTTCATCCGGCCCTCGGCCAGCTGGTCGATGACCGAGACCGACGGCACGAAGGCGTACACCGCCCCCTCGGTCCGTACGAACTGGGCGAACTTCAGCGCGACCGGCTCGCCACCCTGGGGGCGCTCCCAGCAGACCACCGTCTCCTCGCCCGCCACGGGGTCGGCGCCGTTGGGCAGCGGGCCCGGGTCCACCTGCTCGTGGTGGGTGTCGGGGTTGGGCTTGGGGAACGTCTCGTCGTTCATCCAGTCCCGTTGGATGAACTCGAACTGCCGGAAGAGATCGGCCTGATAGCAGACGAACACCAGGCCGCGCGGCCCGTCCGGACCGTTGAGCGCCGAGGCGGACGGGTCGAACGGCAGGCCGTACGGGATGCCGCGGCGCATGATCCGGCGGTGGTTGAACTTGGTGTCCGGGTGGAACTCTCCCTTCTTGTCCCGGTCGGGGAAGCCGTCGCGGGGGTTGGTCTTGCGCAGGTGTGACCAGAGCGGGGTGGTCGTTCCCCTGGGGTCGTCCCTGAACGAGATCAGGTTGTCGTTGGACGACTCCGCGTTGTACGACATGTCCGCGTGCGGGCACTTCGCCACCGGAGTTCCGGAGCGCCAGCGTCCGACGAGCCGGGCCGCCAGCCACTCGGTCGTGGCCTCCGGGGGCGCACCCTTCGCCTCCTTCAGCACCTTCAGCTGGGCGGCCACGCCGGCCCACCAGCCGGGGACGTCCTGGGCCAGCCGGCGCACCACCTGGAAAGAGCCGTGCTGCGCCCACTCCGGGTACGGCAGGGGGTGCGGGCGCTCCCGCTCCAGCCCAACGACGAACTCGCCGGGTTTGACGAGGATGGTGCCGGGATGGCCCTTCTCGTAGACGGGGTTCTCCGGGTCGGGCTCATCGAGGTGCTTGATCGCCGGCTCGCTGACACCGTCCTTGAAGCCGAAGTGCTCACGGCCCCGGCGGGGGCCTTCCAGGGTGGCGCCCTCCTGCTCGTAGACGGTGACGATCTCGGCGCGGGCGAGATCCTGCCGGACGTCTCCGAGAGTGGCCCGCAGTACGTGCGCCTGGTCGGCGGCGAGGGTGAGCACCGCGTGGACCCGTCCGTCGCCGAAGTTGCCGAAGAGCCAGTTCTGCGGGGCGTTCTGACCCGTGTCACCGAGCACCGCCGCCCGCTTGGCCGGCCCCTCGACGAAGGCCTTGAGCGGGCCGTCGGTGCTGTTGCCGTCGACGCCGGGCAGCGGGTTGTGGCCGGTGAGGAACTTCAGGCCTTCGAAGGTGAGACTGAGGCCGTACCAGAGCGCGTTCAGGTTCCGCGGGTCGTCGCCGCCCGAGTACGAGCGGGCCCGGGAGAACTCCCTGTTGAATGTCGCCACCTGCTTGGTCGTGGCGATCAGCGGCCGCAACTGCTTCAACCAGGTACGAGCCATTTCCTGGCTCTCGAACCGCAGGAACAGCAGCTGCATGTGGTCTTTCTTGAACCCGGCGAGCACGTCGCCCTGAGTCTCGGCGTCCTCGCGCAGGAAAAGGTTGTGGGGGTCGGTCGTTGCTGTGGCCATGCGTGCACTTCCTCCGGAGAATTCGGCGGAACGATGTCGACTCCTGCTGCCCCGTCGAAATTGACGATAGGGAAGCGCTCTAATCGACCCCATAAAAACCCCCAGGGTTCACCTGTATGGCGGAGCGCATGGTCGTCACGCACCCACTCACCTGCCCCGATGCCTCGATTCACCACCAACTGAGCCGTAGTGACACACTCCTGCGCAAGGAGTGAGTGACGACTCGCAAGCGTTTTCGGATGTTACTGCGGGCCGATTGATGGAAAGGCTGGGTAATGCCCCTTCAGGCATGCCCGCCGGGCTCGTTCACCTTCGCCTTTCTCTCCCCGGTTTCACGTGCCCTGTTTCGAGTCCCGCGTTACGCGTTCCCTGCTTCGCGTTCTCCGTTTCGGATTCTCCGTTTCGGATTCTCCGTTTCGGATTCTCCGTTTCGGATTCTCCGCTCCACCTTTCCGCTTTCTCTTCACTGCATTCCGTTCCCTCACGCCCTCGGACGGCAAGGAGAACCATGTCCCCACAAAAAGTTTCTGCGGCGTTTTTGGCGCGCGCAGTCGTCTGCGCGGTAACCGCCGCGACGGTGCTGACCGCGCCATCCGCGTACGCACATGACGGTGCCCATCACAGCGAAGGCACCGACGCGGGCGAATCCGAGAAGGTCCGTGTGACCGAGCGGCAGGTCAAGAAGGAGATGAGAGACGACGAGGCCGCCACCCTGGGCGAGGCGCACGCGAAGGAGCACGCCCGTCTCCGGGTCACGGCCAAGGCGCTGGGCGAGTACCCCCAGTCGACCCGCACGGCGAGGCTGAAGGAGCTGACCGAGTCCCAGGCGGAGACCAACAAGCGGTACGCACCCGAGAAGTTCGGCCGGTTCGCGGAGTACTTCCCCTCACCGGACTACGGCGACCACATCGCCATGCTGCCCACCGGCAAGGTGCTGCTCTTCTCCTTCGAACCGGTCGAGGACAACCCCCAGAAGGAGACCGCCCCCACCGACGTCATCGGCAAGGAGAACGCCGGCCGCGCCTACCTGTGGGATCCGGCCAAGGGCACGGGACGCGACGCGTTCAAGAACGTCCCCCCGCCGATGGTCGTGATGCCGGACGGCAAGAACGAGGCGCGCCCGGCACCGTTCTTCTGCTCCGGCCACGCCTTTCTGCCCAACGGCATGCTGGGGGTGTTCGGAGGCAACCTGGGCGGCAACGGCGGCAGCGGTGCCAAGCTGTCACTCGTCTTCGACCCCTGGACCGAGACCTGGCACCGCAACGCGGACATGTCGGTCGGCCGGTGGTACCCCGGAGTCGTGGAGGGCCCCGACGGCCGGCTGCTCATCATGTCTGGCCAGTCGGAGCTCGGCTGGGGCACCCCCACACCCGTCGTCGAGCGCTTCCCCGCCAGGTCGCACCCCGTGCCGTGGCAGAAGAGCGACGTGCCCGCGAACGTACCGGTCGACACGTTTCGCGCCCGGGCGCCCTTCACCAAGGACTATCCGCACCTGTTCACGCTGCGCGACGGCAAAGTCCACGGCCTCGGCCGGATGCTCGACGAACAGTACGTCTTCGACCTGGACACGGAGACGCGCGCGAAGCTGCCGGACCGGCCCAACGTCCCCTGCAAGGACACCAGGGACGGCAACGGTGAGGGCTGCAACCCCGAGCGCATCTACGGCTCCGCGGTAGCCCTCCCCAACGGTTTCCGGGGTCCGGACTCGGTCCTGGTCCTCGGCGGCAATCGGGACGACGCGAACACCTACGAGCTGACCAAGGGGAAGAGCTGGAACAAGCGCGAACCCCGGGCTTTCGGCCGGGCGAACGACAGCACCCTCACCTTGCCGGACGGCAAGCTGTTCACCGTCAACGGCTCCTTCCACATCCGCAACTACGGCAACGGCCTGTACAACCCCAACGCCCTGCCGAAGTACCGCCACACCGAATCGCGCGACGACAACGGCAGTTGGACGCTCGGTCCGGTGCAGCGACTGCCGCGCGGCTACCACTCCAACGCGGTCCTGATGCCCGACGGGCGGATCCTGGTCACCGGCGACGAGGCCCAGCAGATCGCCAACGACCCGGACATCAAGGACGACATGCACGGCAGCATCGAGATGTTCGAGCCGTGGTACCTGCACGTCGGCAACCGGCCCCAGCTGAACAGGGCCCCGGCCGGTGCGCTGCACTACGACTCCGCCTTCACGGTGCAGACCTCCACGCCGCGACGGGTCGCCAGTGCCGTCCTGGTGGCGCCGACGACCGCCACCCACTCGACGAACCCCAGTCAGCGCCACCTGAAGCTGAAGATCAACAACCGTGACGGCAACACGCTGAGCCTGCAGACCCCGGCAACGGCGGCCGACGCCCCGCCCGGGTGGCACATGCTGTTCCTGCTGGACGAGCGAGGGGTGCCGAGCGTCGCGAAGTGGGTGAAGCTCGAGCCCGCCCGGGGCACGGCCGCGTCGGGCAACCACTAACGGCTCCCCACCCGGACCTCGCCCCGGCAGCCGGCCGTACCGGCCGCAGGAGCTGAGCCGGACATACCTGAACCGCTCCCGGGGACCCTGCCGTCGCGACGGCAGGGTCCCGTCCACCCTGACTCGGCACAGCCGTCACTGCCACTTCCGGGTCGCTTCGTCGATCGACCCCCTGGACAACCACCGGGAAGGCAACTTAGACTCATTTTCCAGAGCTGGACTATTTATCCAATCACGGCCGCCCGGTCGCTGAGCAGGGCGGACAAGAAGGCACTCGTACTCGCACGGCAGCCGCACCAGGACGGCCACTTCGACTCGCGGGATGCCGCGATACCGCCATGGACCATCGCGGACCTGCTCGGCGTGTCCCGGGTGACCGCCCTACACCACACCAAGTGAAGGACGTTTCGTGACCGCCGCCGGACCGACCACCGACCCCGCACCCGCTCCCTTGTCCGGCTCCGGCCCGCCACCGGCTGCGCGCCGCCTGCTGCACATCACCGAGGAGCGGACCGCCGCGCTCGTGGACGAGGAGCTGGCCTTTGAAGCGGCCCGCGCCGCCTTTGCCGCGACGGTGGACGGCACGCTCTTTCCCGGTCTCGCCGTGCACGGGTCCGACCCCCGCAACCGGTTCACCCTCAAGCCGTCCGCGTCCGCGACGCACGCCGGGGTGAAGATCGGTACCTACTGGCCGGGCAACGCGGAGCACGGACTGCCGCGCCACCACTCCACCCTGCTGCTTTTCGACCAGACGATCGGCAGGATCGCGGCCGTCCTGGAGGTCGGCACCGCGAACGCCTACCGGACCGCCGCGGCCGACGCTCTCGCGGTCGACCTGCTGGCCCGCGCCGACACCACCACCCTGGCGGTCTTCGGCACCGGGCACCAGGCGGCACACGAGGTGCGGGCCGTCAGCCGCGTCCGGCCCATCGGCAAGGTCCTGGTCGTGGGACGCACCGCCGAGCGTGCCGAGCGGATGACCGCGGCCTTGGGTGCGCAAGGACACGACGCCCGTGGCGTCGGCGCCGAGGAAGCCTGCGCCCAGGCCGATGTGATCGTCACCGCCACCACCGCCACGACCGACACCCCGCCGCTGTTCGAGGCCGCGTGGGTCCGCCCCGGTACGCACATCTCCTGCATGGGCTCCGACGCCCCCCGCAAGCGGGAACTCCCACCCGAACTGTTCAGCCGCGCCCGCGTCTTCTGCGACCTTCCCGAGCAGGCCCGCCGCATGGGCGAAAGCCAGCACGCCCCCGCGGAGACGGTCCTCACCCCACTCGGCGAGGTCCTCACCCACCGGGCCACGGGACGCACCGCCGACAGCGACATCACGCTCTTCGACAGCTCCGGAATCGGCTTGCAGGACCTTTTTCTGGGCCTGGCCCTCCTGAAGAAGATGGACATCACCCTGTGAACATCCCCGCAAGCGCCAACTGCCCTGACCTCGCAGGGACTCTGGCCGACCCCGACACCCCGTTCGCCGTCGTCGACATCCACAAGACCCGGCGCAACGTCGAGCGTCTGGCAGCCAGGGCCGACCGGCTCGGGGTCGCCCTGCGCCCCCACGTGAAGACGGCCAAGAGCCTCGACGTCGCCCGTCTCCTGCACGACGACACACCCTGCCCGGTCACCGTCTCCACCCTTGCCGAGGCCGAGACGTTCGCCGACGGCGGCTACACGGACATCACCTACGCCGTCGGAATCGACCCCCACAAACTCCCGCGCGTCCTCGCACTGCTGCGCCGCGGCGTCACCCTGCGCGTCCTGCTGGACAGCACCGAGCAGGCCGCGTTCGTCGCCGAAGCCGCCCGCCAGGCCGGCCTTCCCATCCCCACCCAGGTCGAGATCGACTGCGACGGGCACCGCGGGGGCGTCAGGCCCGACGCCCCCGCGCTCCCCGAGATCGGCCGCATCCTGCACGACGCGGGCTGCCTGGACGGCGTGCTGACCCACGCGGGCGAGTCGTACTTCGCCACCACCGCCGAGGAACAGCGCCTGGCGGCGAAGAACGAACGCGACACCGCAGTCGCGGCGGCGGAGCGCCTGCGCACGGCCGGCCTGCCCGTGGCCACCGTCAGCGTCGGCTCCACCCCCACCGCCCACGCGGTCGACGACCTCACCGGAGTCACAGAACTGCGCGCGGGAAACTACGTCTTCTTCGACCTGGTGATGGCCGGCCTCGGCGTCTGCCACATCGAGGACCTCGCGCTGTCGGTCGTCGTCACCGTCATCGGGCACCGTCCCGAACACGGGTGGATCATCACCGACGGCGGCTGGATGGCCATGTCCCGCGACCGCGGCACCGCGGCCCAGGCGCAGGACCAGGGCTACGGCCTGGTCACCGACCTGGACGGCAACCTCATCCCGGGTCTGGTCATGACGGCCGCAAGCCAGGAACACGGCACCCTCACCGCCCGCGACGGCGCCCGCCTTCCCGAGCTGCGGATCGGCACCCGCCTGCGCATCCTGCCCAACCACGCCTGCGCCACCGCGGCCCAGCACCACGGCTACCACGTCATCGACGGAACGCGGACCACGGACACCGCGCCGGCGATCCAGGCCTATTGGGAACGCGTCACCGGCTGGTGACCGAACGGGGCGGCGACGTGAATGGCGGCCAACTAGGAGAGCCTTCCCGAGACGGCGGCGACGACCGCGCCAAGGACGGTGTCCGGCGAAGGTGAGGGACGGGATTCGCGCCCGGCGCGGACGGCCTGAGTCTTTACGCGGACGTCCGTCGCACGCCACGTCGACGAAGCCGACGGGCCCGCCCGTGTGGTCCAGCCACACGAGCGGACCCGTCGCGCGGGTCTACGGCCGCGGAACGTTGCGCAGGTTGGCCCGGGCCAGATCGAGCATCTTCCCTACGCCCCCGTTGAGCACGGTGCGTCCTGCCGAGAAGGCGAACCCCTTGACCTGTTCGCCGGAGATGTGCGGCGGGATCGACAGGGCGTTGGGGTCGGTGACCAGATCCACCAGGCAGGGTCCGTCGTACGACAGCGCCTCCCTCAGGCCTTCGCGGATCTGCCCGGGCTTCTCGATGCGGATCGAGTGGATTCCGACGCCCGCGGCGATGGCGGCGTAGTCCACGGCCTCGTGGTCGGTCTGGTAGTCGGGCAGGCCGTCGACCATCATCTCCAGCTTGACCATGCCGAGGGAGGAGTTGTTGAAGACGATCGTCTTCACCGGCAGGTTGTGCAGCTTCACCGTGAGCAACTCGCCCATGAGCATGCCGAGTCCGCCGTCTCCCGACATCGAGATCACCTGACGGCCGGGGTAGGCGAACTGGGCGCCGATGGCGTGCGGGAGCGCGTTGGCCATGGTGCCGTGCAGGAATGAACCGATCACACGGCGGCGGCCGTTGGGCGTGATGTAACGGGCCGCCCACACGTTACACATGCCGGTGTCGACGGTGAACACCGCGTCGTCGTCCGCGAGTTCGTCGAGGACAGCGGCCGGGTATTCGGGGTGGATCGGTACGTGGTGCTCGACGTTGCGGGTGTAGGCGGAGACCACGTTCTCCAGGGACTTGGCGTGGTGGCGCAGCGTCCGGTCCAAATATGAGCGGTCGCCCTTGGCCTCGACCAGCGGCAGCACCGCGCGTACCGTCTCGCCCACGTCGCCGTGCACGCCCAGCTCGAGCACGGTCCGCCGCCCGATCCGCCCCGCGTCGTGGTCGATCTGTACGGTGCGAGCCTGGGGCAGGAAGTCGTCGTACGGGAAGTCGGTGCCGAGCAGCACCACGAGGTCGGCCTCGTGCATGGCGTCGTAACAGGCGCCGTAGCCGAGCAGTCCGCTCATGCCGACGTCATAGGGGTTGTCGTACTGGATCCACTCCTTGCCGCGCAGTGTGTGCCCGACCGGCGCGTTCACCCGGCTCGCGAGCTCCATCACCTCGGCGTGCGCGTCCCGGACGCCGGCTCCGCAGAAGAACATCACCTTCTCGGCCGCGTCGAGCTTCGCCGCGAGTTGCCGCACCTGTTCGGCGGGGGGGACGACCCGGCCGCGGGCGGTGACGAAGTTGCTCGAGCCGGTGGGGTTGGTGGCGGGCGCGTGGGACAGGTCGCCGGGCATGACGAGCACCGACACTCCGTGGTCGGACAGCGCGCGCTGTACGGCGATCCGCACCATCCGCGGCATCTGCGACGGCTGGCTCACCATCTCGCAGTACTGGCTGCACTCGATGAACAGCCGCTCCGGGTGCGTCTCCTGGAAGAACCCGGTGCCGATCTGCTTCGACGGGATGTGTGAGGCGATCGCGAGCACCGGAGCGCCGGAGCGGTTCGCGTCGTACAGGCCCTGGATCAGGTGGGTGTTGCCCGGGCCGCAACTGCCCGCGCACACCGCGAGCCGTCCCGTCACCTGGGCCTCGGCCGCAGCGGCCAACGCCGCCGCCTCCTCGTTGCGCACATGGATCCACTCGATGCCGTCGGTACGCCGGATCGCGTCCACGACGGGATTGAGGCTGTCGCCGACGACGCCATAGATCCGTTCCACCCCTGCCTGTCGCAGGACGTCGATCAGTTGCTGTGCCACGGTCGGGTTACGCACCAGGGTCCTCCTCGAACGGTTTCTCGACAGTTCCGGTCCCCGTTGGGTCGTGGAAGCGGGAGGGGCGACGAGCCCGCTTGCCGGGTGAACGTCACCCAGTCCATCGTCACCCGTACCTTCGACCAACTCGGCGTCGTGGGTGCACGACCCCCTTCCTTCCAGGAGGGTGGCCTCGGCCGCGATGCCGATCGGCCGGCCAAGTCGCGGCTCGGCCACGGGAATGGCGGGCAGGGACAGCATTGCACGCAGGCGGCGAGGACGACGGCATCGGCATTCACCCCCGGGGGGTCGCGGCGCGATATGCGATGCGGTGACCGCCTGAATGAACGCCTCAGCGGACGACCCTTGCCGCATCGACCGCCAGACCGGCGCCGAACCGTCCGGCTCCGAGCAATGACCACGGGCGACGTGGTCCGACATGCCTACCCGTTCACCCTGCTCGTTCGCCCTCTCGGCCCGCTCGACGACCGGCAGGGTGCCACCCCCTGCCCAGGCATGACTACAGGTGATGCGTCAACAATCCGATTACACTGGCACGTATGACCGAGACCCCGCGCTGGCCCACCGAGCCGGAGCAGCATGCCTGGCGCAGCTTCGTGCGGATGCAGGACAAGCTCGTCGACCGACTGGGCCGCGGGGTGCAGGCCGAGTCCGGCCTGTCCGCCGCGGACTGCGGAGTACTCGTCCACCTCGCCGAGGCCCCCGAGGGACGGCTGCGCGTCCTGGAGCCGGCCAGGGCGGTGGAGTGGGAAAAGAGCCGGATGTCCCACCACATCAACCGGATGGCCAAGCGCGGCCTTGCCTGCGGGAGGACTGCCCCACCGACGCACGCGTGGCGTTCGTCGTCGTCACCCCCGCCGGCCGCGAAGCCCTCGCGACGGCCACCCCCCGGCATGTCGACGCAGTCCGCCGCCTGTTCATCGACCCGCTCAGCCCGGCGGAGCTCGCGATGCTCGCCCAGATCTCCGGTCTCGTCCTCGAAGGGCTGGAGAAGGACTGCGGGTGAGCAAGTAACGCGATATGCGGCACGCCCCTCCGCTCGCCAACCTCACCGGTCGAACGTTGACACATCAAACTCCATTCGGTATTTTGTTGATATATCAACTTTAGGAGGAAAAGTGACCGTCAAGGTGATCGACGTACCTGAAGCACGCCGCTACGAGGCCACCGTGGACGGTGGAACCGAGGTCGCGGGCTTCTCGCAGTACCTTCGCACATCGGAACTGATCGCCTTCCTGCACACGGAGGTGGATCCGGCGTTCGAGGGCAAGGGGGTCGGCTCCGCGCTGGTTCGGACCTCCCTGGACGAGGCACGCGGCGCAGGTCTGCGGGTGCTGGCTACCTGCCCCTTCTACGCAGCCTGGATCGGTCGCCACCCCGAGTATGCCGACCTGCTGTACCAGTCCCGGAGCAAGGTCAGCGACTGACCCGGCCGCTGGCCCCCTGAAGCAGTGAGGAAGATCGGTATGAGCGGCAAACCCGAGAAGAAGGCCTACGAGGCGCCGGAGATCACCGTCACCTTCGAGGCGAGGCGCTGTCTGCACGCCACCGAGTGCATCAGGGGCCTGCCCGAGGTCTTCGACGCGAGCCGGCGTCCGTGGATTCAGCCCGATGCCGCCCCGGCCGATCGGCTGGCCGAGGTGGTACGCCACTGCCCGTCGGGGGCGCTCCAGTACGAACTGGCGGAGGGCGGGAGAGAGACCCCGGACCGGCCCACCCGGATCACCCGGACCCCTGCCGGACAACTGCTCGTTCGCGGCGAACTGTCGCTGGACACGGAGGAGGGGACACGCGCCGAGACCAGGGCCGTGCTGTGCGGCTGCGGAAGCAGCCGGCTCCAGCCGCACTGCGATCACTCCGGCCCCTGCGGCCAGTGACATCGGCGGTGACCGCCGCCTCCCCCCGTTTTCCCGAACCGTTTGCCCAGGCAAGACATGGCGTGGAACAAGGATGTCCCTTGCTGTGCAGTTCTCCGAATACGGCAGCGGCGAAGTGCCGCGCGTCGTGGACGTTCCGGCGCCCGCCCCGGGCCCTGGACAAGTCCGGCTCGCGGTACGGGCGGCAGGCGTCAATCCGTTCGACTGGAAGGTCATACAGGGGTTCATGCGGCAGATGATGCCCCTCGATCTTCCAGCGGGCCTCGGGTCGGACATATGGGAGTGGTCGACCAGGTCGGGGACGGAGTGACCGACTTCGCCGTCGGTGACGAGGTCCTCGGGACCTCACTGACTCCGGCCTACGCCCAGGCCGCGGTCGCCGACGCGGGCGCGGGCGCGCTGGTCGCCAAGCCGCCCGCCATTCCCTGGGAGGTCGCCGGAGCTCTTGCGGTTTCGGGCGGAACCGCGTGGACGGTCCTCGAACGTCTCAAGGCCGTCCAGGGCGAGACGCTGCTGATCCATGCCGCTTCCGGTGGAGTCGGCACGTTCGCCGCCCAGCTCGCCGTGGCCCGCGGTGCGCGCGTGATCGGCACCGCGAGCCAGGCCAACCACGAACGGCTGCGCGAGCTCGGCGTGTTGCCGGTCGGCCACGGCGAGGACCTCGCCGGTCAGGTACGGGCGATCGCCCACGAGGGAGTCGACGCCGTACTCGACGCCTCCGGCCGCGGCGAGATCCCGCTGTCCATCGAGCTCGCGGGAGGCCCCGAACGCGTCCTCACCCTCGTGGCCTTCGACGCCGCACCCCTGGGCATCCAGGTCCACACGGACGGCCCGAGCGGCAACGGCGTCCGGGCCTTGCACGACATCCTCCTTCTCATCGGAAAAGGCCGGCTGCAAGTCCCGGTCTGACGCACCTACCCCCTGGAGGAGGCAGCCGCCGCACTCGACCTGAGCCGTACGGGTCACGTCGGCGGCAAGATCGTGCTGTTGCCCTAGTCGCATGCCCCAGTCGCGTCAGAAGCCGGATGCCTGTGGATCCGCTCGTCCCAACATGTCGGCGAGCGGAGTACCGGTTCGTGCCGCCGCGATGCGACGTGCACGCACCTGCGCTCTGGTGCGGGGGCGGAACTTGGGTTCCTTGCCGCAGCCGCACGGTTCACGGCCCTCGTAACGCAGTCCGGCGTCGAGCACCGCAGCGACGACGGTCCATGCCTTGGTCTCTCGGCGCCGCGGTGCCCCGAAGTCGTGGCCGGCGGGACGCTTTTCGTGCCCAGGGCGGAGCAGGGCTGGGTGAAGTGCGGTCCACCGTGACCAGGCCAGGCAGTCGGGCCTGCGCGGCCGGGGCCGGGACCGACCACGGGATTGCCCGCTTGCGGAAAGGAAGGACGAGCTCAGGCTGCCTGATCTCCTCGTTGTCCGCCTGCTTCTGACTGGACGAAGCTATGGCGACGGGTCTGCAGCGCCACTTCGGCGGAGGGGCCTTTTTCAGCCCGGCCAGGAGAGGTGAGCGATGACAGTGCCAAGCACGGACGGCACCCACGGGACGGCAGGGCCGCCGCTGCCTCCGCCGGGCGCTGACCTGCACCTGCCCGCCCCACGGTCACCGGGCGGGCCGCGGCTCGTGGGCGCGGCATTGGTCATGTTGTCCCTGATCCCTGCACTGGGCTGCTATCTCGTGTTCACCGCGTGGCTGCCCTCCGAAACGAAGCGATACCAGGACTACGCGGCGGCCGAGCCGTGCCCTGACCGCGCGTCGGCGGAAGCGTGGGAGGACTGCCTGCGCACGGTCTCGTTCACCGTCGGGAGCACGAAGATCGAGCGGGGCAGAAGCGGCGGCTACCAGGCGGCCTTGTCCGGCACACCCTTCTGGAACGGAACCGTGGCCTTCGGCGATCAAGGACCGCTGCTGGAGCGACTTCGCCCGGCGGACCGGGTCACCGCCACCGTCTGGCGCGGGCAGGTCATGACGGTCAGCAAGGGAGACGTCCGGCAGAGTACCTCCGAAGAACCACGCAACGAGCCTCAGATGGCAGTCGCCGTCGGCACGTTCCTAGGTCTCCTGGCGGTGATGGGGCTCTGGTTCGGCGGGGTCCGGATGGCCAGGCCCATTGGCCACGAGCCCTTCACCTGGCGCCCCTACGGCAAACCGCTGCTCATCACCATGGTGGTCACCTGTGCTGCCGTGGGGTTGCCCGCCGTGTGGCTCGGCGTCCCGTCGTGGATCGTGCCCACCATCGCCGTACCGGTCGTGGCGTGCACGGCCCGGCTGCTCCACCGGCACCGGAGGGCGAGTACCGCCCGTGGTGCGTGATGACAGGCTGGCCCCTTCGGCAGGGCGCACCCCATGACCTTCCTAGACTCGCGGACCCGTGTAGCGAGCCGCGAGTGTGGGCTGGTTGCCGCCCGTGACAAACGCGGTCTCCGCCGTGAGCAAGGCCTCCAGCGCGGAGTCCTGACCCTCCAGACCAGGGGCACAGACGGTCCCCCCAGGCGCAGCCCGGCAAGGCTTGCCGACGCCACGTCCTCGGGCGTCATCGCCCAGGGGATGCTGTGGCCGGCGCCGCTGTTCCACTCCGTTGCCACAACGCCGGGGCACAGCACCTGGACTCGGACCGGGGTGTCGGCGAGCTCACCTGCGAACGGGCCGGCAGAAAGGACGCTCAGGCTGCCGTCACCACGACCGACCACTGGGTCACACACAAGTCGACCCTCTCCGCCACGAAGGACCAGCAGGTCGAGCTCTTCGTACGGGAACACGACGGCACTCCCCCCGGCCCCCCGTCGGCCCGCAAGGTCGTCCTCATGCTGCACGGCAGGAGCGTGCCGGTGCTGGCGGGCTTCGATCTCCAGCACTCCTCGTACGGGTGGGCCGAGGCGGTGGCCCAGGCCGGTTACGACGTCTTCATGATGGATCTCCAGGGTTCGGGCCGGTCGCCGCGCCCTTGCAAGAGACCCCTGCAACGCCAATCCCGCCCTCCACACGACCGTGCTGACGCCCAAAACAACCAGTGTGAACAGGACGAGCTCAGCACCGTCGTCGAGTACATCCGGGACCTGCGCAACGTCCCGGAGGTCGCCTTCGTCGGCTGGTCCGCCGCCGCCTTCTCGATGGGGCCGTACGCGGTCAAGAATCCCACGAAGGTGGAGAGCCTGCTCCTGCTCGCGCCGATCTTCCCTCCCCAGGGCAACTCGAATCCGCCGACCACGACGCCGACGCCCAGCTTCCCCACCCACCTGCTCACGCGGAAGGGCTTCGAGGACGGCTGGGACGACGAGGTGCGCTGCACGACCCAGCGCGAGCCCGGCATGGTCGACGTGGTGTGGAAGGCCCTCATGGACAACGACCCGATCGGCCGTACCTGGGGAAAGATCCTTCCGTCCGGGAGGCCAGAGGGCGTC
Source organism: Streptomyces sp. AC555_RSS877 (assembly GCF_019049245.1). Taxonomy (GTDB): domain Bacteria; phylum Actinomycetota; class Actinomycetes; order Streptomycetales; family Streptomycetaceae; genus Streptomyces. The sequence goes on along the minus strand of NZ_JAGMUK010000040.1, from coordinate 489,515 downwards.
AGCCGGTTCCGGAACGGTCTGAACTGGGGCTGGAACCGCACCACCGCGGGGCAGGGTGGCACCCTCGGCGGAAGTGTGCCCGTACTGATCGTGTACGGCGAACACGACACCACCGCCAACACGACTCCGCCCAGCTCCAACCCCGCGCTCAACTTCTCCGTCCCCGCGCTCTACGACGCCATCACGGGGTCCCGCAAGCTGTTGGTGAAGATGGCCTGCGCCGGACACTCGCTGCCCTGGGAAGGGCAGCACAAGAACCTTCACGACCTGTCGAAGTTCTGGCTCAAGCACATGAGGGTCGACGGCAAGACCGAGGCCGCTTCGACATGGACGAGAAAGGCGCCGTCAGCCCGGCTCCTTAGCCGGTGTCCTCCGTCGTGGGCCGTGGCAGGCGATGTTCGCGCCTTGTGGGTCGTGACCCACGTCGAAAACGGCTCGACTGCCCTGCGGAGTCCTGACACAGTGGCGCACTATGGCGAATGTCGAGCGGGTGACCGCCGCGGACGTACACCTCATGCAAGGTCTGGCACAGCGTGTCACCGCCACCCGCCCGGACCTGTTGAACAGCGACGCGACGTTCGGCGAGCTGGCCTGGAACTGGGGCAAGGGGCACGCCGTCGACGGGGCAAGCCGGCCACGTCAACTGTGGTTCTCCGGCGGGGAACTCGTGGCATGGGGCTGGGCCCACCTTCCGCACCGGGTGTGGCGAAGCGACGGGTCCGTGAAGGACGTCACGGGCGCCTACCTGGCGTATCAGGTCCATCCCGACCACGCCGGACTGGTTGACGAGGTGATCGACTGGTACGACGGCACGGCGGCGGGCATCGAGCGCACGGTAATGCCGAGCGCCGCCGATGAGTTCGCCCTCAAGCGATGGGCGGCGCACGGCTACGAGGCCGACCCGGCCTCCTTCGGTGACACCGGGTCCTGGACTCAGCTCAACGAGCGGGACCTCACCGACGTGGAACAGCCGGTACTGCCAGACGGCTTTCGGTTCCGCACCGCCGACGAGGCCGGGCCGAAGGCCGCGGTCCAGGCCCATCTGGACGCCTGGGCTCCCTCGCCGTACACGGCCGAGGCCTACGAGGGCGTCCGGCAGACGGCGGCGTATCGCGGCGACCTGCACCTCCTGGTGGAGGCGCCGGACGGAACGATGGCATCTTCGACGATCATGTGGCTCGACGAAGTGAACAGGACCGCTGAGTTCGAGCCGGTCGGGACGCATCCGGACTACCGGCGTCTGGGGCTGGCAAGGGCGATGCTTCTGCACGGGATGCGTCTGGTGCGGGCGGCAGGGGCCACTCATACGACGGTCGCCTGCCTGGGGGCTCCGGGGCATCCCCAGGCGCGCGGGCTGTACTACAGCGTCGGGTTCCGGGAACTCACGCGGGACGCGCCGCTCATCAAGACCACGACCACGACGACGGGCTGAGGACTGGCCGTTCGGGCGGTCACGGGCCGGGCGACCGTCGCATGTTTTCGGACGGTGAGTATCGAGCAGCCCGAACAACCCGCACAGCCCGACCACCAAGGCACCGACGCCAGGCAGCCGCCCAGGGTCAGGGCGGCAGTTGGGTCAGGGCGGCAGTGACCGCAGTCATCGACCGGTGTGCGCGGCGACGGGCTGTCCCCGTTCCCGTCCCCGCGCACGTCCCTGGATCAGTCCACGACCAGCACGTTGCGGGCAGCCCGTCCCGGGCCGGCAAGCGCGGTACCGAAGTTGTCCTCGACCTCCGCCTTCTCGGCCGCGTTCGGGTATGGGTTGGTGCAGGCGACGCCGGCGCTGGAACCCGACATCAGGCTGCTGCAGGGGCCGGGTTTGCGGTCCGGCAGGCCGAGGATGTGGCCGAGTTCGTGCGCTGAGATCCGGACCGTGTCGTAGCCCTCGTTGACGGCCTGTCGTCCGATGTAGACCGTTCCGTTGCCGAGCGAGGTCGTCTGGGCCCGGGGCCAGCCGTTGTCGGCCAGGATCCGGATGTTGGCGCGCTGCCCGGCGGCCGCCGGGCGCAGCTCGACGGTGTCCACGCTCTCGTTCCAGATCGCCGCGCCCCGTTCGACGGCGGTCCTGAACTCGGCCGAGGCGCCGGCGTCGTAGGTGACGACACGGGCCGCGAGGAGCTGATCGCCGGAGCCCGGCGCGGCCGCGTAGGCCTGGCCACCGGCCAGGGTGAGAGCCGCCGTCAAGGCAGCGGTGAAGCCATGGACGAACGCGCGCGAGTACATGGTCGGCCTCCTGTGGGGGGAGTTGAGGAAGTCATGCTCATGCCACACACTGCCAGCTCCCTGCCCACACGGCACAGGCCTCATTCCGTCAAACCGCACCTCCACCGACTCGCCGAGCCGTGGCTCTACGTCATGTATTCACGGCCGCGGACCGGGCAGACGCGCAGGGAGTATGTGACGGTTGAGGGTGCGGAAGGGTCAAGAGGACGCGAGTTACAGAGCCGAAAGGAGTCCCGGTGACCACCTATGTCATCACCGTCCCTGGCACGTTCCTCCGAGGAGTTCCGGGCGACGTCCGCTCAGAGATCGAGCGCAGGCTTCGACCTCAGGACCCCAGGAACACCGATCTCGGGGAGAGCGAGGAGTTGCGTCTGCTGACGGTGGAGGAGGACGGCATGTTCGCCGCCCGGGTCGAGGTCGAGGCCGCCGATCAGTCGGGAGCCGAGGACGAAGCGGTGCGGCTGGTCTCCCGGGCCCTGCGGGACAGTGGTTTCGCAGAGGAGGACGCCGCGTTGGGCGCGGCGATCGTGACCGGCATCGACCGCGAGTTCTGAAGCGGTGTCCTGAAGGGAGGTTCCGGGCCGTCCCGGACAACGTGAGACCCCCGAGGCTCGCTGCCCCTCAGGCACGGCCACGACGGAGCATGGCCGTCCGGTTCACGGCTCGTTCACGGGGTGGCGCCGCACGGACCCGCGGGCGAGGATTGCTCCTTCGCGGAGTGCGGCCCCGCGCGGTTCCGGACCGTATCCCGGAGCCCGTTGCGGGGACGACGGACGACGGCCGGCAGCTGAACCTCGAGGGAGCCTTGGGATGGGTTCACACGCAGCGCCACACCCTCACAGCAAGCGAATTCTGTTGATGTCCGTGGGGCTCATGCTCGTGGCCGCGGTCCTGGGGTTCCCACGGGCCGACGCGGCGCCCGCCGCGACCGATGCCTGCCGCAGTACGGGCGCGAGTCTGCCCCGCGGCGACTGCGGTCCCTTCTGGCAGGTCCTCGCGGAGGACTTCAACGGCGACCGGGTGCCGCTGGGCGCGTTCAGCGACTGCGATCACCACGTCGACACCTCCGCCGCCTACTGCGGCGGGCTGAGCGGGGAGTTCCGCGACAACTGGTGGGCCTATCCGACGGGTTGGCCTGACACGGCCCACAGTCGGGGCCGGGATGTGGTGGGTGTCTACCACCCGGAAGACACCGTGAGCGTCGGCCCTGCGGCGAACGGCGACGGGAGGATGTTCATACGGATGTGGCGACCCGGCAACGGAGGCCCGGTGCATGCCGCCGCGGTGGTGCCACGTGCGGTCATGCAGATGAAGTACGGCAAGTACAGCGCCCGCATCAAGGTGACGACACTGGCTCCGGGCTACAAGTCCGCCTGGCTGCACTACGGCCGGGGCTGCGAGATGGACCACCCCGAAGGCGAGTGGACCGGCCCCCTCACCGCCTTTCACCATCCGTGCGGTGGCGGCAAGCAGGGCTACTTCCCGGGAAGCGACGACTGGACCGAGTGGCACACCGTGTCCACCGAGTGGACCCCCGGCAACGTGCGGTTCTTCGTCGACGGCCGGCAGACGGGCCACGACACCCGCAAGGTGCCGGATCACCCGCTGTCCTGGGTGCTGCAGAACGAAAGCGCACTGCAGGGGCCCGGCGCGGCTCCGGGCAGCAGCGCGCAGCTCGACATCACCTGGGTCGCGGCCTACGCGTACGACTGGAAGTGAGGTGCCGGGCAGGAGCGGTAGGTGTGGCTGACGCCGGGCGGGGGCGCCGGCGCGTTCCGCTGCGCCGTCGCCTGAAGCCCGCCCGCGTCCAGGCGGTCAGCCGCCGAGGGCCGCCATCACCACGTCCTTGGCCTCCTCCTGGATCCGGCGCAGGTGGTCGGGTCCCTGGAACGACTCGGCGTAGATCTTGTAGACGTCCTCGGTGCCCGAGGGGCGGGCGGCGAACCACGCGTTCTCGGTGGTCACCTTGATGCCGCCGATGGCCGCCCCGTTGCCGGGAGCCTCGGTGAGGACGCCGGTGACCGCCTCACCGGCCAGGGTGTCCGCCGTGACCTGCGCGGGCGAGAGCTTGGCGAGCAGCGCCTTCTCCTCGCGGGTCGCCGGGGCGTCGATGCGGGCGTAGGCGGGATCGCCGAAGCGGGCCGTCAGGGCGGCGTAGTGCTCCGACGGGGTCTTCCCGGTGACGGCGGTGATCTCGGAGGCGAGCAGCGCCAGGATGATGCCGTCCTTGTCGGTGGTCCACACCGAGCCGTCGCGGCGCAGGAACGACGCGCCGGCCGACTCCTCTCCGCCGAACCCGAGCGAGCCGTCGACCAGACCGTCCACGAACCACTTGAAGCCGACGGGCACCTCGACGAGGCGCCGGCCGAGGTCGGCGGCGACGCGATCGATCATGGAGGAGGACACCAGGGTCTTGCCGATACCTGTGTGGGCGGGCCACTGCTCCCGGTGGGCGTACAGGTAGGCGATGGCGGCGGCCAGGTAGTGGTTGGGGTTCATCAGGCCCGCGTCCGGGGTGACGATGCCGTGCCGGTCGGCGTCGGCGTCGTTGCCCGTGGCGATCTGGAAGCGGTCGCGCTGATCGATGAGGGAGGCCATCGCGTACGGCGACGAGCAGTCCATACGGATCTTGCCGTCCCAGTCCAGCGTCATGAAGCGCCAGGTGGGGTCGGCGAGCGGGTTGACCACGGTCAGGTCGAGCCGGTGCTCCTCGGCGATCCGGCCCCAGTAGGCGACGGACGCCCCGCCGAGCGGGTCGGCGCCGACACGGACGCCGGCGGACCGGATCACGTCCAGGTCCAGGACTGCGGGCAGGTCGGCGACGTAGCTGCCGAGGAAGTCGTAGCGGCCGGTGCCGGCGGCGCTGACGGCCCGGGTGTACGGGATGCGGCGGATGTCCTTCATTCCCGCCGCGATGATCTCGTTGGCGCGGTCCTGGATCCAGGAGGTCGCCTCGGAGCCGGCGGGGCCGCCGCTGGGCGGGTTGTACTTGAAGCCGCCGTCGGCGGGCGGGTTGTGCGAGGGGGTGACGACCACGCCGTCCGCGAGGCCGGTGCCGCGGCCGCGGTTGTGGGTGAGGATGGCGTGCGACACGGCCGGGGTGGGCGTGTAGCCGTCGGCGACGTCGATGAGCACGGTCACGTCGTTGGCGGCGAACACCTCCAGCGCGGTGACCCGGGCGGGCTCGGACAGGGCGTGCGTGTCGGCGCCGAGGAAGAGAGGCCCGTCGGTGCCCTGAGCGCTGCGGTACTCGCAGATGGCCTGGCTGGTCGCGGCGATGTGGTCCTCGTTGAACGCCGTGTTCAGGGACGACCCGCGGTGTCCTGACGTACCGAACGCCACCCGCTGCCCCGGGTCGGCCGGATCAGGGTGCAGCGAGTAGTACGCGGTGACCAGCCGCGCGATGTCGACGAGGTCCTCCGGACCGGCCGGCCGACCCGCTCGTTCATGCTGCATGTCCGTTCCTCCGCATAACTTGCTCCGACGCTCGACGTCCCATCTTTCCTCGTCGCGCGTGGTTCTCGCCATGGCGGCGGGCCCCGAGAGGCGCGGCCCGCAGTGACAGCGGGCGCGTCCAGGGCCACTCCAGGCTGACGTCAGGCGTCCTCGACCGCCGCGGTGACGGGCGTGCCGATCTCCACCGTGCGGCTGACCGTGCAGAGCCGGTCGTGCGAGGTCTTGACCGCCCGCGGGAGGATCGCTCGGGCACGATCCGCGCCGTCGACGTCCGGGAAGGCGACGGAGAAGGTGACCGCGAGATCGGTCATCCGGTTGCCGAACTCGTCACTGGTCTTGTGGCCGGTGACCGCGACGGAGAACCTGAGGGGCTCCGCGTGCCGGCTGGTGGCCACATCGACGTCCACCGCCGTGCAGCCTCCGAGCGCGGCGAGCAACAGCTCGACCGGGGTGAACTCGGCGTCCGCGTGAGGATCGGAGCCGGTGCCGAAGCTGATCGTGCCGCCGCGAGCGTTCGTCGCGGTGAAGTGGCCGGTGCTGGTTCGCTCGATGGTGACGGAGCGCAGAGAGTCGTCGGTCATGCCGCCGACACTAGAGTGCGAGTCAGCCGAGCGCTGGACGGTCGCTTGTTCCGCCACAACGGCCCCGGCCCCTACGGTGGCCGTACATCGCCGCACAGGCGGCGAACTCGGCGCAAGCCGCGCCGGCTGTCAGCGGGTGCGGCGGCCGCGAGGCCGTTCCTTGGCGTCGTACTCCTGCCGGGCCTGCTCCACCTCGCCCAGGTTGACCGACCAGTCGGCGAGGGCCGCGAAGAGCGGGGCCAGGCCGCGGCCCAGTTCGCTGATCTCGTACTCCACCCGCGGTGGAACCTCGGGGTGATAGGTGCGCACGACAAGCCCGTCGCGTTCCAACTGCCGTAACCGGTCCGTCAGCACCTTGGGTGTGATGGTGGTGATGCGGCGCTCCAACTCCACGAATCGATGCCGCCCGTAGGTGTGCAGCGCCCACAGGATCGGAGTGGTCCACCGGCTGAAGACGATGTCGACCACCGGGGCGATCGGGCATGCCTGTTCGGGGGCGACGTCGACAACGTCCATACGAGCAACCGGAGTTGTGTTGTGGGTCACAGTGAGCCCTTCTCTCCATTACTTTCCTCTAGGTACCTACTATCCCCGCGTTGCTAGCTTCCGTGTGTCCACAGAAGAACCGACAACGGGAGCGAACATGATTGTGGTGACTGGAGCCACGGGCAACGTCGGGCAGCCGCTGGTGCGGGCGCTCGTGACGGCTGGTGAACAGGTGACCGCGGTGTCCCGAGGGATCTCCGCGCGGGACATGCCACCGGGGGTACGGCACCATCAGGCCGACCTGGCCGAGCCGGCCGGCCTCGCGCCCGCTCTCGCTGGTGCTGACGCGCTGTTCCTGCTCACCTCGGGCGACTTCGTATCCGCCGGCGGCAGTGTCAGCGGCGTCCTCGATGTCGCGCGGGCAGGGGGGATCCGCCGCGTTGTGCTGCTGTCCTCCCAGGGTGTCGCCACGGGAAGCCACCCTGCGACGCTTGAGGACGCGGTGACGCAGTCGGATCTGGAATGGACCCTGCTGCGGCCGGGAGGGTTTGACTCCAACACCTTGCAGTGGGCCGACATGGTCCGCACCCAACGGGTGGTCCGCGCACCGTTCGGTGATGTCGCGCTGCCGACCATCGACCCGGCCGACATCGCCGAGGTCGCCGCCGTGACGTTACTGGACGGCGGTCATGTCGGCGGGGCCTACGAGCTGACCGGGCCGGCACCGATCTCGCCTCGGCAGCAGACCATGGCCATCGCCGAGGTGCTGGGGGAACCGGTGCGGTACGTCGAGCAGAGCCGAGCGGAAGCCCGGGCGCAGATGCTGCGGTTCATGCCCGAGCCCGTCGTGGAAGCCACCCTTGACATCCTGGGCATGCCGAAAGCCACGGAGCAGCGGGTGAGCCCCGACGTCGAGCGAATCCTCGGCCGGCCGCCCCGCACGTTCACCGAATGGGCTGCCCGCAACATCGCAGCCTTCAAGTAGATGACGGCGCCCATCGGTGATGTGCCCGTATTGAGGTTCCGTCCACACGTCCGCCTCTGTCAATTCACGGCATCTGCTGTCACACCCGTCGTGATGCCCACTCGACACCAGGCCTACATCCGCCACTGACATCGGCTCATCGTCAACTCCCGCTCCGAGTAGGGTATTTGGGTGCCGCAGACACAGTCACGGCACCGTCCCTCAGGAGCACACATGGCTCGCCGACCGCAGGCTTGAGGCGGTCCACGGTGAGGGGTGAACTCGTCTCAGACTGTTCAAGGGAGGACACCCGGCTTCCGGTTGTCCGTACTATCGCTACGGCAGGGCACTGTGCATGGGGTATGACTGCCCTCCGCAGACATACCCCAGGACAACAGCACACGCTTGTGTCAGGCCCGTCGACTTCGGCCTTCGGCCGAGGAAAGGTTGTGCGTCCCATGTCTGAGAACGCTTCCGCCACCGAACTGTCATCGCAGTACACCGCTCAGGTGAGTGCCGACCTCGAGCGCAACACCAAGGAGCAGGAACGAGTCGGCGCGGAGATCGCCGCCCTGCAGGAGCAGTTGACAGCCCTGCAGCGCGACCACGAGGTGCTGGTCAGCATCCAGCGCGCCATCGGCACCGAGCCGCCTTCGGCCAAGCCTGTGGCCCCGTCGGACAGTGTCGCGGTGCCCGCTCCCCGGAAGAAGACCACCGCCAAGAAGACCGCCGCCAAGTCCGGCCCGGGCAAGCGCGCCCGGACGACGAAGACCGCCTCCAAGCCTCGCGCCGCGACGGACAAGCCGGCCGCCGAGAAGCGCGCAGACACGACCGAAGCCGCCAAGACCGCACAGCCGACCCTGGTCGACCTGGTCCGCAGCCACCTCGCCGAACAGAGCGAACCCCGCTCGGCGGCCGAGATCGCCACGGCCCTCGGCCAGAGCCATCCCGACCGCAACATCAAGACGACCGTGGTGCGTACCACCCTCGAAGGGCTGGTCGCCAGGACCCAGGCGCAGCGCAGCAAGCAGGGTGCGTCCGTCTACTACACCGCGCCCGACGCGTCGGAGCAGGCGGCATCGCCGAAGGACAAGAAGCAGCCCGCCTCAGCCGACGCCTGAGCCGACACCGCCGATCCGCGCAGGCGGTCGGTGATCCGCCTGGTCCTGACCGCCGCCGCGTATCGGCACCATGCTGTCCGGACGACTTTCGGGACCACGTGCGCATGGTCCGTCCGGACACCGACGCAGCTTCGTCGCCTGTCGTGTCGCCTGGAGGGACGGATCTCGCAGCTCCCATCCGTGGACCTGGCCTGCCCCCTCCGTTACTGCCGCGCCGCATGGGGTTCGGTGGCATCGATGCAGTCGTGGAGGACCTGGCGCGAGCGGACGAGCAGGTCGATCTGTTCGTCCAGCCCTTTCAGGCGAGCTCGCAAAGTGGTCAGGAGCTCGGGGCAGGGCTCGAGGTGCGCACTCCTCCGTCCGCTGGGCGATGTCCTCGACGGCCGGGTCCTGGTGAACCTGACCTCGGGCACCACGGCGCAGGCCCGTGAGCATCGGCGCCGCGGACGCCGTCATCGTCTACAGCGGGAGCCGGTCGGCCTTCGACCTGCACGGGCAGACCCTGCGGAGCCTCGGCGCGGGAACGACGTGCTGGGCCCTGATGTGGGGGATCGGGAACGGCTTCCTGCAGGGCGCCGCCTTGCTGGGCGCGGCGGGCGTGGACGCCGCGGCTTTCGTCCCGCCAGCCAAGCAGGGCATCGAGACCGTGACCGGCCGGCTGTACGACGCTGTACGACTACGCGCAGCAGGTCCACGGCGGCACATACCCGGCCTTTGACGCGACCATCGAACACGGCGGCAACAGCTACGCAGCGATGATCGAGCAGTTCCGCAAGCCCTCAGGACACCGCCTGTGGCATCAACCCGGGCGGTCTCAGGTCAGTCCGGGAGCAGCAGTCGGCATGTCTCCCCCGGCTGCACCGAGACCGAGCGGTCGGGCAGCCGGATGTCGATGGGTGACCGGCCGGACGACGGGACCGCGATCTCCAGACTCCCTCGCTCCATGCGCAGTCGCACGCCCCAGTGCCCCTGGTATTGGAGGGCGAATCCGTAGGAGGACAGCTCCGGCAGCGGCACCGGGTCCAGCCAGAGAGCGCCCCGGCGGGTCTCCAGCCCGGTCAGTCCGCGCTGGACGAGGTCGAGGGTGCCAGCCATGGCACCCAAGTGGATGCCCTCGCCCGTGGTGCCGCCCTGGAGATCGGCGATGTCACCCTTGAGTGCCTCCTGGCAGAACGTCCACGCCTCGGCCCGCCGGGCCCGGGCCAGCACCCAGCCGTGCACCAGCCCGCTGAGTGTGGAGCCGTGGCTCGTGCGGGCCAGGTAGTAGTCGACGGTGCGCCGCCAGGTGTCCTCGTCGAGCCGGTGGCCCAGTCTGTGGAACAGGCCCTGCAGTTCGGCCGGTGAGAAGAGATAGCCGAGCATCAGTACGTCCGCCTGCTTGGACGCCTGGTAGCGGTTGACGGTGTCCCCCTCCGCCTCCAGGATCCGGTCCAGGCGGCGGATGTCCCCGTACCGCTCGCGGTAGCCGTCCCAGTCGAGCTCGGCGAGGTCGCCGTAACCGGCGAACTGGCTGACGACGTCATCGTGGAAGGGCACGTGGAGCGTGCGGGAGACGTCCTGCCACCGTTCGAGTTCACCACCGTCCAGCCCCGTCCGCTCGACGAGTTCGCGTCGGCGCGGTTCGGGCAGGTCGTCCAGTACGTCCAGGGTGCGGGTGAGGACCCAGGCCGCCGTGACGTTCGTGTAGGCGTTGTCGTCCAGGCCGGGCTGTGACGCGCCGGGACAGGCATCGTGGTACTCGTCCGGGCCGACGACGCCCCGGATGCGGTGCCGCCCCAGACGGTCGTCGTAGGTGGCGGAGTCGGCCCAGAAGCGGGCGATCTGCAGCAGCATCTCGGCGCCCTTGGTGTGCAGGAACTCGGCGTCCCCGCTCGCCTCGCAGTACTGCCACACGTTGTACGCGATCGCCGACCCGACGTGGTGCTGCAGGTGGGTGTGGTCGGGCAGCCAGCGCCCCGAGCGTGGGTTGAGATGGAGCTGCTGGGTCTCCTCACGGCCGTCGCTGCCGCTCTGCCAGGGGTAGAGCGCGCCTTGGCGGCCGATGCGCCTGGCGGCTGCGCGGGCCTGCCCGAGGCGCCGGTGACGGTAGTGCAGCAGGGCCCGGGACACCTCGGGGAAGTGCAGGTTGAGATACGGCAGGACGAACAGCTCGTCCCAGAAGACGTGTCCGCGATAGGCCTCGCCGTGCAGTCCCCTCGCCGGTACCCCAGCGTCGAGGTCGGCGGTGTGCGGGGAGAGCGTCTGCAGCACGTGGAAGAGGTGCAGCCGCAGAATGGCACCCGCGTCGCCGGGCACGTCGAGTTCCGCGCGGCGCCACAGCTGGTCCCAGGCCGTGAGATGCGACTCCAGCAGGTCGTCGAAGCCCGGGGCGCCGCTCACCCGGTCGATCGCGGCCCGCAGCGGGTCGCTGATCGCCGGGTCGCGCGAGGTGTGCAGGGCGACGGTCTTGTCGACGGTGACGGTACGGTCCGGTGTCAGGCGCAGGCGTACCCGTTGGACGGCGCACTCGGATGCGTGAGTGTTCGATGCGGGCTCGTCCGTGGTCAGGCGGGCCGCCATGCCGACGCGGATGTCCGACATACGGGTACGGCAGCGCAGCCACACGGTGTCCGGGGTGGCGGTGCCGGTGTGCACGTGGGTCAGGTGGCGGCCGTCCAGCTCCCGGTAGCGCGCCACTCCCGCGTTGGTGACGGCTCCGTCGAGGGCCGCCTCGACGTCGACCTCTCCGGAGAAGTCCTCGGCGGTGAACTCGGTGCGCAGCGCGGCCAGGTGGGGGTCCGCCATGTGCACGATGCGCAGTTGGCGCACGGCCAGGGTGCGGCCCTTCCCGAGGTCGTACCGCGTCATGCGTTCCAGCATCCCCGACGACAGATGGACGAGCTGTCGGTGCTCGAGTACGGCCGCCGTGTCGGGGACGAGCCACTGCTCGCCGCGGACGCGGAAGCGCAGTGGCAGCCAGTTGGGCAGGTTGACCATGTCCTCGTTCTCGACCTGGCGGCCCGCGACCTCGGAGGTGAGCCGGTTGTAACAGCCGGCCGCGTACGTCCCCGGGTAGTGCACGTCGTCCGCGTCGCATTCGGGCAGCGCTCCGCGGGTGGCGAAGTAACCGTTGCCCAAGGTGCACAGGGATTCCCGAAGCCTCTCCTCCGCGGGGAGGTAGCCGTCGTACTCCCAGATCCAGTGCGTCACTTCGGCGTACCTCCCGCGAGCGGCTCGCTCAGATCGCGTACCACGATGTCGGCACCGTGCCGCAGCAGTCTCTCTCGTGTCGGAGCCGGCGGCGCGGTCCACGCCGACGAGGAGAGCCAAGCCACCACTACGGCCCGCTGCCCGCCGGCCGCACCTTTCCGGCGCCGATGTGGGTCAGTCCCGTTGCGGCACGATCGCCACCGGGCAGTCCGCGTGATGGGGCAGGGTGTGGCCGACTCGGCCCAACTGGAGACCGAAGTAGCCATGCCTGCGTCTGGCCCCGATGATCACCAGGTCCGCGGCGGCCGACCGGTGCAGCAGGATCTTGCGGGCCGGGCCCTCGACCGTGGTCCTCCGTACCTCGACACCCGGGTGCTCCGTCTCCGCGTCCTGGAGGGCCGCGTCGAGCAGGGCCGATGCCCGCTCCTCGTGGTAGCGCTCCGCTTCGCCGGCGGGCGGGGGACGGCCCATGCTGACGTGTGCGGGGCAACGCCAGGCGCGCACGGCATCGAGAGTGGACTTGCGGGCCGCGGCCTCCCGGAAGGCGAACCGCACCGCTTCACCGCACGTGTCGGCCTCTCCCACACCGAACAGAATGCGCTCGTGGGCGCCCTCCAGGGCCGCCTTGTCCCCGCGGACCACGATCACCGGGCAGGTGGCACGGGCCGCCACTCCGAGGCCGACCGAGCCGAGGAGGACTCCCTTCAGCCCGCCACGGCCGCGTGCCCCCGTCACCAGGGCGGATGCGTTGTGGCCCGCACGCAGTAGTGCGTCCACGGCCTCGTCCGCCAGCAGCTCGGCCGACACCGGCACGCCCGGGTTGCGGCGCCTGGCACGTTCGGCGGCGGATCCGACGATGTTCTGCGCCATCGCCTGCGCGGAGGGCCGATCCACGGTGCCCGGCGAAGCGGCACCTTCATAGCGCTCCCACTTGGAGGCATGGACGAGCCGCAACGGCAGACCGAGCCGGGCCGCTTCGTCCACCGCCCAGTCGACCGCCAGGAGGCTGGAGTCCGATCCGTCGACGCCTACGATCAGGGGCAGCTCCATCGTCCCCACCGCCTTTCGTACGGCTGCGTGGGTCTCACAGCCAAGGGGCTCTACCGTCAGCGTCGCACCGCGACCGGGCGGGAGGGAGGGGGTGACCCGGCACTCTTCCGGGGAATGATCTGCCTGAGCGGGACCCGCTGCGGGAAGCCACTCCCCGGTACGTAATACTCTCCCAATGAATTCGAGCGTTACGCCTGGGAGCGGGCCGATCACGATACGGCGGGCCGTCGCGCGGGACGCCAAACGGCTCACACGCCTCGTGCGTGGCTCGCGGGCCTATGAAGGGCAGTACGCGGCCATGGTGGCGGCCTACCGGGTGGGTCCCGACTACATCGAGACCCACCGTGTCTTCGTGGCCGTCGCCGACGACGAACACGAGAGCCGTGTCCTCGGGTTCTACTCGCTCGTCCTCGCCCCGCCGGAGCTCGACCTGATGTTCGTCGCCGACGGAGCACAGGGACGTGGCATCGGACGGCTGCTCGTCACGCACATGAAGGCCGAGGCCCGCGCCGCCGGGCTCGACCACGTCCGAGTGGTCTCGCATCCTCCCGCCGAGGGCTTCTACCGCAGCGTGGGTGCGGTGCGCACCGGGACCGCGGCCGCGAACCCGCCCGCCGTGGTGTGGGACCGTCCCGAGCTGGAGTTCCTCGTTCCGCCCGACCCGGCAAGGGAGGCCGGCGAGATCCTCGAGGGCAGTCCGAGGGTGCCGACCGGTCCGGGCCTTGGCGGAACGGCGTAGGCAGTCGTCCAGGGCGGGCTCAGGGCCGCACGACACCGCGACGGCATGCGCGGGAAGCGGGATCAGGGGCTTCAACGGGCTGACCGGGAGCCATACTTGACAGTGCGGGGGAATCGTCCCGTGGTGGCATGGTGCGAGAGAGGAAGCGGCCAGTGGGCAGCGTCAGCAGGGGACTCGGCAAGGCCGAAGTGAAACTCAAGTGGGACCCGAGCGACTGGAACCGGCCGCCTCATCATCTCGACATCATCGCCACGACGTACTCATCGGACGAGCCCTACGGACAGCCGGTGTACGTCGTCCACTTCGACAGCCGCGCACCGGACGGCACCATCAACATGAGCCGGCACAGCCAGACCGGCCAGGGCTTCGGCTTCGTTGAGGCGATGATGCTGGAGTTCGACCGCCTGGCGCCCTCCTTCGCCCGGGTGGTCGTGGGGGTGGCCATCCATCAGAACAGCGGTCCCAAGACGTTCGGTGACCTATCGAATGCGGGAGTTCTGGTCCTCGACGGCTATACGGAGCTTCTGAAGGACGACTTCGCGCAAGTCGCCGGATCCACCGCCACGACGGTCGCGGAGTTCACCAAGGATGCCTCCGGCAGGTGGGAGTTCCACGAAATGATCCGCGGTTTCGACTGTGACCCGATGGTGTTCGCCGTCGAGATGGGCAACGCCCCGCGGCTGTGAGCAGGTGGCCTTCAGGGGCGTGTTGAGCCGATGTCGCCGTCCGCGCCCGAAGCGACTCGGGACGCGGTCCGCAGACGCGCAAGGCAGGCATAAAAAGCGCGTAAAGGCTGCCGGAATCCGGCAATGACCGGTGCAGTGGGCACATGGGACCATCCCCACGGCGTGTCGGCAACGACCGCGAGGGGGTGAAGATTGGTGACTCTGTTTCCCCACCGAGGGCTCCTACCCGGAGGACCTCGGCCGCCCGGAAGCCGCCCGCGCCAAGCAGGAAGCCGACATCGCCGAGGCGGTGGCCCGGCGGGCTGCCGAGCAGGCGCGGCTGAAGGCCGAGGAGGAGATCGCCGTCGCCCAGCGGACGTTCGCGCTGAAGCAGGCCGAGATCAAGGCCGAGACCGACGAGGCCGCCGCGCGCGCCGCGGCCGCGGTCCGCTGGCCGAGGCCGAGCGGTCGCAGGAGGTCCTCGCCGAGCAGGAGAAGGTCGCCGAGCGGCAGGCCGCTCTGACCGACCGCGAGCTGGACACGAAGGTCCGCAAGCCCGCCGACGCCGCCCGCTACCAGGCCGAGCAGGAGGCCGAGGCCCGCCGCATCGCCCTGGTCAAGCAGGCCGAGGCGGACGCCCAGCGGTCGAGGCTGACCGGTGAGGGCGAGAAGGCGCACCGCGCCGCGCTCGCCGACGCGGTACGCCTCGAGGGTGAGGCCGAGGCCGCCGCGATCGGGGCGAAGGGTGCCGCCGAGGCCGCGGCGATGCAGAAGAAGGCCGACGCGTCGCCCAGTACGGCGACGCGGCCGTGCTCCAGATGCTCGTCGAGGTGTTGCCGCAGGTCGTCGCCAAGGCGTCCGAGCCGCTGAGCGCCATCGACAAGATGACGGTGATCTCGACGGACGGCGCGAGCCAGCTGTCGCGGACCGTCGCCGACAACGTCGCCCAGGGCGTCGAACTCCTCCGCTCCACCACGGGAGTCGACCTTGCCGAACTGCTGAGGAACATCACCCGACGGACCGGCGGCGCGCAGGGCGCGACCACGGCATCCGCCGCCGCCAACGGAAAGATCGAGGTCACCGGCTGACGTCGACGTCGAGTGGCGCAGCGGGCCCGGACGGTCCTCCGACCGCCCGGGCCCGCCCCACGACTCGGCGGCGCGGGCCGGCTGGGCGGTTGTTCGCCGGCTCGACGGCGGCCACGCGGTCGGCGAGTGGGCCGGGGGTGACGACAACACCCGGGCCGCCGTCGTCGTACGGCGCGCCCTGCAAGGGATCCTGACCCTCGTGATCGGCACCCGGCGGCACACCGGCCTCGCCGATGCGGGCCTCGGAGAGCGGGTCCGGGCCGGGACCGGCGGGGAAGAGGCGGCGGAGGGGCCGTACGAGCAAGCTGGTCGATCGCCAGGCGACGAGCAGCGCGGCGAACGGCACGGTCATGCGCAGCAGTTCGGCGCCAGGTCCTGGGGACATGAACACGGCCGCGACGACCGCCCCTGCGACACTCGAGGACCAGGCGAGCACCGTCAGCACCGAGAAGGCGACCGACACAGGGACTCCGCCCATGCCCCACGCCCGGAGATCCGCGTCAGCGTCGAAGGTGTCGGTGGCGGCGACGCCCACGGCGACCAGCAGCCAGAAGCACACGATCACGACGAGAGCGGCGGTGAGCAGGATCGTCGGCAGGCCCGTGGCAGCTGTCACGAAGACCCGCATGCCCCACCCCCGCGCCTTCCGTCCACGGCCCCCGTGAGACGCGTCCCGCGGCACGCGAACCGGTCTCGATTCCCGGTGCCGGCACCTGCCGGTGTCCGGCACCGGGAATCATCCGTGCTCCCCGCGGACCATGCTGCCCGATCGGATCCCCGCCACGCA
Organism: Streptomyces sp. AC555_RSS877; assembly: GCF_019049245.1. GTDB lineage: Bacteria > Actinomycetota > Actinomycetes > Streptomycetales > Streptomycetaceae > Streptomyces. Next base: position 473,166 of record NZ_JAGMUK010000040.1, on the reverse strand, counting down.
TTGCCGGATCCCGGCAGTGTTCCATAGGGTCTGCATGCCGGTCGCGGTCAATGAATCGTCACTGGCACGTCAGCGATCCGGGGGGACGACGTGGTGGTACGGGAGATTCCCGAGCAGTATCTCGAGGGCTACGACCGCATTCTGGCCGACGTAGCGGCCACGGGTCGGCGCCTCACCCGTGACGAGATCGCTTCGCGTCGGGCCCTGGGTGAACAGGCCGCGGAGGCCGGTCACGGGCTGCGCACCCTCGTCAGCGCCCACCTGACCGCCGCTCGCACGGCCTGGCCGAGCACGTCGGGCTCGGCCGACAGCGCGCTTGCCGCCGTACAGCAGGTCATCGACGCCTTCGCCGAAGGTTACGAACGCGCCCAGCGCCTCGCCGTGCGTCAAGAGGAGGCCGCCCGCCGCGAGTTCATCGACGACCTCCTGTACGGCCGCAGCGATCTGGGCCGCCTCGCGGAGCGCGCGGAACGCTTCGGCCTGCGTTTCTCCCACGCCCACGCCGTCGCCGTCGCGCAGGGCCCGGCCGCCTACGACGAGGGCGACCCCGTGCCCCGGCAGGTGGAACGCGCCCTCATCGCCCGCTTCGGCGACCGCAACGTCCTGCTCACCACCAAGAACGGCCGCCTGCTGTGCATCGCCCCGGGCCACCAGGACGAGGTCCTCACGTACTTCGCCCAGCAGGCGCACGCCGCCACCGGCGGCGGCCGGGTCGCCGTCGGCCGCCCCCAGCCCGGCCCCGGCGGCGTCGTCCACTCCTACGAGGAGGCACTCAACGCCCTCGAACTGGCCGAGCGACTCGATCTCGACGACCCGGTACTGCGCGCCGCCGACCTGCTCGTCTACCCCGTCCTCACCCGCGACCGGCAGGCCATGGCCGACCTCGTCGTGAACGCCCTGGGCCCGCTCACGACGGCCCGCGGCGGCGCCCAGCCCCTCCTCGACACGCTCACGGCGTACTTCGACTCCGGCTGCGTGGCCGCGGAGGCCGCCCGCCGTCTCACCCTCAGCGTGCGTGCGCTGACGTACCGCCTGGAACGCATCCACAAACTCACCGGCGCCAACCCGGCCGATGCCACCCACCGTTACATGCTCCAGACGGCGGTCATCGGTGCTCGCCTGCTGGACTGGCCCGCCAAGGACCTCTGACCCTTCGGCCGGCCGGTGCCGGCGGCTCGTCCGGCACGCCTGGCCGGACCGGTGTGGCCTGCGGGGTTACGGTCGGCGGCATGGACGGTGATCGCCGAGGGTGGCGCCAGTGTTTGCTCAGCGGGGCGGTGTTCGCCGTGTGCATGGCCGGCACCACGCTGCCGACTCCGCTTTACGGCCTGTACCAGGAGAAGTTCGGGTTCTCCGAGCTGACGGTGACCATCGTGTACGCCGTGTACGCCTTCGGGGTCATCGGCGTGCTGCTGCTGGCGGGCAACGCCTCGGACGCCCTGGGCAGACGGCCCGTGTTGCTGTGGGGCCTGGGTTTCGCGGCGGCGAGCGCCGTCTGTTTCCTGTGCGCGGAAGGGCTGGGCTGGCTCTATGCGGGCCGGCTGCTGTCGGGGCTGTCGGCCGGTCTGTTCACCGGGGCTGCCACGGCCTACGTCATGGAGTTGGCACCGTACGGCGGCGCCTCCCGGGCCACGTTCGTGGCGACCGCCGCCAACATGGGCGGGCTGGGCTGCGGTCCACTGCTCGCCGGAGCACTCGCTCAGTACGCCGCCTGGCCGCTGCATCTGCCGTTCGCCGTACACCTGGCCCTGGTGGCCTGCTCGGCCGCCGTTCTGCTGCGGCTGTCGGAGACCGTACGGGAGCGGCGGCCACTGAGTACCGTACGGCCGCAAAGGCCGGGCCTGCCCGCGGAGGTGCGGGCGGTGTTCGGGCCGGCGGCGACCGCCTCCTTCGTGGGGTTTGCGTTGTTCGGCGTGTTCACGTCAGTGAGCCCGGCGTTCCTTGCCCAGTCCCTGAACGTGCACAACCATGCCGTGGGCGGGCTGATCGTCGCCCTGGCCTTCTTCTCCTCGACCGCCGGGCAGTTGGCCGTCGGCCGAGTCGGGGTGCGGCGGTCGCTGCCGCTGGGCTGCGCCGGGCTCTTCGTGGGGCTGGCACTGCTCGCCGGTGCGCTGTGGTGGAACCTGCTGCCGCTGGTGGTGCTGAGCGCGGTCGTCGGCGGGACGGGACAGGGGCTGGCGTTTCGCGGTGCGTTGTCCGCAGTCGCCGAGGCGTCTCCGGAGGACCGGCGCGCGGCGGTGATCTCGACGCTGTTCGTCGTGGCCTACGCGGGTATCTCGGTGCCGGTGATCGGTGTGGGGGTACTGACGGGTCCGATCGGTCTGGAGGGCGCCGGTCTGGTGTTCATCGCGTGTATGGCCGTCCTGGTCTCGATCGCGGCCCTTTACCTGCTCCGGCGGCCGGTGCCGGCGAGGACGTGAGCGCGCCTCGGGGGCGCGACGCCCCCGGGGCGGCCGACAGGAGCCGACGGTGAACGCACCGACCCACGCCGGGTCCTGAGGTCACCTCGACTGTCCGCGGGTCTGCTTCAGTTCGCGGTCGAGGGCCCAGGCGTCGGCGACCGGCCCGAGGTGGCCGAGCTTGTCGGGGTTGATCACCGAGCGGATGGTCTGGATCTGCCCGTCGAGTACGTCGAGGACCATGGTGTTGAGCACCTTGCCGTCCCGGTCGCGGAAGATCGCTCCGGGTTGGCCGTTGACCTCGTGCGGCTCGAAGGTCACGTCGATCCGGGCCATCCAGGGGAAGACGGAGGCGAGCAGCCGTGCCACGTTCTCGGCGCCGGTGACGGCCCTGGCCAGCTGCGGGGCCTTGCCGCCGCCGTCCCCGACGATCGACACGTCGGCGGCGAGCAGGTCCCGCAGGCCGGTGACATCGCCTTCGCGGAGGGCGTCGAAGAACCGGGTGGCCAGCTCCTGCCGTTCCTGACGGTTCGCTTCGAACCGTGGCCGTCCGGCCTGCATGTGCCGCCGGGCGCGGACGAGCAGTTGACGGCACGCCGCCTCCGACCGCCCCACCGCCGAGGCGATCTCGTCGAAGCCGAAGCCGAACACCTCCCGCAGCACGAACACCGACCGCTCCAGCGGGCTGAGCCGTTCCAGGAGGAGCAGCGCCGCCATCGACACCGAGTCGGCCAGTTCCGCCGAGCGTGCCGGATCCTGATAGGGATCGGCGAGCAGCGGCTCGGGGAACCACGGCCCGACGTACTCCTCCCGCCTCACCCGTGCGGAGCGCAGTACGTCGATCGCGATCCGCGTCACCGTGGCGGAAAGGTATGCCTTGGTCGATGTCGGCCGGGTCACCGAGGCGTCGAAGCGCAGCCAGGTCTCCTGGACCGCGTCCTCGGCCTCACTCACGCTGCCCAGAATCCGGTAGGCGATCGAGAACAGCAGCGGCCGCAGCTCTTCGAATTCCTCGACCTTGCTCACGCCGTCTCCCCCTTGCGGTCCTCCCGCCCGGCGTGCTCGCCGTCGCGGGCATGTTCTGGTGATCCTCCGGTCCGCCGGCGGCGCGGAGCAAGGCCCCGGGGCCGGAGGCCCGGAGCCCGCGGTCGGGCCCGGGCCGGTTGCCGACGGTCGTTCAGTGGAACTGCCCGACCTTGTAGTCGCCGGCCGGCTGCCGGGTGATGATGTTCAGCCGGTTCGCCGTGTTCATGAAGGAGACCAGGATCACCAGGGCGGTGAGCTGCTCCTCGTCGTAGTGCTCGGCGGCACGCGCCCAGACGTCCTCGCTCACCCCCTCGGCCGCGTCCGCGACCCGGGTCCCCTGCTCGGCCAGCTCCAGCGCGACGCGTTCGGCCTCGGTGAAGACCGTGGCCTCCCGCCAGGCCGCCACCAGGTTCAGCCGCACCGGGTCCTCGCCGGCGGCGACGGCCTCCTTGGTGTGCATGTCGATGCAGACGGCGCAGCCGTTGATCTGACTCACGCGAAGCGCCACCAGCTCCTGGGTCGCGGCCGGCAGCGGCAGTTCCTTGAGCGCCTGGCCCGCCGACATGAAGTACTTGAGGACCTTGCCGGCGGTCGGGCTGGCGAAGAAGTTCAGTCGCGCGTCCATCGTGTGCTCCTCCGTGGTCGTCAGTGGCTACACCCCTGAGACGAGGTAGCCCGACGCCCTGTGACACGGACGCGTGTGACCCACGTCTCCCCCTTTAAGACGCCTGGGACGGTGGCTCCGCGCTACCGGTGCGGAGCGGGCGCGGTCCCGGTGCGCAGGCGGGCGCCCTGGCGCAGCAGCTCGTCCTGGACGAGGGGATGAGCCACCTCGCGCGGGGGGCGGCCCTGGCGCACCGCCAGGGCCGCGCACACGCCGGCCGCCTGACCGGTGGCCATGGCGATGGGCATCACGCGGTAGGAGGAGTGCGCCACGTGTGTGCCCGAGATGCAGCGCCCGGCGACCAGGAGCCGGTCCGTCTCCCGTGGCAGGAGACAGCGCAGCGGGATGTCGTAGAAGCGGCCGGCGGGTACGCGCTTGAGGAGGGTGCCGGTGCCCTCGGGATTGTGGATGTCGATCGGGTAGGCGCCGTGCGCGACGACGTCCGGGAAGGGGCGGGCGGCCAGGATGTCGTCGCCGGTGAGCTTGTAGTCGCCCAGGATGCGGCGGGTCTCCCGGACACCGATGTGGGAGCCGCTCTGCACGACGTACGACTCCTCGAAGCCGGGGACGTGGGTGCGCAGGAAGTGGTCGATCTGCGCGAGTTGGCGGCGGGCCGCGAACTCGGCACGGCTCAGATCCCACACGTTGACCCCCAGTGCCTTGGTGACACGGGTGGTGTTGACGCTGACCTCGCCGGGGTGCGGGGTGGCGAAGAACAGCATGTCCTCGCGCGGCAGCCGGAGTTCACCGTCCGCGGTGGCCTCCTGGATCAGGTCCCACAGGCCGTGCACGCCGCGCCACTGGTCGGGGTGTGTGCGGACGTACTCGGCGAACCGCGGGCGTACGAAGTCCGCCACCCGGAACATGAGTGTCATCGGCTGCACGAGTTGGTCCTCGTCGCGGCCGATCTCGTACGGGGCTCCGCAGGCGGCCGCGACATCGCCGTCGCCGGTTCCGTCCACGACCACTCCGGCGTCGATCGCCACCGGTCCCGACTTGGTCTCGAACACCACCCGCCAGCCGTCGTCGAGCGGCAGCGCCGAGGAGGCGAAGGAGTGGAACAGCATCCGCACTCCGGCCTCGTCGAGCAGATCGAGCAGCACCAGTTTGAAGATCTCGGGATCGAACGGCACGGTGTAGCCGGTCTCGACGGAGGGCGGGACGCAACCGCCGCGTTCGGACAGCCGGTCGAGCAGCCGCCACAGCACCCCGGCGACGACCGGTTCGCCCTCGCCGTGGTCGGTGGGCAGCAGCCGGGTGGCGTCCCCGTCCCCGAAGACGGCCTGTTTGTGCTCGTTGTGGAAGGACATCAGCGGCATGACGAGCGCCGCGGTCGCGTTGCCGCCCAGGAATCCGTAACGCTCGACGAGCACCACCTCGGCGCCGGCCTCGGACGCCGCGAGCGCGGCGCCACAGCCGGCGGGGCCGCCGCCGACCACGAGGACATCGGTGCGGCCCGCGTACCGGGCGTGCCGGGGCGGCAGCGTGACCGTGCGGTGTTCTCGGGGTTCTTCCAGGATCGGCATGCGGTGCTCCCGTCGGCGGCCTTCCCGATGCGGACAGAGGCGGCCGGGCCCGGGTCGGTCAGGCCCTCGCGCTCTCGACGGTCCTGAGGCCGTAGGAGCTGCCCAGATCGTCGATGGTGTCGAGCAGAACCCCACAGCGGGCGGAGGTCTCCCGGGCCAGCTCGCACAGCTCGCCGACGCGGGAACGCAGCTCGTCGTGCCGCTGGGGGTACTCGTCCCACAGCCGGTCCACTTCCGCCAGCAGCAGTCCGGCCTGCTCGCGCGCCACCCCGACCAGCGCCGGCGCGCCCATCCGGCGGGCGAAGTCGAAGACCTTGCCCGAGTAGGGCAGCGGCAGGAACGGCAGCCCCGACAGGGCGGCGAAGATCAGGAAATGCAGGCGCATGCCGACGGCCAGGTCCAGATGGCGCATGAAGCCGAGGACCTGCCCGGGGCTGTAGGTGCCGTTGAGGATGCGCCCGTGCTCCGGGGCGGTCATGTGGGACAGCACGGCGTGCGCGTGACGCACGTCGTGGCGTTCCATCGGGAGGAAGACCACGTGGGCGTCCAGGCGCCGGACCAGGAAGTCCGCCACGTCGGCGAGCAGCGCGTGATAGTCGGCCTCGTCGAGCTTCTCGGCCGCCCGGCCCGGTTCCCGGACCGACATGCCCACCAGGCGGGTGTCGGTCGGGATGCCCTCGTTCCGCATCATCCGGTCGGTGAACGGCTCCGCGGTCAGCAGCAGCGCCGGATCGGCGGTGACGGTGACCTCCCGCTCGACCCCGACCTCCTCCAGGACCAGCCGGGACTCCTCGTCGCGCACCACGAGGTCGTCCATCTTCGGCAGCACGTCACGCACCGCCTCGCGGTCCTCGGCCTCCCGCAGCGGCCCCGCGCCGACGGCGTACGCGAACGTCCGCACGCCGCGGGACTGCGCCGCGCGGACCACCCGCAGGTACCGGCGCGCCTCGCCGTCGTAGAGGATCCCACCGCCGCCGAGCACCAGCAGGTCCAGCCCCGACACCGCGTCCATCACCTGGCTCTGCGCGACCCCCTCCCAGCTCACGACCTCGTCGACACCGCTGTGGTGGAGACGGGTGTGCTCGGCGTCGCGGCTGAAGACGACCAGCCGGGCGTCCGGGCGGTGGGTGCGCAGAGAGCTCAGGACGCAGGTCAGGATCGATTCGTCGCCGATGTTGAAGCCGCCGTAGGACCCGAGCACGCCGATGCGTGGGGCCGGTGCGCCGGTGATCGGGCGCAGATGCTCGTGGGGGAGGGTCATCTGTGGGCTCCCGTCGCGTCGGAGTCGGTCACGGTACGGACGTCGGTCCAGAGGTCAGGGACCGGGTACCGGTCCCGACGGTATGCGAGGTCGGGGCACGTCGCCGCCGCGGCGGACGCATCTGCTCTACCGGCTGGGTTGCCGTGGACCCGGACGGCAAACCCTCCGAGCGGGCGGTGGAGCGGGATCCGACGGTGTCCAGCGCGTCCGGCCCGGCAACCGTCCCGCCCTTCTCGGGCGCCCGCGAGTGGGCGAACGGCTTCCCTTCCCGGCCCGCCGTGCCCGCTCACGGATCAGGCCCACACCGCGGGCGCGGGCGCTGCGCGCCGTCGCGTGCCCCGTCGCCGGTCCGACGGGGCTCACCTCTGTGCCGGCCGGACGTCGAATCCTCCGCGCCCGTCGCATCGAACATCGAACACCGCGTCGAAGCCCTCGTCGCGAGACGGCCGGCGCAACCGTTTCATCGTGGCGAGGACGCCGATCTCGGGGACCCTGGCCCGCCCCATGCGTGCGGCGTTGCGACGCAGGGACTCCGCCAGGTCGGGAGGGAACCAGTACGCGGTGACGGTGGCACCGCGGGCGTGCCCGGCGTCCACCAGTGGCCGCCAGTCCTCGGGTGAGGGATTGGTGTTGTCGACGGCCACGGACAGCCCGGCGGCCAGGGCCTCCTCGACCAGCCGCATCTGGCGGTCCTGCTTCCGGCGGGCGCCCCGCGGGAAGAGGTCCTTGCTCACCAGGGCGAACCGGCCCTTCAGGCACCGCTCGTAGAACGTGGTCTTCCCCGAAGCCTGCAGCCCGACCAGCACCACCACTTCGGCCACGGCGCTCACCCCTCCTCGGCTGCGGCACGTCGCGCCCAGGCCTTGCCGTCTACCCGTCTACCCGCCTGCGTCCATCGTCCTCACCGTCGCGCGGTGTGGTCGTAGAACCCGTGGCCGCTCTTGCGGCCCAGGCGTCCCGCGGCGACCATGCGGCGCAGGAGCGCGGGAGGCGCGTACAGGGGTTCCTTGAACTCCTCGTACATCGACTCCGCGACCGCCTGTGCGGTGTCGAGGCCGATGAGGTCGAGCAGGCGCAGAGGGCCCATGGGGTGGGCGCAGCCCAGTTCCATGCCGCGGTCGATGTCCTCCGGGGTCGCGGAGCCGGACTCCACCATGCGTACCGCGGCGAGGAGGTAGGGCACGAGGAGTGCGTTGACCACGAAGCCGGAGCGGTCGGTCGCCTCGACGACCTCCTTGCCGAGGGCTTCGGAGGCGAAGGCCCGGGCCCGTGCCAGGGTGTCGGGACTTGTCGTGAGGGCCGGGATGATCTCGACCAGGGCCTGCACGGGGACGGGGTTGAAGAAGTGGATGCCCAGGACATGTGCGGGCCGCTGGGTCGCCACCGCCAGGTCGACTATGGGGATCGACGAGGTGTTGGTGGCCAGGATGGCTTCGGGGTCGGTGACGACCTGGTCGAGGGTTTTGAGGACGCCGGTCTTCAGGTCGCGGTTCTCGGCGACGGCCTCGATCACGAACTGGCGGTCGGCCATGGCCTTGAGGTCGTCCGTGAAGGTCAGGCGGGAGCGTGCGCCGTCCCGCGCCGCCTCGGAGATCTTGCCGTGGCGCAGGCCGCGGTCGAGCGAGGCCTCGACGCGTCGGCGGCCGGCCTCGGCGGCCTCCGCGGACGACTCGGCGACCAGTACGTCGATGCCGCTGCCGCTGAGGGCGGCGACCTCGGCGATGCCGGAGCCCATGAGACCGCAGCCGACGACACCGAGACGCGAGACAGTTTCCATGCGGGTGGCCTTTGCTTGGGACGAAGAGACGAGTGCTGGGGACTGCTTGGGGCGTAGAGAGACGAAGAGTGAACCGGCTTGCGGACAGGCCTGGTTCAGACGTTGCGGCGGTATTCGCCGCCCACTTCGAAGAACGCCTCGGTGATCTGCTGGAGTGAGCAGACCCGGGCCGCGTCCATCAGTACGGCGAAGGCGTTCTCGCCGCTGGTGGCGGCACGCCTGAGTTCGGTGAGGGCGGCCTCCGCCTCGGCGCGATGACGTCCGCGGAAGTCCTCGACGCGGGCGAGCTGGGACTGCTTCTCCGCCTCGGTGGCGCGGGCCAGTTCCACCACCGAGTGCTCGCTGTCACCGCCGGGCTTGCGGAAGGTGTTGACGCCGATGATCGGCAGCGTGCCGTCGTGCTTGCGCTGCTCGTAGAGCATCGACTCGTCCTGAATGCGGCCGCGCTGGTAGCCGGTCTCCATGGCACCGAGGACTCCGCCGCGCTCGCTGATCCGCTCGAACTCGGTCAGTACGGCCTCTTCGACGAGGTCGGTGAGTTCGTCGATGATGTACGAGCCCTGGAGCGGGTTCTCGTTCATCGCCAGACCCCACTCGCGGTTGATGATGAGCTGGATGGCGAGGGCCCGGCGGACGGAGTCCTCGGTGGGGGTGGTGACGGCCTCGTCGTAGGCGTTGGTGTGCAGGCTGTTGCAGTTGTCGTAGATCGCGATGAGTGCCTGCAGGGTGGTGCGGATGTCGTTGAAGTCCATCTCCTGGGCGTGCAGGGAGCGGCCCGAGGTCTGGACGTGGTACTTGAGTTTCTGGCTGCGCTCCCCGGCCCCGTACTTCTCGCGCATGGCGACCGCCCAGATGCGGCGGGCGACCCGGCCGAGCACGGTGTACTCGGGGTCCATGCCGTTGGAGAAGAAGAAGGACAGGTTGGGCGCGAAGTCGTCGACGGACATGCCGCGGGCGAGGTACGCCTCGACGTAGGTGAAGCCGTTGGTGAGGGTGAAGGCGAGCTGGCTGATGGGGTTCGCGCCGGCCTCGGCGATGTGGTAGCCGGAGATGGACACCGAGTAGAAGTTGCGCACTCCCTGCTCGATGAACCACTCCTGGATGTCGGCCATCATCCGCAGGCTGAACTCGGTGGAGAACAGGCAGGTGTTCTGGCCCTGGTCCTCCTTGAGGATGTCGGCCTGGACCGTGCCCCGGGTGTTCTGCAGGACGTAGGACCGGATCTCCCGGCTCTCCTCGGCGGTCGGTTCGCGGCCGTGTTCGGCGGTGAAGGCGTCGAGCCGCTGGTCGATGGCCGTGTTGAGGAAGAAGGCCAGGACGGTGGGCGCCGGGCCGTTGATGGTCATGGAGACCGAGGTGGTGGGGGACGTGAGGTCGAAGCCCTCGTAGAGCGCCTTCATGTCGTCGAGGGTGGCCACGGAGACGCCCGAGGTGCCGACCTTGCCGTAGATGTCGGGGCGCAGGGCGGGGTCGTGGCCGTAGAGGGTGACGGAGTCGAAGGCGGTGGACAGCCGGGTGGCCTCGCTGTCCTTGGACAGATAGCGGAAGCGGCGGTTGGTGCGCTGGGGGTCGCCCTCGCCGGCGAACATCCGCGCCGGGTCCTCGCCCTCGCGCTTGAACGGGAACACGCCCGCGGTGAACGGGAAGCGGCCGGGCAGGTTCTCCGCGCGCAGGAAGCGCAGCAGTTCGCCGTGGTCCACGTATCGGGGCAGGGCGACCCGGGGCACGAGGTTGCCGGACAGCGACTCACGGACCAGTGCGGTGCGCTGCTCGCGGCCGCGGGTGACGGTGACCAGTTCCTCGCCCGAGTACGCCTGCACCGTCTCCGGCCAGTCCGCCAGGAGGTTCCGCGCTGACGCGTGGAGACCGTCCTCGGCGTCGGCGAGCAGTTTCTCGACGTCCGCGGTGGGTGCTTCGACGGCGGCCAGTTCGTCCCGTACGGCGGTCAGCCGCTGGACGCGCCGGGCGGCGTCGGCCTGCGTGGCCGTGTCGGCGTGGTAGCCGCGTACGGTCTCGGCGATCTCGGCGAGGTAGCGCACCCGGGTGGTGGGCACGATCTGCGCAGCGCCGCTGGAGTGCCGCACGGTGGACACCGGGAGGGTGCCGGGGCCGGCCGGCAGGCCGTGTTCGGTGAGCAGTCCAAGGAGGTGCTGGTACAGGGCGGTGACGCCGTCGTCGTTGAAGGTGGCGGCGCTGGTGCCGTAGACCGGCATGTCCTCGGGACGTGAGCCGAACGCCTCGCGGTTGCGCACCAGTTGGCGGCCCACGTCGCGCATCGCGTCCGCCGCGCCGCGCCGTTCGAACTTGTTGATGGCGACGACGTCGGCGAAGTCCAGCATGTCGATCTTCTCGAGCTGGGAGGCGGCGCCGAACTCGGGTGTCATGACGTACAGCGAGACGTCGGAGTAGGGGGCGATGGCGGCGTCGCCCTGGCCGATGCCGGGGGTTTCCACGATCACCAGGTCGTATCCGGCGGCCTTGCAGGCGGCGATGGAGTCGGTGAGGCCTTCGGGGAGTTCGTGGTGGCCGCGGGTGGCCAGGGACCGGAAGAAGACCCGTTCGCCGTCGAGGCTGTTCATCCGGATCCGGTCGCCGAGCAGGGCGCCGCCGCCGCGCCGCCGGGTGGGGTCGACGGCGAGCACGGCCACGCGCAGCTTGTCCTGCTGGTCGACGCGCAGCCGCCGTACGAGTTCGTCGGTGAGGGAGGACTTGCCCGCGCCGCCGGTGCCGGTGATGCCGAGGACGGGTACGGAGCGGGCGGCCGCGGCGCGGCGGAGCGCGGCAAGGTCCTCGTCCGGGACGGTGGCCGTCTGCAGGGCGCTGAGCAGCCGGGCGAGTGCGGGGCGTTCACCGGCGAGTACGGCGGTGAGCTGGGCGGGGGCATCCTGCCAGGGCGCCGAGTCGCACTCCCTGATGATGGTGTTGATCATGCCGGTGAGGCCGAGGCGCTGCCCGTCCTCCGGGGAGAAGATGCGCACTCCGGCGTCGGCGAGCCGCTGGATCTCCTCGGGGACGATCACCCCTCCCCCGCCGCCGAAGACCTTCACATGACCGGCCCCGCGTTCGCGGAGGAGTTCGGCGAGGTATTCGAAGTACTCGACATGGCCGCCCTGGTAGGAGCTGACGGCCACGCCCTGGACGTCCTCCTCCAGCGCGGCGTCGACGACCTCGCCCACCGAGCGGTTGTGGCCGAGGTGGATGACCTCGGCCCCCTGCGCCTGGAGGATGCGCCGCATGATGTTGATCGAGGCGTCGTGGCCGTCGAAGAGGCTGGACGCGGTGACGAGGCGCACCGGGTGCTGCGCTTGGTGGAGCTGCGGTGTGCTGGTGCCATCGCTCACGGTGTGTTCTCCGGACGGCCTGCCCGTGGGGACGGGCGACGGGTGGGGGGCTGAGATTACTAGGACGTCCTAGTAAATTACTAGGACGTCCTAGTAATTCGGCCGCTTTCTCATCGACTGGCTGTAGTCAATGACAAGAAACAAGGGCGGGACCGACCACTGACGCTCCGTCAGGAGCCGGCGGTTCCGGCCGGACGCGGCCGACGGTACGGCTTCACCGCACGGCGCGCGATGGCGAAGCGATGGGTCTCGGACGGGCCGTCATAGATCCGGAACGGCCGCACCTCCCGGATCAGTCGCGCCAGCGGGGCGTCCTCGGCCGAGATGCCCAGCGCGCCGCAGATCTGCACCGCCCGGTCGACGATCCGGCCCACCGCCTCCGCCACGAAGACCTTCGACACCGAGGAGAACTGCGCGGCACTCGCCGAGCCGTTGTCCAGCTCCCAGGCGGTACGCAGGATCAGCGCGCGGCTCGCCTCGATGTCGATCTCGGAGTCGGCCACCATCTGCTGCACCATGCCGAGATCCCCCAGCAGTGAACCGAAGGCCTCGCGGGTCCCGGCGCGCTCCAGGGCGACGTCCCGGGCGCGGGTCGCGGCGCCGAGCCAGCGCATGCAGTGCGTCAGCCGGGCGGGACCGAGGCGGACCTGCGCGTTCTCGAAGCCCCGGTGCACCTGGCCGAGGACCTGGTCCTCGCCCACCACGCATTCCTCGAACACCACCTCGCTGTGCCCGGCGAAGAGGCTCTCGTCCAGCGTGTGGATGTTCCGGACGATCCGCATGCCCGGGTTGCCGGCGTCGACGAGGAACATGGTGGCGCCGCCCGAGCCGCCGGGGCTGCCGTCGGTGCGGGCCATCACGATGGCGAAGTCGGCGCCGCTGGCCCCGGTGATGAACCACTTGCGCCCGTCGATGCGCCAGCCGCCGGGGACCCGTACCGCAGTGGTCCGCAGCGCGCGGGGATCGGAGCCGGCGCCCGGCGCCGGTTCGGTCATCGCGAAGCACGAGCGGTACTCGCCGGCGGCCAGCGGGCGCAGATAGCGGGCCTGCTGCTCCTCGGTGGCCACCTTCTCGAGCAGGTGCATGTTGCCCTCGTCCGGGGACGCGCAGTTCAGCGCCAGCGGGCCGAGCACGGAGTACCCGGCGGCTTCGAACACCACCGCCTGCCCGCGCAGGTCGAGCCCGTGTCCGCCCCACCGCTTCGGGACGTGCGGCGCGAACACACCCGCCTCACGGGCCCCTTTCTGCAGGGTCTCCCGCAGGGCCTGCGGTGCGTCATGGACGGACCCGCCGCACTCACGCTCGGCCGGGATCACCACCTCGCGGACGAACTCGGCCGTGGCCTCGGCGAGCCGGGCGACTGACGGATCGACATCGAACTGGATCGGCATGGTTCCTCCGGCCGACAGGCGTACGGGCGCCAGTGCCCGTCGCATCGCCGAAACTGTACAACGGGTCAAGTATCTCGCCCACCTTGTGAGCGAAGAATGCTGTGCGGCATGGGTCACTCGACGAGAACGGAGAGCACCCCATTGCCGAAACTGTAGAGCGGGCCCAGTATGTGAGCGCCCTTCCCCAGCAGTTCTCCACGACAGGAGAAACCTCCGATGAGCACCCAGCCGGTCCGGGTCGTCCGCCACTCCGACGGAGTCGTCGAGCTGTTCCTGGACGACCCGGGCCGTGGAAACGCCCTGGATCTCCCGACCGCGGAAGCCCTGCGCGACGCGGCCGCCGACATCGCCGCGGATCCGGGCGGCGCCGTGCTGCTGCGGGCGGCGGGCGGGAACTTCTGCGTGGGCGGTGACCTGCGCGCCTTCGCCGGACGAGGGGCGGACACCGCCTCTTATGTGCACGCGGTCGCCTCCGCCGCGCACGAGGCCGTGCTGGCCTTGCACGAGCTCCCCGTACCCGTGGTGTCGGCCGTGCGCGGCGCGGCCGCGGGCGGCGGAATCGGGCTGGCCCTGGCGGGCGATCTCGTGGTGGCGTCCCGGTCGGCGCGCTTCCGGCTGGCGTACACGGCGATCGGGCTCACCCCGGACTGCGGCGCCTCGTGGATCCTCCAGCGGCTGCTGGGCCCGCGGCGGGCCGCGGACCTGATCCTCACCAACCGGGTCCTGACCGGCGAGGACGCCGAGCGGTGGGGGCTGGTGTCCCGGGTCGTGGAGGATGCCGAGCTGGACGACACGGCGTACCGGGCCGCCGCCGAACTGGCCGCCGGCTCCGGTGCCGCACTGCGGGCCGCGAAGGCGTTGCTGCGGGCGGGCGCCGAGGCGCCGCTGGAGAAGCAGCTCGCCGAGGAGGCCCGCTCGATCGCCACTCTGGCGGGCGGCGCGCAGGCCCAGGGCGCGATGGAGTCGTTCCTGGCCGCCCGGTCTCGCGGCAGGGCACCTTCCCCGCTGTCGGCACCGGAGAACTCGCAAAGTGTTTCTTGAGTACCTCTTCACTAACAGGGCCGCTCGGGCGTAACCTCCGGGCAACACAGATCGCGGTTCCCTGCGACGTCCCACCCATCGCAGTCCCTGCGACCCGGCAACTGTCGCCGCGCGGCTTGAGCCCGCGCCCCACAAGAAGGTGTGGAGATGCATTCTGCTGCCGCGGAGCGGACAGACACGCTCGACAAGTCCCTCACCGACGCCGTTATCGACCTCGTCCTGCGCGGCATGTGGCGCGGTGTGCCGGAGGACCGGTACCGCCCCCTGGTCGACGCCGGGCTCGCCATGGTGAAGGGCCCGATGGTCCTGCCCACCGAGTACGCCAAGACCTCCGCGGCCAAGATGCTGCGCATCCCGGCGGGCTCCGAGCTCCAGGACCAGATCAACGCGGTCTACGAGGCGTTCCTGCCGGTCAACCGGAAGGTGCGCGAGGTCTGCACGGCCTGGCAGTGCCGCCCGGACGGCAGCGTCAACGACCACACCGACAGCGTCTACGACGCCGAGGTGCGCGAGATGCTGGAGGACGTGCACGAGGCCATCCAGCCGGTGCTGCGCAGGCTGGAACGGCTGCTCGCGGGCAGCGGCCGGTACTTCACCGGCCTGGAGGAGGCGCTCGACCGGTTCGACGACGGCGGCGCCCAGTGGCTGGCCTCCCCGCTGTGCGACTCGTACCACACCGTGTGGATGCGGCTGCACCAGGAACTGCTGCTGGTCCTCGGGATCAGCCGGGCCGACGACGAGGCCCTCGAGGAAAAGCTGGTTCGAAGGAGCCGAGGTTGAGCGTCACCGACCGACCCGCGGGCACTGTCGCCCAGCCGCAGGCCCACCCCCAGCCGACGCAGGTCCCCGGCCTCACCCTGGTGCCGTACGGCCAGGGACGGATCCGGGGACTGGACGCCGATGGGCTGGGCGCGCACGGCCTCGCGATGGACCGGCTGGTGGCCCTCGGGCTGCCGGTGGTCCCGGGGCTGACCGTGCCCGCGGGCTCCGCGCAGACGTTGGGCGAGCCCGGCACCGCGCGGGCGGCCGTCGAACTCGTCGAGCAGCTGTCGGGACGCCGGGTCGGCGACGCCGCCCGGCCGCTGCTGCTGCGGCTGTCGGCGAGCGCGCCCGGCGAGGTCGCCGGGCTTCCGCCCGACCTCGCCTGCCTCGGCGCCACCCCGGGCAACGCCGGGGACCTGTGCGCCGTCATCGGCCGCGCGGAGGGACTGTACGAGGCGTGGGCCGCCACGGTCCGGATGATCGCGGAGTACGCCCTCGACATCCCCGCCGCCGTGCTGGACGACGCCCTCCTCGACGCCCCCGAGCCCCGCGACCGGGTCGAGGCACTGCTGTCCCTGGTCGCACGGCACGCCGAGCGGCCCTTCCCCGACGACCCGGCCGAGCAGCTCGCCCTGGCCGCCCGGGCGGTCCTCGCCCGCTGGGACTCACCGCGCGCCCGAAGGTCGCGCAGGGCCCAGAAGCTCCCGGCCGACCTGGGCATCGCCCTGCACGTACAGGCGCTGCGCATCGGCCCCTCGGACCGCTCCGGCTACGGCACGGCGGTCAGCCGCCACCCCGAGACCGGCCGTTTCGCGGCCGAAGGACTGTTCTTCCGGGGCGTACGGCGCAGCGCACCGCCCCCGCACACCGGCGAACCACTCAAGAAGCTGACGGCGGGCACCACCCTCCTCGAACATTCGCTGCTCACCCTCGAGCGCCATCTGCACGCACCGGTGTCCGTGGACTTCGAGGTGCGTGACGGCGAGATCTCCCTGCTCGCGGCCTCCGTGCAGAGCCGTCCGCCGCTGCGCGCCTCGGTGTGCCTCGCCGCGGACCTGGCCCGGGACGGGGCGCTGGAGAAAGAGGACGCGGTACGGCGGATCTCTCCCGCGCAGGTGCAGGAACTGCTGCACCCGCAGCTGAAGCTGACCGGCGACGAAGACCTTCTGGTCCGCGGCCTGCCCGCGTCCCCGGGCGCCGCGACCGGTGTCGTCGCGCTCTCCAGCGAACGCGCCCTGGAGCTGGCCGCCGAAGGCACCCGGGCCGTCCTGGTGATGCACGAGACCTCACCGGCCGACGTCCCCGGCATGCTGGCCGCCACCGCGGTGCTGACCGGCAGCGGAGGCATCGCCTCGCACGCGGCCGTGGTGGCACGGGGCGCCGGCACACCGGCGGTGTGCGGTGCCGAGGGCCTGCGGGTCGACCGGACGGCGGGCACGGTACGGATCGGGGACCGGCTTCTGCGCGAGGGCGACCCGGTGTCCCTCGACGGCCGCACCGGCGCCGTCTACGCCGGAACGCTGAGCGTCAGCGTCGCCGGACCGCCGCCGGAACTGTCCACCCTGCTGGAGTGGGCCGACGACGTACGGCGGCTCGGAGTACGGGTCAACGCCGACACCGCGGCGGAGGTGAACACCGCCGTCGCCCTCGGCGCGGAGGGTGTGGGCCTGTGCCGTACGGAGCACCAGTTCCTCGGCGAGCGGCTGCCGCTGATCCGCAGTGTCATCCTGGCCGCCGACCCGGAGGCCCGCGACGAGGCGCTGCTCGCCCTGGAGCACGCGCAGCACGAGGACTTCAAGGCGCTGCTTGCCGCGGTCGGCGACCGCCCGGTCACCGTGCGCCTGCTGGACGCGCCGCTGCACGAGTTCCTGCCCGCTCCCGGCGAGGCCGAGGCCGCCGGTGACACGGCGGCGGAGCAGCGCGCCGCGTCACTGCGGGAGGCCAACCCCATGCTCGGGCTGCGCGGCGTACGTCTGGCGCTGCTGCACGAGCGGCTGTACCCGGCGCAGGCCGAAGCGCTCTTCTCCGCCTGGGCCGATGTCGCCGCGACCGGCGTCCGGCCCCAGCTGGAGGTGATGATCCCGCTGGTCAGCATGCCCGAGGAGCTGGAGGCGGCGGCCGCCTTCGTCCGTGACGCCGCCGCGACGGTGGCCGCCCGTACCGGCATCGAGGTGCCGTACCGGTTGGGCACGATGATCGAGACTCCGCGGGCCGCCCTCATGGCCGCCGAACTCGCCGAGCACGCCGAGTTCTTCTCCTTCGGCACGAACGACCTCACCCAGCTCACCTACGGCTTCTCCCGGGACGACGTGGAACGCCAGGTGCTCGCCTCGTACCAGGAGCGCGGGTTCCTCACCGCGAGCCCGTTCGCCCGGCTCGACCCGCACGGGGTCGGCGCGCTGATCGCCCTGGCCGTGGAGCGGGCGAGGCGGGTGCGACCGGACATCAAGCTCGGCGTGTGCGGTGAGCACGGCGGGGACCCCGAGTCGATCGCGTTCTGCGACGACCTGGGACTGGACTACGTCTCCTGCTCCGCGCACCGCGTGCCGGTCGCCCGCATGGCGGCGGCGCACAGCGTGCTGCGCGGGCGTGGGAGCGAGCGGAACAGGACAGCGACATGACCACAGTGACCGGCCCCGCCGGCGAAGTGACCGAGACCTCCGAGTCCGAACTGGAGGACCTGCGCGAGACCGTACGGTCGGTGTGCGCGGACGCGGGCGGCATCGCGGCGGTGCGCTCGCTCGACGAGCACTCCCCCGGCACCCACGCCGACCTGTGGGACACCCTCGGGCGGCAGGTCGGCCTCGCGGCCCTCGGCCTGCCGGAGGACGTCGGAGGCATCGGCGGCCTCGCGGAGATCGCCGTGGTCTGCGAGGAACTCGGCAGGACCCTGGCGCCGGTGCCCCTGCTGTCCTCCACCGTGCTGGCCGGGCAGGTGCTGGCCGGCTGCGGCACCGCCGCACAGCCGCTGACGGAACTGGCCGAAGGCCGCGAGCACGCACTCGCGGTGGTCGCGCCCGACGGCGTCTGGCGGCCGGGCGCCGTACCGGTGGGGGTCACCTGGCGGGGCGGCGTCGCGGTGCTGGACGGCACCGCGCCGTTCGTCCTGTCCGGGGCCGACGCCGAGGTTCTGGTGGTCGCGGCCGCCGGTCCCGACGGCGTGGACCTGTTCCTCGTCGACCCGCGCGAGCCGGGCGTGACCGTCCGCCGGGTGCCCACCCTGGACCTCAGCCGCGGCCAGGCGGTGGTCACCTTCACCGGTGCCCGGGCTCGTGCACTGACCGCCGGGGGCGAGGGGACGGAGGTCGTCACCCGCGCCCTGGACACCGCCCTGGTGGCGCTGGCCGCCGAGCAACTCGGCGGTGCGCAGGCGGCGTTGGACATGACCGTGGCGCATGTGCGGGACCGTACCCAGTTCGGCCGGGCGCTCGGCAGCTTCCAGGCGGTCAAGCACACCTGCGCTGACATGCTGCTCCAGGTGGAGTCCGCACGGTCTTCGGTGGTCCGGGCGGTCCGTGCGGCCGGGTCGTCCCCGGAAGCGCTCGCGGAGGCCGCCGCGGTGGCTCAGGCCTGGTGCGGCGAGGCGTTCACCTTCGTCGCGGCGGAATGCGTCCAGCTGCACGGCGGCATGGGCTTCACCTGGGAGCACGACGCGCACCTGTACTTCCGGCGCGCGCAGTCCGACGCCGTACTGCTGGGCGGTGCCGCGCACCACCGGGAACGGCTCGCCGGACTGCTGGGCTGGTAGCCCGCAACCAGTAGCCGGATGCCCGTAGCCCGTTGCCCGTAGCCGTTGCCCGTAGCCGTTGCCCGTTGGCGACAAGAGGACAGGACGTCAGCGTGACCACCAGACTCATCGGCGAAGGTCTCTTCGACGGCGCCGATCCCCCGCGCCTCGTGGGGGCGCGCTGCTCCGGATGCGGCACCGTCGTCTTTCCCCGGCAGTACTCCTGCCCCAGGTGCTCGGACGGGACCATGTCCGCGCACCCCCTGCCGACAAGGGGCCGCGTGTGGTCGTGGACGCTGCAGGCGTTCCCGCCCAAGCCGCCGTACCGGCAGCCGGCCGGTGGCCACGAGCCGTATCACGTCGGCTATGTGGACCTCGGTGAGGTGCTGGTCGAGGCGCGGCTGGAGGTGTCCCGCCCGGAGGTACGGATCGGGCTCCCGGTCCGGCTCACCACGGTGCCCGCGTATCAGGACGAGGACGGGACCGACGTGCTGACGTTCGCGTTCTGTCCGGATGTGCGGTCGGGAGGACAGCGATGAGCCGGGACGACGACATCTACGTGGTCGGATGCGGAATGCACCCCTTCGGCCGCGACGAGTCCGTCACCGGGATGGACATGGCGGTACGGGCGGTACGGGAGGCGCTGGCCGACGCCGGTGTCGCCTGGGAGGACATCGGCTACGCGGCGGGCGGCTCCGACGTGTCCGGCAAACCCGACACGCTGGTGGGCCGACTGGGGCTGACCGGTGTGCCGTTCGTCAACGTGCAGAACGGCTGCGCGACCGGCGCCTCGACGGTGCTCGCGGTGGCCAACGCGCTGCGGGCGGGCGAGGCGTCGCTGGGGCTGGCCGTGGGCTTCGACAAGCACGAGCGGGGCGCGTTCCATGTGTCGGCGGCCCGTTACGGTCTCCCGGACTGGTACGCGGAGACCGGGATGATGCTGACGACCCAGTTCTTCGCCCTGAAGACGCAGCGCTACCTGCACGAGCACGGAATTCCGGAGCGGGCGCTGGCGATGGTGGCCGCGCGTGCCTTCCGCAACGGCTCCCGCCATCCCCTGGCCTGGCGGCGCAAGGAGCTCACGGAGGAGGAGATCCTCCACTCCGCCGAGGTGAGCCCGCCGCTCACCCAGTACATGTTCTGCTCCCCGGGTCAGGGCGCTGCCGCGCTGGTGCTGGCCCGCGGCGACCGCGCGTTCGACCTGTGCGAACGGCCGGTGAAGCTGGCCTCGTTGGCCTTCCGGACCAGGCGGTTCGGCTCGTTCGAGGTGTTCTCGCCCTGGCTTCCGCCGGGACCGCACCGCAGCCCCAGCGTCGACGCGGCCCAGGCGGTGTTCCAGGGGGCCGGTCTGCGGCCCGCCGATGTGCAGGTGGCCCAGTTGCAGGACACCGACAGCGGCTCGGAGTTGATCCACCTGGCGGAGACCGGGCTGTGCGGACACGGCGAGCAGGAGCGACTGCTGGCCGCCGGAGACACCGACCCCACGGGTCGGATCCCGGTCAACACCGACGGCGGGTGCCTGGCGGGCGGCGAACCCGTCGGCGCCTCGGGGCTGCGCCAGTTCCATGAGGTCGTACGGCAGTTGCAGGGCCGCGCTCCGGGAGTCCAGGTGCCGGGCGGTCCCCGAGTGGGCTTCACCCATGTGTACGGGGCGCCCGGGATCAGCGCGTGCGCGGTACTGACGGTCTGAACGGCGCACCTCCCGTGCCGGCAGACGGAGAACCGAGGAGAACCGCCATGAGCGAGAACAGAACCGCCCTGGTCACCGGTGGTGCGCGGGGGATCGGCGCGGAGATCTGCCGACAGCTCGCGGGCCGGGGGCTGCGGGTCCTGGTCGGGGCCCGGAAACGGGAGGCCGCCGAGGAGGTGTGCCGGTCCATCGGCCCTGCGGCGCTGCCGCTCGCCCTGGACGTGGGTTCCGCGCGGAGTGTGAGCGAAGCGGTGCGCGAGGCCGGGGAACTGGTCGGCGGCGGGGGCGGAATCGACGTACTGGTGAACAACGCCGGGGTGTCCCTGGACGGCGACCTGCGGCCGCCGTACCTCGACGAGGACGTCCTGCGCGCCACGCTGGACATCAACCTCGTGGGTGCCTGGCGCATGGCCGAGGCGGTCGTCCCGGGCATGGTGCGGGCCGGCTACGGGCGGGTGGTCAACCTCACCAGCTCGTACGGCTCGCTGGCGCTGATGGACTCCGGCCGGCGCCCGGCCTACCGCGTCTCCAAGACCGCGCTCAACGCCCTGACCCGGATGCTCGCGGGCGAGTTGGCCGGCACGGGCGTCCTGGTCAACGCGGCCGACCCCGGCTGGACCCGCAGCGGCATGGGCGGCCCGGCCGCCCCGCGCGGGCCGGAGGAGGGCGCGGACACGCCCGTCTGGCTGGCGACGCTGCCGGAGGGCGACGGGACGACGGGCGGGCTGTTCGCGGAACGCAGGCCACTGCCCTGGTGAACCAGGGGGACGCCGGCCCTGCCCGCTCGCGTCAGGCCGTGGCCGCCGACTCGGTCTTCTGGTCGGCCGCGACGATGCGCAGTGCCAGCGACCTGACCGCCTCCTGGACGGACCCGGACGGCATCCGGGACAGCGGCCCGCCCTCGGCGCGCAGCGCGGTCACGAGGATGGTCGTACTGATGAACGTGCGGACCGCGAGCGCCTGCGAGGCGTGCCGCGCCTTGGCCGCCCGAGGACTTCGGGCGGTGCTCTCGGGCAGATAGTCGTACGCACGCTGGATGTGCCGCTGCTCGAACTCGTCGCGCAACAGCTTGATGGTGCCGTTGGCGGAGGCGATCTGGACCTGGTAGAGCCGGGCCTCGTCCGGGTTCTTCTCCACCCAGTCCCACACGGCGTCGATGGTGCGGATCAGGCCCTCGGCGTCTCCCGGCTCGGTGTCCGGACGGGCCGTCTCCACTACGGTGTTCAGCTGGTCGAAGACCCGCCGCATGGCGAGTTCGAGCAGCTCCTCCTTGCCCGCGAAGTGGTAGTAGACGGCCGTGGGCACCACCTGTGCCTCGTCCGCGATGTCCTGCACACTGGTCTCCGCGAAGCCGTTGCGGCCGAACACCCGGACGGCGGCGCTGATGATGTGCTGACGTCGTGAGGGACGGTGGGCGGGCTGCTTGCCGTTCGTGGTGGCCATCATGCTCCCTGGCGGTTGCCGCGACCGGTGCCTGTGAGCCCCGGTGTACTGACCATGCTATCCAGTTACTCCCGCAGGTCGAGCCCGTAAACCCTGCTACCGCGTGGCTCTGGAGTACCAAGGTCACGGCATACTTGACACCATGACTACATCCGGAACCCGCGCAGCTCACCGCCCGTCGCGCAGGCAGTGGGTGATCGAGGCAGCCACGGAGCTCTTCGCCACCCAGCCTCCGGACGAGGTGACCGTGGCGGACATCGCGGCTCGGGCGGAGATGACGTCGGCCGCGGTGTACTACCACTTCTCCTCCAAGGACCAGGTTCTGGTGGAAGGTATGCGGGTGTTCGCCGCCGCGCTGCGCGAGCAGGTGGAGACGCTCACCGAGGCGCACGAACCCGGCGCGGACATCGGCCCGACCGTCACGGCGCTGGTGGTCTGGCTGGGTGAGCACCGGTCCGCCGCGACCGTCTTCTTCGTCTCCTCGGCCGGCATGAGCCAGGAGGCGGAGACGCTGCGGCACGAGATCCGGACGCAGTTGCTGGAGGAACTGGTACGGCTGATCCGCAAGGGCCGTGAACCGGTCACGGACGCGGAGGCGGCGGTGATCGGCCTGGGGGTGCTGGCACTGCTCGAAACCGCGGCGGTCTCGCAGGTCCGCGGGGACGACGTCTACCGCTCCCTCGGACACCGTTCCTTCCTCCGCGAGGTCGGCCGTCTCGCCGAGCGGATCGCCGATCCGGCTGCCGAGTAGCCGACGCGGACAGGGCCCGGACACAGCGGGCCGCGCCCGCCGACCGGATGGGTGGGAAACGGTCGACGGGCGCGGAGTCGGGTCGGGGAGGCCGTCAGACCAGAAGCCGCAGCGGTTTCCGCAGCAGCTCACCGACCGTGCGCAGATACTCGGCCGCCGGCGCCCCGTCCACGGCACGGTGGTCGAAGGTGAGGCTGAGGGTGAGCACCTGGGTGCGTCGCGGTTGGTCGTCGACCCACTCGACGCCGTCCCTGAGCCGGCCCACGCCGAGGATGGCGACATTGCCGGGGTTGATCACCGGGGTGAAGAAGTCGACGCCGTAGCCGCCCAGCGAGGTGACGGTGAACGTGGCGCCTTCCAGCAGCACCGGGGAGATCCGGCCGGATCGGGCGTTCTCCGCCAACTCCCTTGATCTCCGGGCCATTTCGGGCAGCGGCAGCTCCACCGCTTCCTCGATCACCGGAACGAGCAGGCCGTTCGGCACCGCTACGGCGAACCCGAGGTGGATGCCCTCGTAGAGGTGAACGCCGTCCTCGAACACCCCCGCGTTGAGCAGCGGGTGTTCCCGCAGTGCCAGCGCGGCGGCCTTCATCAGGAAGTCGTTGAGGCTCGGCACCGGCAGGTCGCCGCCGGCCCACTCCTGCTTCACCTGGGCCCGCAGAGCCACGACGGCGTCCATCCGCACCTCGTAGCCGTGCGTCAGCTGCGCCATCTCCTGCAGGCTGGCGTGCATCCGGCGGGCGATGACGCCGCGCATCCCGGTGAGCGGGATGACGTCCCCGGGCCGTGGCGACGCGCTGGCCTGGCGGGCCGCCGCCGGAGTCGGTGCCGGTGCTTCGGCCGGGGTGAGGGCGTCGAGGTCGGCCCGCCTGATCCGCCCGCCGGCACCTGTGGGGCGTACGTCCGCGAGGTCGATGCCCCGTTCCTTCGCCAGCCGGCGTACCAGGGGGGAGGTCGGAGTCACCGGGTCCGCCCCGAGGACGGCAGGCGGCTGTGCCGCCTGCCTGAGCAGGTACTCCTCCACGTCCTCGGAGACGATCCGGCCGCCGGGCCCGGTCCCGCGCACGGCGGTGAGGTCGACACCGGTCTCGGCCGCCACCCGGCGGGCGTTCGGGGAGGCCAGGAGCCGGCCTGTCGGGCCAACGGAAGCAGTGGTGCCGACCGGCGACGGCGCCACGGAGGCGACACCCTCGGCGGCCGGCACCGCCTCCGAGCCCAGGGACCCGGGCCCGGCGGGCATCGGCGCGCCCCCCGGGCCCGGCGGCTGCTCGCCTTCGGCCAGCAGCCAGCCAATGAGCGCCCCGGCCGGAAGGGTCGCCCCGGCCTGGACGGCGGGGTGGAACAGTCCCCCGGCCTCCGCCTCGACATCGACGTCGACCTTGTCGGTCGCCAGCCGCAGCAGCGCTTCGCCCTCCGCGACGAAGCCGCCGGTCGGCACGAGCCACTCGTCGATCGTGCCTTCCTGCATGGTCAGGCCGATCTTCGGCAGCAGAACCTCGACCGCCACTACGTCACGACCTTTCCAGGAGCCGACGGCAGCCCCGCACGATGCGGGCCTGGTCGGGCACATAGGCCTTCTCCAGCACCGGGGAGAACGGCACCGGGGAGAAGGGCGCGCCGATGCGCAGGACCGGAGCGTCCAGGTAGTCGAAGGCCGCGTCCTGGATCTGGGCGGCGATCTCCCCGCCGAGCCCGCCGAAGGTGACGGCCTCGTGGACGACGAGGACCCGGTTGGTGCGGCGCACGGAGGCGATCATCGTCTCGGTGTCCAGGGGCTGCACGGTGCGCGGGTCGATGACCTCGACCTCGATGCCTTCGGCTGCCAGTTCCTCGGCCGCCGCGAGGGCCTCGCCCACCATGCGGCCCAGGGCGATGACGGTGACGTCGGATCCCTGCCGCGCGGTGTGGGCCTGGCCGAGCGGGATGCCGTAGATCTCCTCGGGCACCTCGCTCTTGCTGCCCAGCAGGACCTTGTTGAGCATGACGACGACCGGGTTGTTGTCCCGGATCGCGGAGACGGTCAGGCCCTTGGCGGTGTAGGCGTCGCACGGCATCACGACCTTGAGGCCGGGCACGTGCGCGAGCCATGCCTCCAGGCTCTGGCTGTGCTGCGCGGCGGCGCCGAGGCCCGCGCCGGAGGCGGTGGTGATGGTGAGCGGCACCGAG
This sequence comes from Streptomyces sp. AC555_RSS877, assembly GCF_019049245.1. Classification (GTDB taxonomy): domain Bacteria; phylum Actinomycetota; class Actinomycetes; order Streptomycetales; family Streptomycetaceae; genus Streptomyces. The sequence goes on along the minus strand of NZ_JAGMUK010000040.1, from coordinate 448,201 downwards.
ACGGAGCCGCCGAACATGTACTTCATCTTGGCGGCCTGGTTGACGATCTGGTCCAGGCAGACGCCGATGAAGTCCATGAACATCAGGTCGACGACGGGGCGCAGCCCCCGGGCGGCGGCGCCGACGCCCAGGCCGACGAGCGCGGCCTCGGAGATCGGGGTGTCGATCATGCGGCGGGGGCCGAACTCGTCGAGCAGGTTGTCGAACATACGGAAGACACCGCCGTACCCGGCGACGTCCTCGCCGGCGACGAAGACGTTCTCGTCCTCGCGCATGACCTGCGCCAGGCCCTCGTTGAAGGCCTTGACGTAGCTGAGCTTGCGGCCCGTGCCGCCCGGAGCGGGGGCCGGAGCTTCGGTGATGGTGGTCATGGCGCTCATCCCGAGTAGACGTTGAGGAGCAGGTCGGCGGTGTCTGGCAGCGGGCTGGCCTCGGCGTAGGCGATGGCCTCGGCGATCTCGTCGCGGGTGCGCTGCCAGGTGTCGTCCAGCTCGGCGCGGGTGGCGGTGCCGTCGGCGATGGCCCGGGCCTCCAGCAGGTCGATCGCGTCGCGGGCCTTCCACTCCTCGACCTCCGCGTCCGAGCGGTAGGGGTGACGCAGTCCCTTGACGCCCTGGTGGTCGTAGTAGCGGTAGGTCTTGGCCTCGATGAACATGGGGCCCTCGCCGGCCCGGGCGCGGGCGACGGCTTCGAGGGTGGCCTCGTGGACGGCGAGCGCGTCCATGCCGTCGACGATCACACTGGGCATGCCGTAGGAGGCGGCCCGGTCGGCGACGTCGGTGATCAGCATGTGCTTCGACTGCGGTGTGAACTCGGCGTAGCCGTTGTTCTCGCAGATGAACAACACCGGCAGGCGCAGGATCGCGGCCATGTTGGCGCCCTCGTGGAAGCTGCCGATGTTGGTGGCGCCGTCGCCGAAGAAGGTGACGGCGATGTTGTCCTCGCCCCGGTACTGGGCGGCGAAGGCGGCGCCGACGGCGATCGGGATGCCGGCGCCGACGATGCCGTTGGCGCCGAGCATGCCGAGGGTGACGTCGTTGATGTGCATGCTGCCGCCGCGGCCGAGGCAGGCGCCGGTGACGCGGCCGTACAACTCGGAGTACATGTGCTTGAAGCTGACGCCCTTGGCCACGGCGTGGCCGTGTCCCCGGTGCGTCGAGGTGATCTGGTCGTCGTCGCGGAGGGCTGCCATCACGCCCGCGGCAACGGCCTCCTGACCCACGTAGAGGTGGAGGAAGCCCGGCAGCTTGCCGGCCTCCATGAGTTTTCCGGCTTCGGTCTCGAACAGGCGGATGCGCACCATGCGCTCGTGCAGATCCCTGACGACCTGCGCGGATGCCTGGTTCGCGACCGGATCGGCCGACTTCTTCGATGCCCTTTGAGCCATCGTCCGCCCCTTCGCCCCGAGCGAGGTGATCACAGCAATCGGACTTTGTTGTGCCGGTCTACAGTAACCAGCAGGGGCACCTTACTGAAGAGGTTCTCTAATTACTACGGCCCGGGCCGACCGTCTTCCGAACCCCTCCGCGCTGGTCGACCAGCTCCAGCGCGTTGCCCTCCGGATCCGCCCAGAAGCTGATCCGGCGACCGCGCGCCCACACGACGACCGGGTCCGAGAGCGGTCGGGCTCCCCCGGCCGCCAGAGCCGTCACGAGCGGGTCCATGTCGTCCAGATGGAAGGTGAGGTACGACAGCCCCCGGCGCGCGGTCAGCGACAGGGCGGACTGGACGGGAGCCGGGGCGAACCGAGGCCGGATCAGCTTGACGGTGCCCCCGGAGGGCACCTGGAGCCAGACGACGAGCAGTTCGTCGCCGAGCCCCGCCGGGATGCCGATGGACGCCGGGACGCGGGAGCGGTGCACCTCGACACAGCCGAGCACGTCGCGATAGAAGCGCTCCATCAGCTCCAGGTCCCGTACGACGACTCCCGCCTCGAACGGCTCGGTCATACGCGCCCGCGCCGCGGGCCCCGGATCGGTCCTGTCGTCGGCCATCGCACCGCCTCTCCGTCGAGTGTGCGGCCATCACACTCCGGCAACTGGAGCCGGTCAATAGAAAGATCGCCTCACGCCTGGACCCTTTTGTCCCGGGCGAAGGCGATGTGACCTGCGGGGCACTGAGCTGCCACTTCCGCACTTTCTATTGACAGACAACACTTACCCCTGTTGTCGTGTCGCTCACAGCCCAGCCGCCGCGGCATCAGCCCCTCATCAGCTCGCGGCTGGGAGGATTGTGAGGACACCGTGGTCCAGACCAGTTCACCGGAGATCCGGGCGACAGACGCCGATCGTCAGCCACCTCCGGCGCCGGAATACAACTCGTGGATCGGCCAGGACCGCTCCACCGACGCCGCAGGCACGGCCATGCGGCGGGAGGCGGCCGAACTCGTCGAGCGTGTCATGAAGCACTACCGTGACAACACGACGCACGAGGCCGAGGAGCAGTGGACGGAACCGGTCGCCAACTACCTCGACGCCGACCGCTGGCATCGGGAGATGGACGCCGTCCACCGGAGTGTTCCGCTGCCGCTGGCGATGTCCTGTGAGCTTCCCGGACCGGGCACCTACAAGGCCCTGGACGTGCTCGGCATCCCCGTTCTGATCACGCGGGACCGGCAGGGCGTCGTTCACGCGATGATCAACGCCTGCCGCCACCGCGGCGCCCAGCTCGTCGAACCGGGATGCGGTGTGTCCAAGCGGATCACCTGCCCGTACCACTCCTGGTCCTACGACCTGGCGGGGGAGCTGCGCGGCGTGTACGCCGAAAAGACCTTCGGTGACGTGCCGCGCGAGGGACGCAGCCTGGTGCGGCTTCCCGCCGGTGAACGCGCCGGGATCGTCTTCGTGTCACTCGACCCGGCCGCCGAGCCCGACCTGGACGCCTGGCTGGGAGATCTGCAGCCGCTGCTCGAGGGGCTCCGCTTCGCGGACTGCCACCACTACGCGAGCCGTGAGCTGCTCAGCCCCAACTGGAAGGTCACCCTCGACGGGTACCTGGAGACGTACCACTTCGCGTCGCTGCACCCGAAGACGGTCTTCGAGACGAACTTCTCCAACATGATGGCCCACGACACCTGGGGCCCTCACCAGCGCCTCGCGTCGGCGCTGCGGCCCATCGCCGACGCGGTGGACGTGCCGGCCGACCAGCGTGACCCCGGTGACCTCGTCGGGGCCATCTACTGGCTCTTCCCCGGCCTGGCCATCGCCGGCACCTGGCGCAACAAGATCGCCGTCTCCATCGTGATCCCCCGTACGGCCACCGAGTCGGTGACCCAGCAGATCATCCTGCTGCGCGAGCCGGCCGTCACCGAGGAGGAGCGCCACGCCGCCGACGAGTTCGGCGAGTGGTTCTACGAGGTGGTCCGCGACGAGGACTACGCGACCACCTACGGCGTCCAGCGGGGCCTGAAGGCCCTGGACGGGACCGACTTCGTCTTCGGACGCAACGAGCCCGGACTCCAGCACTTCCACCGCACCATCCACAGCCTCTTGGACGAAGCGTCCAAGTGACGAATCCACAGCACTCGCAGGAGAACAGCATGGTGGCTACGGGCAGCCTCGACGGACGTGTCGCGGTGATCACGGGCAGCACACGCAGTATCGGCCGCGCCATCGCCGAAGCCTTCCTGGCCGACGGGGCCACGGTCGTCATCAGCGGCCGCTCGGAAGTCAAGGGCAAGCAGGCCCTGGAAGAGCTGGGAGCCGGGGACCGAGCCGTCTTCCACCCCTGTGACGCCAACAGCCAGGAGGAGATCGAGGGGCTGGCGGACTTCGCGGCCGAGCGCTTCGGCCGGCTCGACATCTGGGTCAACAACGTCGGCGGCACCTCGGGCTTCGCCCCGGTCCACCAGCTGAGCGACGAGGCCTGGCACAACGCCCTCAACCTGAACCTCAACGCCTACTTCTACGGCACCCGCCGGGCGCTGCCGAAGATGCTGGAGGGCGGCTGGGGCCGCATCATCAACATCTCCTCGGTCGAGGGCAAGCAGGCCAACAAGCCGGCGATCAGCCACTACATCACCAACAAGCACGCCATCCACGGCCTGACCAAGGCGACCGCCTTCGAGTACGGCACGCAGGGCATCACCTGCAACGCCATCTGTCCCGGCGCCGTCGACACCGACCTGATGCGGGCCGCGGGCCCCGCCGCGGCCGAGGCCGAGGGCATCTCGTACGGGGAGTGGCTGGGCCGCTTCGCCGAGCACGCCGCCACCAAGAAGATCACCACCGTGGAGCAGATCGCGGGCGTCGCCTCGCTGCTCGCGAGCGACGCGGGAGCGGGCATCACGGGCACGCTGATCAGCGTCGACGGTGGAACGTCACAGTGGTGAGCGAGGGAACGGACGGCGGGAGACCCATCGCCATGAAGCACTGGATCACCGACTGGCAGCGCAGCGAGCGACTGCCCCACTACACCCGGGCCAACGCGGGCGAGACCCTGCCGGAGCCGGCCAGTCCGCTGGGCTGGAGCCTGGTCTGGGGGCGCGGTCTGCAGGGCTGGCGCCGCGGCTTCATCGACTTCAGCATCTACCGCGAGGAGGAGATCGCCGGCACCCGGCCTCCGTTCGTCGGAATCTTCGGCGGCTACTTCTACCTCAACCTCTCGCACCTGCGGCTGTTCGGCATCCGCATGGGCCAGACCGCGGCCGATATCGACACGGCCTTCGTCGGCCAGCGCTCCGACACCCCGGTGTACGTGGCGCACCCCGACGACCAGGACGCGGAGCTGACGGCCAAGGCAGGCGGGATTCTCCAGCAGATGCTCGGCCAGACCGGCTACCCGGAGGGCGACGCCGACCATGAGCGGCTGCGCCGGATCCGCCGCGAGCGGCCCGACCTGACGCAGTTGTCCGACGCCGAACTGACGGCGCGTGCCCGCGGTATGCTCGACGACGTCGAGACGACCTTCCAGCGGCATGTCGAGTCGACGCTGCCCGCCTCGGTCGGACCGGCGATCCTCGGCCCGCTGTGCGCGAGCATCGATCGCCCCGGCGCGATGCTGGACCTCATCAGCGGTCTGGGGGACGTGGACTCGGCCGGCCCCTCGGCGGGTCTGTGGACGCTGTCCCGGCAGGTGGCGGCCTCCGCCGAACTGACGGCACTGTTCGACCAGGGTCCGTCCGCTGTGGAGCAGGCGCTCGAAGGAGGGACCGGGGACGTGAAGGCGTTCCGGGACTCGTTCGACGAGTTCCTCGCCGAGTCCGGCGACCGCGGCCCCAACGAGTGGGACATCCACGCGCTGTCGTGGGAGGCCGCCCCGATCCAGGCACTGTCCCTGGTCGACCGGATCCGGCACAGCTCCGACGGCGATTCTCCGGCCGCCCGGCACGAGCGGCTCACGGCACACCGTCAGGCGATTGCCGCGGAGGTCCGTGGTGCCCTGCCCGCGGACGCGCAGCCGATGTTCGACGCCGGGATGCACGCGTCCAACGTGTGGATCCCGGCGCGCGAGCGCACCAAGGCGAACTGCGTCACCGTCATCAACGAGATCCGGATGGCGATCCGCGAGCTCGGCCGCCGCGGTGTCGAGGCAGGACGCTTCGCGCACCCCGAAGACGTGATGATGCTGCTGGACACCGAACTCGACGACTATGTCGCCGATCCGGACCGCTTCGGCGCCGTCATCGCCCAGCGGCTTCAGGAGTACGGCGAGCTCCGCGAACTGGAACCGCCGTTCTTCATCGCGGACGACTCCCGGACCGAGATCGACAGCTGGCCGCGGCGCAGCGACGAGCACACCGCGGCCGCTGTCGGGGGCGATGTCCTCAAGGGCGTCGGTGGCAGCCACGGCACGTACACCGGCAGGGTACGGGTCGTCACCGACCCTGCCTCGTGCGAGGCGCTGGAGCCGGGCGAGGTGCTGGTGGCGCCGATCACGGACGCCGCCTGGACCCCGCTGTTCCTGGTGGCCGGAGCGGCCGTCGTGGATGTGGGCGCGCTCAACAGCCACGCCGTCGTGGTCTGCCGCGAGCTCGGCATCCCGGCCGTCATCTCCGTCGAAGGCGGTACGCAGCGGCTGCGGGACGGCATGGTGATCACGGTCGACGGCACCAAGGGCACGGTCACCGTGGACAGCGTCCCGGCGGCACTCGCCATCTGAACGGCCCGCGGGCCCGTCGTTCCTTCCTGACAGAGGGCGGCGGGCCCACGGGCATGAGTACGGAAAGGACCACCGTGGCAGAGGAAATCATCGTCGCCGGCTGGATGGACTACGAGCCGTCGGATCGTGACCCGATGCTGAGGCATCTCGTCGAGGTCGGGCAGCGCACCCGCGAGGAGGAGCCCGGCTGTCTGGACTACGCCATGGCCGCGGACCCCTCCGACGAACGCCGGATCCGGGTCTTCGAGCGCTGGGTGTCCCAGCAGTCTCTGGACGAGCACTTCACCACGGCGCACATCAAGGACTTCCGCGCGGCCACGTCCGGGCTGACCCGGGTGGGGGTCTCCCTGAAGATCTTCAGCGTCGCGGCGTCGCGGTCCATGCGCTAGCCGCCCCCTGGAAATTCTTCTTCAAATGGGCGAAATACTCTTACTCATGGACATAGTTCTAATATCTACATGAGAGCGGGCGGCTTCTCGAACGGCGAGCGACCGGGCGGTAGCCGACCACGGTCCGATGAGGGAAGTGATCCGCATGGGGTTTGTGGGGGATTCCAGCGGTCCTTCACGTGCCCGTGAGCGATTCCTGGAGGGCGGACTGGTCGAGGGAGGCGTGCGGGACCTGATCCTGAGTTCCTGGCAGCGCTCCGTCCTGCTCGGGCTCTCCCCGGACCAGACCGAGCTCCCCTACCGCGAGGACGTCGATCTGGACAGCCGGCTCGTGCACGCGGCCGGTCCGGTGCTCGACTGGCTGCAGTCCAGGTTCGCTGGCCGCCGCATGAACGTGGCTCTGGCCGACGCCGACGGGACGGTGCTGCAGCGCCGCTTCGGTGAGGCGTCCATGGCCAGGCAACTCGCCCCCATCCAGAGGATTCCGGGGTTCGTGTTCGCCGAGGAGGTCGCCGGAACCAACGGCATCGGCATCGCGCTCGCGGAACGGCGGCTGTGCCAGGTCTACGGCGCCGAGCACTTCGCGGAGCGCTCACAGGCGAATGCCTGCTCGGCGATCCCCGTGCGTGATCTGCTCAGCGGAGGCGTCGAGGGCATCCTCTCCCTCGGTTGTCCGCGCACCGACGTGGATCCCGCGATGGACACCGTGATACGAGAGGCGGCAGGCGCCATCGAGCGGCGGCTCCTGGCGGAGAACTCGGCGCGAGAACGTGGGCTGCTGAGCGCGTATCTCGACGCCAGGCGCCGGGTGCGGGCCGGCGCGGCGGGCGGCGACGGGCACCTGGTCCCGGTGGACGAGCTGGTCCACAGCGGCCTCAACCGGCGAGATCAGACGGTCCTCACGGAGAAGGCCGCCGAGCTGATCGCCTCGGCCCAGCGGGCCGGCGTCGAGGTGACCCTCTCGGACGGCCGGCGGGTCGTCCTGCTCAGCCATGTCGTGACGAGCGCCGCCGGTGTGGCGGGCGTCGCCGTCGAGGCGGTCCTCACCGACGACGCACCGGGGCAACGGCTCGCGGCACTCACGCACCCGGGTGCGCAACTGGGCCACCCGGCGCAGGAAGGCCCCGCGGCACGGGAAGCCGTCACACCCGCCGTCCCGCCGACCGGACGCCTGGCCGACCTCACGCCCTTCGGGACCACCCACGCGCAGACCGGGGCGCAGGCGCCGCTCACGACCGCCCGCACGGCCGAGCCGGCCGGCGCGCCGGGCAGCATCGACGGCGGCACCGACGGCGTGCCCGGCGGACGGCTGGTGCTGCTGGGCGAACCGGGCGTGGGCATGCACGCCGTCGCGGCACGGCAGCGCCTGGAGCTGCTGTCCGAGGCCAGCGCCCGCATCGGCACCACACTGGACCTGCCCCGCACCGCCCGCGAACTCGCCGAGATGGCCGTGCCGCGCCTGGCCGACTTCGTCACCATCGACCTGCCCGAGGCGGTACTGCGAGGCGAGGAGTCCGCCGATCCCCGCACCGACCTGCACCGCCGGGTGATCCACGGCATCCGCGACGACGGCCCCTTCCAGGCGCTCGGCGAACGGATCCACCTACGTCCCGCCACTCCCCAGCTCCGCTGCCTGGCCGACGGACAGGCAGTACTGGAACCCGACCTGAGGGTCACCGCCGGCCGGTTCTCCCAGGGCCCGGAGCGCACCGGAGGCCTTCTCTCGTACGGGCTGCGCTCTCTCATCAGCGCCCCGCTGCTCGCCCGCGGCGTCGTCCTGGGCATCGTCAGCTTCTACCGCACGCGAGAGCGCGCCCCCTTCGGGGACGACGACCGTTCGCTGGCCCAGGAACTCGCCACCCGTGCCGCCGTCTGCATCGACAACGCCCGCCGCTACACCCGCGAACACAGCATGGTCCTGGCCCTGCAGCGCAGTCTGCTTCCGCAGCGCCTGCCCGAGCAGGACGCCGTCGAGGTCGCCCACCGCTACCTGCCCGCCGAGTCCGGAGTGGGCGGCGACTGGTTCGACGTCATTCCCCTGTCCGGCACCCGCGTCGCCCTTGTCGTCGGCGACGTCGTCGGCCACGGCCTGCACGCCGCCGTCACCATGGGCCGACTGCGTATCGCCGCACGCAACTTCGCCGAGCTGGACCTGGCACCGGACGAGGTCCTCACCCAGCTCGACAACCTCGTCGCCCGCCTCGACCGGGACGAAGGCGGCGAGGAACCGGGCACCGACGGCACCGGCATCATCGGCGCCACCTGCCTGTACGCCATCTACGACCCCACCTCGCAGCTGTGCACCCTGGCACGCGCCGGCCACCCCCCACCCGCGCTGGTCCACCCCGACGGCACAGTGACGTTTCCCGACCTGCCGGCCGGACCGCCCCTCGGACTGGGCGGCCTGCCCTTCGAGACCGCCGAGATCCACGTCCCCGAAGGCAGCCGGCTCGTCCTCTACACCGACGGGCTCATCGAAGACCGCCACCGCGACATCGACACGGCCCTCGACCAGCTGCGGGACGCCCTCGCCCGGTCCGGTCCCTCCCCTGAGGACACCTGCCAGGCAGTGGTGGACGCCGTGGTGCCCGACCACCCCGCCGACGACATCGCGCTGCTCGTCGCCGGCACCCAGACCCTCGCCCCCGACCGGATCGCCACCTGGGACCTCCCCGCCGACCCGGCCCGCGTCTCCGGCGTGCGCGCCGACGTGACCCGCCGGCTCACCGACTGGGGGCTCGACGAGGCCGTCTTCTCCGCCGAGCTGTTGCTCAGCGAGCTGGTCACCAACGCCATCCGGCACGCCAGCGGCCCCCTGCAGGTACGCGTGATCCACGGCCGCGCCCTGATCTTCGAGGTCTCCGACACCAGCAGCACCGCTCCCCGGCTGCGTCACGCGGCCGCCACCGACGAGGGCGGTCGCGGCCTGTTCCTCGTCGCCCAGCTCGCTCAGGCCTGGGGGACCCGCTACACCGACGGCGGCAAGGTCATCTGGGCCGAGTGCGCTCTGGATGTCCCTACAGGAATGCCGACGGTCGCCGGGATAGATTGGGATGATATTCCCGACATCGAATAGGTGAGCCGATCCGGTGCAGTCGGGAAGGAACACGGAAGCCGATCCCCGGAGAGAGTCTGTGCACGACGCTCCCGACGCCCCGACAAGCCGATCCGTGGGCCGCGGCCAGGACCCTCTGGTCCGGATCAGGGGTCTCGGCAAGCGGTTCGGCGGTACTCGCGCGTTGGCCGAGGTCGACCTCGACGTCCGGCGCGGTGCCGTCCTCGCCCTTCTGGGCCCCAACGGCGCCGGTAAATCCACCCTCATCAAGGTGCTCGCCGGTGTCCATCGCGCCGACGAGGGCGAGGTGACCGTGGCCGGCCACCCGCTCGGCACGGCCGCGGCCTCCCGGCACATGGCCTTCATCCACCAGGACCTCGGTCTCGTCGAGTGGATGACGGTCGCCGAGAACATCGCTTTGGGCACCGGTTACCCGCGCCGCCGGGGGCTGATCTCCTGGCGGACGGCTCGCAAGCGCTGCGTGGAGGCCCTGGAGATCGTCGCCGGACATCTCGCTCCCGAGGCCCGCATCGCCGACCTGACCCGCGCCGAACGTTCGCTGGTCGCCATCGCGCGGGCCCTGTCGACCCGTGCGGAACTCCTCGTGCTCGACGAGCCGACCGCCAGCCTCCCCGCGGCCGACTGTGCCCGCGTCTTCCGCGTCCTGCGCGAGCTGTGCGACCGCGGTCACGGCATCGTCTACGTCAGCCACCGGCTCGACGAGGTGTACCAGGTCGCCGACTCCTTCGCCGTCCTGCGCGACGGCCGGATCATCAGCCAGGGCCCACTCGCCGGCCACAGTCCCGCTCGCCTCGTGCATGACATCGTGGGCCGCGACCCGGCTCGCCGACCACCCGCCGCCGCCGCTCCCGGCCCCGAGGCCCCCGCCGTCCTGCGCCTCGACGGTGTACGGACCGAGCACGCCGGCCCGGTCGACCTCCGACTGCGCCCCGGCGAGATCCTGGGCATGGTGGGCCTCATCGGCGCCGGACACATGGACCTGGGCAGGGCGCTGGCCGGGGTCCGGCCCCTCGTGGGCGGGCACGTGCTGCTGGACGGGCGGCCCTACCGTCCGCGTACGGTCGCCGCCGCCGTCGGTGCCGGTGTCGGCTTCGTGACCAGCAACCGGCTGGAGGAGGGGTGCGCAGCCGAACTGACCGTACGGGAGAACCTGCTCGCCAACCCCCGCGCCCACGGCCTGCCGGGGCCGCGCTGGATCAGCCCCCGGCGCGAGCGCGCCAGGGCCACGGCTCTCGTCGAACGCTTCCGGGTGCACCCCCACGACAGCGAGACACCGATCGCCGTCCTGTCCGGGGGCAACCAGCAGAAGGTCATGCTCGGCCGGTGGCTCCGCAGCAGGCGCCGGCTGCTGATCCTCGAGGAGCCGACGGCCGGCGTGGACGTGGGCGCCAAGGCGGAGATCTACCGCCTGCTGGACGAGGAGCTGGCCGCCGGGCTCGCCGTCCTGCTCATCTCCACCGATTTCGAGGAGGTCGCGAACGTGTGCCACCGCGCCCTGGTGTTCGTCCGCGGGACCGTGGCGGCCGAGCTGACCGGTGAAGCCCTCACCGTCACCCGGCTCACCCACGCCGCGTCCGCCGTGCCGCCCCTCACCGGGACGGAGACGGACGGATGAGCGGGGAACCGACGGGCGACCGGACGGCCCGGCCGACGTCCGCGTCACCGGCTCCCCGATCACGGCCGCGGCGCTCCCCCGGACACTTCATCGGCGCGTACGGACTGCTCGCACTCACCGTCCTGCTCTTCCTCGTCTTCTCCCTGGCACTGCCCGACACCTTCCCCACCCTCGACAACATCTCCTCGATCCTGTCCAACCAGTCGGTCCCCGCGATCCTCGCGCTCGGCGCGATGGTCCCCATCGTCACGGGCCGGTTCGACCTGTCCATCGGCTACGGTCTCGGCCTCGCGCACGTCATGGTGCTCCAGCTGATCGTCAGCGAGGGCTGGTCCTGGCCGCTCGCCTGCGCGATGGTGATCATCGGTGGAGCGGTCGTCGGCGTCCTCAACGGCGTCGTCGTCGAGTTCGCCCGGATCGACTCCTTCATCGCCACCCTCGGCACCGGCAGCGTGCTGTACGCCGTCACCGGCTGGGTCACCGGCGGCACCCGCATCGTCTCCGGGCCGAACGGACTGCCGCCGGCCTTCACCGACCTCTACGACTCCACGTTCCTCGGTCTGCCGGTGCCCGCGTTCTACGTCCTCGGGCTGGTCGTCGTGCTCTGGCTGCTGCTGGAGCGCCTGCCGCTGGGCCGCTACCTCTACGTCATCGGTTCGAACCCCCGGGCCGCCGACCTGGTCGGCATCCCCACGCGCCGCTACAGCGTCTACGCCTTCGCCCTGTCCGGTCTGATCGTCGGCTTCGCCGGCGTCCTGCTCGCCGCGCAGCAGCAGATCGGCAACCCCAGTGTCGGCCTGGACTACCTCCTGCCGGCCTTCGTCGGGGCCCTGCTCGGCTCCACCGCAGTCAGACCCGGGCGCCCCAACGCCCTGGGCACCCTCGTGGCGGTCGCCATCCTCGCCATCGGGCTGGCCGGCATCGGCCAGCTCGGCGCGCAGTTCTGGGTCACCCCGCTGTTCAACGGCGCCACCCTGCTGCTCGCCGTCGGCTTCGCCGGGTACTCCGCCCGCCGACGGCTGCGCTCCGGCGCCGCCGCGAACCGTCGGGGCGGCAAGGTGGCGGGCACCTCCCAGGAGGCCCAGGACGTTCCGTAGCCCGTGGCCCGCTCCGCGTCCCTCCCTGACCTGCGGACGCCTCCGCCCGTCGCCGTCACCACAGCAAGGAGCACCCGTGATCTCGTACCGCAGGACCGCCCCGGCCCTCGTGGCCCTGACCACGGTCGTCGTCACCGTCGTCGGGTGTGAGCGAGGCTCGTCCACCGGCCCGGAAAGCCCCACCGAGGGGGTCACGGCGGGCTGCCCGGCCGCCCTCGCGGAGGCGAGATCCGCCGTCCGGCGGGCCGAGAAGGCGGACGTCTCCTGGAACGGCCCCACCACCGGTCCCGCGGCCGTGCCGGACAAAACGATCGTCTACGTCGCACAGACCATGACCAACCCCGGAGTCGCGGGCGTCGCCGGCGGGCTGCGGGAGGCCGCGAAGGTGATCGGCTGGAACGTCAGGGTCATCGACGGGCAGGGCACTCCCGCCGGCATCCAGGCGGCCCTCAGCCAGGCGGTCGGCGTCAGGCCCTCCGGCATCGTCCTCGGCGGCTTCGACCCCAATGCGACGTCGGCCCAGCTCGCGCGGGCCGACGCGGCGGGCATCCCGCTCATCGGCTGGCACGCGGTCGGCTCCCCGGGGCCGAGCAGGCAGCCCAAGCTCTTCACCAACGTCACGACCAAGGTCGAGGACGTGGCGCAGATCAGCGCCGACTGGGTCATCGCGCACTCAGGCGGCCGGGCGGGGGTCGTCGTCTTCACCGACGCCTCGATCCCCTTCGCCAGGAACAAGTCCCAACTGATCGAGAAGCACCTGGCCACCTGTGCCGACGTACGTCTCCTGGCGTCCGAGAACATCCCCATCCCGGACGCGAGCAGCCGCACCCCCCAAGAGGTCTCCTCCCTCATCTCCCGCTTCGGCAGCAGGTGGACATACTCCGTGGCCATCAACGACCTCTACTTCGCCGACGCGGCGCCCGCCCTGCGCGAGGCCGGCAGGAAGGGCTCCGGTCCCCCCTTCAACATCGGCGCCGGAGACGGCGACCCGTCGGCCTTCCAGCGCATCAACAGCGAGCAGTTCCAGGCAGCCACCGTCCCGGAACCGCTCGCCGAACAGGGCTGGCAGATCGTCGACGAGTTCAACCGCGCCTTCGCCGGCGAGCCCGCGAGTGGATACGTCGCCCCGGTCCACATCTCCACGGCCGCCAACAGCGGCGGAGCGACGACCTGGGACCCACCCGGCTACCGCGAGGCGTACCGGAGGATCTGGGGCAGGTGAGAGCCGTCGGTCACGCGTCGTGCGTGACCGGATCCTGCGTCTCCCGTCGTCTCTACGCCCTCTACGCGCGCAAGCGGCTGTACGGATCCTCGGCCAGCCGGACCAGCATCTTGCCGACGTTGCCACCGGCCAGCAGGGACAGCAGGGTCTGTGCCGCGCTGTCCAGGCCGTCCGTCACCGTCTCGCGGGCGGTGACGCGGCCCGAGCGCAGCCAGTCGGCGACGCGGCTCTCGAACTCCGGCCGCAGGTCCTCGTGGTCGCGGACGATGAAGCCGCGCAGCGTGAGCCTTTTGAGGACCGCCTGGATCAGCTGGTTGATGTCGGTGGACCGCCGCTCGCCGCCGAACTGCGACATCATGCCGCACAGAGCGACACGGCCGCCCGTCCGCAACGCGTGCAGGGCTGCGGCCAGTTGCTCGCCGCCGACGTTGTCGAAGTAGACGTCGACGCCCTCGGGCGCCAGCTGTGCCAGGGCGTCGCGCACCGGCCCGGCGCGGTAGTCGGCGGCGGCGTCGTAGCCGAACTCCTTGACCAGCAGGGCGCACTTGTCCGCTCCACCGGCCGTCCCGATGACGTACTCGGCGCCGAGCAGCCGGGCGAACTGTCCGGCGGCGGTGCCCACGGCCCCGGCCGCCGCCGACACGAAGACGGTGTCGCCGGGCCGCACCCCGGCGATCCGCGCGAGGCCGACGTAGGCGGTGAAGCCGGTCTGTCCGAGCAGCCCCAACCAGGTGGGCAGCGGGGCGAGTTCCGGGTCGATGCGGCCCGCGGCGTCGGTGTCGGCCGGGTCGAGGACGGCCCACTCCCGCCAGCCGAGCTGGTGGCGCAGGAACGTGCCCGGCGGCACGGAGGGGCAGCGGCTCTCCTCCACGACGCCGAGCGCCCGGCCGTCCAGCGGTGATCCGGGGGTGAAGTTGTGCGTGTAGTGCTTCTCGGTGCTCTCCAGCCGTCCGCGCATCGACGGGTCGACGCTCATGTAGAGGTTGCGGACGAGCAGCTGTCCCTCGCCGAGCGGCGGGAGCGGGCGTTCCTCGACGGCGAAGTCCCCGAGCGTCGGCTCTCCCTCGGGCCGGCGCACCAGGCAGACCACCCGGGTGGTACGGGGCGGCACCGCTCACGCCTCCGGCGGTCGGGTGCCGCGCCGCTGGGCGAGGCGGCCGACCCAGCCGGCCATCTGGAGGTCTGCGTGGCGCAGTTCGCCGGACTGCCAGCGGGCCTGGAAGTCGAAGATGCCCTGCGCCCCGGTCTTGGGGTCGGTCACCTCCACGAGCCCGTCCTCGGTGAGCCGGTACACCTGCCCGGTCAGCGGATGGGTCACTTGCTTGGCGCTCACGGCTCACTCCTGCGGTCTGCGGCGTACGCCGCGTTTGGTCACGGTCACCGGGCCCTCGACCTGGAGCCGGCAGGCGAGCCGGGTCAAGCCGTCCACCGGCTTGCGCAGGGCTTCGATGCCCTCGCGCTCCAACGGGCCCACGGGCGAACAGTTGTCGGCGCCTTCCTCGACCTCCACGAAGCAGGTGCGGCAGGTGGCCTTGCCCCCGCAGACGGTGGGCCAGCGGTAGCCGAGCCGCTGGGCGGCGCTGAACAGGTCCTCGCCGTCCCGCACCTCCAGCTCGACTCCTGAGGGCCGGACCGCCACCCGGTGGGTCTCGGTCACTTGCTCATCCACTGGTCGAGCGTCTGGTTGAAGTGGCGGATGCGGCTCTCCTGGTAGTTGGCCAGGGTGATGCCCGGCTTGCGCATCGTCTTCAGTCCCTGCTGGACGTACGGGAGGTTCTCGCAGTCCTGGTCGAAGACGGGTCCGAGAACGCCGAGTTCGGGGATGTCCGCGAAGAGCACGTCCTCCGGCACCCAGCGGATCTTGACCGGGGGCGGCATCTTGCCGGGCTCCTTGGGGGCCGACATGAAGATGATCTCGGCGGTGCAGGAGTCGGGGTCGAGGCCGTTGGGCTTGAACCGGTAGATGATGTTGGACTTGGCGCCGCCCCAGGGGTTGAAGTTGGGGAACAGCAGGTAGTTGATGGCGTCCATCAGCTCGGTGTCGGCGGTCTGCGAGAAGTCCTGGTGCGAGGTGGTGGCCAGTTGTTCGCGCATCCGGTCGGCGAGGACCTGGCGGGCGGTGCTGCCCGGCGGGATCGCGGGCATCTCGTCGCCCTCCTGGATCACCAGGTCACGGCCCTGGGCCGCCGCGTAGAACGCGCGCGAGCCGTAGAACGTCTCCAGGACGTCCTCCTGCGTGACCGAGTCGGCCACGTGCGGGCTGGGGGCACCCTGGATGTTGATCATGCGGTTCCAGTTGGGCTGGTCCGCCATGACGTCGTACTGGGAGTTGGCGTCGGCGAGCCAGGGCAGCATCTGCGGGTGCGTGGCGATCACGTGGAAGGACTCGATGAACGCGTCCTGGGCGATCTTCCAGTTGCAGGGCAGCACCTTGGCGACGTGCAGCGACTTGTAGCGGTCCTGCAGCGGCCAGATGTAGTACTCGTCGAAGGTGCCGCAGTAGCTCTCGAACGGCTCCGCGTACGGATCCATGTTGATGAAGACGAAGCCGCGCCAGGTGGCCACCTTGGCCTCGGGAAGCGCGAACTTCTCCGGGGTGACATGGGGGAAGTCCCAGGCGCAGGGCGGGGTCTGCATCGTGCCGTCGAGGTTCCAGGCGAAGCCGTGGAAGGGGCAGCGGAACTCTCCGACGTTGCCGCCGCCGGTGCGCAGTTTGCGGCCGCGGTGCAGGCAGGCGTTGACGTACGCGCGGATCTCGTCCGGCGCCGTGCGCACGATGATCAGTGAGTCGTCGCCGATCTCGTAGACCTCGTGGTCGCCGACCTCGGGGATCTCGCTCTCCAGGCAGGCGAACTGCCACACGCGGCGCCACACCTGGCGCATCTCGCGCTCGGCCCATTCGCGGGAGGTGAAGCGGGTGGTGTCGATGTCCTCGCTGCCGAGGTAGTCGTTGTTGACGTACCTCAAGGCGGGGGGAACCGGTCGGCTGTCCCGGTCGAGGTAGTCCTGGACGCTGGGTCCGGGACACCGCGCCGTGCCCAACTCCGACGTTTCGTCCATCTTCTCTCCTCAGCCAGAAACTTTAGAGTGAGTGTAGTTATTAGTCAGGGCTCGGAGCAATACTCGCGGCTCCGCCAGGACGCCACAGAACCCCATCCCCAGGGGATCGACATGGTCCCTCTCCAATTTGTTACGACCGACCCCTCCCCAAGGCCGACAGCGCGTGCCACACTCCGTCGCACCCGAGGCTGTAGAGCCTCACAAGTTTCTCTCCGGCCTGGGACAGTGTTCGTCCCGTCCCGGCCACAGCGCCGCCCGCCTGCCCAGGCGGCCCGCGTCGTACCCCACGACGGCGATCCCACTGCCCGCTCGATCACCTGAGCGTGCCGTCCCGGCATGGGCGGCACAGAATCCGCCTGCACACAGCCGGCCGCCGCGGACGCGGGAGCGTCGTCGCGTGCCGCCGCAGCGCAGGCGCCACACCACGGGAGTACTCAACGATGAGTTCCAGACCCGCACGCGCGGTCCGTCGCGCGCTCACCGCGATCGTCTCCGTCTCCGCCCTGCTCGCCCTGGGGGCCTGCGGCGGCACCGGCACGACTCCGGCCGCCGACTCCGCCAAAGCGACCTCAGACTCCCCCGGCCTGACCGCGGCCCGGACCGCCCTGGCCAAGTACTCCAAGCGTCCGGACAAGATCCCGGTCACCGAACCGGTGGGCAAGCCGATCCCCACGGGAAAGAAGATCGACTTCATCCTGTGCGGTGTGCAGTCCTGCAGCGACCTGGCCAAGTTCTTCACCGCCGGGGCCAACCAGCTCGGCTGGAAGGTCGAGCTGCTCCCCACCCAGGGCACGCCGGAGTCCGTCCAGGCCGCCTACGAGCACGCACTGCGCAACAAGCCGGACGCCGTCGTCGCCTCCGGATTCCCGCGCGCGGTGTACGCGAAGCAGCTGGCGAAGCTGAAGGCAGCGGGTATCCCGGTCATCCAGTCGAACGCCGACGACGTGGTGGGCGACGGGATCGAACTGCTCAACAACGGGCCGAAGGACGTCGGCGTCCAGGGCGAGATGCTCGCCTCGTGGGTGGTGTCCGACAGCGGCGCCAAGGCCAACACCGTCTACTTCGACCTGCCCACCTACAGCATCCTCAAGCCCGTCAAGGACTCGTTCGCCGCCCAGTACAAGAAGTGGTGCGAGGGCTGCGCGCTCGACACCGTCGACGTGCCGATCACCGCGATCGGCAAGGACATGCCCGACCGTGTGGTCTCGTACGTCCGCTCGCACCCGAAGGTGACCCACATCGTCTTCTCGCTCGGCCTGCTCAACGTGGGTGTGCCGACCGCGCTGAAGACCGCCGGCGTGACCGACAAGCGCATCGCCGTGAACGTCGGTGACGCGCAGAACTACCAGTACATCGAGAGCGGCCTCAGCCAGGGCGCGATGGCCCTGAACTCCCACGAAACCGCCTGGCTCCAGGTCGACGCGCTGGCCCGCCACTTCACCGGCCAGTCCATGGACGTGAACCAGAAGGCCGTGCTGCCCAACATGCTGATCACCAAGGACAATCTCGTCGCCACTCTCGACGACTTCCCGCTCGTCGAGGACTACCAGGCGCAGTTCAAGGCGCTCTGGGGCCTGAACTGACCGACCCGGCCCCCGCCGCCGGCGACGTGCCGGCGGCGGCGCCATTCGACGAAGGGAACAGCGGTGCACGCTGACACGTCACAGGAGACCACGCGGGGGTCGGCCGGTACCGATGAGAGCGACCGACCCGTCCTGCGGGTGTCCGGGCTGTCGAAGCGATTCGGCGGCACCCAGGCGCTCGAGGACGTCGACCTGGACATCGCCCCTGGCGAGATCCACGCGCTGATCGGGCCCAACGGCTCCGGCAAGTCCACTCTCATCAAGATCCTCGCCGGTTACCACCACGCCGAGCCCGGGGCGGTCGCCGAACTCGACGGTGAGCCGTTCGGCCTGGGCCAGGTCACCGGTTCCCGGCACGACCGGCTCCGCTTCGTCCACCAGGAGCTGGGACTGGTGGGCGAGCTGAGCGCCACCGACAATCTCGCCCTCAGCCGCGGCTTCGCCCGCACGGCCCTCGGCAACATCCACTGGTCGGAGATGGAGCGCCGGACGACCGCGCTGGTCGAACGGTTCGGCCTCGGCATCGACGTACGACGCCCCCTGTCGACGGCCACGCCCGTCCAACGCGCGGTGGTGGCCATCGCCGCCGCCCTGCAGGGCTGGGAGGGCCGCCGTGGCGTCCTGGTCCTCGACGAGCCGACCGCCGTGCTGCCGCCCGGCGAGGTGGCCCGGCTCTTCGACATCGTGCGGGAGATCCGTGCCACCGGGGCCAGCGTCCTGTACGTCTCGCACCGCATGGACGAGATCTTCGCGCTGGCCGACCGGGTCACCGTGATCCGCGGCGGACGCCGGATCGCCACCCGCCGGGTCGCCGAACTCACCCCCCGCTCGCTGGCGGAACTGATGGCGGGCGAGGAGATGGAGACCACCTACCGGCCGCGGCTGCCTTCCGCCGCCCCCGAGCCCGTCCTGCAGGTCCGCGACCTGTGGGCCGGCCCGTTGCGCGGCATCGGCTTCACCCTGGCCAAGGGGGAACGGCTGGGCATCACCGGTCTGGTGGGCTCCGGCCACGAAGTCGTGCCGTACGCGGTGTGCGGGGCGTACACCGGCCCGGTGCGCGGCAAGGTGCGGTTGCCGGAGCGCTCCCAGCGGTGGGCCGGCGCCAAGGACGCCGGTGGGCTCGGTATCCCGCTGGTCCCCGCGGACCGGGCGGGCGAGGGCGTCATCGGCGACTTCTCCGTCGGGGAGAACCTCACCCTCCCGCTGCTCGACCGGCTGCGTGCCCGGGCCGGACGGCTGCACCGCCGCCGCGAATCCTCGCTCGCCGAGGAATGGATCAAGCGGGTGGGCGTGCGAACGGCCGGGCGCGGGGCCCGGATCACCACGCTGAGCGGCGGCAACCAGCAGAAGGTCGTCATGGCCCGCTGCCTGGCCCAGCAGCCGCCGGTGCTCGTGCTGTGCGAACCCACGGCGGGCGTCGACATCGCCACCCGCCTCCAGCTGTACGACCTGATCGAACGTCAGGCCGACGCCGGCATGGGCGTGATCGTGTCCTCCTCCGACACCGAGGACCTGCTCGCGCTGTGCACCCGTGTCCTGGTGATACGGGACGGCCGGATCGTACGGGAGATCAGCGGCCCGGACATCACCGAGCCCGCGCTGGTCCACGCCATGGAAGGAACCGAGTGACATGACATCCACCCCGACCCGGCCCGCGGAGCTCCGGCCGACCGGACCGGACGTCCCCGCGGTGTCCGCCGCGGCGGCACCGGGCGCACTGGGCCGGCGCGCAGTGGCCGCCCTGTCCTTCCGGAACATCGGCGCCGTCTACGTGTGGCTGCTGATCGCCGTGCTCTTCTCCGTGTGGGCGCCGGACACGTTCCCGACCGTCACCACGGTCAAGCAGGTCCTCAACGGCAACGCCGTCGCCGGGCTGGTCGCGCTCAGCGTCGTCCTTCCGCTGGCCGCACGCGTCTTCGACCTGTCGGTCGCCTTCACCATGTCCCTCACCAGTGTGCTGACCGCCTACTTCATGGTCACCACCGGTCTCGGCGCCGGCACCGCGATCGCCCTGGCGATGACCGCCGCCCTGCTGATCGGGCTGATCAACGGAATCGTGGTCGTGGTGCTGCGGGTCGACTCGTTCATCGCGACTCTGGCCACCGGCGCACTGATCCAGTCCCTGATCACCATGGTCACCAACGACAGCTCCATCACCGGCGTGAAGCTGCTGGCCAAGCCGTTCGCGAGCATCGCCCAGCTCGACGCGGGCGGCATCACGCTGCCGGTGCTGTATCTGGTCCTCGCCGCGACGGCCATCTGGTTCCTGCTGGAACACACCGCCACCGGACGCCGGTTGTACGCGACCGGCTTCAACGCGGACGCGGCACGGCTGCAGGGCGTACGCACCGACCGGCTGCGATTCCTGACCCTGGTGGCGTCCGCGCTGCTCTCCGGTCTCGCCGGAGTCGTCTTCGTGTCCTCCGTGGGATCCGGGTCGCCGACCGCGGGAACGCCGTACCTGCTGTCGGCCTACGCGGCGGCCTTCGTCGGTGCGACCCAACTGCGCGCGGGCCGCTTCAACGCCTGGGGCACCGTGATCGCGGTGCTCCTGCTCGGCACCGGCATCACCGGGCTCGGGCTCGCCACCAGCGCGCAGTGGGCCGCGAGCCTGTTCACCGGCTCGGTCCTGATCGTCGCGCTCGTCCTCACGGGCGGCCGGATCGCGCTGCCGGCCGTGCTTCGCCGTCGGAAGCCGGGTGGCGTCGCCGAGGCTCCCAGAGTGCCCGCCCCGGACCAGGAGGCCTGACATGAAGGCGATTCAGTACCGCGCCGTGGGCAGCGCCCCGGAGGTCGTCGAGGTTGCGATGCCCGAGCCGGGACCGGGCCAGGTGCTGCTGAAGGTCACGGCCGCCGGGCTGTGCCACTCGGACCTGGCGGTCATGAGCTGGCCGGAGGAACAGTTCCCCTACCCGCTGCCGATGACGCTCGGTCACGAGGGTGTCGGCATCGTCGCGGCCCTGGGCAGCGGGGCCACCGGCGTGTCCGAGGGCGAGGAGGTGGCGGTGTACGGCCCATGGGGCTGTGGCCGCTGCCGCAAGTGCGCCGAGGGCAAGGAGAACTGCTGCCCGCACGCCGCCGGCCTCGGCATCATGCCGCCCGGGCTCGGCTCGCCGGGCGCTCTCGCGGAGTACATGGTGGTGGACTCGCCGCGCCATCTGGTGCCGCTGAACGGGCTGGACCCGGTTCAGGCCGCCCCGCTCACGGACGCCGGCCTGACGCCGTACCACGCGATCCGCGCGTCCCTGCCCAAGCTCGTGCCGGGCAGTACGGCGGTGGTGATCGGCGTCGGTGGCCTGGGCCATCTCGCGGTACAGCTGTTGCGTGCCCTGACGCCGGCCCGGGTGGTCGCGCTCGATGTCAGCAAGGAGAAACTGGAGCTCGCGCAGTCCGTCGGCGCGCACGAGACGCTCCTCTCCGACGGCGAGGCGGCGGCCCGGGTGCGGGAGCTGACCGGCGGCATCGGGGCCGAGGTGGTGCTGGACTTCGTGGGGGCCGAGGCGACGCTCGCGGTGGCCGCCGCGGCGGTGGCGATGGAGGGCGATGTGACCGTCGTCGGCATCGGGGGAGGCACGCTCGCGGTCGGCTTCGGCGGTGGTCTGCCGTTCGAGGTGTCCGCCTCCGCGCCCTACTGGGGCAGCCGGGGTGAGCTCATCGACGTGGTCGAACTCGCGCGGCGGGGACTTGTCTCCTCCCACGTGCAGACCTTCTCGATCGAGGACGCCCCGCTGGCGTACGAGCGCCTGCACGCGGGGGAGATCAACGGCCGTGCGGTCGTGCTGCCCCACGGGTGAACGGGGGGTCCCGACCTTTGGGGGCTCCGCCCCCAAACCCCCGCTCCTCAAACGCCGGAGGGGCTGATTTCAGCCCCTCCGGCGTTTGAGGACGAGCGCGAAGCGCGACATGGGGGTCTGGGGGCGAAGCCCCCAGGGACGGGAAGGGGGCGGCGGGGGCGAGATCCTAGGGCTGCGCCCGCTCGCCCACCATCCGCTCCACGCAGCGCCCGAGCACCGTCAGGAACTCCGGCGTCTCCCAGGGCCCCTGGTCCACCCGCCCGGTGTCGTCCACGCCCAGGTCCTGCACGTCGTACCGGCCACGGCAATGCCCGAGGGTGAAGTAACAGACCTCGCCCAGCCCGTGCCGCTTCAGGTACAGGACAGGACGGGGCTCCTCGTCGAGCGCAGCCGAGTCACCCTCGGCGAACCCGCGGCACGGCCCCGTGTACTCGGCGTGCAGCAGCACCTCAAGCTCCCCGTGCAGCTCGCACACGTACAGCTCGTCGGTCACCGTGAACGGCTCGACGCCGGCGACCAGCGGATGCTCCGGCCGGGTCAC
The DNA here is from genome assembly GCF_019049245.1 of Streptomyces sp. AC555_RSS877. Lineage (GTDB taxonomy): Bacteria > Actinomycetota > Actinomycetes > Streptomycetales > Streptomycetaceae > Streptomyces. The sequence continues at coordinate 425,725 of NZ_JAGMUK010000040.1, read as the reverse complement.
CCGTACCTCGTACGGCTCGATCGGCGGGTGGGCCAGGAACTGGCTGCCGAGCACCCCGGCCAGTTCCCCGAGGAGCCGGGGCGTCGTGAAGACCCTCGGCCCACCGTCGGCCGGCGCCTCGATCACCGAGTTGGTGCCGTGCAGGGCGAGCCAGCGCCCACCCCGCGCCACGAACCGTGCCAGCGCGTCCCGTTGGGACGGGCGGGGCCGCACATCGCAGGTGTAGGTGACCAGCAGGTCGGCCTGCTCCAGTGCCGGCAGGCAGTCGTAGTCCTGATGGACGGTGGTGCGCACCCGGGGGTGCTCACCCAGCATCTGAAGCAGCCTCAGCCGCGCGTAGTCGAAGTCGTGCCACCTCCCGCCGCATACCAGCACGGCGTCCAGGCGGCCGGCCGGGCCCGCCACGACTCAGTACTGGACGCGGGTGAGCAGCCCGCCGTCCACCACGAGGTTGACTCCCACGCAGAAGGAGCCGGTACGGCCCAGCAGGAACGCCACTGCCGCGGCCACGTCCTCCGCGGTGCCGTAGCGGCCGATCGGCAGCTTGGCGAGGACCTCCTCGTACACCTCCGGGCGGCTGGTGCGGATGGTCTCCCAGGCGCCGCCGGGGAAGTCGATGGGTCCGGGCGAGACGGTGTTGACGCGGATGCCCTTCGGGGCGAGCGCGTGGGCGAGGGCGGAGGCGTGCTGGACGACGGCCGCCTTCAGGGCGGAGTACGAGTTCGCTCCGGCCGGGCGGGCGGTGTCGGACGCGTTGGTGGTGCCGATGGCCACGACAGCGGCCCGGTCGGAGGCCTCCAGATACGGCAGGGCCGCCTCGACGAGTCCCGCGAACGGGATCAGGTCGCCGCGCAGGCTGGCCTCCCACGACTCGGGGCCCTTGACGTTGCCCGCCGAGACGTTGGAGACCAGCAGGTCCAGTCCGCCGAGTTCGGCGGCCGCCCGCTCCACGAAGCCCGCGAGGGCGGCCGGGTCGGTGACGTCGACCGGTTCGGCGAACACGGTCGCTCCCTCGCCGCGCAGTTCGGCGGCGGCCTTGGCCAGCGCCTCCTCACCACGGGCGCACAGCGCCAGGGCGCAGCCCTCGGCGGCGAGGGTTCCCGCAATGGCCCGGCCGATGCCCCGGCTCGCACCGGTCACCAGCGCGTTCGCACCTGTCAGTCCCAGATCCATCGATGTCACTCCTCGGTCGTTGCGGGTGTCGTTGTTGCGGATGTCGCTTGTTGCGGATGTCGCTAGTTACGGGTGTTCGCCGTTGCGGGTGGTGTCCACCCGCGGCTCAGTTGCCGGACAGTTCGGAGAACGGCACCTTGTCGACCCGCGGCTCCCCCGGCAGCTTCAGCACCCGCTCGCCGATCAGGTTGCGCTGGATCTGGTCGGTGCCTCCGGCCAGCCGGTAGCCGGGGGCGCCGAGCAGGTGCTCGGTCCAGGCGAAGGTGCCGGGCTCGCCGGTGTCGGCGCTGATGCGGGCGCCCATCAGTTCGGCGGCCACCTGTCCGGTGCGGGTGAGCAGATCGGAGGCCATGAGCTTGGTCAGCGAGGCCTCGGGTCCCGGCCGTCCGCCGGCCGCGCTCGCCCGGGCGACGCGGTCCACGGTGGCGGCGCGCAGCGCGCTGCGCACGTACAGGTCGGCGAGCCGCTGGCGTACCAACGGATCCCCGGTCCGGTTCAGCGAGCGGGCGAGGGCGAGTACGTCGTCGAAGGTGCCGCCCTTGCGCCGGTTCCCGGAGCCGGAGGCGGTGCGCTCGAAGGCGAGGGTGGCGTTGGCCACCTCCCAGCCCTGGCCGGGGCGGCCGATCCGCAGTCCGTCGGGCACGCGTACGCCGCTGAGGAACACCTCGTTGAAGGAGGCGCCGCCGCTCATCTGGCGGATCGGGCGGATCTCCACACCCGGGCTGTCCATGGGGACCAGGAAGGCGGTGATGCCGGCCTGCTTGACGACGTCCGGGTCGGTACGGGCGAGCAGCAGGCCGTACTCGGCGAACTGGGCCCCCGAGGTCCACACCTTCTGGCCGTCGATCACCCAGTCCTCGCCGTCCCGGCGGGCGCGGGTGCGCAGGGCGGCCAGGTCGGAGCCGGCACCGGGTTCGCTGAAGAGCTGGCAGGCCAGCAGGTCCGTACGGAGAAAGGCGCGGGCGTAGGTCTCGCGCTGCTCCGGGGTCCCGAACAGGGAGACCGACATGGCGACCAGCCGCACGGTGACGCTGATCAGCTCGGTGGACGGCGGTACGTCGAACGCCGACTCCTCCTGTGCGAAGAGGGCCGCGTGGGCGGCGGTCAGCCCCTGGCCGCCGTTCTCCTCGGGGAGGGTGAGGGCCTGGTAGCCGGCCTCGTGCCGGGCGCGTTGGTAGGCGCGGCAGCGGTCGAGCAGCTGTCGCTCCTCCTCGTCCGTGAGGTTGTGGAACACGGCGAGATCGGCGGCGGTGTGACCGGTGGTCTCCGCTGCCCGTCGGGGGTGGAGGGTCGCGGTCAGCCACTGCCGGACCTCGCCCCGCCACTCGTCCACGTTCGGTTGGGGCATGGTGACCTCCTCGGCACACGGGTCCAGACGGCACTTACCAGATGACTGCTTCAGTAAGGGAGACTCGGATCAGAGCTGCACACCTGCCCAACAAGGGTGGGTGCCTCCGTCTCGGGTCAGAGTGTTCCGTACTTTCTTGATAAACGCTACAGTCTTGGCGTCGCCTCTCCCGCTGCCCGGCCGCTGGGCAGACGGGGTGCACCCGGTGGAGCGAGGGAGAGGGCGAACCAGGAGCGCCGGAGGATCCATGTCCCTACAGCCACTCGACCTGCGTGCCCGCGAACTGCCGAACGCGACCGCACTGGCCGACGACGAGGAAAGCCTGTCCTGGTCCGGACTGGCCGACCAGGTGGCACGCCTGTCCGGGCGCTTCCTGGAGGTCGCGCCCGAGCCGGCGGACCGGGTCGCCGTCCTGGGCGACAACGCCGTGGCCACGCTGGTGGCCCATCTGGCCGGTCTGCGGGCCGGCGTCGGGACGGTGGCCGTCTCCCGGCAGCTGACCGCCCGGGAGCTGGTCGACCTGCTCACCGACGCTGGTGCGAAGGCGGTGATCAGCGGACCGGCGGGCGAGTCGGCCGCCCGGCAGGCGGGCGCGGAACTCGGCCTCCCCGTCGTCGTCCACGGGACGCCGGCCAAGGACGGCGCCCTGGACTGGACCCAGTGGCTGGCCGAGGCGGAGCCGGTGCCGGTGCCCCTCGGCCGCCCCGCCCGCCCGCCGTTGGTCTACACGTCGGGCACCACGGGACGCGCCCGCGGCACCGAGGTGCGCTGGGTGCAGGGCCCGGTGCCGGACAGCGCCGCCTACCTGGAGGCAGTGGCCGCCCGGCCCGGCTTCCCCCCGGGACCGCACCTGGTGTGCGGCCCGCTCCAGCACAACGGGCCGCTCACCTCACTGCGCCACCTCGCGGCCGGCCAGCCGGTGGTGATCCTCGGCCGATTCGACGCGGAGTCCTTCCTGCACCGGGTGGAGCGATGGCGGGTCACCTCCTCGGTGATGGTGCCGACCCACTTCACCCGCCTGCTGGCCCTGTCGGCGGAGGTACGCGAACGCTACGACGTCTCCAGCCTGATCCAGGTCGCGCACACCGGCTCCGCGTGCCCTCCGGAGGTGAAGCGCGCCATGATCGACTGGTTCGGTCCGGTGCTGACCGAGTCGTACGGAGCCAGCGAAGCGGGCACGGTCGCGCGCATCAACAGCACCGAGTGGCTGGAGCACCCCGGTTCGGTGGGACGCGTCCAGTCACCCTTCGACGTCCTGGTGACCGGCGACGACGGCCGCCCGCTGCCCGCCGGGGAGCTCGGGCTGCTGGCCTTCCGGGCTCCGGAGGGCCGCGGCGTGCGCTACCACGCGGACGAGGAGAAGACCAAGGCCGCCTACGTCGCGCCCGGCGTCTTCACCCTCGGTGACATCGGCTTTGTCGACCCGGACGGCTACATCTTCATCACCGACCGGGCCTCGGACGTCGTGGTCTCCGGCGGGGTGAACCTGTATCCGGCGGAGAGCGAGGCGGTGCTGCGCGAGCACCCGCAGGTCGCCGAGGTCGCGGTCATCGGCGTGCCCGACCCGGACTTCGGTGAATCGCTGCGGGCCCTGGTCGTCGTGACCGACGGACCCGGGCCGGCCGACGGCGAACTGCACACGTTCTGCCGCGAGCGGCTGGCCGCGTACAAGTGCCCGAAGACCTACGAGGTCGTCCCGGAACTCCTTCGCAACGCCATGGGCAAGCTCGACAAGCGGGCGATGCGCCGCCCCTACTGGGACTCCGACCGAACGATCGCCGGCTGAGCACCGCTGCCACCCCCTGACCCCTCACACGTACTCACTCCTCGTGCGAACTCACTCTCGTACGAACTCACTCGTACGCATGCCGAAGGACCCTTCATGACGGAACTCCTGCTCGTCCGGCACGGCCTCCCCCGCGCAGGCGTGTTCGACCCGGGCCTGTCGCCCGAGGGCATCGCCCAGGCCGAGCGCCTGGCCCCCTGGCTGGCCGCCGAGGGCATCGACGCCCTCTACGTCAGCCCCTACCAGCGTGCCCGTGAGACGGCGGCGCCCCTCGAACGGCTGACGGGCATGACCGCCGCCGTACTGGAGGACCTGCGCGAGTGGGACACCGACGTCTCGCACCCCTATACGCCGCCGGAGCAGATCAACGCGGACGACCCCCGTTCGGTGGCGCTGGCCGAGGGACGCTACGAGGACTTCGTACCGGACCTGGACTGGGACGCCTTCCGGGCGAGGGCGGTGGGCGCCATGAACACCATGCTGGACGCCCACCCCGGACAGCGGATCGCGGCCGTGTGCCACGGCGGGATCACCAACACCTATCTCGCGACGGTGCTCGACATACCCCGGATGTTCTGGTTCCACCCCGGTTACACCTCCGTCAGCAGGGTGCGGCGGATGCCCGGGGGACGGATCGTTCTGCACTCGGTGAACGAGACCGCCCACCTGGTCGCGGAACGTTCCGTCGACGCCGTCCTCTGACCCACCCACACCCACAGGAGGTCCCGGACATGCCCGGATCCGTCATCGTCGCCGGAGCGAGAACGCCCGTCGGCAAGCTCATGGGCGGGCTGAGCAGCCTGTCCGCCGCAGACCTCGGCGCCCACGCCATACGCGCCGCGCTGTCAGCGGCGCTGCTGGACCCCGCCGACGTGGAGGCCGTCGTGATGGGCCATGTCGTCCAGGCCGGGGCGGGCCCCAACACGGCCCGGCAGGCCGCGGTGGCCGCCGGCATCCCCTTCTCCGTCCCGGCGAGCACCGTCAACAAGCTGTGCCTGTCCGGGCTGCACGCCATCGCCCTGGCCGATCTCATGATCGCCTCGGGGCGCCACGAGGTGGTCGTGGCGGGCGGCATGGAGTCCATGTCCGGGGCCCCGCACCTGCTGCGCGGGTCCCGCACGGGGTGGAAGTACGGGGCGGCGACCGTCGAGGACGCGCTCGACCGGGACGCGCTGACCTGTGCCTTCGACGGGGTGTCCATGGGTGCGGCCACCGAGCGCTACCAGCGGCCCTTCGCGTTCACGCGTGCGGAGCAGGACGAGTACAGCGCGCTCTCGCACGAGCGGGCCCACCGCGCCCAGGAGTCGGGCGCGTTCGCCGCGGAGATCGCCCCGGTCACGGTGACCGGGCGACGGGGCGAGACGGTCGTGGCGGCCGACGAGGGCATCCGGCCGCAGAGCACCGCGGAGAACCTGGGGCGCCTGAGGCCGGCCTTCTCCCCCGAAGGCACGATCACCGCGGGCAACGCCTCACAGCTGTCCGACGGAGCCGCGGCCGTCGTCGTGATGAGCGCGGACCGCGCCCGCCGGGAGGGTCTGACACCGCTCGCCGAGATCGGCGCCTACGGCACCGTGGCGGGCCCCGACCCCTCGCTGCTCGTGCAGCCGGCCGGGGCGGTCCGCGACGCGCTGGAACGCGACGGCCGGCTGAAGGCCGCCGACCTCGACCTCTTCGAGATCAACGAGGCGTTCGCCGGGGTCGCCCTGGCCTCCGTACGCGAACTCGGCGTCCCCCTGGAGAAGGTGAACGTCAACGGCGGAGCGATCGCCCTCGGTCATCCGGTCGGCATGACCGGCGCCCGGCTCGTCCTGACCCTCGCCCAGGAACTTCTCCGACGCGGCGGAGGCACCGGGGCCGCCGCGCTCTGCGGAGGCGGCGGCCAGGGCGACGCACTGCTGCTGCACGTACCGGGCGTCTGAGGTTCCTGACCTCCCGCCCTCGTCCCCCACCCGTACGAGACTCAGGTTGACGCACATGACCAACCCACCGCTCCAGGTCCTCCGGGGCACCGAGGCACCGCGGTCCCAGCCGGACCCCAGCGAAACAACCCTCGTCGTGGACGCCCGCATCGAGGCCGCCGACGGTGTCGTCTCGCTCGTCCTGCGGGCCCCGGACGGCGAACCGCTCCCCACCTGGGCGCCGGGTGCCCACATCGACGTGCTGCTGGACAACGGCCTCATCCGTCAGTACTCGCTGTGCGGAGACCCCTCCGACGAGGCGGCCTGGCAGATCGCGGTGCTGCGCGAACCGGACGGCCGCGGTGGTTCGTCGTACGTCCACGACCGTCTCGGCGAGGGCTCGGCCCTGCGGGTGCGCGGGCCGCGGAACAACTTCCCCCTCCGCGCGGCCGAGCACCATCTCTTCATCGCCGGAGGGGTCGGGATCACCGCGATCCTGCCGATGGTGGAGGCCGCCGAGGCCGCGGGGGCGGACTGGCGCCTGTTGTACGGCGGCCGCACCCGCGGGTCCATGGCGTTCGTGGACCGCCTGGAGGGTTACGGGGACCGGGTGCTGATCCGGCCGCAGGACACCTACGGCCTGCTGGACCTGGCCACCTTCATCGGCTCGCCCCGCGAGGGCACGCTGGTGCACGCCTGCGGTCCGGAGCCGCTGCTTCGGGCCGCGCAGGAGCAGTGTGCGGGCTGGCCCTCCGGGACCCTTGGCATCGAGCGGTTCGCCCCGGTCCGCCCGCCGGCGGTCGAGGTGGCTCCGGCCGGCGCCTTCGAGGTGGTGCTCAGCCGGTCGGGCCGCACGCTCACCGTCCCGCCGGACCGCTCGGTGCTCGAAGTGGCGGAGGAGGCGGGTGTCCCGGTGCTGTTCTCCTGCCGGGAAGGCACTTGCGGCACCTGTGAGACGGACGTGCTGGAGGGCACCCCGGACCACCGGGACTCCCTGCTCGACGAGGACGAGCGCGCCGCGGGCGAGACCATGCTGATCTGCGTCTCGCGTTCGTGCGGGCCCCGGCTGGTGCTCGACCTCTGATCCCGGACCGGATCCTCGGATTCCCGGCGCTTCACTACGGAGGTGGTCAGGCCGGCGTGCTGATGAGCTCGTCGGTGACCCACCGTGCGACGTCGGCGGGGTAGGGCGCCGGCATCCGAGGACGATGTGCCGGAATCCGGCGGCTGTCGCGTCACCGATGGCGGCCCGCGACATCGCGGGACTACGCCGACCGCGCTGACTCCCGTGAGCTCGCTCAACTCTCAGCCGGCATGGGCATGGGGCAGTTCGCCGGAAAACCGGCGATGAGACCGGCCTCTCATGCCGGCTTGCGCACCATGTACACGTCGACCGGGTCCTCGGACTCGACAGTGAACCCGTGGCGCACATACAGGCTTCGGGCCGGACTGCCCTGCAGTACGTTCAGCCGGACAAGGACCCGGTCGCGGTCGCACCACCCCAACAGCTCGCGCAGCACACCCGAACCGATACCGCTGCCCTGCAGATGCGGCGCCAGATAGAAATGCTCCAGCCAGTGAGCGTCGTTGGCCGGCCGCAGCGCCACACAGCCGGCGAACACGCCGCCCACCTCGATCACCCAGGTGTACGCGGGGTCGAACCCGTCGCGCAGTCGTTGCCGCACTCGATGCTCGTCGTACCGACCGAGCCGTTCCAGGTCCGCCCGTAACACCACGGCGCGCAATTCGGCCACTGCCTCGACGTCCGCCGGCGACGCCGGCCGGATTTCCCAGTCCGCCATGATCGCCACGCTACTGGCGCGGGGCATCCGCCTGGGCCTCCCTCCGACTCGCTCAGGACGCGGACTCCGGCTGAACCGGGCCATGCCAGTTCAGTGCCTGCGTCACCTGGTGCTGCGTTTCTTCGGCCACCTGACGAGCTTCCGCCACGGCATCCCCGCGTTCACGCACCAAGCTCTCGTACACGGGCAGGTGATCGTTCTCGGCTGAGTTGGGTGTCATAGCGCTGATCCTTCTCGGTGTTGTGGTTCTGGGCCGCTTGACCAGGCCCGAAGTCCTGGGCGGCGCAGGGAAGTCGTCGTGCACTCGCACGTTTTCACTGGACATGCGGTCATTCGCGGTTGAGCCGTGCGGCGATCCCGTGTCCCACCAGCACATAAAGCAGTGCGGGCAGGCCGTAATTGAGGAGGACACGAAGGCCCTCTGTGTCCACGGTGAAAACATCCTGCGACCACCAGGCCAGCCGATCTGCCGTGCCATGCACGAACTCCACGAACACATTGGCTTCGTTGGCCCCGAGCAGATGGAGCAGAATCCACAGGCCCAGGAAGCAGGCGGCGATGTCAGCGACCGTCTGGACAGCCAGGGCCGCGCGTCGTGTGACGGTCCGGTCCTGCTGGGGGTGACGCGGCGGCCGGGTCGAGGGCTGGTCGTAGGACTGGTATCCGGACATCGGGTCGGGATTGCTCACGTGTTTCCCATCTGACGCATGATCGTGCAAGGCGGAGTACAGCGCTGTTTTCCGCGCCCCGAGCGCGACTCGCCGCACGGGTCCGTTTACGTCTGCGTCAGGCATCGGCCGCCGTGTTACACGCCCGCGAGATATTCAGAATTCGGGCACAAGTGCTGCGACTTTCCCACTGAATGTGCGAGCGAGGTGTTCTTCTCAGGTGGCTGAATCCAGGTTCCGGACGGCGACCAGACGTAACTGATCGGCGGTGTTGCCGTGATCCTGACGGCGGTGCGCGCCAGGCACGTTGACCGGTTGGTCCGCTGCAGAGGGGCCGTGGCCTCTTCGCCGTTCACGCCGCGAGGACAGGCGCCGTCGCCATGGGCGGGGTCACGGGCAGGTCATCCACGGCCTCCACGTCATCCGGTCATCGACGGGGCTCGCCTCACGAACCGACGGGCCGCGCCGACTCGGCCCCCACCGCACCCACGCGTAAACCGCCAGAATCCCTGCACGAGCCTCACGCTGTCTGCACATTGCCTTTCGAAGGCGTCGTTAGTGTTACTGAACGCTCGATTCCACGTGCGAACGTGACCGGGCCGTGACCCCTTGTCGGGTCGACGGCATGCCGACTCAGGAAGACCGCAGATGGACTACTGCTCCACGTGCCGCAGGCATCTCAATGGCGCCCTGGTGTGCCCCGGGTGCGGCGCCTACGCGCCGGACATCGCTCCGGCCATCGCCGACGGTCACATCGACCGGGGTCTGTTCGCCTCGGCGATGACGGGTGCGGCAGATGCGTCGGAGTCCGCGGCCTGGGACACGCGGCACGAGGGCCGACTTGGTGGCGGTGTGGACGAGGCGGCGGGCGGCGGCGACCTGGAGAGGGTCCCGCAGACCACCGAGACCGGTGATCTCGAAGGCGTGCCGGCCGTGCCGCAGGGGCGGGCGGCACGGCGTCGCCAGCGTGCCCGGTGGAAGAAGAACCAACGCCGGGCCGTGGTCGCGACCGCCGTCGCGCTCGTCGGCGGCGGCCTGACCCTGGCCTCGACGCACCGGCAGTCCAGCGACCGGGCGCACACGGCCACAGCGGCGACGGACCCGGGAACGAGTGCCGTCGAACAGCAGGCGGCGCAGGACGCGCGATCGACATCGGCGGAGCCGGACGCACACCGTTCCTCGCCCACGCCGCCCACACACTCGCCCGTGCCCGGCCTTCCGCACCGGGAGTACGCCACCTCGTCGCTGCCCACCACGCCGTCGAACGTGCAGCCGGACGCCGCTGCTCCTCCTCGTACGGCGACGCCTGCGGCCCCGCAGCCACAGTCCGCCGCGACGGCGTCCGACCGCACCGACACCGCCGACACGGCCGACACGGCCGACACGGCGCCTGCGCAGACGCCCGCACCCGCCGCCACCGACGGCACGGACTCGGGGACAACACCGGCGAATACGGAGCCGGCCGCGACCTCGCCGTCACAGATCTGCCTCCTCGTGCTGTGCGTGGGCTGACCACGCTCGGCCCAGGCATGCGGAACCCACACCCGCCACCGTGATCCGCAGGTCGAGGTGGAGGGCTTGTGGCGGGCACCCAGCACCCGTCCGGGCCCATGGCGGCACTGCGCCGACCGGTTCAGTCCCGGCGTACGTCCACGTCACCGTTGACCGTGGTCAGGGTCATCTTGGGGCCGTGGCGGGCATCCCGCGTGGGGACGGCCACCGTGGCGCGACCGTTGTCCGTGCCCGCGGTGACCACATAGGCAGGGGCTGTGTGCGGGACGCTGAGGCCGACCGAGCCGTTCGTGGTCGTCGCGGTGACGCTCGACGGCGCGGTGGCGCACGCGAGGATCACGTCCCCGTTGGTGGTCGCCGCGTAGAGCCGGTCCGTGTCGAGGGCCGTCGCGTGCACCGAGCCGTTGCGGGTGGACAGCCGTACCGCGGCGTCGTCGCGTCCGGAGCGGGTGACCGTCATGTCGCCGTTGACGGTCGTCAGGTCCAGCGCGGCGGCGATGCCCGCCACGTCGACGCCCGCGTTGCGGGCACTGACCGTGACGCGCACGCCGTCCGGGACCTTCACGTGGGGCATGCGGGGGCAGGCGCCCTCGCTCCGGGCCCGCTCCCCGCACGACAGGTCGAGGGTCCAAGTCCCGTCACGGCGCGACCAGTCACCGGCGACACGGTCGTCGACGGTGACTCGGCGGCCGTCGGTGGGACGTAACAGAAGCCCGTTGTCGGTCGTGATGACAAGGTGACGACCGGATGCGACAAGGCCGGGAAGTCCGGCCGCGGCCGAGCCGTTGGACTCCCCGCGTCCGTGGTCACCGCATGCCACGGCGACGAAGAGGACCGTCAGTACGACGGTGGCCGGCAGCACGCGCCTTGTCGGCATCGCCTTCATGCGCCTACGAGTGCCCCGCCCAGGCGCCGTCATGACGTCCGTCAAGCCCTCGGATCGAGGTCCTGCGGGAGGGCCCGCCCGCGGTGCGGTGCTCGGCGGCGGCGACCGGATCCGTCATCGTGCTGTAGGACTGTGCCCGATCGTGCCGGTCGGTGTCGAGAGCCGGAGCCCGGTCAACCGGCTTGCAGCGACCCGGAGTTCGCGGGTCAGCGGGCGGCGAGGAGCTCGAGCGTGTCGATCACGCGGTTCGAGAAGCCCCACTCGTTGTCGTACCAGGCGACCACCTTCACGTGGCGGCCCTCGACGCGGGTGAGGGCCGAGTCGAAGATCGCCGAGGCCGGATTGCCGGTGATGTCTGAGGAGACGAGCGGGAAGTCCGAGTACTCGAGGATGCCGGCGAGCGGCCCCTGCGCCGCGGAGCGGTATGCCTCCAGCACGTCGTCGCGCGTCACGTCGCGGGCGACGGTCGTGTTGAGCTCGACGATGGAGCCCACCGGAACCGGCACCCGGATCGAGTCGCCCGACAGCTTGCCGTCCAGGTTCGGCAGCACCAGGCCGATCGCCTTGGCGGCGCCCGTCGTGGTCGGCACGATGTTGACACCCGCGGCTCGGGCGCGGCGCGGGTCCCGGTGCGGGCCGTCCTGAAGGTTCTGTTCCTGCGTGTAGGCGTGCACGGTCGTCATGAAGCCGTGCTCGATCCCGGCGAGTTCGTCGAGCACCGCGGCCAGTGGTGCCAGCGCGTTGGTCGTGCACGAGGCGTTCGAGACGACCGCGTGTACGGCAGGGTCGTAGGCCTCCGTGTTCACCCCGAAGGCCAGCGTGACATCGGCGCCGTCCGACGGGGCGCTGACGAGCACCTTCTTCGCGCCCGCGTCGAGGTGGGCGCCGGCGGCCTTGGCCGACGTGAAACGGCCGGTCGCCTCAAGGACGATGTCGACACCGAGTTCGGCCCACGGCAGTTGTGCCGGTTCACGCTCGGCCAGCACCGTGATGCGCCGGCCGTCGACGACGAGTGCGTCCCCGTCGACGGTCACCGGACGGCCGAGTCGGCCGGCCGTCGTGTCGTAGGCGAGGAGCCGCGCGAGGGTGGCGGGCTCCGTGAGGTCGTTGACGGCGACGACCTCGAGGTCGCTGTCGCGTTCGAGCAGTGCGCGCAGCACGTTGCGTCCGATGCGGCCGAATCCGTTGACGGCGATGCGAGTCATCAGTGGTGTCCCTTCCCTTTGCCACCAGGCTCGCTCGCGGCTCGCCCCGCTGACAGTGGCGTGATCGCCACGGTTCAAAAGGTCTCGCCAGTGGTCGGTCTACTCGCCCTGTGCGAAGGTGCGCCGGTACTCACTCGGCGTGGTGCCGAGGATGCGCTGAAAGTGCAGCCGCAGGTTCGCACCCGTGCCGAGGCCGACGTCGGCGGCGATCTGCTCCACGCCGCGCTGCGAACGCTCCAGCAGCTCGCGGGCCATGTCGATGCGGGCGCGCATGACCCACTGCATCGGCGTGTAACCGGTCTCCTCGACGAAGCGCCGGGAGAACGTGCGCGGCGAGACCGCGGCCTGCCGCGCCAGTGTTTCGAGGGTGAGGGGCTCGCCGAGCCGGTGCAACGCCCACTCGCGCGTGGCGGCGAAGCGTTCGCCGAGCGGCTCGGGCACGCTGCGCGGCACGTACTGCGCCTGACCGCCGCTGCGATAGGGGGCCGCGACCAGGCGCCGGGCCGCGTGGTTCGACGCGGCGACTCCGAGGTCGCCGCGCAGGATGTGCAGGCACAGGTCGATGCCCGAGGCGGCGCCGGCCGAGGTGAGCACGCTGCCCTCGTCGATGAACAGCACGTTCTCGTCCACCTGAACGAGCGGATGCCTCGCCATCAACGCCCGCGTGTAGTGCCAGTGCGTCGTGGCGCGCTTGCCGTCCAGCAGACCCGTCGCGGCGAGCGCGAAGGCACCCGTCGAGATGGCGGCGAGCCGGGTGCCCCGCTGGTGGGCGGCGACCAGCTCGTCGACGACGGCCCGCGGCGGATCGTCACGGTCCGGGAAGCGGTAGCCGGGGATGAACACGATGTCGGCCCACACGAGCGCGTCGAGGCCATGGGCGACGTGGTACGAAAGACCGTCGCCGCCGGTCACGAGACCGGGCGCCGCACCGCACAACCGCACCTCGTACGGCATGCTCGCGCGCGTCGTGAACACCTGCGCGGGGATGCCGACATCGAGCGGCTTCGCGCCTTCGAGCACAAGAACGGCGACGCGACGCAGGCGGGAGGCTGACACGGGGACAGGGTACGCAGGGGTGCGCGCTGCGGTTCCGGGTGCGTGCGGGCGGTCGGATACCGGACGGACGTCCGGAGGACGAGGCGGCCGGGCTCACGTCGCGTACTGCATCACGAGACGGCATCACGCACATTGACGACGACCCCGACGTCTCCTATGGTGGAGGCACTTCTCGAAAGGACGGACCAGCATGAGGCCAGTCGCCCTGATCGGCGTCTTGCTCGTGTCGTGCGCCGGCCGCCGGACCTACGACGAGCCGCTCAGCTACTTCCCTCCCCGCGAGGGACTGCGCCCCGGCACGGCTGTCGGCGAGCCTCAGACTCCCTTCTGAGTGCGGTTCGTCGCCACGCGACGAGCCCCCGCCACACCGAAACGCCCGTCGTCCGTCGACGTTCGCGTTCGTCGCCCGTTGTGTCTTCGCCGACGGGTTTCCCCATCACATCTTCGAGGAGTGCATCATCGTGACCACCACTGTCGGTCTTCAGCCGATCTCCGGGCCGTCCGCCTGGCGCGGCGACGAGCTGTCGAAGTCCACCGAGTGGATCTACACCCTCAGTGACGCCGAGCGCGCCGAGCTGGAAGCCCTGGGACGGCGCTTCGTCGCCGACGACCCCGACCTGCGCACCGTCACCGCCGCCGACTACCCGTTCGACGCCTGTCGCGCCCTCAACGACGAGTGCGCCCACCAGATGGACGTCGGCCGGGGCTTCATCCTGGTGCGTGGCCTGCGCACCGAGGAGTACGGCGACCCCGTTTCCGGGGCCATCTTCTTCATCATGGGCCTGCACCTCGGCCAGCCGATCGGGCAGAGCCAGCGGGGCGACCTGCTCGACCACGTGATCGCCACGTCGAACAAAACGATGTCCGACGAGGGCGCGCTGCCCTCCCGCATTCGTGACCGGCTGCCGTTCCACTCGGACAGCTCCGACGTCGTCGCCCTGATGTGCCTGCGCGGCGCCAAGGACGGCGGTGCCTCCAGCCTGGTCAGCGGCACCACGATCTACAACGAGATGCTGCGCCGCCGGCCGGACCTCGCCGCGCGGCTCTTCGACACCTACCACTGGGACTGGCGGCGTCAGGACCCCGACTCCCCCGAACTCACCTACACCTCGCCGATCATCAGCCACGTCGACGGCATCTTCAGCACGTACGCCGGCAACTCGATGATCTTCAGCGCCCAGGAATACCCCGGTGTCCCCCAGCTGACGCCCGACCAGGCCGCGGCCATCACCCTCTTCGACGAGATCTCGCAGGAGCCCGGCCTGCCGATCGACATGGACTTCCAGCCGGGAGACGTGCAGTGGCTGCTCAACTACGCCGCACTGCACTCGCGGACCAGCTACATCGACCACCCGGAACCTGAGCGCCGCCGGCACCTGATGCGGCTGTGGCTCAAGCGCGACGTCGGCCGGCCGTTGGCCCCCCGGTTCGGCAAGCACGTCGTCGTGATGGGTGAGCCCACCACACCGCTGGTGCCGGGCGGCCGGTTCCGCATCGCCGACGCCGTCACCGTCAACGACGACTGGGGCGTGTGACGGCGTTCCCTCTCGGTGACGGCACGTCCGTGACCGCCGACGCGACAGCGCCGCTCCCGGTGCCGCTCGGACACCGGGCGCCCGACGATCGCCGCTGACCGTCACCGACCGTCCTCGTGCCACCGGGGAGAACTCCCGACCGCCGCAGCCAGAGCGACCTCTGGCTGCGGCGGTCGTCTGTCACAGCGAAGAAGCCCGGGAGCGCGCCCGGGCAGCGGGGTCGAAACGCGTCGACCGGCCCGTCGGCTCACAGTCCGTCGGGCCGGTGGTCTCACGCGCCGGCCCGGAGGCCGGGCGCGAGCGAGGCGATACGCCGGTCCCTCACGCACACGAGCCGTGTGCTGAAAGGGTCCGGCGTCCGCCTGCATCGGGCGGATGTACTCGTCGCGCGGAGGGCTAGGCGCGGATTCCTTCGGCGATGAGCACCTTCGCCGCCGTCTGCACGATGATCTCCTCGGCGGTCACACCGGGGGCGGTCTCGACGAGGAGTAGGCCGGCGTCGGTGACGTCGAGGACGCCGAGGTCGGTGATGATCCGCTCCACGCAGCCCTTCCCGGTGAGCGGCAGGTCGCACTCCTCAACGATCTTCGGAGTGCCGTCCTTGGCGGTGTGGGTCATGGTGACGATCACCCGGCGGGCACCGTGCACGAGGTCCATGGCTCCGCCGATACCAGTCACCATCTTGCCGGGGATCGCCCAGTTGGCGAGGTCGCCCCGTTCGGAGACCTGCATGGCGCCGAGTACGGCCGCGTCGATGTGGCCGCCGCGGATCATGCCGAACGACAGGGCGGAGTCGAAGAAGGCCGCGCCGGGCAGCACGGTGACGGTCTCCTTGCCCGCGTTGATCAGGTCCGGGTCGACCTCGTCCTCGTACGGGAAGCGGCCGGTGCCGAGGATGCCGTTCTCCGACTCCAGTACGACGTGGACTGCCTCGGGCAGGTGGTTGGGGATGAGCGTCGGCAGCCCGATGCCGAGGTTGACGTACTCGCCGTCGCGCAGTTCGCGGGCCGCGCGGGCGGCCATCTCGTCCCGTGTCCAGGCCATCAGACCCGCACCTCCTGAGGTGTCACCGTGAGGTTCTCGATCTTCTTGTCGGCGGCCTGCTCGGGGCTGAGTGCCACCACGCGCTGGACGAAGATGCCCGGCAGGTGGACATGGTCGGGGTCGATCGCGCCCGGCTCGACCAGCTCCTCCACCTCGGCGATCGTGATGCGGCCCGCCATGGCGGCGAGGGGGTTGAAGTTGCGGGCCGACTTGTTGAACACGAGGTTGCCGTGCCGGTCGCCCTTGGCCGCCCGCACCAGGGCGAAGTCGGTGGTGATGCCGTGTTCCAGGACGTACTCGACGCTGTCGAACGCGCGCACCTCCTTGGCCGGTGAGGCGACGGCGACGCCGCCCGCGCCGTCGTAGCGCCAGGGCAGCCCTCCGTCGGCGACCTGGGTGCCGACGCCGGCCGGGGTGTAGAAGGCCGGGATGCCGCAGCCCCCGGCCCGCAGCCGCTCGGCGAGGGTGCCCTGCGGGATCAGCTCCAACTCGATCTCGCCGCCCAGGTACTGGCGGGCGAACTCCTTGTTGCCGCCGATGTAGCTGCCGGTGACCCGGGATATCCGGCCCGCGTCGAGCAGCACGGCGAGGCCGGACTCCATCGCCCCGCAGTTGTTGGAGACCACGTCGAGTCCCGTGACGCCGGAGTCGTACAGAGCCTGGATCAGGGCTCCCGGAATTCCGCTGAGCCCGAAGCCGCCGACAGCGAGGGACGCCCCGTCGGGGATGTCCCTCGCCGCCTCGGCCGCAGAAGCGACCACCTTGTCCATCCGCCTGCCCACTTTTCTGCAGGGCGCTTGCACCCTGCGCTGATGCGAACTCGAGTTCACCATGGTTGATCCGGGGGTATGCCGGCCCCGGAGCCGGGACGGCTGCCGGTGCCCGCCCCGCCGTGTTCGGCACGGGCAGCACCGGGAACTGCGGCGCTACGCCGGCAGCTCGGTCAACAGCCGGCGGTAGATGCGCGCGTAGGCGGTCAACTGCCCCAACGACAGGGCATCGCGACGGGGGTCGTCGGCGGCCGGCCTCGCCTGCGGGCCCAGGCGCACGGTGTCGACGCCGCGGGCGCGCAGTACGACGCCGTCGGTCGATCCCGTCCAGCCGGTGATGGGCGGCGGCTTGACGCCGAACTCCTCGCACCAGGCCGCCCGTGCCGCCGTGACCACCGGAGCGTCGGCGTCCGTCGCAGCGGCCGGCGCGACCGGTTCGGCCTCCACCTCGACCGTGCAGTCGCGCAGCACCGACTTCGCGCACCGGGCCCGCAGCCGGTCGGCCAGCCCGGCCGCCAGCTCCGCCGGATCCAGCCGGTCACCGGCGACGACGTACAGATCGATCCGCAGCTGGGCGGGCAGCAGGTCCGGCTTGTCCGGCCATCCCCCGCTGATCGCGCCGATGCCGCACGCCCGGCCCGTCTGGCCGTTCTGCGGGTCGGCGGCCAGGTAGGCCGTGCGCCAGCGGGCCAGTTCGTCCAGGACGACGCCGGCCCGGGCGACGACTCCCCCGGGCGGCGTGGCCGACCGGGGCATCATCGCGGCCCCTGAGCGGCCGGTCACCCGGACGCTCAGGTAGAAGGCGCCCGGCTCGTGCCACAGCAGGGTGGGCGGGCCGCACTTGGCGACGATCGCCGAGTGCGGCAACGGGTAGGCGTCGAGGTAGGCCTCGAGGCCGGTGACTCCGCCCGAGCGGCGGTGCGTCCCGGACCCGGCGAGCAGCAGCCGCCCGGCACCCGCCTCGGCGAACGCGACGAGCGCCGCCGCCGCCGGTCCGCGGGCGACCCCGAGACCGAAGCCGGCCACCACGTCGCCGTCCACGCCGAGCGGGGCGACGGGTGCGGCGTTGCCGGTGATGAGCTGGTTGTGCGCCCCGCCGTCGTCCAGCGACGTGTCGAGGTGGGAGTACAGCAGCGGCCCCGCCCCGTGCGCGGCGATCAGGCTGCCGCCCGCGGGGCCGTGCTCCACCACCTGCCACTCGACGTGCGGCCACCGCTGCGCGCACCAGGCGCGCAGCCGGTGGGCCGCCGTCCGCTCCTTGCCGCGTGGAGCGGGGGTCGCGTCGAGCAGGTGCAGGACGTCAAGCACCTGCTGTCTCAAAAACGTCCCCAGTCGTCGGACGCCGGACGCCATACGTCGATGTTGCGCGGGTCAGCCGGCATCCTGCGGGGCCGGTGCGTCTCGTGCTCCTCCGGCGTGAGCACCCGGTGGCTGTCGCACAGCTCGAAGCGCGGGCCGAAGCGCGTGTCGTGCAGGTAGAAGGCGATCGACGTGGACGCCGAGTGGTTGACGATGTCGGAGGCGATCGGCGCGCCCTTGTACAGCGCGCGGGCGCGCATCCGCATGACGTGGTCGAGGCTCTTCATCGCGAAGCACAGGTGTGCGGTGAAGTGCTCCTTGTTGTTCTGCACCGCGAGGCTGTGGTGGTAGCGGTCCTCGCCGCGGAAGAACGTGGTGGAGCCGACGACGTAGTCCGAGGGCATGAACCTCAGGACGTTCTGGTAGAAGTCCAGCGACTCCTGGTACTTCGCGGTGGCGATGAAGGGGTGCACCAGGTCGAGCGGCCGGATCTCGATGTGCGGCGGTTCGGCGTACTCCTGGAACTCGGTGAACAGCTCGATGATGAGGCCGTTCGGGTCCTTCACGGCGAAGCCGTTGTCGCACAGCGCCTGCTGCCGCTCCTGCAGCTGCAGGACCTCGAGGCCGGCGTCGAGGACGCTCTTGTGCAGCTGCTCGAGGACCTCCTCGCTCTGAACGCTGTAGCCGACCGCGGTCGTCCAGCCGTCGGTGCGCTCGGGCGCGTGGATCAGCTCGATCGCGTGGTGCTCGATGTCGGCCCGCAGGTAGGCGTACTCGTCCGTACGCTGCTCCAGCTGCAGCCCGACGTGGTATTCGAGGAAGTCGATCGTGGCCTGCATGTCCGGAACCTCGATCCGGGCGTACTCCATGCCGTACGGGCCGTGGGGGCGGGTGCTCACGGGCGCTGTCCTTCCTGGGGCGAGCGAGGGACGCTCGGCGTACTCGAACGAGGTGATGGCCTGCCGGTCGATGACCGGTCGCCAGCGCGTGTGCACGAAGTGCTCGTGGGACTCGCTGCCGAGATAGGCGAGCAGGTCGTCCTGGCTGTCGAAGTCGACGGCCATGGTGTGGGTGAAGGTCTGGTCGCGGGTGCTGACGTTCTCGCCGAGGACGAAGCCGCGCATGGCCGGGTACCGGTCCGGGAAGGTGCGCAGCTCGGCCAGCACGGACTCGCGCGTGGCCTGGTCGATTCCGTCGGCGAAGCGGAAGGACAGGGTGTGTCGGATCATCGGGTCACCGTCCGTCGCCGGCTAGAGGATGAAGCTGAGCCGGGCGCCTGCCGCCAGCGACTCGTGGCCCAGGATCGAGCGCCGCAAGCGGAAACGCAGTCCGTCGTCGGTCGGCACCAGCACATGCTCGTACCAGCCGACGTAGGCGTCGAAGTGGCCGTCGCGGGCGCGGTGCACCACGAAGGACGCCGCCACCCGGAAGGAGTCCTCCGTGTGCTCGGACAGCCGCACGTTGGACACCAGCCGGTGCGTGCGCGAGTGCGGGTTCTCGGCGTGCGCCTTGCGGGACTTCATGCGCTTGACCCGGGCGCGCAGCAGATCCCAGTCGTCGTCGACGAACGATCCGGTCTCGTGCGGCGACCAGCCGGGGCGGTAGTCGGTGGTCGGGATCTCGTAGCGGGCGCCGGGCTCGAAGAGGGCCAGCCAGCCGTCGTAGTCCCAGTGGTCGAGGATGTCCGCCTCGGAGTAGAGGAAGTCCTCCACCTCCGGCCGGGTGATGGTGCGTCCGTGGCACTGCACGGAGTGGGTGTTGGTGATCGCGGTCATCGCACGTCCCTGCCTTCGAGGAAGGACGCCGGTCGCGCGCCGTGGACCTGGAGGCCGTCATCGAGCCCGACGGCTTCGATCCAGTGCCGCCAGAAGCCCCGCATCGCTCCTTCGTCGGTCGACCTGCCCTGCACACCCTTGACCTCGTCGGCCATGCCGCGCGACATGTCGCTGTAGTCCAGTTCGGGCGAAGCGGTGCTCGCCGTGGCCTGGATGCCGCGCTGGACCGCCTCGTACGCCTCGATGTCGTCCGGCGTGGCGAGCCCGCCCGGGCCGACGAAGCTGACGACCGTCTTCATGCGCAGGGCGCGTGCGGCCGGGTCCTCGTCGCGCGGGACCAGCTGCCAGGCGCGTACGTCGGTCTGGTCGGGCGCCACCGGCTCCAGCTGCCGGATCGACAGGCCCTCGATGTCGAACAACAGCAGGTTGGGGAACACGAACAGGATGTGGCTCTCGTCGGCCACGTGGTGCGCCCGTTTCTCCCCGAGTCGCTCGGTCATCTCGGCTCGGTGGGCCTCGGTGCGCACCCGCTCGTCCTCGCCGAAGCGCGGTTCCCACTCCATGCTGATACGTCCGCCGTGCCCGGTCAGGACCAGCAGCCCGTGACCGTTGCCGAGGTTGTAGGCGTACTGGTTGTCGTCGGTGACGGCGTAGCCGCTCTCGCGCAGGTAGCCGACGAACGTGTTGTGCGTCGGCGCGAAGTGGTAGCCGTCCATCGCGTTCTCGACGGCGAGTTTCCAGTTGCCCCGCACGCTGTACTTCTGCGTGCCGGGCAGCGTGGTCATGCCGCCGACGTGCTGCTGTTCGATCATCGTCATGTAGTCGGCGGCGTCGCCGAGGTGCTCGAGCAGGGGCGGAACGTCCGGGTCGAAGGCGACGAAGACGAAGCCTTCGTGGATCTCCAGGCGCGGCACGCCGCGCAGTCCCATGGACGCCCGGAACTCGTCGCCCGACTCGTACGCGTCGGCGTCGGGGATCGCGGCGAGCTCACCGTTGTTGCGGAATGTCCAGGCGTGGTAGAAGCACTGGAAGAGCCTGGCCGAGCCCTCGTTCTCGCGGCACAGCACGGTGCCGCGGTGCGGACAGGAGTTCAGGAACGCGTGCACCTCGCCGGCGCTGTCCCGGCAGAAGATCAGCGGTCGGCCGCCGAGGGTGCGGACCTTGAAGTCGTTGGGGTTGGGGATCTCGGTCTCGTGACCGAGGTAGAGCCAGGTGTGTGTCCATACCCAGCCACGTTCCCGAGTGAAGATCTCCGCGCTGCGGTAGGCCTCGCGGTTGACCCGGAAGGTGAGCTGGTCCCAGTTCTCCACGATCATCGGCGCTGGGACGGTCCGGGGGTTGCTTCCCATTACGGCGTATGCCTCTCACAAGTCCCGACCCGAGTGGCGTGCTGTGAGACGCCATCTCGTATGTCGCACCAGCTTCTCCTAGCACACGCGACAGTGTCAAGCAATCGATGAGGGTTGACACCCCGGCCTGACGCCGTCATCATCCATTCCATAATAGAAGACACCATCTCGCATTCTGTGCGACCGTGTGAAGGGCAAGAAGCCCGTGCCGTACGTCATCACCCAGGCATGTCTCGACATCATGGACAAGTCGTGCATGGAGGAGTGCCCGGCCGACTGCATCTACGAGGGCGACCGGATGCTCTACATCCAGCCCGACGAATGCGTCGAGTGCGGGCGCTGCGAACCCGTCTGTCCGCAGATCTCGATCTTCCACCACGAGGACCTGCCGGCCGAGGCCCAGCAGTCCCAGCGCATCAACGCCGAGTTCTTCACCCTCGGCAGCGAACCCCTCGGCTCACCCGGCGGCGCACGCAAGGTCGGCCGGGTCGGCCACGACCACCCCGAGGTGGGAGCGTGAGCGGCCTCCAGACCACCACGGGCGCCTGCCAGGAGGTCTCCGTCGACCTGCTCGTCATCGGCGCCGGCCCGACGGGACTGTACGGCGCGTACTACGCCGGCTTCCGCGGCATGAGCGTCGCCGTCGTCGACGCCCTGCCCGAGGTGGGCGGCCAGATCACCGCCCTGTATCCCGAGAAGCTCGTCTACGACGTGGCCGGCTTCCCCGCGGTCCGCGGCCAGGACCTGGTGGACCGGCTGGCCGAGCAGGCCGGGCGGTGGAACCCCACCTACCTGCTCGGCCACGGAGTCACCCGCCTCGACGACGCGGGCGACGGCATCGTCGCCACCACCGACGCCGGCGCGCGGATCACCGCGGGCGCCGTGCTCGTCTGCGGTGGGATCGGCAACTTCGTCCCCCGCGAGCTCCCCGTTGGCTCCGACTACCTGGGCCGGGGGCTGCGGTACTTCGTGCCGCGGTTGAACGAGCTCGCCGGACAGGACGTCGTGGTGGTGGGCGGTGGGGACTCCGCACTGGACTGGGCGCTGTCTCTGGAGCCGATCGCCTCGTCAGTGACGCTGGTGCACCGGCGTACGCGGTTCCGGGCCCACGAACGCACCGTCGAGCAGGTGCACGCATCCTCCGTGCGGGTCCTGACTCCCTACGAGGTCGAGAAGATCTCCGGCGACGGGGCGGTGTCGGAGGTCGTGGTCGCGGGCTCGGACGGCGACCGGATCACCCTGCCCGCCCAGTCCGTCGTCGCCGCGCTCGGTTTCATCGCCGACCTCGGCCCGATCGAGCAGTGGGAGCTGGAGCTGCGCCGTCGGCGCATCCTCGTCGACCGCACGATGCGCACGAACCGGCAGCGCGTCTTCGCGGCCGGTGACATCGCCGACCACGACGGCAAGGTCAGCCTGATCTCGATCGGCTTCGGCGAGGCGGCCCTCGCCGTCAACCACATCGCCTCCCTGCTCGACCCGGCACGCTCCGTCACGCCAGGGCACTCCTCCGACGCATGAGGTCATCGCACCGAGTGGGCACGGCGTCCCCGGACCGGCCGGTCCGGGGACGCCGGGACGCCGTTCCTGCTTTTCCCTCACATTCACCCGGCTCTCACCGTTACGCTATCCAATACGACGTTCCATTCAACGTCTTACCTTCTTACTGAGCGGGACAGGAGCAGGATTTTCATGGCCACGAAGGCGCAGCCCGGCACCGGCGAGCGAAGCGGTCCCGACACGACCGCGCCGACCATCCAGACGGTGCAGCGTGCGGCGCTGATCCTCGGCTCGTTCACGGTCGGCAAGCCGCACATGAGTCTCAACGAGATCACCGCGCGTCTCGGGGCGAGCAAGGCGACCGCGCACCGCTACACCAAGGCGCTGCGGGCGGCGAACCTGCTGCGGTACGACGAGCGCACCTCGCTCTACTCCCTCGGCCCCCAGGTACTCACCCTCGCTTCGGCCGCCCGGGCCGGCCTGCCGATCGTCGCCGCCGCCGAGCCGTACATGGAGGATCTGGTGCGGCGCATCGACGAGACGATCGTGCTGTCGGTCTGGGACGGCGAGTCACCGACCGTGGTGCGCTCGGTGGACAACACAGCCCACATGGTGCGCATCAGCGTCCGGGTCGGCTCGCGTCTCGACCTCACGACCTCGGCACAGGGACGGATCTTCCTCACGTTCCTGCCCCCGGAACAGGTACCGACGCTGCCGCGCGCGGTCCGCAAGTCGTCCGAGCTCACCGACGAGATCGCCGCGATCCGGCAGCACGGGCTGTCGGTCAACTCCCCCGCCGTCAACGGGGTCCGCACCATCGCGGCGCCGATCTTCGAGGGCGACAAGATCAGCGGGACACTCGCGGTCGTCGGCACGACGGCGACCGTCTCCGACGACGTCCAGTCGCCGATGGCCCAGGCCCTGCTGGAGACCGCCCGCGCGCTGTCGCAGCGGCTGGGCACCTCGGACAGCGCACCCAACGGCGACTGACCCGCTTGCCGGGGTGGTGCACAGGCTCACCGCCGAGGGCGGTGGGCCTGCTGTCGTGACCCGCACGTCGCTGACGGCGTGACAGATCATGGGAGACCTCCGGGACGGAGTGGATGTGTCCGGCATCCACCACCGGAGGTCTTCGACGGCTCGCGCCGATGCCGAGGAGTGCCTGACCGGCTTGGGAGCACGGCGTCCTGGAGTGCGTTGCGGAGCTGACCCGCGGGGACCGCATCCGCGTCGAGCCGCTTCAGGGTGTCGATGGCGGTTGCTTACCCGGTGCCCTTGGTTCCCGCTTCGTGGTGGGTGGGCCTGCCCGAGTCGGTCAGCGGGATGACCGTGCCCTCCCCGCCGTCGACGGCGGCGTCAGGAGGGCGCGGGTGCTGCCGCCGACGGTGGCGACGGCGACGTCCCGTCCCTCCTGCGGCCGGCGGCTCGGTTCCTCGGCGAGGTCAAGCATCCTTGGCTCCGGCGAGGATCACGCGGTCCGGCCGGATGGGCAGGTGACGGTGGCGGACGCCGGTCGCGTGCCACGCCGCGTTGGCGATCGCCGCCACCGCACCCACGATGCCGATCTCGCCGATGCCCTTGATGCCGACCAGGTCGTCCGGGTCGGGGTCGTCCACCCAGTCGACCTCGATGAGCGGGACGTCGACGTGGGCCGCGAAGTGGTGGCCCGCCAGGTCGGCACCGACCAGGCCGCCCGTGGGCCGGTCCCGGACCGCCTCCTCGTGACGATCCGGCCCGCGGCGAAGACACCGAGCATGCGCCGCACGCGCACCTCGTCCGCGTTAACGTCGACCGCGACCTCGGCCAACTGCGTCCGGAAAGAAGTGTGGCCCCGCGGTGGCCGGAGGCGCCGAGGACGGCGTGGTCGTTCTGCTCGCCGGCAAATGCGGGGACAACCGCTGCCGGGGGCGCGTTTGTTGCAGGGTTGGGTTTCCGCCGACGGTGGCCATGTGGCGCAACTGCCCCGAGGCGCCGGCCAGCACCGCCTGCGTCAACGTCGGGTAACCGCAGCGGACTTCGGGGTGCGCGGCGAGGTTGCCGTTGGTCACGGTCGCGCCGATGCGCAGGCACCCTCTTCGGTCGACTCGACTCGACTCGGTCGAGGGGCAACGTGCGGATGTCGGCTAGGACCTGCCCGCCCGATCATGTGACTGTCTGACTGATGGCTCGTTGTGTCAGGCATGAGGCGGGGTGACTTGTCGGATGCCGAGTGCGAACGGCTGCGGCAGTTCCTGCCGGTCAGCAACGGGCGTTGTGGCCGGTGGCGGGATCACCGGCAGGGGATCGACGGGATCCTGCACCGGGTGCGGATTGGGGTGCAGTGGCGGGATCTGCCCGAGCGGTTCGGACCGTGGAAGACGGTCTAGGAACGCCACCGGCTGTGGTCGGCCGACGGCACCTGGGAGCGCCTACTGCAACGGTGCAAGCCGCGGCCGACGCCGCCGGCGAAGCGCTGACGGGTGCTGTCGGCCGCTGCCCCTGCTCGTCACCGGCGGGCAGCGGGCGGACTGCCGCGTTTCCTCGTATCGGACCGGGCAGGCCCCGCACCAAGCCCGACAGCCTCACCCCGGACAGGGCCTGCAGCAACGGCCCGTGCCGCCAGTACCTGCGCCGCAGGGGCATCCGGCACACCATCCCGGAAAAGACCGACAGCCAGGCCGCCCGCCGACGCAAGGGCTCACGCGGCGGACGGCCACCCGGCTTCGACGACGAGCGGTTCAAGAAGCGCAACACCTCGAGCGGGCGATCGACAGACTCAAACAGGCCAGGGCCGTGGCCACTCGCTACGACAAACAGGCACGACACCGAAGGCCGCCTTCAGTACGTCGGCGCACCGTCACCCTCGCCCGGACTGCAGGTGCTGCGGCCGCCTGTCTGCTCCCTCAAGGGCGGCGCGGGTTTCCGTGGACAGGGTCGCCGGCGGATGCGGCTAAACGTCTGCGACGCCACAAGGTCGGCGTGGCCGTTGATGCCCGGACCCCTCCTCGCAACTCCATCAGTCCTTACGTCCGGTCGCGGCGATGGTGATGCCGAGGCCTATCAACATGAGCCCACCGATGCCGCCCACCTTTGACAGTCGTTGCGGCGACCGGGCGAACCAGTCTCGTGCGGTGGCTGCGGCCGGACCCCAACAGCCGTCGAAGACGAGCGCTATGGCGTTGAAGATAAGACCGAGCACAAGCATTTGAACCGCCGCATTTCCCTGACCGCGGTCAACGAACTGTGGCAACACGGCGGCGAAGAACACGATGCTCTTGGGGTTGGTCACACCAACCCCAAACCCTTCCCACAGGGTGCGCAGACCTCCGTATGTGTGCCCGCCCTCGGCAAAGGCAGTCGGCAGGGAACTGCGTTCGCGCCACGCCTTGACGCCGAGCCACACCAGGTAAGCGGCGCCCGCCAGTTTAAGCATCGTGAAGACGAGAGCCGAGCGTTCCACAACCGCCCCGACCCCCAGAGCCACGGCCACGATGAGCACGTAGGCTCCGAGAGTGTTCCCCAGCACAGTGGTCAGAGCGGCGCGGCGTCCTTGCGCCAGCGCCCGCCCCACGACGAACAGCACACTGGGTCCGGGGATTATGATCAACACCAGTGACATAGCCGCGGAGGCTGTTAATCGGTCGGCAGTCACCATCACAGCCTCGCCAGCACGGGGAAGTCTGCAGTCTCATGCGTCTCTAGCCCGGTGGCCATCAGATCGCCGCTCGGTAGAAGTAGGTCCGTCGGCCGATGATCCTGCCGTCGCGAACCGTGTAGGTATCCGCGAACTGCTCGTCGAGAGGTGCGCCAGTTCTGCTATTGCCCGTGAACCGGCCCCAGCAGGCGGCTGAGTCGAGGTCGCTGACGATGCGATGTACCTGATGTGTTCCGGAGGCAACAATGCGTTCGGTGCGGTAGAAATGCTCGATCTGATGCAGGCCGCGCAGGGAGTCGTATCCGGGACGGTCGTAGATGCAGAACGGCCTGCTCACGGTGGTTCTGGAGGAGAAGATCGTGAACGCGCTGCAGGAGCTCACGGAGAAGGACGCCACTGCTGAGGTCACTGTGGACCTTGAGGCTCGTGAGGTGCGCGCAGAGGGCATCACCGCTGCCTTCGAACTCGACGAGAACGCCCGTTGGCGGCTGCTGAACGGGCTGGACGACATCTCCATCACCCTGCAGAACGAGCCCCACATCGCCGCGTACGAGGCCAAGCGCCCGTCGTACAAGCCGAGGACCATCAGCTTCCAGCACTGATTTCGGGAGCCTGAGTAAGGCATAGGCCGACCGCCCGGGCGGCACTCCCGGCCCGGGTCTGTCGGCTTATAGCGCCCATGTCGGACCCAAGGTGCGGCAGTGAGCAGCCCCTCCCACCGAACACCTGCCCTGGGCCGAGTCGCCTCATCCCAAGCAGGCACCGCACTGTCCCTGGTCGCAGCCCTTCCTGGTGCCCGTCAGGTCGAGACGCTCACGCACGACGTCGGGCACGGTGGTGCAGTGGTGGCGCCCAGTGCGTACCTGTCGCCGTTGATGTCCAGGGTGACGGCGCTGGTCGTCGATGGGGCCATGATCGGCCTTCTTTCATGGTTCCGGAGTGCCGGGGGCGATCTGGCCGACGGAAGGTCAGGAGGCGTGTCAGGTGGCCGAATTCGTCGCTCTCGGTGCGGCACGGCTTGGCGGCCGCGGCCTCCGGCCGCTGGACCGAGAGCGTGGCCAGCGCCCGACGTCAGGGTGAGTGCGTCCGGCATCGGCCCACCCTCACAGGGCGCCGAGGAAGCGTGCCCACGAACGTGTCATCTGCGCCGGTCGAGTCCACGACGGTCACGTGCGGCCCGCAACCGGGTGCCGAAGACGTCGGCGCCCACCACTCCGATCATCGACGCCGTGCCGCCCACGCGGGCCGCGGCCACCGCCTGGTTGGCACCCTGGCCGCCGGGGACCGGACGGAACCCGCGTCCGATGACGGTCTCGCGCCGCGAGGCTTGTCGACGTGCGCGACGAGGTCCATGTCCGTGCTCCCGAGCACGAGGACGCAGGTCATGGGTGCAGGCCCCCCGCCAGGTGACTCGGGCATGGGTGAGCGGGTCGGGAAATCCCCGCGGCGGCGCGGCGAACTCCGCCACCGCCTCGCGGTCGGTCCAGCCGGCGGCGTGCGCCGGTCGTCCCGTCCGCTGCGGAATCCGAACCGCACGCCGATGCCGGTGGAGCAGCGGGTGCTGCCGGCCGCCGAGTTCAGTGCGGCGGCAAGCCGGCCCTTCGGTCAGGGAAGCAGGTCGGCCCGCGGCGGGACGAAGAAGTCGATGTTCACGCAGGGGGCCTCGGTCGGCTCCACGTAGTGCTCGCTGCCTCGGGGGACCAGCAGGAACGACCCCGCACGCATGTCGTGCGCGACACCGTCCACGTAGTAGTTGGCCCGCCCCTCGGCGATGTGGACCAGCTGGTCGAACTCCTCGTGCCGGTGCGGGTTGAGCGTCATGCCGACGTCGAGTTCGTGGTGGCAGATCATCATCTCGTCCGTCGCGTAGACGCGGCGGCGGACCCCCGGCCGCACCTGGGTCACCGGCAGCTCGTCCCAGTTGAGGACGGTGCTGAACAGCGCCGCGTTGCGTGTGGTCACTGGTTTTCCTCTCCGGCGGCCGCGCGCAGGGCGGTCGCCAACATCTGCAGGTCCGAGCCGACGACCAGGTAGTCGGCGTCACTCAGGCCCAGGTTCGCCGCGGCGCCCCGGACCGGCACCCAGCCGCCGAACGCCACGGCCGCCGAGCGGGCGGCCTCGCGCACCCGGTCCACCGCGGCGCGCAGCACCGCGGGGTCCGCCGGCAGGCCCAGGTCGACCGCGAGGTCGGTGCTGCCGACGAAGCACACGTCGAGAGGGGCGAGCAGATCCGGCAGAGGATCGGTCCGTGCCGTCTCGATCTGGCCGACCAGCACCGGCGGGTCGTCCTGCTCTGCACTCAGGAAGGCGGGCAGCGGGAGCGCACCGAAGCGGGCGGCCCGGTTGGCCAGGCTGACCGAGCGGCGGCCGGTGGGCGCGAACCGGGTCGCCCCCACGAGCGCCTCGGCCTGGGCGACGCGGGTGAGCATGGACAGCTGGATCCCCGCCGCCCCGGCCTCCAGCAGCCGGTTGACGGCGGGGGCGTCCACCTCGGGCACCCGGACCAGGGCCGGCAGGCCGCAGGCGTGCGCGTGGCGCACCAGGTCGACGGCGTTCTGCTCGGTGAGGGTGGAGTGTTCGAGGTCGACGACCACGAACACGAACCCGGCCGCCTCGGCCAGTTCCACCACGTCGGGCGGGGCCAGCTTGACGAACGTGCCGACGGCGGGTCGCCCCGCCGTCAGGGCCGCGCGCAGCCGGCGCCGCAGCAGGTGGACCTCACCGACGCTCATCGCATCCTTCCCGGGGCGGTCGGGCGTCTCATGCCGACGGCAGACCGCGCCACGGCACGACGTCGACCTCGGCGCCCTTGTGCAGCACGACGCTCGGCTCCAGGCGCGGCGCGAGGATGGTGTTGCCCGCGGCGTCGGGCAGGGTGACCTCGTCGGTCCAGTCGACGACGGTGACGTCGGCCCGTCCGCCGACCACCAGGCGCCCGTAGCCTTCGGTGTCGAGCCCGAGCAGCTGTGCGGGGGCGACGGTGGCCCGGCGGATGCACTCCTCCAGCGGCGCGCCGAGCGCGACCAGCTTGGAGATGCTGGTGAGCAGGTCGAACACCGGGCCGCGCCAGTTGCGGGCGCTGGTGTCCGAGCTGAGGATGTCGGGCAGGAATCCGTCGGCGATCGCCCGGCGCGCCACCTCGAAGCTGAGGTTGCTCTTGCCGTGGGCGGAGTCGAACAGCACGCCGCGCTCGCGGGCCGCCATGACGGCGGGATGCACCTGGTCGCCGTCGAGGATGCCGTTCGGCTTGCCGGTGTAGCAGTGCGCCACGATGTCGCCGGGGCGCAGGTAGTCCAGGACGACGGGCACCGGCTCCTCGGTCTCGCCGATGTGCACCATCAGCGGGAGGGACGCCTGTTCGGCCAGCGCCACGGACTTCTTCAGCAGCGCCTCCCAGTTCTCGCCGACGACGTCCTCGGACAGCCGGATCTTGAAGCCGCGCACGATGTCGGGGTGGGCCTCGGCGGTCGCGAGCGCGTCCTCGGGGACCAGGGTGTCGGGGTTGAGCAGCTCGCCGAACCTGAAGTCGATCAGGCCGAGCACCGAGACGTTGAGGAAGTTGACGATGCGCAGCGGGTTCGCCTCGACGACCAGCTTGCGGAAGGCCGCGAACGTCGAGGCGCCGGCCGTGCCGGCGTCCGCCGCGGCGACGACGCCGCGCCGCAGGTGGGCCTCCTCGGCGGGGGCGCCGACGGCGGAGACGTACTGGAAGATGTGGGTGTGGCCCTCGACGAGGCCCGGCAGCACGGTGGAGCCGGTGACGTCGATCGTGCGGGCCGCGCCCGCCGCCAGCCCTTCCCCGATCGCGGCGATGCGGTCACCGGTGACCGCCACGTCGAGCCGGGCGTTGGTGCCCGACGCCGGATCGATGACGGTGCCGCCGGCCAGGACGAGGTCGTAGGACGACGGGGAGGAGATGGGCATCGGTGTGTGCTCCAGTGTGAGGGGCGGTCAGCTGACCGGTTCGGTCAGCCGGTGGTCGTGCGGTGTGGCGTCCGCGGGACGCACGATGGGGGTGACAAGGGGCAGTACGCCGTCCACCTCGACCCGTACCTCGTCGCCGTCGGCGAGGAAGCATCCGCGGTCCTGGCCGGTGCCGGCCGGGGTTCCGGTGAGGACGACGTCGCCGGGTTCGAGGGCGGCGAACCACGACAGCCGGCTGAGCAGGTCGGCGACCGGGAAGATCATCCCGGCGCTCGTGTCGTCCTGCATGAGTTCGCCGTTGACCCAGCTCCGTACACGGATCGCGTCGCGGTCGGCGAGGTCGTCGGTAGTGCGCAGCGACGGACCGAGCGGTGTGAATCCCGGGTAGCTCTTGGCGAGGGCGGGCGTAGCGGTGGAGCGCATGACATCTCGCGCCGTCATGTCGTTGGCCGCCGTGATGCCGGCGATCGCGGGCCAGACCTGCGACTCGGACGCCTGGTACAGCCGGCGTCCGACGACGACCGCGATCTCCCCCTCGTAGTCGGGTTCGGTCGCGGCGCGGGGGATCACCACCTGGGCGCCGGGTGCCAGGACGGCGGACGACGCGGCCAGGTACAGGATCGGCTGCTCGGGCAGTCCCCGGCCGGCCCGGGCCGCCTTCGACATGTAGTTGAGCCCGACGCCCCATACCGCGCGGGGGCGGCCCAGCGGCGCCACGAGCGTGGCCTGGTCGAGCGGGATCCGCCGGCGCACCGCGCAGGACGCCAGGCCCTGCAGCGAGCCGTCCTGTTCGAGGACCGCGCCGATATACGGAAAAGCCGTGTCCAACAGGGCGATGGCCCCGTCCTCGATCCGGCCCAGGCCGGACTGTGTCGTCACCACTTGCATGACGGCATCTTTCAATGCGAGACGGCGTTCTGTCAAGCAATGCGAGACGGCATCATGCAGAGCGATACGCAGGGCCCGGTGGCGGACACACCGGCACCCCGTCCGCACGAGAGGCGGACGGGGTGTCAGGAAGCTGGTTCCGGGCTGCGGTCGGGGCGTCAGACGAGCTGCCGCTGCACCTCTGCGCTGTCCCAGTAGTCCGTGCGCCGCGTGATGAGCCCGCCGGCGACGGTGAACACGAAGACCCCCCGCACGCGTACGGGGCGGTCGTCCGCCGAACGCATCAGGAACGTCAGGACGTACGGCACCGCGGCCGACCCGCCGTCGACGAGGAAGCTCTCGGGCGCGTAGTGCAGGTCTTTGAAGTTCTCGAGGAACCCGGTCAGCGCGGCGCGGTACTCGGCGCGGCCCCTGCGGCTCTGCCCCATCGACGACGTGTGCTCGTTGACGAAGTCCTCGGCCACGCAGGCGGCCACGGCGTCGGCGTCGTGCGCGTTCAGCGCCGCGAGGTAGGCCTCGACGGCGGTGCGGGTGTCCTTCAGGACGAACCCCACTTCTTGCGGACCGAGTCGAACACCCGCTGGTCGTGGGAGATCTCGACGACGTTGCCGTCGGGGTCCTTCAGAGCGCAGATGTAGCCGATGGGATCGGGCATCTGCATCGGCTCCCAGTGCAGGCAGCCCAGCTCGCGGGCCCGGTCCGCGAGCGCGTCGACGTCCTCCCGCGCCGGCACCTCGATGCCGATGTGCGCGAACGGGTGCAACAGGCCCTGCGGGTTGCCCTTGTCCTTGTTGAACGACACCAGGACGAGCACGAACGGCGTCTCGGCCTGCTGGTCGTTGGAGAGCCAGACGCTCTCGCCGTCGGCGTCCTTGAACCGCTCGACCACGACCAGCGGAGTCAGTGCGGTGTAGAAAGCGATCGCCTTGTCGAGATCGCCGGTCGGCAGCGCGACGTGAGTCCAGCGTGCCGAGGTGAGGCCGGTGGCCACGGTACCTCCATGGTGAGTGGTTCGGATTTCTTCGAGCCTAGGTGCGGCGCACCCGCTGGTCGATGTGCTGCGGACACAACACGCAGGCCAGGGATGCTGGCCCCGCGCGACATCGGTTTGCGACCTGCCGCTGTGCGAGCCTGCGAAAGGACAGCGACAGTGCGTCGGCTGGGAGACGAGGGCAAGCGTGCACTACCGGATTCTGGGTGGGACGGGCATCGAGGTGAGTCAGCTGTGCCTCGGGTCGATGATGTTCGGCGCGTGGGGCAACACCGACGAGGCGGAGTGCCACCGCATGGTGGCGACGGCACTGGACGCCGGGGTCAACGTCATCGACACCGCTGACGTGTACGCCTTCGGCGAGTCGGAGGAGATCATCGGCCGGGCGCTGAAGGGCCGGCGCGACGACGTCGTCCTGGTGTCGAAGGTCGCGAGCCGGATGCCCGCGGGCCCCCTGGAGCGCAACCGGGGCGGCACCTCCCGGCTGTGGATCACACGTGCCGTGGAGGACAGCCTGCGCCGGCTCGGGACGGACCACCTGGACGTGTACCTCGTCCACCGGCCGGACCCCCACACCGACGTCGACGAGACCCTCGGTGCGCTCAGCGACCTGGTGCGGTCGGGCAAGGTACGGGCGATCGGCTCGTCGAGCTTCCCGGCCGAGGAGATCGTGGAGGCCCAGTGGGCGGCGCGGCGCGGTGGCCGCGAGCGGTTCACCGTGGAGCAGCTGTCGTACTCGATCCTGGCCCGGCACGCCGAGGCCGCGGCCCTGCCCACCGCTGAGCGGCACCGCATGGGCGTCATGGTCTGGAGCCCCCTCAACGGCGGCTGGCTGACGGGCAAGTACCGTGCCGACGCCGAACCGGCGGGCGACTCGCGCGCGCTGAGGAACAGCGAGCACTTCGACTTCGCCGACGAGCAGATGCGCACGCGCAAGCTCGCCGTCATCGAGGAACTCGTGCGCCTGGCCGCCGAGGAGGGCTGCACGCTCGTCGAGCTGGCGCTGCGGTTCGTGCTCGCCCATCCCGGCGTCAGCACGGCCGTGATGGGAGTGCGCACCCACGAACAGCTCCTGTCGCAGCTCACCGCGGTGGACCGGCCGCTGTCGGCCGAGGCGCTGGACCGGATCGACGCACTCGTCGCGCCGGGCAGCGTCCTCAACCCGGTCGACGTCGGCTACACGCCGCCGGCGCTGGAGACCGCGGCCCTGCGACGCCGCTGACGGCGATGTCGCACACCCACGGCGGATGCCGGCCCCGCGCTTTCGCGGGGCCGGCATCCGCCGTCGCCGGGTCCCGGTCATCAGGTCGACCCGCGCTCGAAGGGCCGGCCGAGCGCGCCGGGCTCCCGGTGCTGCGTGGTGAACAGGAGCATGGCCAGGAGCGCCAGCAGATACGGGGCCGCGACGAGCAGTTGGGCGTTGAGGGTGACACCGAGCGCCGGGAGCGCCAGGCGCATCGCGTCGGAGAGACCGAAGACCAGGCAGCCGAGCATGGTCCGGCCGAGCCGCCACGCCCCGAAGATCACGGCGGCGATGACGATGTATCCGCGCCCGGCGGTCATGTTCTGGTTGAACGATCCGACCTCGCCGACCGCGAGGTAGGCGCCACCGAGACCGGCCAGTGCGCCGCACCACAGCAGAGCCTGGCGGCGCCGCACGTTCACCTTGATGCCCGTGACGTCGGCGGCCTGGGGGTTCTCCCCCACCGCCCGCAGTTCCAGGCCCCAGCGGCTGCGCTCCACCAGCCACCAGGTGAGTGGCACGAGCGCGAACAGCATGAAGGCGGGCCAGCGTTCGGAGAACAGCGGCTTGCCGATCAGCGGGATGTCCTGCAGCAGCGGGATCGACCACACCTGGACCTGGTGCGAGACGAACTCGTTCGTCGTGATCAGGTAGCTCGTCAGCCCGAGTACCAGCGCGTTCAGCACCAGGCCGACGACGAAGGTGTTGATCTGCGCCCGGTGGGAGAGGTTGCCGTGCGTGAAGCCGAGGACGAGGCCCGTCAGGACGCCGGCCACGAGGCCGGCGGTGGCGCTGCCGGTCGCGCTCGCGGTGGCGATCGAGGTGAACGCGGCGCCGAGCATCATCGCCTCGACGGAGATGTTCATCGTGCCGGCGCGCTCGGCCACGTACTCACCGCAGGCGGCGAACGCCAGGGGCACGGTCAGCCGGACACCGCTGGCGAGAATGGTGGTGGTGCTGTCCAGAACGCTCACGCGGCTGCCTTCACCTTGGTCGGGACTACGGACGGGGCGGGCGTCGCCTGCGGTGTGGCACCGCGACGCCGGCGGAAGAGATCGATGAGGACGGGCGGCGCGACGAACGCGAGGACCAGCAGTGCTTTGACGACATCGACGAGGTAGTACGGCACACCCGTGGCCGAGAGGAAGTCGCCGCCCGCACGCAGCACGGCGAACACCAAGGACACCGGGATCGCGACCAGGGGCCGGTTGCGTGCGACGAGCGCGACGAGCAGGCCGTCCCAGCCGAAGTTGTCCGAGAGCCCGGCCTGCAGCCGGTTGGTGCCGACCGGGCTCACCAGCAGCAGCCCGCCCGCCAGCCCGGCGAAGGCGCCGGACAGTGCCAGGGTGAAACCGCCCAGCGCGGCCACCCGCACACCGGTGTGCTTGGCCGTCAGCGGATTCAGGCCGAGCATGCGCACCCGGAAGCCCCAGCGACTGCGGGTGAGGACCACGGCGACAGCGGCAGCGGCGGCCAGCGCGATGAGCAGGCCGATGTTCCACTGCACCGACGGGTACTGCCCGAAGCCGCCGAGCTGGGCATTGGCCGGCAGTTGGTTGGACGCCGCGTCGGCGATGCCCGAGGAGCCCTGGGCGCTCTCCTGCAGCCACGGCGTGCTGACCGCGAAGGTGACGAGCTGGATGGCGAGGAACGTCATCAGCAGGGTGCTCACCGGGACGTTGACGCCGCGCAGGCGGAGCATCAGCGCGCTGAGCGCGGCCCAGGCGCCACCGCCGACGGCCGCGGCGATCAGCACCACGACGACCAGCATCGGGCCGGGCAGGGCCAGCCGCAGCCCGACCCAGGCTCCGATCAGGCCGCCGACGAGGACCTGCCCCTCCTGGCCGATGTTGAACGTGCCGGCCGCCGCGCAGATGCACGCACCGACCGCGACCAGCAGCAACGGCGCCGTGTTGAGCAGCGTCGTCGTCCATCCCGTGGCGTCGGCCAGACTTCCGGTCCATATCGCGTCCGCCGAAGCGGTCGGCGAGCCGCCGGTCAGCACGAGCAGCAGCGCGGAGGCGCCCGCGGCGACGGCGACCAGTACGGCGGTCAGGCCCGCCGTCAGCCAGCCGTCGCGCCCGGGGCGAAGCCGGGCGAGGAAGCGCCGGGCGAGATCGTCCCCGTTCGTCAGTGAGGCGGCACTCATGCGGCCTCACCGCCGACCATCATGCCCAGTCGCTCGGGGGTCGCCTCCGAGACGGGCAGTGCTCCGGTGATCCGCCCGGACGAGATCACCGCGATCCAGGTTGCAAGGGCCATGACTTCCTCGAGTTCGGTGGAGATGAGCAGCACTCCGACGCCGTCTGCGGCCGCCTGGCGCAGCCGGGCGTACATGTCCTCGATGGCGCCGACGTCCAGCCCGTGGGTGGGTTGCGCGGCCACCAGGACGCTGGTGTGACCGGACAGTTCCCGGGCGAGCACGACGCGCTGCTGGTTGCCTCCGGAGAGGCTGCGCACCGGCGCGTCGAGCGAGGGCGCGATGATGTTGAACTCGTCCGCGAGGCGGCGGGCTTCGGTGAGCATCGCGCGCCGGCGCAGCAGGAACCGGCCGCTGAGTTTGTCGAGCGATTTCATCGTCAGGTTTTCGGTGACGCTCATGTCCAGGACGACGCCGCTCTGGTGCCGGTCCTCCGGCACGATGCCGAGACCTGCCTTTCCGAGCGCGCCGGGCCGGCTCACGTCGACCCTGCGGCCGGCGACCTCGATGGTGCCGGCGGTCGGCAGGAGCAGCCCGGCGAGGACTTCGCCGAGCGTCGCCTGGCCGCTGCCCTCGACGCCGTAGAGGGCGCATATCTCGCCCGCGCCCACGGTCAGGTCGACTCCTTGGAGAACCTTCACCCCGCCTTTCTCGACGGTGAGCCCGGCCAGGCTCAGGACGGGCGGGGGCCGGTCGTGTGCCCCGCCCCGGCCCGTGCGGGTCGTGGTGACCGGCAGCAGGCCGAGGGCGGCTCCCTCGTCGTGCAGCGACACGTCACGGCCCACCATCTGGCGGGCCAGTTCCGGCGCGGTGGTCTCGGCGGTGACCGCCCGGAAGGCGACGCTGCCCTTGCGCAGGACCGTCACGCGGTCGGTGGCCTGCACGATCTCGGCGAGCTTGTGGCTGATGAGGATGACAGCGCGTCCCTCCTCCTGCACCACCCGGCCGAGCACGGCGAACAGCTCCTGCGACTCGGCCTGGGTCAGCACCGAGGTGGGCTCGTCCAGGATCAGGATCTGGGGGTTGCGCCGCAGGCACTTGACCACCTCGACGCGCTGCCGCTCGCCCGCCGCGAGCGCGTCGACGCGCGCCTCGGGGTCGACCGGCAGCCCGTACCGGGCGGCGACCTCGGCGATGTCGGCGCAGATGGCCTGCTTGTTCACCGCGCCGGTGTCGCCGAGTGCGACGTTCTCCCACACGGTGAGCCCGCTGATGAGGCTGAAATGCTGGTGCACCATGCCGATGCCCAGCTCGGCCGCTTCCTGCGGGCTGTCCAGCGCGACCTGTTCGCCGCGCACCAGCACGGTGCCGGCGTCGCGCCGGATCAGTCCGAGCAGGACCTTCATGAGACTGGACTTGCCCGCCCCGTTCTCGCCCAGGAGACCATGGATCTCGCCGGCGTCGACGGTGAGGTCCACGGCGTCGCAGGCCGTGACGGATCCGTAGGACTTGGTGATGCCACGCAGCTCGAGAATCCGGGCCGGTGAGGTCGTCGGTGTCATCGCGTGTGAATCTCCTGGGTCGGGGTCGGCACGGTCAGCCGAGGCGCTTGACCTCGGCCGCCGGGTCGATCTCCTTGTTGCCGATCTTCTTCATGAACTCCGCCAGCTGCTGGTCCTCGTCGCCCTGGCCCTTGCAGATCTTCACGGTCGGGAAGGGGTCGACGCCCAGCTGCCACACGCGCGGCGTGCCCATCTTCAGCTCGTCCTTGGCGAAGTCCTCCAGCGCGGCGCGGAAGTAGTCACCCGGGCTGAAGATCACCGAGATGTCGAACTTGGGGCTGGTCGAGTCGCACCGGTCGGTGCCCGGGGTGAGGGTCAGCACGCCGTTGGCGTTCGCCACCTGCGCCGCGGCGTCGGTCGCGCCCCCGAGGTAGGGGTAGATGACCTTGGCACCCTGGCTGATCTGGGCCTGGATGGCTTCCTTGGCCTTCGCCGAGTCGTTGAAGTCACCGGTGTAGGTGCTCACCAGGGTGGCCTTGGGGACGACCTCCCGGATGCCGGCCAGGAAGGCCTTGGCTCCCAGGACACTGAAGTCGGCCTTGATGCCGGTGACGAACCCGGCCTTCTTGTAGCCGGCCGCCTTCATCTTCAGGCCCGCGGCGTAGCCGGCGGCGAGCATCGACTGGTTGGGGTTGTCGGAAGACAGCAGGATCCGGGGGGTCTGGTCGATGTTCGCCGACGACGGCACGTACCAGGCGGTCTTGGCGCAGACCGGCTCCTCGGAGGCCGGGATGGCGGCCTTGAGCTCACTCGCGGCGAGCGCGACCATGTCGACGTGCTGCTGACACAGCGCGCGTGCGGCGCTGAGCGCGTCGCTCGCGGGCACGCTGCCGCGCTTGATGACCTTCCAGCCCTTTTCCTTTGCGAAGGCGTCCGCCGAGTCGACGAAGCTCTCGTAGTAGCCGTGGTCGTTGATGTCACCGGGGCTGAGGACACCGACGACGACCTTGCCGTCGCCGTTGACATCGGGCTCGTTGAGGCCCGAGCCGCCGGTGCCGCTCGCCGCGGGGGTCGCCTTGGCTGCCGTCGCCTCGTTGCTGGCGCAGCCGGAGAGCGCGAGGGCACCGGTGAGGGCGAGGGCGAGGCCGAGCGGGGCCCCACGCCGAAGTCTTGCGGTCATGTGCGTTCCATTCACTGGATGGCACCGCCTTGTCGAGGCGGTGGCGAGAAAGAGGGGGGTGGGGTCAGTTGGCGGACGTGTCGGCCCGGCCGAGGTCGGCGTAGGCGATCCGCTCCTGGTGGAAGATGGACTCCTCACCGGCGGTGACGAACCACGGGAAGCCCATCCGCCCGACCGCTCGGACCTGGGTGGGGTCGATGCGGTCCGTGGCGGACATGATCGAGTCGTCGGTGGTGATGCAGACGACCTCGGCGAGCAGGATGTGCACGCCCGAGAAGCAGGATGTGTGGTCGCCTCGGTCGATGACCTCGTGCACGCGGCACTCCAGGTGCGCGGGGCTGTCGGCCAGCGACGGCGTGTCGACGACCTGTGAGGGCACCGACCGCCATGCGGCGACGTCCATCTCGCTGACGCCGCGGGGGTATTCGCGGGCCACCGCCTCGATGTGCTCGGCGAGTTCGGCGGTGGTGACGTTGACGACGAACTCGCCCGTGCGCTCGATGTTGAGCCAGGTGTCCTTCGGCTCCGCAGTGGCCTCCCGCTGGGCGCCGATGGTGACCGCGATCAGCGGCGGTTCACCGCTGACCGGCATGTAGTAGCTGTACGGCGCGACATTGACGCCTCCGTCCGGGTCGAGAGTGGTGATCATCGCGATCGGCCGCGGCACCACGAGTTGCGAGAGCAGGCCCTGCTTGTGGGCCGGAGAGCGTCCGGACATGTGGATGACGTTCAACGGGTGGTCTCCTTTACGGGGTGCCCGCCGGCTGTACCGGCCAGGTCGGGCGGGGCGTGATGCCGGCGCGCCGCAGGAGGGCGGCGGATCGCTCGGCGGCGGCCTCGGCCACGGCGGCCAGGTCTATGCCGGTCGGCTGCCGGTCGCGGAAGACGACGCGGCCGTCGACCAGCACGTCACGGACGGTGCGCGAGACGTGGCCCCAGACGAGCTGGCGGGCCAGGTCGCCCCGGGGCATCCAGGCGGGGTCGCGGGTGTCGAGTACGACGAGGTCGGCGGCCTTGCCGACTTCGAGGGAGCCGGTCCGTTCGCCGAGTCCGACCGCCTCGGCGCCGTCGACCGTCGCGAGTGCGAAGGCCTGCTCGGCGCGGATCGGGTCAGGCAGGTCACGGTCGCGTTCGAGGCCTGCGAACAGATAGGCGGCCAGGAGGACGTCCGGGGCGTCGCCGGCGTTGTGGGCGTCGCAGCCCAGTGCCACCCGGCCGCCCCGGCGCACCAGCTCGGCGTGGCGCGAGGCGCGGGTGTAGCCCTGGGCGAGACGCAGGTAGGCCCCCGGGCAGGCGGCGACCGCGGTACGGGTGTCGAGGATCGCATCGACCTCCGCGTCGTCGAGCCACACGGCGTGGCCCAGCAGCAGGCGCGGGCCGAGTACGCCCAGTTCAGCGAAGTGGACCACCGGCCGGCGCCCGCAGCGCTTGGCGTAGGCCTCGACGTCGGCGGGGCCGGGCGAGACGTGCCAGGTCAGTCCGGTGTCGAGGCGCTCGGCCAGATTCGCCGCTCCGGCGAAGAGCTCGTCGCTGGCGAGGTCGTGGCCGACGAGCGTCACCCACCCAGTGACCGGCCCGGTCTTCGGCAGGGCCCGGATGATCTCCTCCTGCCGGGCAAGTACCTCGTCGGCCGGGGCGCCGAACGGCACGCCCTCGGCGTCCCAGCCCCAGCCGCCGACCCGCGCACGGATACCCGCGGCGGCCAGCCCCGCGGCGACCCGTTCCGGGTGGGCCACCGTGCCCGGCTCCAGCACCGTGGTGATGCCCCGGGACAGGCAGTCGACGGCGGTGATCGTCGCGGCCAGTTCGTCGTCGTCGCCGTCGGCGTGGGCGTGCAGCGGGACGATCCAGTCGAAGATCGACTCCTGCGAGCTGATGTGGTCCGGGATCGTGCTGCGTACCAGGGGGTCGACGGTCGTGTGCTGGTGGGCGTCGACGAGGCCCGGGATGACGACGCAGCCCGACGCGTCGATCTCCTGTGCGTCCGGGAAGCGGGCGCGCAGGTCCTCGGTCGTGCCGAGTGCGGCGATGCTGTCCCCGGACACGGCGATCGTCGCGCCGGTGAGGACCCGTCGTGCGGAGTCCATGGTGACGATGTCGCCACCTACGATCAGCAGGTCGTTCATGGCCTGATCACGACCTTTCCGATGGTGTCGCGGGCGCCGAGCACGTCCCAGGCGTCGGCGAGGTCCTCCAGCGGGAACCGGGCGGCCGTGGGCAGGTGCAGGCCGTCGGCGAAGCAGGCTGAGGTGGCGGCGACGAAGTCGGCCGAGGTGTAGCCACCGGCGCCCAGCAGTTTCAGGCCACGGTGGAAGACCTCCTGGAGCGAGAAGGACACCTGGTCGCCGCTGGTGTTGCCCAGCAGCACCAGACGCCCGCGGATGCCGAGGCAGTCCAGTGAGGTGCGCCAGGTGTCGGTGCCGACGTGGTCCAGGACCAGGTCCGCGCCGGCGCCGTCGGTGAAGGCCGTCACGGCTTTCGCCGGGTCCGGTTCGTCGTTGCGCAGGGCCAGGTCCGCGCCGGCCGCGCGGGCCGCGGCCAGCTTCGCGTCGCTGCCCGCGAAGGCGACGACCGAGGCACCGGCCTGCTTGGCCAGCGCGATGGCCGCCAGGCTGACGGGACTCGCGGCGGCGTGCACCACGAAGGTCTCACCGGTGTCCAGTGCTCCGACGGTGTGCACCGCGTGCCACGCCGTCGCGAAGGCGGTGGGCAGGGTGACGGCCTCGTCGAGCGGCAGGGACTTCGGGACCCGGACGATCGATTCGGCGGACGCCAGGACGCGTTCGGCCAGCGCGCCGGGGACGTTGCCGCCGAGGATGCGCGGGCTGGCGCAGTAGGCACGATCGCCCACCGAGCAGCGCGGGCAGCTGCCGCAGCCCTGGGTGGGATCGGCGATGACCCGGTCACCTGGGACGATGGAGCTGACGGCGGATCCGGTCGCCACCACCGTTCCGGCGAAGTCCATTCCCGGCACGTGCGGAAGGCGGAAGCCCGGGATCAGGCCCGGCCCCTTGCGCTGCAGCAGGTCCAGGCGGTTCAGCCCGCAGTACGCGACCTCGACGACGACGTCGCGCTCACCGCATACCGGCTCCGGGACGTCCTGCAACGACACGACTTCGGTTCCCCCGAAGTCGGTCTGCACCATCGCTCGCACCGTGGCCCTCCTCACCTCAGCCGTCTCGCATTGCGAGGCGGTGGAACGTATTGTGGGGCCACTCTGCCCATGCCGACCAGTGCTGTCAACGCTTGTGTGGAAAAACTGGGTTTCGTCGGCGTTTCACCTGCTGTTGCCGACGTCTCACTTGCTGTTAGGGCACATGCCGCAGGCCGGGCGGGGCGAAGTGAGTGGGCGCGGACGCATGTGCCGCACCCCCGGCGGCACGGCTGAGGGCGGTTCAGTGGCCGGCTAAACCGGCTCGTCGTCGCCGCGCAGCCGCTGGTCGTCGGCGGCGAGCAGGTCGAGCGCCGCCAGCGCGAGGTGCAACTGCGCCGAGGCGGCCGGAAGCAGGGGGTCCGTGCCGAGGAGGGTCTTGATCTGGCGGACCCGGTAACCCACCGAGTTGCGGTGGAGATGGAGTTGTTCGGAGACGCTTTGCCGGCTGCCCCGCTCGGCCAGCCAGGCACGCAGAGTCGCCATCAGCTTCGGACGCTGCCGGATCGGCCCGAGGTGCGCCTCGGCGTACGCCTCGAGCTCCGCGCGCGGGAGCGGCAACAGGACCTGGAGCACCCCGCAGCCACCGAAGGTGAGCAGCGGGACGCGTCGGCTCCTGGCCAGCCCGAGCAGCCGTTCGGCCTCGGTGAAGGACCGGACCAGCCCGATCGGCGTGTCGGGATGGGAGCCGCTCGCAGCGACGACGTGGTCGCCGGCGGACTCGTCGCCGGTCATCAGGCGCAGCCTGCTTCGCAGGCGGGAGAGCACGACCTCACCGGGCACCACCGTCCACGCCGTGCGCTCGTCCTGCTGCACAGGGTGCTCCAGCCAGGTGAGAGCGGTGGACCAGGCGCGCAGGCGGGAGCCGCTGTAGTGCAGCACGGCACCGGCAGGCGGGCGCTGCATGTCGATCCCCAGGTGCACCGCCGCCGCGGACACCGACGGGCTCACCGTCCCGGACCGCAGCGCGGCGACGACGTCGGCGGGTGTGTGCTGCGGCGAGACCTCGGCCGAGGCGTCCCCGGCGCGCACCGCGTCGATGAGGAGCGCCGTGACGGCGGCACCTGCCAGCGCCTGCACGCGCGGGTCCGCGGGACCGACGGTCAGCAGCACACCGCCCACCGTCGTCCCCGCCCGCACCGGAAGCGCCGTGGCACACAGCCCGTCGAGAGTGTCGACCACCGGTTCGGCCACGCCGGCGAGCACGCTGTCCGCCACCACGGCCGGCACTCCCGCGCCGCCGTCGGTGGTCGCCAGCGGCACGCCCTCGGCGGACAGCAGGCGCACCTGCCGGCCGGTCGCCCGCAACAGCGCGCGGAGCACGTCCGAGCGCGCGGCGCCTGCGAGCACGGCCTCGGTCAGTTCCCGCTCCAGGCCGGCAGGCTCGGCGTCCGGCCCCCATTCGTCCGGGGCCGGTCCGGACCACGCCTCGGCGATGGTTCCCATGGTGTCGGGTCTCAGCGGGCCAACAGTCGGATGGCCACGCCCTTCTCCTGGGTGTACTCGCGCAGCGCCGCGTACCCGCCGCCCCGGCTGAAGCCGCTGTCCTTCTGCATGTTGAACGGGAAGCCGATCACTCCCGCGTCGTGGAACTGGTTGACCGCCACCTGTCCGGAGCGGACGTCCTTCGCCAGCCGCAGGGCCCGGGAGACGTCGTTGGTCCAGATGCAGGCCAGCAGGCCGAAGTCCGTCGCGTTCATCAGTTCGGTCGCCTCGGCCGTGTCGCGGAACGACTGCACGGCGAGGACGGGGCCGAAGACCTCCTCGCGGGCGACGCGCATGCCCGCGTCCACGTGGTCGTACACGGTCGGCTGGACGAACCACCCGCCGCCGGCGGGAGCACCGCCGGTGACCAGCCGCGCGCCCTCGCGAGGCGCGTCCTCGAGGAAGCCGCTGACGCGGGCGAACTGCGCGGCGCTGACCAGCGGCCCCATGTCCAGGTCGGCTTCCCAGGGTCCGGTCTTGATCGCGGCCATGGCGGCGGCGACCCGCTCCACGACCTCGTCGTGCACCGAGGCCTCGACGAGCAGCCGGGAACCGGCGTAGCAGTTCTGCCCCGCGTTCTCGGTGATCGAGGCGACGACCGCAGGGATCGCCGTGTCGAGGTCGGCGTCGGCGAACAGCACGTTGGGCGACTTGCCGCCGAGTTCGAGTTTCACCGGGACGAGGTTCTGCGCCGCGGCCGTCATGATCGCCCGCCCGGTGGCGGTCGAGCCGACGAAGCTGATGTGGTCGACGTCCGGGTGCGAGGTCAGCGCGGCGCCCGCCTCGGGACCGCCCGCGACGACGTTGATCACCCCCGGCGGGAAGCCGGCGCGGCGGGCGAGTTCGGCGAAGGCGAACGGGGACAGCGGGGCGATCTCGGACGGCTTGAGGACGACCGTGTTGCCCGCGGCGAGCGCCGGCGCGACATTCGCGGCCATGAGCACGGCAGGTACGTTCCACGGGATGACGACGGCACACACGCCGTACGGCTCGGGAACGGTGTAACCCAGGTAGTCGGGGCTGCGGGTCGGCAGCGTGACCCCGGTGAGCTTGTCGGCCGCACCGGCGAAGTAGTTGACGATGTCGTGGGCGATGTAGATGTTCGTCCGGCCCCCGGACAGCGGCTTGCCCACGTCCCTCGCCTCGACGGCCGCCAGCGCCTCGACGTCGGCGAGGATCAGGTCGGCCCAGCGCCGGATCAGTGTCCCGCGCTCGCTGGGGCTGGTCGCCGCCCAGGCGGGGAAGGCGCGGCGCGCCGCGGCGACCGCGTCGCCGACGTCGGCCCGGCCCGACAGCGCCACCTTGGTGATC
Source organism: Streptomyces sp. AC555_RSS877 (assembly GCF_019049245.1). Taxonomy (GTDB): domain Bacteria; phylum Actinomycetota; class Actinomycetes; order Streptomycetales; family Streptomycetaceae; genus Streptomyces. The sequence goes on along the minus strand of NZ_JAGMUK010000040.1, from coordinate 381,673 downwards.
ACCTGTCGGGTGGCCGGATCGATGATGTCCAGCGTGCCGCCGTCGCGGGCCGTGACCCACTCGCCGTCGACGAAGTGCTGGGAAGAAGGGAAGTCAACAGCAGCCATACGTGAACCTTGACCGACCTTGTCACGCATGTCAATATGCGATCTCGCTATGTGAGTCACTGAGGAGGTCCCGTGCGCGCCACCGCCGCTCTGCTGGAGCAGCCCGGACAGCCATTCGTCCTGACCGAGGTGGACCTGGCCGAACCCCGCCCCGACGAGGTGCTCGTCCGCGTCGTCGGCGTCGGCATCTGCGGCACCGACCTCGAGTTCGCCACCTTCTTCCCCACGCCCGCGCTGCTCGGGCACGAGGGGGCGGGCGTCGTCGAGAAGGTCGGCGCCCGCGTCACCTCCGTACGCCCGGGCGACCACGTCGCCATGTCCTTCGCGTCATGCGGCACGTGCACCCTGTGCCGCACCGGGTCGCCCGCCTACTGCCGCAGCTTCGACGCGGTGAACTTCTCCGGCCGCCGCCCCGACGGCACCACCGCTGTCACCCATGAGGGGCGTGAGGTGAACGCCCACTTCCTGGGCCAGTCGTCGTTCGCCAGTCATGTCGTCGCACCGGAGCGGGCGGTCGTCAGGATCGACCCGTCGCTGGACCTGCTGCGGGCCGGCCCCTTCGGCTGCGGCTTCCAGACCGGCGCCGGCGGCGTGCTCAATGTGCTCCAGCCGCGCCCCGGCTCCTCGATCGCGGTCTTCGGGGCGGGGGCTGTCGGCGTGGCCGCCATCATCGCGGCCTCGCTGAGCGGCTGCGCGATCGTCGCCGCGGTCGACGTGAACCCGGCCAGGCTCGAGGCGGCCCGCGGCTACGGCGCCACGCACACCGTCGACTCCTCGGCCGGGCCGGCCGCCGAGCAGCTGACCGCCCTCGTCCCCGAGGGATTCGACTTCGTCATCGACACCACCGGGCGCGAGGACGTCCTGCGCACAGCGGTGGAGTCTCTCGGGCCGCTCGGCCGCGCCGGGGTCATCGGCATCGGCCCGAGCGAGTCGATGAGCTTCGAGTGGCGCAGCATCCTCAACGGGCGCAGTGTCACCGGCATCATCGCCGGGTCCAGCCTGCCGCAGGTGTACCTGCCCCAGCTGCTGGAGCTCAACGCCAAGGGCCGGTTCCCGGTCGAGAAGATGATCACCTACTTCCCGTTCGAGCAGATCAACGAGGCCGTCGCGGCCATCCGGTCCGGCTCGGTCGGCAAAGCTGTGCTGACCTTCTGAGACGTCGGCCACCCGGCGTTGTCGCCCACCGCGGCGGCACCTTAGGGTGGCGACGCCGATGAGGCACCAGACATCCGGTGGCGCGGCCGGACAACACCGCGCAGAAGGCCGAGCACGTGGAGCGTGCCCACCATGTCCGCCGACATCGACTTCGACCACCACTCCGACGAGGCCAACGCCGATCCGGTCGCCTACTACGCGCGCCTGCGCGAGACCTGCCCGGTAGGCCGGTCCGCCGCCTACGGCGGCTTCACCTACACCACCCGGTATGCCGACGTGGCCCGCATCGCCCGCGATGACGCGACATTCTCCTCGGCCCGCAGCGACCACGGCGGCCAGGGCGTCGGCATCGTCATCCCCAAGGGGCCGGGGCTCGATCAGTATCCGATCGAACTCGATCCGCCGCAGTCGACCGAGTACCGGCAACTGATCAACCCGCTGCTGACCCCGGAGGCGGTCGGGCAGCTGGTGCCCATGATCGAGCGCCACGCCGCCCGGGTCGTGGACGGCTTCGTCGAGCTCGGATCCTGCGACTTCGTCCGCGACCTCACCAACCCGCTGCCTGCCGCGGTCACCCTGGACTGGCTGGGTTTCCCCGAGGAGGACTGGGCGAAGCTGGCCGGGCCGATCCACGACATCTTCGCCGCGCCGGCCGGCAGCGAGCGCGCCGCGCGCGGGGCCGCCGGACTGGCCTACATGGACCAGCGCATCCGCGAGCTGATCGCCGAGCGCCGCTCCGCACCACGGGCCGACGCGGTCAGCACACTGGTGGCCGGGCGACGCGGCGACGGCAGCGAGTTCACGGTGGACGAGCTGGTGTCGGTGATCGGCCTGCTCATCGCCGGCGGCGTCGACACCACCACCTCCCTGACCGGATCCACGCTGGTCCACCTCGCTCGCCACCCCGAGCAGCGCCAGCGGCTGATCGACTCCCCCGATCTGCTGGACAGCGCGACCGAGGAGTTCCTGCGCGCGTTCGCCCCGTCGCAGTCGATGGCGCGCACCGTCACCGGGGACGTCGAGGTCGGTGGCTGCCCGATGCACGCGGGCGACCGGGTGCTGATCCCGTGGGTCGCCGCGAACCACGACCCCGCCGTGTTCCCCGACCCCGAGGAGGTACGACTCGACCGCGACGCCAGTCGGCACCTCAGCTTCGGCATCGGCTCGCACCGGTGCGCGGGCGCGCACCTCGCCCGAGCCATGTTCCGCGCGATGATGACGCAGGTCCTGACCCGGCTGCCCGACTACCGGGTGATCGAGGAGGGGCTCGTCCCCTACCCGACGCGCGGCAACCAGTCCGGCTGGGACGCGGCACCGGTGATATTCACGCCCGGTCCCCGGACGACCGCCGCGGCGGGCGCGGTCAGCGCGCTGAGCACACCCACCCCGTTGCGGGTGACCGCGGTGCGCGCCGCGGCCCAGGACGTGCTCGCCGTGGAGCTCGGCCTGCCGGACGGCTCCGAACTCCCCGCATGGCGGCCCGGCGCGCACGTCGAGCTGCGTCTGCCCTCGGGCAGGCTGCGTCAGTACTCGCTGTGCGGTGACCCCGCCGACGCCACGACGTGGCGCATCGGCGTCCTGCGTGAGCCGAAGGGCCGGGGCGGCTCGGTCGAACTGCACGAACTCGCCGGCCCGGGGGCAACCTTCGCGGTACGCGGGCCGCGCAACCACTTCCCGCTCGTGGAGGCGCCGTCCTACCTGTTCGTCGCGGGCGGCATCGGCGTCACCCCCGTCCTCGCCATGGTCCGTGCGGCCGCCGGGCGCGGCACGCCCTTCACCGTCGTGTACGGCGGGCGCACCCGCTCGACGATGGCGTTCGCCGACGAGCTCGCCGCGGTCGCCGGTGACAGGCTCACCCTGCTCCCCCAGGACGAGGCCGGACTGCCCGACCTTCCCCGGCTGCTGGGCGGGCTGGACACGGACACCGCCGTCTACGCCTGCGGGCCGGCCCCGATGCTGGCGGCCGTGGAGCGCGAGTGCGCCCGCCTGGACCTCACCGACCGGCTGCACCTGGAGCGCTTCGCCGCCGGCGACGGCCTCGAGACGGCGTACGACGCCGCGGAGAACCGGGACTTCGCGGTCCAGCTCGCGCGCACGGGAGTCACTCTCACCGTGCCGGCCGACCGCCGTCTCATCGAGGTCCTGCGCGACGCCGTGAGCGGCCTGTCCTACGACTGCGAGAAGGGATATTGCGGCGCCTGCGAGACCCGCGTGCTCGCCGGGACTCCGGAGCACCGGGACTCCGTGCTCACCGACGAGGAACGCCTCGCCGGGCGCACCATGATGATCTGCGTCGGCCGCTGTCAGGGCGACCGACTCGTCCTCGACCTCTGAGCCCTGGTCGGCCGGTGGGCGGCGTTCGGTTCCCGACCGCCGCCCACCGGCCGCACGCAGCGCGGGTCCCACGGCGAACGCGACGTTCGCCGTGGGACCCGCGCTGCGTGCGGCCCGGCACGGCCTGACGACCGCCTCCAGGAACGGTCAGCCGAAGGCGCGGATACCCAGCCAGACGCCCGCCAGCACGCCGAAGACGACCACGACGGCACGTAGTACCGGCTCGCTCAGCCTCGTCGCCAGCCGACCTCCGAGCACTCCGCCGGCCAGGGACGACGGCGCGACCACGAGCACGAGCATCCAGTGCACGGGGCCGAACAACGCGAACGCGACGAGCGACACGGTGGCCACGACCAGCTGCAGCGTCCCCTTGAGGACGTTCACCTCGGCCAGCGGAGCGGACAGCGTCAGGCCGAGCAGGGCCATCAGGATGAGCCCCAGTCCCCCGCCGAAGTAACCGCCGTAGACCGCGGCGGCGAACGTGCCGGCGTAGAGCTTGCCGCGGTGGGCACCGTGAGCGGCGCCGAGCAGTGCCCGCAACCGGGGCTGGAAGGCGAGGAGGGCGCTGGCGCCGAGGACGAGGAACGGCACGGCGACCGAGAAGACCCGCGACGGCGTGAGCAGCAGCAGCACGCACCCGCCGGCGGCGCCCACCGCGGACACGACCGCCAGCGACGTCACGGAAGACGGGCGGGAAGACCCCCGCAGCGCGGCGACATTGCCCAGGTAGCCCGGCCACAGCGCCACGGAGTTGGTGACGTTGGCGGCGACCGTACCCAGCCCGCCGGCGACCAGCGCGGGGAACAGGAGCAGTGACCCGCCGCCGGCGATGGAGTTGACGAATCCGCCGACGAGGCCGGCACCGCCGATGAGAACAACGTCGCCGACGTCCATCCGGGTCCCTCCACAGCAAGTTATGCGAGATGCCATGTTGACATACGAGACAGCGTTACGCCATGGACCCTCACCGGAAACACCCAGGCAACGGGACGTTCCTAGCGTCGGGCCAGCCCTTCCCCTCCATGAAAGGTCGGCCATGACTGCGATCGACTCGCCCCTCCTCGACGTCGCCGCGACCGGCTTCCCGATCCTCCAGCCCGGCCACGGAGCGATCGCGTCGACGACGTACGTCCCGGCCACGCCCGACAACACCCTGTGGGGCCGCCTTCCGTGCGAGGCGGACGCTCCGTGCGCGGTCGTGCGACCGGGCTCCGTCGTCACGGTCGACACGCTCAGCCACGAGGGAGTGCTGGAGGACCAGGGCCGCAACCCCGTCGAGTTCTTCGGCCGCTACGGCGTCGGCGGCGGGCATGTGCTCGACGACGCCCAGCAGGTGGCGGACTCCGGTATGCCGCACGACTTCGACGACGACGGGCCACACCTCGTCACCGGGCCGATCGCCGTGGCCGGCGCCCGGCCCGGCGATCTGCTCGCCATCACCGTCCTCGGCCTCACCCCACGCGTTCCGTACGGCATGGTCTCCGCACGCCACGGCTTCGGCGCACTCCCCGGCGAGATGCCGTCGCTGCCGGGTCCCCTGTTCACCTTCGCCACGGCACACGCGGACAGCCACGGCGCCTGGGGCCGGATGGCGGTGGATCCCGCGGACCCCTCCCACGGCTCACTGCGCTTCCCGCTGCGGCCCTTCCTCGGCGTGATGGGCGTGGCGGTGTCCGGTAACGAGCGGCCGCACTCGGTGCCGCCGGGGCGGCACGGGGGCAACATCGACATCTCGCTGCTCGGCGAGGGCGCCACGCTGTATCTCCCGGTGCAGGTCGACGACGCGCTGGTCTATTTCGGGGACCCCCACTTCGCCCAGGGCGACGGCGAGGTCGCCCTCACCGCGTTCGAGGCGTCGTTGCGCGCCACCGTGAAGCTCGAGGTGGTGCCGGCCGGTGCGGCTCTGCGGCCCGGCCACGGCCGCGTCGCCCCGTTCGCCGAGACGGCCGACCACCTGGTGCCGATCGGCCTGGACAAGGATCTGAACGAGGCGATGCGCGACTGCGTGCGCTGCGCGCTGGACCTGCTCGTGACCGACTACGGCATCGACCGCCATCTGGCGATGGCGTACCTCAGCGCGGCAGGCGACTTCGCGGTCTCCCAGGTCGTCGACGACGTGAAGGGTGTCCACGCGAAGATCCGCAAGGCGGACTTCCTCGAAGTCCGCCGACCGCGCTGACCGGTCATCGGCACCGACCGGCCGACGCACCGATGTCCCGCCGCGGCAGGGCACCACGGACCAGGCGGCGGGCTCAGGTCCAGGAAGGGAGCGCTCCGCGCCACACACGGTCGGCGACCGCGGTCAGGATCTGGGCACAGGCCGGGCTCATGGACCGCAGCACCGCCTCGGACTCGCTCCACTCCCGACCGCCCGACCCGGCCCCGCACGCACTCGCCAGTGCGGCCAGCGCGACCGAGCGTTTCGAGGGGTCGGCCGCACCGCCAAGAGACCGGACCGCGGCATCCCGCCTCTCCTCGCACAGGACGTGGTAGCGGCGAGCCCACCCGGCGGGCAACGGCAACCGTCCCGGCGTACGAACGAGGACACCCTCGGCGATCAAGCCGGCCGACAGGGTCCTGTGTGCGCCGACGCTCAAAACCCCGACCCACTCCGATGCCGTACGCGGCTTGCGAGACGACCGGATCCGCACGAGAGCCTCGCCGAGCGCGCGGTCGTGCGGCCGTGCGCCGTGGACGGCGACGAGGTGTCCGTCCACGGTGTCGATGGCGCCGTCCAGAGCGAGTTCCATCAGCATCGCCCCGCTCAGGCCGAAGCCGAGGCCGGCGGCATAGCCGGGAACACGGCCTTGACCGTCCAGGTACACGGCCAGCATGAAGTCTCCGCAAAGGCTGGACGTGGCATCGGTCTTCATCCCGGTCTCCCCAGTACGGCACTTGGGCTTCAGCTTCGGGGTTCTTCCGGACCGGGCAACCGAACCAGATCCCGAGGAAGTATGCGCAGCACTATGACGGGCCCAGAGCTCTCACGTCAATGCAAGACACCGTCCCGAAATATGAAACGCGGTTGCGTTACGGGCCGGCCGGCCGCCCAGCTGCGGCAGGTCGTTTCCCGACGTCGAACCAGATCGCAGGCCTGCCAGGGTGAGCGACCACAGAACCAGGTCTTTGGTGCCGGTCGACCCGGGCCCGCGGTCCGATTCGCGCAGCTGCGACGACGGTTAGCGTCACGCCATGCGTATAGGACTACTTGGCACCGGAAACGTCGCCCGCGCGCTGGCCCACGGCTGGACCGCCGCAGGGCACGACGTGCTCCTCGGTTCACGTCGGCCCAAGGAACGGGCGGACGTCGGTCTGCCCGTGGCGGGCCTGAGCGAGACAGCCGCCCACGCGGAGGTACTGGTCAACGCCACCCCGGGAACCGTCTCGGTGGAACTGCTGCACTCCATCGGGGCACCGGCCCTGGCCGGCACCTTACTCATCGACGTCGGGGTCGGCCTCTCCGACGACTTCACCGAACTCTCGCACCCCAACGACAGCTTGGCCGAACAGATCCAGAAGGCCTTCCCCCTGACCCCCGTCGTCAAGACGTTGTGCACCATGGACTCCACCGTGATGACCGCCCCGGACGGTCTCGACGGACCGAGCACCGTCTTCCTCTCCGGCGACGACGCCGAAGCCAAACGGACCACCGGCCGACTGCTGACCGACCTCGGCTGGCCCCCGTCGTCCCAGCTGGACATCGGCGGCATCACCACCGCGCGAGGACAGGAGCACTTCGCCCTGCTCTTCATGGGCATCGCGGGCGGTCTGGGGACCCACACGTTCAACATCAACGTGGTCACCCGTCCTTCTGCCCAGTCCTAGTCCGACGTCGCCGCCGCCCGGCTCTCCTGGGTAGGTGCCGAGGGTGCCGCACTTCCGAGGGGTCGTGCACCCGGCGGTCCATGGCGCCGGCCGTACGCGTCCCGGCGGCCTGAGCGAGGCGTTTGACCGGCGGGGCCTCGCGGTGCGGCTGCGCGCACGAGGCCCCGCCGGCCGATCCGGCCTGACCCAACGGCAGGCCTAGCGGTCGACCTCGTACTGGCCGGCCTCAAGGAAGTAGCGCAGCGCTTCGGGGGTGTTGTCGTCCAGGGCCGCGTGTGCCGCAGCGCGCAGGGCGTCGCTGATACCGGGGTCCGCCAGGATCCGCGCGATGGCGACGCGGTCGTCCTCGGCCTGAGCCAGCCGGAGGCCGGTCTCGAGGAATGCGCGCACGACCTCGGGGCTGCCGTCGTCGAGGGCCTTGTTGGCCTCACGGACGACGGCCCTGCCGCTGTCGGGGTCGGCGAGGAGCCTGGCGATGGCGACGCGGTCGTCCTCGGCCTGAGCGAGACGGTAACCGGCCTTGAGCCAGGCGCGCATCTCCTCCACGGTGCCGCCGTCGAGGAGCTCGTTGGCCTCCTGGGTGACGCGCTTGCCGCTGTCGGGGTCGGCCAGGATGCGGGCGATCGCGATGCGCAGGTCGTCCGCGTCCATCTCGTCGTAGGGGGAGCCCGTGTCCGACGCCGGGGCCGCGATCGACGGCGGCGTGGCGGCGGCTAAGGACGGAGTGGAGAGGAGCAGGGCCGGGGCGAGGGCGCCGGCGGCCACGGCGAGCGTCACGCGGGTCAGTCTCACGGAGAGGAACCACCTTCTGTCGAAGTCACGGGTTGCAGCGGGGACATTGTCCCAAGGGGAGCCTGGCCAGGTCACTGCCCGGAACGCGCAATGTTCACAGGCTCCTCATTGCCGACGTCCTGCCACTCGCGCCCCTCATGACCGACAGCCGCGCCCACGCCCACATGTACCGGCTCAGACGACCGGCTCGCCGATACCCAGCAGGTTTCCCTCGCTGTCACGGAACCAGGCCGCGCGTTCTCCCCGTGCGCCCTTGCTCGGGTAGTTCCCGTCGATCTCGGCGACCCCGTTCGTCGTTCGGAATCCGGGCAGGTCGACCTCCTCGAACACCACGCCACGTTGCTTGAGTTGCGCGACGACTGTTTCCAGGTCGTCGACCTCCCATCCCATCTGGGTGAAGGTCCCGGGTGAGGCACCCGTTGACGCGAACAGGGCGAAGTCAGTGCCTCCGCACCGGTAGAGCAGCCCACCGGGCCGTTCGTCGACGGGCTCCAGACCGAGCCGTTCGGCATAGAAACGCCGTGCCCGCTCCAGGTCCTGCGCCGGGAGCCTGGTCGCCACGCGCCCCCGGGCCAGGATGTTCCCCTCCTCTGCGTTCATCCCCTCACTGTGCCGTGAGCCGTGGCCGATCGGGCGGACATCAGGCGCGTGCCACGGCGTGGGCGAGTCCAACAGGCCCTTGCGCCCTACTCATTGACATGTCCTGGCCCCAGCGCGACGCTGAGAGCGCTCTCAAAAAGGTACGGACCAAGCTCCGTTTCCCGCTCCATCCCCCACTCGCACGGAGGTCGAGAGTGCAACCCACAGCCAAGCACCCGTTCGCGGCCCTGGCCGCGGTAGCCGCCCTGCTGGGCGCGCTGCTTGCCTTCGCGGCGCCATCGCCCGCGCAGGCGGTGCCCGCCACGATCCCCCTGAAGATCACCAACAACTCCGCCCGCAGCGGGCCGGTCTACGTCTACAACCTCGGCACCCTGCTCTCGACCGGCCAGCAGGGCTGGGCCGACGCGGGCGGCACGTTCCACCCCTGGCCCGCCGGCGGCAACCCGCCCACACCGGCACCGGACGCAGCCATCCCCGGGCCGGCCGCAGGGCAGTCGGCGACGATCCGGATACCCAAGTTCTCCGGCCGGATCTACTTCTCCTACGGCCAGAAGCTGGTCTTCCGGCTGACCACCGGCGGCCTGGTGCAGCCCGCCGTGCAGAACCCGAGCGACCCGAACCGGAACATCCTGTTCAACTGGTCGGAGTACACGCTCAACGATGCCGGGCTGTGGCTCAACAGCACCCAGGTGGACATGTTCGCCGCACCCTACGCCGTCGGCGTGCAACGCGCCGACGGCAGCACCACCAGCACCGGGCGCCTCAAGCCGGGCGGATACAACGCGGTCCTCAACGCCCTGCGCGGGCAGTCGGGCGGATGGGGCAACCTCGTCCAGACGCGGTCCGACGGCACGGTCCTGCGGGCGCTCTCCCCCGGACACGGTCTGCAGAGCGGGGCCCTGCCCGCCTCGGTGATGGACGACTACGTCAACCGCGTCTGGCAGAAGTACGCGACGACGACGCTGACGGTCACCCCGTTCGCGGACCAGCCGAACACCACGTACCACGGCCGGGTCTCGGGCAACGTCATGAACTTCACGAACAGTTCCGGCGCAGTCGTCACCAGCTTCCAGAAACCGGACGCGGACAGCATCTTCGGCTGCCACAAGCTCCTCGACGCGCCCAACGACGCGGTACGCGGGCCGATCTCGCGCACCCTGTGCGCAGGGTTCAACCGTTCCACCCTGCTGGTGAACCCCCGTCAGCCGGACGCCTCGGCGGCCGGCTTCTACCAGGACGCGGTGACCAACCACTACGCCCGGAGCATCCACGCGCAGATGACCGACGGGAAGGCGTACGCCTTCGCCTTCGACGACGTCGGACACCACGAGTCCCTCGTGCACGACGGCAATCCCCGTCAGGCCTACCTCACCCTGGATCCCTTCAGCTGACCCGGGTGTCCCGCACGCGGTCACGGCCGCGTGCGGGCACATGCCGTTGTGCCTGCGCGGGCAGCCACCGACGAGTTCTACGCCTCATCCGCAGTGCTCAGTCCGTTGTGCGCGGGTGAGCCGGCTCGGCGTGCGGCAACGACCATGACGATGACGGAGATGAGGACGATGCCGGCGCCGACGAAGAGCGGCGCCCTGTAGCCGAGGCCCGCGGTGATGGCCAGACCTCCGAGCCAGGCGCCGAGGGCGTTGCCGATGTTGGATGCGGACACGTTGGCGCTGGCGGCCAGCGCCGCCCCGTGGGCGTAGTCGGTGACGCGAGTGATCATGCCGGGCACGCCGGCGAACCCGAACACCCCCATCAGGAACACCAGCACCACCGACGCGGTGGCGTTGCCGGCCAGCAGACCGAACACGGCCAGGGTGACGGTGAGTCCGAGCAGGGCGAGGACCAGGGCGCGATCGCGGTCACGGTCGGCCGCTCGCCCGCCGACCAGGTTCCCGACGACCAGGCCGACGCCGTAGACCATCAGCAACCAGGCGACGTCCGCCGGGGAGAAGCCGCCGACCTCGGTGAAGGTGTAGGCGATGTAGCTGAAGGCGCCGAACATCCCGCCGTAGCCGAGCGCGGTGGCCGTCAGGGTCAGCCAGACCTGCCGGGAGCGGAACGCACGGAGCTGGTCCCGCAGGCCGCTGAGCGGTACCGGGTCCGAGTGATCCGGCACCGTCGGCGACGGGACCTCTCCCGCCCGGCCGGGGAGGAAGGCGACGAGTCCCGCCATCGCGAGCACGCCGATCGCGGTGACCGCCCAGAAGGCCGCTCTCCAGCCCCAGCGTTCACCGACCAGCGCGCCGAACGGCACGCCCAGAACGTTCGCCACCGTCAGCCCGGCGAACATGACCGCCACCGCACGGGACTTCTTCTCCGGCGCGACCAGACTGCGCGCGACGAGCGAGCCGATACCGAAGAACGAACCGTGGCACAACGCAGCGACGATCCGCCCGAGCAGCATCACCGGATAGCTCGGCGCGAGGGCGGACAGCAGGTTGCCGATGACGAACAAGGCCACCAGGCCGACCAGGACCTCCTTGCTGGGCAGCCGCGCCGTCGCCGCGGTCAGTGCGATCGCGCCGATCGCGACGCTCAGGGCGTACCCGGAGATCAGCCAGCCGGCGGCCGCCTCGGACACCGCGAAGCTCGACGCCACCTGCGGCAGCAGCCCGGCGATCAGGAACTCGGTCAGGCCGATGCCGAACCCGCCGAGTGCCAGCGCGACGAGTCCACTCGGCATCCGTCGCTCTCCGATCGACCGTCCGACAAGTCGCGGGTACGGATCCTCCCGCCGCGGCCTGTGGGATCGCCCCGATCCCCAACCACCCCCACGTGGACCGACGTTGGACCGGTCGGCGCCGAGGGACCACTATGCCATCTCGTGTTCGGAGCCGTACGGGCGTCCGTCGCGCTGTGCTCGGCACCCGCAGCAAAACCGCTGTTCACCGGCCCTCCCCGCACGTGACAATCAGGCACCAGCAAGGGGAGGAACACATGAGCCAGGCCTACCTGACTCTTCATGAGCTGCTGCCGCCGCAGGAGTTGGCGGCAGCGCTCGACGCGGGGCACGTCACGCGCAAGCCGCATCCGGAACTGCCGCTGTCCATCTACACGTACACGAGGACATGCCAGTACGAGCGGGTGTGGAACCGGGTGACCACGCGCTGCCGCGGCCTCGTGGCCGACGACACCACCGGTGAGGTCGTCGCGCTGCCGCTGCCGAAGTTCTTCAACGTCGGTGAGCACGAGGCCGGTCAGCCGTACGCGCCCGGCCTCCCCGACGAACCGTTCGAGGTGTACGACAAGGTCGACGGCAGCCTGGCAGTGGTCTTCCACTACGCGGGCCGGTGGCGGGTCGCGTCCAAGGGGTCGTTCATCAGCACCCAGGCCACGTGGGCGCAGCGTCTGCTCGACGGGAAGGACACCTCCGGGCTCGTCCCCGGAGTGACCTACCTCGCCGAGATCCTGTACCCGCAGAACCGGATCGTCGTCGACTACGGCGACCGTCGTGACCTGGTGCTGCTGGCCGCGTTCGGCAAGGACGGCACGGAGGTCGCCCTGGCCGAGGCCGCGGCCGGCTGGCGTGGCATCGGCTCGGTGGTCACCGTCTGGCCCCCCATGCCGCTCGCCGAGCTGCTGGCCATGGCCGAGGCCAACCGGCTGCCCGGCGGAGGGGCGGCCACGGGCACCGACGCGGAGGGCTTCGTGCTGCGCTTCGCCTCGGGCGTACGGGCCAAGGCCAAGCTGGCCGAGTACGTCCGGCTCCACAAGGTGCTCACCGGGGTGACCGAGCGGGACATCTGGCGCGGTCACGGCATCCAGCGGTTCGCGGGCCTGCCCGCCAAGCAGGTGGCCCAGGCGCTCGGCTGCTCGGCCCAGGACATCGACGCGTCCGGTGGCAGGCCCCTGGACGCGCTGCTGGAGCAGGTGCCCGACGAGTTCGACGCCTGGGTGCGCGGCGTCATCGCGGGAATCGAGAAGCAGGTGGACGACCGCGAGCGTGCGATCGACGAGGCGTTCCGGTCCCTGGCCCCGCTCGTCGGTGACCGGGGAGCCTTCGCCCGCGCCGCGAGTGCGCTGCCCGACGCGGCACTGCGCCCCGCCGTGTTCCTGCGCCTGGACGGGCGCCCGACCGAGCTCGTCACGTATCGCTCCGCCCGGCCGGAGGCGTCCGACCCGTTCAAGAACGACGAGGAGAACTGACCGTGCCCGTTGTACACGTCATGACGGGGCTCCCCGCCTCGGGGAAGACGACCGCCGCGCGCGGACTGCAGGCGGAGTCCGAGGGCCGGATGCGTCGCGTCAACCTCGACGACCTGCGGGCGATGCTCGACATCCCGGCACCCGAGCGCGGGCAGTCGTACGCGCACGAGCAGACCGTGCTGGCGGTCCAGGACGCGGCGGTGCGGGCGGCCGTCGACGGCGGTTTCGACGTCGTGGTGGACAACACACACATGACACCGCACATCCCGAAGCGGCTGAAGGCAGCGGTGGCGGGCCTGGCCACCTTCGTCGTGCACGACTTCACCGACGTACCGGTGGAGGAGTGCATACGGCGCGACGCCGAGCGGGACAGGACGGTCGGCGAGGAGATCATCCGGATCCTCGCCGACAAGCACACCAAGGCCCGCAGGGGTGGCTGGCGGCTCACCGCTCAGTGGCTGAACGACGAGCCCTCCTTCGAGCCGTACACCGCCGACCCGGCGCTTCCCTCGGCGGTCATGTGCGACATCGACGGCACGCTCGCCCTCCGGGGTGCCCGGGGGCCCTACGACTTCACGCGCTGCGAGGAAGACCTGCTCAACGTGTCGGTGCGGGGGGCGCTGCACTCCTTCCGGAGCGCCGACGGCGATGTCATCGTCCTGCTCTCCGGCCGCGGTGAGGAGCACCGCGAGCGAACGGAGGCGTGGTTGCGTGCGCACGAGGTCCCGTACGACGAGCTGTGGATGCGCGCCGCCGGCGACGGCCGCCGCGACGACGTGGTGAAGGCCGAGCTCTTCGACCGGCACGTGCGCCACCGCTTCGCGGTGCGGGTCTCCCTGGACGACCGCGACCGCGTCGTCGCCGTGTGGCGCCGTATGGGCCTGCCGACCTGGCAGGTCAACTACGGCAGCTTCTAGCCGGCGGCACCCTGCCGACGCGCCCGGACGATCAGCTGTCCGCCGTCGTGCGGCGGCGATGGCCCGCCGGTACGGTGCACGGGCCCACCGGACCGGCGGGCACACGGGCGCCCGCTGGTAAAATGGGGGCACGCTTCGACACCGCCGGGGTCCGTACCAAGGGGTACGGACCCCGGCGTGTTCCGGGCGTCGGATCAGAAAGGTTCCCCATGAACGCGAAGCCGTCGACCCCTGGGCTCCCCCGTGTCGGCAAGCCCCGGCGGGAGACAGCGCCGCAGGGCGAACTCTCGATGCCGCGGACGGTGGCCCCGGGCCTGCCGCCGGCCGCGTCCTTCGACGCGCTCGGGCTGCCGCCCGAGCTGACGAAGACGATGACCGGCCTCGGGGTGACGGAACCCTTCCCGATCCAGGCGGCGACGCTGCCCAACGCGCTGGCCGGCCGCGACGTCCTCGGCCGCGCACGCACCGGCTCCGGCAAGACGCTGGCGTTCGGTCTTGCGCTGCTCGTCCGGACGGCAGGCGTGCGAGCGGAGTCGAAGCGGCCGCTCGCGCTGGTCCTGGTACCGACCCGGGAACTCGCCCAGCAGGTGAGCGACGCGCTGGAGCCGTACGCGAAGGTGCTGAACGTACGACTGGCGACTGTGGTCGGCGGGCTGTCGATCAACCGGCAGTCGGCACTGCTGAAGACCGGAGCGGAGGTGGTCATCGCGACGCCGGGGCGGCTGGCCGACCTGGTCTCGCGCCGGGACTGCCTCCTGAACCACGTGCGGATCACGGTGCTGGACGAGGCGGACCAGATGTGCGACCTGGGATTCCTGCCGCAGGTGTCGGACATCATGGACCAGCTCCCCTCCGGCGGGCAGCGGCTGCTGTTCTCGGCCACCCTCGACCGCAACGTCGACCAGCTGGTGCGCGACCACCTGAACGACCCGGTGCTCGCGTCGGTCGACCGGCTCGCGAGCTCGGTCACCACGATGGAACACCACCTGCTGAACATCCACGCCGCCGACAAGTACGCGACCGCGACGGAAATCGCCGCGCGGGACGGCCGGGTGCTGATGTTCCTGGACACCAAGGCCGGCGTGGACCAGTTCACCCGCCACCTGCGGGCCAGCGGCGTACGGGCGTCCGCCCTGCACAGCGGGAAGTCGCAGCCGCAGCGCATGCACACGCTCGGCCAGTTCAAGAACGGTGAGATCACCGTTCTGGTGGCCACCAACGTCGCGGCACGGGGCATTCACATCGACGCGCTCGACCTCGTCGTCAACGTCGACCCGCCGGCCGACGCCAAGGACTACCTGCACCGGGGTGGGCGCACGGCGCGCGCCGGGGAGTCCGGGAGCGTGGTCACCCTGGTCACGCCCAACCAGCAGCGCGACGTGAACCGGATGATGTCCGACGCCGGAATCCGGCCGACGGTCACACACGTACGCTCCGGCGAGGAGAAACTGACCGCCCTCACCGGGGCGAAGCGCCCTCCGGTCGGCCCGAAGGCCGGCAACGCCCCTTTCCGCGGCATCGGCACCCGCCCGGGCCGTCCCGCGAAGGAGTCCCGCAAAGCCGCCGAGGCCCGCAAGACCGCGGAAGCCCGTGCGGCGGCCCGGGTACGCAAGGGCCGCTGACGCCGGACGGACCTGCGCACGGCCGTCGGTGGGGCACCGGTTCAGGAGTGCTCAGGGGTTGCCATGACCTGCCGTACGCATGCCGCCCTCGCCGCCTGCGGCACCGGAAGGAACACACGGCGAGGTCCGGAGGCCGGACCGGCATGTTCGCTTCCGTGCTGCGTCCGTATGCGATCAACGGCTTGACGAGCGACCGTGGGAGGAGAAACCGCGTGCCAACCTGCACGCGGTGCGCGGCCGGATACGCCCGCGTGCTCTCCGGCCGCCGAGGCTCGGCCGCTTCCCCGGGTCGGTGATGACCATCGGCCCGTCCCGCCGCGACATCAGCCGGGAGGGCGTCGGTGTCGGGCGTGGAAAGGGTGATCGCCATGTGCCGGTGGCTCGTCTACTCGGGAACCCCTCAACTCCTCGAAACCATCCTGTACAAACCAGCGCACTCACTCATCGACCAGAGCCTGCACTCCCGCCTGGGCGTGGAGACGACCAACGGGGACGGCTTCGGCGTCGGCTGGTACGCGCAGGACCCCGACCTCAGCACCCCGGCCGTCGTCCGCGAGACCGGACCGGCATGGAACAACCGCAATCTCCGGGAGATCGCCGGGCACGTCACGTCTCCCCTCTTCTTCGCCCACATCCGCGCGTCGACGGGTACGGCCGTGCAGCAGACCAACAGCCACCCCTTCCGGCACGGCCGCTGGATGTGGATGCACAACGGAGCCATTGCCGGCTTCCCGCTGTTGCGCAGGGAACTCTGCCTGGCCGTGGACCCTTCGCTGTTCGCCGACATCGAGGGGTCCACGGATTCCGAGGTGATGTTCTTCCTGGCCCTCACGTTCGGACTCGAGGACGACCCTCCTGGTGCGGTGGCCCGGATGGCCGGGCTGGTTGAGCGCACAGGCCACGCACACGGCATCGCCGCCCCGCTGCAGATGACCGTCGCGACCACCGACGGCACGAGTGTCTGGGCGTTCCGCTACGCCAGCGAGGGCGACGCCCGCTCGCTGTACTACAGCAGCCGCGTGGACTCACTACGGGCGCTGCACCCCGACATGTCGTTCCTGCAGAACCTGTCCGAGGAAACACGCCTCGTCGTGTCCGAGCCCCTGGGCGATCTGCCAGGAGCCTGGAACGAGGTGCCGGAGCACAGTTACGGCGTCGTGCGAGCCGGCGCGGACGAACTGCGCGCCTTCGCGCCGGTTTAGGCGCCGCCGGGCAGGCCGCCTGTTGGGCTGATGACGACTGTTCCGCTTCGGCAGGGGCACGCCGTCCGGTGCCGGTCAGCAGCGCGTCCTTGTCCGAGAACGGCGGGGGGAAACGCCGCACCGGCGATCTTCTCCAGCAACTCTCGCGACCGGGCGAGCCCTTCGGCGGGCGGCTCCGCCGCGTCCGGGAGGTGCGCGAGAAGAGATCCACGGCCGCAAACCACCAGCGCCCAGCCTCTCGCTTCGACCCATTTCGCCCGCTGCCGGGGGGCGCGCCCTGGCGTTCGTGCCAGGTCGGAGCCGCCACGACTGTCGCACCTGCTGCCACCGTTGCGGATACTCCAGACGTTGCCGGCAGCCGGGGCTTGGGACAATTCGATGGCGCGCATCGAACAGCGCCAGCCACTCTGGCTCCGTGACAGAACCCAAGCACCAGATCCGCGCCCTCTACACGGCCTCCACGGTCACCGTGTATCAGGCGTACAGACCGGAGATCGGCCTGTCCGCGGCCCGGGACGGCCGCTTTCCAGCGGCCTGGCAGCGGGACCGCATGACCTGGATCAAGCCGTCGTTCCTCTGGATGATGTATCGCTGCGGGTGGGGCACCAAGGAAGGCCAGGAGACCGTCCTCGCCGTCGAGATCACCCGTGAGGGCTTCGAGTGGGCGCTGGAGCACGCCTGCCTGACGCACTACGAGCACGGACTGCATCCCGACCGCGCCACCTGGAAACGCCAGTTGCAGCGGGCACCGGCCCGAGTGCAATGGGACCCCGAGCGTGACCTGCGCCTACGACCTCTTGGCCATCGCTCGCTGCAACTGGGGCTCACCGGCGAGGCGGCACACCGCTACGCGGACGAGTGGACGGTCTCCATCACCGACGTGACCCCACTCGCGCACAGGATCCACGCCCTGGTTCGGGACGAGGACCTGGATGCTGCCCGGCGACTCCTCCCCGCGGAACGCCCGTATCCGGACAACCGACCGGCTGTGCTCACCCCTTGAGAGGCGGTACGGCCTACGGCAGGAGGGCGGGTCACTCGCCGACCGCACCGTCGATGGCTTCGCGGAGGAGGTCCGCGTGGCCGACGTGGCGCGCGTACTCCTCGATGACGTGCTCGAGGACGAACCGCACGTCGGTGTCACCGAACTCCGCGTTTCCTGAGGCACCTTTCTGACCTGCGCTTTCGCGGGCCGGATCGGTTGTGACCTGCTAGGTCGGGTTGCAGAGGCGATCGGAGACAGTCAGAGGAAAGCGCTCTGATTCAACCCGGGTTCGACCCGAGCTGCTCGGAGCCAGTCAGAGGAAATCGCCCTCTGTTCTGGCCCTGAGTCGGCCGAGGTCGGGGCGGTGTCGATCAGGCTGTAACTCCTCTGGCGGCACTCCGAGTCGATCTCGGTCGAGCCGCGGTGGGGACGCCTGCCTCTGATGCGGGGCCAGGTATACGAAGGCCTCCAGGACGGCAATCCTGGAGACTTCGCTGGCACCGATTGGAGGTCCGTTCCGGACACCACCCGTGGTTTTGGCGGGCCTGGGTGGCGTCCACGTCCTTGCGAGACGACCCCACAGCGCCACACCACACCTACCAGGCAGACTCACCCCGACATCCAAATCACCCGAGCGAGCGACTGGGTCTTCACCGGCTGCCTCCGGCTGCGGCTGGCCTTGTCCCGCTACGCACATCGCCGGTTCGCAGTGTGGACCGAGGCGGGCCTGTGGCTCCGGCTGCACCGGGCGGTGTTGGACGGACTCGGCGCCAGGGCTTCGCTGTCGGTCGGCATCAAGCCGCGGCAGGACCACCCGGCGACCTAATTGAAGCGATCTCGGGCGCACCACCCCATCAGCCGTCCGTGGCCCCAGCCCTGCCCAAAGTCCTCGCTCTCGTGAAGAGCTCGAAGGCTCTGGCCGATTGGGAGGTGGCTCTGGGAACGGCTCGAATCACGGCACGGTACGGCGACTGGAGCCGACATGGCAGGGGCCTGAGCCGCGTCCGTCTTGTCGAAGCACTCCTGGCGCTGCGTATATCCCAGACGTCCCACTCTGGCCCCTGCCGATCGGCCCAACCGGCCAACCCACATGCCTATTAGGCGCTTTACTCCGCCGACCACCTCACCTGGCTCCGCGCCCGCCGCCAGATCCCGCGGATCGCGCGTCCGGGGGCGAGTCCGGCGAGCGGCTCGGCCGCCACCGCTGGAAGACCGAGCGGTCGATCTCCTGGCTGTTCGGCTACCGCCGGCTCACCGTCCGATACGAACGCGAGGGCAGTCACTTCCTCGCCCTCCTCGGCCTCGCAGCAGCACTGACCTGCTACAAGAAGCTCGCCGAACTCACCACATGAGACACCCTCCCATTGCTGACAGACCGTTTTCAGGCGGAGGTGCCCGTGACCGCGGTGCCGGACCTGGTCAACGTGTACGTCAAGATCGCCCCGCTCCAGAAGTGGAAGGTGAGGGTCACGGCGGCGCCGTCGGTGACACCGTCGAAGAACGCGGTCGGCAAGGTGATCGTGCCTGCGGTGTAGTCCGGCGTGAAGGCCACATTGAACTGCTTGTACGTCGTCCAGGACTGCGGACCGGCGGCGGTGCCGTCGGCGTAGACGGCTTCCATGGTCGCCAGCTTGTCGCCGTTGAACGCGGTGGGTATCACCAGCGAGGTCGTCGTACCCGTCGCGCTCGTCAGCACCGGCTTGTCATAGGTGATGACGTTGATGACCCAGGGAATTCCGTCCGTGAACCGGAGGGAGAGAACGGCATTCGTACCGTGCTCCTGCGACGCGGTCAGCCGGCTGAGCGTCGCCGCTGCGATGGTCAGCGTGTTGCCGCTGACGGTGTAGTCCACGCCCCGGACCAGGTGGCGGGTGCCGACATCGATCCTCATCAGCCTGGTGCCGTTGAGGTTCAGCGTGACCGTCGCGTCCGTCGGGGTCTTGCCCTTGAGCACGAAGAGCTGATCGGTGGACGCGGTACCGGAGCGCCCGGTCCAGCTCGAACGTATCTGCGCATAGAGGCTCGGGTCGTTCCATTGCATGGTGCGGCGGTTGAAGCGACTGCCGTTGTCCCACAGCATCGTGGTCAAGCCCCGGTACCGCGCGTAGTAGCCGAGATACTCGAGGTACTTGAGCGTCTCCCCCTGTTCGACCGTGCCGGGGCCGGAATCCCAGCCGAGCAGCCCGTACTCACCGACGACGACCGGGATCCCCTTGGCCACGAAGGACCTGTGCAGCAGGTCGAACGTGTCGGTCAGATCCTGCTGGGTGACCGCGTTGAAGGTCGTGTAACCGGCGAGGTTCACGCTGAAGGGCCAGAAGCTGTAGTAGTGGATCGAGGCCACGAGGTTCGGGTCGTCGAGCGCGGCGAAGGTGGCGAGCAGGGTGTCGATCTTGGGCTGATCCGGGGTGTCCCCCAGGGTCGGCATGACAAGCAGCCGGTCGGTATTGCCTCCGCCGGTCGCGCGCACGACGGAGTGGAAGGTCGTGTTGAGCTCGTTCATCAGGACGGCGTTCTGCTCGTCGCCGGCACTGCCGTTGAAGAAGGGCTCGTTGATGCTCTCGAAAAGCAGTCGTCGCGGCTCGTCCCGGAAGGCGGCCGCGATCTGCTGCCAGGTGGCCGTGTACTGGGCCAGGACCGCGTCATGCTGGGCCGGCATGTTCGGCACCCACTGCCACGCGTCGCCGTGCATGTTGATCAGAACGTAGAAACCATCGGCCAGGGCCCAGTCGACCACCTGCTTGAGCCTGGCCAGGAACACCGGGTCGAGGGTGTAGGCCGGAGCAGGACCCTCGTGCTGGCCCCAGGTCACCGGTATCCGGATGCTCTTGAAGCCCTGCGCCTTCACCTTGCGGAAGAACGCCTGGGTCACCCGAGGGTTGCCCCACGCCGTCTCGTCGGCGCCGATGGCCTCGAAGCTGTTGCCCAGGTTCCAGCCGGGCTGCATGTCTGCGACTACGTCCAGTGCGGACGCCGACGCGGCGGAACCAGTGGACCGGGCAGCGGCCTGGGCGGCCGATGGCGTGGACAGCGCCGCGACGGCGAGGGCCGCGGAGGTCGTCATAACCTGGCGGCGAGTGAAACCGGCTGAACTCGGCATAGAACTCTCCATTGAGTCGAAAGGCCTTCCCCCACATCGAAGGCATCGATCGTCGAAGCGCTTCAACGCGGGGCGGGAGCCTAGCGCAACCTGGCGACAGAGAGAACGGGCCAACCCGCATGGAACCTCCATCGAGTCGAGAGGTTGCGCGTCGAAGCGCTTCCCCGCATGGGGGAGTCGGGCGAGGCGGCACGCAAACACATCGGGGTTCCCTTGCCGGTGGACAGAGCGGCGGGGCCGAGGACGAGGTCGCGGGACTGGGCGCCGACCAGGCCGATGGTTCCCCTGCCCCGCAGGCTGTCGACCCCGTCCCTGATCACCTCCGGGGCCCCGGTGGTGTCCAGGATGTAGTCGGCTCCTCCCCCGGTGATCTTGCGGAGCTGCCGAGGAACGTCGCCGACGCTGCCCAGCAGGACATGAGTGGCGCCGAGTTCCTGGGCCAGGTCGAGCCGGTTCTCGTGCAGATCGACCGCCACGATCGTGGCGGCCCCGGCGACCTTGGCCGCCATCACGGCCGCGAGACCCACGCCGCCCACGCCGAACACCACGACGCGCGAACCGGCGCGGACGCCGAGGGCGAGCAGGATCGATCCGGCGCCGGTCTGGATGCCGCAGCCCACTGGGGCGAGGAGCTCCAGCGGCAGATCCGGGTCGACGACGACCGTGCTGCGTACGTCCACCACGGCGTGGGTGGCGAACGAGGACTGGCCGAACCAGCGCGAGGAGACGGGCTTTCCCTCGGCGTCGGTCACCGGCTGACCGCCGCTCTCGATGCCGGTACCGGGGGCTCATGAGCGCGGCGAATGGCGCGGCAAGAGCCCCGAGGAACGGGCCGAGGTGATGTCGGCGATCGTGGCGAAGCTCGCCGAGCGGATGGACGAACTCGTCGAGCCGCACATCAAGGAGAACGGAGTCACGATCCGGCAGGCCATGGCCTTCCACGTCGGCTACTCCATCTCTCATCTGCAGTACTTCGCCGACCTCGCCCGGAGTTACGCCCTCGAGCGCCCCGGCCCGCAGCTGTCCTATCCCACGCTCGCCACCGGAGTGGTCCGCAGGGAGCCCATCGGCGTCGTGGCCGGCATCGTCCCCTGGAACCTCCCCCTCCTGCTGGCCGTCTGGAAACTCGGTCCCGCGCTCGCGGCAGGCAACTGCATCGTCCTCAAGCCGGACGAGAAGACCCCCCTCACCCTCCTCGCCCCCGCCGAGGCCGCCCACGAGGCCGGACTCCCGCCGGGCGTCCTCAACATCGTCACCGGGGAGGGCGAGGAGGTGGGCGCGCGGCTGGCCGTGCATCCGGACGTACGCAAGATCGCCTTCACCGGCTCGACCGCCGTGGGCCGGGAGATCAGCAGGCTGGCGGCGGACAACGTCAAGCGGGTCACGCTGGAGCTGGGGGGCAAGGGCGCCAACGTCGTGCTCGCCGACGCCGATCTGGACACGGCGGTCGACGGCGCACTGTTCGCCTGCATGCTGTACTCGGGGCAGGCCTGCGAGTCCGGCACCAGGCTGCTGCTCCCCGAGGCCCTCCACGACGACTTCGTCGCCAGGCTGATCGAGCGGGCGAAGACGATGAAGATCGGCGATCCGGCCGAGTTCGACACCGACCTCGGCCCGGTCGTCTCCGTCGAACAGCGCGAGCGGATCCTCGGTTACATCGAACTGGGGCAGAAGGAAGGCGCCACCCTCGCGTACAGCGGATCGACGCCCGAGGGCCCGGGGTTCTGGGTGGGGCCCACCGTCTTCACGGGTGTCCGCCCGGACATGCGCATCGCCCAGGAGGAGATCTTCGGCCCCGTCCTCTGCGTCATCCCGTACGGCAGCGTCGACGAGGCGGTCGCCATCGCCAACGACAGCGAGTACGGGCTGTCGGCGGGGGTGTGGAGTGAGGACGTCGATGCCGCCATCGAGGTGGCGGGGCGCCTCGAGTCAGGCACCGTGTGGATCAACGACTGGCACATGGTCAGCGTCGAGTACCCCTTCGGCGGCGTCAAGCACAGCGGCCTCGGCCGCGAACTCGGTCCCCACGCGCTCGACGAGTACAACGAGGAGAAGTTCGTCCACATCGACCTGTCGCGACGACTGGACCGACGGGTCTACGACCTCGTACTGCCGCCCGTCGCGGACCGCACCAAGGAGAGCGTATGAAAGGGAACGCCGCCGTCCTCAGGGAGCCCGGCACCGAACTGTCCATCGAGGAGGTCGAGTTCGGCGAGCTGGCCCCCGACGCGGTACTGGTCCGGATCGCGGGCGTCGGCGTCTGCCACACCGGCCTCACGGCACAGTCCGGCGGCGTCCCACTGCCGCTCCCGGTCGTCCTCGGCCATGAGGGCGCGGGCGTGGTCCACGCCGTCGGGGGTGCCGTGTAGACGCTCTCGGTGGGCGACCACGTCGTACTCAGCTTCGACTCCTGCCGGGAATGCGCGACCTGCACGGCCGGGCACCCCGTCTACTGCGAACTGTTCGCCGCGCTGAACTACTTCGGCACCCGCCTCGACGGGACCGCGACCATGGGCCGCCGCGACGAGGACGTCCACGGCAGCTGGTTCGGCCAGTCCTCGTTCGGCGCGTACGCGGTGGCCAGCGTGCGCAACGCGGTCAAGGTCGACGACGGCGTGCCGCTGGACATCCTCGGCCCCCTCGGCTGCGGTCTGATGACCGGCGCCGGCACCGTGTTCAACGTCCTGCGGCCCGCCCCCGGCCAGAGCCTGGGCGTGTTCGGTCTCGGCGCGGTCGGACTGAGCGCGGTCATGGCCGCCAAGGCGGCCGGGTGCACGACCATCGTCGCGGTCGACGTCAATCCGGAACGGCTGAAGCTGGAGACCGAGCTCGGCGCGACCCACGTGATCGATCCGGCGCGGACCAAGGACGACTCCCCGACCAATGTCACGTCGTAGAGGTCGAGTTCGGTCAGGAGCCGCTCGACGCCCGCGCGCAGCGCCGGCTCGTCGTACGACGAGCCGGGCACGATCTCGGAGTAGCCCATCCCCGGCAGATCGAGGGCGTACACGGTGTACTGGTGGGAGATCATCGGCATGAGGAAGCGGAAGTGCTCGGCCTGCGTGCGCAGAGTGTGCAGCAACACCAGAGGCGCGCCGGTGCCCGTGGACCCGCTTTGAGCGGGCTTGGAGCGTGTCGATTTCATCTGGCGGGGGCAGTTCCGTGCTGACGAGGGCGCCGTCCCGGGGGCTGCTCAGGACGACGAGGGCCTCGCGTCGTCGTGCCGCTTCGTCCAGGGCGGCCGAGAACACGGCGTTCCCTTCGGGGTGGGCAGGTAGCCGACGAGGACGGTCATACCGGTTCCTTGCTGTGTTGGGGGTTGGTTCTGCGGTTGCGCCAGATCGCCCAGGCGGCCGGCACCAGCGCGACGGCGAGGAAGAGCGCGAGCAGCGTTCCCGAGATCGGGCGGGTGAGGAAGCCGCCGGGGTTGCCTTCGAAGAGCAGCAGTGAGCGGCGGAGTGAGCTTTCCAGGAGTGATCCGAGGACGAAGGCGAGGACGAGTGGGCCGGGGTCGAATCCGAGTTTCTTCATGAGGTATCCGAGGACGCCGAAGAAGACCACGAGTCCGATGTCGAAGACGCTGTTGTTGACGGTGTAGGCGCCGATGAGGGTGATGAGGACGGTGATGGGGGCGAGGATGGTCGGGCGTATGCGCAGGATGCGTACGAACAGTCCCACGAGCGGGATGCTCATGATGAGCAGCAGGATGTTCCCGATGTACATCGAGTTCACCACGCCCCAGAACAGCTCGGGGTGCTCGGTGACGAGTTGAGGGCCGGGGGTGACACCCTGGATCAGGAGGGCGCCGAAGATGACCGCCATGGTGGCGTTGGCGGGCAGGCCGAGGGACAGCAGTGGGATGAACGAGGATGTGGCGGCCGCGTTGTTGGCGGTCTCGGGTGCGGCGACACCTTCGACGGCGCCGCGGCCGAAGCGCTCCGGAGTACGTGATCGGCGTTTTTCCACGGCGTAGGCGGCGAGGGAGGCGAGGACCGCGCCGCCGCCGGGGAGAATGCCGAGGACGAAGCCGATGACGCCGCCTCTGCCGATCGCGCCGGAGGACTGGCGCAGGTCGGAGCGGCTGGGCCAGACGTTGGCGACCTTGGTGGGGGTGTGGGCCGCGCGGTGGCGTGCCTCCAGGGTGTAGAGGATCTCGCCCAGGCCGAAGAGACCCATGGCGATGGGGACGAAGTCCAGGCCGTCCGCGAGTGACAGGCTGTCGAAGGTGAACCGTTCGGCGCTGGTGAAGCCGTCCCGGCCGACGGTGGCGAGCAGCAGGCCGACGGCGGCGGCGATGAGGGCTTTGAGCATGCCGCCGCCTGAGACGGTGGCTACCAGCAGGATGCCGAGCAGCGCCAGCATCGTGTATTCGGGTGGGCCGAAGTCCAGGGCGAATTCGGCGACCAGGGGGGCGACCACGCTGAGGGCGATGATGGCGAGGGTGCCGCCGACGAAGGAGCCGATGGCGGCGATGCCCAGCGCGGTGCCGGCCTTGCCTTGGCGGGCGAGGGCGTGGCCGTCGAAGACGGTGACGACGGAGGACGCTTCACCGGGGAGGCGCAGCAGTACGGAGGTGATGGTGCCGCCGTACTGGGCTCCGTAGAAGATGCCCGCCACCATGATGATCGCGGTGACGGGTTCGAGGCCCAGGGTGATCGGAAGCAGAATGGCGATGGTGGCGGCTGGTCCCAGGCCGGGCAGGACACCGACCAGCATGCCGATGACGACACCGACGAGGCAGTACAACAGGTTGGTCGGCTCAAGGACGACGGCGAAGCCGTCGAGCACGGGGGACACGTCCAACGCTCCTCACAAACGTGCGGTGGTGTGCGGTCAGAACAGGTGCGGGATGGCCACCTTCAGCGCGCCGACGAACAGGGCGTAGAACGCGCAGGTGGCGCCGAGGCTGACGACGATGGACGTACGCCAGCTCTCCCGGCCCAGGATCCGCAGCCAGAAGAAGGCCAGGAGGGCTGTGGGGATCTCGAAGCCGATCACGCTGATGACCGCTACGTAGGCCACCATGGTCCCGACCGCCACGATCACCAGGAGGCTGGTGCGGGTGAACTGCTCGGCGTCGTCCATGCGTCGGGCAGCGGCGGCCAGGAACACGCCGAGAATGATCAGTGCTGTGCTCACCAGGGCCGGCCAGGTGCCCGGCCCGGGTTTCGAGGGGCTGCCCAGGCCCAGGTTCCATGCCCCGGCGAGCGCCGCGCCACCGAGAACCACGACGACTGTGGCCGTGACCAGGTTGGTCACCGTGCCCGCTGCCGGCGGCCGGGCGTCGTCGGAGGGTTCGTCGGCGGCCGCCGGGGTCTCGGTGGACATGCTCCTCAGTTTCCGCTCATGTCGATCTGGTACTCGTCGGCGAGCGCACGGTACTTCTCCAGTGAACCGGTCCACTGCTTGAGCAGCTCGGCGCCCTCGACCTCGTTGGGTGTGAGCAGCCGCTGTGTGTTGAAGTCCTGGTACTTCTTGTCCTCGAAAGCCTTGCCGAACGCCGTCCGTAGCCGGTCGACAACCTCCTTGGGAGTGCCCTTCGGGGCGACGACGGCACGCGACTGCTGCACCGGGACGTCGTAGCCGGCCTCGACCGCGGTGGGGATGTCGGCCATGTACGTGGGCCGCTTCTCCGCGAAGGTGACGAGAGGGGCGATCTTCCCGGCCTCGATCTGGGGCTGGGCCTCACCGAGCTGGATCGAGGCGACGTCGACCTGACCGCCCAGGACGGCGGTGAGTGTGGGGGCTCCGCCGTCGAACGGCACGGCGGTCGCCTTCACCTTCGCCTGGGAGAACAGCAGCGCCTGGCTGAGGTGGCTGCCCGTACCGACGCCGGTCGTACCGTACTTGATCGAGCGGTCGGCATCGACGATGTCCTTGACCGTCTTGAAACCGGACTTGGGGCTGGCGACCAGGACGTAGTCGTCCTGGGACAGGCCGGTGATGACTTCGTAGTCGTTGATGTCGACGGCTTCGTCAGCGGACACGGCCAAGGGCGTAATGTAGGCCAGTGAGCCCACGAAGAGCATGAGAGTGTGGCCGTCGGCCTTGGCGCCGGCCAACTCCTTTGCGGCGACCGCGCCATTGGCGCCAGGCTTGTTGACAACCGTGATGGTCTCGTTGAGGTCGGCGCCGGCAGGTTCGGCGGCCGCGCGGGCGATGAGGTCGGTGCTGCCGCCGGGGTCCTGCCCGACGAGCAGGGTGATGGCCCGGTCCGGGAACGAGGTTTGGTCCTTTGATCCCTCATCTCCGACGTTGCCACCGCAGCCGGGCAGCACGATCACGGCGGCGAGCACAGCGACCGCGGCTATGCGGCGCTGAAACCGAAGCCTGGTGTGCATGAGCGTCTCCCTCAAGCGAGTTGGGTGGAGATGTGATACAGAGCTCGGTCCACGGTGTCGCGCAGCTTATGGCCGCCTGTCATGCCTGTCCAACTCCGTTAGCGTATGGGCTGATACCTTTCTTGCATGACGTATACCTTGGAGCAATTGCGTGGATTGGTCGCTGTTGCCGAGGAACTTCACTTCGGCCGGGCGGCGGCACGACTGCGCATGACCCAGCCGCCGTTGAGCCGTCAGATCCAGAAGCTCGAAGCGGCCGTTGACGTGCGGCTCCTCGACCGGGACAAGCAGCGTGTGGCTCTCACACCTGCCGGTGAGGCGTTCCTGGTCGAGGCCAGGCGCATCCTGGCGATCGCCGAGGCCGCCCCGGACCTGGCCCGCCGTATCCACTCGGGTTCCCGTGGCGTGGTGCGGCTCGGCTTCACCGCCGCGTCGACCTTCGGCACGCTCGGCCGCATCCTCAACCGGCTGGAGCAGAGCCTGCCGGAGGTCCGCATCGAGCTGTTCGAGATGGTGACGCGCGAGCAGATCGACGCCCTCGCCGGCGAGGACATCGACCTCGGGCTCGCCCGCCCGCCGTTCGACTCCGAACTCTTCGACTCGCGCCTGATCCAGCAGGAGGCGCTGTTGCTGGCGGTGACCGCCGGCCATCGGCTGGCCGACCTGGACCGGCCCGCTCGCGCCGACGACCTGACCGGCGAACCGCTGATCTTCCACTCGCAGCGCAAGGCCCGGTACTTCCACGACCTGATGGTCAGCATGGTCCCGCTGGCCCAGGAACGGGTGGTGCACAGCGTGAGCCAGATCCTCACCATGCTGTGGCTGGTCTCCGCCGGGCGGGGCGTCGCCTTCGTGCCCGCCTCCGCCACCTTGCTCCGCATTCCCCATGTCGCGTTCATCCCGCTGGCCACGCATGTGCCCCGACCGGTGGAGCTGCATCTGCTGTGGCCGCGGCATTCGCGCAATCCCGCCCTCGCGCGGGTGCTGGCCGCGCTTGAGGACCTGGACCCGCGGGAGCACCCGAGCGGGCCGGTGGTTTCGCCCCGTGCCGACGAGGAGACGAGACTCCCTTTCGCATAGAAACTCATCGCCGGGGGTGAGCAACGGAGTGAACGCCGTGGCACGGCCACCGGGGTGACGGCGGTAACGTGCGGGGCCATGTGGGATGCCGACGAGGTGCGTGAGCGGATCCGGGTGATGGCCGAGGCCGATCCCGAGTGCCAAGTCCTCCCTGCGCGCAGGCACCGGTGGGTGGCGGCCCCGCCGGTACCGGACTCCGTCGTGGCCCGCTACGAGCGTCAGCACCGCTTCGCGCTTCCGGCTTCCTACCGCTCGTTCCTCACCACGGTGAGCGGTGGGGGCGCCGGGCCGGCCTACGGCCTGTACGAATTCGGCGGCCAAGCCTGGCTGGACCAGCAGGAAGACCTGGATCTGCTGTCCATCCCCTTTCCGCACACCGGGCCGTTCACCCCCTCACCCGAGCGGTCCGTCTGCGCCGAGCACGCCCCGGGCGAGGAGGACTTCTCGCCGTGCTGGTTCACCGGCTCGCTGGTCGTCGCGGAGATCGGGTGCGGCTCCTTCCACCGGCTGGTGGTCACCGGCCCCGCCCGGGGGCAGGTGTGGACGGACGACCTCGGCTGCGGCGACTCCCTGAGCCCGGGACCGGACTTCCGGGACTGGTACACGCAGTGGCTGAACCGAGGTCGCTGAGTCGCTGAACCGGCTGCCACCGGCCCGCGCTGTCAGCGCCGGGCCCTCGCCGCCCCAAGTCGCGCTGCGCCGGACCGGACCATCCCATCCCACGACGCGCCGGCCCCCGGCGAACTGGCCCACGCCCTCGGTCATGGGGATGGCCCCCGGGATGCGGCCGGATCCGGGCACCCCTGGTCGTGGCGGCGGACGGGGAACTGCGGCTCACCGCCCGCTTGCGGCGGTGCGCTGGGCCAGGTAGGGCGATACGAGGTGATGTGGGCCGGGGCAGGGCGGCGCGCGGCGTACGGCCACCTCAAAAGGGCGGTAAAGGACGGGCTGACGGGGCCCCTGCCGCGCCGGACGGGGTACCCGGGACGCCTGGCAGAGCAGAGCCCTGACGGCAGGGCGTCCGACGTGAGGAGTCCCGATGGTCCCGCCCCGGAATCGCGCATCAGACGGCCACAACGGGAGGGGGAAGGGTCCCGCCGGCAGGAGGGACCCGGGCGGCCGTGCGCTGCTCGCCGACCCGCTGGGCAACAAGGGCAACGCCTTCACCCAGGAGGAGCGGGATCGGCACGGCCTGGTCGGGATGCTGCCGCCCGCGGTGCTGTCCCTGGAACTCCAGGCGCGCCGCGCCTGGGAGCAACTGCGGTCGCAGCCGGACGACTTGGCGAAGAACGTGTACCTGGAGCAGCTCCACGACCGCAACGAGGTCCTCTACTTCCGGCTGCTCACCGACCACCTCACCGAGCTCCTGCCGATCGTGTACGACCCGACCGTGGGCGAGGCGATCAAGCGGTACAGCCACGAATACCGGCGGCCGCGCGGGGTGTACCTGTCCATCGACCGTCCCCAGGACGTACGCCCCGCGTTCGAGGCGCTGGGCCTGGGCCCCGACGACGTCGACCTGGTGGTGGCCACCGATGCGGAGCAGCTCCTCGGCATCGGCGACTGGGGCGTGGGCGGTATGCAGATCTCGGTCGGCAAGCTGGCGGTCTACACCGCGGCCGCGGGCATCCACCCGGGGCGGGCCGTGCCCGTGATGCTCGACGTCGGCACCGGGAACCAGGCACTGCTCAACGAGCCGCTGTACGTCGGCAACCGGCACAGCAGGGTGCGTGGCGAGGATTACGACGCGTTCGTCGCCGCGTTCGTGGAGGCGGTGGGCGAGCTGTTCCCGCAGGCGCTGCTGCACTGGGAGGACTTCGGCCCCGGAAACGGCCGCCGCATCCTCCAGCAGTACGGCGAGAAGATCTGCACGTTCAACGACGACATGCAGGGCACCGGTGCGATCACGCTGGCCTGCGTCATGAACGCGGTGCGGGTCACCGGCACGCCCATGCGGGAGCAGCGGGTCGTGGTCTTCGGCGCCGGGACGGCGGGCGTGGGCATCGCCGACCAGCTGCGGGACGCGATGGTCCGCGACGGGCTGGACCGGAAGGAGGCCACCCGGCGCATCTGGTGCGTGGACCGCCAGGGCCTGCTACGGCGGTCCACGGAAGGTCTGCGTGACTACCAGGAACCGTACGCGCGCCCCGACGACGAGTGGCCCGACGACCGGCCGGCCGACCTGCCGAGCGTGGTGGACCAGGTGCGGCCGACCGTGCTGGTGGGAACCTCCACCCAGCACGGTGCCTTCACCGAGGACGTGGTGCGCTCCATGGCCCGCCACGTGGACCGGCCGGTCGTGCTGCCGCTGTCCAACCCCACGGAGAAGATCGAGGCCATGCCCGCGGACGTGCTGCGGTGGACCGGCGGCAGGGCGTTGGTCGCCGTCGGCATCCCGGTACCGCCGGTGGAGCTGGACGGCACCACGTACGACATCGGCCAGGCCAACAACGCCCTCCTCTACCCGGGGCTGGGGCTGGGCGCCGTGGTGGCCCGCGCCGAGCGGATTACCGACGGCATGCTCCAGGCCGCGGCGGAAGCCGTCGCAGGCCTCGCCGACCTGTCGCAGCCCGGCTCCGCGCTGCTGCCGGAGGTGGAGAATTTGCGCACCTCGTCGGCCGTGGTCGCCGCGGCCGTCGTCCGCCGCGCAGAAGCGGACGGCGTCGCCCGGGCCGGCCTCGACGACGTGATCCAGCAGATCCAGGACGCCATGTGGCAGCCCGAGTACGGCTGACAGCCGGACGGCCAAGGGCTCGAACCGGCCGGCGCTGTCTCGTCGCCGCCGGCAGCTGGCCGCTGGTCATGAGAACAGCGTGTCCAGGTCAGGCTTCTTGTCACCGAACAGGCCGTCCGTCTCCCCCAGTGAGGCCAGCTTCTCCAGGGAGGGCATGTCGACCTCCGCCGGCCAACTGGGCAGCGTGAGGTTCTTCAGGACGTCGCCGCTGATCTTCGTGTAGGTGGTGAGGACCTGGCGTGCCTCGTCGGGGTGGTCGGTGGCGTACCGCAGTGACTCGGCCATGGCCGCGGTGAAGTTCTTCACCAGCTCGGGGTTCTGCTGCGCGAGCTTGGCCGAGGTGAAGTACGTGGCCACGGTGAGCTTCGGGTCCGTCTCGGCGAAAGGCGAGGCCACGACGCGGGCCCCCTGCGACTTGGCGATCGTCGAGGCGGGCTCGCCCATCCAGGCGGCGTCCACCCGCCCGTCGTCCAGAGCGGCCGGCATCTGGTCGAACGGTATCTCGACGAACTTGACCTTCGACGGGTCGCCGCCGGCCTCCCGGACCGAGTGGCGGACCGTGGTGTCGCCGATGTTCTGCAGGGTGTTCACCGCCACCGTGTGCCCGGCAAGGTCCTTGGCCGACTTGATCGGGCTGTCCTTCCTGACCGCCACACCGGTGACGTCGGCGCCGACCTTGCCGTTGGACGCCGCGCCGTTGGCCACGGACTTGATCGGCACGCCCTTGACCTGGGCGATCATCAGCGACGTCGTGTTGCTGAAGCCGAACTGGAACTGACCGCTCACCACACCGGGGACGATCGCCGCGCCGCCCTGGGCACTCACCATCTCCAGCTCGATGCCCCGGCTGCGGAAGAACCCCTTCTCCTCGCCGAGATAGAGCGGCGCCACGTCGACGATCGGGATGATGCCGACCTTGACCTTGGTGGTCCCGCCCGAGGACGACGAACCGCTCGACCCCGTGTCCGACGACCCGCACCCGGCCGCGCCGACGGCCGTGATCATCACTACGGCAAGCCCGAGAATGCGCCTTTGCATGGGCCCCTCCTGGCAGAAGCAACTGTGAGCCCGTGTCGGAGGCCGAGGACCACCCGTGACGACTCATGAACACCTGACGTTGTGCAGCTTCTTGACTGCCGCAATGTACATATCCATCTTCGCCCTGTCAGCACTCCGGACAGAAGAGGCCACGACAACCTCGAATTCCGCAACACGGCGTCCGTGAAAGGGAACGGGACGGCACCCGGACCGCGCGGCTTCTCGCTCACCCACCCCGCCGCCGGTCACAGGGCCTCGGCAGCCGGGGCCGCACTGCCACGTCCGGCCTCGGACGCCGGCTCGGGAATGGCCACTTCCGGCAGGGCCGGTTTGCGGATCAGGAGCAGCGCCGCGTCGTCGTGCAGTCGTCCGCCCACGTGCGCCAGGAGTTCGTCATGGAGGGCGCCGAGGGTGCGTGCCGGTTCGTGGGACACGTGCCGTGCCAGCCCTTCGGCGAGGGGATAGAACGCACGGCCTTGGTCGCGGGCCTCGGTGACGCCGTCGGTGTAGAGCAGCAGCTGGTCCCCGTCGTCGAAGGGCAGCACCTGGAGGTCGGGAGCGTGGTCCGCGAGGGCACGCAGCCCGAGGGGCGGGGCCGGGTGCGTCGGCTCCACCGCCGCGACGGCACCGGATGCGCGGACCAGCAGCGGAGGCGCGTGTCCGCAGTTCACCACTTCCAGCTGCCCTGCCTGCGGGTATCCGGCGACCACGGCGGTGACGAAGTCGTCATGACCGAGGTTGCGTGCCAGACTCCGTTCGATCCTGTCGACGACGGCGATCAGATCGGGCTCGTCGTAGGCGGCCTCACGGAAGACACCGAGTACCAGTGCGGCGGTCCCCACGGCCGGCAGTCCCTTGCCGCGTACATCGCCGACGATCAGCCTCACTCCGTACGGCGTGGGGATCAGTGCGTACAGGTCCCCGCCGATACGGGCCTCGGCCGCCGCGGCGCTGTAGCGGACGGCCGCCTGGAACGGGCCGACTGTCTCCGGCACGGGCTTGAGCAGCGCGTGCTGGGCGGTCTCGGCAACCGAGCGCACGGCGGCGAGCACCCGTTCGCGGCGCCCTCGTAGCGCGCTGGCCAGGCCGCTCGCCAGGGTGACGGCCACCAGGGCGGACAGTACGGCCGCCAGTTCGCGGCCCGGAACACTCTCCCAGATTCCGAGCGTCGCGCAGAGCGCGACGGCGAGGAGACCGACACAGAGGACCCCGCGCGGCCCGTTGGTGGTGGCGGCCAGGGCGGGTCCGGCCGCAAGCAGCGGCAGCCAGATCATTCCCGCCCCGTCCGCGAGGTCGGCGAACACGACGAGGGAGACGATCAGCACCGGCAGGACGGGCACACCGGCGGCCAGCTGTGCGACGGCACGCCTGCGGACCGGCGACCCTGGACCGGACACCCGGTTTCTGAACGGCCGCATCGGCCAGTGGTCGTCACCATGGTCTCGGACCTGACTCATGTTTGTCCGCAATCCTCACTTGTGAGCGGGGCGAAAACCCGAAATGACCGTTTCATCCAGGAAACGTGTTCGATCCGTGCGACACAAGAAGCGGATTTTCAGATAGTGAGCGACAGGCCCCTGGTCACGCGGCTCGCGGTCGGGAGCAGCCGCGCCCGGATCTCGGGGAGCCGGGAGAGCCGGTCCACCGGCAGGGAGACACCGAGTGAGCCGAGCGTGTCCCCGCTGTAGACGGGGACGGCGACGCAGACCGTGCCGAGGGCGTACTCCTCCAGGTCCGTGACGGCGGGGGCCACGGGCGAGGCGTCCAGTCGTCGGAGCAGTTCCGGGCGGCTGGTGATCGTGCGTGGTGTGAGGTCGGCGAGGTGGTGACGGGAGAGGTAGTCCTTGCGGGCCGCCTCGTCCAGTTCCCGCAGCACGGACTTGCCCAGCGCGGTGGCGTGGCCCGCGTCCTCGAATCCCACCCAGAGGTCGACACGGGGCGCCCGAGGGCCGTCGACGATCTCCGCGACCCGGATCTCGCCCTCCTCGTAGAAGGTGAGGTAGGCGGCGGTCGCGAGTTCGTCCCGCAGCGCGGCGAGCGTGGGCCGGACCCGGCTGAGAAGCGCCTGCCCGCGGCCCGTGGTGTGCAGCGCCTGCAGCTTGTCACCCAGGATGAACCCGCCGTCGTCCAGCTTGCGCACGTATCCGTCGTGGACCAGGGTCCGCAGCAGGTGGTAGGCGGTGGCCAGGGGCAGGCCCGTCTCGCGGGCCAGCTGCTTCGCAGGCGCACCGTTCCCGTGCGCGCTCACCGCCTCCAGCAGGCGGAAGGCCCGCTGGACGGAGGTGATCAGCGTAGGGCCGTCGTGCGCACGCATACGACCAGCGTGCGCCAGGCGCACGGCACGGGCAAGTGAGTACGCCCCGGGAACCTCCGGGAAGGCGGTCAGAAGGCCGTGCTCGACGAGAAAAGGGGGCGGGAAGGGTTCACGCCTCTGTAGGGCTGTCATACAATCGCTGACGGCTCGTGCGCAGCGGCTCTGACTCCGTCCGCCTCTGCCGACGAGCCACCCAAGGCGCCTACGTGGCGGACCATGTGTCGTCCGTTTGAACATTCCGAGTCGGCGGCCGAAATTCTCCGACCCGGGCGGGAACGCCGCTTG
This sequence comes from Streptomyces sp. AC555_RSS877, assembly GCF_019049245.1. Lineage (GTDB taxonomy): Bacteria > Actinomycetota > Actinomycetes > Streptomycetales > Streptomycetaceae > Streptomyces. Next base: position 347,096 of record NZ_JAGMUK010000040.1, on the reverse strand, counting down.
GGTTGTACGATCGCCTTACCGTATTCTGAGTGCGTGACCGTATCGAGCAACTCAGCACCCCGCAGCTCCGCCGACACCACCGATCTGGCCTCCCAGGTGGGCCGGGTCGCCGCGCCTCTGCGTCAGCAGGTGCTCGATGTGCTGCGTCAGGCGATTCTCAGTTTCCACTACGCCCCCGGTCAGCGCCTGATCGAGCGGGAGCTGATCGAGGAGATCGGCGTCTCGCGCACCACCATCCGCGAGGCGCTGCGGGAACTCGCGGCGGAGGGCCTGGTGAAGACCATTCCGCAGAAGGGCGCCGTCGTCGTGGTGCCCTCGCCGCAGGAGGCCCTGGAGCTGTACGAGCTGCGCGCCGTCCTGGAGGCTCTGGCGGTGCGCCGGTTCACCGAGGTCGCGTCGGACGAGCAGGTGGCGGAGCTGCGTGCGGCGTTCGAGCAGCTGGCCGAGGCCGCGAGCGGGGAAGGCGACACCCTGCGGATCCTCAAGGCGAAGGACCACTTCTACGACGTCCTGCTGCGCGGCTGCGGCAACCGCTCGGTCCACTCCACGCTCGGCGGCGTCCAGGCCCGGCTGAGCCTGCTGCGGGCCACGTCGTTGGCACAGCCCGGGCGCACCGCGCGCAGCATCCAGGAGTTGCGCACCATGGTCGAGGCCGTCGAGGCCCGCAACGCCGAGGCCGCCGTGCGGGCCTGCAACCACCACATCGAGCAGGCGAAGCGGGCCGGCCTCGAGGGCCTGTCCGCCACCAGCGGACTGCCGTTCAGCGGCGCCTCGCTCTGAGCCGCGCCCGGGGCCGCCCTGCGGCGGCCCAGAGCACGGCGTGTCGCGTTCACTGCATGACGTATCCGCCGTTCGGTGAGAGCGTCTGCCCGGTGTAGAACGCGGACTCGTCGCCGGCGAGGAACAGGATCGTGTGCGCGATCTCCTCCGGGGAGGCCGCCCGGCGCAGCACCCCCAGTTCGACGACGGCACGCCGGAGCTGCTGGTCCTGGGGCAGCATGCCGGTGTCCGTAGCCCCGGGTGCGACCGCGTTGACGCGAATCCCGTCCGTCGCCACGAGCGCGGCCACCGCCCGCGTCATCCCCAGTACGCCCGCCTTGGACGCCGGGTACATCGCCGGCAGCGGGAAGTTGGCCAGCGCTCCCACACTGGAGACGTTGACGACGCAGCCGCCCGACGGGGAGTTGCGCCGCATCAGGCGGACGGCGGCTCGCACCGAGTAGAAGGTTCCGGCCAGGTTCACCGCGATGACGTCCGCGAAGTCCTCGTCGGTGAGGTCGCAGATGTCGGCCTGCGCGCCCGAGATGCCCGCGGCGTTCACCGCGACGTCCAGCCGTCCGAACTCGGCGAGAGCGCGTTCGTAGGCGGCGTCCACCTGACCGCTGTCCCGTATGTCGGCCCCGACGGGGACCACGCCGTCGCACCCGGCCACGGCCTCGGCGGTCCGCCCGGCGTCGAGGTCCACCGCCACGACCCGGGCTCCCTCCGCGACGAACCGGCGGACGGTGGCCAGGCCGATGCCCGAGGCGGCGCCGGTGACGAGAGCTGCTTTCCCGCGGAGGCGGCCGGCGGACTCGCCGCGGCCGCCTCCCGACGTGACGTGCACGCCGGTCCCTACTTCGCGGCCGTGGGGTCGTCGAAGAACTTGTCGAGGTAGTCCCGCGGCATCCACGCCTCGCCGTCGTTGACCTCTCCCAGATCGCTCGGGGTGGCGCCCGTGGGCAGGTAGTCGTCCAGGTTCGCCTCGGTGATCACCGACGGCGTGCGGGTGAGGGTGCCGGCCTTGGGGCCGGCTCCCTGCATCACCATCATCCCGACGGTGAACCAGGCCTTCGCCTGCTGGGTGCCGTTGCCGCCCGTGCCGGCGCTGTCGTAGCCGTCGGCCGCCAGCTTCTTCCAGGAGGCCAGGGAGGAGGCGGAGGCACCGGCGTCGACCACCTTGGGGACGTCCCGCCCGGTCGACTCGAAGGCGGCGTAGACCCCGGAGCCCATCACGCCGAGCTGGGCCACCATGGCGATCTTCTGGGGGTGGCTGGAGAGGAACTTCAGCAGCTCGGACTTGGCCACGGGCGCGACGTAGGCGCCGTTGACCTCGCCGATCGCCTTCATGTCGGGGCAGGCGGCGAGGATGTCCTTGACGGCCTGGTAGCCGATCGTCTCCGCGGACAGTCCCTGGAAGCCGCGGACGATGACGACGTCGCCCTTGCCGTCGAGCTGCTTGGCGACCAGGGCCGTGGGCTCGGCGACGTTCAGGTAGGCGTTCTCGGCGACGTTGACGGCGTACTTGGAGCGGATGGTCGAGGAGAGGGCGACCGTCACGACACCCTTCTTGCCCGCGGCGTCGACCGCGGTGACCATCGCCTCCCCGGACAGGGGCGTGACGTAGATGATGTCGACGCCGGAGTCGACCAGTTCGTTGTAGCCGCGGATCTGCTCGGCCGGCGTCATGGTCGCGGGGTCCGTCATGATCCGCTTGACCAGCTTGCCCTGGACCAGGCCCTGGGCCTTGGCGTCGGCGAAGCTCGCCTCGACCTGCTTGACGACGGCCGCGGCGTACGGGTTGGAGGCGGGCAGGTACGAGAAGCCCACCTTGGCCGGGCGGCCGAGCGCCTTCTTGTCGCGCCAGGCGCTCGCGAAGACCTCCTCGCCGTACGCGTTGTAGGCCTTCTGGACGTCCGCGGGCAGTGCCTTGACGGCGCCGTCGGGGTCCTTGGGCGCGACGGTGGGCACCTGACCGCAGTCGGCCGCCGCCTTCCCCTTCGTGTCCGTCGTGCCGGCCGTGCCGCTGCCGACCGCGCCGCTCGCTCCGCCGCAGCCGGCGAGTACGACCGTGAGGACGATGCCGGTGGAGGACGCCGCGACGCGCGTGCGGGCGCGCCGGGAGGTGGATCTGTTCATGGAGTGCCTTTCTGGGGTTGGTGCCTGCGCGGCCGGGCGTCCCGCCCGGTGCCGCGCCGGTGAGGACCGGAGGGTTGCGGAGAAGGCTCAGACCTGGTCGCGGAGCCTGCGCTCCCGGCCGTAGACGGCCATCGCGGCGAGGATGACGACGCCGTTGAGGATCTGCTGGTCGGCTTCCTGGAAGCCCAGGCCGACGAGGACGGTGGAGACGACGGTGAGCAGCAGCAATCCGACGGTGGTGCGGGTGTAGCTCCCCGGCCCGCCGAACGCGGTGCCGCCGAGGACCACCGCGGCGATGCTCTGGAAGAGGTAGGGGTTGCCGAGCCGGTTGTCGACGCTCCCGGCGAAGCCGGCCAGCACCACACCCGCGAGGACCGCGAGGGCCGCGGAGACGGCGTAGACGGTGATCCAGACCCGGCGGGTACTGATGTGCGCGAGGTCCGCGGCCACCGGGCTCGCCCCGGTGGCGAGGAGCTTGCGGCCGGGCAGGGTCCGGTGCAGCACGACGGAGACCACGGCGATCACCAGCGCCCAGATCACCACGACCGGCGGCACCGGGAGGCCGAAGGTGGACGACGTGGGCGCGCTCAGGCGGGCCACCCAGCCGGGTGCGCCGACGCCGGTGCCGCCTTGGCTGAGGACTGCGGTCACTCCGACGGCGATCGAGCCCGCGGCGAGGGTGACGATGATCGGGTGGACGGCGAAGCGGTGGCACACGTACCCCACGAGGCCGCCCATCGTGGCGGCGCAGGCGACCGCGACGGCCAGCATGACGGGCAGCGGCACGCCCCCGACGTCGCTGAACTGCGTCACGGTGACCGCTCCCGCGACGATGAATCCGGCGAGGGACAGGTCGATGCCGCGGATCAGCACGACCAGGGTCTGCCCGATCGAGGCCAGGCCGGTCAGCGCGCACAGCACGAGGACGGAGCGGATGCTCGTCGGCTCGAGGAAGCCCGGCATGGCGGCCGCGCCCCAGGCGAGGACGGCCACGGTGAGCAGGATCTGCACGAGCGGGAACCGCCGCTGCCAGGAGAGCAGCACCTGTCCGGCCGAGGGGGCCCGGCGCTCGGCGCCCGGTGTCGCCGCGTCGTCGCCGGGGGCGACGGGCACCGTGTCGAGGGAGCCTTGCTGGGTGGTCGTCATCGGCCTTCCTTCAGTTCTCGTGCCGCGATCGCCCCGAAGAGCACCGCACCGATGAGCAGGGCCCCGTAGATCACCTGGAGCCAGGTCTGCGAGACCTGCAGCACCCCGAGCAGGCTCTGCAGCAGGTAGATCGCGGCGGCGCCGGCGAGCGCGTTGGCGATTCCGCCGCCCCCGCCCTGGAGCGGGATGCCGCCCAGGGCGACCGCCGCGATCGCGATCAGGGTGTACGCGGAGCTCGTGCCGGACTCGGCCGTCGATGCCAGCCCGATGAGCACCAGGCCGCCCACGGCCGCCATCGCGCCGCCCAGGGCGTAGGCGAGCACGCGGACGGCTCCGACGGGCACGCCGCTGGTGAAGGCCGTGACGTCGTTGCCGCCGACCGAGCGCAGGAGGCTGCCGTACGTCGTGAGTTTGGTGACCAGCAGCCACAGGGCCGCCGGGACGGCCAGGGCGACCAGCCCGCCGGGGACCGGGCCCATGGACCCGGCGAAGCCCGCCATCCAGGTGCCGGCGACGGTGGTCGGGCTGGGAGCGAGTTTGAGGTCGAGCCCGGTGAGGACGAAGAACATCGCGAGGGTGACGACGATCGGCTGGAGCCGGCCGACGACGATGAGGAGGCCGGTGAGGGTGCCGACCAGCGCGCCCGCGACCATGAGGACGGGCAGGGCGACGTAGCCGCCGAGGCCGTTGGGCTGGAGCTGGGTCGCGTAGAGCAGGCCGCTGAGGGTCATCAGCGGGCTGATCGACAGGTCGATGCCCCCGCGGCCGCTCATGATCGAGGGCACGCTCGCCATCGCGGCGATGCCGAGCGGGGCCAGGGCGGCCAGCTGTGAGGTGCTGCCGAAGCCGGGCTGCTTCGCGAGGTTGGCGATCAGCAGGACCGCCGCCAGGATCAGCGCGAACAGGTAGGTGTGCCGTGCGAACAGGGCCCTGAGGCTGCCGCGTCGGGATGGTGTGCCCGTCGTCCGGCTGCGCCGTGGGGCGGAGGCAGGGGCGGTCCGGTCGGTGGTGCTCATGCCGTCACCGCCACTCCGCCGAAGAAGGCGTCGACGAGCCGTTCCCTGCTCAGTTCCGAGCGTCCGAGTTCCGCGGCGAGCGAGCCCTCGCGGAAGACCAGGACGCGGTCCATCAGTTCGACGTGCTCGTCGACCTCCGAGGAGAGCATGACGATGGTCAGTCCGGCCTCGGACAGCTCGCGCAGCAGCCGGTAGAGATCGTGTTTCGCGCCCACGTCGATGCCCCTCGTCGGGTCGTTGAGCAGCAGGACCTCGGGGCCGGCGGCCAGCCACCGGGCGATGACGACCTTCTGCTGGTTGCCGCCGCTCAGCGTGGTGATCGCGTCCGAGGAGCGGCCGTACTTGATGTTGAGCCGCCCGGCGTAGTGGCCGAACCGCTTCTGCGCCGAGTCCGCGGACAGCAGCCCCTTGGTGACGTCCTGGCGGGCGGTGGCGATCGCGAAGTTGTCCAGGATGGACATCCACGGCAGAACCGACTCCCCGCGCCGGTCCCGCGCCACGTACGCGATGCCGAGCTCCCGCGCTCGCCCGGGGCCGGTCACCCGGTGCTCCCGGTCGCCCTCGATCCGTACGACGCCTTCGGTGTCGCCGTGTCCGAGGAGGAGGCGGAGGAATTCGTCCTGGCCGTGGCCCTCGAGCCCGGCGAGGCCCACGATCTCGCCGCGGCGGAACTCCGCGTCGCACGGCGCGGCGCCGGGACGCAGACGGGAGCCGCGCACGCGCTGGACGACCGGGCGCTCGGCGGTGTCGCCGAGGGCGGCGGTGTCGTCCGCGGCCGCGAGGACCGGCTCCGGGACGAGGTGCGTGCCGCCCGTCATCAGCCGGATCATCTCGTCGGGGTCCCAGTCCGCGCCCAGGGTTCCCACCGTCTCCCCCGACCGCAGCACGGTGACGCGGTCGCCGATCTCGCGGATCTCGTCCATCCGGTGGGTGATGAGGACGACGCTCATGCCCAGCGCCGCTCGGCGCTTGAGCAGGGCGAACAGACGGGTACGGGTGTCGTGGTCGAGCGCGGAGGTCGCCTCGTCGAGGATCAGCACCTTGGGATCGCGCAGCAGGGACCGGGCGATGCCGCAGGCCTGGCGGTCGCTGAGCTGCAGTGCGCCGAAGGGGACGTCCAGCGGCGGCGGTGTGTCGAGTAGCGCGGACAGGACCTCTTGCGCCTTCTCGCGTCGGCTTCTCTCACGGGACACGGGGCGCAGCAGGCCGTCGGCGCCGAGCCAGAGGTTGTCGAGGACGCTCCGGTTCTCGACGCCGAGCACTTCCTGGAACACCGTGTCGATGCCTGCCCGCAACGCCTGGGCCGGCGTGCGCGGGGCGAAGGGACGGCCGCCGACCCGCATGGAGCCGGCACCGGGCCGGTGCACACCGCTGAGGATCTTGACCAGGGTGCTCTTCCCCGAGCCGTTCTCCCCCACGAGGGCGTGCACCTCACCCGGAAGGAGGCGAAGCGCGGCATCCCGGAGGGCGACCGTCGGGCCGAAGTGCTTCCGCAGGCCGTCGACCGCCAGGACGGCGTCCGGTTGGTCGGTGAGCGGGTGGGTCGACACTGACCCCTCCTGACTTTGGGACTGTTCGTCAGAACGTGTGATTGTCGTTCCGTCATACAAAGTGGGGGGAGCGAGGAGACCGTAGCGCGCCCTTGAAGCCACGTCCATAGGCGGAAACACCGGGAGTTCCGGGATTGTCGTCTCGTCATACAAAGAGTAGCGTTGCGGGAGCCGACGTCGGATGCCGCAGGCCCGCGTCGTCCACACCGCCCGGGCGGGCCGGGCCGGCGACGAAAGAAGGAGCGCGCGTGTACCTCATCACCGGTGCCAGCGGAGGTCTGGCCCAGACCGCAGCAGAGCTGCTGCTCGAGTCGGTTCCCGCCGACCAGGTCATCCTGACGACGCGGGCGCCCGGGAAGCTTCAGGCGTTCGCCGACCGCGGCGTGCACGTCCGGTACGCCGACTTCGCCGCACCGGACAGCCTGGAGTCGGCCTTCGCGGGGGCCCAGCGCATGCTGCTCGTGTCCACCGCCCAGGTCGGCTCGCGGATCGGCTTCCACCGCAACGCGATCGAGGCGGCCCGACGTGCCGGGGTCCAGTACCTCGCCTACACCTCGATCGTCGGCGCCGGCACCGAGGGCAACGACGCCGTCGTGTGCGTCGAACACCGCGCGACCGAGGCGATGCTTCGCGAGTCGGGACTGCGCTGGAACGCGCTGCGCGACTCCCAGTACGCGGAGGCGGTGGCCTACTTCGTCGCCCCGGGCGCGGTCGCCATGGGACAGATGGTCGGCGCCTGGGGTGAGGGCACGGTCGGCTTCGTCGCCCGGGAGGACTGCGCGGCGACCGCGGTGGGGGCACTGCTGGGCCGGGGCGAGGACAACCGCGCCTACGAGGTCACCGGCCCGGAAGAACTGACGTACCGTCAAGTCTGTGCCATGGTCAGCGAGATCAGCGGCGCCGACGTCGGGTACGTCCCCATCAGCGACGAGGAGCAGTACGCCGCCTTCGACGCCATGGGGGTCCCCCGGGAGTACCAGAACGACATGTCCTCCTCCCCCATCCCGTGGAACAGCGACGACATGGTGTCCTTCAGCCGCGCGATCCGTGTGGGGCACATGTCGTCCCTCAGCGACACCGTCCTGACACTCGCCGGCCGGACCCCGCGTTCGATGCGCTCGGTGCTGGAGGAGGCCGCCGCGACCTGGCCGCCCGCGGGCGCCGCACTGCAGGCGGCCGCTGCCGACAGCGTCGCCGAGGCCGCGCTGTGACCGCCTCACCCGCCGCCGGGGACCCGGTGTACCTCACCGAGAAGGCACTGCGGCGCTTTGTCGACGTGCTCGGCGAGGACGGTGTCGTCCTCGGCGAGGGCCGCTTCCACGAGCAGTACCGCGACAAGTACTGGCACCGCGACGACGACACCTACGACCCGGCCGCGGTCCTGCTGCCCCGCAGCACCGAGGAGGTCCAGGCCGTCGTCCGGATCGCAGGCGAGTTCGGCGTACCGATCTGGACGTCCTCGCAGGGCCGCAACTACGGATACGGCGGTTCCTCCCCGCGCCTGAAGGCGACCGTCGTGGTCAGCCTGACCCGGATGAACCGCGTCCTCGAGATCAACCGCGACCTCGCCTACGCGGTGGTCGAGCCGGGCGTGCGGTGGTTCGACCTGCACGACGCCCTGAAGGAGTCCGGCAACGAGGACCTGATGGTGACCGTCCCCGACATCGGCTGGGGAAGCGTCATCGGCAACTCCCTCGACTGCGGGATCACCTACCAGCCGTACGGCGCGGACTTCATGGCACCGTGCGGTATGGAGGTCGTCCTGGCCAACGGCGAACTGCTGCGCACCGGCATGGGCGCCATCCCGGACAACAAGTCCTGGCACACCTACAAGCGCGGCCTCGGCCCGGTCCTCGACGGCCTGTTCATGCAGAGCAACTACGGCATCGTCACGAGGATGGGCTACTGGCTCATGCCCCGGCCGGAGGCCTACGCGCCGTTCTTCCTCACGGTGCCGCGGGACGAGCACCTCGACCAGGCCGTCGACATCATCCGCAGACTCCGCCTCGACGGCACCCTGCGCGGCGTACCGAGCATGTACAACACCGTGACGCTGGCGGCCCAGTTCCCCGAAGTGATGGGGCGGTTCGCCGGCGCCGAGGGCGCCTTCAGCGAGGAAACCCTCGACAAGATGGCCGACGCGACCGGCCTGGGCCGGTGGGCCCTGCGCGGAGCCCTGTGGGGCGACACCCCTGTCGTCGACCACCAGCTGGACAAGATCCGCAAGGCATGGAGCGCGATTCCCGGCGGCAAGGTCCTCTTCGAGCGGACCTACGGCCCGGACGAGTACGACCAGATCCGCTCCATCCCCGACAAGTGCCAGGCGGGCCTGCCCGGCCTCGATCTGATCGAGGCCATGCCGGAAGGGATCGCCCACATCGGCTTCTCCCCCGCCGTCCCGCTGGTCGGAACCGACGTGCGCGAGGTCGTCGACCTCTTCGACCGGATCGTCAGGGAGAAGGTCGGCGTCAACGTCGCTGGAGGCCTGCTGATCATCAATGAGCGCACGGCGCTCTACGTCACCGGCCTCAACTACGACTACCGCGACGCGGAGCAGTGCCGGAAGGCCTACGACGCGGTGAAGGTGCTCGTGGCCGAGGCGGGCAAGCGTGGATACGGCGAGTACCGCGCCCACCTGGACTTCATGGACCTGGCCTCGGCGCAGTACTCCTTCAACGACCACGCCTACCGGCGCTTCTGCGAGACGATCAAGGACGCGGTCGACCCGAACGGCATCCTGTCACCGGGCCGCCACGGCATCTGGCCAAAGAAGCTGAGGCATCTCGCCGACCGCGGGTGAGGTGGGCGACAGACAGACGTGGGGCCCCGGCTCGAATGAGCCGGGGCCCCACGTCTCGGCCGATTCACGCCGGGGATGTCGCCGCCGCGAAGGACAGCGCCATGTGCTGGGTGTCCATGTACTCGCGAAGCGTCCTGATCCGGTCGTCGACGATCTCGTACACGTTGGCGTAGCGGTTGTCGTACGGGCTTTTGTCGCGGAAGGATCCGCTTCCCCGCGCCTCGGCGACGACCCAGGTCCCTTCCGCGACCAGGCGCGTGATCTCCAGCTGAGGACCGGCCCCGTCGAAGAGGGCAAGCATCTTCGGGAGCACTTCCAGCATGGTCGCGCCGTCCATCGGCTTCTCCGCGCCCGGCAGGTCGTACGCCTGGATCGTGTAGCGGAAATCCGGTGTGATCAGCTGTGCGACGCGCTCCCAGTCATGACGGTTGAGCGCGTCGACGAAGGCCCGGACCACGTCCTTGGCATCGGTGGCCATCAGAGTTCCCCCTTGTGCGTGCCCGCGGCCCGGCCGAACGCCGCCTCGATCGCGGCCGAGTGCTCGGCGACCATCGGATACCACTCCGGATGGGTCACGATGTGGCTCTCACCGCGGGCGAGGGCCGCCAGTACGATGTCACCCACCTCGGCCGGGTCCAGCCAGCGCAGCGCGGCGAGTTCCGCGTTCTGCGAGATGTCGTTCTGCACGAAGCTGCTGGTGTCCGCGTCGGCGGGCCTGGTGCGCAGGCTCCGCGCGATGTTGCTGCGGACCGTTCCCGGTGCGAGGACCGCGGCCGTCACGTTCGAGTCCTCGCGCCGCAGCTCCTGTGCCAGCGCCTCGGTGAGGCCCATGACGGCGAACTTGGTGGTGGCGTACGCCCCGAGGCCGGGCATGTCGGCGACGAAGCCGCCCATGGACGACGTGTTCACCAGGTACGCCGGCTCGCCGTGCTCCTTCAGCAGCGGCAGGAACGCGTGGACGCCGTGGATGACGCCGTGCAGGTTGACGTCGAGGATCCACCTCCAGTCCGCGAGGGTCATCTCCGCGAGGCCGGCCTCAGGGGCCACGCCGGCGTTGTTGAACAGCAGATGCACCTTGCCGAAGCGGTCGACGACCTGTTCGGCGAGCGCCTGCACACTCGCGGCGTCCGAGACGTCCGTGCGCAGGCCGACGGCCCCGATCTCCTCGGCCACCGCGTCGAGCGGGCCCTTCTCGATGTCGGCGATCACCACGTGCGCGCCCCGCTCCACCAGCCGTTGCGCGATGCCCCTGCCGATGCCCGACGCACCGCCGGTCACCACGGCGACCAGGCCGCTGACGTCCGATATCGCAGTCATGAGCGTGTCTCTCCGTTGGTCAAGCCCAGGGTTCTGTGGGCGCTGGGCCACACGCCGTGCCGTCCCGGCGAGAGGATCCCGTTGGGGTCGACCGCGTCCTTGATGCGCTCCACGAAGCGCCGGTAGGCGTGGTCGTTGAAGGAGTACTGGTCGGCCGCGAGATCCATGAACTCCAGGTGGGCGCGGTACTCGCCGTACCCGAGCGCCCCCACCTCGCTCACCAGCATCTTCGCGGTGTCCACCGCCGCGCGGACCTGTTTCTCGTCGCGGGTGTCGAAGCTGAGGCTGCTCACCACGATGGCGCTGCGGTCGTTGATGGGAAAGATCGCGCACACGAAGTTCGTGCCGGCCCGCTCGGTGACCAGCCGTTCGATCACGTCGACGACGCGGCGCACCTCGCCGCCGGTGAGCGGTACGACGGGCGAGAAGCCGATGTGTCCGACGAAGTCCGGGAGCACATCCATCATGTCCATGCTCGGGATCCCGGCCTGGACCTTCTCCATGAACGTGCTCAACTCGCCCCACTCGTCCCGCAGGAACGTGCGGGGGTGGTCGACCCGCGAGCCTTCGACGGCCGCCCACGCCTCACGGATGCGCCGCAGCCGGTGCTCGACGACGGGCAGGTCTCCCCACAGCGCGGTACGCAGCCCCCAGCGCCCGACGCCGGCACGCGCGGCGAGCTCTTCGAGCGCGTCCTCGCTCATCGGACCCTCGGCCCCCATGAACTCACCGAGGAGCTCGGGGAACTGGGCGGACATCGTGATCGTGTTCTGCAGGTTCGGCACGCCCTCGATCACGCCGTCCAGGCGCAGTTCGCGGATGATGTCGACGGCCTGCGCGAGCTGGTCGTCCCGGGGGACGGTGAGGTAGACCGGGGCGTACGCCTGCGGACGGCGCTGCAGCCACACGCCCGCGCGCGTGACGACGCCGTAGTTGGACTGCGTGAACAGCGGGTCGAGCACCGGCCCGAGACCGCGCGGGTAGACGTGCCAGGACGGGTTGCCCGGTACGGCCCCCATGCCGGTGCGCAGCAGCTCGCCGTCGGCGAGGACGACCTCCATCCCGCAGATCTTCTGGAAGTCGGACCCGTTGGGGCCGTAAGTGACCCCGTTGTCGAGGGAGTTGCCGATCACGCTGCCCCAGCCGATGTCGGGGATGGAGCACCACAGGTCCTCGTTGCCGGAGTCCTTGAGCGCGTCGTAGAGGTCGAACCACCTCACCCCGGGCTCGACGACGGCGTACGCCAGCTCGCGGTTGATCTCCAGCACCCGGTTCATCCGGCGGAAGCTGATCAGGACGGAGCCCCGGACCCGCGGGGACGGGCCGCCGTAGCCGTTGTTGCGGCCCTGGGAGGACGTCCACACCGGGATGCGGTACTCGTTCGCGACCCGCAGGACCGCCTGCACCTGCTCGGTGGAGGTGGGGAAGACCACGGCGGAGGAGTCGTAGGTGCGGTCGCCCTGGAACCAGTAGGGGTCCCGGTAGGTGTCCCGTTCGTCGTCGGACAACAGCACCGCGTCGGCGCCGACGATCTCGACCAGCCGGCGCACCGCCTCCTGGCCCAGGGGCTCGGCGGCGGGGCCCGGGGGCTCGCTGGTGGTCGTCATCGTGTTTCCTCCTCGGCACCGGTCAGCTGCTCCAGCCACGCGATGACCGGCTTGACGGTGTCGGCGGAGTTGGCCTCCAGGATCAGTCCGTGGCCGTTGCCGACGATGCCCGCGTCCTCCAGGGCGATCAGCTCGGCGTGCGCGCCCACGGAGTTGAGGAACTCGACCACGGGCGGGGACTGCGCAGCACTGCCGGACGCGCTGCCCGTCACGACGGCGACGGGGGTGCCGCTGAGGCCGGGGACGCGGTAGCGGGCGGGGTCCGCCTTGAGCTGGTCCGGAGACTCGATGGCCGGCTCGGTCGCCAGTTCGGCGTAGGTGAGGCCGTAGGTGATCTCCCCCAGCCCGGGGAAGTCGGCGTAGGGCGGGCCCATCGGTTCCACCGCGACGATCCCCCTGACCAGGTCGGGCCGCCGGTTCGCGGCCAGCCAGCCGCCCGGGCTGCCCGCGGAGTGCGTGACCAGCACCGCCGGACCGATCCGGTCGAGCAGTGCGGCGAGCCGGTCGCCGTCCAGCCGCTGCCCCTCGGCGAAGTCGGCCAGGAAGAAACCCATCGCCGAGGTGAGCTGCTGGAACTCCTCCCCGTCGAAGCCGCGGTCCCAGGGCCACTGGGTGTGCGTGCCGGCGGCGTCGGCCGGGGCGAACAGGAAGCTCGCGAACTCCAGCGGCAGCGGCGGGGCCACCGGCCCCAGCACGTCCGGGTGGTGCGGGGAACGTCCGTGGCCGGGCCGGTCGACGACGTACACGGCGTAGCCGGCCCGGACCAGGTCGTAGGCCCAGCCCTGGCGGCCGTCCGGGGTACCGAGCCAGTCGGTGCCCTGTCCGCCGCCGCCGTGGACGAGGACGAGCGGGTGGGGGCGGGTGACCTCGACCGGCGCCAGCCACGCGACGTGGAGCGGGCCGCGCGGGAGGGTGCCGTGCGGGGTGGAGATCCGCTCCCCCGGGATCCAGAAGAAACCGGTGCGGATCGTGATCGGCTCCACCGCTTCGTCGAGGTGGGGCGGTGTCCTGTTCATGGGCGGTCCTGTCTCAGGGCGGCACGGCCGGCGGGGATCAAGCGAGTCACCGGGCCTCGGGCGGCGGGATCTCCAGCAAGAGACAGGCGGTGTTGCGGAACGCCTGCTCGCGCAGCATCGCGTTGCGGTGGGTGAGCAGCGAGCTCATGTCGCGGAAGATCCGGTCGAACCGCTCGCCCTGCCGCATGGATCCCGAACCGACGACTCGGAGCAGGTCGTGTTCGAGCGTCTCCCAGAGCTGGACGATGATCTCGCGGACCGCGCAGGCCAGGCTCCAGTCGTCGACGAAGGTGTACTCACGGCTGCCGTCGACCGTTGCGCGGCAGTGCTCCATGTGCTTGGCGATGACTCCGTCGAGGGCCAGCTCGGCGGTCTTGATCTTCGTCCAGGCGGCTCCGTAGTGACGCTGGTAGTCCACGTCGTACAGCCGCAGCTGGACCGGAGGCAGCGGGGTCTTGCGGGTGCGCATGAGCCGCTCGAACTCGTCGAGGGCGTGGTAGAGCCCGCCGACGGCCAGGCTGGCCAGGGACACCGTGAAGGTGAGCAGTCCGCGGCCGGCGTACATGGGGTTGGCGTGCAGCTGTGAGCCGACCGTGCCGTCCTTCACCGAAATGTCGATCATGTTGGCGTCCTCGATGACGAGGTCCGCCTCCACGAAGGCGTCGGTGAAGCGGATGCTCTCCGAGCCCGTGGCCTTCAGGCCCGTCGACTCGCCCCAGTTGTGCAGGCGTTCGAAGGTCTTCTCCGGGGCCAGGAACATGCCCATCACGGGGGCGGAGCCGTCCTCCTGCTCGACCATGCACTGGCCGAGGTACCAGGTGGAGTAGGGGATGCCGGAGCAGTAGTCCACGGTCCCGTCGAGGACGTAACCGCCGTCGGTCCTCTTCGCCCTGACCGTCGGCGCGGACACCGAGGCCGCCCGGAAGTCGCCGCCCGCGAACGCACGGTCCTGGACCTCCTTCGGGTACCAGGAGGCGACGTGGAGGGCGTGGTTGGCCGCCAGGGCGAAGCACCAGGCGCTGCCCATGTCGCCTCGGGCGAGCTCCTTGCACACCTCGAAGAACGTGCCGGGCGGGACCTCGAGGCCGCCGTACGTCTTCGGGACGAACATGTCGTAGAAGCGGTTCGCGAGGAACTTCTCGTGGATGTCCGCGGGGATGTGGGTGAGCTGTTCCGCTTCCTCCTGGCGGGCGAGAAGTTCCTCCCGCATCGCCCTCGCCCGCGAGACCAGCTCCTCGTGCGAGGGCTCGGTCAGGTCGGGCCGCGCGGCGGCGTGTGCTGTGGTCATCGCTTCTCCTAAGCGCCCGGGGGACACATCACGTTCGGCTGCCGGCGCTGCGGCAGGCGGTTCTTGCGGGGGTCGGGGGTCAGGCGGTTCGGTCGACCGCGCCGGCGGGAGCAGCCCGGCGCAGCTGGTCCTGCCGGCGCATCTCCAGCGGGCGCTGCGCGTGCGCTCGCAGTACGGCGGCGGCCCTGACCACGTCGCCGGCCTCGTAGGCCTCGACGAGTTCGCGGTGGTCGTCGAGGAGGGAGCCGGAGGCGTAGCTTGCCCGGTCCAGCGCCCGCAGGTTGAGGCCGGGCAGGCACAGGCGGCGGTAGGTGTCCAGCAGGATCGTCGATCCCGCGAGTTCGACCATGTACTCGTGGAAGCGCTCGTTGGCGCGCACCCAGCCCTCGGGGTCGGTGAAGCGGCCGTCCTGGACGAAGCCGAGGGTGTCCTCCATGAGCTCGCGCAGCCGCGCCAGTTCGGCGGGCTTCGCCTTGCCGACGGTCAGCTCGGCGACGCCGGTCTCGATGGCCAGCTTCGCCTTGTAGACCTCGTCGATGATGGAGTCGGGCACGGGCGTGATGAGGTAGTCGCCGCTCTGGCGCCGGATGAGCCCTTCGTCGGCCAGGGCCACCAGGGCGCGGTGGATACGGTTGGCGTCCACTCCCAGTTCCTCGGCCCAGAGGGCTGTGTCGATGACCTCCTCGACGTCGCTGCCCGCGTCGAGCACCCGGGTGCGTACCTCGCGCAGCACGGAGGCCTCCGGGGCCGTCTGCATCCGCCCGAAGCGGCCGCGGAAGTAGGCGAGCGGATGGCCGGAGGACGAGGTCGCCTCCTCGACGTGGGCGAGGAACACGTCGTGGGTGCCCGCCTCCACCTGTTCGGCGACCCGGCAGATGAGGTGTGCGATGGCGCCGACCAGCAGGGGCGAGCCGTTCGACGCGGTCTCGGTGGGCACTCCCTCGTACTTGTCCGGGACGCGGGAGGCGAAGCGCGTGGCCAGGTCCACGTGGTCCTCGGCGAGGACGTTCACCGCGAAGGCCCGGCTGTCCCGTACCGCCGCCGCGGTGGCCGAGTTCCGGTTCAGACAGATGAGGAGCATCGGCGGATCGTCGGTCAGGGAACTGACCGCGCTCGCGGTGCTGCCGTACCGGATGCCGTCGTACTCCGTCGTGATCACGGTGACGCCGGTGGCGAACCGCCCGATGACGTCGCGGAACTCGCGCGCGGTGACCGGGCGGGGGCCGGACGGGGTGACGGGGGACGGCGTGGACATCACAACCAACTCCTCTGGAGACCCGTGCCAGGCCGTGGGCTCCGGGTGAACTCTGCACGAACTCGCCGCTGAATTGTATGACGATCGCACAATGACGTAAAGAGGGTGCGAGGGGCCGACCACCAGAACCGATGGACTGGGAGGCGGCCGTGACTAGCGTCGTACTCTGCCTGCCTATATTATCGTCATACAAAGTTCCCTGTCGAGAGGAGAGCTCGATGAGCGCAAGCCTGTACGCCGCAGACTCCGCGCCCCACCCTGCGGCGGAGGGCACGGCCGATCACCTCTTGCGGGTGGCGGCCAGGCTTCGCCCCGTCCTCAGGGCCGCGCAGGCGGAGCACGAGGCGCTCGGTGGCTACTCCGAGGCCATTCACAAGCAACTGCTCGACGCCGGTTTCTACCGGATGCTCCAGCCGAAGAAGTACGGCGGTCTGGAGCTGCCCCTGGAGGACTTCCTCCGGGTGGGCGTCGAGATCTCACGCGGCGACCCGGGAGTCGGCTGGTCGTTCGTCCTCGGGGCCGGCCACGCGTGGCACATCGCGTCCTTCTTCCCCGAGGAGGCGCAGGCGGAGCTGTTCGCCGGCGACCTCATCGCGCCCGGCCGCACCATCCCCCGCGGGCGGGCGGTCCGCACCGCCGGCGGTTACCGGCTCACCGGCACCTGGGACTACTGCTCCGGCTCGATGTGGAGCACCCACGCGATGCTGGTGGCCCCGGCCTTCACCGAGGCGGACGAACCGCTCGGGCCGCGCGCGTTCGTCGTCCCGCGGGACCGGTACGAGATCCTCGACGACTGGGGCGGCGACCTCGTCCTCGGCATGCGGGCGTCCAGCTCCAACTCCATCCGGGTGGAGGACGCGCTGGTCCCCGAACACCTCAGCGTGGTCTACGACTTCAAGGACCACACCCTGGGCGAGGAGGGAACGCCCGGCTACCGGCTGCACGGCAATCCCGTGTACCTGGGCCGGACCATCGCCTTCTTCAACTGCGAGCTCGTCGCCACCCAGGTCGGCGCCGCCTGGGCGGCCTTCGACCTGTTCGACGAGCTGATGGCCGGGCGCCCCACGAGCTTCCCGCCGATCATGGCGCGCACCGATTCCGCGGAGTACCACCGCTGGTACGGCAAGATGCTCGGCCAGATCGACGCCGCCGAGACCCTGCTGCTCGGCGCCATGCGCCAGTACACCGAGCTGGGGCGGCGCTGGGAGCGCACGCGCCAGGAGTTCACACCCGAGGAGGACGCGAGGCTGCGCGGCGTGATCCTGCAGGGCGCCCAACTCGCCAACCAGGCCGTCGACCTGGCCTTCTCCACGGCCGGATCCAGCGCGGCACGGCTCGGGTCGCCGATGGAGAAGTACTACCGGGACGTGGCGATGTTCAAGACACACATCGCCGCCAAGTGGGACGTCACGTACGGGTCGGTGTCGCGCTATCACTTCGGGCAGCCGCTGACCTTCTGAGGCGCCCGCTCCACGGGCGTCCCACCCCGCACGGAGGTGGGACCGGTGACCTACCGGTCCTGCATCTCCTTGAGGCTGTCGAGGGCGTTGCCCGCGACGCGTCGGATGTGCGTGATGGTGACGCCGGCCGCCGTGTCCGCGTCCCGCTCGCGGATGGCCGCGACGATGGCGCGCAGCTCCTGGATGACCTCGGCGTGGCTGGTCGACATGCCCTTGAGCTGCAGCACCCGCACCTTCGCCTGGACGCTCTCCACGAGCTGACGCAGCACCTCGCTGCCGGCCCCGTCGATGAGGACGTCGTTGAAGTGCCGGCGCGCCATGAGGACCTGGCGCGGCTCGACGGACTCCTCCGAGGCGACCTCGGCGAACCGCTCCGCCGCCGCCTCCAGGGCGTACACCTGGGAGCGGGGCGCCTTCTCGACGAACCGCCGCACCACCAGGCTCTCCAGCGCCGCCCGCACCTCGTAGAGGTCGCGGGCCTCCTCCAGGGTGGGCGCCGCGACCACGGCGCCCTTCTGGGGCACGACCGTGATCAGCCCCTCGGAGGTCAGCTCCCTGAGCGCCTCGCGCACGGTGGTCCGGGAGACGTTGAGCTGCTCGACCAGCTCCCGCTCGACGAGACGCTGCCCGGGCTCCAGACGGAAGTCCCAGATCGCCTCCCGCAGAGCCGTGACGACCTGCTCGCGCAAGGGCGCGGCGACACGGCCGACCGGGCTCGTGGCCCAGGCCGAGGCGAGCGAGTTCGAGGTCGTGGACATGGTCTCCCTGCCTTGCATGGGACAGCTTGAGAGGTTTTTGAATGACGGTATGAGCGTCATACAACTTTAATGTACCCCTGGATAAGGCTCGGGGACCCCGCTCACCGGAAGGCGGTGATGACTCCGCTGAGGTCGCGGAACTCGCCGGAGGCGTAGAGGGCTTCGTTGACCTGGTCGAGGGTGTACTCGGCCGTGACGACCGGCCGGGCGTCGTACTCCCCGCTCTCCATCAGGGCCACGCACCGGGCCAGGTCCCGGGACATGACGCTCTGGCCGTTCTGGCACGACAGGATGCGCCGGCCGTGGATCGCGATGGCGTTCTGCGGCAGGGAGACGGTCCCCTGAGCCCACTGCACCCCCGTCAGTACGACGGTGCCCGCGCGCCGGGACATGGCGACGGCCTGCTGCACCGCCTGCTCGGGTCCCGCGGCTTCGACGACCGCATCGGCGCCACGCCCCCCGGTGAGGGAACGCACCTGCTCGATCGGGTCGTGCTCCGTCGGATCCACGACATCGGTCGCCCCGAGCGCGGCGGCCGTCGCACGGCGCTCGGCCAGCGGGTCGACGCCGATGATCCGGCCGGCACCGGCGACCCGCGCCGCCTGAACGCACCACTGGCCCAGATGCCCCAGGCCGACCACCGCGACGGACGAGCCGGGCCCGACCTCCGCCACGTTGACGATCGCGCCGTGACCGGTGGTGATCCCGCAGCCCAGCAGGCTCAGTTGGGTGGCGGGCAGCGAGCTGTCGACGCGCCACACCTGGCTCCGGTCGGCGACGACGAACTCCGCGTACGCGCCGACGCGGCCCGCGGCGCGCACCGGCCGGCCCGCGTGGTCGGTCGCCAGGACCGGTTCGGGGCTCTCGAAGAGCAGGGCGCACTGGTCGGGGCGGCCGACGCCGCAGTAGAAACACTCGTCGCACTGCGGAGTCCCGGCGACCACCACGAGGTCACCGACGCCGTAGTCGTACCCGCGGGCGCCGTGCTCGTAGCCGCGGCCGTCGCACCGCTCCACCACGCCCAGCGCGGTGTGTCCGAGCACGACCGGCGGGGTCTTGCCGCGCATCGCGCGCCAGCCCAGCCAGTCGGTGGAGCAGAACGGCGCGGCGACCGTCCGCACCAGCACCTCGTGCGCGGCGGGAGCACGCAGGGTCAGCTCCCGGATCGGCATGGGGGCGCCGAACGCCTCCAGCACGGCTGCTCTCATGTGGGCTTCCTCGTCCGGTCGGTGGTCAGAAGACGAACACGCCTGAGAGGTCCTCAAGCCGTTCGGACCGCTTCAGCGCGGTGTTGATGTCGTCGAGCCGGTAGGTGCGGGTCACGATCGGCTTCGGGTCCAGCGCGCCGCGTTCGAGCAGGCGGATGTACGCCGGCAGGTCGCGCCGCATGCGGACGTTGCCGTTCTGCGTGCTGAGCACCTGGCGGCTCTGGACCGCGAGCGGGATCTGTCCGAACGTGACCTCTCCGGCCACGTCCTTGAGACCCGACAGGACGACGGTGCCGGCCCGCCGGGAGATCTCCAGCGCCAGCCGCTGGGCGGCGGGCGGCCCGGCCGCCTCGATGACCTTGTCGGCTCCCCGCCCCCCGGTGACGGCTCGTACGGCCTCCAGGGCGTCCTCCGGGACGACCGCCCGGGTGGCCCCCGCCGACTCCGCCACCCGGCGGCGCTCCTCGTCCGGCTCGACCGCGATCACCTCACTGGCCCCGGCCAGGAGCGCCGCCTGGATCGCCCAGAGACCCAGGTGTCCCGCGCCGACGACGGCGACGACCTCGTCGGGCCGCACACGTGCCACGTTGATCACGGCACCCACCCCCGTGGTGACGCCGCACCCCAGGAGGGAGAGGACCTCCCACGGCAGGTCGGTCTCGACCGGGAAGACCTGGTTGTGCGAGACGTTCATGAACTCGGCGTACCCGCCCACGCACCCGGCCGCGTTGACGACCAGGCCGTCCGAGGTGCGCGCCACGTCGGGGTAGACCCCGCCGAGGTCGAACAGCTCCGAGCACTGGTCCGGGCGGCCGATGCCGCAGTAGAAGCACTGGCCGCACTCGGGTGTTCCGGGCACGACCACGCGTTGCCCCACCTCGATGCCGCGGACCTGGCTGCCGACCTCGACGACCTCACCGGCCGAGGCGTGCCCGAGGATCGTGGGCGGGACCTTCCCGAGCCGGCCGTGGAAGCTGGTCACGTCGGTCGAGCAGAACGGTGTCGCCTTGGTGCGGACCAGGACCCGGGTCGGGGCGAGGTCGAGCAGGTCGACCTCCTCGACGGTCAGGGGCTGCTCGAAGCCGCGGAGCAGGGCCGCTCGCATCGTCGCCATCACAGGGTTCCCTGGGCGGAGTCCGAACCGGCCGACCCGGCCCGGTGCCGTTCGAGGATCGCCCGGTCCGTCACCGAGACGTCCCACAGCCCCGCTCCCCCGCCACGGCGGTTGGTGTTCTGCACGCTGGCACCGCCGTCTACGGAGAAGATCTCGCCGGTGACGTAGCTCGACTCGTCGCTGAGCAGGAACGCCACCGTCGCGGCCACCTCGTCCGGCCGGCCGGCGCGGCGCAGTGGCGAGGTCCCCGCACGCCGGCGCATGTCGGCCATCCCGGCCTCCCCGAAGATCGGCGTGGGCACGATGCCCGGGGCCACCGCGTTCACCCGCACGCCGAGGGGCCCGCCGTAGACGGCGGCGCCGTGGACCAGGCCCACCGTGCCGTGCTTGGAGGTGGTGTACGCCAGCAGGTCGTTGCTCCCGCGCAGGCCGGCGATGGAGGAGGTGACGACGACGGAGCCCACGCTGCCGCGCTCCAGGTAGTGCCGGAAGGCGGCCCGTACGCCGAGGAACGGGCCGCGCAGGTTGACGGCCATGACCTGCTCCCACTCCTCGACGCTCACGTCGACGAGGTCGGCCAGGGAGCCCGCGATTCCCGCGTTGAGGTGGTGAAGGTCCACCCGTCCGAACGCGTCGACGGCCGCCCGCATGTACGCGTCGACACCGTCCTCGGTGGTCACGTCCGCGCCGACTCCGACGGCGTCCGCGCCCAGCGCCGCGGCGACCTCCTTCGCCGCGTGGGCGTCGAGGTCCACGGCGACGACCTTCGTCCCCTCCGCGGCGAGCCGTTCCACCGTTGCTCGTCCGAGGCCACCCGCGGCCCCGGTGACGACGGCCACCTTTCCGGCCAGTCCACGCAGTGTCATCCTGATCGCCTCACGTCTGTCGTAGGGGTGCGGTGCACGGTCACCGGCTCACCGGGGCCGTCCTCGCGAGAAGTTCCTCCCGCAGCACGGGCAGGGCCTGGAGCGCGCTCTGCATGCCCATCGTGGCGGCGATCTCCATGACCTCCAGCAGTTCGCCGACGGTGGCGCCGTGGCCCAGCGCGTTGTCCATGTGCGCCTTCCACCCCTTCACGTACAGGTGGGTGGAGGCGCAGTCGAACGCCGTGTAGACGAACTCCTTGACCTTGGGTTCCAGACCGCCGTGCTGCCAGGACACCGACGAGAAGTCGGTGTAGGCCTCGAACATCTCCGGGTCGAGTTCGAGGATCTCGTCCCAGAACTCGTGCCAGTAGCCGCGGTTGGCGGTGAACCGCTCCTTCAGCTCCTTCTGGTACGCGTCGAGCTCGCCGGGCCCGTCGCGCAGGCCGCGCTCCGCGAGGATCTCGGCGAGCAGGGGCACGCCGATGTTCATCGCGTGGATCCCGACGGTCGTCGTGAGTTCGATGACCTCGGTGATCTCGCCGGGGGTGGCGCCGAGTTCGAGGGCCCGGCGGATGTGCCGGCGCACTCCGGGGGCGTACAGGTGCGTGGCTGCCGCGTCGACGGCCAGGTACACCAACTCGCGTGTCTTGGCGTCGAGATGGCCCTTGCGCTGGGGCACGCCGGCCAGCCGTGCGTAGGCCGCGAGGAGCTGCGGGGCGAGTTCGAGCACCGCCTCCCACTGCTCGTCCCAGGCGCCGTGCACGGCGACGACAGCGTCTCTCAGTTCCTGTGCCGAAGGCGGCTGCGCGCTCATCCCGTCACCAGCTCTCGGTCGGCCGCCCGCTCGAACGTCCACCGGGCGATCTCGGTGTGGTCGGCGGTGTCGGGCAGTTCCTCGAGCGCGCGCTCCCAGAGGGCCACGGCGCTCTCCGTGAGCGGGCTCGTGACGCCGAGCCGGCGGGCCAGGTCGACGGCGATGCGCATGTCCTTGACCATCAGCCGCATGCCGAAGCCGGAGTCGTAGCCGCCCGGCAGCACGAAGTTCGGGAACTTGTTGT
The DNA here is from genome assembly GCF_019049245.1 of Streptomyces sp. AC555_RSS877. Taxonomy (GTDB): domain Bacteria; phylum Actinomycetota; class Actinomycetes; order Streptomycetales; family Streptomycetaceae; genus Streptomyces. The sequence continues at coordinate 324,739 of NZ_JAGMUK010000040.1, read as the reverse complement.
CCGTCGATCCGCTGCGGCCGCTGGAGGTGTTGATCAGCTCCACCATGACGGCGGGGTCGAGCCCGAACCGCTCGCCGGCGAGCAATCCCTCGGCTGTGGCCAGCAGATGTGTGGCGGAGAGCAGGTTGTTGATGGCCTTGAGCGCGTGCCCGGCTCCCACGCCGCCCGCGCGGCGGGCCGTGCCCATGGCCGTGAACAGCGCGGACAGCCGCTCCACGGCGTCCTCTGCGCCACCCGCCATGATCGTGAGCGTGCCGTTCTCGGCGCCCTTGACTCCTCCGGAGACCGGCGCGTCGACCAGGGTGACACCCCGGCTGTCGAGGTCGGCGGCCAGTCGCCTGGTGGACATCGGGTCGGAGGAACTCATGTCGACGACCGTGCTGCCCACGGCAAGGGCCTCGCGGACCGCCGGATCGCCGAGTACGGCCTCGACGACCGCGCTGCTGGGAAGCATGAGGACGACGACGTCGGCGCCGCGGACGGCCCCGGCCGCGGTCTCGGCGGTACGAGCGCCGGTGGCGGCCAGCGCCGCCCGGGCGTCCTCACTCAGGTCGAATCCGGTCACGGCGTATCCGGCCCGGACCAGGCGCACCGACATCGGCGCCCCCATGTTCCCCAGCCCGACGAAGGCGACCGACGGCAGCGGGGAAAGCGGTGCGGAGGTGTCAGGCATCGCCCTTGACCTCCTCGATCACGCGCTCGGCGACGCGGAAGGACTCCAGCGCGGCCGGGACGCCGACGTAGACGGCGCACTGGAGGAGGACTTCCTGGATCTCCTCGACGGTCACCCCGTTGGTGAGGGCTCCCTTGACGTGCACCCCGAGCTCGTGGTTGCGGCCCAGTGCGGTCAGCATGGCGAGGTTGACCAGGCTGCGCGTGCGCCGCTCGAGCCCGGGACGGGTCCACACCGCGCCCCAGCAGTACTCGGTGACGAGTTCCTGGATCGGCCGCGAGAACTCGCTGACCTGGGCGAGTGAACGTTCGACGTGCTCGGCGCCCAGGACTGCCTTGCGCACGGCGAGGCCGGCCTCATAGGTGTCGCGGTGCGTGGTGCCTGGCGCGTCGGGGGTGGTCTCTGTGGTCAGGGGCTCGGTTGTCATGGGGTTCGGTCCTCTTCGTTGACGGGCGCGGTGTACTGCTCGGGGCCGACCTCCTCGGCCCAGGCGGTCGCCCCGAGCGAGATGGCCGTGTGGGTCATGAAGGAGTCGGGGGCGGCGCCGTGCCAGTGCCGTTCGCCCGGCGGGCACCACACGACGTCCCCGGCACGCAGGTGGCGCGGGCCGTCCTGCTCGGTGGCGACGTAACCGCTGCCGCCCAGCACCTGGAGGATCTGACCGTGCTCGTGGGTGTGCCAGTAAGTGCGGGCGCCGGGCGCGAAGTTGACGGTGTTGATGGTCACGCCGTCGGTGGCGGGCATGGTGAGGTAGGCGTGCACCGTGCCGGTGAACCGCGAGCCGGTCTTGGTGCCGACGCCGTGCTGGTTCGTTCCGTGGATGAGCTTCACGACTTGTCCTTCCCGGCGTCGTACGCGCCGTCGTGGATGCGGACCCGCCCCGAGACGTCTCCGATCGCGTCGACGACGGTGTTGCTGATGTCGTCCGCGTAGCCCAGTTGCAGGGCGAGACCGAAGGAGGCCAGCGGGGCGGAGGAGTTGGGGCTGGCGACGCCGAGGCCCGCGAGGAGGTCGACGTAGGCGAGGACGTCCTTCGTCATCAGCGCGTTGGTGAGACCGCCCTTGAGGTAGTCGCCGTGGATGATCTTCGGGAACCTGTTCCGCGTCGCGAAGTTCACGCCCGAGCTGGTGTTGAGCACGTCGAGGAGCACCTGGAGGTCGAGGCCGGCCTTGCGCCCGGCGACCATCACCTCGGCGGTCGCCGACAGCGCGACGGCGTTGAGGAAGTTGTTGAGCAGCTTGGCCGTGTGTCCGGCCCCGGTGGATCCGCAGGGGAAGACGTGGGCGGAGAAGGCGGCGAGCAACGGACGTACCTGGTCGAGGGTTCCGGTGTCCCCGCCGACCATGAGGGTCAGCGTCCCCTGCTCGGCCGCCGCCGCGCCTCCGGAGATGCCCGCGTCGAGCAAGGTGGCGCCCTTTTCGGCGAGTTGGGCGTGCAGGCGCAGCGTGGAGGCGGGGGCCGAGGTGCTGAGGTCGATCACCGTCTGTCCGTCCCGGGCGTGGGCGAGCACTCCGTCCTCGCCCAGGACGACCGCCTCGACGACCTTGCTCTCCGGCAGGGAGAGCAGGACGACCTCGCAGCTGCGCGTCACCTCGGCGACGGAGGAGGCCGCGGAGGCGCCGCACGCGGTGACGTTCTCGGGGCGGGTGTCGTGGCCGAGGACGGTGTACCCGGCGTCCACCAGGCGCCGGGCGATCCGCCCGCCCATGTTGCCGAGGCCTATGAAGCCCACCGGCGACGTCGTACTGGTCATGCTGTTCCTCCACGTTGGGGCCGTCGGGGGCCTTGCGGGCCGCCGATCACCGCGACGAACTCCCCCATCGGGCCGTCGAGCCGCCGGTGGCGGTCGAGGACGGCCGGATCGTGGCCGGGGACGAGGATCGCGTCACGGTCCGCGATGAGCTGGTTCATGTAGTCGAAGCCCCGGTACATCGCCTCCAGATCGGCGACGACGAGGAACGGCAGATCGCGTTCCAGTTCCTCGTAGTAGTGCGTCGCGTCGGAGGCGAGGAGCACCAGGCCCTCGCTGGTGTTGACGGTGAGCACCGCCTGGCCCGGCGAGTGGCCGCCGAGTTCGATCATCTCGACGCCCGGTGCGATCTCCTCGTGACCGCGGTGGAACACCATGCGGCCCTGCTGGTGGACGTCCCGCAGGTGGTCGATCTCGCTGTCCTCGACCGAGTGGTGGAACTGGAACCGTCGGCCGCAGTCGCCGGTCCAGAAGTCGAACTCGGTGCGCGGCACGATCACCTTCGAGTCCCCGAACAGGTCCACGTTGCCCACGTGGTCGTAGTGGGCGTGGGTGAGGACCAGGGTGGTCCCCGCCCGCTCGATCCCCAGGCGGCTGAACGCCTCCCCGGGGTGGATGAGGTGACCACGCGCGCGGTTGCGTCCGCCGAGCTCGCTGTAGCCGGTGTCGACGACGATCGTGCGCCGTTCGTTGCGCACGACCCAGACGTAGTAGTCCATCCCGATCGGGCCGTCCGGTTCGCCGTACAGGTGGTGGTTGAGGAAGACCTGGCCGCGCGTGGTCGTGCGGGACGCGTAGCGCACGATGAGGACTTCGTAGGTGTCGTCGGCGGGTGTTTGACTCACGGTCACTCCGTATGATTGTCATACAATCAATCGCGAGAGCACGTTACCGCAGACCAGAAGCCCTCGCAATGGCCGATCCGGAACCCTGCGGGCAAGCTCGGGCGGGACTCCGTATTGACCTGAGCATCATATCGTATGACAATCATACGGCTTGCCGAGCTCCGCTCCGGCACGACCAGACAAGGAGAACCGAGCAATGACGTATCTCGTCGGCTCCCACCACGTGACCCTGTCCGTGGGTGGTGCGCAGGAGGACGTGGACTTCCACACGCGAGTCCTGGGCATGCGCTTCATCAAGAAGACCGTGCTGTACGACGGTTCCTCGCCGATCTACCACTTCTACTACTCCAACGCGAACGGCGATCCGTCGTCGGTGGTGACCACCTTCCCGTGGGCCCAGGCAGGGGTGTACGGCAAGCGGGGCACCAACCAGGCGCGTGAGGTCCTCCTGTCGGTCCCGGCCGGCTCGCTCGACTACTGGGTCAAGCGACTGGCGCAGCACGACATCAAGTCCCGGCGCTTCGAGGCCCTCGGCCGCGGCCGGGTCGCCTTCCTCCACCCGTCCGGCATCGAGTACGTCCTGGTCGGGAACGAGGGCGACCCGCGCGAGGGCTACTCCGGCAACGGCGTGGCCCCCGAAGCCGCGATCCACGGCATCCACGGCATGGGCATCCACGTCTACGACCAGGACCGCATGGTCGACTTCGGGAACGAGGCGTTCTTCTCCCAGGGCAAGGTCCAGGAGGAAGGCGACCTCGCCTCCTTCCAGGTCGGGACGCAGGAGTTCGGCAACTTCATCGAGCTGCGCGGGAACCGGAGCGACGAGCAGGGCACCTGGCGCTACGGCGCCGGCACCTACCACCACTTCGCGTGGAACCTCGACACCCTGGAGAACCAGGCCGCGGTGCGGTTCGACATCGAGGGCGCCGGCTACACCGACATCTCCGAGCTGAAGAACCGCACCTACTTCAAGTCCCACTACGTGCGCACCCCGGGCGGCGCCCTGTTCGAGCTCGCGGTCACCGACGACGAGGGCGGCTGGGACTGCGACGAGTCTCCCGAGGAGCTCGGCAAGAACTTCATGCTGCCGCCGCAGTTCGAGAGCGAGCGGGAGAGCATCCTCGCGCGCCTGGAGCCGGTCACCACCGACTCCGACTGACTCCGGCCGACTCCGGCTGCGACAACGGCGGTTCGGCCCGGGCGCTTCACCTGCGCCCGGGCCCTACCAGGACCGGACTCCGCGACGACTCCCGCCCAAGCCGTCACCGGCACCGGCATGCAGCCACGACGTACAGCACACGTGCTGTCCCCGTCCCCCATCCGCACCAGGAACGAGACAGTGAGCCTCACCTTCGAGAACATCACGCTCGGCCAGCGCGTCCTCTTCGGGTACGGCCGCGCCGCCCGGAACCTCACCGCGGAGGTCGACCGCCTGCGCGCCCGCCGGGTCATGGTGATCGCCGCGCCCTCCGAGGCCGGGATCGCCGACCGTGTCACCGCCGGCCTTCCGGTGGTGCTCCGGCACAGCGACGTACGCCCCCACGTGCCGGTCGCACAGGCCGAGGCCGCGCGGACCGCGGCCGCCGAATGCCGCGCCGACCTCCTGGTCTGTGTGGGCGGCGGATCCACGACCGGACTGGCCAAGGCGGTGGCGCTCACCACGCGGCTGCCGATCGTCGCCGTACCGACGACCTACGCCGGGTCGGAGGCCACCAACGTCTGGGGGCTCACGGAGGCCTCCCGCAAGACCACCGGCGTCGACGACACCGTCCTCCCTGCCACCGTGGTGTACGACTCCGAACTCACCCTGTCGCTGCCCGTCGGCCTCTCGGTGGCCTCGGGGCTCAACGCCGTCGCCCACTGCGTCGACTCCATGTGGGCCCCGCGTGCCAACCCCGTCAACCAGGCCTTCGCGATGGAGGGCCTGCGGGCCGTCGCCGAGGGGCTGCGGCGCGTCGTCCGCGAGCCGGGCGACATCGCGGGGCGGGACGCCACGCTGTACGGCTGCTACCTGGCCGGGGTGGCCTTCGCCTCCGCGGGCTCGGGGCTCCATCACAAGATCTGTCATGTGCTGGGCGGCGCGTACGACCTCCCGCACGCGCAGACCCATGCCACCGTGCTGCCCTACGTTCTGGAGCTCAACGCCCCGGGGGCGCCTGACGCGGCACAGCGCATCGCCGCCGCTCTGGGCAGTGCCGCACCGGTGGCCGGACTGAACGCGTTCCGCGAGGAACTCGACGCCCCGCGCGCGCTGGCCGACTACGGCATGCGGCGCGAGGACATCACCGAGGCGGCCCGGCTGGTCCTGCCGTACGTGCCTGCGCAGAACCCTGCCCCGGTCGGTGTCGAAGCACTCACCGAACTGCTCACACGTGCCTGGTCGGGCGAGCCCGCCCGGGACCGAAAGGCGGCCTGACATGGATGGCACGGACACGACGGACTTCACCACCGCCTCCGACAACCCGCACCTGTCCCGCCCGCCGGTGTTGCACGGCGCACCACTGGCCGAGGCGGGACTGGTGGTGTACGCGGTGCACGGGCGGGGCCAGGGCCCGGCCTTCATGGTCGAGCAGGCGGACCGCGTCGGTCTCCCCGGAGTGGCGTGGGTGGCACCGCGGGCCGCGGCCGACACCTGGTATCCGCAAAGCTTCCTGGCGCCCCCGGCGGAGAACCAGCCGCACCTGGACCACGCGCTCGACGCGGTGCGGACGCACCTCGCCGACCTCGTCCGCCTGGGCCGGGCGCCGCGGGAGGTGGTCCTGTTCGGCTTCTCCCAGGGAGCCTGTCTGCTCGCCGAGTACCTGCTGAGGGACCAGCCGGCGTGCGCGAGCGCGTTCCTGCACACCGGCGGCTACCTCGGTCCGGGGGCCCGTCCCTCGTCAGCCGCCCCGGGAGGAGCCCTGTCCGGCACCGAGATCGTGCTCCTGTGCGCGGAGGAGGACGAGTTCGTTCCGCTGGTCCGGGTCGAGAAGACGGCCGGCACCCTGGCCGCACTGGGCGCGAGAATCGAGCTGACCACGTACGACGATCCGCTGCACCATCTCAACGAGGACTCGGTCGTGCGGCTGCGCCGGATGCTGCGCTCGCGTCTGCTCGAACGGACCGAGCAGTGACAGCGGCAGGAGGCGAAGGTCGGCGGATGCGGCGAAATCGTGCCGGCGAATCCATTGATTGTATGACGAGCCGGCCGTAGCCTCACTGGCGTGGAGCAAGAAGGCTCGTGGGCAAAGAAGCCCGACTCGCGCATGGAATCGGCCGTGGTGATGGCCGACCTGCGGCAGCGCGTCCTGCGGACAGTGCGCGAGGACATCTGCTCGTCCCGGCTCGCGCCGGGGCAGCGCCTCGACGAGAACCTGGTGGTGACGCAGACCGGCGTCTCGCGCCGGGTCGTGCAGCAGGCTCTCCGTGACCTCTCCGAGCAGGGCTGGCTGACCACCGGGGACGGGGGCTGCGTCGTGCGCGTGCCCTCGCCGGAAGAGGCCTTGGAGATCGACGAGGTCCGGCGCGCGCTGGAGGAGGTCACGGTGCGCCGCTTCGTCGCACAGGCTTCCGACTCCCAGCTCCGGGCGCTGCACGCGACGCTGCTGGAGTTCGAGGACCTCGCGCTGCTCCCACCGGATCCTGCCGCCCTGCTGCAGGCCAGGGACAACTTCTACGGCCTGCTGCTGCGCGCCGCCGGCGTGATGGCCACCCTGGACGCCCTGGTCAAGCTGCGGGCGCGGATCATCGTGCTGATGTGCGCCTCCCTGTGCGCGCCGGGCCGCGCCCGCCTCGCGGGGGCCGAGCTGCGCGAGATCTACGCGGCACTGGCCGACCGGGATGCCGAGCGGGCCGTCCTGGCCTGCTGCGCCCACGTGGACCGTTCCTACGAGGCGGGCTTCCGGGCACTGAAGACCGTCGGCGGACCGCGCCCCGGCGAAGCGCGGGACTGAACACCGCCACCGGCACACCCCGGCCCTCGGGGCGACCTGGGCGATCCCACGGTTCGTGAAGCCGGGCCCCGCGCAGAAGGCGCTCCTCCACCGCCCGCTCCGGTCATCAGATACGGCCTCACCCATTGCCCTGCACCCACAGCACTCGATATTGTATGACGATCATACAGATCCTCGTCCGACGGAGTGCGTCGGTCGATCCCTGGCCGTTTCCCGACTCACAGGAGCCCCACTGATGAGCACCGGTACCTCCGCGGCGGCCCCCGCCCTCGTACAAGAAGCCGTGCTCCGCCGGTCCGTCCGGCGTCGTCGGCTCGCCTTCTACGGCCCGGCCTTCGTCGCCGCCGTCGCCTACGTCGACCCCGGCAACTTCGCCACCAACTTCCAGGCCGGAGCCCGACACGGCTACCTGCTCGTCTGGGTGCTCGTCTCCGCCTGTGCGGTGGCGATGTTCATCCAGTACCTCTCCGCCAAGACGGGCCTGGCCACCGGCCGCGACCTGCCCACTCTGTGCCGGGACACCTTCCGCCGACCGGTCGTCGTCGGGCTGTGGGCACAGGCCGAGGTCGTGGCCATGGCCACCGACCTGGCGGAGTTCGTGGGTGCCGCGATCGGCCTCTATCTGCTCTTCGGCATCCCCATGCTGCCCGCCGCGCTGATCACCGCGGTGGTGAGCTTCGCGATCCTGGCCCTCCAGCGGCGCGGCTACCGCCCCTTCGAGCTGGCGATCGTGTTCCTGCTCGGTGTGATCGCCCTGGGCTTCGCGTACACCCTCGTCGTCGCCGGCCGTCAGTCCCCCTCGGAGCTGGCATCGGGGATGCTGCCCCTCTTCCACGGCACCGACTCGGTCGTCCTGGCCATCGGCATCATCGGTGCAACGGTGATGCCCCACGTCATCTACCTGCACTCGGCCCTGACCGCGCAACGGCAGGCGCCGGAAGGACCTGCCGAGCGCAAGCGCGCCCTGCGCACGCTGCGCGTCGACACCACGCTGGGCCTGACCATGGCAGGACTCATCAATCTCTCGATGCTCTGCGTCGCGGCCGCCGTCTTCCACGGCGCCGGAGGCTTCGACGGCAGCCTGGGCGGCGCCCACCAGGGGTTCACCCAGCTCGTCGGCGGTGGCGCCGCGCTGGCCTTCGCCGCCGCGCTCCTGGCATCCGGCCTCTCCTCGTCCGGCGTGGGCACCTACTCCGGCCAGGTCATCATGGAGGGATTCCTGCGGACGCGGATCCCCCTCTTCCTGCGACGGGCCATCACCATGGCGCCCTCGCTGGTCGTCCTCGCGCTCGGAGTGTCGCCGGACAAGGTGCTGGTGATGTCACAGGTGGTGCTCTCGTTCGGCATCCCCTTCGCGCTGATCCCGCTGGTTCTGATCAGCCGCCGCAGGGACCTGATGGGCGACCTGGTCAACCGGCCCGTGACCACCTTCCTGGGGTGGGTGGCGGCACTGCTCATCTCCGGGATCAACGTCTACCTGCTGCAGCAGATCTTCTTCGGCTGAGCCGGGAGTCCCCCTCCAGAACCTTTCCGTTAGAGAAACGCTTGCGTTTCGCTCAGGCCCCCCGTAGCGTACCCGTACGAAACCGTTTCGTATCGATGGGAGCCCGGGCTGTGTCCAGCCACCGCACCAGCAGGCCGGTCTCGAACACCGTCCGGGCCTCGTGATGGCGGCCTCCCCGGTGTTCCTTGCCGTCGCCCTCTCCCTGATCTCCGCGATCTGCTACGCGACGGCCGCCGTGGTGCAGGAACGGACCGCCGCGAACACGGCGAGCGTGCGCGGCGCGCTGCTGCGCAGTTCGTGGTGGTGGGCCGTGGCCCTCAACGCCACCGGCGCGTTGCTGCACGTGGTCGCCCTGCGGTACGGACCGTTGACCCTGGTGCAGCCGCTCGGCGCGCTCAGTCTCGTGGTGGCGGTGCCGCTGGGCTCGATGGCCGCCGGCCGCCGGACCTCGGTCACCCAGTGGCAGGGCATGGCTCTCACCCTCGTCGGGCTGACCGCACTGCTGACTGTCACCGCCTCGGGCAGCGCTCCGCAAGACAGCCTGGGAGGCGGCGAGATCCTCCTGGTCTCGCTCGCCGCCGCCGCTGTCGTCGCGGCACTCGTCCGCTTCGCCTCGGACCGCTCCTCCTCGGCAGGCCTCGCGCTCGCGGCGGCCTCCGGCATCTCCTCGGGGGTCGGATCCACGCTGGCGCAGAAGCTCGTGGTCGGGCCGACGCTCTCCTGGAGCGTGGCGCTGGTGGCGGCCCTGACCGTCCCGTTCGCCGTGGCCGGACTGCTGCTCTCCCAGAAGGCCTACCGCAGCGGCCTCGGCGGTCCCCTCGCCCTGCTCACCCTCGTCAACCCCGTGACCGCGTCCGCCATCGGCATCGGCCTGCTCGGTGAGGGCTTCCGGTACGGCGGAACGGGCACCGTGCTCGCGCTCGCCGGTGCCGGGGCGGCCATGCACGGCGTGACCCTGCTCAGCCGTCCCCAGCCCGTCCACGGCCGTCGTGATCCTCAGCGCGGCGACCGCGATCACCGGCGCCTGCCGCACCGGCCGGCACCCGAGTCCGCGCCAGGCCCGCGACCCGTCCGGCTCCTGCGTTCCGGGGCGCCGTCCGCCGGGCTGCTGCGCCCGGTCAGCGTCGACATGTCCGGCACGAGCCGGGCCATCTGAAAGAGGGAACCCGAACATGACGACTCTTCAGCTGCGCCCCCGCACAGCCGTCCGCGCGGCGGGACTGGTGGACGTACCCGCCGTGGTGCGGCTGTTCGCCCCGCCTCCCCTGCCCCCGCCGTCGGTTTCGGGTGCGGGCAGCCCCGCCGTGGACTGGGAGCAGGCACAGCGCACCATGCGGTTGATGCTGGCTCATCATGCTCTCGATGAGGGCCAGGTGTGGGTGGCCGAGCGTGCGGACGGCACGCTCCTCGCGGCAGCGATCTGGCTGCCGCCCGGCACCGGGACCGGGCCTCCCGACCCTCGCCACATCAGCCTGGTCTCCCGTGAGCTCGACATCTGTCTGCCGAAAAGCCCGGTCCTCTCGACGGCGCTGAAGGCGGCCGGGCTCGACGAGCCGCACTGGACGGTGGTGACCGTCTGCGCGCTGGACGCCACGGAAGCCTGGGACCGCACCGTGGTCTCCGAGTTGCTGGCGCCGGGGCTACGCGCCGTCGACGACGAGGACGCCGCCGCCGTCGCGGTCACGATCTCCGCCGGCCACGTGGAGCAGTTGCGGCCGCACGGGTTCCGCCTGCCGCGCGAGGTCGTCGTCGCGATGGGCGCGAGCATGTGGCTGACGACCCGCCGGCCGCAGAGTCGTCGGCGTGGCTGACGCGCCCTGAGTCGCTGCGGCGCCGGCGTGGACACGGCAGCCGCCGGACCGGCGAGGGGCTGTCCACGGTGAGGGTGCCTCACGCGTACGCCGGCTCAGGGCCCTTGGTGTCGCGGAAAGTGCGGCGGTAGGTGTCGGGGGGCACGCCGACGGTGCGGTGGAAATGGCGGCGCAGCGTCGTGGCGGTGCCCATACCGGTCGCTGTCGCGATGGCTTCGACGCTGTCGTCGGTGGTTTCCAGCAGCTCCTGGGCGCGACGGATCCGTTGCGTCAGCATCCACTGCAGCGGAGTGGTGCCGGTCGCCGCCCTGAAGTGGCGGCCCAGGTTGCGTGAGCTCATCCGTGCCTGGCGTGCCAGGTCCGCCACGGTCAGCGGGTGCTCCAGGCGTTCGATCACCCAGGGGAACAGCGCCGCGAGCGGATGGTCGTCCCGGGCGGGCACCGGGACGGCGACGAACTGGGCCTGACCGCCGGCCCGGTGCGGCGGCACGACCAGGCGGCGGGCGACGGCGTTGGCGATGGACGAGCCGTGGTCGAGGCGGACGAGGTGCAGGCACAGGTCCAGCGCGGCGGCCTTGCCGGCGGAGGTGAGTACGGTGCCGTTGTCCACGTAGAGCACGTCCGGGTCGACCGCCACCCGGGGGTAGCGGGCGGCCAGGACGTCGGTGTGCGCCCAGTGCGTGGTGGCACGCTTGCCGTCCAGCAGACCGGCTGCGGCCAGCACGAACGCGCCCGTGCAGAGGGAGGCCACCCGCGCGCCCGCCTCGTGGGCCGCACGCACCGCGCCGACCAGGTCGGCGGGCGGTTCCTCGTCGACGTCCCCCCAGGCGGGGACGATCACGGTGTCGGCGTGCCGCAGCCGGTCCAGACCGTGGTCGGGCTCCAGCCGGAACCGGCCGACGCGCACGGCGCCCGACCCGCAGACGGCCAGGTCGTACCAGGGGCCGGTCACGGCGGCCGGGGCGGGGCCGAACACCTCGGAGGCCACGGCCAGTTCGAAGTGCAGCATCCCGTCGGTGACGACCAGCGCGACAGTAACCATGTCCGTAATTGTACGCAGCATGGCGTTCCGGCCACTCACGGTGCCGCACCCGCCCTCGGCACGATGTCCGTGGCTGATCAATTCGAGCGCGGGGAGAAGAAGTCATGGAGTCGGGACACAAGGTGGCCGTGTTCGGCGCGTACGGGCACACCGGGCGGTTCGTGGTGGCAGAGCTGCGGGCTCGCGGGTTCGTCCCGGTGCTCTCCGGCCGCGACGCCGACAAGCTGCGCGCACTCGCGGCGTCCGAACCCGGACTCGACGTCCGGCCGGCGTCGGTCGACGACGCGGCCTCGCTCGACCGCGCGCTGGACGGCGCGGCGGCCGTGATCAACACTGCCGGGCCGTTCGCCACGACCGCCGGTCCCGTGATCGAGGCGGCCCTGCGCGCCGGGATCCCGTACGTGGACGTGGCGGCCGAGATCGAGGCCAACGTCGACACGTTCGCGCACTTCACGGACCGTGCCCGCGCAGCGGGAGCGGTGATCGTGCCCGCGATGGCCTTCTTCGGCGGCCTGGGCGACCTCCTGGCCACCGCGGCGATGGGCGACTGGACGGCGGCCGACGAGGCGCACATCGCGTACGGACTGAACAGCTGGCTGCCCACCGCCGGCACCCGCGCCGCCGGCAAGGTCTCCAGACAGCGGCGGGACGGCAGGCGCGTCGTCTACACGAACGGGCAGCTGGAGTACCGCGATGACGCCCCGCCCCTCCTGAAGTGGTCGTTTCCCGAGCCGATGGGCACCCGGGCCGTCATCGGGGAGTTCACGATGGCCGACGTCGTCACCGTTCCCCGCCACCTCTCCATCCCCGAGGTGCGCACCTACATGACGAGCGAGGCGGCCAGGGACCTGTCGGCACCGGACACCCCGACGCCGACCGCGGTCGACGAGCGGGGGCGCTCCTCGCAGACCTTCGTCGTCGACGTCGTCGTACGCTCCGGCGGTGTCGAACGGCGGGCCGTGGCGCGGGGCCGGGACATCTACGCGGTCAGCGCGCCGCTCGCGGTGGAAGCGGTCCACCGCATCCTCACGGGGCAGACCAGGGCGGTCGGTGTGGCGTCCGCCGGAGAGATCTTCGACGCGCCCGACGTCCTCCGCGCGCTGTCCGAGCACCTTTCGCTCGAACTGCGTCAGTAGCGGACGTGGGATTCCCCGGCACCTACGGGTCGTCCTGGACCAGGCCGGCGATGTGGGCGGTGACCGTGTCGAGGATGTCGGTCCACGTGGTCGCGTCGCCGAGCACGAGGTAGTTGAGGGTCAGGCCGTCGGTCATGGCGGCCAGGTAGCGGGCCAGTACGGGAACGGGCACGCGGAGTCGCACGTCCATGTCCCGGCGCAGCTGCTCGATGAGCTCGGTGTACGCGTCGGCGTACAGCTCGTACTGGCGTCGCGCCAGATGCTCGAATCCCGGCTGGCGCAGGGCGTACTGGGTGAGTTCGTAGGTGAGCATGTGCTCGTCGGGGTGGGCGCGGACGTGGTCCCAGTACGCCTGGAAGCCGGCCCGGACGGTCTCCTCCAGCGTGGCCCTGGGGCGCAGGGCCTCCTTCACCAGGGTCACGTAGTGGTCGGTGATGGTGGTGATGACCGACTCGATCAGGGCCTGCTTGGAGTCGAAGCAGTAGTGGAAGACGCTCAGGGACACGTCTGCCTCGGCGGCGATGGACCGGGTCGTCGTTTTCGCGACGCCGTCCCGGGCCATCGCCTTGATCGCCGCCTCCGTCAGCTGCCGGCGCCGTTCGGCCAGCGGCATCCGAGCCATGTGCGCGTCCTGTCCTGGTGCTCGTGACCGGTGGGGCGTCAGCTGCTGTGGACGCCCACCTCCTGGAGTGAGTATCCCCAGTCGGTGCCGCGGTCGAGGCCCAGGACCCGGACGTAGCGGGCCGGGGTGCCGGTGAAGCGGGCCGTGTCCAGGCCGCCGTCGCCGGAGGCCGTGGACCAGGCGGTCTGCCACCTCACGCCGTCGGTGGACAGCTCGACGCGGTACGACTTCCCGTACGCGCGCTCCCAGTCGAGGGTGACGCGTCCGACCCGGTTCGTGGCGCCCAGGTCGATCTGCAGCCACTGGTCGTCGCTCCAGTCACTCGCCCAACGGGTGCCCCCGTCGCCGTCCACCGCCTGGCTGGGCGCGTAACTCGTGAACGGGTTCGACTCCGCCGAACTGGCCGTGGCCCGGGCACCCTTGGCGAGGTTGATCCCGGCCTGGTGCTGCTCGGAGGCGCCCCAGGTGCCGAGGTAGGACTCGGCGCCCCGGAAGAGGTCGTCCACCACGTCCTGGCCCGCGACGAGCCGGATGTCCTCGATCCAGTCGGGGACCAGGCCGACGTTCGCGGCGCCGTCGGTGTTGTAGTCGAAGGTGCGTGTGCCGACGGTCTGCCTGTCGATCAGCGAGCCGCCGTCGACGCTCTTGAAGGGGTACGTGACCTTGTTCGCGGCGTCTGCCCCGCGCGGGGCGGGGTGGTCGCCGATGCCGTTGAAGTCGGTGCCGTAGCCGTAGCCGACGCCGTACTTGTCACGCAGCGCGTCGGTGCGCTCGGCCTCCTCGCCGAACTCCTCGGAGCCGTGCATGTACTGGGCGACGAAGCCGCCGAGGGAGTAGACCCGCTCGGTCCAGTTGAGGTCCATCCAGCTGTGCGAGGACAGCACACCCGGGTAGTTCGCGGCCTCGAAGATGTCGAGCGCCTGGCCGGTGGCCTTGACGCTCATGTGGTCGATCTCGAGCATCATCTTGCGCTTCATCATGCCGCGCACCGCGTGCTCACCGAGTTCGGTGAGCCCGCGGACGTTGCACTGCGCGTCCGCCTCGTACGAGGGAACCTCCACGCCCGCCGGGAGGTCCGCCTCGGCCTCGGGCGCCGCGGCTGTCCCGATGGGGTTGTCGTGCTGGGGGCCGGTGCACTTCTCCGTCTTCCAGAAGGTGCCGGTCGACAGGAACTGGCCGACGTTGATAGCCGTTCCGAGGCCGTGCTCGTCGAAGCGGACCCCGCACAGCGCGTTGTCGAACTTGTGGCACAGGAACATGCTGCGCACGCCGAGCCCGTACAGCTCGTCCAGTCCCGCGTCGATGTCGGCTTTGCTGCACTGCCCGATGTCCAGGACCTGCTTGCAGCCGAACGGCTCCGAGGTCTCGACGCCCAGGACGACCGCCAGCTTGCCCTGCTTGATGACCTCACGCGCCTGCGCGCTGTCGAGCACGATCCGGAACCAGCCCTTGCCGGTGCCGCCGTACATCTTGTCGATGTAGGCCTGCAGGTCGTACGTCAGCTTCGCCTGGAGGCGGATCGACGTCATCTCGTCACAACTACGGTCCTTGAAGGGGTAGATGGAGCAGATCATGCCGTTGGTGACGAGGTCGTTGACGAGTACCCGCTGTCCGCCGCGCCAGGCGCGCTCCACCCAGGCGTAGTAGTTCGCCTGATGGGTCATCGAGTCGTAGGCCGGCCAGTCCTTGAAGGTCGGCCAGCCGACCGGGTCGTGCTTGCCGTCACCGCCGTGGGTGATGTAGTCGAAGAGCGCGAGCGTGCCGTCGGGGTAGTGCTCGGGACAGTCCTTGAGCGCGTCGGCGACACCGGCCGCGGAGAACGTCTTGCCGCAGATGAGCCGGCCGCCGAAGGCCTCGTTCGACATGAGGTGGTTGTGCGCGTCGACGAAACCGCGCACCTCGCCCTGGGCGTTGGTGCCCTTGAACGGCTCGCCGGTGACGTTGATCTGGGAGTCCGGCGCGGGTCGCGCGGTCGGGACCCACCAGTCGGTTCCGGCGGCCGAACTCGGCGTGGGGCCGAGGGTCATGGCCAGCACGAGGAGGAGCAGCGACACGACGGTGACGTCTTTGCGTCGGTGGTACGGGCGTTCAGCCATGGTCACTGCCCACGTCCCTCGGTCTGCGGGATGGCGCGGTCGAGGAGCCAGTCCGTCCGGAGAGCCGAAGGCTGGATTGTCATGACCGGCGCAAGATATGCGACGAGGATCGCGACTCCCGGTTTCCGAGTCAAGAGTCCGGGACGGTTGACCTGATGAGGCGGTGGCGCCTCCCGCACGCGACAAGCCCGTTGTGCCCCTGATTCTCCTCGGCAGGCGGCCGGGTCTCAGCCGCGCTCGCGGAGGTACGCCTCCAACTCGGCGGCTCCGGCCAGCATCGCGCGCGCGCGTGCGGACAGCCTGCCGTGCCAGTCGCTCAGCGCGGTCTCCAGCGGCTCCACCCCGCCGGCCGCCCGCACCTGGGCGATCAGCGGGGCGATCTGCCCCAACAGGTACCCGCCGCGCCGGAGTTGGTGGGCCAGTCGGGCGTCCCGTATGTCGGCCTCGTCGTAGACGCGGTACCCGGTCAGCGGGTCGCGGCGCGGGCGCACCAGCCCGGCGCGCTCCCATTTGCGCAGCGTCGCGGGCCGGATACCCAGCTGCCTCGCCAGCGGCCCGATGAACGTACCGCCGGGCCCCGGCACCGCGGCCGGCCGGGACACGGTGCCGGGTTCGGACGCCGCGGTGGGCGCCAGGTCACGCAGGGCGCTCTCCACGGCCCGGAGCGTGTGCCGGTCGTCGAGCAGCTGGGCGTGGCTGCAGTCGATGAGGCGGAACGCCTCGTCGACCGCGCCCTGGTTCACGGCCCGCATGATCGACGTCGCCGTCTGGTGCCCGTGGCCGGGCACCAGGGCGAGGAACGCGCTCAGGGCCCGCCCGTGGAGCCGGGTGTAGGTGCGGTAGCCGTGGGGTGTGCGATCGGCTGCTGGAAGGATGCCGGCAGCCTCGTAGTTCCTGATCGCCTGTGTGGACAGTCCGTGCCCGCGTGCCAGATCGATCGGCCTGAGCTGCCCGCTGCTTTGAAGGTTTCGTCCCACGGCCACGACGATATCGCGGCCAGGTCTCCACCGAAGGTTCAACGATAGCGTTCAAGGTATGCCTACTGACATCAGGGACACCGCTCATGCCGTCGAGGCCGCCGCCGTCATGAAGCTGCTTCGGGCCCGGCCACGGCTGCTCGCCCTGGGCGAGCCCACCCACGGCGAGGACACTCTGCTCGACCTGCGCAACGGCCTCTTCCGGCAGCTCGTAGAGCACGAGGGCTACCGGACGATCGCGATCGAGAGCGACTGCATGATGGGCCTGGTCGTCGACGACTACGTCACCTCGGGCACGGGCACCCTCGACGAGGTCATGGAGCGCGGATTCAGCCACGGGTGGGGGGCGTCCGCGGCCAATCGCGAACTCGTGCGCGGGATGCGGGAATTCAACGACGGCCGGCCCGCCTCCGAGCGGCTCCGCTTCGCCGGTGTCGACGGCCCGCTGGAGATCACCGGCGCCGCGAGCCCGCGCCAGGCCCTCACCGCACTGCACGGCCACCTCGCGGCCCACGTGGACGCGGACCTCCTCCCCTGCGGCTCGGACACCCTCGACCGCCTGCTCGGCGCCGACGACCGGTGGACGAATCCCGCCGCGATGACGGACCCGGCCGAATCCGTGGGGCAGTCGGGCGAGGCCCGGGAACTCAGGCTGCTCGCCGACGACTTGGTGGCGCTGCTCGACGCGCAGACGCCGCACCTGATCACGGCGACCTCGCGGGACGACTGGGACCGGGCGCGCCTGTACGGACGTACCGTCACCGGCCTGCTGCGCTACCACCACTGGATGGCCGACGCCTCACCGGCCCGCCTGACCCGGCTGGTGGGCGTGCGGGACCAGATGATGGCCCACAACCTCCTCGCCCTCGCCGAACGGGGCCCGGCACTGGTCCACGCCCACAACGGCCATCTCCAAAGGGAGAAGAGCACGATGCGGATGGGCGGGATGCCGCTGGAGTGGTGGAGCGCCGGTGCGCTGGTGAGCGCCCGGCTCGGCGAGCAGTACGCCTTCGTGGCCACGGCGCTCGGCACGATCCGGCACCGGGGAGTGGACACGCCGCCGCCGGACACCGTCGAAGGACTCCTGTACGCGCTCCCGGACGACCGCCACATCATCGACGCCCAGCGGCTGGCCACCGCCCTCGGCGACACGCGGCCCGCGCCCCGCGTGTCCCCCTGGTTCGGCTACGCCCCGATGGACCCGGCCCACCTGGCGGACAGCGACGGCATCGTGTTCGTCAAGGACGTCACGCGGAGCTAGCGCCACCGGCAGCCACGGGTCGCGGGGCCGTCGGCAGGCGCTCCCGGACGACAGGGACAGCCGTACGGGCTGTCCCGTCGTTCCGGCCACGCCCCGGTTGCTCATGACCGCCCGGGACAGGCCCGCCCCTGGCCGTCAGCGTCGGCGCGTCGGCTCTCGTGGCGGGTCACTCGCCCGGGTCGGGGGCCAGGGCCGCGAGCGCGTCGGCGGCGGCCCGGCGGAGCCGAGGGGAGGTGTCCGCGGTGAGGGCGTGCAGGCGCTCGCGCAGCCTGCCGGTGTCCGGTGGCGGCGTCCCCGTGGCCGCCGTCCAGCGCGTGAGGCCGAGCGCGGCGTGGTAGCGGACGGCTTCGTGCGGGTCGTCGAGACCCCGCACGAAGCGGCGTACGTCCTTGCGGGAGTTGGCGTCGGTGGCGTCGTCCGGGTCCAGGAGCGACAGCGCGGCGGCCCGGACCTCGCCGGAGGGGGCGTCGTCGGCCAGGCGCCGTAGCGAGGGCAGGGCCTGGGCCAGGCCGTCGAGCGCATTGCGTGTCCGCCAGACGTCGGCCCCGTCGGACGTCAGGTGATCGGCGAGCGCCCAGGCCACCGGGTGGCGCTCCCACAGCCGCAGCCCGCCGTCGACCGACGCGCCCAGGCCGTCGACGACACCGGCGCGCAGGGTGGCGTCGGGATCGTCCAGGAGCGGGAGCAGCTGCCAAACGGCGTCCCACGCCCCCGATTTCCCGATGGCCACGGCGGCTGCCGCTCGGCTTGCGCCGGGCAGGGCCGGGTCGTCGAGGGCCGTGCGCAGGTGTTCGGCGGCGTCCGGGGTGTCGAGGTCGCCCAGGGTGCGCGCGGCAGCCGGGCCCGCCAGCGGATCGCGCAGCCATCGCACCGCCGGGCCGGTCGCCCGCTCGTCGCCCCTCTGTGCGAGGCCTTCGAGCAGCAGCGCCGCCACCTCCGGCTCCCGCTCGTCCTCGACGGCGGCGGCCAGCGCGTCGCCCGACGTGCCCGATTCGGTGTGCACCAGCCGCCTCGCCACCGCGGTCCGTACCTGCGGGGACGTGTCGCGCAGCCCCGCGAGGAGGGAGTCGAGAAGCGGTTCGGTGCAGCGCGCCGGCAGCATGTCCAGGGCCCGGGCACGGGCGGCGCCCACGCCCTCCCTGGCCATGCGGACCACCTGCGCCCTGACAGCGGGATCACCGGCCCAGCGGTACACCAGGGTTCGGGCGCGTTTCCACACCGCCTCGTCGGGATCACCGAGCAGTTCGACCAGAGCCGGAACGTCGTGCGGGGCGTCCAACGCATCCAGCCCTACCAGGGCGTTGATCCGCACATGGCGGTCCGGGTCCCGCAACAGCCGTGTGAACGCCTCGGTCACGGCGGGGCCGCGCAGCCCCAGCCGGATCGCCGCGAGCGATGCCCTGCGCCGTACGTCCGGGTCCTCGTCGGCCAGCAGCCCCGGCAGCACCTCGGCGCCGGTCTCCCCCGCCCCGAGCCGACCGAGTGCCTGGGCCGCGGCGGCCCGCACCGCGGGCTCCCCATCCCCGGCGGCCCGGGCGAGGTGGACGGCGTGCTCGGTCCGGCCGAGCCTGCCCAACCCCTTGGCCGCCGCGGCGCGCCGCTGCGGGTCCGCTTCCGCCGCCGCCAACTCACGGAGAAAATAAGCGATCTGGTGCTCAGCCGGCATGGCAACCCCCGGAAAGGAAGACTCACGAACCGCCCGGAGGTTGCGCTCCGCACACTAGGCATCCGTGCCTCCACGCGAACGGCGCGCTCACTGCCTCGCCCTCGGGCCGTCGAGCGGTCCGCCCCTCGGCACAGTGGCCCGCGGCGCGTCTTCGCTCAGTCGTCCCAGCGGGCGGCGGCGAGGACCGCGGCCGCCGCCCCGGTTCCCAGGACGGCGCCGGCGACGACGTCGCCCGGGTAGTGCACGCCGGTGTGGATCCGCGAGTAGCCGACCGCGCAGGCCAGCAGGCCGAGGGGAACCGTGGCGGCCGGGAACGCGGGCCCGACGGCCGCCGCGAAGGCGACGGCCGAGGCCGTGTGGCCCGAGGGGAAGGACGCGGACTCCGGCATGGGCACGTGCCTGCCGGGAAACGGCGAGTCCTCGGCGCGGTGGGGCCGTGGCCGACGGACCAGACGCTTGCCGAGCAGGTTGGCGGTCGTCGAGGCGACGCCGACGGCGGCGACGCCGAGGGCAGCGGCGCGGCGCGACCGGCCGGGACGCAGCGCGAGGAACCCGGCGACCACGAAGGAGATCTTGGAGTGGTCCGCCGCCGCGGACAGCCGCCGCAGGGCGGAGTCGAGCGTGGGCGTCTGGGTGACCGTCACGGCCTCGTAGAGCGCCTGGTCGAGGGCGGCGAGATCACGCATCAGGCCTCGCTGGGCGCGATGTTCCGGCAGCGGGCGGTCAAGCATCGCTCTGCTCCTGGTTCTTGCGGGACGGAAGGGGGGTGTGGCCGAGCGCGAGGTGGACCACGCGCCGCCAGTCGACGGACGGGGCGACGTACGCGGCGCCGGGACGCTGCCTGGGCACGCGGACGCGCAGTGCGCCGGGACGCACCGTGCAGACCACCGGAGGGCGCAGGGTGAGCGCTTCGCCGTCGACGGCCACGGGGATGAGGTCCTCGTCGGCCTCGACGACCACGCGACACGACGTCAGCGCTGTGATGCTGCTGGCCCGTTCGCCGCGCAGCGCCAGTTCGGCGGCCTGCGCGGCGCTGTCCACCCGGATCGCGATCACACCCAGCATGCCGCCGTCGAGCCGCGGTCTTCGTCCGCCGCCGAGGGGATCGGCCCGTCCATAGGGGTTGTTGCTCACCAGCAGGGTCTGCGGGGCGTGCAGACGGGCGTCGTCGGCCTGGACGTCCAGGGTCGTGCCGGCGTCGCCGACCAGCAGGTCCGGCAACTGTTCGAGCGCGGTGGCCGCCTTGGCGTCCCGGTAGTCGGGGCTCTGCACGATCTCCGCGTACGCGCCGAACGAGACCGTGTTGACGAACGGCCGTCCGGCCACGTCACCCAGGTCGACGCTGAGTTCCACGCCGTCCGAGAGGGCGTACAGCCCGCTCGCCGGATCCTCGCGGTCCAGGCCCAGGTCCATGGCGAGGTGGTTGCGGGTCCCGGCGGCCAGGACCACGAACGGCAGCCCGTGCTCGGCCGCCACTCCCGCCACCAGGGCCTGCGTACCGTCACCGCCGGCCACGCCGAGCAGATCCGCGCCCTCGGCCACGGCCCGTCGGGCCACAGCCACCGGATCCGGGTCGGCGTCGAGGTCGAGCAGTATCACCCGGGCGCCCAGTGCCTCGGCACGCTCCACCAGCCCGTGCTG
The DNA here is from genome assembly GCF_019049245.1 of Streptomyces sp. AC555_RSS877. Taxonomy (GTDB): domain Bacteria; phylum Actinomycetota; class Actinomycetes; order Streptomycetales; family Streptomycetaceae; genus Streptomyces. The sequence continues at coordinate 303,782 of NZ_JAGMUK010000040.1, read as the reverse complement.
TCCGACCTTCCCGCCCCCGGACCGCGGGTTCATGATCAGTACGGGTCGCCGGGGCGGCCGGGCCGAACGGGAGCGCATGCCGTGCGGCGTCCGCAGGCGGCGCAGCGCGCTCCTCGCGCAGGCCAGCGCCGCCACCCACGAGCCGAGCGCGGCCACCGCCACCACCCACAGGCCGGACACGGCGTACAGGGCCAGGACGCCCAGCGGAGCGGCCAGGGCCAGCAGGGCGCCGAGCAGGCGCGCGACTCCCCGGTGTGCGAGGGCCCACCACACGCCGGCGCCGGCCAGGGCGAGTCCGGCCAGGCCGACCAGCAGGATCAACCACTGGCCGGCGCCGGCCACCACGGCCGCGACGGCACCGGCAACGCACAGCAGGGCGAGCCGGGCCAGGGCTCGCGCCGGCCCCTCGTGTCTGTCGGAGCCGTCCGGCTCCGCCTCGCTCGTCGTTCGGGTCGCGTTCATGATGCGTCGGGCGGGCCCTCGGGTTCCCGTCTCCCGCGTGCGCGGTGTCATCGGTCTCCCTGCCTGCTTCGGTGCCCTGCCCTGACTCTCCCTCCATGGTCGTCACGGCCGACCAGCGCCGCATCCCGGCACAGCGACACCGGCGTCCGCGCGAGCGGGTGAGCCGGCATCTCCTCGGTCGGCGGGCCAACGATCTCACGGAGGCCGCCGGCCGCCGGGCTCCGGGCCGCTCGTCCGGGACGGTGAAGATGTGTTCGCGAGGGGTTGACGGTGGCGTGTGTGACGGCCACCTTCGATAGCACCCGAAAAGTGGGAGCGCTCCCATGAAGCGCGGATCGTCTCGACTCGGTCAAGGAGGCCCCATGCACACGCCTGGTCGCTTATCCCGGAGGACGTTGGTCACGGCCGCCGCCGCGGGCGTCGTCACCGCCGTCGCGGCTCCCGCGCGGGCAACCGGCGCGCGGACCCGATACCACACTGCGGGCCGGGTCAAGAGCGCCGCCGACGGATTCGTGCAGTACACCTGGCCCGGCATCTCCTTCGAGGGCCGGTTCCGCGGCACCGGTGTCGGCATCGTCCTCGACGACTCGGACAACGACTACGACGTCCAGATCGACGGACGCACCCACGGCACGCTGGTGACCCCGGGCCGGACCGTCTCCTGGGTCGACGGCCTCTTGGACACCGAGCACCGGGTGCGGCTCGTCAAGCGCACCGAAAGCCCGTGGGCCGTGGGCCGGTTCGGCGGGTTCATCGCCGCTTCCGGCGGCGCGATCCTCCCCAGACCCCGGGCGCGCAGCCGACAGATCGAGTTCATCGGTGACTCCTTCACCGTCGGCTACGGCAACGTCTCGGGCACGCGCGACTGTTCGAGCAACGGAGGAGTGAACCGGAACAGCAACGCCGACCTCGCCTTCGGCGCCCTCACCGCCCGGGGCCTCGACGCCGACTACCAGATCAACGCGTTCTCCGGCCGAGGCATGGTCCGCAACTACAACGGCAGCAGCCCCGACTCCGACTTCCGCACGTACTACGACCGGGCCCTGCTGAACGTCGAGGGCGACGTCTGGTCGCCTCCCGGCACCTGGCGGCCCCAGGTCGTGGTGGTCGGTCTGGGCATCAACGACTTCTCCACGCCCCTCAATCCAGGCGAGCGCTGGACCACGGAGGACGGTCTGGTCGCCGCCTACAAGGCCGCCTACCAGGGCTTCCTCGACAAGCTGCGCGCCCGGTACGGCCCCAGGACCTTCATCGTGGTCAGCGCCACCCGCCTCTCCCGCACCACCGCGTTCGCGCAGGCCACCCGGCACATCGTCCAGGAACGCAACCGGCGGGGCGACGGCCGGGTCCGCCACTGGTACTACGACGATCCCGGCCTGGACTTCCTCGGCTGCGACTGGCACCCCTCCGTCGCGGACCACCGGATCGTCTCCGGTCTGCTCGACGACCACCTCGCCGGCCTCCCGCTGCGCTGGTGACCGGACGGCGCAACGGTGCGTCAGCCGACAGGTGGCGTACGGATCGCGGCGATGTCGAACTGGAGACGCACCTTCTCACTCACCATGGCCCCGCCTTCGGCCAGTTTCGTGCTGTAGGTCAGGCCCCATTCGGAGCGGTTGATGGTGGTGGTGCCGTCGAAGCCGACCCGCTCGTATCCGAAGGGGTCGATGACGTGGCCTATGTAGGTGAGTTCCAGGACGACGGGGCGGGTGCTGTTCTTGATGGTGAGGTCGCCGGTCATGCGGTAGACGTCGGGGCGCGCGAGGTGCACGGCGGTACTGGTGAAGCGCATGCGCGGATGGTTCCTGGCGTCCAGGAAGTCGCGACCGACCAGGTGGGCGTCCCGTTGTTCCACACCCGTGTCGACGCTGGCGGTGTTCAGGATGATTTCGGCCTGCGAGCGGGCCGGGTCACGGCCGTCGAAGTACAGGCGGCTCTGGTATTCCGTGAAGGCTCCGCGCACCGTGGTCACCATCGCATGCCGGACGGAGAAGCCGATCCTGCTGTGCGCGGGGTCGATGACCCATTCCCCGGTGAGATGCGCCAGGGCGGGATCCGGAAGAACCGCGGAGGCGGCGGCCTGTGACGCGGTGGAGTGCTGGGGAGCCGCAGCGGACTCCGGGCGGCGGAACGAGGTGCCACGGCTGAACAAATTCATGATTCACCTAAGTACTGCACAAGGGATGTTGTCGCAAGCCCGCATCGGGCGCCGGAGCTTTTCGGAGCCTTACCGCACCATCTGCGCACCTTCTCGGCATGTCCGGCGAACGAAAACTCCACACATTCACCATCAGGCTGCAAAGAAACGGAAGGGAATGAGCCGACCGCAAGTCGGCCCACTCTTCCACGACTTCTCGGTCCGAACGTCTCGAAAACCTCTGGTCCGCTCCGACGAGGGTGCGGACCTCGAAGTCTTCGTAAATGTCCGGTGTTCGCATTCTGCGACCGACCCGGAAGAAGTCTGCATCTCTTCTCACGTCAGGTTGTCTCAAATGCAGTGCACATCATGCCCGCCGCGACCGGCCCCGCACCCACCGTGTCGTCAGCGGACCCCGGTGTGCCGGCCTTCGACGCGGTACAGGTCCGTGGAGGTGCTGATCAGTTCCCGCTGCTCCTCCCGCGAACCGACCATCGGCTGTGAGCCGTTGAGGGGGACCTGGGCGCTCTCCGGCAGGAACTTCACCGTCACCAGGCCGATGACACCGGCCACCATCAGGTAGTAGGCCGGGACGAGGTCATTGCCGGTGACGCTGACCAGCGCCTCGGTCACCAGCGGGGTGGTTCCGCCGAAGGCGGCGACGGCGAAGTTGAAGCCGATGCCCATGGCGGCGTAGCGGACGGCGGTCGGGAACAGGGCGGGCAGGGTGGCGGCGCTCGGAGCGGCGAAGCAGGCCAGCAGGGTGGAGAGGATCAGTACGCCGAGGATCGGCGGCCAGGTTCCGTCCGCCTTGATGAGGAGGAAGGACGGGACGGCGAGGACGATCATCGCGGCGGCCGCGACGGCGTAGACGGGCCGTCGGCCGACGCGGTCGCTGAACCGCCCGATGAAGGTGATCAGCAGCACGATCCACACCATGCCGATCAGCACCAGGACGTCGGCGGAGCCGCTGGAGCGGTGCAGCGTCTCCGTCTGATAGGTGGGCAGGAACCCGGTGACCATGTAGTTGGTCACGTTGTAGAGCAGCACGAGGCCCATGCAGATCAGCAGCGGCCGCCAGTGGTCCTTGACGATGGTGCGCAGCTCGCCGCCCGCCGACTCCTGGGCGAGGTTCTTCTCGTGTTCGTCCAACTGCTGCTGGAACGCCGGGGACTCCTCCAGCTTGAGCCGCATGTAGAGGCCGATGACGCCGAGCGGCCCGGCGATCAGGAACGGCAGGCGCCAGCCCCAGGAGACCATCTCGGCATCGCTGAGCAGCAGGTTCAGGACCGTGACCAGGGCGGAGCCGAGGGCGTAGCCAGTGAAGGTGCCGAAGTCGAGCCAGCTGGAGAGGAAGCCGCGGCGACGGTCTGGGGAGTACTCGGCGACGAAGGTGGTGGCGCCGCCGTACTCGCCGCCGGTGGAGAATCCCTGGACCATGCGGGCGAGCAGCAGGAGCACCGGGGCCGCGATGCCGATGGTGTCGTAACTGGGGATCAGGCCGATGGCGAAGGTGCCGGCCGCCATCATGATCATGGTGGTGGCGAGCACCTTCTGCCGGCCGATCCGGTCGCCCAGCGGGCCGAAGACGAGGCCGCCGAGGGGCCGGACGACGAACGCCGCGGCGAAGGTCGCGAAGGAGGAGACCACCTGGGCGGCCGGTGAGGCGTCCGGGAAGAACACCTTGCCGATGGTGGCGGCGAGGTAGCTGTAGACGCCGAAGTCGAACCACTCCATGCAGTTGCCGAGCGCGGAGGCACCGACCGCACGCTTCAGCAACGGCCGTTCGACGACCTGGACGTCCTCTTCGCGGAAGGCACCCTTGTTCCGGCGGAGTCGTCGGGTCAGCTCGTCGCGGACCTGACGCGGCAGGTTCGCGACGGATTTCGGGATGTTTCCCCTGCCCGGCGGATGGGACTGCCCCTCGGGCTTCGCCTCGACCACGGTGCGCCTTTCTCCCGACATGACCTGTACCGCGCCGATCGTCCGGCGCACGTCACAGCTGCTGCCCGAGTTCGCGCGCGGCACACGGGAAACGCCTGCTCCGCATCACGGGCCGCCCGGCAGGTCAAGGTAAGCGATGGGTAGCGCCAAGAGGAGACCAAGATCCGCTGATGATTTCCCCCCGTCCGGCCATGGTTGGGTAACGCGGCGGATCAACCTCCGACTCGGACGTACGTTCCTCTCCGTGAAGAGCGAAGACACCCCCCTCAGACCCTCCGGCCAGCAGTCGGCCACCTCTGCCCGCGCACGGTTCGCCGCGTCCCGTCCCGCCCGTCGCGGCTTCCTGCGCGCCGGGCTGTCCGGGGCCGCGGCCCTCGGGACCGGCGTCACCCTGGCCGCGATCCCCGCCTCGGCGGCGAGCCGCGGCACGAGCCGTCGTCCCAGCACTCCCGAGGAAGCCCTGCGGGCACTGGCGGCGGGCAACGCCCGCTGGAGCACCTACCGGGAGAAGCACCCGGACGAGACCCCCACCGTCCGGCAGACCGTGGCGTCGGGTCAGCATCCCTTCGCCGTCATCCTCGGGTGCGTCGACTCCCGGGTGCCGCCGGAGCTCGTCTTCGACCAGGGCCTCGGTGATCTGCTCACCGTGCGCACCGCCGGGGAGGTCCTGGACGAGGCCGTGCTCGGCAGCGTCGCGTACGGCGTCCTCGAACTGCAGATCCCGCTGGTCCTGGTGCTGGGCCACCAGTCGTGCGGCGCCGTGAAGGCCGCCGTCCAGGCGGACACCTCCGGCGAGGAACTGCCCGCCCACATCCAGTATCTGGCCGACCAGATAGCGCCGAACATCGACCGCACCAAGGACGGCGACGCCCGCGTCGACTCCACCATCGACGCCAACATCCGGGCCGTCCGCACCCGGCTCGCCGCCGAGCCGGACCTCGCCGCCAAGGTGAACGCCGGTCAGCTGGCCATCGTGGGCGCCCGCTACGAACTGACCAACCAGGTCGTCCACCACATCGCCTGACCACCACACGCCGGCGCGCGGGCCTCACGGTCCGCGCGCCGCGAACGCCGGGTGCGAGGCGCTGCGGCGGTGTCCGCCCCTGGGCGTCCACCCATCCTTTTCACGGCAGACGGCGCAGTGGCACGCCGCCCCCGAAAATCCGTTGCGGCGGCCCCTCCTCCCCCGGACCCTGACCCCATGTCCTCTCTGCTGCGCCCCGCCTCACTCGCCGACGCCCCGGTCATCACCGGTCTGCTCAACGCGGTCGACGTGCTGGAGATCGGCCGGGAGGAGACCGACCTGCACACGGTCGAAGCCGATCTCAGGCATCCGGAGACCGATCTCGGGCGCGACTCCTGGCTGGCCTTCGACGGGGAGCGGCTGGTGGCGTACGGGCTGCTGTGGGACGAGTCGAAGGGCGAACGCATCGACGCCGATCACTATGTGCTGCCCGATCACCAGTCGGCCGGGGCGCGGATCCTGGACGCGATGCAGGTCAGGGCGCTGCACAAGGCGCGTGCGAACGGTGCCGAGCGGGCCGTGGTGCATCTGCATCTCAACGTGGCGCCCACGGTGGACACCGGGCTGCTCCGCGCGCGGGGGTGGACGGTCGTGCGGCGGTATCACGTGCTGCGGCGGGCCCTCGGTCCTGGCGAGGCGCTGCCGCCGACGGCGCCCGCCGGGGTGCGGGTGCGGTTCTGCGAGACCGAGTCGGACCGGATGCGCGTGCACGAGCTGTACCAGGTCTCGTTCGCCGGGCATTTCGACTTCCAGCAGCGCGCGTACGGCCCGTGGCTGCACGACGTCGACGGCGAGAGGCTCGACTGGTCGCTGGTGTTCGTCGTCAGCACCGACGACCTCGGGGACGTGGGGTTCCTGATCGCCCGTGACGACCGCGAGGCCATGGGCTGGATCCGCAGCATCGGCGTGTTGCGCGAGGCCCGGGGGCGAGGGCTGGGCGGGTTCCTGCTGCGGCACGCGTTCGCCGCCTTCGCCGGGCGGGGACGGGACGCCGTGGGACTCGGCGTGGACACCGCCAACGCCACCGGGGCGCCCGAGTTGTACGCGCGCAACGGCATGAGCGTGCACTACGCCGTCGACACCTGGGAAGTGACCCTCACGTGAGGCGGGCACCGGTGCGGGTGACCGCGCCGTTCGCCCGAGTGAGCCTCTGGAGTGGTGGGATCCCCGGGGCTGACTGACGGTGGATCACGTCGAGGTCGGGTCACGTCGGCTGACGAAGTGGCAGCTGTCCCGGCCGAGGCGGAAGGAATGCAGATGCGCTCTACACGCATGCTCCTGGCCGCGGCGGCGGCCGCGGCGGTCGTCGGGATCTCCGCACCCGGCGCCCACGCGGACGGGGGTGACTGGGGCCACGAGAAGTCCTCGGACAGTCATGAAAGCTCTTCATACAACAAGGAGCACGGCAAGGACGGCAGGCACGACGCGCCACGCGGTGGCATGCACACCGGTGGCGGCGCGCTGACCGTGGCGGACGACGAGGAGTGGGGCACGGCACGGGACCCCAAGCACGACCCTGAGACCTACCGGAGCGGCAAGGACGGCACGGAGGCGTACAAGAACACCAAGCACGACCCGGAGATCTACAAGGACTCGTACAACGGCGGCCACGCCAAGGGCGGCCACGACAAGGGCGGCCACGACAAGCCCCATGGCGGGATGCACACCGGAGGCGGCGCGCTTGCCTCGCCGGGTGTGACCGCCGGCGGGCTGGCCGTCCTGGCAATCGCCGGCGGCGGTCTGTACGCGGCGCGCCGCACCAGGACGGCCGGGAACACGGCCTGACCCGTGCCCGACGCGATACCGGCCGAGGCCGCCACTCGTGCGCAGGGTGGCGGCCTCGCCGGCGACCGCTTGTCACTCCGGGACTAAGCGGCGTCGCGCCGCACTCACCTCAGGCAAACGCACCGCCGATCCGCCCGGACCTCCCTCCGGTCGCTGCCATATTCGGAGGCGACTTCGGAGGTGGCTGTGACGACAGAGGTGACGACACCCCAGGCAGCGGAGACGGCGTGCACACCCGACCGAACCGTCGACCGGGTCGCCGACCTGGAACGCCGCCGAGCGACGGCGGTCGCGCCGGGCGGCGCGAGAAGACGCGGGGAGTTCGGGGCCCGGGAGCGGATCGACCGGCTGCTCGACGCGGGCTCCTTCACCGAGACGGGACAGTTCGTCCGGGCCCGCTTCGCCGAGGGAGGGGGACACCGCCCCTACGGTGACGGCGTCGTCACCGGGCACGGCACGGTCGACGGCCGACCGGTGTGCGTGTTCGCCCAGGACTCCACCGTCTTCGGCGGCAGCATGGGCGAGGCCTTCGGTGAGAAGACCGTCGCCCTGATGGACCTGGCCCTGAAGACCGGCTGTCCGGTCGTCGGGCTCAACGACTCCGGCGGCGCCCGCATCCAGGAGGGCGTCGCCTCGCTCGCCCTCTACGCCGAGCTGGTGCGCCGCAACGTGCAGGCGTCCGGGGTGATCCCGCAGCTCTCGGTCGTGCTGGGGCCGTGCGCGGGCGGGGCCGCGTACTCGCCGGCCATCACCGACTTCACGGTGATGGTGGACGGCGCCTCGCACATGTTCGTCACCGGGCCCGACGTCATCGAGGCCGTGACCGGCGAGCGCACCACCGCCGAGGACCTGGGCGGCGCCCGTGCCAGCAACGCCGTCAACGGCAATGCGCACTTCCTCGCCGCCGACGAGGGCGACGCCCTGGAGACCGTACGGGAACTGCTGTCGTACCTGCCCGCCAACAACCTCGAACGGCCCCCCGAGTACGCACCCGGGTCCGCGCCCGCCGCCGACTGGCTCGACGAGGTCGTCCCCGACCGGCTCGGGCAGGTCTACGACATGCGGGACATCCTGCGGGCGGTCGTGGACGACGGTGAACTCCTGCACGTGCAGGAGCTGTTCGCGCCGAACATCATCTGTGCGCTGGCCCGGGTCGAGGGCCGTTCGGTCGGGGTCGTCGCCAACCAGCCGCTGCATTCGGCCGGGGTGCTCGACATCGACGCCTCCGAGAAGGCCGCGCGCTTCGTGCGGTTCTGCGACGCGTTCGGCATCCCGCTGCTGACCTTCGCCGACGTGCCGGGCTATCTGTCCGGTGTGCGGCAGGAGCGGGGCGGGATCATCCGGAGGGGCGCCAAGCTGTTGTACGCCTATGCCGAGGCGACCGTTCCCAAGGTGACCGTGGTCGTACGCAAGGCGTACGGGGGCGGCTACGCGGTCATGGGTTCCAAGCATCTGGGCGCCGACGTCAACCTCGCCTGGCCCACCGCGCGGATCGCCGTCATGGGCGCGGAGGGGGCGGTGGGGGTGCTGCACCGGCGTGAACTCGCCGCCGCGGACGATCCCGAGGCGCTACGCGCCCGGCTCGTCGCCACGTACGAGAGCACCTACGGCACCCCCTATCTGGCCGCCGAACGCGGATACGTCGACGCCGTCATCGCGCCGCGCGAGACCCGCGCCCACATCTGCCGCGCCCTGCGCGCCCTGCGGGGCAAACGGGCACCGATGCCGCAGCGACGGCACGGCAACATCCCGCTCTGAGTCTCCCGGCCCGTTCCACCGCGCAACGCCTCCGCCCCGCAAGACGCTTCCGCGACGTGAGGAGCCACTCCCCTGATGGACAACCGCCCCCCGCTCACGCCCGCGTGCCGGACCCTGCCGGAGTACGTGCGGCACTGGGCCGAAGCCGCCCCCGACCGACGGGCCTTCACCTTCGTCGAACATCCCGCCCCGCACTCGCGCGGCGTGCACCGCACCCTGACCTGGCGACGCCTGGACCTGCGGGTACGGGCGCTCGCCGCCCGGCTCGCCGAGGAGGCCGAACCGGGGGCGCGGGTGGCGCTGCTGTGCCCGCAGGGCGTCGAGTACGTCACCGGGTTCCTGGCGGCCCTGGCCGCCGGGATGGTCGCCGTACCGCTGTATCCGCCCGGCCTGCCGGGGCACGCCGACCGGCTCGCGGGCGTGCTGGCCGACGCCTTCCCCACGGTCGTGGTGACCACCCGGCGCGAAGTGGAGGCCGTACGGGAGTTCTGCGCGGACCCGTCCCTGCGCATCGTCGGCGCGGACCAGGTCGCCGACGCCGCCGCCGAGCACTTCCGGCCGGTCGCCGTCGACCCGGAGGCGGTCGCCTATCTGCAGTACACCTCCGGATCGACGCGGGCGCCGGCGGGCGTGGAGATCACGCACGGCAACGTCGTCGCCAACGCGCGGCAGGCGTTGACCGCCTACCGTGCCGACGCGCACCCGGTGACCTGTGTCGGCTGGCTGCCGCTGTACCACGACATGGGGCTGGTACTGAGTGTGGCCGCTCCCGTCGTGCGGGGACTGCTGTCGGTGCTCATGGACCCGGCGGCGTTCCTGCACCAGCCGGTGCGCTGGCTGCGCCTGCTGGCCGCGCATCCCCGGGCGCTCACCGCCGCGCCCAACTTCGCCTACGACTACTGCGCCGCCGCCGTCACGGCCGAACAGAAGGCCGATCTGCGGCTGGACGGCGTGGCCGCGCTGATCAACGGGAGCGAGCCGGTGCGCCCCGGCACCGTCGACCGCTTCCACGCCGCGTTCGCCGAGCGCGGGCTGCCGCCGGACCGTCACTGTCCCTCGTACGGGCTTGCCGAGGCGACGGTGTTCGTCAGTGCCGCCCGGCCCGGTGAGCCGCTGCGGCGGTTCGCTCTGGACCGGGACGCCCTCGCCGCCGGGAAGGCCCTGCCCGCGCGGCCGGACGATCCCAGAGCCGTGCTGCTGGCCGGCTGCGGAACCCCGGCGGGGCAGCGGGTGCGGATCACCGACCCCGCGACGGATGCCGTCCTGCCGGAGGGCGAGGTCGGCGAGATACGGGTGCAGGGACCCAACGTCGGCCGCGGCTACCGCAACCGGGCCGCGGAGTCCCGGGACGTCTTCGGCGGCGAGACGGCCGGTCCCGGGGCCGGCGGCCGCTGGCTGCGCACCGGCGATCTGGGGACGGTCCTGGACGGACAGCTGGTGGTCACCGGACGGTTGAAGGACCTCATCGTCGTCGACGGGCGCAACCACTATCCGCAGGACGTGGAGGCCACGGCCCAGGAGGCGCATCCGGCGGTGCGCCGGGACCGGCTCGCCGCCTTCCCCGTGCCCGGTCCCGAGGGCGAGCGGGTCGTGGTCGTGGCCGAGCACGCGCGCACGGCGCACCTCGACGCGCTCGACGTACCGGCTCTGGTGCGCGCGGTGCGCGCCGCGGTCTCGGTGCGGCACGGTCTGCGGCCCGCGGACGTGGTGCTCGTGGCGCCGGGAACCGTGCCGCGTACGTCGAGCGGCAAGGTGTCGCGGGCGCTCACGCGGACGCGCTACCTGGAGGGCGCCTACGGGCGGCCCGTCGGGGCGGCGGAGGGCGCGCGATGACGGCCGTCGACGAGGCCGCGCTGCGCCGGCTGATCGCCGAGCGGGTGGCCGTCTGGAACGACATGGCTCCCGAGAACGTCCCCATGGACCGGCCGCTCGCCGACCTCGGCATGTCCTCCAGGGACGCGGTCGCCCTGGCCGGGGAGCTGTCGCACGTGCTCGGTCGCGAACTGCCCTCCACCCTGCTGTGGGAGACGCCGACCGGCGAGGCGCTGGTGTCCCGTCTGTGCGGCTGGGCGGAGGAGAGCACCCCGCTTCCCGTGGCTCCCACGGTGGCGCCGGGTGAGCCCGTCGCGGTCATCGGGGTCGGGTGCCGGCTGCCCGGCGGGGTGCACGGGCCGGCCGACTACTGGCGGCTGCTGAGCGAGGGCGTCGACGCGATCCGCCGGGTGCCGGAGGACCGGTGGCGCGACTTCACCGCGTTTCCGCCCGCCGACGCGTCCCCGTACGGCGGCTACCTCGACGACGTCGCGGGGTTCGACGCGGACTTCTTCCACATCACCCCGCGTGAGGCCGCGGTGATGGACCCCCAGCAGCGGATCCTGCTGGAGGTCGTCCACGAGGCGCTCGACCACGCCGCCGTCCCGGCCGCGTCCCTGGCGGGCACCGCCACCGGCGTCTTCGTCGGCATCTCCGCCCCGGAGTACGGGCAGCTCACCGGTTCCGACCCGGCCGCCGTCGATCCGTGGGCGCCGGCCGGTGCGGCCCTGAGTGTCGCCGCGGGACGCCTGGCGTACGTCCTGGACACCCACGGGCCGAGCGTGGCCGTCGACACCGCCTGTTCCTCCTCGCTGGTCGCCCTGCACCAGGCCTGCGTCAGCCTGCGGACCGGCGAGAGCGACACCGCGATCGCCGCCGGGGTCAACCTGCTGCTCTCCCCCACCGTCGGTGTCGCGTTCCGGCGGGCCGGGGCGCTGGCGCCGGACGGCCGGTGCAAGCCGTTCTCGGCGGCGGCGGACGGCATCGGCCGCGGCGAGGGCTGCGCGGCGGTGCTCCTGAAGCGGCTGTCCGACGCCGAACGGGACGGGGACCGGGTGCTGGCGGTGATCCGAGCCACCGCCGTCAACTCCGACGGCCGCTCGGGCGGCCTGATGGCACCCAACCCCGCCGCCCAGCAGGCCGTGCTCAGGAGCGCGTACGCCCGGGCCGGGCTCGATCCGGCGTGCGTCGACTACGTCGAGGCGCACGGAACCGGCACCCCCCTCGGCGACCCGATCGAGGCGGGCGCGCTCGATGCCGTGCTCGGCGCCGGCCGCGACCCCGACCAGCCGCTGCTGCTCGGTTCCGTCAAGAGCAACCTCGGCCACCTGGAGTCCGCCGCGGGCATCGCCGGCCTGGTGAAGACGGTCCTCGCCCTCCACCACGACCTCATCCCGTCCTCCCTGCACTGCGCCGAGGGCGCCCTGGGCGACGCACGCCTGCGGGTGGTGACCGAGCCCGAGCCGTGGCCCCGCTACGGCGGCACGGCCGTCGCCGGCGTCTCCGGCTTCGGGTTCAGCGGCACCAACGCCCATGCCGTACTGGAGGAATGGCGGCCCGGAGCCCTGCTGCCCGGCGCCGTACAGGAGCCCGCCGCTCGCCTGTACCCGTTCTCCGACGTCGACACCGAGCGCCTCCACGACACCGCTTCCCGGCTCGCCGACTGGCTCCGCACCGGCGAGGGCCGCGCCGCACACCTCGCCGACGTGGCGCGCACACTCGCCGGGCGCACCGGCCGCGGGCCCGTACGGGCCGCCGTCGCCGCCCGCGACCGGGACGAGCTCGCCGAGGGCCTGGACGCGTTGGCGGCAGGACGGAGCGATACGCGGGCCGTCATGAGCGAGCGTGGCCTCGTCGGGCGCGGGCCGGTGTGGGTCTTCTCCGGGTACGGCAGCCAGTGGGCCGGTATGGGCCGGCGGCTGCTGGAGGAGGAACCGGCGTTCGCGGCCGCCGTGGAGAAGCTCGATCCCCAACTGGCCGCGGAGTGCGGCCTGTCCCTGTACGACCGGCTGGCCTCGGGTGACGGCCTGGACCGCCTGGAGGTCGCGCAGCCCGTCCTGTTCGGGCTTCAGGTGGCACTCGCCGAGCTGTGGCGCTCTTACGGTGTCGAACCCGCCGCCGTGATCGGCCACTCCATGGGCGAGGTGGCCGCCGCGGTGTGCGCGGGCGCCCTGGACGTGCCGGACGCGGCCCGGGTGATCGCCGTACGAGCCCGGCTGCTCAGCCGGTTGAGCGGCGGCGCCATGGCGGTCGTGGACCTGGCAGACGGTGAACTGGAGGCGCTGGCAGAGGAGTTGCCCGGTGTTCAGGTGGCCGTGCACTCCTCGCCGCGTCACAAGGTCGTCACCGGTGACGAGGCGGAGGTGGCCCGGCTCGTCCGCCGGCTGGAGCGGGAAGGCCGGGGGGCGCGGGCCATGCGGGTGGTGGGCGCCGGACACTCACCGCAGGTGGACCCGTTGCTGCCGGAGCTGACCGAGGCGTTGGCCGGTGTGCAGGGGCGGCGGCCGCGGGTTCCGGTGTACTCCACCGTGCTGGCCGACCCGCGCGGGGACAGCGAGTTCGACGCCGCGCACTGGGCGGCCAACCTGCGGCGGCCCGTGCGTCTGGACCGGGCGTTGGCGGCCGCCGCCGCCGACGGCCACACCACCTTCCTGGAGATCTCGCCGCACCCCGTGCTGACGGGGGCCGTCGTCGACACCGTGCCCGACGCCCTCACCGTGGGAACGCTGCGCCGCGACGCGGACGGCTCGGCGGGGTTCGTGCGGCAGCTCGGTGCACTGTACGCCGCGGGGGTACCTCTGCCCCTGCCGCCCGGCCGTGTCGTCGACCTGCCGGCACCGCGCTGGCGGCATGTGCGGCACTGGTGGACGGACGGCGCCCGTAGCCGCGGGAACGGGCCGGCGCAGGCGCCGGTAGCCGCCGTCAAGAGGTCGGCGCAGGCACCCGAGGCCGCCGGGAACAGGTCGGCGCGGGCGCCGGTCGCCGGGAACGGTGCGGCCGATGCGCCGGTCGCCGCTCCGCACACCGGGTCCGCGTCCGTGCTCGCCCGGCTCAGCCACCACGTCGCCGCCGTCACCGGGCACCCCACGGCCCGGATCACGCCGGACGCCGCCTGGGCGGACCTCGGGCTGGACTCGCTGATGGCCGTCCGCATCCGTACGGCCGTGGAGCGCGAGTTCGGGATCGAGCTGCCGCTGCGCGACCTGCTCGGCACCGCGACCGTCGAGGAGGCGGCCGGGCGCGTCCGGCGGGCGGTCGGCGAGGGCTCGCCGTTGCGGGTACTGCGGGACACCGGTTCCGGGCCTCCGCTCTTCCTCGCGCATGCCGCCGGCGGTCCGACCGACGTCTACCGGGCGCTGGCCGAACGGCTCGGGGACGACCGGCCGGTGTACGGGCTGGAGCGGGTGGAAACGGCGCGCACGGTGACCGAGAAGGCCCGCCGCTACGCGGAGGCCATCGCCACCGCCCACCCCGACGGGCCCTGTCTGCTGGGTGGTTGGTCCTTCGGCGGGTTCGTCGCCCAGGAGACCGCTCGGCAACTGACCGCCGCCGGGCGGGACGTCGACCTGGTGGTGCTCATCGACTCCGTCCGGCCCCTCCCTGGGCCGGGGCGCACCCGGGCCGACCGGATCCGCGACCACTTCACGGGCTTCGCCCGGCATGTCTCCGAGACCTACGGTGCCCGGCTGGAGCTGCCGTACGACGAACTCGTGGCGACGGACGACGACACGGAACGGATCGACACCGTGCTGCGGGCGCTGCGCGAGGCCGTGGACGTGCCCCCGGCGGCGCTGGAGCATCAGCGGTCCTCGTACCTGGACCTGACGATCGGCGAGGCGCACCAGCCGGGCACCTACGACGGGCGGGTGGTGCTGTACCGGGCCACCGAGCCCGCCCCGCACACCGTGCGCGACCCGGCGTACGAACGGGACGACGAGGCGCTGGGCTGGGACGAGCTGTGCTCGCGCCTGGAGGCCGTCCCCGTGGGCGGACACCATCTGTCGCTGCTCGATCCGCCGCACGTCGACGAGATCGCCGTACACCTTCGGCGGCTGCTCGGCGCACCGGCGTACGCCGCCGGAGGAGCCGAGCAGACCAACTGAACCGAGATCCGAGGAGCCGCCATGCCCCACCGCACCACCCACATGTCCCGGCGCGCCGTCACCAAGGCGGCCGCCGCCACGGGACTGGCCGTCCTGTTCGGAGCCGGGGCAGCCACCGGGCAGGCCCGGGCCGCCACCCGGCTCGGGCCGCGCACCCTGGACGTGTCCGTCAACTCCGCCGCGCTGGGCCGCAGCGCGGCGGTGCGGCTGATCCTGCCGTCGAATTTCGACACGCAGCCGACCCGGACGTACCCCGTGCTGTACCTGCTGCACGGCGCCCACGACGACTACACCTCCTGGACCCGGGAGACGGACATCGAGGCCTTCGCCGAGGGCCGGAACCTGATCGTCGCGATGCCGGACGCGGGCCCCACCGGAATTCCCACCGCCTGGCGGAACGGACCCGACTACGAGACCTTCCAGGTGCGGGAGGTGCCGGCCCTGCTCCGCAGCGCCTACCGGGCCTCCGGCGTACGGGCCGTGGCCGGGGTGTCCACCGGGGGGTACGGGGCCATGGCGCACGCGGCCCGGCACCCCGGCGCGTTCACCGCCGCGGCCTCCTACAGCGGCATCCTCGACACCACGGCGCCCGGTGTGCCGAACATCATGGACGCCATCGTGGCCCGCGAGAACCTGGCGGCCCACTCCCTGTGGGGCAACCCGATCCTGAACCTCCTGACCTGGCGCGACTTCAACCCGCGCGCCCGCGCGGAAGGGCTGCGCGGCACCGCCCTGTACGTCTCCAACGGCAGCGGACTGGCCGGCGGGAGCGGTGATCCGCTGCCGGCGGCGCTGGAGAGCGCGCTGTGGCCCTCCGCGCACAGTTTCACGGACACGCTCGCGCGCCACCGCGTCCCGGTCACCACGCACTTCTATCCGGGAGGAGGACACAGCTGGGCCTACTGGAAGGGGGAGTTCGCCGCCTCGTGGCCGATGCTCGCCCGTGCGCTGGGTCTGCCCGAGTGAGGCCGGAGCCGGCGGGGCACGGAACGGAGCGCAGGGATCGTCCGTCCAACACGGGACGTCCCACTCGCCCCATGGGAAACAGCCCGTGGGTGAGCCGCTTCCGGGTGAAAGGAGTGTCCGTCGTGGCCGTTCCCGTCCCGCACGGCGTGCCGACCGGTCCCACAGCCCCGCCGGTGCCGCCCGATCTCGCCCAACTGCTGCGTGCCCAGCTGGAATCCGTCGCCGACGAGGTGGAGGAGGAGGTGCGCAGACAGGTGCCCGAGTACCTCCGCCTGTCCGACGGGGACGACCGGCGCAATCTCAGAGCCGGTGTGGTGCAGGCGTTGACGCTGTTCGTCGACCACATCGCCGACCCGCGCGGCCGGAGTGACGCGATCGCCGCCACGTACTACGAACTCGGGCGCGGCGAGGCCCTGGAGGGCCGCAGTCTGGACGCGCTGCAGTCGGCGCTGCGCGTCGGGGGGCTGCACGCCTGGCGGCTGATGGGCCGCACGGCGGAACAGCTCGGACTGGACTCCGCGACCGTGTCGGCGCTCGGCGAGCTCGCGTTCCAGACCGTGCACGAGGTCGCGGAGGCGGCCGCGGCCGGTTACGCGGAGGCCCGGTCGCACAGCACGGACGAGCTGGAACGGCGTCGCAGGCGCCTGCTCGACCTGTTGCTGGGCGAAGGGCCGGTGTCCCTGGAGACCGTGCAGGACCTCGCGCACGGCGCGCGGTGGCCGGTGCCCCGGCAGGTCGCGGTCGTGGCGCTCGCGGCCGGGCCCGACCAGCGCGAGGAGGAACGTCCGCTGGCCGCCGCCGGCGCGCTCGTGGACATGGAGTCGCGGCCGCCGCGCATGCTGTTGCCCGACCCGGACGGGTCCGGCCGCTTCGGCGGCCGGGCGTTCGCCCTCGCGCTGCGCGGACGACCGGCCGCGATCGGTCCGACGGTCGGCGTCACCGAGGCGGCGCGGTCGCTGCGCTGGGCCGGCCGGGCCCTCGCGCTGATGGGCCGCGGGATCCTTCCCCGGCAGGGCGTGGTGCGCTGCGCCGACCACCTGTCGACGCTGCTGCTGCACGGCGACGAGCCCCTGCTCGCCCACTTGCAGGCACGGGTCCTGGCCCCGCTCGACACGGTCTCGGCCGGGCAGCGCCCCCGGCTCGCCGAGACCCTGCTCGCCTGGCTGCTCAGCGGCAGCAACGTCCCCGACGTCGCCGCCCGGCTCCACATCCACCCGCAGACGGTCCGCTACCGCCTGAGGCAGTTGGAGAAGCTCTTCGGGGAGGCCCTGCACGAGCCGGACAGCCGCCTGGACCTCGTGCTGGCATTGCGCGCCGAGGCATTAGGGGTCCTTTCACTATGAGCGTCCGATCAGGTCGCGTGGTCTGGTGCCGTGCATCGCAAGGCGCCGGAGCGGCCGCGATGGGGGTCCCCCCGCGCGAGGTTGTTCGAGCGTGGGGGAGGAGCCACGTGGGCGTTTCGGCAACGCGGCGAGGTGCGGTGCCAGGCCGCGCGACCCGGACGGGCATAGTGAAAGGACCCCTTACGGGAGCAGGCGCCCGACAGCCGGTGAGATACCCGTCGGGAACCATGCTCACGAGAGCTCAAAAAGGCGCGACAATTCCATAATCCTCTGCATAACACTCCGTTGGGGAAAGCGAATACGTTCGGGGCGTTCCACTTCCCAGGCGCATCCCGCGCCCCGCACGCGGAGGATTCCCCATGCGTATCCGCTTGTGCCTCGCCGCGCTCTCATTGGCCGGCGGGGCAGGACTGGCGACTGTCTCGGCACCCACCGCAACAGCCGCCGCCTGCACGGACGTCGAGGTCGTATCGGCCCGAGGCACCTTCGAGCCGGGCACGCTCGGCTTCATCGTCGGCGACCCGGTGTATTCGGAACTCAAAAGGAAAATCACCGGCAAAACCCTGTCCAGCTACAGCGTGAACTATCCCGCGAACCTTTCCCTGACCTCGGCCGCGCAGGGCAACAGGGATCTCGTCAACCGCGTCACAAGCCAAGCGGCCGCATGTCCCAACCAGCGCTTCATTCTGGTGGGATATTCGCAGGGCGCGAATGTCGTCGACAACTCGATCGGCATCAGCAGCGCGGGTGCGGTGGTCGGCAGCCCCATCGTCGCCACGATCCCCGCCGCCCTCGAACCGAAGGTCTCCGCCGTGCTGCTGTTCGGCAACCCGATCCGGGCCATCGGCAAGAGCGTCACCGGCACCTACCAGAGCCGCACCTTCGACATCTGCGCAGAGGGCGACCCCGTCTGCGAGTCCGGAGGGGGCGACACCGGGGCCCACCTCAGCTACCGCGACGACGCCGACGAGGCGGCCACGTTCGCCGCCGGCAAGGTCTGAGCCGCACAAGCCGGTGGGCCCGGGAGGTGATCACCTCCCGGGCCCACTCTTGTCGTCCTGTCGGGCTCTATTCGGGCGAGCGCGCGAAGCGCGTGAGGTGGGTGGAGACGGGCTCGGGCAGTCCGCTGTTCTGTACGGGCGCCGCCGTCAGCACGTCGAGATGCTGGTAGCCCTCGGCGATCACCGGGTCCAGGTCGGCCGGTGCGCGGCCCGCCAGCAGCCCGTCGCCCGCGAGCACGGTGAGCGTCGGGTTGGCGGTGAGCCCTTCGGGGTGGACGACGAGCCGCTTCACCTGCGGCGAGGTCGCCAGCTGGATGTCGGTGACCAGCTTGGTCGGGAAGTACTGCTCGGTGAAGTCCAGCGGGTGTTCGACCATGCTGCGGGCGAGTTCCTGGATGTCGGTGACCTCCTTGGCGGCCGAGGTGAACGGCGTGCCGTCGGCGGACCGGTCTCCGGGGTCGTCGGGGTCGCCGACACGGTCGTAATTACGCCATCTGTACAGCGGGCCGTTCGGCTGGCCGGGGAGGGCCTTGTAGTCGGTGCCGAACAGGCCCGCCTGCTGGTCGCCGCCGTTGGCGACGGGGAAGTTCTTGTCGACGACCGGCCCGCCGTCGAAGAAGCCCACGCTGCTCTGCAGGAACGCGAGCGGTACGGAGTTGTCGTCCATCAGCGCCCCCAGCATCGCCGCGTTGGTGAGCCGGAAGTCCTCCACGGCGGGTGAGCCGGTGAGGAAGGTGGCGGTGTCCTCGGAGAACAGGAACCGGTTGGTGGCCTCGATGTTGACGTTCGACGGCAGGTAGCGGGGCAGGTCGGCCTCGCCGTCGGGGTCCCGGAGCGCACCCAGGCCGGCGATGGCGAGCACGGTCATGGTCTCGGGGTTGAGCAGCACCGGAGCGGACAAGGAGCGGGGCAGCACCCCGCTGTCCAGCCCGGCCTGCACGGCGCCGTGACCGAGGCCGACGTCGGGCAGGTTGGTGTCGTCCGGGATGCTGCCGCTGAGGTCGGCCAGCGAGGTGGAGACGGTGGTGTCGAGGGCGAAGTAGCCGGCGCACTGGTTGAAGCCGGCATCCGCGGTGGTGGTGCGGTCGCCGTCGAAGTCGGCGGCCGCGAAGTAGCCGGTGATCACGCCGCCCAGGGAGTGGCCGCCGCACAGCACCTTGTGCTTGCGCAGCGACGGGTCGGGCAGTTCGGCGGCGAGCAGGTCGTACTGGTCGCGGACGGTCTGCTCGATGCCGAGCTTCGCCATCCAGCCGAGCCGGGCGTTGCCGACGTACCCGCCGAAGGTCCGCCCTTCGACCTGCTTGCCCCGGTAGTAGTAGTCGACGGCCGCGTGCTGGTCGCCGGAGGCGATGCCGGTGCGGTCCTCCAGGCAGTTGGAGCGGCGGTCCAGTGCCCAGAACTCGATGTGGCTGCCCTGCTCGGCGGCCCGGGCCACGGTGTTGCGGGCGACGCTGTCGAACGCCCCGGCCCCTTCCAGGATGCCTGGCTGGGCCACGAGGATCCGGTCGGCGTCGGCCGAGGCGGCCGGTGCGGCGGAGGAGCGGTAGCGCAGGTACGACAGCCAGTCGCACGCCGCCGGACGGGCCCCCACGGACGCGGGCAGCGGCACCTTCACCCGCACCACCGACTCGGTCACCCCGGTGACCGGCGACGTCGACGCCACCGGCGTCTCGGTCCGCTCGGTGCGCGCCTGTGCGTCACTCGGGGTGGCGGCCGTGAGCACTCCCGCGATCAGCAGCACGGCCGCCGCGGCGCTCCGCCATGTTCTCTTTTCGCTGCGACTCAGGTTCATAGCCGGACGGTAGGACCGTGAGCACGGTGCGCTCAGGCGGTGCTCACGGGAACGCAGCGGCTTGCGTTTCCTTTGTCATCAGGTAACAGCAGTCAGCGGGACCCCCGGGTATGGAACGGGGGCCCCGCTGAGTGTTTTCGTCGTGTGCAGTTGCGTCAGTGCTTGAAGACGTCCTTCATCTTCTCCTTGGCCTGTCGGGCGTCGCCCTTCGACTGCCCGCCCCGGCCCTCGGCCTCCATCCGCTCATTGCCCGCGGTGCGGCCGATCGCCTCCTTGGCCTTTCCCTTGGCCTGTTCCTTCTTCGCCCTGGCCTTCTGGTCTCCGGCCACGTTCCATCACTCCAAGCCGCGCTTGACTGCGGGTAGGTTCTCCTGCCGGGTAGCCCTCACCGCTTCATCCAAACGCGGACCCGAATTCCGGCTTCTGCACGCGTCGGATCCGCCACACGTTGTCCTCACGGAAACCGTCGACTCCCTCGGGGGAGACGCATTCCCTGCGCATGGCGGACATGGTTTCCACGCTCCAGCTCTCCTCCGGCAGCCCGAGCGCGGAAAGAGTGCCCTCCAGCGTGGGGAATTCCATCTCGAAGGGTGCCTCGCTCCGCCACGACGGCCATCCGCCGTGCATGACGATCAGGAGCGTGCCTCCCTCAGCGACCGCCGTGGCGGCCTGCCGCAGGATTCCCTCCTGGTCGAGGCGTACCGGGGACTGCAGGAACTGGGCGTTGACCAGGTCGAAGGTGCCCTCGGGAAACGTCGTGCCCAGCTCGTGCCGTTCCCACGTCGTCCGGTCGGCCACCCCCGCCTCGGCGGCGTGCGAGGCGGCGCGTTCGAGGGCCGTGTGGGAGATGTCGATGCCGGTGACCTGCCAGCCGCGCGCCGCGAGCCACACCGCGTCGGCCCCCTCGCCGCAGCCGAGGTCCAGGGCGGTGCCCGGTGGGAGGTGGCTCGCCTCCCGTACGAGGAGCGGATTGGGGCGGCCGCTCCAGACTCGTTCGCTGTCCCGGTAGCGGGCTTCCCAGAACTCGGCGGGCTGGGTCGGAGGGATGTGAGGGTTCGGGTGCGTGTGCGTGTGCGTCATGGTGCCCAAGCCTGCGACGCGCCCGGCCAACAGGCAAAGAGTGTTGCCGGTACGGCAAAAACCTGGTTCCGCCGTGCCGGTTCGCTACTCCGACTCGGTACGGGCCACGGCCGTCCGCACGTCCGCCTCCACCTGTCGGCGCGCCCGGCCCTGCTCCTTCGCGAACTCCGCCACCGCGGAGCGGATGTCGCGGTCCAGATCACGCCAGGCCCGGAACGCGGTCTCGTAGGTGACGGTCTGCTTCCTGGACCACTTGTGCTCGGCGGGCGGCCCGTAGGCGCGGCTCAGGTCTTCGACCCGCTCGTGCGCCTGCTCCGCCGCGCGCTGCTTCTCCACGAGCTCTTCGAATGTGTGTCCCACTCAAGTGATCGTAGGCAGGATGCCGCCTTTCCGCGCGTCGAGCCGGGCGGGCCCGCTGGGCCCGCCCGGCCGTCCGTCCGTCCGTCCGTCCGTCCGTCTACACGGAACCGCGCCTGGTACGACGCAGCAGCACGAAGCCGCAGACGAGGAGCACCGCACCTGCCGCGGCCGGCCACAGCTGGCTGCCGGTCTCGGCCAGCGAGCCACCGGCCGTCTGGGGTTCGGTCTGTGCGCCGGCAGGGGACTGCGCGGCCGCGCCGATCGTCGGGGTGGTGGAGGCGGTGCCGTCCGTCCCACCCTCGACCAGGTCGTTCGACCAGGCCTCGGGGAGGGCGGTGGCGCTCCGGGCGGGGGTGGGCGTGGCGTAGACCTTGGGTTCGTCGTCGGCCGACGCGGTGGGTGAGGCGTCGGGCTTCGCCTGGCCGTTCCCGCCCTGCTCCTCGTTCTCACCGGCGGAGGGGGCGGGGGGCGCCGTCGGCTGCTCCTGCGGCTCCTCGGACGGCTGCTTGGTCGGCTGCTTGGTCGGCTGGTCCTGCGGCTCTTCGGATGGCTGGTCGCTCGGCTGGTCCTGCGGGTCCTCGCCGTTGCCGGGGTCTTCTCCGTTGCCGGGGTCCTGGTCCGAGCCGGGACCGCACTGGCGCCCGTCGTTGATGCAGTCGACCATGTTCCGCATGAGGTCTTCGTCGAAGACGTTGATGAAGTCGCCGTGGTCGGTGACGGGCTTGTGCAGCTGCTCGGGGAACGAGTCCACGGCGAAGAGCGGGGTCGTACGGCCGCCGTCCTGAAGGCTCGGCGCGTCCACGTCGTACACGATGCGCTGGACGAGCTGCGGGATGGCCTGGAACCCGGCGGGACAGGCGCCGTCGGCCTGCGCGAACGCCACGTGGGTGCGGTGGTTGGCGCTGTCGATGTTGCGTCCGTCCCAGCAGCTCTGGAACTTGAAGGTGCGGACCACGTCGCTGCCCTGCGGGCACAGCGGGTACCTGTCCTTCAGCTGCCGGTCCTCGAACCCGGTGCAGCTCCAGGACGCGTTGGCGTTGGCCGTTCCGTTGACGAACGCCTTGGCGTCGCCGGTGATGATGCGCAGGAGCCTCGGCATGGCCGTGACCTCGCCGCGCGGGCTGCCCACGAACGTGAGGGTGACCTGCCGGGGGGTGACGATCTCACCGGCGTTGCCCTCGATGCCGCCGCCCGGGGCGGCCGCGTCCTGCTCCTGCGTGCCGTTCTGCAGGCGCAGGACGGGCCAGAAGTACGACGACTTGTCGCCCTGGTCCTCGCAGCTCGTGTCGCCGTTCGCGAGGTCGTCGTCGCCGGCGAAGGCGTTGTTGGCCTGGTTGCCGACGTAGTCGTGGAAGTGGTGGGCTCCGTTGGAGACACCCGGGGCGACGATGACGTTGTCCGAGTTGAACAGGCCGTTCTCGTTCACGCCGCAGCTGGTGACGAAGGTGCCGCGCGAGGCGTCCGCCTCGGCGCCCGGGGCGGCCGCGGCGGGCTGGACGCTGGTGATGTCGGCGAAGTCGGCGGCGACGGGACCGTTGCCGGCCTGGCCGCCGTTGCCCGGCTGCTGGGCGCCGTCGCCCTGCTCCTGGCCGTCGCCCTGCTGGTCCTCGCCCTGTTGCTGCTCCTCGCCGCCGCTCTGGTCGCCGCTCTGCTCGTCGGTCTGCTTGTCGCTCTCACGCAGCGTGCAGTCGGCCATGGCGTCGAGTCCCTGCGGACGGTCCCCCGTACGGTCGATGGCGGCGGCTATCCGCTCGATCGTCGCCGCCCGGTCCTCCTTGAGGGGGTCCATGATCCCGCTGTCCGGCTGCGCGTTCCGTGCCGGGTCCTGGAGTTGCCGGTAGGCCTCGGCCACCTGCTGGTCCAGGAAGGCGAGTTCCTTGTCGACGTCGGCCCGCGCCTCGTCGGGCACGGTGGTCAACCGGGCGCCGACGTCCGGGCAGGAGACCGTCGCTGCTCCCAGGACCCGGGCCCCGCCGTACCCCTGGCCGTCCGAGCCGCCGCCGTCGGTCGCCGAGGCGTACACGTTGGCCGCCATCAGCCCACCACCGCCCAGCATCAGTGCCACGGCGGCAACGGTCGCACGTCGTGCGCCTGTTGGGCGTCTGCGCCTGTTGTGTCCCACGGAAGTACTCCTGCGCGTTTCGTCCGTACGGGCATGGAAATCCCCCGGCCCTATACGCAGGCGAAGCCTCCGGTGTTCAAGCGCCCCGGAAATTCACAGAAATCTCTTACGCGACGGTCATCAGCCCGCCGCGTTGTCGACGCGCAGCCGGACCTGTTCCTCCAGGCGGCGCAGGCTGCTGTCCAGGGCGTCGTGGACGGTCTGCCGGCCGGGGTCGTGGCTGTCGTCGAAGAACGACAGGTGCACGGTCACCTCGCTGGCCCCGCTGTCGAGCCCGGCGACCTGGAGCCAGCCGGCGTAGCTGCCCTGGTCGCGCGTTCCCCACTCCAGCCGCAGCTGGTCGCGACGGGACTGGAGCAGCGCCCGGGTGTCGTGGTCGGCGTGGTCCTCGTGCACGGTGACGGCGGGCGGTTCGTCGGCGTGCACGTGCAGGGCCTCGGGCAGCCAGGCGTCGAGCTGCTCGACCTGGGCGGCCTGGTCGAAGACGTGCTCCGGCTGGGCCGGCATCGTGCGGGAACGCTCGTACTCGGTCATCGGGACACCGTTTCTTCCTGCCTCGGATCCTGGTCGTACGACGGACCGCGTTCCCGGCCTGCCGGAGCTGAACCGGACGCTCCGCAGTGGGACGGCCGGCGTCGAATGAGCCCGCACCGGTCGGGAACCCGGGGAGCGCAGCGTGCATCCACCGCCGGCATCCACACCGCCGGCACCCACACCCCTGGAGAGGGACATGAGTCTTCTGCGTATGGTCGGCCGCCCGATGCTCGCTTCCATGTTCATCGCCGGCGGCCTGAACTCAGTGCGTGATCCCAAGTCGGTGGCCCCGGTGGCCGAGCCGGTCGTCCAGCCGCTCACCGAGCGCGTCGAGGCGCTGCCCGACCGCACCGAACAGGTCGTACGCCTCAGCGGTGCCGTCCAGGTGGCTGCGGGGGTTCTGCTCGGCATGGGCCGTGTCCCGCGGGTCGCGGCCCTGGCCATCGCCGGCACGCTCGTGCCCACGACGCTGGCCGGGCACCGCTTCTGGGAGGCCGAGGATCCCTCGGACCGCGCCCAGCAGCGCATCCACTTCCTGAAGAACCTCTCGATGCTCGGTGGGCTGCTCATCGCGGCGGACGACACCGCCGGGCATCCGTCGCTGTGGTGGCGCGGCCGCCACAGCGCTCATGACCTGCGCCGGGAGGCGCATCTGGTGCGCCGTTCGGTCCGTGCCACCGCCGGTCCCGCCGCGGCGGCCGGCCGCCTGCGGGCCAAGATGCCCGCCTGACCGGCCGCGGCCCTCGCCCCGCCGACCCTCACTCCGACGGGAATCGTCGCGTCTGGATGCCGGTACTCCGGGTAGTCGGACGGGTCACGACTTGGCATGCGCCGTCCGGGACCTCTCGGGCGGCGCCGATCCATCAGGGGGTTGGGAATGAGGCGCTTGGTGCACTGGCGCGGCCGTACCTCGCGGGAGGTGGCCGCGCGACGCGCACGCCACCTGCGCGCACAGCTCGGGGTGGCGGCGGACATCGCGATCGCCGCGCAGCGCAAGACCCTGGCGGCCCGGCTGGAGGCCGTCGGTGCCGACGGGGCGGGCGAACGGCTGCTGCGAGGCCGGGTGAACGTCGACGACGTGCTGGAGTACGCCCGCCAGCACTTCGCTCTCACCTCTGCCACCCGCGAACAGGCCGCCGCCGTGCTGCGCACACGGTACGAACTCCGGGGCGGGCACCGGGACCTGGACACCGACGCCTATTCCCGCGCCGCGGGGAGCTCGGCGGCAGCAGCGGCCGGCGAAGAAGCCGGAGAACGGGCGGGGTGAGCCCCGCGGACCATGTGCCGGGCGGGTCGTCGGGCCGCGCCCGGCACCAGTCCGGTCACCGGGTCACCGGGTCACGACGTGCCGCTCGTCCGGGACACAGTGGGTCATGGTCAGGCCCTCCACATCTCGCGGCGGGTTCTTGCCGAGGTTGGCCAGGCGCTCCCGGTCCTCGTCGGTCAGGTCCTGGGAGGCCAGCGGCTCCAGGTGCGAGACGTCGTCGGGGCTGATGCCCAGGGCGTCACCGACCCGCAGACCGAGGTCGTTCTCCACCAGCAGGAAGTGCCAGACCATGCGTTCCTGCACCGGCCGGTCGCACTGGGCGAGGAGGTCGGTGAAGTTCTTGACCAGATCGTCGCGTTCCCAGTCCTCCAGCAGCAGGTAGCGCTGGCCGGCCTGCAGATAGTCGTTGGTGCGGGGGATGCGCTTGCGGGTGAGCCGCCCGTTGATCTCCGGTCCCTGCTCGTCGTGCCTGGGGTACTCGGCCTCGCGCAGACCGCCCCGGATCGAGGGCTCGTAGTTGACGTCGGCGTTCTCGCCGGCGCCGTCGACGTGATACGTCATCGCGCCGTCGCGCTGGTTGGTGCGCACGTCGGCGTTCTTCGCGTGGTTCACCGGCAGCTGCAGGTAGTTGGGGCCGACGCGGTGGCGCTGGGTGTCGCTGTAGGAGAAGGTGCGGCCGACGAGCATCTTGTCGTCGGAGAAGTCCAGACCGTCGACGAGGACGCCGGTGCCGAAGGAGATCTGCTCGTTCTCGGCGAAGAAGTTCACCGGCATCCGGTCGAGCACCATCCTGCCGACCGGCTTGGGCGGGAACTCCTGCTCGGGCCAGGTCTTGGTGTCGTCCAGCGGGTCGAAGTCCAGCTCCGGATGGTCGTGGTCGTCCATCATCTGGACGAGGAGCTCCCACTCCGGGAAGTCGCCGCGCCCCACGGCCTCGTACAGGTCCTTGGTGGCGTGGCCGAGTCCCTGCGCCTGGACGTTCGCGGCGTCCTCCTCGGTCATGCTGCGCACACCCTGCTTGGGCATCCAGTGGTACTTGACCAGGACGGTCCGCCCCTCCTCGTTGACCCACTTGTAGGTGTTGACGCCGAAGCCCTGCATGTGGCGGTAGTCCGCCGGGATGCCACGCGGGCTGAACAGGTTGACCAGCATGTGCATGGCCTCGGGCGTCTGCGACATGAAGTCGAAGATGCGCCGGGGCTGCTGTTCGAAGGTCACGGGGTCGGGTTTGAGGGCGTGGATGACGTCCGGGAACTTGATCGCGTCCCGGATGAAGAAGACGCCGAGGTTGTTGCCGACCAGGTCCCAGTTGCCGTCCTCCGTGTAGAACTTCACCGCGAAGCCGCGTGGATCGCGAGCGGCCTCGGAGGAGTCGCGGCCTCCGATGACGGTGGAGAAACGGACGGCCAGGTCGGTCCGCTTGCCGCGTTCCTGGAAGAGTTTGGCCCGGGTGAAGCGGCTGATCGGCTCGTCGCCCCAGGCGCCGTAGGCCTCGAAGTAGCCGTACGCCGTCACGCCCCGGGCGTGGACGACCCGCTCCGGGATCCGCTCCCGGTCGAAGTGGCTGATCTTCTCCAGGAACTGGTAGTTCTCCAGGGTGGCCGGGCCGCGCGCGCCGACCGTGCGCTGGTTCTGGTTGTCGTAGACGGGGTGGCCCTGTCGGTTGGTGAGCACCTTCCGGTCGTCGTCCGGACCGGGCCCCATGCTCGACACGTCCGTCATGTTCGTGGGCTCCTTCGACTCGTGGCTGCTGTGACGCGTGGACCGGGCCGCGGGGCAGCCGCCGCTGACCGGGCCACAGCCGTGCGGGCGGCCGGGTACCCGGCCCTTCTGGTCCGTCACACCGGCCGGTGTTTCTTCTGCGGTGCGGTTGCCCGTGCGCGCGGGTGCGCCACGTGTGCCGGTGAGCGGACCGGGCACTCGGGCGCCATGACCACTGACGACCGACGCTACGACGATCAGGACGAGGCGCCCCTGGCGGGCTATGCCACGCTGACCACGGCGTTCACCGCGGGTGCGGTGCTGTTCTCCGTGGCGGCACGGCGTCGTGGCGTACAGCTGCCGGACCGTGTTCCGCCCTGGGACGTCGCGCTGCTCGGCACCGCGACGTTCAAGGCGTCCAGGCTGCTGTCCAAGGACCGGATCACCAGCTTCGTGCGGGCGCCCTTCACCCGCCGCGAAGAGGAGGGGGCGGGCGGTGAGGTGAACGACGCACCCCGCGGCAAAGGTGTCCGCCGAGCCGTCGGAGAGCTGGTGACCTGCCCGTTCTGCACCGCCGCATGGGTGGCCGGAGGCCTGGTCGCCTGCTACTCCGCCGCTCCGCGGGCCGCCCGTCTGGTCTGTGCGGGGCTGAGTGCCGTGACGGTGGCGGACTGGCTGCAGCACGCGTGGACCTGGACCGAGGAGAAGACCGAGGGCTGAGCGGGGCACCTCGTCAGATGCCGTGGCCCTGCGCCGTGAGCCAGCGGTGGACGGCTTCCTTGTCCGCGGGGGTGATCCGGACGGGGCCCTCCACGTGCGGGCCCTCGTCCTCGTTGAAGCCCGTGTCGGTGACCCGGGCGGTGACCCAGTGGGCCAGGTCCTGCGCGGACCGGTCCGACAGCGAGCCCCGCTCCCAGCCCCGGCGGGCCTCGCGGGCCGCGGCGTCGTCGTGCCGCTCGGTCTCCTCCAGCCAGGCCGGCACCAGTCGCTCGACGATCCGGCGCTCCTCGGGCGAGGTCTGCTGGGGTGTGTCCTTGCTCTTCATGAGGGCCGGGTTCCCGCAAACGCGGAAGTGTGACGCGCGCACGTCGGCGTATGACGTTCGTGTCGACGGCGACGCGCCGGGTACCCGGGCCTGAGCCGTCGACCAGGAAAGGGGGCAGCGATGACGCGGCATGCGGAGGACGACGCTGTGGATCAGCGAGCAGGCGTCGCGGAGCTGCGTCTGGCATCGGGAGATCCGGAGCTCGTACCGCAGAACGGGGCGCTCGGCCAGGACCTGCCCCTGGACCGCAATCAGGCGATCCTGCAGGCCGCCAAGCAGGTGGGCTCGATCCTGAAGCGGAAGGGGCACGCGTTCGCCCTCGCGGGCAGCGTCGCGGTGTACGCGCACGGAAGCGCCCAGAACCTGCAGCACGACGTCGACTTCTGCTTCCGTCCCGAGGACGCGGACGCCGTCGCCGATACCCTGCGCGAAGCCGGGCTGCCGGTGTACGTGCCGCCGGAGGACTGGCTGCTGAAGTCCAGTTGCCTGGGACAGCAGGTCGACCTGATCTTCGAGCTGGCGCACCAGCCGGTCACCACGGAACTGCTGGAGCGGGCGCAGGAGTTGTCGGTCGACTCGGTGTTCATGCCGGTGCTGTCGCCGACCGACCTGGTGCACAGCCTGGTGGCCGCCTTCTCCGAGCACCACTGCGACTTCGGTGCGGTGCTCCCGATCGCGCGCACGCTGCGGGAGAGGGTGGACTGGGAGGCGGTGCGCCACGCCTGTGGGGACGATCCGATGCCCGACGCGTTCTTCTACTTCCTGGAGCGACTGGAGGTCATCGGTCCGAGGCCGAAGGAGGAACGGCGATGAGCGAGACCGGCGCGGGGCAGGCCCACGGGGCCGGCCACGCCCCTGCCGCGGAGAACGTCGAGTACCGCGTCGCCCACCTGCGCGACCGGCTGGCCGCGGAGGAGCTCGGTGAGCTGGGCGTACGGATCGAGGTGCGGGCCGGATCGGTCGTGGTGACCGGTACGGTGCCCTCCGCGCAGTGCCGTGAGACGGTGCTGCGGACCGTCCACGAGGAGCTGGCCGGGCTCGCCGTGCACACGGACGTCGTGGTGGCGGAGACCGCCTCCCCCGACCATGCGGAGGACCTGCCATGATCCGCGTCGCCGCCGTGGGGGACATCCACATGGGCCCCGAGAGCCAGGGCCTGCTGCGCCCCGCCTTCGACACCCTGGACGAGTGTGCCGACCTGCTGCTGCTGGCGGGCGACCTGACCCGGCACGGTACGCCCGAGGAGGCCCGGGTGGTGGCCCAGGAGGTACGGGGGCTGCCGGTGCCGGTGGTCGCGGTGCTCGGCAACCACGACCATCACGACGAGCAGCCCGGGAAGGTCACCGCCATCCTCCGGGAGGCGGACGTCACGGTCCTGGAGGGCGAGGGCACGGTCGTCGAGTGCGGCGGCTCGCGCGTCGGTGTCGCCGGTACGAAGGGATTCGGCGGTGGTTTCGTCGGACGCAGCGCCGGCGAGTTCGGCGAGCCGCTGATGAAGGAGTTCGTGCGGTACACGCGGCGCTGCGCGGACTCGTTGCACACCGCGCTCAAGGAGCTGGAGGAAGAGGGCTGCGAGCTGCGGGTGGCGCTGACCCACTTCTCCCCCGTCGCCGACACCCTCGCCGGCGAGCCGCCCGAGATCTACCCGTTCCTCGGCAGCTACCTGCTGGCGGAGGCGATCGACACGGCCGGTGCCGACCTCTCCGTCCACGGCCACGCCCACGCGGGCACCGAGCACGGGATGACGGCCGGTGGCGTGCGGGTGCGGAACGTGGCCCAGCCGGTGATCCGGCGGGCGTTCAACGTGTACCAGCTGCACACCGGCTGAGCTCCCGCATTCACAGCGCGGCGGCCGCGTGGTCCTGCCACGCCTGGTCTCGCACCTCCGGGCTGAGCAGCACCTCGACCGCCGTGCACGCCAGTGCCTCCGCCGACGCCAGCATCGCCGCCCGGCCGCGGTCGGACGCCGCGGCGGCGGCGAACTCGGGGGTGTGGTCGGAGCCGTCCGGATCCATGATCGCCACGAAGGGATGGATGGCGGGGACGCGCCCGCTGACGTTGCCGATGTCCGAGGAGCCCAGGTACACGCCCGGCTCGGGGGCCGTGATGCCGATGCCCGCGCCGGCCAGGTGCCGGGCGAACCGTGCGGAGAGCACCCCGCTGTCGCGGAAGTGCTCGTAGCGCGGTGTGGCGCGTTCGACGGTGACCGTCGTTCCCGTCGCCCGCGCCACGCCCTGCGCGCAGGTCAGAAGCTCTCCCGCGAGGTCCTCCAGGGCGGCGGTCGTCGCGGCGCGCAGCCCGAACAGGCCCTCCGCGTACTCGGGGACTATGTTCGTCGCCCGGCCGCCGTGGGTGACGATGCCCTGGACGTGGGAGCCCTCGGGCAGCCGCCGCCCGACCACGGCGAGGGTGTTGAACAGCTGGATCAGCGCGGCGAGCGCGTCGATGCCCTCGGTGGGGTTGCCGGTCGGGTGTGCGGCGCGGCCGTGGAAGGCGACCCGGTACTGGGCCTGCGCGGTCAGCGGCGCCCACCGCCAGTTGTACACGCCGGGATGGAACATCAGTGCGGCGTCGACGTCGTCGAACAGCCCTGCCTCGACCTCGGTGACCTTGCCGCCGCCGCCCTCCTCGGCGGGCGTGCCCACGGCCTGGACGGTTCCCGCGTCGGTGGGCAGGACGGCCCGCGCCGCCAGCGCGGCACCCAGGCCGGCCGCGGCGATCAGGTTGTGGCCGCACGCGTGCCCGAGGCCGGGCAGGGCGTCGTACTCCAGGAGGAGGGCCACCGCGGGCCGGGGCCGCGCGCCCCACCGTGCGGAGAAGGCGGTGGGCAGTCCGGCGACGCCCCTCTCGACGGTGAAGCCCTCCCACGCGAGTTCGCCGCAGAGCAGTGCCGCCGCCCGGTGCTCCTCGAAGGCGTACTCGGGCTCGGTGTGCAGGGTGAGCGCGATGTCCCACAGCCGCTCGGCCCTCGCGGCCACTTCCCCGCGTACTCGCGCGAGCACCTCGTCCAGAGCGTCGGTCACGTCGGCCTCCCGGGGGGCGTCACAGGCGTGTGTCCCGGTGCGGGTTCCTTCGATGTGCCCCGCCCACACCCCTCCGGCCGGGCTTTGGCCGGGCGTAGGGCGGGCCGCGCGGGGCACTCGGGGGCCGTGGCGGGTCCGCCCCGGGCCGCCACCCCCTGGCTGGAGGTGGAGAGCATGGGACACGGAGGAAACGTCATCGACGAGCTGATGGCCGATCACCGGGAGGTCGAGGACTTCTTCGGCCGCATCGAGGCCCTGCCGTCCGGTGACAAGGACCGCAAGGTGTACGCCGAGCAGGCCACGATGGAGCTGGTCCGGCACTCGGTGGCCGAGGAGGAGTACCTGTACCCGGCCGTGCGCGAGCATCTGGTGAACGGGAACGCCATGGCGGACCGGGAGATCGAGGACCACGCGAAGGCCGAGCAGATCATGAAGGATCTGGAGGGCTGCGCGGCGGAGGATCCCGAGTTCGACCGGCTCGTCGGCATGCTGATGAGCGAGATCCGCTCCCACATCGCCGACGAGGAGGAGAACCTCTTCCCGCAGCTGCGGGTGGCGTGCCCGCCGGAGGCACTCGACACCCTGGGCGACAAGGTCCGTACGGCCAAGAAGATGGCGCCGACCCGGCCGCACCCGTCCGCCCCGGACACGCCTCCGGCCAACAAGCTGCTGGCACCGGGTGCCGGACTGGTCGACCGGATGCGGGACGCGCTGACCGGCCGCGGCAAGCACGACTGACCGCTGGCGGCCTCAGGCGATGAGTGCCTGTCCCGGCTCGAGGCGTTCCACGAGCTGGGAGTGATGGAGTTCGGCCACGGGGGCCAGCAGGTCGGGGTGACGCAGGAGGACCGCCGCACGGCGGTCCTCCTCGTCGGGTGCGAGCAGGCGGCGGAACTCGGCCGCCGGCACCCCGTTCGTGTGGCCGCCCCCCGCGAGTGCGGCCACGGCCCTGACGGCCAGTTCCGGGTCGGTGAGCAGGCAGGCCGCCCAGCTCGCGACGACCTCGTCGACCCAGCTGCGCCAGGCGGCCTCGTCGGCGTCCCGGGCACCGGCCCCGTCCGCGCCCGTGACCCAGTCGAGCCGGGCCGAACCACCGGGTCCGGCCATGCCGACCAGTGCGGCGTCCATCAGCGTCGGATATCTCAGCCAGGCCGCCACGGTCACGGCCTGGCGCGCCTGCACCTCGCACAGGGCGGAGGCCAGCGCGCCGCCGCCCGAGGGATAGGCGCAGGTCAGCCACTGGGAGGTCGCCGCTATGACCGGGGAGAGATCTGCTTGCACTGCCGGGCCGCCCGATGCTGGTGATGAGAGGGGGGACTGCGCGAAACGGTAGCCCGCCGGTCCCGCCGTACGACATGGCCCGGGCCTCCCCGGTGACGTGGCTTCGGCCACATCGGCCGGGGAGGCCCGGGCTCTGTCGGGAACGGGGCGGGCGCGGTCAGGACGCGGTGCAGGATCCGAGCGCCGGGGCCGCGCCGTTGTTTCGGAACCCGGCATGGATCAGTGCGAAATAGTGCAACCTTTCAGCCAAGTCGGATGTCTCACCTGTTACCACTCACATCAACGTCTCGAGGGACATCATGAGACGAAGCAGAACAGCCTGGGCCGCAGCGGTACTCATGGGCGCGGCACTGACGGCGAGCACGATGCCGGCGGACGCCGCCCCGGCGGCCACGACATGCCCCACCGGCTGGGGCAGCCTCGCCAAGTCACGCGCCGCCGGCACGACGGCGCCGGTGAAGAACATCAGGACCGGAAGCCACCCCTGTTACGACCGGATGGTCATCGACGTCCCCGGCGGCGCCGGCGGCCTCGGCTACTGGGTGCGCTATGTCGACAGCCTCCGTCAGGACGGGTCGGGCCGTCCCGTCGCCGTCGCGGGCGGGGCCGTCCTCGAGGTACGGGTGGCAGCACCCGCCTACGATCCCGCGACCGGGGCCCCCACGTATCCCGGACGGGTGGCCCGTCCGCTGCCCGGCGTGAACCTCACGGGCTACCGCACCTTCCGGGACACCCGGTTCGCGGGCAGCTTCGAGGGCGAGACACAGATCGGGCTGGGGGTCCGCACCCGGCTGCCGTTCCGGGTACAGCACCTCGCCGACCGGGTCGTGGTGGACGTCGCCCACAACTGGACCGGCAGCCGCTGACCCGCCCGCCCCCTCGGAGAGTACGAGGTCACTTTCGCCTGCCCAGGTGCGGTCCGGGCCCGTCATGGCGCATTCTTGCAGTGTCGCCCGCGTGACTGGCGCACGGACGAGGTAGGGCCGATGACTGGGAGCTCCCAGGACGCACAGCCGAAGCCCGGACGGCTGGCGGCGCTGCTGATCGACGCCTCGACGGAGGCGATCAGCGCGGCCGGCGGCCATGCGGGAGGCGTCTATCTGCGCTCCTCCACGCCCGGACTGCTGCGCCTGGCAGTGCTCACGGGGCTGCCCGGCCCGCTGTTCCGTCCCTGGTGGCGGCTGCACATGGACAGTCCGTTCCCCGTCGCGGACGCCCATCGGCTGGGCGTCCACGTGGTCCTGCCGAACGCCACCGAGACGATGCGCCGATACCCCCAGTTCTCGGCCGGCCTGCCGTTCCAGTTCGGCTCCCTCTACGCGCCGGTCATGGCCGGATCCCACGCGTACGGCGTCCTCACCGTGCTGCGCCCCTCCGTCCCGGACGCCGCCGAGCTGCTGCCCGAGTGCGACCGCCTGGTCCGGCTGGCCCTGGATCTGGGCGCGGCTCTGCGGAGCCTGGACGAGGACGAGGCGGCCCCGCTCCGCTGGGACCAGGAGCCGCTGTGCGCGCGGACGCCGGCCCGGCGTCCGCCGCTCGCACGCATCGGGCGTTTCCTGTGGACGCCGCAGACGGGCCTCGTGACCGGGGACACGGACCTGCATGTGCTGCTGGGCGTACCGCCGACGGAGTTCGCCGGGACCCCGCAGGCGTTCGCGGACGCCGTGGCCCCCTCCGAGGCGAACCGCATCCTGCTCGCGTTGCGGGACACGGCCGTCGGCAGACCTCCGATCCTGCCGCTGTACCTGCGGGCCGCGGACGGCGGACTGCGGCTGATGGACCTGTGGAGCCCGTACAAGGCGACCGGCCGGCCCCCGCACGACGCGACCACCCCGGCCGCCGTACCGCCGCAGGCGCGTCCGGTGCGGGGCATCGTGCTCGACCCGGGTCTCGGCGCCACCGCCGACGCGGCGGCCGACCTGCTGCCGGACGGTGTGTTCTGCATGGACCGGGAGGGCCTGGTCGTCTACGCCAACCCGCGCGCCGCACAGCTGCTGCACCGGCCGCGGGCCGAGCTGCTGGGCCGGGCCCTGTGCGACGCCGTGCCGTGGATCGGCCTGCCGGACGTCGAGGACCATCTGCGCGGGGCCCTGCTGTCGCCGGACCCGGTGCACTTCCACGTCGAGCGACCCCCCGCGGACACCGCCGAGTCCGCGCCGCGGCCCTCCGAGGGAGACTGGCTCGCCTTCTCCGTGTATCCCGGCCCGGACCGCCTGACCTGCACGATCCGGCCGGCGAGCCGGGTGGCGGACACCGCCCCGGCCGCCCTCACCACCGAGGACGGTCTCGCCCCGCCGGCGCCCGTGTACCGCCCCATCGTCCTCGCGATCGCGCTGACGGAGGCGGTCACCGCCCGCCAGGTGTCCGCCGTGGTGATGCGGGAGCTGCTGCCCGCGTTCGGCGGCCGCCGGCTCGCCATCTACCTTCTCCAGGAACGGCACCTGTATCTGGCCTGGGAGAGCGGCTTCCCCTCCGGGTTCCTCGCCCCGTTCGACGGGGTGGCGCTCGACGCGCGGCTGCCCGGCGTCGAGACGCTCACCACCGGCCGTCCGCTCTTCTTCGACTCCATGCAACAGCTGGCCGCCGCCTACCCCGGCATCCAGCTGGACGCCGAGGAGGGCGCCCGCGCCTTCCTGCCGCTGATCGCCTCCGGCCGCCCGGTCGGCTCCTGCATCCTGGGCTTCGACCGGTCCCGCAGCTTCAGCACCGAGGAACGTACGGTCCTCACCGCGCTCGCCGGGCTCATCGCCCACGCCATGGACAAGGCTCAGCGATACGAGACCGAGGCCGCCCTCGCCCGCGGACTCCAGCAGGCCCTCCTGCCCCGGCGGCTGTCCTCACACCCGCAGGTGGAGACGGCGGGGCGCTATCTGCCCGGCACCCAGGGCATGGAGGTGGGCGGGGACTGGTACGACGTCGTGGAGTCCGGCGACGGCCTCGCGCTGGTCATCGGGGACGTGCAGGGGCACGGGGTGCAGGCGGCGGCGACCATGGGGCAACTGCGCAGCGCCGTACGGGCGTTCGCGCTCGGCGACCGGCCGCCCGACGAGGTCATGAGCGGCACCAACCACCTCCTCATCGACCTCGACCCCGGGCTGTTCGCGAGCTGCTGCTACATCCGCCTGGACCCCGCCACCGGCATGGCCCGGGCGGCCCGTGCCGGGCACCCGCCCCCTCTGCTGCGCCGCCCGGACGGCCGCACCCACGTCCTGGACCTGCCCGGCGGGGTGGTGCTCGGCGTGGACCCGCGCGCCCGCTACCCGGTGACGGAGCTGCATATGGACCCCGGAGCCATCCTCGCCCTGTACACCGACGGGCTGGTCGAGAAGCCCGGCGGCGACATCGACGACGGCATCAGCTCCCTGCGCGTGGCCCTGGCCAGGTTCGGCGCCCCCGCCGTCCGTCCGGGCGGCCGCGCGCTGGCGGGCGTGGCCGACCGCCTCACCACGACGGCCCGCCACGCCGTCGACCGTCCCGACGACATCGCCCTCCTGCTCGCCGCACGCCGTCCCGCGCGGTGAAACCGACAGGTGCCCGGGGCCGGCCACACCCCCCAAGAGTCGGGAGTTGGGGCTGTCATGACCTGGGGCCCCCTCGCCTCCTGTGGGCCCGGCAGTGTAGACATGGGCACATGGTCCGGCCCTTGGGTCGATCCGGGGCGTCGACCCGTCGCCCCAGCGGTCCGAACCCTTCACCCGCGCCCGACCGCGCTCCCGGAGCGCCCGACGGGCATCCGCGGCGAACCCGGCGACAGCCGGGCGGTCCGCCTCCCCGGCGGGAACACGGCGGGGGCCGGCCGGGGCTGCCGTCGGCTCTCGGCGGGCGCAGCGTCGCCGGACAGGTGTTCGTCCTGCAAGTGGTGATCGTGCTGCTGCTGGTCGTGGCCGCGGTGGTGGCCCTGGTGCTCCAGGTACGACACGACAGCACCAAGGAGGCCCGCAACCGTTCGGTCGCCGTCGCCGAGGCGTTCGCCAATGCGCCGGGTACCCGCGAGGCGCTGCGCTCCCCCGACCCGTCGGCGGTGCTCCAGCCGCGCGCCGAGGCGGCCCGCAAGGCGACCAAGGTGGACTTCATCGTCGTCATGAACACCGACGGCGTCCGCTACAGCCATCCCAAGCCGGACCGCATCGGCAAGAAGTTCGTCGGGACGATCGCCCCGGCGCTGGCCGGGAAGACCGTGACCGAGGAGATCACCGGAACGATCGGCCCGCTGGTGCAGGCCGTCGTTCCCGTGAAGGCCGACGACGGCACGGTGGTCGGTCTGGTGTCGGCCGGGATCACGACCGAGAGCGTGGGCGGTGCCGCCGACCAGCAGCTTCCGCTGGTGCTGGTCGCCGCCGCGGCCGGGCTCGCCCTGGCCACGGCGGGCACGGCGCTGGTGAGCAGGCGGCTGCTGCGGCAGACGCACGGTCTGGGCCCGCACGAGATGACACGGATGTACGAGCACCATGACGCGGTGCTGCACTCGGTGCGGGAGGGCGTGCTCATCGTCGGCGACGAGGGCACGCTGCTCCTCGCCAACGACGAGGCGCAGCGACTGCTCGACCTGCCCGACGACGCCGAGGGCCGGCACGTGCTCAACCTCGGGCTCGCCCCCGACACGGCTGGTCTGCTGGCCTCCGGACGGGTCGCCACGGACGAGGTGCACCTGGTCAAGGACCGGCTGCTGGCGATCAACCAGCGGACCACGGACACCAAGGGCGGCCCGCCCGGCACCGTCGCCACCCTGCGCGACTCCACCGAGCTGCGCGCCCTGTCCGGCCGGGCCGAGGCGGCCCGTGAGCGCCTGAACATGCTGTACGACGCCGGAGTGGCCATCGGGACGAGCCTGGACGTGACCCGTACCGCCGAGGAACTGGCGGAGCTGGCCGTCCCCCGGTTCGCGGACTTCGTCACGGTGGACCTGTTCGACGCGGTACTGAGCGGCGGCCAGCCGCAGGTGACGACCGCGCTGAGCCGGACAGCCGTGAACGGGATCCGCAAGGACGCCCCGCTGTATCCGGTCGACGAGCGGATCCGGCTCGTCGACACCTCGCCCCAGGCGCGCGCCCTCGCCACGGGGCAGGCCGTCGTCGAGCCGCGGCTGAGCGAGGCCGCGGGCTGGCAGGCGCAGGACCTGGAGCGTTCCGCCCAGGTGGTGGCGTACGGCATCCACTCGCTGGTCGCCGTGCCGCTGCGCGCGGGCAGTCTGGTGCTGGGGGTGGTCAGCTTCTGGCGGTCCGAGAAGCCCGAGCCGTTCGACGTGGACGAGGTGGCCCTCGCCGAGGAACTGGTCGCCCGGGCCGCGGTCTCCATCGACAACGCGCGCCGCTACACGCGCGAGCACAACATGGCGGTGACGCTGCAGCGCAGCCTGCTGCCCCGCAACCTGCCCGAGCAGGACGCCCTGGAGATCGCCTACCGGTATCTGCCCGCGCAGGAGGGTGTCGGCGGTGACTGGTTCGACGTGCTGCCGCTGTCCGGTGCCCGCGTGGCGCTCGTGGTGGGTGACGTCGTCGGGCACGGGCTGCACGCCGCGGCCACCATGGGACGCCTGCGGACGGCGGTGCACAACTTCTCCGCCCTGGACCTTCCGCCGGACGAACTCCTCGCGCTCCTGGACGAGCTGGTCGGGCGCATCGACCAGGACGAGGCGGCGGAGGGCGCCAACGCCCCCGTCACCGGGGCGACCTGCCTGTACGCGATCTACGACCCGGTCTCCCGGCTGTGCACGATCGCCAGGGCAGGCCACCCACCGCCCGCCCTGATCCACCCCGACGGCAGCGTGGAGTTCCCGGAGGTGCCGGCCGGTCCCCCGCTCGGGCTCGGGGGCCTGCCCTTCGAGACGGCCGACCTCGAACTGGCCGAGGGCAGCCGCCTCGTGCTCTACACCGACGGGCTCGTCGAGGACCGGGAACGGGACATCGACGTGGGCCTGGAACTGCTGCGCACCGCGCTGGAGGGGGCCGGCCGGTCACCCGAGGAGACCTGCCGGGGTGTCCTCGACTCCCGGCTCACGGACCGGGCCGGCGACGACATCGCCCTGATCGTGGCGGGCACCCGGTCGCTGGCCGCCGACCGGATCGCCGAGTGGCAGGTGCCGGGCGACCCGGCGGCGGTCGGCGAGGTACGCGCCTCGGTCAGCCGTCAGCTGGCCCGGTGGGGGCTGGACGAGCTGACGTTCACGACCGAGCTGATCCTGAGCGAGCTCGTCACCAACGCGATCCGCTACGGCGGCGACCCCATCCATGTTCGCGTGCTGCACGACCGGACCCTGATCTGCGAGGTCTTCGACAGCAGCAGCACCTCGCCGCATCTGCGGTACGCGGCCATGACCGACGAGGGCGGCCGCGGCCTGTTCCTCGTCGCGCAGCTCTCCGAGCGCTGGGGCACCCGCTACACGCCCGAGGGCAAGGTCATCTGGGCCGAGCAGCCCCTCCCTTGATCCACGGGACTTACTCATAAAGTGACCTTATGAGCTCATAGACCGGACCCGCGTACCAACTAAGGCTTGCCTTAGTTTAGGCTTCCCGACGAGACGCCTTGTCACCGCTCGAAGGGAACCTGATCATGCCCCGCCCCTTGCGGGTAGCAATCGTCGGAGCCGGCCCCGCCGGGATCTACGCCGCCGACGCCCTGCTCAAGTCCGACGTGGCCGCCGAACCCGGCGTGTCCATCGACCTCTTCGAGCGGATGCCGGCCCCGTTCGGCCTGATCCGTTACGGCGTCGCCCCCGACCACCCCCGCATCAAGGGCATCATCACGGCCCTCCACCAGGTGCTCGACAAGCCGCAGATCCGTCTCTTCGGCAACGTCGACTACCCGACCGACATCAGCCTGGACGACCTGCGGGCGTTCTACGACGCCGTGATCTTCTCCACGGGCGCGACGGCCGACCGCGAGCTGTCCATCCCCGGCATCGAGCTCGACGGCTCGTACGGCGCCGCGGACTTCGTGTCCTGGTACGACGGCCACCCGGACGTGCCGCGCACCTGGCCGCTGGAGGCCGAGAAGGTCGCCGTGCTCGGCGTCGGCAACGTGGCGCTCGACGTGGCGCGCATCCTCGCCAAGACCGCGGACGAACTGCTGCCGACGGAGATCCCGCCGAACGTCCACGACGGACTCAAGGCCAACAAGGCCCTGGAGGTCCACGTGTTCGGCCGCCGTGGCCCGGCGCAGGCGAAGTTCAGCCCGATGGAGCTGAGGGAGCTGGACCACTCCCCCAACATCGAGGTCATCGTCGACCCCGAGGACATCGACTACGACGCGGGCTCGATCGAGACCCGGCGCGGCAACAAGCAGGCCGACATGGTCGCCAAGACCCTGGAGAACTGGGCGATCCGCGACGTCGGCGACCGGCCGCACAAGCTCTTCCTGCACTTCTTCGAGTCACCTACGGAGATCCTCGGCGAGGACGGCAAGGTCGTCGGCCTGCGCACCGAGCGCACCGCCCTGAACGGCACGGGCAACGTCAAGGGCACCGGCGAGTTCAAGGACTGGGACGTCACCGCGGTCTACCGCGCGGTCGGCTACCTCTCCGACAAGCTGCCCAAGCTGCCCTGGGACCTCGACTCGGGCACGGTTCCGGACGCGGGCGGCCGGGTCCTCCAGGAGAGCGGCGAGCCCCTGCAGTCCACGTACGTCACCGGCTGGATCCGGCGCGGCCCGGTGGGCCTCATCGGCCACACCAAGGGCGACGCCAACGAGACGGTGTCGAACCTGCTGGACGACCACACCAACGGCCGTCTGCAGACGCCGGGTTCCCCCGAGCCGGAGGCGGTGGACGCGTTCCTCGCCGAGCGGGACGTCCGCTTCACCACCTGGGAGGGCTGGTACAAGCTGGACGCCGCCGAGAAGGCGCTGGGCGAACCGCAGGGCCGCGCGCGCGTGAAGCTCGTCGAGCGTGAGGACATGCT
The DNA here is from genome assembly GCF_019049245.1 of Streptomyces sp. AC555_RSS877. Classification (GTDB taxonomy): domain Bacteria; phylum Actinomycetota; class Actinomycetes; order Streptomycetales; family Streptomycetaceae; genus Streptomyces. Next base: position 263,347 of record NZ_JAGMUK010000040.1, on the reverse strand, counting down.
CAAGGCGAGCGGCGCCTAGGACGACGACAACGGCCTCGACGGTGCCGGATTCATCTCCTCCGGAACCGTCGAGGCCGTTTTTCATTCCCCCCGTTGCCCCCGTTGCCCCCGAAAAAGCGGCCTGACTCAGGTTCTCCGTCCCCGGCCGCCGGCCCGGCTCCGCAGGACAACGCGCCGAGCGGGGACTTCAATGGGAAGCATGGGTGTTCGGTGCAGGACAACACACCACGTCAGGACGGCAGCCGCCGCGGTGGCCTGGCTCCGCTCCTCCTCGCCGCCCCCGCAGCTCACACAGCAGGACGTGGACAACGCCGTCGGCGAACTGGACGGCATCGTGCGGGACGGGATGGAAGAGACCGGCGTGCCGGGCGTCGCGGTGGCGGTCGTGTACAAGGACCGGGTCGTCCATGTGACGGGGTTCGGGAAGCGGCAGGCCGGGCTGTCCCCGGCGGTCGGGCCCGACACGGTGTTCCAACTCGCCTCGCTGTCCAAACCGTTGGCGTCGACCGTCGTGGCCGGCGCCGTAGGCGACAAGGTGATCGACTGGGACGACCCGGTAGCCGGACATCTGCCGGGCTTCGCCCTCAAGGACAGGTGAGTGACCGGACACGTCACCGTGGCCGACCTGTTCTCGCACCGCAGCGGACTGCCGGACCACGCCGGTGACCTCCTCGAAGACCTCGGCTACGACCGGTCGTACATCCTCGGCCACCTCCGCCACGAGCCGCTGACACCGTTCCGCGCGAGCTACGCGTACACCAACTGCGGGGTGACGGCGGCCGGCCAGGCGGTCGCGAACGCCAAGGGCACGACGTGGGAGAAGCTCTCCGAGGACACGCTCTACGATCCGGCCGGCATGAACACCACCAGCTCCCGCTTCGCCGACTACGACAAGGCCGGCGACAAGGCCGTCACCCACGTCGGGGCCGCCGACGGCACCTGGCAGGCGAGGTACGTGCGTGACGCGGACGCCCAGGCACCGGCGGGCGGCGCGAGTTCCACCGCCCGCGACATGTCCACCTGGCTCCGGCTGCAACTGGCGAACGGCGAACTCGGCGGCAAGCGGATCATCCCGGCCGAACCGCTGGAACAGACCCACGTCCCCGCGATCGTCTCCCAGCCGCCACCCGCGCCGGCCGGCCGCACCGGCTTCTACGGCCTGGGCTGGAACGTCAGCTACGACGATCTCGGCCGCCTGCGCCTGAGCCACTCCGGCGCCTTCGCCCTGGGCGCGAACACCAACGTGACCATGCTGCCGGGCGAACAGCTCGGGATCGCCGTGCTCACCAACGGCGAGCCGGTCGGTCTCGCCGACTCCATCGCCCTGAACTTCTTCGACACCGCCCAGCACGGCAAACCGACCGCGGACTGGCTCGACCTGGCCGCCGATCTCTACGAGCAGCAGGAACAGGCGGGTCGCTCCCCCACCGACTACGCCAAGCCGCCCGAGGACGCCTCCGAGGCCCGCGTGGACAGCGCCTACACCGGCACCTACGCCAACGACTACTACGGCCCCCTGACCTCACCGCGACGAACGGAACCCTGACCATGCGGCTCGGCCCCCAGCCGAAGACCTTCCGCCTGACCCACTACGACGGCGACACGTTCAGCTTCGAGACGACCGGCGAGAACGCCACCGGTCCGTCCGGCGTCACCTTCCGCGACGTCGGGGACGGGCAGGCGACCCGGGTGACCATCGAGGCCTTCGACGAGAGCGGACTGGGCACGTTCACCCGCGAGGAGCCGTGAGCCGTGAGCCGTGGCGAACAGGGCCCGCCCCAATGCGGATGGTGAGCGGGCCCCGTTCGAGAAGTCATTGTGGCGGGGCCGCCGCGGACGGGACAGGAGTGAACCGCTCCTGACGGGTGCGCACCGTTCGCGCCCCGAGTGCGCGCGGTCGCGCATGAACACGCGCTGGGCGTCCTCCCGGGGCAGGTCGCCGTCGACTAGCTCGTACACGAAGTCCTCCACGCCCTCCGTGCGGGTGGGCCCGGCGGTCACGGAGTTGACGGTGACGCCGCTGCCGGCCACCTCCTTGGCGAAACCTCGGCTGACCGCGAGCAGCGCGGTCTTCGACCCGCCGTAGTGGATCGTCTCGGCCGGGACACCGCCCGCGCGTGTCGACGGGCCGGACCCCCGGTTGATCTCCACCCACCCGCGGCGACGATACTGGCACTCGCATCCGCCCCCGCTCACAGATGGATCCATGCCAAGTTCCCCCACCGACCGCCCCACCACTCCCCCCACCCTGTGGCCGGCCCGCGGCCGCCATGTCGGACCCGGCGCGGCCGACGTGCTCCGCCACCGCCTGCGGAGTCTCAAGGACGACGAGGTCCTCGACGACTTCGCGGAACTGCCCGCGGCCGAGGACGCCGCGGAGCGGGTCTTCGAGGCCCGATGGCGGGCGCCGGGCGAGGTGACCGTGCGCGCCCGGCTGACCCTCGTACCCGAAGCCGACGACGCGTCCCGGTGGACGCTGGTGGCGGAGGCCGAACGGCGCTGGGACCAGTCCTGGCCCTCGCCCGCCACCATGTTCTGGCCCGACACACCGGACGCCGCCTGGGACCACGAGGCCGTCACCGGCCTGCCGTTCCGCGACCTCACCCCGCTGCCGTCGGACGACAAGGCCATACGGCGGCTGTTCAAGGACGCCGTACGCGGCTGGGCCGTCCACGTCGTCGTCCACGAGGCCATGACCCCCGACGAACGCGGTCGCCGTCCGCTGACCCGACTGCTGCCGCCGAGCCTGCGGCACCGCGTGGTCGAGCACCGGGCGGCCCCTGACCAGCTGCGGGTCGTGAACTGGGCCCTGCGCGGCCTCAAGGTGGAGGTGCCGCGCGGCGGGGCCGTGATCCTGCCCGGACAACCGGTGCCGCCCGGCTACCACGACGGTGCCTTCGCCGTCCGCAGCGTCTTCCTCGACGGGTCGGAGCCGACCGAGCTGATCGAGACCGTGACCCGCTACACCGAGCTGCCCAGGCCCCTGCCGGACGGTGCCGACGAGGCGCTCACCGCGCTGCGGGAGCAGTGGCAGCTGCTGACGCTGGAGGAGGAACTCGCCCGCGAGCGCGGTCTGGTGGCCAGGTACGCCGAGGCGCTGGAGGCCATGACCAGGTCCCGGGACCTGTACCGGGAGGCCGCCGAGCGGGCCAACGAGGCGCTGGCCGCCTACCGCGAGGCCGTGCCGGGCCCGGCGCCCGACGGCTCGGCCGGTGCGCCCGCCGGATCCGCCCTCCAGCAGCTGACCCGGACGTTCGAACGTCTCAAGGGCTCCACCAAGGCCCTGCGCCCCACCCGCGCGGAAGGCGACGGTGAGGTTCCGCCGGACACGTCCGGGCGCGAGGTCAGCTGAAGAGCGGGAAGCGGTCGGCGTCCGGTCCCAGGGCGCCCCGTTCCGCCTCCGTGAGGGGTGCGCGGCCGGTGGCGGCGCGGGCGTACCGCTCGTCGCTCCACCCCAGCGGGACGGGCCGTCCCAGCAGGCCGTCCAGCGTGGCGCGGACGGCGGCCAGGCCGGTCGGCGCCGGCCCCGGGGCCGCGGGCAGCCGGGCCACCAGGTCGAGGTGGTGGATGCTCGCCTCGACGGCGAGCGTGACCATCAGGTCCCCGGCGGTCAGGACATGGCCCTGCGTGATGACACGGTCGTCCGGCCGGGCCGCCGCCGCGGCGGTCACGGTGGCCGCCGTGGTCTCCAGGTACAGCTCCTTCAGCTGCCGGAAATCGGGGAACATGCTGGCGCCCACCCGGTTACGGCGCCGCCCGTCGGCCGCGCCGACCGGATCCGGTGCCCACTGGCGCCAGTAGGTGACGGCATCGCGGTCGGCCGGCCCGGTGGCGGGCGTGTGCAGGGCCACCAGTGCGCGCTGGGCGTCCGCGACACAGTGGAACACCAGATCGCGGACCGCCCAGCCCGCGCAGTCCGTGGGCAGCCAGGACTCCTCGTCCCCGAGGGGACGGACCACGGCGGCGAAGGCCTCGTAGGCGGCTCGCAGCACCTCGGCCGGGTGGTCGCGGTTCACGTGATGCGCAGTCATGACGGCAGCCTAGGCAGGCGGCGCGGGCACGCGGCGACGTTTCAGTCGGTGCTGCGGCTCGCCTCGGCCATCGGGCGTTCCGCCGGGGCGTTTCTCGGCGACTGCGGCGATGTCAGGCGGGCCAGCAGGGCCGTCAGCGCGGCCAGGGACGCGCAGAGGGCCGCCGTACCGACGAGCCAGTCCGGGGCGAGGGAGAGGTCCAGGGCCCGGGAGAGCCCCGGCGAGTGGAAGCGGCTCTCGAACAACTGGACCGCGGCCAGCCCCGCCGGGACCAGCACGGCCACCGCGAGCAGCGGCACGGCCGGCCGCGCGCTCAGCAGGAGGGCCAGGAGCGGGCACAGGGCGGACACGCCGAGGGCGAACCCGTGGACGCGCAGGGACGCGCCGTCGCGGTGCGGTGGGAAGCAGAGCAGCGCGCAGACGGCGAGGGCGAGGGCGGCGAGCCGACCGGGCCACAACGCCGGCCGTACGGCCCGTGCCGGGGTGCGGCGGGGCCGCGGGCCGGAAACGGGGTCCGGCCGGGGACCGTCGGCGGCGGGTCCGCCGTCCTCGTCGGCGGATTGCGAGTTCGGCTGTTCCTCCTCCGCCGCCGGCGAGGGGGGGTTCCACCGGCCGCTCCGCGGCGAGCCGGCCGATGAGGTCGACGAGTTCCTCGACGGGCCGGCCGGTGGCTGCCGCCCGTACCGCCTCGTGGCCGCAGTGCGGTTCCAGCGGGGTCCGGTGCAGCAGGGCCACCAGCCGGCTCACGTCCTCCAGCGGACGGCACTCGGCCGCGGCGCGGATCGCCTCGTCCGCGCTGTCGGCGTCACGCGGCGGCCGGGTCAGCAGGGCGGCCAGCCGGGTGACGTCCTCCACGGACCGGTCGACGCCGACCGCGCGCAGTGCGGCGACGGTGGCCTGTGCGTACTCCGGCGATCGTTCCAGCAGGGTGACGAGGTGGACGACGTCCTCCGGGGACCGGTCGGCCACGACGGCACGGACGAGTTCGCCGACCGGATCGCCGTACGACGACGCGACGGTGGGGCCGGCCGGTTCGGCGGGGGTTATGCCGGCTTCGTTCGAGTGGGCTTCCGGTGGACGGGTCGTCATCCTCGGCTCCAGGGGAAGGGTGCGGTCGCTCCTGCGTCACCGACGTGCGACATGCGACGTTACGGTGACGATTACCAGGCGTCCCTGCCGCGGCGTGCCACTCAGTGACCCACTGGTATGAGCGCCGCGTCCGGCAGGCCATACCGGGGCCGTAACCGGGAATCCGACAAGAGACGGGCGCGCGGTGCCGCCCGCGGGACGAAAAGGGGGCGGGCCGTGGACTCGACCACAACGGTGATCGTCGTCGCCGCGGTACTCGCGGCAGTGGCACTGGCCGTGGCCGTGGTGCTGCTGGTCCGGCTGGTGCGGGCGCGGCGCAGTCTGCGGCGGGCGGGGCTGCCGACCGGGCCCCGCTGGGTCTTCTGGGGCGCCCTGCTGTACTTCGTGCTGCCGACCGACCTGCTGCCCGATCCGGTGTATTTGGACGACATCGGCGTACTGCTCCTGGCGCTGCGCACACTGCGCGCCTCGCCCACGACGCCCGAGCGCGGCGCACCGAACGGGACATGACTACGCACCGTAAGGAAACCAATCACCCGTTCGATTCGTATAAGTCTCTGGAAGCCCGAGGAAGTCGGCGGACCGAGCGAGGCCGCGGGGTGACCGTCGTTTGATCGAGCAGCACCGGCGAGGGAGAGACGATGCAACCGTTCGCGCTCAACTACGCACGTCCGGCAGCGGAGTTGGAGGCCACCACTCCGTTCGTCTATGACTCCGGACTGCAGTTGAACGTGCTCTTCGACGGGCGGATCGCCGCCCGCGACCACGGCCTGATGAGGGAACTGGGGACCACGACCTCCACCGCGGGCTCCAAGACGCACTTCGACGACTGAACACGGCGCGGCCCAAATGACCGTGTTGATTCTTACCTGCGAAGAGGACGTGACCGCCGACATGGTGGTCGTGCACCTCAACGCGACGGGGGTTCCGGTGGTCCGGCTCGACCCCGCCGACCTGACCGGCGGGGTGGCGCTGTCCGGCGAGTTCGTGCACGGCAGGTTCCGGGGCCATCTGTCGTCCGGGGGGCGCCTGGTGAGCCTCGAGGGGCTGCGGTCCGTGTGGGTGCGCAGGCCGGGGGCCCCGGCCGCGCGGGCGGCGGCGCCCTCCGCCTGGCTGACCGAGGAGGCCTCACAGGCGCTTTACGGGATGCTCCGCGGCTGCGGCGCGCGCTGGATGAACCATCCCGACGCGGCGCGCCGGGCCCGCCACAAGCCCTGGCAGCTGCGGCTCGCCCAGCTGTGCGGTCTGCCGGTGCCGGCCACCCTCATCACGACGTTTCCGCAGGCCGCCCGCGAGTTCTCGGAACGCTATCCGGACCTGGTGGTCAAGCCAGTCTCCGGCGCCCATCCGCAGGACCCGCCCCGGGCGGTGCCGACCAGCCGGGTCGCCCCGGACACCGACTTCTCCGCCGTCGCGTTCGGGCCGACGCTGCTGCAACGGCGGGTCGCCAAGCGGGCCGACATCCGCCTGACCGTCGTGGGCGAGGGGCTACTGGCCGCCCGCAAGGCCGTCGCCGACGACGCGGAACCCGACGAGGTGGACGTCCGGTTCGCGTCGAACACCGAGCCCTGGCGTCCCGTCGAGGTGCCGCCGCGCGTCGCCGCGGCGGTGCGGGCGTACGTCCGGGACGCCGAACTGGCCTATGGTGCCTTCGACTTCGCCGAGGACGCCGACGGGACGTGGTGGTTCCTGGAGTGCAATCAGTCGGGGCAGTTCGGCTTCGTCGAGGTGGAGACGGGCCAGCCGATCGCGCACAGCGTCGCCGAGTGGCTCGCCCGACCGGGCCCGCGGCCACGGGCCCACGTCAACGGCGCCGACTCGGCGGTGCGCTGAGTTCGGGTCAGTAGGACCGCGGGCCGGGCAGGGCCGCCCGCTGCCAGCCCGCGCCCGGGGCGGCCTGGCGGTCGGTGGGGAGGGGGGAGCCGAGGGAGGACTGCAGCGGTCGCATGACGTACTCCAGTTCCCTGGTCACCCGCTCGGCCTCCCTGCGAGTCTGAAGGGGAACGTCGCCGCGCTCCGCGACGAGCCGGTCGTAGATGGGGGAATCCTGGAACACCCGTCAACGCGCCTTTCGTGTCACTGCCCATGCAGTTGGGCACGAATGTCGAGTGTAGGCGCCTCCGCACACGGACACGCACATTCCGGCGCGGGGCTTGACGTCAACGCCGGTTGCCGTTCGGGTCAGGCCCCGGTCGTGGATCCGGGCCGGACGATCATGAGGACGGTGACGGTCGCCCACAGCAGGTTGAAGACGCCGGTGAACATGGCGAGTTGCACCGTGCCGCTGCGTTCCACGGCCTTGTGCTCGGCGAGCTCGCCGAGGAGTTCCTCCTGGCGCGGCAGGACGAGGGCGACGAGGACGCCGGCCGCCGCCGCGGTCAGGGCCATGGACGCGGTGAGCCAGCCGTCCCCCAGGACGCCCATCGCGGCCGCGGTGGCGAAGCCGAGGACGGGGACCGCCAGCCCGATGCCGGAGTAGACACGGCAGATGCGGTGCAGCAGGCGTACGGTGCCGATCCCCGCGGTGTCGGGCCCGTCCGCGCTCACCTGGACGCGTCTCGCCGCGGGCGGGAACATGCTGGCCGCGACGGTGACGGGGCCGACGGCCACGATGGCGGCCAGGACGTGCAGGGTCAGCAGGAACTTGGTCATCGAGTGAGGTGTCCTTCGGTGCCGCGGTCGACGGTGTCCGCTCACCCTAGGAATCACGCGGGTGATCACACAGAGGCAGAAACGACAGGCGCCAACGGGTTCTCGCCAACGCCCGGTTCAGGCACCGAGGCCGATCCCGTGCTCAGCAGCGGTTCGTGGCCTTGGCGGGAATCCGCCTATCGTGGCGCTCATGCACACAATCGCGATCCTGGCTCTTGATCACGTGGTGCCGTTCGACATGGCGGCCCCCATGACGGTGTTCGACTGGACGCGGCTTCCCGACGGGCGCCGTCCGTACCGGGTGCGGCTGTGCGCGGAGTCCCCGGACGTGCGGGCGGACGGTGGTTTCGGCCTGCGGGTCGAGTGGGGGCTGGAGGCGCTGGCGGACGCCGACACGGTCATCGTGCCGGGCTGCTCCGAGGCGGCCGGGCCGACGTCCCCCGCCGTGCTGGCGGCGCTGCGGCGGGCCGCGGAGGCGGGGACGCGGATCGCGTCCGTGTGCGTGGGTGCCTTCGTGCTGGCGGAGGCCGGACTGCTGGACGGGCTCGGCGCCACCACGCACTGGGTGGCCGCCGATGTGCTGGCCCGGCGCTTTCCGCGCGTCGACGTGCGGCCGGACGTGCTGTACGTCGACAACGGGCAGATCCTGACGTCGGCCGGGGCCGCCGCGGCCATGGACATGTGTCTGCACATGATCCGCCGGGATCTGGGCTCGGCCGTCGCCGCGCACTCCGCACGGATGTCCGTCATGCCGCTGGAACGGGAGGGCGGTCAGGCGCAGTTCATCGTGCACGAGTTCCCGCCCGTACCGCAGGGCTCGACCCTCGAACCGCTCCTGGAGTGGATCGAGGACCACCTGGCCGACGAGATCACCCTGGCGGCGATGGCGGCCCGCTCGGGACTGAGCGAGCGCACCTTCAGCCGTCGTTTCCGCGAGCAGACGGGCACCACGCCGTTGCAGTGGCTGCTCCGGGCACGGGTCCGGCGGGCCCAGTACCTGCTGGAGAACAGTGACCACCCGGTGGAACGGATCGCGCGGCAGGCGGGGTTCGGCTCGCCCACCGCCTTCCGCGAACGGTTCCGCCGAGTGGTCGGCACCACCCCGCAGGCCTATCGCTCCGCATTCCACGGAAAGACGGATGCCGTCCCGGCAGCGCACTCCTAGCCCTTCGGCGGCCGGGACGGCACGGTGTCACACCGCCAGCCGCAGACCGCTCTCCCCGTCCGGGTCGGTGGTGGCGACCGGCGGGCGCCCGGCGTCGGCCAGCAGGACGTCCGCCTTGGCGACCGCGTCGTGGATGTCGGCGGTCCCCATCATCACGCACAGCGTGTAGCTGACGTCCTCCAGTTCACGTGCCGTGGCTTCCCTTTCCCTTTCCGCCTGAGCGATCCGCAGCGATGCGTAGCGAGTCAGCAGCTTCCTGACGACCTTCGGGTCCGGAACGAGCACGTAGCGCCCCTCTCTCGATTTTCGCTGCGTATGCCCGAACCCCGACGGACCATTCACATCCGCCACCATTGAGGCCTCATTTGGCTCGATTTCGTTACGTTCCGGTCCGCGGGCGCGCGAGAGTTCCTCGTGCATGCCGGTCCCTGCGGCAGCCGGTCGACGAACTCGAGTGCGTCATCACTCGCCGAGCGAGCGTGGCGGTCCCGTCGTCACTCGCCGAGCGCGCGGGCGAGTTCGGTGGTCGCCCGGGCGAGCTCGGTGTCCTCCTCGGCCATCAGCCGCCGCAGGACACCGCGGCGCTCGCGGACGGCCCGGCGCGCCGCGCGCTCCCACACCACCGGGTTCTCACGGTGGTTGAGCAGCTTGGGGTAGACGGCGGCCGTGCTCTCCCACTGCCGGGCGTCGGCGATGCTCTTGAGCAGCTGGATGATCTCGGCCCGGCAGGTCACGTGCGGGAGCTGGGCGAGTTCCCACAGGAAGGGGACCGTTGCGGCGGTGGCCTGCTCCACCACGAAGCCGTACTGGCAGATGCGGGTCCGCAGGTCGGCGAGAGCGGCCCGGGCGGTCTCGGCGTCGCCCCAGGCGACGCTGCCCAGGAGCAGGGGGATGGCCGCCGCGCAGCCGGTGGAGTCCTGGATGTCTCGCCACGGCACCCGTTCGAGTGCCATGAGGGGCGCGGTCCTGGCCACCCCGGTCGGCGGCACGTGGTGGTCGGTGCGCTCGGTGCTCGATGGGGGCGTCGGAGCGGTGCGCATGGCGTGGGGCCTTTCCGCGGCGGTCATGGGTTGGTCGTCTCAGGGGGGAGGGCAGGCCGACAGCCTGGCCCAGACGGTCTTGCCGGCCGGGGGTTTGAGGGTCCAGCCCCACTCCTCGGCCAGGGCGTCGACGATGCACAGCCCACGGCCGTGCTCCCGCAGGTCGGTGGCGTCGCCGCCGGTGAACTCGGGCACGTTGTCACCGGAGTCCGAGACGGTGAGCAGTACATGGCCGGGATCGAGCAGGAGTCCCAGCCACACCTCCGGCTCGCGCGCCGCGGCGCGCGGCACCGCGTGCGCCACGGCGTTGGCGGCCAGTTCGGTGATCACCAGGACGGCGTCGTCGCTGCGGTGGCCGAGTGACCAGCAGTGCAGCGTGTCGCGGGTGAAGGCGCGGGCCAGGGCGAAGCCTTCCCCGCTGCATCTGATGCGCAACGCGGCAAAGTCCGCGGCCTCGCTCGGGGGCACGGCCCTCGGCGTGGCTTGCTCACTCGGGGGCGCCGGTCGAGGCACAGGCGGGGGCCCGGCGGTGACTGCCGCTCCACCACCCGCTCCCGGCGCAGCCCGGCCCGGCTCCCGGATCATGTGGTTCGCAGGTGACGACACGGCATCTCCCTGATGCGACGTCAAGACGGGGCGTCTCCCCGGGGGTTGACGCCGCAGCTATTATCCACGCTGAAAGCGCCCGCGTGCAATTGCACGAGAAATTGCACGCAAAGAATGTGTGGGACGGGAGGGGTCGATGACACACCCGACCCGGCCTTCCGGGGCAGCCGGGCACAGCGCCCGGCGAGGAACGTGAACAGCAAGGAGAGTGCGGTGCCACCAGTGCAGAACGGAGTGCGGGCGAGCTCGTTGGACGCCCGTTGGATCAAGAGCCGGCACAGCAATGCCGAGGGCAACTGCGTCGAAGTGGCCACCCTGGGCGACGGCGGCGTCGCCGTGCGCAACTCCCGTCACCCCGACGGGCCGGCCCTCGTCTACACCCCGGCCGAGGTGGCGGCGTTCGTCGCGGGCGCGAAGGAGGGCGAGTTCGACCACCTGCTGTGAGGGCTTCTGCCCGGCTGGGGTCAACTCCCTTCTGTGTTCGGGTGGATGCGCTGCGACACGGCGGAGTGCGATAATGTGGGTCGCCTCTATGCCGGTTCCCTGGGAGTTTGGATGTCCGCCGAGTCGCAGCGCATCTCCCGACTGCAGCCGTATCTGGACCGGTCCGAGCCGGCTCCGACACTACTGAAGATGCTGGTCGGCGTGCAGTTGGCCGGTTTCCGCGAGGACGCCGGGTTCGCCCAGGAGCAGGCGGCGCGGGCCCTCGGGTTCAGCGCGGCCAAGCTGTCCCGCATCGAGTCGGGCAAGGGCCGCCGGCCTCCGGCCGACAGCGACGTCCGCGCACTGCTGGAGTTGTACGGCACCGAGGACTACGAGGCCTCCGTGCTGCTGAAACTGCTCGAACGTGCCGGTGAGCCGGGATGGTGGCAGCGGTACGACAAACGGCTGATGCCCGAGTGGTTCGACCGGCTGGTCGGCCTGCAGGAGGCGGCCGCCGCGATCCGTACGTTCGAGATCCAGTACGTTCCCGGCCTGTTGCAGACCCCCGACTACACGCGGGCGGTGGTCGAGCGCGGCCTGCCCGCCGCGGCCGCGGCCGAGGTCCGGCGCCGTGTGGAACTGCGCACCCGCCGGGCCGAGTTGCTGCTGCGGGCGGACGCTCCTCAGCTGTGGGCGATCATCGACGAGTCGGTCCTGCTGCGCGTCCTGGGCAGCAAGGACGTGATGCGCGAACAGCTCGAACACCTCGTCGAGATGGCCGAGCGACCGAACGTGACCGTGCAGATCGTGCCGTTGGACGTCACGAACGCCTCGGCGCCGTCGATCCCGATCACGTATCTCCGCTTCGGCGGACTGGATCTGCCCGACGTGGTCTACCTCGAGCACATCAAGAGCGCGAACTTCCTCGAGGACCGTGACGAGACGGAGGAGTACCGGCTGGCGCTGGACCGGCTGGCCGACGAGGCACTGGAACCGCGGGATTCACTGGAGCTGCTGCGACAGACGATGAAGCAGCGCTACGGCGGATGAGGCGGGGCACGGCTGACAACGCCCCTCACGAAGAGATCTCGTGAGGGGCGTTCCTGTGTGCCGTCCGACTACCGCAGGCGGCCCACGCCGCCGAACTCGATCCACTCGTGGGTGAGCTGACGGGGCGCGACCTCCGTGTCCGGGCGCCAGGTGGAAACCTCGACCAGGCCCGGGTCGAGGACGTCCAGGTCCTCGAACCACTCGGCGACGTCCTTCTCCTGACGCACCCGGCCCCAGTGGCCCTGGGTCGCCTGGTCCATGAAGTTGGTGACGAACTCACGGACCTCGGGGTCCTCGCTGACCAGCTGGCACATCACCAGGAAGCTGCCGGGCACCAGGCGTTCGGCCACGCGCCGAACCACCGCCTGGGGTCCGTCCGTCTCGCTGTCGGGGATGCAGTGCATCACCGAGTTGAAGAGCACGGCGACCGGCTGGTCGAAGTCGATCAGGCGCTGCGTCTCGGGGTGCGAGAAGATCACGTCCGTCTCCCGCATGTCCGCGTGGATCACGGCGGTGCGCTCGTCCTGCTCCAGCAGGGCGCGGCCGTGGACCAGCACCATCGGGTCGTTGTCGACGTAGACCACGTGCGTTTCCGGGTCGATGCGCTGGGCGACCTGGTGGACGTTGTCCTGGGTGGGCAGGCCTGAGCCGTGGTCCAGGAACTGGCGGATGCCGTGTTCCGCCGCCAGAGTCTTGACCACCCGCTGGAGGAAGCGCCTGTTGTTGACGGCCAGCCGGCGCGTGCTGGGAACGACCTTGTCGAGTTCTTCACACGCCGCCCGGTCGGCCGCGTAGTTGTCCTTGCCGCCCAGGTAGTGGTCGTACATGCGCGCGGCCGTGGGCACCGTGGCGTCGATCGACGTGGACAGCTTGTTACCGGTCTCCATCTTTCCCCCAGCTTCATGCCGTGCCAACTGGCCTGGCAGGACAGGGAGTACATCCTAGAGACCTGAGGTTTGCGGATGCCAGTCCGCGCCCGTTCCCGGGTCTCAGACGGCGTCCAGCTCCGCACGTTCGTCCGCGGTCAGCACGAGGTCCGTGGCGGCGGCCGAGTCGCGGATCGTCCCGGGGCGGCTCGCGCCCGGGATCGGTACGACCACCGGCGACTTGGCGAGCATCCAGGCCAGGCACACGCGCTGCGGGCTCACTGCGCGGGCCTCGGCGATCCGCGCGAAGGGTGCGTGGGAGGAACCCAGTTCACCGGCCCGGGAGATGCCGCCGAGCGGGCTCCAGGGCAGGAAGGCGATGCCGAGTTCGTCGCACAGGCGCAGTTCAGGCTCGCTGGAGCGGAAGGCCGGTGAGAACTGGTTCTGTACGGAGACCAGCCGACCGCCGAGGATCTCGTTGGCCAGCCCGATCTGTTCCGGGTCGGCGTTGGAGATCCCCGCCATGCGGATCTTCCCCTCGTCGAGGAGGTCACGGATCGCGCCGAGGGAGTCCGCGTAGGGCACCCGCGGGTCGGGGCGGTGGAACTGGTAGAGCCCGATGGCCTCCACGCCGAGGCGGCGCAGCGAGGCCTCACAGGCGTCCTTGAGGTGTTGGGGGCTGCCGTCCAGGGTCCAGCTCCCGTCGCCGGGGCGCAGATGCCCGCCCTTGGTGGCGACCAGGACGTCGCCGCCCCGGTCGTGGGAGGCGAGGGCCTTGGCGATCAGGGTCTCGTTGTGTCCGACGTCGTCGGCGTCGCGGTGATAGGCGTCCGCGGTGTCGATCAGCGTCACGCCGGCGTCGAGGGCCGCGTGGATCGTCGCGAGGGAGCGGGCCTCGTCCGGCCGGCCTTCGAGCGACATGGGCATGGCGCCCAGGCCGATCGCGCTGACTTCGACGTCACCGATACGGCGAGTGTGCATGGGCTCGTGACCTCTTTCGGGTGTCGCGCGGTCCCCGTCGGCGTCCGACGCGCCGGGCTCGGGTGCGCGGCGGCGCCGAACACACTCCAGCGTCGCTGGCCGGGTGGCGGAGGTCCAATAGAAGAACGAGAACGGATTCAGCAGCCGGGGCGCTGAATCCGTTCTCGTTCAGGCTGCGCAGCGGTACTTGCGCGCCGTCAGATCACGTGACCTCAGGAACTTCGCGATATCAGGGCCGACGCGACGTGAGGTACTCCTCGACTCCGGGGGCGCGGTGTGCGTCCTCCGCGCCCACCAGCCCGCCGACCGCCTTCCGGTCGGGCCGCAGCACGTAGGTGGACAGGCTCGCGGGCCGGGCCACGTCGGAGAAGTCCTGCGGTGAGCCGAGGCCGGTGTCGGCGTTCTTCTGCGCGCGGTGCGCCTTGACCACGTCCTCCCTGGCCAGGCTGCCCGCCTCGCAGGCCTTCTCCAGGTCGGCGCCCAGGAGCTGGGCGGCGTTGTATCCGGACAGCACGCCGGAGTCGACCGGGGAGCCGGGGTACTTCTTCCCGTACGCGGCGACCATGCGGCGCACCCCGGGCAGGTCGGAGCTCACGGCCGGTGCGGCGCTCACCACGTGCAGCATGCCTTCCAGCGCGGCCGCCGCGGGCGTCTTCATGAGCTGGGGCGCGAAGCCCGGGGCGCTGCTGACGATCGGCACGCGCAGTCCTCGGGAGGCCGCGACTCCGGTCAGGGAGGCGGTCTGGGCCGGTCCCGCACTGATGAGGACGGCCTTGACGCCCGCCTTGCGCAGCGCGGACACCTGTGCGGACAGGTCCGTGTCGGTGGCCTTGATCTTCTGGCCGGCGACCTTCAGCCCCGCCTGCTTCGCCGCCCAGCGTGAGCCTTCCAGCGCGTTGGCGCCGTAGTCGCCCTCGAAGTACACGTGGCCGATCGTGTCGCCCTTGCCGAGTCCCTTCGTCCGGGTGAGGAAGTCGACAGCGGCGATCATGTCGACGTCGTACGTGGTGCCGAGGACCTGGACGGAGTCCTTGCCGAGGAGGGAGGCCGCCCAGGCCTGCGGGAAGGTCAGCAGCCGGTCGCGCTCGATGTCGTCCAGGAGCGCGGCGACGACGGGCGACCCGATGACCTGGGGCAGTGCCACCACGTCCGTCGAGATGTCGGCGTACGCGGTGACGGCCTTCTGCACGTCGTAGCCGTGGTCCTTGACGACGATCTCGACCTTGCGGCCGCACACGCCGCCCTTGGCGTTGGTCTCGTCGGCCCACATCTTCTGTGCCTGGACGATGCTCTTGCCGAGGGTGGCGTAGGGGCCGGTCAGGTCGGTCAGCGCGCCGAGCCTGACGGTCTTGTCGGTGACACCGGGGCCGGTCTTCACGCCGTCGGCGCCGTCGCCGGTGCTCTGGTCGCCGGCTTTGGAGCTGCAGCCCGCCATCAGCAGGGCGACGGCCGCGGCGGTGGCGACGGCGGTGAGGCGGTTCCTGTGGTGCGTGACGTTCACGGGGTGTGCTCCTTGGCTCGTACGGCTGGGGTGGATCCCTGGGAGGGGGGCGCGGGCGCCGGTGGGTGTTCCGCGGAGCGTCCGGCGCGCAGTCGTCGGATCAGGCCGTGCAGTCCGCCGGGGGTGTACAGCAGCACCAGGACGATCGCCGCGCCGTAGAGGTAGCGGGCCGCCTCGGTCGGGCCGACGACGCCGTCCGTCGCGCCCGGCGCCGTCACCAGCGGCAGCTGGTCGGCGTAGCGCGTCATCAGCAGGGGAAGCGCGGTGACGAAGACGGCTCCCGCGGTGGCTCCGGCCACGGAGCCGAGGCCGCCGATGACGATCATGGCGAGGTAGTCGACGGAGAGCGCCAGGACGAAGTAGTCCGGCACGACACGGCGGAAGGCGAGTGCCAGCAGCACTCCGGCCAGTCCGGCGTACATCGAGGACACGACGAAGGCCGCCGAGCGGTACCGGGCCACGTGCACGCCCATCACCGCGGCCGCCGTCTCGCTGTCGCGCAGCGCCGACAGGGCCCGGCCGGGGCGCCCGCGCAGCAGGCCGCGCGCCGTGAACCAAGTGAGGGCGAACAGTGCCAGGCCGAGGTACCACAGCCGTTCCGCGGCGCCGAAGGGGACGCCCAGCAGGACCAGTTGGGGATTGCTGTCGGTGAAGCCCGGCAGCGGCGGGACCGAGCGGCCGTTGAATCCGCCGGTGACGGAGTCCGCGGTCAGCAGGACGTGGTGGCCGAGGAACACCAGCGCGAGCGTGGCGACGCCCAGGTAGATGCCGCGCACCCGGCCGGCGACGGGACTGAACAGTCCGCCGGCCGCTCCGGCGAGGAGCACCGCCAGGATGAGGGCGAGGACGGGCGGGAGCCCCGGTCCGGGCTCTCCGGCGAGCCACACGTAGCCGTACGCTCCCACGGCGAGGAAGAAGGCGTGGCCGAGGGAGAGTTGTCCCGCGGTCCCGGTCAGCAGGCCGAGGCCGACGGCACCGATGGCCGCCGCCAGCGAGAACAGGCCGATGCGCAGCCAGAAGGCGTCCAGGTAGAAGGGCAGTACGCACAGGAGGACGAGGGGAAGGACTCTTTTCCCCCAGTGCAGGGCCCGGGCTGCGGACGTGGAATCAGACACGTGCCGCTCCCTTCGCGCCGAACAGCCCGGTGGGCCGCACGAGGAGCACCAGCACCATCACGGCGTACGGGGCGACGTCGCCGAATCCCTCGCCCAGGACGTGCAGTTCCGACTGGTAGCCGGCCACGAGCGCTTCGGTCAGGCCGATCAGCATGCTGCCGGCGAGGGCGCCGGCCGGTGACGTCATGCCGCCGAGGATCGCGGCCGGGAAGGCCTTGAGGGCGATCTGGCCGGTGGTGCGCTCCAGCCCGGGGGCCGGGAAGGCGACGAGGAAGACCGCGGCCAGTGCGGCCAGAGCGCCTGCCAGGCACCAGGCGAGGGTGCGTACCCGTGTCAGCCGTACGCCCATCAGGGCGGCGGCCTCCCTGTCCTCGGCCGCGGCGCGCAGGGACAGCCCCCAGGCGGTGTACCGGAAGAGGGCGAAGACCGCTCCGATGACCACGGCCGACACGACGATCGCGGCGAGCCTGCTGTCGGCGACGGTCACCGGTCCGAGGTCACGCACCGAGTCGCCCCAGGGGTCTCCCAGGGACAGCAGGTCGCCCCCGATGCGCCGGGACAGGTCGGTCACCAGGACGATGTCGATGCCGATGGTCACGATGGTCTGCACATGGGCGGCGTGCGCATCCGGCTCGCCGCGCTGGAGCAGGAGGCGGTCGAGCGCTCCGGCCACGGTCGCCGTCGCCACCACGGCGAGGGCGAGGGCACCGGCGAAGCCGAGGTCCTCGTGCAGGACCGCGGTGAGGTAGCCGCCGAGCAGGAGCAGGGAGCCGTGGGCGAAGTTCAGTACGCCCGACGCCTTGAAGATGACGACGAAGCCGAGGGCGACGAGTGCGTAGACCGAGCCGAGGGCGAGGCCGTTCAGGAGGTTGTCGAGGAGTCCGGTCATGCCACGTCCTCCTGCGGGGTTTCGGTGCCGAGGTAGGCGCGCAGCACCTCGGGGTCGCGCCGGATCTCGTCGGGGGTTCCGCCGGCGATGCGGCGGCCGAAGTCGAGGACGGTGACCTCGTCGGCGAGGCGCATGACCAGGCCCATGTCGTGCTCCACGAGGACGACGGACAGGCCGAGTTCGGTCCGGACGTTGCGGACGGCCTCGGCGGTGCGGGTGCGTTCGGCGGCGTTCATGCCGGCCACGGGTTCGTCGAGCAGCAGCACGCTCGGTTCCAGGCACAGGGCGCGGGCGAACTCCACCCGCTTGCGGTCGCCGTACGGCAGCAGCGCGACCGGTGTGTCGAAGTGGTTCCCCAGGCCGGTGAGTTCGGCGATCTCACGCGTCCTGGCGAGGTGTTCGCGCTGTTCGCGGGCGGCCCACGGCAGGCGCAGGGCGCTGGCCGTGAAACCCGCGCGGGACAGCACGTGGCGGCCGAGCATGAGATTGTCCGCGACGGTTCCCTCGGTGGTGACGATGTTCTGGAAGGTTCGGGCCACGCCCAGGGCGGCGATGCGGTGCGGCGGGAGCCGGGTGAGTTCCGCGTCGCCGAGCACGACGGTGCCGGAGGCGGGCCGGCACAGGCCGGACAGGACGTTGAAGCAGGTGGACTTGCCGGCCCCGTTGGGGCCGATGAGGGCGTGCACCGACCCCGGGGCGACGGTGAAGGACACCTCGTCGAGCGCGGTGAGTCCGGCGAAGCGCACGGTGACGTCCCGGACGCGCAGCTCGGAGGGCTCGGTGGTCTGCGGTCGCTGTGCGGAGGTGCTCACGCGGCCCCCTGGCCGGTGTCGGAGGGGTGGTCGGTGCCGGTCTGCTCGCCGAGGTACAGGCGGCGCACCGCGTCGGTGCGGGCGAGTTCGTCGGCGGGCCCGGACAGCCGGACCTCGCCCACCTCCAGGACACGGGCGTGGTCGGCGAGCGAGAGCGCCATGCCCGCGTTCTGTTCGACCAGCAGGACGGCGGTGCCCTGGGCGTTGATCTCGCGGACGACTTCGGCGATCCGGTGCACCATCTGCGGGGCCAGGCCGAGCGAGGGTTCGTCGAGCAGGAGCAGGCGGGGCGCCGCCATCAGGGCGCGGCCGATGGCCAGCATCTGCTGTTCTCCCCCGGAGAGCAGGCCGGCGGCCTGCTGGGTGCGTTCGGCGAGCCGGGGGAAGAGGGTGAACACCCGGTCCCGGCCGTCTCGGACGAGTGCCGGGCTGCGCCGGCCGAGGCCGAGGCCCCCGCTGCGCAGGTTCTCGTCGACGGTGAGCCCGGCGAACACGCGCCTGCCCTCGGGCACCTGGACGACTCCGGCGCGTACCGCGGCGACCGGGTCCCGGCCGTCGAGCTCCGTGTCGCCGTAGCGGATGCGGCCGCCCGTGATCGTCCCGCGATGCAGCCTGAGGGTGCCCGACACGGCGCGCAGCAGGGTCGTCTTTCCAGCGCCGTTGGCGCCGAGCAGGGTGACGACGCCGCCGTGCGGGACGGTCAGTGACACCGAGCGGAGGGCGGACAGGGCGCGGCCGTAGGTGACGTCGAGGTTCTCGACGTGCAGGGCGGCTTCCTCGTCCGGTGGGCGTGCGGGCATCGCGGCTCCTCGTATCCGTGCCGGGCGGCACGGGCTGCGGGGGAAGGGGAGCTCACGACAGCACGGGGGCCGACCGCCGGTACAGGACTTGAGGCGCGGTCGCTGCGCCGTCCCAGTGCCCACCCGGTGGCCTTGTGCGGCTGCCCAGGGGGTACGGCACGGCAGTCGCCGTCACTCGC
>NZ_JAGMUK010000040.1:0-244124 GCF_019049245.1 Streptomyces sp. AC555_RSS877 | reverse complement strand
CAAGCTGATCTCCACCACATCCGCGGGGCGGGCCCGCGACCGGCCCATGGCCCTGCGCGGCAGCCGCCCAAAGGGTTCCGGCACGGCAGTCGCCGTCACTCGCGCAGCAGCCGACGGGCCGTGAGGGCCAAGCTGATCTCCACCACATCCGCGGGGCGGGCCCGCGACCGACCCATGGCCCTGCGCGGCAGCCGCCCAAAGGGTTCCGGCACGGCAGTCGCCGTCACTCGCGCAGCAGTCGGCGGGCGGTGAGGGCGAGGCTGATCTCCACCACGTCCGCGGGGCGGGCCAGGGAACGGCCCGTCAGGTGCTCACAGCGCCGCAGCCGGTTCAGCACGGTGTTGCGGTGGCAGTAGAGCCGCTCGCCGGCCCGCTGCGCGGAGCCGTCGCAGGCGAGCCAGGTGGCCAGGGTCTCCAGCAGCACGTCCCGGTCCCCCGGCTCCAGGCGCAGCAGCGGGCCGAGCACCCGGTCGGCGAGGGCCCTGCCGAGTTCCGGACTGGTGATGACGAGGGCGGCGGGGAGGTGTTCGGTCAGCCGGACGGCGCCGCCGTCGACGGGGCAGATGCCGAGCGCGGTGTCGGCCTGCCTGCGGGCGTCGCCGATGCCGGCCAGCCCTTCGACGACGCCACCGACGCCGATCCTCGCGCCCGCCGCGGGACCGTCGGGCCGGGGCGCCGGTTCCGGCGGGTCGCCGCTGCCGACCAGGACGATCCCGTAGTCCGCTTCCACACCGGTGTGCCAGTGGACGCGCAGGCCCTCGGGCACGGCGGCGGCTCGGGCGCCGGCGCAGCCGGCGGGATCCGGGCCGGCGACCGCGACGACGGCGTACCGCCCGTGTTCGGGCAGGTCCAGCGCCTGGGCGGTCTCGGGCAGGTCGGCGATGCGGCTGGTGCCGTCGAGCAGGGCGGCGGCCAGCAGTCGCACCCGGTTCTCGCGCCGCCAGGTCAATTGCCGCTCGACCTGCCGGTAGGCGTCCGCGACGAGCGTGCAGTGCTCGTCGACGAAGTTCCAGACGTCGGACGCGACGTGGACGAGGAGGCGTAGGTCCTCGGGAGCGGTCCGGGAGGTCTCCTCCACCAGCCCCTGCCACACCAGCGACCCGCCGAGGCGGAAGGCGTGCAGCAGGGCGTCCAGCGGCAGCCCCTGTTCGGCACGGGTGGCTCCGATCTTCCACGAGCAGCGGCGGGCCGCGTCCCGGGCGCTGCGGGGATCGATCAGTGAGGTCACACTGTGCCGCAGCGACCGGTGCACTTCCTGCCAGGTCCCGACGCGGTCGCTCTCCAGCGCGGCCCGGTAGGCCGGCTCCTGCTCCTGGAGGACGGCCAGCAGCCGGTCGGTCAGGTCGGGCAGGTCGTCCAGCAGCACCCGGGCGGCGCGGTGCAGGACGTGCAGGGCGTCGGCGTCGATCAGCGACCGCACGCGCCGGGTCCGCGGCTGTGGACCGGCCGCCGGTCCTGGGCGCAGCGCTGTTCGTGGTCGTACGGCGTGGTGCATCACGGTCCTCCCCCACGTTCGGCGGCGCGGCACGGCGTCCGCGGCGGACTCCCGGCTGGTCCACGGTCCTTCCCGCGGCGCCTGCCACCCGAGTCGTCCTGCCCCGAAGGATGGCATACCGTCCGGTCGGTCCCTAGGGTCGTGCACCGGTCTGTTCCTCCTGTTCGACCATGCGCGCCAGTTCGACCCTGGAGCGCAGGCCGAGAGCGGCGAAGACGTTCCGCAGGTGGTAGTCGACCGTGCGGGTGCTCACGGCCAGCCGCAGAGCCACCTCCCGGTTGGTGGCGCCCTCGGCCACGTACCGTGCGATGCGCAGTTGCTGCGGGGTCAGGCGGGACAGCGCGTCCGACCCGGCCGGGCAGGGAGCGCTCCCGTGCGCCCGCAGCTCCGCGCCGGTCTGCTGTGCCCACACCCGGGCGCCGCAGCGGTCGAAGCCGACGAGTGCGGCTCCGAGGCGGTCGCGTGCCTCCCGCAGCCTGCGCCGACGGCGCAGCCATCTCCCGTACAGGAGTTCGGTACGGGCCCGTTCGAAGTCGCCGCCCGCCTCGTCGTGCAGGGTCAGGGCCCGGCGGTAGAACGCGTCGGCCTCGTCCGGGCCGGTGAGCAGGGCACGGCAGCGGGCCAGCTGGGCGGGGGCCTGCGGATCGGCTCCGAAGGCCGCCCACCGGGCGAACTCCTCCATGACCGTCCGGCTGTCGTCGGGGCACCCGGCGAGCACGGCGGCCTCCACATAGCAGGGCACGGCGAGCATCCACACCGCGAAGTGCCCGCGCCGGGGGCCGGGGTGCACCAGTGGGCCGAGCCGGTCGGCGGCGTCGAGGGGGCGGCCGCGTCCGAGATCGGCGCGGGCCGCCGCCCACTGCGCGAGCGTGGCCGCCTGGGCCAGACCGTGCCGGCGGGCGATCGCCAGCGCGGCCGCGGCATGCCCGGCGACCGAGGTCGTGTCCCCTTCGATGGACGCGGCCAGGGCGAGCACGGCGTGGTGGTGGGCCGCCGTGTTGCGCTGTCCCGCTCGCAGGGCGGCGCGCAGGCCCTGGCCGGCATGGGTACGGGCCTGCGCGTGCCGGCCCGCGCGCAACTCGGCGTACGCCAGGTACTCCAGTGCCTGCGGTACGAGCGCCGCGGCTCCCCGGTTCCGGGCCGCCGCCAGGGCCCGCGCGCCGGCCCGGCGAGCCGCGCCCAGGTCCCCGAGCAGGAGGGCGGCGGCCGCCGACCGCAGCAGGCCTTCCGGTTTCTCACCGGTGCGGGCGTACTCCACCACGCGCCGCAGCGGTACGGCCGCCCGGTCGAAACGCGCCTCCAGTACGGCGCGCATCCCGAGCGCATGGTCGCGCACCAGGTCGTATCCGCCGCCTTCCCGGCCCGTCCCGGCGCTCGCCGACGGGAGGAGCCGGGTGGTGTGGCGGGGGTCGCCGTCGACGGTTTCGCATCCGAGCGCCCTGAGGCAGGCCGCCCGGTCGCCCGCCGCCCACGCCGCGACCGCGGCGGCGAGAGCGGCACGGGCGCACTGCCCGGGGGCGTCGGGACCGAGCAGGGCCGCGGCGAGCATCAGGGACTCGTGGGCGTCGCCCACGGGGCCGTCGCGCAGTTCCGCCAGCCCCCGTACCAGTTCGGCGCGGCCGCGCACCGCGGCCGGTGCCGCCCCGCCACCCGTCGCGGCGAGCAGCCGCAGCGCCCGGTGCGGGCGTCCGGCGAGCAGCGCCTGCTCGGCCGCTGCCGTGTACCTCTCCGCCCGGTTCGGTCCGTCCGTCGTCGGCACCGTCCTGGGTCCGGTCATTCCCGCGACGCTACTGACCCGTAACGAGAGGCGGAAGCCGCACGTCCGAACAGGTGGACGACTTGTGCCGGCGCCCAGCCTCCCCGGGGGGCGGCCGTGCACCGGCACAATGCCGTCGGCGCCGTCAGGAACCGTGCGGGCAGTTGCCCCGGTACTCCTCGATCGTCAGGCTCGGCCGCGGCAGCGGGCACAGGAACTGCTCGTAGCGGGTGTCGTTGTCGATGAACCGCTTGAGCCAGGAAACGCTGTACTTGGCGATCGTCGTGTTCGACGTGATCGGCGCGAAGTGGTTGGCGTTGTTCAGCTCCAGGTAGGCGCGGTCGAGGGAGGAGGGCAGGCTGTTGTAGAAGGGCTCGGCGTGGCTCGCGACCGATGCCACGCTGTCGCCGTCGGCACCGACGATCAGGGTGGGTGTGCTGATCTCGGGCCAGGACTTGTCGTTGTTCCAGGGCGTCAGGGGGATCGCCGCCTGGAGAGCGGGCCGGGACTTCGCGGCCTCGAGACTGCCGCCGCCGCCCATCGAGTGCCCCATGACGCCGAGCCGGCTGCTGTCGATGCGGGCGCGCACCGGGCTGCGTTCGGTGAGGTGGTCGAGGGCGGCGAGCAGCTGGCGGCCCCGGGAGTCCGGCTGGTCCAGGGTGCTGAGGGTGTCGATGGTGAAGACGACGAAGCCCTGGGACGCCAGGCGCGGTCCCAGCCAGGCGATGGAGGACTGGGTCCCGGTGTAGCCGGGCGAGACGACGACGGCTCCGAAGGTTCCGTCAGCGGTGCTCGTGGGGTAGTAGATCGTGCCGCCGCCGAACCCGGTGACGGCCGCGCGGGACACGGTCGTCTCGGAGACGGCGTAGGGACCGCGCAGTGCCTCGATGGAGGCGTTGGTGGGTGCCGGGCCGCGCTCGTACGGGTTGTCGGCCGCCTGGGCGCCGGGGACGGCGAGGGTGCCGAGCGCCGCGGTCGCGGCGATCGCCGCCAGGGCACCGGTGAACCGGTGGGCCCCGGGGCGGCCGACGCGGTGCGGGGACGGGCGGGAGGCCCCGGGAAGTGCGGTGTTCTGCGGGTGCTGGTGCACGACGAGTCGTCCTCTTCTGTCGTGGCGGGCCGCCCGGCGGTGGGCCGGCACACGCACGGGTGTGCCGCGTCGGCGGGCGCCGCGGACTGCTGGTCGTGCCACTGTCGGCGGGCGCCCCCGGCGCGGGACCGGCAATGTCACCGGTCTCGTGCCGCCCCTCCGTCCCGCCCTCGGCCGCCCCAGGGGGCTTGCGCGTCCGCCCGGCCGGTGTGACACGCTCACCCTCGGCGCCCGCTGAGCCGGTCGTCACCAGGTCGTACGGCGTGGAGAGGCGGCGGCATGCGCATCGGACTGCTCGGAACCGGACCCTGGGCCCGGATGGCCCACGCCCCGGCCCTGAGCGCACACGAGCAACTGGACTTCGTCGGGGTGTGGGGCCGTCGCTCGGACGCGGCCAAGGAACTGGCCGACCTGCACGGCACGCGCGCCTACTACGACGTGGACACGTTGTTCGCCGACGTGGACGCGGTGGCCGTGGCCCTGCCGCCGGCCGTGCAGGCGGACCTCGCGGTGCGGGCCGCGCGGGCGGGGTGCCATCTGCTGCTGGACAAGCCCCTCGCCGCGACCGTGGCGGAGGGGCGGGCGGTGGTCGAGGCCGTCGAGGCGGCCGGCGTCGCCTCCGTCGTCTTCTTCACCACCCGCTTCCAGTCGGAGACGGGCACGTGGATCGCCGAACAGGCGGGTGCGCAGGGCTGGTTCACCGGGCGGGCCGAGTGGCTGGGCTCGGTGTTCACCAGTGACAGCCCCTTCGCGGACTCGCCGTGGCGGCGGGAGAAGGGCGCCCTGTGGGACGTGGGCCCGCACGCGCTGTCCGTGCTGCTGCCGGTGCTCGGCGACGTCCGGCGGGTGGCGGCGGCCGCGCACGGCCCGGGCGACACCGTGCACGTGGTCCTCGACCACGCGGGCGGCGCGTCGAGCACGATGACGCTGAGCCTCACGGCCCCGGCCGCCGCGGTGGGAGCTGTCCTGGAGCTCAGGGGCGAGTCCGGGGTGACGCTGCTTCCGGAGAGCTCCGAGGGGGTCCTCACCGCCCTGTCCCGGGCCGTGGACGTCCTGCTCGACGCCGCCCGCACCGACCAGCCGCACCCGTGCGACGCCCGGTTCGGACTGCGGGTCACCGAGATCCTCGCGGCGGCGCAAGGCGTGCTGGACGGCGGCTGACGGCGGCCGGCGACGGCTTCCTCGCCCGGCCGGCCGGGCGAACCGCTAGTCGGTGAACGGCTCGTCGCTCCACCGGAACCAGGCCCTGTCCTGCTCGATGTGCAGCAGGAACTCGGGCACGGGACCGTCCGGCGAGAACAGCGACACACGGTGCCGGATCTCGTCGTAGGCCGCCTCCCACTCCTGCCGGTGCGCCTCGTCGTCCCGCTCCGCCAGGGCCAGTTCGCGGGCGAACAACTCCCGGACCGCGCCGTACGCCGGACCGACCGTGAACTTCCCCGCGAGCCAAGGGAAGTCGACGTCGTCGATCACGATCTCGCCGACCGCCTCCTCGCCGCTGCGCACCCGCCAGACCTCGCCGTCGAACCCCACCGCGCCCGCCTCCGTCACCCGCCGCCGATCCACCCGACGATCAGGATGCCACCCGGCACCGGCAGACGGCCCGAGCCGCCCGCCGGTGCCGGGAAGGCCCCGCTCAACCTCAGCCGGTGCGCGGCTGGAAGTTGATGCGCTCCCGTACGACGGGGAAGCCCGCCTTGGTGAAGTTGGCGGCCATCGGGAAGTTGCCCTGGTCCGTGGCGGCGGAGACGAACTCCGCGCCCTGCTCGACCAGGAAGTGGGTGCACTCCGCCAGGAGGTCGTAGGCGTAGCCGTGTCCTCGCTGCTGCGGCAGGACTCCGATGAAGCCGACGCAGGGGCCCGACGGGTTGCGCGCCGGGATGTGGATTCCGACCGGTTCTCCCTGCGGGGTGTGGGCCACCTGCCACCATTCCCGCGGCGACGGACACCAGTGGAAGAAGTCGAGTTCCTCCTGGGCCGCTTGGTCCACTCCGCCCTCCTCGATGGACCGCAGGGCGTGGGCGTCCAGGGTCACCGAGTGGATGCGGCGCAACGCGTCGAGGAAGACCTCGTCGTCCGGCTCCGGGCGGAAGACCAGCCGGCCGGGCCGTTCGGGCAGGCCGCACCCCGGTGTCCAGCGGTACAGGAAGCGTTCCACCAGGAGCTCGTAGCCGGCCTTGCGTGCGGCGGTGAAACGGGTCTCGGCGGCGGCGTGCAGGGCCGGGTCCTCGCGCCAGCCTCCGGGCAGGTTCAGTTCGAGTTCGACCTGCCGGGGGGCGCTGCGCAGGAGTTCGGCGCCGGCCTCCTCCTCGCCTTCGGCCACGTCGAACCAGTTGATGTTGAGGGGTTCGGCGTCGTCGGGTCCGCCCCACCAGGCGCCGCGCGCCACGACCGCGCCGTCGCGCAGGGCGACCCGCTTCCAGTCGGGGCGGTGCCGGGTGGTCCGGTGCCCCTCACGTGCGCCGAGCGGGTCGGGCAGGGCGTCGAAGAGATGGGCGTCGCGCTCGTCGAGCGCGCGGATGACCGATTCGGTCATGGGTGTGTCCTCCGAGAAGCATGCTGCGTGGAGCGCTCCCGGTCAGACGAAGCACGCCGGAGCAACGGAAAGGGAGCGCTGGGTGGTTGTCGTGATCTGCACGGCACTCGCCTCCTTCCGTCGGTCTCAGGGCGTGGCGCCTCACGGTACACCGCTCGAGAGGCCCGTGAAGGCGATTTATCCGCGCGCAGCCCCATGGCCCGGACACGGCCCCGGCATGCGGGACGAGGGCCGGCGTAGCAGCGTAGGGATGTGAGCACTCTGCGCGGCCGGTGGTCGCGCCCCGAACGGGACCGGCGCGGCTGGCTGCGGGGCGCCCCGCCGCCGGGCTGGGTGCGGGTGCTGCCGGCCGCTCTGCTGGCGGGCGTGTGTGCGGCGACCCTGATCAGCTCCGCACCGCTCGACATCGGGTTCGTGCTGGGCGCCATCCCTCCGCTGGCCGTCCTGTCCTACGGTCCGGCGGCGACCGCGGTGCTCGGCGCCTCGGTGGTGGCGGTGCTGTTCGTGCCGGCTTTCCGCCTGGACGATCCCGGCAGCACCGACCTGCTCACCGTGTGCTTCGTGGCCGCGCTGAGCGTGTTCGTGTCGTTCGTGCGCAGCCGCCGCGACGCCCAGCTGGTCACCGAGCGGGCGGTCGCCCAGGCCGCGCAGAATGCCGTGATGCCGCCGCTGCCGCCGTGCGTGGGGGCCGTGCGGTGTGCGGGCCTGTACCGGGCCGCGCAGCGCGGGACGCTGGTCGGGGGTGACTTCTTCGACGTGCGGGAGGGGCCTTTCGGGGTCCGGGCGGTCATGGGTGACGTGCAGGGGCACGGGCTGTCGGCCGTCGCGACGGTCGCCGCGCTGCTGGGGGCCTTCCGGGAGGCGGTGCTCGACCAGCCGGACCCGGAGGCGGTGGCCGCCCGGCTGGACCGGAGGCTGGAGCTGGACTCGGCGGGCGAACGGCACTCCGAGCTGTTCGCGACGGCCGTGCTGCTGGAGTTCGCCGCGGACGGGCGGGCGGTGCGGATCGTGGCGTGCGGGCATCCCGCCCCCGTGCTGCTGCGGGACGGGCAGGTCGTCGAGCTGGACGTCCCGGCGGGCAGCCCGCTCGGTCTCGGACTGGCCGACTCCGTGCCGCCGGTCGGCCGGACGGTGCCGCTGCGGCCCGGGGACCGGCTCTTCCTCGCCTCCGACGGGGTCACGGAGGCCAGGGACGCGGCCGGCGTGTTCTATCCCCTGACCGAGCGGCTCACGGGCTTGACCGACGACGACCCGGCCGCCCTGGCGGTGCACGTGTGGGCGGACCTCGTCGGTTACAGCAGGGCCCTGCACGACGACGTCACGATGCTCGTCCTGGCACCGGGGCGGCTGCGGCGTCCCTGAGGCCTCAGGTCCGCTCGCGCTCCCCCTCGGTGTCGATGTGCGGGAGGATCCGGTCGAGCGGGCGGGGTGTCCACCAGGCGTGGCGTCCCAGCAGGGTCATCACCGCGGGGACCATCAGCAGCCGTACGACGGTCGCGTCGATGAGCACGCTCACCGCGAGGCCCAGCCCCAGCATCTTGACCACGATGTTGTCGCTGACGATGAAGGCCGCGAAGACGCTCACCATGATCAGCGCGGCGCAGGAGATGACCCGCGCGGTGATCTCCAGGGCGTGGGCGACCGAGGCCTTGGCGTCGCCGGTGCGCAGCCAGGCCTCGTGGACGCGGGAGAGCAGGAAGATCTCGTAGTCCATGCTCAGTCCGAAGATGATGGCGAACATCATCATCGGTACGTAGCTCTCGATGGGCACCTTGCCGGAGACGCCGAGCGCGGGCCCGCCCCACCCCCACTGGAAGACGGCGACGACGACGCCGTAGGAGGCGGTGATCGAGAGGACGTTGAGGACGGCCGCCTTGAGCGCCACGAGCAGGCCGCGGAAGACGATCAGGATGATCAGGAAGGACAGGGCGACGACGACGCCGATGATGAGGGGCAGCCGGCTCGCGACGATGTCCCGGAAGTCGACCTGGGCCGCTGTCGTCCCGGTGACGTAGCCCTTGGCGTCCGTGCCGGAGACGGCGGCGGGGAGGGTGTCGTCGACGAGACGGTTGGTCAGGTCGGTGGTGTCCGCGCTCTGCGGGGACTTCTCCGAGTAGACGGTGGCGATGAGGACGTCGCCGTCCTGGGTGGGCGTCAGCGAGGTCACGGTCGAGGCGCCGGCGACGGCGTTGAGGGTCTTCTGCGCCGTGGAGGTGAGGGTGTCGCGTTGTGACGACGGTACGGCGGTCTGGTCGATGACGACGGTGAGCGGGCCGTTGGAGCCCGGCCCGAAGGCGTCGGTCATCAGGTCGTAGGCCCGCCGGTCGGTGAAGGACGTGGGGTCGGCGCCGTCACCGATGTGGCCGAGCTGGATGGACAGGACGGGGATGGCGAGGATCACGACGGTCGTGACTCCCGCGGCCAGGAAGCGCCACGGCCGCCGTGCCACCCGCTGGGCGTAGCGGTGCCAGGTGCCCTCGGACACGGCGCCGGCGGCGGCGTCGGTCTCGGCGACGGGGCGCCGCACCCGGTAGCGGTCGATATGGGTGCCGATCAGGCCCAGCAGGGCCGGGACGACGGTCAGCGCGCCGAGGACGGCCGAGACGACCGTGACGGCGGCGGCGAGGCCGAGTTTGCCGATGAAGGACACGCCGGACGCGGACAGGCCGGCGAGGGCGACGATCACCGTGCAGCCGGAGACCAGGACGGCGCGTCCACTGGTGGCGGCGGCCTGCCCCGCCGACCGGACGGGATCCTTGCCGTCCATGAGGTTCTGCCGGTGACGGGTGATCAGGAACAGGGCGTAGTCGATACCGACGCCGAGCCCGATCATCGTGGCCAGGGTCGGCGAGACGGTGGCGAAGCTGAAGGCCGCGGCCAGCAGGCCGAGGCAGGCCAGCCCGCCGATGACGCTGATCAGCGCGGTCAGCAGGGGCAGCCCTGCCGCGAGGACGCTGCCGAAGCCGACCAGCAGGACGACGATCGCCACCGCGAAGCCGATCAGTTCACTCACCCGGTCGTCGGCGGCCGGCCGGGCCAGTTCACCGAGCGGTCCGCCGTACTCGACCTCGGCGCCGGCCGCGCGAAGCGGCTGGACGGCGTCGTCGACGCCGTCCAGGTAGTCGTCGTCGAGGGTGGAGGGCTGCACGTCGAACCGGACCGTGATGTACGCCGTCTTGCCGTCGGACGTGATCGGGCCGACCTTCGACGCCTGGCCGGACAGCGGATTCTGGACGGCCAGGACGTGCGGCAGTTTCTGCAGGTCGCCGACGGTCGTCGACATCTGCGAGCTGAGCGAGGTCAGGGCTTTCTGCCCGTCGTGCAGGACGATCTGGCTGCTGTAGCCGCCTGCCGCGGGGTCGTGCTGCTTCAGGACGTCCAGGCCCTGCTGGGACTGCACGCCGGGCAGGGAGAAGTCGTCGGAGTAGGTGCCGCCGTGGGAGCGGTTCAGGACCTGTAATGCCGCCAGCGCCACGAGCCAGGCCACGATGACGATCACGAAGTGCCGTGCGCACCACTCCCCCAGTCGCCGCAGTGCCCCCGGAGCGGCGGTTTCCCCTCCCTCGTCCCCGGTCCGGGCAGCTGTACGTGTAGCTGGCATGGGCCTCGTCTTCCGGTGGGCCGAGTCGTCCGATACCGCCATTAGACGCCGGGGTGATCGTCGGGGCATCCCGAGTCGGGCGGGGGTCGCTCCGCGCCGCCCGGGACGATTTTTTCGGTCCCTCGGGATGCAGGGTGAGCCTGGGCGTTGAATGGTGATAGCGGGCCCGGTGAGGGAAACCGGGACCGAGGAACTGTCCGGATCCGAGGAGCAGACATCATGCCGACGTCACCACCCGACGCGACCGGGCCGTCCGAGGACCGTGCCACACCGGACGCCCTGCTCCACACCCGCACCGGCACGGAGGTGTCACCCGAGGACGTGGTACTCGCCTCGGGCAAGGACCTCACCCCGCGCAACCTCGCATGGGCGAAGCGGAAACTGGAGGCGGAGGGCCCGGCCGCACTGGACAAGCTGCTGCCGTAGCCGGGAGTTCACCCACGTCTGCGTGGCCCCCGGGCCGCAGCACAGTCGGCCGTCGCTCTATCGAAGCGGGCACCCGGACTGCCAGACTCCTGAGGTGCCCGACTTCGACATGCTCGTCATCGGATCCGGTCCGGGCGGCCAGAAGGCCGCCATCGCCGCGGCCAAGCTGGGCCGCCGGGTGGCCGTCGTCGACCGCCCCGACATGGTCGGCGGGGTCTCCCTCCACACCGGCACCATTCCCTCCAAGACCCTGCGCGAGGCGGTGCTGTACCTCACCGGTCTCAGCCAGCGCGATCTGTACGGCCAGAGCTACCGGCTGAAGGAGGACATCACCGTCGGCGACCTGACCGCGCGCACCCAGCACGTGGTCAGCCGCGAGGTGGACGTCGTCCGCAGTCAGCTGTCCCGCAACCACATCACCCTCTACTCCGGGACCGCCCGGTTCGTCGACGACCACACCGTCGCCGTGCGTGAGGCCACCGGCCAGGAACGGCTGGTGTGCGCCGAGCACTTCGTGATCGCCACCGGCACCCGGCCGGCCCGGCCGGACAGCGTCGAGTTCGACGGCCGGACGATCCTGGACTCGGACAACGTGTTCGCCCTGGAACGGGTTCCGCGTTCCATGGTCATCGTCGGTGCCGGTGTCATCGGCATGGAGTACGCGTCCATGTTCGCGGCGCTCGGCAGCAAGATCACCGTGGTCGAGAAGCGGGCCGGGATGCTCGACATGTGCGACGTCGAGGTGATCGAGTCGCTCAAGTACCACCTGCGGGACCTGGCGGTGACGTTCCGTTTCGGGGAGACGGTGGCCGCCGTCGAACGCCACCCCCGAGGCACGCTCACCATCCTGGAGAGCGGCAAGAAGATCCCGGCCGACGCGGTGATGTACTCGGCGGGCCGCCAGGGCCTCACCGACGACCTGCACCTCGACGAGGCGGGCCTGTCCGCGGACGCGCGGGGCCGCATCACGGTCGACGAGCACTACCGCACCGAGGTGCCGCACATCTACGCCGTCGGTGACGTGATCGGATTCCCCGCGCTGGCGGCGACCTCGATGGAGCAGGGGCGGGCGGCGGCGTACCACGCGTGCGGGGAGCCCGTCGCCCGGATGCACAACCTCCAGCCGATCGGCATCTACACCATCCCCGAGATCAGTTTCGTGGGCCGCACCGAGGACCAGCTCACCGAGGACCGGGTGCCGTTCGAGGTCGGCATCTCCCGCTACCGGGAGCTGGCCCGCGGTCAGATCATGGGCGACTCGCACGGCATGCTGAAGCTGCTGGTCTCCTCCGAGGACCGCACCCTGCTCGGGGTGCACTGCTTCGGTACCGGCGCCACGGAACTCATCCACATCGGACAGTCCGTGATGGGCTGCGGCGGCACCGTCGACTACCTGGTCGACGCCGTGTTCAACTACCCGACACTCGCCGAGTCCTACAAGGTCGCCGCTCTGGACGCCACCAACAAGCTCCGCCTGATCGACCGGATCGGGGACTGAGCGTCCCGCTCAGCTCTCCTCGTCGTCCGGAAGCACGTCCGCGAGTTCGTCCTGCGGTCCGTCGGGAAGGACCGTGTCGTCCTCGACGACATGCACGGCGGCCTCCTCCGCGCCGGCGGCTCCCGCGTCGATGCCCACGTCGGAGGCGACGGCCTCCTTCGTGGTGTCGGGGTGGGCGCCCTCGTCGGGGGCGACGAGACGGCCGGCGCGGTCCGTGCCCGCCTCCGGGTCGATCGGCTCGCCCTCACCTCCGGGGGCGTCGCCGATGCCGTCGCCGGCGGGTCCGGCCACATCGGGCACCTCCTGGGCGAGGCGCTGGTCGAGGCTCTCGCCGTCGTGCTGTTCGGAGGCAGTGGTGCCGTACTTGGTGACGCCGAGCGGCTTCTCCGGCGGCGAGTAGCCCTCCGCGAGGGTCTCGTCGTACGTCCGCTCGTCGACGGCGTCCTGCAGGTCGAGCGGGGCCGCGTCCTCCTGCTCCTCATTGGTTCCGGTGGGCTGGTACGCGTCGTCCCCCATCGGTTCGGGGTTCGTCCGCTCCGTGTCCATCGTCGCCTCCCTCGCGCGTCGCGCTCGTCTGTCTCGGGTGTCCTGATCCGCGTTTCCCGCTACGGGATCTCCAACCTCAAAAGAAGTACGGGAGTGAGGCGTTCGACGACCTGGGGAGGTTACTTCCCGGTCAATCTTGAAAGCTCAATGAGTGCCGCTATCATCACACGCACACACGGTGTGACCGACTGTCCACGCAGCGACCGCGCGGTATCCGCCACCCCCTCCTTCACCTTCACCGCCCCTGACCCGAGGCCATCCCTCACGCGTCCGGGACGGCTCCACCCCCCACTCCCCTTACGCCGTCGGGGCCTTGTCCTCCCCGCGTCGTGCACGACGGAAAGCAGCGCATCCATGAGCAACTTCAGGGGCAGAGGGCTGCAGGCCAATGCCCTCGGCACGTTCGACACGGTCGTGATGGCCGTCGCCGGCAGTGCCCCGGCCTACTCGCTGGCCGCCACCACCGCGGTCCTTGTCGGCACGGTGGGCCTGGCGAGCCCTGCGGCCCTGTTGTACTGCGCCATACCCATGCTCGGCATCGCACTGGCGTTCAGCTATCTCGGCCGGATCGACGTGAACGCGGGCGCCAGTTACTCATGGGTGGGGCGTACGCTCCATCCCTTTCTCGGGTTCATCAGCGGCTGGGCGCTGGTGATCTCGGCGACCATCTTCATGGTGGCGGGCTCGCTGCCCGCCGGGTCGATGACGCTCGCTCTCTTCGACGAGCAGCTCGCGGAGAACACCGCGCTGTCCACGGTGGTCGGCGCGGCCTGGTTCGTGGCCATGCTGCTGGTCGTCCTCGGCGGGGCCCGGCTCACCGTCCGCGCACAGCTCGTCATGTCCGGGGTGGAGCTGGCCATTCTGGCGCTGTTCGCGGTCCTCGCCGTCCTCCACACCGGCAGCGCTCGCGCCTTCGACTGGTCGTGGCTCGGCTTCAGCCACTTCGACGGCGTGTCGGGCTTCGCGTCCGGCGCACTTATCGCCGCGTTCTACTACTGGGGCTGGGACGTCACCAGCAACCTGAGCGAGGAGACCCGCAACAGCCGCCGTACGACGGGGCTCGCGGGCCTCATCGGCATCGGCATCGTCTTCCTGCTGTTCGAGGCGTTCACCATCGCGGTGAACGTGATCCTCTCCTCCCGGCAGATCGAGGAGAACAACGCCAACGTGCTGGCCGTGCTCGGCGAGGAGGTCTGGCCGGGCTGGGGCGGCAAGCTGCTGATCGTCGCGGTGATGCTGTCCACCATCGCCACGCTGGAGACCACGCTCATCCAGGTCACTCGCTCGCTGTTCGCGATGGGCCGCGACCGTACGATGCCGTCCGCGCTCGGCCGGGTCCACCCCCGCTGGAACACCCCGTGGGTCGCGATCGTGGTCGTCGGCACGGTGGCACTGGTGATGCTGATCGCCTCCAACGCCCTGGGCTCGGTCGGTGACATCCTCTCCGACGCGATCTCGGCGATCGGCCTGCAGATCGCCGTCTACTACGGGCTGGCCGGGCTCGCGGTGGTCGTCGCCTACCGCAGGATGCTGCTGAAGTCGGTGGCCAACTTCGTGTTCGGCGGGCTGTGGCCGCTGTTCGGCGCCCTGTTCATGTTTTGGGTGTTCGTCGAGTCACTGAGCGAGCTGAGCACCGCCTCGGTCACGATCGGCATCGGCGGCCTGGCCGTCGGCCTGATTCCGATGCTCTGGTACTGGCGGCAGGGCAGCGACTACTACCGGCCGGCGAAGCTCGACGCCACCCGGACCGTCGAGACGGACTACGTCCCCGACGACCATGCGGACGCGCACGCCCCTGTCCACGAGGGTCTGCCCACCGACTTCTGAGGGAGACTCCGATGGCGCGAGACCGCTTCGCTCCCGACTTCGACCCCGACTGCGGGGACACCGCCCTCAGCTCGGCCCGGCACGACATCGTCATCGGCCGCTGGCAGGGACTGCGCGAACTCCTGCACGCCACCGGCCCCGACTGGCTCGCCCGGGGCCATCGGGTCCGGCTGCTCGCCCAGGCCTGTGCGAGCAGTTCGACGGCGGAGACGTGGCTCGCGGCCGAGCCGCGCGGCGCCGACCCCCTGGTGCTCTACGCGGCGACCGAGACGGCCCGGGCGTTCAACCTGGCCATCGCCGCGGGCCGGGGCGTGCCGATCGGCCGGCACCGCGTCGACAGCGCGGTCATGGCGTGCCTGCACGCCGCCGAGGCGTACCCGGACGACCCCACGCCGTGGATCTCACTGATCTCCGTGGCGCGGCTGTACCAGACGGGGGTGCGCCGGCAGGAACTGGCCCGCTGGTGGGACGAGCTGCAGGGGCGGGACCAGTACAGCGTGGAGGGCCACCTCCAGGTGCTGCACTACTACTCGTCCCGCTGGCACGGATCGCACGGCCTGATGTACGACTTCGCCCGGGACGCGGCCGGCGTGGCACCGCCAGGCTGCGCACTGCCGGTGCTGGTGCAGTACGCCCGGGTCGAGGAGTACCGGCACTCGCAGGACGCCGCGCAGGACAGCCGGGCCTCCGTGGGCCTCGGTCAGCACTGGAACAACGACGGCGCGATCAGCGACGTACGACGCACCTGGCAGCGCTGGATCATGGGCCGGACGGAGGACACGGTGGCGCCGGGCGAGCTGCGTGACGTCAACTACCTGACGCACGCGGCCTGTTGCGCGGGAGTCCAGGACGTCGCCGGGTCGCTGCTGCGGATGCTGGGGCCGCGTGCCACGCGCACCCCGTGGTCGTACACCGGCGACCCGGAGAAGCAGCTCACCAAGGGGCGCAAGGAGTTCAGGCTGCGTGCCTGAGCGGGCGGGAAAACACGGAGTGCTCCGTACCACACGGGCCGAGGGCGGTACGGAGCACTGCCGAGGGAGCCTGCTCGTCAGCAGGTGCGGCCGACGTAGTAGGCGCCGCTGATCTTGCTCGCGGAGCCCAGCCAGGACTTGCCCGGGCCGACACACCGCTCGTAGTCGGGGGCCAGGGGGACCTCCACCTTGATGACGACCCGTGAACCGTCGGAGGTGCAGTGGTTGTAGAAGGCGTCCGAGCCGGTCTCGTAGAACCCGCACGGGTCGGCCGCCGCGGGGCTCGCGGCGGTGGTCACCGCGCCCATGGAGGTGAGTACGAGGGCGGCGGAACCGAGGGCGCCGGTCACGATACGACGAACACGCAAGGGAATCTCCTTGGTCAGTGGAGGGTGAAACTGCCGACCCAGGATGGCCGGTGCGCCCCGGCGAATGATCATGTGCCGTGGCCGTTCACCTGGCGAATCGTTCTGTCGCTACGCCACTGGAGTGATCCCGGCCGGTTCTCGGCAAGCGGGAAGGCCCTCCTTGCTCACTCGGCTCCGCGCTCCGCGGCTGCCGCCAGGCCCGCTGTCCACTTCTCCTCGATGCGGGCGGTCTTCCACACCACCAGGGCGACGACCCACGTGGCGAAGAACAGGCCGACGATGACGAAGCCGAGGACGTTCAGATCGAGGCCGGTCACCCAGTTCCAGAAGGTGCCGTGCAGGCCGAGCTTCTGCGCGAGCAGGCCGAGGAGTTCGGCGGTGCCGATGAGCAGGGCGACGGCGACGGACAGGCCGGTGATGGTGAGGTTGTAGTAAACCTTGCGGACCGGCTTGGAGAAGGCCCAGCCGTAGGCGAAGTTCATGAACGTGCCGTCGATCGTGTCGAGGAGGGACATGCCGGCGGCGAACAGGACGGGCAGGCACAGGATGGCGTACCAGGGCAGGCCGGAGGCGGCGCCCGAGCCGGCCAGGACGAGCAGCGCGATCTCGGTGGCGGTGTCGAAGCCGAGGCCGAAGAGCAGGCCGAGGGGGTACATATGCCAGGGGCTGGTGATCGACTTCATGACGCGGCCGAGGAGGCGGTTCATGAAGCCGCGGTTGTTCAGCTGCTCCTCCAGGGCGGCCTCGTCGTAGTGCCCCGAGCGCATCTGCCGGAACACCTTCCAGATTCCGGCCAGGACGACCAGGTTGATGGCCGCGATGACGTAGAGGAAGGCCCCGGAGACGGTCGTGCCGATCAGGTTGGTGACGTCGTGAAGCCGTGAGTCGTCGTCGCGGACGGGCCCGGCGAGGGCCTTCACACCGAACGAGAGCAGCAGTGCCAGGACGAAGACGACGCTGGAGTGGCCGAGCGAGAACCAGAAGCCGACCGACAGCGGTCGCTGCCCCTCGCCCATCAGCTTGCGGGTGGTGTTGTCGATCGCCGCGATGTGGTCGGCGTCGAAGGCGTGCCGCATGCCGAGCGTGTACGCGGTGACGCCGATCCCGATGCCGAAGGACTTCTCGCCGATGCCGTAGTGGTGCGGCGCGACGAGCACGAGCAGCGTGAACCAGCCGATCACGTGCAGGGCCACGACCACGGCGGCCATCCCCCCCACCCTGATCCACTCCTGCCGCGTCATGGAGCCGAGGACGCGGTGCCGGGCCGAGCCCCTCTCGGGGGCGGTGGCGGGGAGGAGGGGCGGAGCGGAATCAGGGCCGGCCGTCATCGGGGGGAGGATCTTCCTGTTGTGCGTACGGCCGCGTCGAGCAGCCTTGTGCCATCCTCCGGCAGCTGCAAGTCATGTGCAGTAAAGCCCGTGACAGGTCTTCACCACGGGTGGGAAAAGTGCCCGGTCAGGAAGTCACCGGTCACGCCGTCGCGTTCGGTCCGTCCGGCCTGCCGCGGCGCTGCTCGACCATCTCGCGGCTCAGCTGCTCCGTCTCCGGTTCGGACAACCGCTCGAAGCCGTCCTCGGTGATGACCGAGACGATGGGGAAGATCCGGCGATGAATGTCAGGGCCGCCGGTCGCGGAGTCGTCGTCGGCCGCGTCGTACAGCGCGTGGAGCGCGGCCAGGGAGGCCTCGCGCCGGTCCATGCCCTTGTGGAACAGCTTCTTCAACGCGCCCCGGGCGTACGGTGATCCGGACCCCTCGGCGTGGAAGTCGGTCTTCTCGTACAGCCCGCCGACGACGTCGAAGCTGAAGATGCGGCCCCGCTCACCCTCGGGAGCCAAGGGGTCGTAGCCGGTCAGGAGTGGTACGACGGCGAGACCCTGCATGGCCTGGCCGAGGTTCTGCCGGATCATGCCGGACAGGCGGCGCGCCTTCGCGTTGAGGGTCATCGCCGTGCCCTCGATCTTCTCGAAGTGCGTCAGCTCGACCTGGTACAGCTTCACCATGTCCACCGCGAGTCCGACGGTGCCGGCGAAGGCGACCGCCGAGTAGTCGTCAGCGGGGTGAACCTTCTCCAGGTCGCGCTGGGCGATGAGGTTGCCCATGGTGGCTCTGCGGTCGCCGGCGATCAGCACCCCGTCGCGGAAGGTGAGGGCGAGCACGGTGGTGCCGTGCGGTACCTGGTCGGGGGCGGCGACCACGCCGTCCGGCAGGACCCGGCGGGTGCTGAGCAGTTCCGGGCGGTGCGCGGCCAGGAACTCGGTGAAGGACGACGATCCCGGGGTGAAGAACTCCTCCCCCAAGCGCCCGCCGTGATCGTTCCCTGTCATGGCATTCCCCCCTCGTCCGTCGACCGACAACCGGACTCCTACCAGAAGCGGGCGGCCGGGAAACGCCGGGGCGCGGTCACAGCGCTCTGCGCCGGACGAGGATCCCGAGCACCAACAGGCCCGGCAGCAACGGGATCCAGACGGTCAGGAGGCGGTAGCCGAGCACGGCGGAGGCGGCCGCGGCCGGGGGCGCTCCGGCGGCGGCGAGCGCGAGGCCGAGCGCGGCGTCGAGGGAGCCGAGGCCGCCCGGGGTGGGCAGCAGGGCGGCGGCGCAGCTCGCGG
This sequence comes from Streptomyces sp. AC555_RSS877, assembly GCF_019049245.1. Lineage (GTDB taxonomy): Bacteria > Actinomycetota > Actinomycetes > Streptomycetales > Streptomycetaceae > Streptomyces. The sequence goes on along the minus strand of NZ_JAGMUK010000040.1, from coordinate 225,403 downwards.
CGAGGTAGAGCAGGGCCACTAGGGCCGGGGCCAGCGGCAGCGCGACGGCCCGGGTGACGGCGATCAGGACGAGGGCGTGCAGCAGGGCGAACGCCAGCGAGCCGCCCCACAGCGCCGCCGCCCGGCGCGGTCGCGCGTGGACGGCCCGCACGTCCGCCAGCACCACGCCGAGGGCGCCTCGGCAGCGGGGCCACAGCCGGACGCCCAGCAGGACGGCACCGCCGAGAGCCGCGCCGGTGAGGGCCGCCCATCCGCCCCAGCCGGGCGGCAGCCGCAGGACGCCCGGGCAGGCGGTGGCGAGTACGACGATCAGGGCGCCCCGCGCGAGGGCGCCGGCCGCGGCCTTCACCGCGACCGCGGTCGCCGAGCGGCCTGCCGGCATCCCGCAGCGCATGAGGAAGCGCAGGTTCACGGCGCCCGCGCCGAGCCCGGCGGGCAGGACGTGGTTGGCGGCGGAGGCGGCGAACTGGGTGGCCACGAGCCGACCCGGCGGCAGCGGCCGGGTCACGGCGCCCTGTTGGGCGAGCGCCGAGCACAGCCAGGTCGCGCCCGTCGCCGCGGCACCGGCCAGCAGCCAGCCCTGGTCGGCCACGGCGAGCCGGAGGGCGCCCGTCTCCAGCACGGGCCAGTGCCGCCGGGCCAGACAGCCGGCGGCCACCAGAACGGCGAGGGCGAGGACGGTGTGCCGGTAGGCACGTCTGCGGGTGGGCGCGACGGTGATCTGCCCGGAGGTCATCCGGGCCCGTCCCGGCGGGCCGGCGTCGGTGCGATGTGCAGGTCCCGTACCGCGGACCGGTGAGTCCCCCAGTCGCGGGCGTACGAGGGGGGCGCGGCGCCGGGCCGGGTGAGGGTGGCGGTCGGCATGCGGCGGGTGGTGCGCAGGATGTCCGCCCGGGTGCTGTTGGCGTTCGGGCCGCCGGTCGCCGCCGAGGAGCAGCCGGTGTAGTAGGCGACGGGGATGGCCTCGTGGCCGGTGAGCAGACACGGCGGGCGGACGCCGAGGCGGTGCAGGTGGTCGGCGGTGCGGGCCCAGTCGCGGCGGTCGGCCGTGGTGCGGTCCACGGTGCGGTCCAGGACGGCGTACTGCACCGCCAGGTGCCCGGCAAGCCCGATTGCGACCAGGGCCGCCGCCATCGGCCGCCACCGCCCGGCCGGCGTGGTGACCAGATGGAGCAGAGCGGCCGCGACCGGGATCGCGAGCAGCGCGTAGGCGGGCTGCAGGAAGCGGGGGGCCGCGTACCCGATCATGAACAGGTACGGCACGGCGGCCGTCGTGGCGCAGGCGAGCGGCAGCAGCGTGGGCGCGGTGCGCCGGGTCCGCACCGCGACCACCAGGGCGACGACGGCGAGCAGCGGCAGGACGAACCACCAGGCCAGCACCGCCGGGTTGGGCATCGGTCCGGTGCACGGGCGGCACAGGGTCCGTCCGACCAGGCTGCGCAGTTGGTCGTCGACGGCGAGGTGCCACCCGAGTCCGCCCTGGATGTCGGAGGCCTCGGACAGTCGCCGGCCCAGGCCGCCGTAGTCGGCGTACGCCTCGACCACCCACTCCGCCGCACCCGCGACGAGCCCGCCCACGAGGGCGGCCGCGAGCCGCCACCTGCGGGCCGGGGCCGTCACCACCAGGACGAGCAGCGGCAGCGCGACCCACACGGCGTCGGCGGGCCGCATCCACGCCATGAGCGCGGCGCCCGCCGCCACACCCCACAGGGCGGCCCGGTCCGCGCGGTCGGCGCGGGCGCGCAGGAAGCAGCCGACGCACACCAGGGCACCGATCGCGACCCAGTGGTTGGGCATGGCCTGCGGGCCGTAGAAGAGCGTGATCCACAAGGTGGCGAAGAGCGCGCCGCCCAGGGCCAGGACCCGGGCCGGGAACAGGGCGCGCCATACCCGCAGGGCCAGGTAGAGGCCGAGGCCCGAGAGGACGGCGAGGTAGACGCGCAGCAGCTCGGTGGAGGTCGACCAGGACGCGACCGGCGCCACCAGCAGGGAGACGCCCCGGGCGCGCGGGGCGCTGAAGAAGGCCGCCGGAGCCTGGGTGCCGACCTGGCTGACGTAGACCGTCTCGTCCCAGCCGAGGCCGATGCCGGGGCGCACGAGGAGCAGTTGGGCGAGCGTGAAGGCTGCGGCCACGGCCGCGAGCAGCCACTCGCCCCGCGTGCGCCAGGACGTGCCGGGGCCGGGCGCCGGTTCGCCGCGTCGCAGACCGACGAGCATGGCGTGCGTACCGTGGGCCATCGTCCACCCTCCCCCTGGCAGGTGAGTGCAGGGAATGCGGGGAATACGGGGAATGCGGGAAAAACATAGACAAACTAACCCGCTTCGGACTGGTGTGCAGGGTCGAAATCGGCCAGGTGCCTGAAGCCTCGGCGGGGCAGCCACGTACGCGACCAGGTCCTGCCGGCCCGGTTCTCGGGCCTGCAGGACCTGGTCGAGCGACTGGACTCCGCGCGGTCAGCGCGGGTTGGGGATGCGGTGCGGGGGTTGTTCCGGGGCCGGGCGCGACTTCTGCGCCGGGATCCCGCGGACGACGGGGCCCTCCCCGTTCACGGTCAGCGGGGTGCCGTGGTGGCGGATGGTCAGCGGGTCGCCCGCGACCAGCGTGTACGTCGCCTTGTCCGGGCCGATCTCCACGCGCAGACGACGGCCGAGGAGCTGGAGGGTGAAGGCGAGCCGGCTGAACCTGTCGGGCAGTCGCGGGGCGAAGCGGAGCGAGTCGCCGTCGCGGCGCAGGCCGCCGAATCCGGCGACCAGAGCGGTCCAGGTGCCGGCCAGAGAGGCGATGTGGAGTCCGTCGCGGGTGTTCTGCTCCAGGTCGGCGAGGTCCATCAGGGCCGCCTCGGCGGTGTAGTCGTAGGCGAGAGCGAGGTGGCCGGCCTGGGCGGCGACGACCGCCTGGCAGCACGCCGAGAGTGAGGAGTCCCGTACCGTCAGGGGCTCGTAGTAGGCGAAGTTGCGGGCGATCTGCTCCTCGTCGTGGTACTCCTCGAACCAGCCGCTGCACGTGTACATCGCCAGGACCAGGTCGGCCTGCTTGACGACCTGCTTGCGGTAGAGGTCGAAGTAGGGGAAGTGCAGCAGCAGCGGGTACTGGTCGGCGCTCGTACCGGCGAAGTCCCAGCGCTGGTAGCGGGTGAAACCCGCGTGCTGTTCGTGGACGCCGAGTTCGTCGTTGTAGGGGATGTGGACGGCCTCGGCGGCGTCCCGCCAGCCGGCGCTCTCCTCCTCGTCTACGCCGAGCCGGGCCGCCTGCTCCGGGTGGCGTTCGCAGGCGTCGGCGGCGGACAGGAGGTTCGCCCTGGCCATGAGGTTCGTGTAGAGGTTGTCGTCGGCTACCGCGCTGTACTCGTCGGGGCCGGTGACGCCGTCGATGTGGAAGACACCGTGGTGGTCGTGGTGGCCGAGCGAGCGCCACAGGCGGGCGGTCTCCACCAGGAGTTCGACGCCGGTGTCCCGTTCGAAGTGGGTGTCGCCGGTGGCCGCCGTGTAACGCACCACGGCGTCGGCTATGGCGGCGTTCACATGGAAGGCGGCCGTGCCGGCGGGCCAGTACGCGGACCCTTCCGAGCCCTCGATGGTCCGCCAGGGGAACGCGGCGCCGCCGAGGCCGAGTTGCTGGGCGCGTTCCCGGGCGGCGGGCAGGGTGTTCTGCCGCCAGCGCAGCGCCTCGGCGACGGAGTCGGGCGCGGTGTAGGTGAGCAGGGGCAGGACGAAGGTCTCGGTGTCCCAGAAGGCGTGCCCGTCGTAGCCGGAGCCGGTCAGTCCCTTGGCGGGGATGGCCCGTTGTTCGGCGCGGGCACCGGCTTGCAGGACGTGGAAGAGGGCGAAGCGGACGGCCTGCTGGATCTCCTCGTCGCCGTCCACCTCGACGTCGGCGCGGGCCCAGAAGTCGTCGAGGTACTCCTGCTGTTCGTCCAGCAGGCCCTGCCAGCCGCTGTGGGCGGCCGCCGCCAGCGCCGCCTCGACCTGGTCGCTCATCGCGGGCCGGGAGCGGGCCCCGGACCAGCCGTGGGCGACGAGCTTCTCGACCCGCAGGCGTTGCCCGGGTTCCAGGACGGAGGTGACCGTCAGCCGGGACACGTCCACGTTGCTCTCGCTGTCGGTCGTGGTCCGCTCGGGTCCGTCGATGACGTGGTCGGCGGCCACGGCGATCCGGAATCCGCTGCGGCGGGTGCGGTGCACCAGGCGCAGCCGCGACCCGGAGGCGAAGTCCTCCTCGGGCTCCAGGGGCGACTTCAGGGCCTGGGCGGCGCGCGGGTCGCCGTTCGGCTCGGGCAGGCTCTCGTTGGCGACGAGTTCCGACTGGATCACCACCCGGGTCCGGCTGTCGACGGGTTCCACCTCGTACGCCACGGCCGCGATCGCCCGCTGCGTGAGCGAGACCAGCCGGGTCGAGCGCACCCGGATGCGGGAGCCGGCCGGGGAGATCCACTCGCAGGTCCGCTCCAGCACTCCCCTGCGCAGGTCCAGGGTGCGTTCGTGGGCCACGAGCCGGCCGTAGCGCAGGTCGAAGGGCTCGTCGTCGACCAGCAGCCGCAGCACCTTGCCGTTGGTGACGTTGATGACCGTCTGGCCGGACTCCGGGTAGCCGTAGCCCGCCTCGGCGTAGGGCAGCGGGTGGAGCTCGTACACGCCGTTGAGGTAGGAGCCGGGCAGGCCGTGGGGTTCGCCCTCGTCGAGGTTGCCGCGCCAGCCGACGTGGCCGTTGGACAGCGCGAACACGGACTCGCTCTGCGCGAGGACGTCGAGGTCGAGGTCCCTCTCGCGTACGGCCCAGGGTTCGACGGTGTACGCCCTTTCGGTGATCACGCCTTGCCTCCCAGCTCGGCCAGGTCCTTCACGACGACGTTCGCGCCGTGCGCGTACAGGGCGTCGGTCTGGCCGACCCGGTCGACGCCGACGACGTGCCCGAAGTGGCCGGAGCGGCCCGCGTCCATGCCGGCCAGTGCGTCCTCGAAGACGGCGCAGCGCGAGGGGTCGACGCCCAGGTCCCGGGCGGCGGCCAGGAAGGTGTCGGGGCGCGGCTTGCCCGGCAGTTTCCGTTCGGCGGCCACCACACCGTCGACGCGTACGTCGAAGTAGCCCTCGGCGTCGATGGCGCGCAGCACGTCGCGGCAGTTGGCGCTGGAGGAGACGATCGCGGTGCGCAGGCCGCGCGCGCGGACCGCTTCGAGATAGCGCAGGGTGCCGTCGTAGGCCTCGACGCCGTCGGTGCGGATCTTCTCCAGCACCAGGTCGTTCTTGCGGTTGCCCAGGCCGTGCACCGTCGGGGCGTCTGATGGGTCGTCAGGGGCGCCTTCGGGCAGTTCGATGCCGCGGGAGGCGAGGAAGGTGCGGACGCCGTCGGCCCGGGGGCGGCCGTCGACGTACTCGTCGTAGTCGGCGTCGCCGAACGGCCGGAACTGCTCACCCTCACGTTCGCGCAGGAACGCGTCGAACATCTCCTTCCAGGCGGCCGCGTGCACGACGGCCGTCTTGGTGACCACACCGTCGAGGTCGAAGAGGCAGGCCAGGATGTCTTCGGGAAGACCGAGCTCCGTCATACAGACACGGTTCCCCACGAGAGCGGGTCCAGTGAGTGGCGCACGCCACACAGGGCGCACTTCACGACACACTCTTACGCCCCTCTTGGTGCGCCGGGTCAGTCGTGCGGGAACGAGTGGTGCTCGTGTGCGACCAGCCAGCGGCCCCGTTCCTTGCGCAGACCGAAGGTCAGCCTCAGGCGCACGCCGGGGTGCTCGGCGAGTTCCTCGGGTGAGGCGCAGCGCAGCAGCGCGTGGGCGTAGGCGACGTCGGTGCCGGCCGTGACGTCGAGGGTCTCGATGTCGAAGCAGGCGCCCTGGGCCTGCCACCCGAAGAACGGCGGCCAGGTCGCCCCGTAGGCGGCCAGGCCGTGGATGCCCTCGTGGGGCGGCGCCACGTTGAACATCACGAGGTCCTCGGCGTGGCCGGCGAGGACGCCGTCGAGGTCGCCCCGGTGGACGGCCTCGGCCCAGTTGGTGATCAGCGTGCGGATCTGCGCCTGGTCGTCGGACATGGAATGGATCCCTCCTCTCGTCCGGACCAGAGTGCCCTGCCCACCCGAAGTCATCGGCTCGACGCCGGGTGACAGACTCGGTCGCGTGCCCCTGACCTTCGACGACCTCCTCACCCGGGCCCGGGCCCTCACCGCCCACGGCCGCCGTGCGCTCCTCGGCATCGCCGGCAGTCCGGGCGCCGGCAAGACGACGCTCGCCGAGAACCTGGTGCGGGCGCTCAACGCCGACGGCGACCCGTGGGTGGCGCACGTCCCCATGGACGGCTTCCACCTCGCCGACGTCGAACTCGACCGCCTCGGCCGACGCGAGCGCAAGGGCGCGCCCGACACCTTCGACGCGGCGGGGTACGCGGCACTGCTGCGGCGGCTGCGCGTCCAGGAGCCGGACGGCGAGACCGTGTACGCGCCCGGCTTCGAACGGGTGCTGGAGCAGCCGGTCGCGGGCGCGATCCCGGTCCCGCCGGCCGCCCGGCTGGTCGTGACCGAGGGCAACTACCTGCTGCTGGACACGGGCGCCTGGGCGCGGGTCCGGGCCGAGCTGGACGAGGTGTGGTTCTGCGAGACCGACGAGGAGGAGCGGGTACGGCGGCTGGTCGCCCGGCACGAGGAGTTCGGCAAGGGCCACGAGGAGGCGGTGGCCTGGGTGCTGGGCTCCGACGAGCACAACGCCGAGCTGGTCGCCGCGACGCGCGAGCGGGCGGATCTGGTGGTGCGGGACCTTCTGGGGCAGCCGCAGGTGCGGCAGCCGCGGGGGGCGGTCCGTCAGCGTGCCGCGGCGGACCGGGAGCGGTCCGGCCTGCCGGGTGGCTCTAGGCGAGGGGGTCGTGGCCCCAGTTCATGAGGGAGTGGCGCCACGGGGTGTCGGTGACATCGCCTGCCGGGCGCTGCTTGACGTGCCGGTGGACGTAACCGACCACTTTGCGCATGTGTGCGACGTCGTCGTCGCTGAGGTCGGCCTTCTTGGTGCGGAGCAGTTCGACGATCCGCCGCCCGGAGGCGTGCCCCACGCTCTCCCCGTCCCCACCGCCCGTGCTCTGGCCGACGCTCTTGGACTCGTCCGTCTCCAACCACTTCTCCAGCCGGCCCGGCGTCATGTTGACGGCCTCGGCGAAGGCGTCCAGCGTGGCCTTCCGGTCCTGGTCGTCACCCTGGTCGGCCATCAGGAGTCGTCGCCCTTCCTGCGCAGGGCGTCGGGCTTGTGGACCGCGGAGCGGCCCGTCTTGTCGCTCTCCACCTCGTACTGCGGTTCGTCTTCCGAGGCGTCCACGGTCCGGCCGGCCGCCTCGGTGCGCTCCGTGATCTTCCTGGTGACCTTCCCGGGGACCTCCTGCCCGTGGCTCTTCCAGGTGACCTTGTCGCCTTTGCGGGGTTTCTTCTTCGTCATGCGGCCAGGTTCAGGTCCGGCACCATACTTGGCACGTACATCCGAATGGGCGGACCGCGGCGGTACTCCTGTCAACTCTCCATGCCTGAGTGGCCATGGCCGTCCCGGTCACACGACAGGTGCGGGCCGACGGGCGCGCAGTGCGACGGTCAGTGTGTGCGGGCCGAGTCCACCGATGTAGACGCGGTTCCCGGTCGTCGCGTCGGTGCCGCCCACCACGGTGTAGTCCTGACCCGGGTCGTAGCGCAGTACGTCGCTCCGGTCCGGCCCGGCTAGCGGTTCGCCCGCCTCGACGTCGGCCTCGACCCGGATCTCGTCGTCCCCGACCCGGTAGGTCATGGAACCGGTCGTCAGGCACCAGCGTCCGTCACCGATCGGTACGGCGCCCTCTGGCACACCTCCCGGCCGGAAGGTCAGTTCGAGGGCCCAGGGCACCCGGGGTCCGCTGATGTCGATCCGCAGGTCGGCACCGTCTTCCCTCAGGTCCACCTCGACGCGGGTCGTGTGGGAGACCTCGTCCCGAGGCCGATCCGGGAAGGCCATCGAGGCCGAGAAACGTCCGTCGTCCACCAGTCGGTAGACACCGTCGTCCCGCCTGTCGTCCTTCGGGAGCGGCTGGTAGTAGGCGGCCGTGAGGGTTTCGGTGAGCCGGTACCGGTTGTCGGCGAGCTGCTCCATGCCGGCGGCTCGGAACGGGCCCAGATCGAAGAACCCCCGCGAGAGGCGGACCGCGTCGAGGACGGCGTCGCCGGCGAACAGGCGCAGGAAGGTGGGGTTGCAGGCGAGGCCCGAGCGGATGCGCCGGTGCTCGGGCACGTCGGAGCCGCCGTACACCACCGTGTGCGCGTCGGTCGACGCGCGGGCGGCGAGGCGTGCGGTGGTGAGGTACCGGTCGCGCGGAACGGTCTCCGCGGTCGGGGCCGGCAGGGCGCGGCACAGGTCCGGGGTGAGGAGGGTCTCGGCGAGCAGGTCGGGGTCGTCGATACCGCCGGCGGCCGCCAGCCGCGCCACCCGGGCGAAGTCGCCCCGGCCGGTGCGGATCGCGAGCAGCCGGTAGTGCGGCAGGTAGGGCGCCAGCGGGAACGCGTGGTTCTGGTCCTGCCGTCGCGAGTGGACGGTCTCCACCGTGCCGTCGGGCCTGATCAGGTCCAGGGTCGTGGCGAGATTGCGTTCGACGGCGTACAGCAGGTCGGCGCGGCCGAGCACTTCGGCCAGCAGCAGCAGCGACGGGTTGGACACGTGGGCCGCGTAGTTGGCGCTCCGTTCCGAGTACAGGCCCTCCGCGTCGATGTCGACGCCCTCGGCAAGCCACTCCTCGACACGGTCGAGCAGCCGGTCGTCCGGGAACGACCGGTGCAGCCGGGCCAGCGCCGCGCACAGCTCCCAGCGATGGTTCGGGGTGTGCACCCCGCCCGTCAGGAGGCTGCCCGAGACGGCGCCGGCGATCTCGGCGAGCGCTGCCGTGACGTCGCGCAGCTCCGGCCCCCCGTCGGCGGCGAGGACGTGCGCGTCGCACACGTCGTTGACGGTGAAGGCGGAGTCCGGCGGTGACTGCACGTTGTCGCCGCCGGCGAAGAGGCCGGTGGTGGTCTGCGCGGCCCGCAGGGCGCGGAGGTGGGTCCTCGCGGCGGCGACGGCCTGCCCGCTGCTGTGCAGTGCGGAGTCCGGGGAACGGTATGCCGCGACCAGGGTCTTGACCCGCCGCGCCAGGCCGCGGTGCGGCACACCGGCGGGTTCCTCGTCGGGGCGGGCCGCGAGCGGGGCGGCCAGCCGGTCGGCGGCGCGGGCCGCCGCGCGGACGAACTCGTGGTCGAGCGGGGTGGGCAAGGTCAGTCCTTCAGTCCGGCGTTGATGTCGGCGTTCATGACGTACTTCTGGAACACCAGGAAGACGACGATCAGCGGGACCATGGAGATGACCGATCCGCCGAGCAGCACCGACCAGTTGATGTTCTGCGCGCCGACGAGGCTCTGGATGCCGATCTGCACGGTGAACTTCTCGGGGTCGTTGAGCATCAGCAGCGGCCAGATGTAGTCGTTCCACCTCCACTGGAACGACAGGATGGCGAGCGTCAGCATGATGGGCCGGGAGAGCGGCACCATGATCCTCAGGAAGATCGACAGCTCACGCGCGCCGTCGATGCGGGCGGCCTCGATGAGCTCGTCGGGGACCGTCAGGAAGAACTGGCGGAACATGAAGCACCCGGTCGCGGTGAGCAGGGCCGGGAGGATGATGCCGGAGAGCGAGTTGTAGAGGCCGAGGTCGCGGACCACCAGGAACAGCGGGGCGAGCATGACCTCGGCCGGCAGCATCGTGGTGGCCAGGATGCAGAGGAAGAAGGCCTTGAGCCATTTGTTGTCGTACTTGGCCAGCGCGTACCCGGTGCAGCAGCTGACCCCCACCGTGAGGATCGTCGCGATCACGCACACGATGATCGTGTTGATGAAGTACCCGGAGAAGTTGGCGCTTGCCCACGCTTGCTTGTAACCCGACACGGTGGGGTCGTCCGGGAACAGCGTCAGCGGAAGGGAGAACAGGTCTCCCGCCGGCTTCAAGGAGCTGAGGACGAACCACAGCACCGGCAGCCCGTAGAGGCCCGCCAGGACCCACAGCAGAGTCGTCGGGGCAATCGCGCGCCGAAGCCCGCCGCTCGCCGCGCCGCGGGACCGCTTCCTGGAGACGGCCGGCACGGAATCGGCGTCGGCCTTGCGCAGTGTGTCTGTGGTTGTCATCGGTTCTCCACCCGCCGGTTGACCATCATCTGGATGATCGCGACGCCCATCAGGATGAGCATGAGCACGAACGACGCGGCGCTCGCGTAGCCGATCTGGCCCGTCTTGAACCCCGTCTGGTAGATGTACTGGACAAGCAGGTTGTTCGACGTTCCGGGTCCACCGTTGTTGAGGGAGGCGAACACCGCGTATTCCTTCATCGCGTGGATCGTGTTGAGCAGGATGACGATGAAGGACGTGGGGGCGATGCTCGGCAGGGTGATGCTGATGAACTGGCGCCACGGACCGGCGCCGTCGAGCGCCGCCGCCTCGTAGTACGACGTCGGTACGTTCTTGATCGCCGCGATGAACAGCAGCATGGAGAAGCCCGTCCAGGCCCAGGCTGCCGCCACCACGACCACGATCAGTGACAGGTCCGCGTTCGACTGCCATGGAACGGCGCTTCCGCCGACCTTCTCGATGAGGTAGTTGACCAGTCCGAAGTTCTCACCGAACAGCCATCGCCACAGGACACCCACGATGATGGGCGACAGCAGCCACGGGATGAAGAAGAAGATGCGGGCGACCGACGCGCCCTTGGCGTGCTTGCTCACCAGCACGTTGGCGATGAGCAGCGACAACACGAAGTTCAGCGGAACGAAGAGCACGGTGTACAGCAGCGTGCGGGTCGTCGCGGCGTAGAAGGTCGAGTCCCCGAGCAGCTTCTGGTAGTTGTCCAGTCCGACGAACTGGAACGCCCCTACGCCCGTGTAGTTCGTGAAGGAGTAGACGAGCCCGATCACCGCCGGCCAGACGAAGAACAGCGCGAAGAGCACGACATTGCCCGTGATGAGGACGAGCGGTGCGAGGGTGTACTTGCTTCGTCTCCTGGGCGGGCTCACGGACACGTCCGAAGCGTCCGAGGCGCGTTTTGTCATCTTCCTGACTCCGTGCTGGTGGAATGGGTCCTGGGGGCTCAGGCCATGAGCCCGGCATCACGTGGAGTGGGGTCCGCGGGCCCGGGCGGCGGTGTCTCGACCCCGCCGCCCGGGCCTGCCTGCCTACACTCAGCCGCCGACCTGCTGGTTGTAGCCGTCCACGATGTTCTGCAGGGCCTTGTCGGCCGACTGCTCGCCGTTGATCGCCTTGCCGAGCTCCGCCTTGGTCGGGTCGTCGGCGAGGCTCTTGCCCTTCAGCACCCAGTTCGTCTGCGCGCTGTTGAAGTAGCCGGAGATCGGGTCGTAGAGCGGGATGGACTCGTTGTAGAGCTTGAACGCCGCCTGCGCCGCCTCGGACTTGAAGGGGTACTTCGGGTTCAGACCGGTCTCGACCGGCAGGAAGCCGGAGGCCTCGCACAGCGCCTGGTAGTGGTCGGGCTCGTACAGCCAGGACAGGAACTTCTTCGCGGCGGCGGCCGCGTCGGCGTTGTTGTTGAAGCCCACCGTCATGCCGCCGCTGTTGACGTCACTGGCCTGCACCGGCTGGGCGGGAGTCGGGACGCTCGCCCACTCGAACTTCGTGATGCTCTCCGCGTAGGCGGCGACCTGCCACACGCCGGACCAGTAGGCGACGACGTCACCGCTCTGGAACATGGCCGACGGGTCGGCGCCGCTGGTCCACACCGACTTCGGCATGGTCTTGTCGTCGTTCCATCCGACGAAGGTGTTCACGGCCTTCTTGGTCGCCGCGTCCACCGAGAACTTGCCGGAGTCGTCGGCGTGGACGTACTTCCCGCCCATCTCGTACACCATGGCGCGCAGCCGGGACGGCGACTGGTCGAAGGTCAGGGAGTACTTGGCGTCGGTCTTCTCCCGGACCTCGTCCGCCGCCTTGATGAACTCGGTCCAGGTCCACGTCTTGTCGGGCGAGGTCGGGTAGTCGACGCCGGCCTTCTCGAAGAGCGACTTGTTGATGAACATGCCGGACGCGGTGACGTCCGAGGGGATGGACAGCACCTTCCCGGACGAGTCCTTGGCGACGAAGTTGCCATTGATCTTGTTGGTCTTGTTGTTGGCGATCGAGCTGAGGTCGATCAGCTTGTTCGACCAGATCGGGTCCAGCGCCGGCACGGCCGCCACGTCGGGCAGCGAGTTCGCCTGCGCGGAGTTGCGCAGCTTCGTCGTGTAGCCGTCGTAGGGGATGTTGACGAGCTTGACCTTGACGCCGGTTTCCTTCTCGTACTGCGCCACCATCTTCTTCCAGCCCGCGTCCTGCCCCGGGACCGTGGAGATCCAGAACGTCAGCGACTTGGAGGTCCCGCCCGAGTCGGATCCCCCTCCGCAGGCGGTAAGCAGCAGGGCACCTGCCGTGGCAACGGCAGCGAGGGGAGCCAGGCGGCGCATACCGCCGCGGCCGAGTCGGCGAGAGCGCCGCACACCCACAGTGGTCATCTTCGATCCCTTTTTTTCGGTAGGGGACGGAGCACGGCGCCAGCCGAGGCGGCACGGGTGCATTTTGCAGGGAATTTCGCTTTCCGGAGCACGGCCTCGCCCGGCCGCGCCATCCTGACGGGTGGGATCCCCGGCCGCCATGGCCGTCGTCACGCGAGCACGCCATCGCGCGGCTGCCGTACCTTCGGGTACGGGCGGGACGCTCACCCCAAGCCGGCGTCCCGGCCGACTTAGAAAGCGCTTGTCCGGACATTGGCAGACCGAGTCGGAAGCCGTCAATCCTTCTCCCCCACGGCCTCGGTCACGGTTTGGACTCCCCGGGCGACGGCAAGCCGGGACGCACCCACAACCGTGCCGAGGTCCCCGACCGTGCTGCTGACCACCTCGGTGGGCCAGCTCAGCCGTGCCAGTTCGGCCCGCACACCGGGCAGGAGCTGCGGGTACGCTCCGGTGCTGCCGCCCAGGACGATCAGTCCAGGGTCCAGTACGGCGGTCACGGCGGCGGCCAGGCGGCCCACGTCCGCGGCATGACGGCCCACGACGGCGCGAGCCGTGGCCCGCCCCTCCCCGGCGGCGGCGAACAGCCGCTCGGCGGTACGCGGGCGCGGCCCGTCGGTGTCCTGCCAGGCCGCGGCGGCCCGCCGCAGCAGCGAGCGTGCGCCGATGTACTCCTCCAGGGCCTCCTGGCGCGGCTCGCGGTCGTCGTCCCAGGGGTAGGGCAGCCGGGCCATCTCTCCGGCGGCGCCGTTGGCTCCGCGCAGCACCTGGCCGCCGACCACGATGCCGAGGCCGATGCCCACGCCGATCCGCAGGTAGCCGAAGGTGTGGTGGCCGCGGGCGGCGCCCTCGTGCAGCTCCGCGAGCGCGGCGCAGTTGACGTTGTTCTCGAGGTGGACGGGAACACCGGCCGGCAGGGCGACGGCCATGGCGTCGAAGACGGGGCCGGCCTTGGCGGTGGCGGGTCGCATACCGGCGCCTGACTCCTCCGGCGCGGCGACGTCACCGACGGCGACGACGATGCTGCGCAGCGGGGCCGCGGCGGGCAGGGCGAACAGGGCCTCGCGCACGACGTCGGCGGCCTCCTGCCGAGAGCCGGTGGCCTGGGCGAGCAGGGTGCCGTCCAGGGCGCAGCCGCGCACCCGGGTGAGGGCGGGGCCGAGGTCGACGGCGAGCACGGCCCCGGCCGCCGGACCGAGAACGTATACGGCGGCGCTGCGGCCCGTGCTGCCGGAGGCGGTGCCGGAGCAGGCGGCGAGCCGGGCGTTCTCCAGTTCCGCCACGGCGGAGGACACCGTCGGCTTGGACAGGCCCGCCAGGCTCGCGAGCTGCGGGCGGGTGGCCCTGCCCGCCCCGGCCAGCACGGCGAACACCGCGCTCGCGCTCTCGGTCAGGCGGGGGGCTTTCGCCACGTCGTGTTCCACAGTTCTCCCACACAGGTCACGGGCCGCGCTCCCGCTCGACCGGGTCGGTGGGATGCGGCGATGGGATGCCCTGGCGTCGCGGATCCCCCGCCTCTCGGCGGCCCGGACGGGCCGTTCCGGTGGAGTGCGCGATGCCTCTTGACACGCACTGTACTTCGTTAGTTAACTTCCTAACGAACGTCACGGTACTCGCCTGCCGTGGTCCGTCAGAGGCCCGTCCCGGGGCTTCCCGAGTTCTTCAACTCCCCATGTTCCAGGCACGGTTCGCCCACCGTCGCAGCCAAGTGCAACGACGAAAGAGGTTCCGTGCAGGACTCTCCCCCCTCGTGCCCTCTCGTGGTCGGCATCGACGTGGGCGGCACCAAGACGCACCTGCGCGCCTTCACGGGCGAGCGGTCCGTCGCCGATCACGTCCGGCCGAGCAGCGGCTGGCGGCCGCACGACCCGGTGGCCGCGGCCGGCTGGCTGGCCGCGCTGGTCGCCGAAGCGCTGCCGACGGGCGCACGCCCGTCAGCCGTCGCGGTGGGCGGGCACGCCTGCGAGACACCTCGGCAGTGCGCCCAGATCCGCACCGCTCTGCAACTCCACTTCGACGCGCCCGCCCTGGTCATGGGCGACGCCGAACTCCTCGTCCCCGCGGCGGGACTGGACCGGGGTGTCGGCCTGGTGGCCGGCACGGGTTCGGTCGCGGTCGGCCGGCTCGACGACGGCAGCCCCGTCCAGGTCGGCGGCTGGGGTGCGGTGCTCGGCGACGAGGGCGGCTCGGCCGGACTCGTCCGTGAGGCCGTGCGGGCCGCGTGGGGGGCGCACGACCGCGGTGAGGAACCCGACGCACTGGCCAAGTCTCTGGTCGCCGCGTTCGGGGTCGCCGAGGTACCCGCGCTCGGGGCGGCGCTGGAGAGCGCCGAGGACGTCTCCGCCGAGTGGGGCCGGCACGCACCCGTGGTGTTCGCCGCCGCCGAGGCGGGCTCGCCGCTCGCCCGTACGGTCATCACCGAGGGCGGCCGCGCGCTGGCCGCGCTCGTCGAACGGCTCGCCGCCCGCGGGGTCCCGGTCGACGACGTCGTGATCGCCGGCAGCACCGTCCTGGCCCAACCCGCCCTGTACGACGCCTTCGTGTCGTCCCTGGCCGAGCGCGTGCCGGGAGCCCGGCCGAGGCCCCTCGGGGTGGCGCCGGTCGACGGGGCGGTGGCGATGGCCCGTTCACTCGTATGACACGCGGCGGACGCCGGATCCTCCCCGGTCCGACACAACCCGCCCGTAGATCTTCGCTCGTACGGCTCGGGAAAGCGCGTTCGGCTCTCAGGTCGGCCGTCGCCCCGCGAGCCGCCGTCGATCGCACCACCTCCTTACCCACGGCCGCAGGGCCGATGAACTCAAGAGAGGCAGACGCATGCCGTCACCAGCCGGGCACAGCTCCCCCTCGTCGGTCCGTGAACGCGCCGTGAACCGCAGGGGGTTCCTCAAGACCTCCCTGGGCGCCTCGGCCGGGGTCCTGGCCGCTCCCACGCTCGCCACCTGGCTGGCCGCCACGGACGCGAAAGCGGCCACGGCATTCGCCGCGTTCGTCGACGACTACAAGACCAACATCGTCGCGAACCAGACGCCCGAGACCAACGCCGTGGTCCGGATCCTCGGCGGCTTCGCCGAGGTGTGGAAGACGGGCGACGCCTGGAACACCGGCACGCCGCTGATGCCCGAGGTGCTGCGCGCCAACATGCGCTACTGCGCCCGGGTCACGTCCGCACGGACGGAGGAGCAGGCCAAGAAGGCGTTCGTCCACGACCGCCAGCACCAGAGTTACGCCATGATCGGGGGCCTCGGTCCGCTGGCCGACCTGTACAAGGCGGGCGCCAAGGCGGTCACCTCGATCACCAGCGCTCCTGAGGGGACACCGGCCACCACGATCAGCGACGCCGTCCCGGCCGGCGCCCCCGCGGGATCCGCGCTCGGCGCGGGCTCCTACGACTCGGCTCTCGGCCAGGTCGCCAAACTGGTCGACACCGTGCGCGGCCCGTTCGCCTCGGGCAACCCCGCCAAGTTCACGTTCCAGTACCCGCGCCCGTGGCGCATGAACGAGGACAGCGAGGTCGTCGACACGGGCGCGAAGGACGCGCTCGGCTACCCGGTCTACGACTCGAAGGTGGTCGTCGTCACGCAGCTGCTGCGGCAGCGCAGCACCAACGCGGCGGATGACGGCGGCTTCCCCAGCGGTCACACCAACGCCTTCCACCTGGCGGCCCTGGCCTTCGCCTACGCGGTGCCCGAGCGGTTCCAGGAACTGGTGACCCGTGCCTTCGAACTGAGCCACACCCGGATCATGTCGGGCATGCACTCCACGGTCGACGTCATCGGCGGCCGGATCATGGCCACCGCCCTGGCCGCCGCCGCACTGGCCGACCCGGCGAACGCCGGCCTCAAGGCCGCGGCGCGCGCCCAGGCCCTGGCGTACTTCCAGGAGAAGACCGGCACCACGGCGGACACGCTGTACACGTACGCCCACTCGGACGGCTCCGACCCGTACGCCGACCGGGACGCCAACGAGCGTGCCGTGGGGCCCCGGCTGACCTACGTGCTGACCCGGCGCGGCCGCAACGAGCCGCTGAGCGTGCCCAAGGGCGCGGAGGTGCTGCTGGAGACGCGACTGCCGTACCTGGACGCGGCGCAGCGTCGCGACGTGCTGCGGACGACCGCACTGCCCTCGGGTTACGTCCTGCTGGACGGCTTCGAACAGTGGGGCCGGCTGAACCTGTTCGCCGCTGCGGACGGTTACGGCGCCTTCGACTCCGACGTGACCGTCACGCTCGACGCGGCGGCCGGCGGCTTCCGGGCGGCCGACAGCTGGCGCAACGACATCGACGGCGACGGCGGCCTCACCAAGCGCGGCAGCGGCACGCTGACCCTGACGGGCCACAACCGGTACACCGGCGGCACCGTGCTGGAGGACGGTGTGCTGGTCGCCGGTTCGGCCCACGCGCTGGGCCACGGTGGTGTGCGGGTGACCGGCGGAACGCTGAAGCTCGGCAAGTCGCTGCAGGTCCACGGCACGTACACGCAGGAGTCCGGCACCCTGGAGGTGACACTGCGGTCGGGTCAGGAGCCGGTCCTGGAGGTGACGCGCCGGGCGGTGCTCGGCCGGGGCAGCACGCTGTCGCTGCGCCTCGACGCGAAGCGGCCGCCGGCCGCGGGCAGCACGGTCCGCGTGCTCGGCGCCCCGGTGCTGCGCGGTCAGTTCGACCGCGTCGAGCTGGACTCCGACACGCTGCGGGCCGTACCCGTCCACACGGCGGAAGGTCTGTCGGTACGACTCCTGAAGCGGTAGCGCCCCTGGTGGCGGGAGCTGATGCAGAGTAGGCGTATGAGACGCCGTCACATCGCTCCCGCCACCGCCCGCCCGGTGTCACCGCGGGGCGGATGATGACGCGCGAACGGCCCTCGGTCCTGGACCCGGCCCCCGGGGCACCCGGCGTCCGGCCGCCGGGGCGTTCGCGGTCGGGCGGACGCCGGCTGGTGCCGCTCCTCGTGGTCGTGCTGCTCGCCCAGATGGCCGCGGCGATGGTGACCACGGCGGTCCAGCAGACCCCGACCATCGACGAGCCGGTGTACGTGGGGACGGCCGCCGACTACCTGCACGAGCACCGCGTGCGCTTCAACCCCGAGCATCCGCCGCTGGGGAAGCTGGTCGTCGCCGTAGGCGTGGCCCTGGCCGACCCGCACGTCGATCCGTCCTTCACCGGCGGCCAGGGCGCCCTCGGGCGGCACCTGTTGTACGAGTCGGGCAACAACCCCTGGCGGCTGATGCTGTGGGCCCGGCTTCCGGTGATCGCGCTGACGCTGCTGTTCGGGCTCGTCGTCTTCGCCTTCGCCCGTGAACTGGCCGGGCCGGTGGGCGGGTTGGCGGCCCTCACCCTGTACTCCTTCTCCCCCGACGTCATCGCCCACGGCTCGCTGGCCACGCTCGACGTGCCGACGGCCGGGTTCCTGCTGACGTCGGTGTGGCTGCTGTGGCGGGCGCGCGGGCGGCCCCGGCTGTGTCTGCCGCTCGCCGGCGCGGCGCTCGGAGCGGCCCTGGCCACGAAGATGAGCGCGCTGGCGGCCTTCCCGGTGCTGCTGGTACTGGCCGCGGTGTCGGTCTGGTGCGCGGACGCGGGTTCGGCGGACCGGCGCGGGAAGCTCCTGCGGGCGGCCGGGGGCGCCGCCGTGGTGGCGCTGGTCGCCGTGGCCGTCGTCTGGGCGTCCTATCTGGCCGTCGATCCACGGCTGCGCTGGTCGCCGCAGCAGTACGTGCCCGTCGTGCACGGGCGGCGGGGGCTGCTGGTGGAGCTGCTGCCGTTCCCGGAGGCGTTCCGGGACGGGATGCGGATCCAGTTCGGTCTGGAGAACCGGCCGTGGGAGGGCTTCCTGTTCGGGCGGGTCTACGAGGGGTCCCTGTGGTACTACCTGCCGGTGGCACTGCTGGTGAAGACGCCGCTCGGCATGCTCGCGCTGTGGGCGGCCGGTGCCGTCGTGGTGGTGGCGGTACGCCGGCTGCGGCCCGTGGCGCCGTATCTGCTGCTGCCGGCCGCGGTGCTGCTGGCGGCGGCCATGGAGGGGGCGAGGGACCTCGGCACCCGGTACGCCGTCTTCCTGCCGATGTTCCTGGCGGTGGGGGCGGGCTGTGTCCTGGTCCCGCGGTGGCGGTGGACGCCGGTGGCGACGGGGGCGCTGGTGCTGTTCGTCGCGGTCAGCTCCCTGCGGACGTTTCCCTGCTATCTGCCGTACTCCAACGAGGCGTTCGGCGGCCCGGCCAAGACCCGGCTCAGGCTGCACGACTCCAACGTCGACTGGGGCCAGGACCTCGGCCGGCTCGCCGACCGGCTGCGGGAGCGGTACCGGGGCGAGCGGATCTGGCTCGTGTACAAGGGCAGCGGTGTGCCGTCGTACTACGGCATCGACGCACCTGATCCGCTCGGGGCGCCCCGGCGCGAAGTACGCGGACTGCTGGCCGTGTCGGACTCCTCGGTTGCCAAAGCGAAGGGTGAGCTGGCCGAGTTGATCGACAGCAGTCGCGCGGTCGACCAGGTCGGTCACTCGATCACGATCTACCGCCGCTGACGTCCGCTCCTCCTAGTGAGCCGCGTACTGGAAACCGTCGGCGCTCACGTGCGACATCACGCTGCTGGCCAGCCGGTAGCGGCCGTTGGGCACCTGCGCCGACCTGGTGATGTGCACGGCGAGCGGGCCGGCCCACTCGTAGCCCTTGTGTTCGGCGTGCCGCATCAGACAGTCGGTGAGCGCCTGGCCGACGTTGGTGCCCCGGCGTGAAAGCTCGTCGTGGACGGAGTCGGCGAGTTCGATGTCGTAGGCGTTGGGGACCACGACACGGGTCTCGCTGCACACGACCGCGTTGCTGTCGCACTCGCGTCGCAACGCGTCCAGGAGCTCGACGGGTTCCTTGTCGATGACCCGCGCCCACAGCGCCTCCCACCGGTTCTCCAGGGCCTGTTCCACCGCACTGAGTGCGCTCATTCGCCTCTCACCTGCCGAAGAGTTGGTACGTTTGCCGGCTTCGAAAATCGTCGCCGAAGGGCCTTCGCCGGGGCGGGTTCCCGGCCGGCGCGCCCGTATCCGCCCTTTCGGCGGCTCGTTCCCTCGTTCTCGGGCCGCCGTCCGGGGCCCCCGCTCGAGCCGCCGGCCGCCACGGTGCGTGAGCTATGTTGAGGCACTGTGGGAGACAAAGGAGGCGCCGTGCCATCGCCGCAGCAGGCACGCGCCCAGGCATCCGCGATCACCTCGGGGAAGACCGCACCGGAGGCGGAGGTCTCCCCGACTTCGCAGCTCAGGGGCCTGTTCGACCGGCCCCGGCTGTCCCCTGGGCAGCGCCGCATCGCCCAGTACCTGATCGAGCACATCACCGAGGCGGCCTTCCTCTCGATCACCGATCTCGCGGAGCGTGTCGGCGTGAGCCAGCCGTCGGTGACGCGTTTCGCCGCGGCGGTGGGCTTCAGCGGTTACCCCGCGCTACGGGAGAGGCTCCAGTCGATCGCGCTCGCCACCCTCGCCGGCGGTCCCCCCGCGGCGGAGGAGAACGGCAGCAACGAACTCCAGGCGGCGGTCGACGCCGAGATCGACAACCTGGAGAACCTCCGGCGCGACTTCGCCGACCCCGACCAGGTGATCGACGTCGGTCGCGAGCTGTCCCGGTCGACCCCGCTGACCCTCCTGGGCCTGCGCATCTCGGCGTCACTGGCCGAGTACTTCGCGTACGCGGCCCGCCGGGTCCATCCCGACGTGCGGCTGGTCACCCGGGGCGGCAGCGTCGCCTACGACGCGCTGCTCCAGTCGCGCGAGGCGGGCGGTACCTGGGTGCTGGCGTTCTCGATGCCCCGGCATGCCCAGGAGACCCTGACCGCGGTACGGGTCGCGCGCAGCGCCGGACTCAAGGTGGCGCTGATCACGGACCTGGCGCTCGGTCCGGTGGCCGACGAGGCGGACGCCGTCTTCGCCACCGGGACCGGGTCCCGGCTGGTCTTCGACTCGTATGCCGCGCCGGGCGTGATGGCCGCCGCGCTGCTCCAGGCCATGACCGACGCGGACCCGGAACGCACGCAGGCCCGGCTCGAGGACTACGAGCACATCTCCGACCAGCACCAGTTCTTCCTGCGGGACTGACGACCCACCCCTACATCGGACACACGGGGAACATCCGTCACATACCGCGCATGAATGTTTTCATGCTTCTTGCAAAGCGGACGGCATATATAAATACTGCTCACGGATCGCACTCCCGGTCATTCCGGGACACACGTTCCGCCCGCATCCGCCCGCACAGAGACGACGGTCCGCCCATGCGCATGCCGCACCGCACGCCGCGCGGGCACCATCCGACGTCGCGGGCTCCTGCACGGACATCTGAAGCCGCCGGCTCCTACCCGCGCCGGCGCCCAGGGTGTTCGGTCGGGCATCGCTTGCGCGAGCGCCCGTGGCGGCCCCGGTCATCCCCTGGACCGGGGCCGCGCCATCCCGTCGGATCACCCCGCACGACGACGCACCCCCGGAAGCGATGACCATGACCCTGACGACCACACGAACGACCAAGCGGATCAGCCCGGACTGGCCGTGTCAGGTAAAGAACCCCGGCAGCTACGACTGGGAGCGCTCGGCCGCCAAGTGGCTGCGCGAACTGGTGCCGGCCCGCTACGCCAGTTACCCGGCCCTGATCCGTCACCCGGTACTGCTCGCCCGGCATGCCCAGATCCAGGTCCAGCAGGAAGTGCGGGTCGCCCGCACCGCCCTGCAGACCGCACGCGCCGACCTGCCCGGACTCGGTCTTCCGGAGTCGGTCATCGAGCACACGATCAAGCTGTACGCGGCGGAGGTCCTGCAGCTACAGCACATCGCCCGCAGCGTGCGGGCGGTCACCCAGGCGCTCATCGAGCACGGACACGGACGCTGACCCGGCGCGATCCTCGGCCGCCCGGCCCACGACCCGGTGCGTGACCCGCTGCCCGAGGGCATGAGCCGCGCCTCTCGTGGCACCCGTGGTGAGCATGAGCACCACCGACGTACGGCAGGGCGATCCGGTCACGACGGTCCTCACCTGGCAGGTGCGCCCCGGCCACGAGCAGGAGTTCGAGCAGTGGACGCACGGGATCACCCGCTGCGCCAGACGCTTCCCCGGCAACGAGGGCGTCTCCTGGCTCCGGCCCGAGGACGGTCACCGCTTCCACGCGGTGCTGCGCTGGTCCGATCCGCATCGGCTCGCCGCCTGGCTGGAGTCGGAGGAGCGGGCCACGTGGCACGGACGGATCGAGGGCGTCGCGACGGAGATCGGCAGTGAGCGCCAGTCGACGACCGGGATGGAGACCTGGTTCGCTCTTCCGGGCACCACCGTGCAGGCCCCGCGCCGCTGGAAGATGGTGCTCACCACCTTCCTCGGCGCCTACCCGTTCACGTTCCTGATCCAGTGGCTGGTGGCTCCGCACACCCTTACCTGGCCCCTGCCGTTACGCGCCGCGGTGTTCCCGATCGTGCTCCTGCCGGTACTGACATATCTGGTCATGCCACTGCTGAGCCGCCTGCTGCGGCTGTGGCTCTACCCGCCGCCGGACCGCTGAGACACATCCCGTGCGGCGGACGGCGGGCGCGTTGCCCGGCCCGTCTCGCCGGCTTCACCGGTGCGTGCGATCAGCGGGCGCAAGTCAGTGATCGGCACACCTCCGATGTGCGATGCTCAACACGTGACCAGCGAGCCCGCCAGCCCCGAGCCCGGCGCCGCGCCCGACATGGCAGCGCTGGCGAAGGTTGTCGCCCGTCAGCGCGCCGAATTGGACCGGCTGCGCGACCAGGCGGCGATGTCGGCCGTTCTCGAACGGGCCAAGGGTGTGCTGATGGCGCTGACCGGCTGTACGCCGAACGCCGCCGGCGAGGAACTGCAGCAGCGCGCCAAGGCCGCGAACCGCTCGCTGCTGGAGGAGTGCTGGATCACCCTCGGCGAACTGGTGCCCCCTCTTCAGCACGCCGTACCGCAGCCGGACGCCGCCGGCTCCGGCGCCTCAGCTCCTTTCCTCGATGAACCCCTGCCCGGCGTGCCCGCCACCCGGGACACCCTCGAAGCGGAGGACGCCGACGATACGCACGACGCTTTCGTCGCCCTCGGCCGGCTCGGTGAGGCCCTGGCCCGCGTCGGCACCCCGCAGGACCTCGCCCGGTGTCTGCTGGACCACCTGAGGCCCGAGGTGGACGCCGACGCGGTCATGATCTTTCAGCACCTGCCCACCGGGGGGCTGGAACTGGTCGGGCACTGCGGGATCGGCGACCTCCTGGCCACGCAGTGGCGTCAGGTGCCCCCGCTGACCGGGGTCGCCGCCCTGGACGCGCTCCGCGCGCGGGAGCCGCGCTGGCTGGAGGACTTCGGCACGGACCGGGAGCGGTACCTGCTCATCGGGGACCCGCCGGAGCGCTGGCGCTCCCGCGCCTGGCTGCCGGTGCCGGCCGGGGACACTGCCGAGGTCTGCATCGGCGTCCTGCGCGAGCGCGCCGGGTCGTTCACCCCGTCGGCCCGCCGGCTCTTGCGGGCGGTCGCCCGGCTGTGCGCGGGCCGGCTTCGAGCCTTCGGAGCCCGGCAGGAGTACGCCGCGAACAGCGCCGTCCAGGCGGTGTTCGACACACTGCCGGGTGCGGCGATGCTGCTGTCACCGCTGACCACCTCCTCGGGGGAGGTGGAGGACTACCGCATCGACGCGGCGACGCCGGACGCGGCCGACATCGTCGGCCGTACCGGGCACGAGCTGGTGGGCCATCGGATCCTGGAGTGCTTCCCCAGCATGGCGGGCGAAGAGCTGTGGGAGGGATGTCTGCGCACACGGGAGACCGGGGAGCCGTTCGAGGGCCCGCCGTTCGCCCATCATCAGGTCGTGGCCGGCGGCGCCGAGCTGTCGACGTACTCGGTGCGGGCCGCGCGGCTCGGTGACGGACTGGTCCTGGCCTGGGTCCGGCAGGACTCCTCGGACCGGCAGGAGCAGCGGCTGGCCGACGTGCAGCGGCTGGGCAACCTGGGCTGGGCGACCTGGAACCTGGTCACGCACGAGGTCAACTGGTCGTCCCAGGTCTTCGACATCCTCGACCGGGACCCCGCGCGCGGCCCGGTCCAGCTCGCCGACCTCCCGGGCCTGTCGCTGCCCGAGGACGTGCCGGCACTGATCCGTGCCATCCGGGACATCGTGCACGACGGGTACCAGTTCGACGTCCCGTTCCGGATCAGGACGGCCGACGGGGTCCGGCATCTGCGGGCCGTCGCCGAGGCGGTGCCGGCCGCCGACGGCACACCCGTCGAGGTGCACGGCTTCGTGCAGGACCTCACCGCGCAGCGCAGCGCCGAACTCGCCCTGCTGGAGAGCGAGCAGGAGATCCTGACCCAGCACGGCGTACTGCGCGCCGAGCGGACGCTGGCCGCCCGGCTGCAGCACGCGTTGCTGCCGCTGCCCACCCGGCCGGTGCGGCTGGCCGACCTGCGCATCGAAGTGGCCTATCTGCCCGCCCAGTCGGGCATCCATGTCGGCGGCGACTGGTTCAGCGCCATCGAACTGCCCGACGGCGACGCCCTGTTCGTGGTCGGCGACGTCGCGGGGCACGGCATCGGTGCCGTCGCCACGATGGCGCAGCTGCGCTTCACCGCGAAGGGCATGGTCATCACCGGATCGTCGCTGACCGGTGCGCTCGCCCGCCTCAACACGCTGCTGCTGCACTCCCGTGACTTGCACGGCACCGCGACCATGGTCCTGGCCCGCTACACCCCCGGCGAGCGCCGGCTGGTGTGGGCGCAGGCGGGTCATCCGCCGCCGTTGCTGCTGCGCGACGGCGAGGTGCGCTATCTGGGCCGCCCGCGCGGG
The DNA here is from genome assembly GCF_019049245.1 of Streptomyces sp. AC555_RSS877. Classification (GTDB taxonomy): domain Bacteria; phylum Actinomycetota; class Actinomycetes; order Streptomycetales; family Streptomycetaceae; genus Streptomyces. The sequence continues at coordinate 201,090 of NZ_JAGMUK010000040.1, read as the reverse complement.
ATGCTGATCGGGGCGTGCTCCTCGCCGGTCTACGAGGAGGCGGAGTGCCTCCTGGAGCCCGGGGACCGGCTCATCCTGTACACCGACGGTCTGGTGGAGCGGCCCGCGGAGGGCATCGACCTGGGTCTGACGCGGCTCGCCGAGGCGGTCGTCACCCACCACACGGACGAGCCCGGTTCCTTGAGCCCGCTGCTCGCCGCGGTGCTGGAGGGTGAGCGGCGCGACGACGTCTGCGTGGTCGACATCAGGGTGCCCGACGAGCCGGAGTGAGGGGCGGCCGAGGGCGGTCCGCCGCGTCGTTCACTCGTCCCCGCGATGCCGCCAGTACCAGAACGCCCCCACGACGAAGGCCAGCAGGAACACGGCGGGCAGTACCAGGCCCGGGATACGGGAGCCGCTCATCGGCGTGGCCTTCGGTTCGGGTGACGCGAGGTCCCTCGCACGGGAGCTGCCCATCGTGACGGCAGCCGCTCCGTGATCGCCGCCACTTTCCCGACGCGTTGCCCGGTGTTCGAGCAGCGGGACGGAACGTCAGTCCACCGGGTGACCGGGTGCGATGGTGACGGCGTCGCCGAGGCGCAGCAGCGGCCGGTCGTCGCTCCCCTCGCGCTCGCCCCAGGCCACCGGGTCGAGCACGAAACCGACGTGGTCGCCTCCGTCGACGTCCCGCACGACCGCGCCGACGAACCAGGCCGCCGCGTCGTCCAGGACGGCCGCTCCGCCGTGCTCCTCCTGCCAGCCGACGTGCCGGAACTTGTCCGTCGAGTCGCCGGTCCGCCCGCCGAACAGCTCGGCCAGCGCGCGCTGTTCGCGGGTGAGCAGATGCACGGCGAGGAACGGCGCGTTTCGAGCGACGCGGTAGGTGCGGTTCACCTTGGACAGCCACACCACGAACCGCACCGGCCGGATGGAGCACTGTGAGGCGAACCCGACCAGGCAGCCCGACCGGTCCCCGCCCGCCGTGGCGGTGACCACGCACATGTCCGGGTCCAGCCGGCCGGTGAACGCGTCCATACCCGCCATGCTCGCATCACTCCCGTCGGGTGGGTGTCGTGCGAGGGGTACCCCGGTTTCCGGTGAGCACGGCACTGCCGCCCATGCCGTCCTCACACGTGGACGAACCGTGCGGACGGCCTCGCGTCATCCGCCCGTACGGGACTCCAGTGCGAGCCGGGTGTCGTCGCCGTACACGCCGGTCTCGTCGCCGCGGATGCCGTACCAGACCTGGAAGCGGGCCACCGCCTCGGTCAGGTCGGCGTCGTAACTGCCGCTGGTGGAGCCTTGGTCGTAGACGTCCGGGATGCGCAGAAGGCGTTGCTGGAGGTCGGTCACCTCGGGCCCGGCAGCTCCTTCGCGGAGGGTGCCCGGGCCGTCGGGGTCGGTCGCGCCCGAGGCGGCGGGCGGGGGCGCGGCGGGAGCGGACGCGGTCGGGGACGGGGGCGAGGGCCGTGCCGCGTCGGCACCGCTCCGGTCGGGCAGCAGGAACGCGCAGCCGAAGCCGACCAGCGCCGCAGCGACCACGGCGGCCACGACGGTGGTGCGACGCAGGCCGGGCACGCGTCCGACGGGACCGCCGCCCCGTACCGGGTGGCCACCGGCCCGCACCGGAGGGTCGGCGAACCCCACCGCACGGCCGCCGCGCCCGGTCACCGGCCCGTTTCCGGTGACCGGGGCCATCTCCTGTGTCTCCGCCTCGGGGCGGGGCAGCGTCACGACCTCATAGCCGTCGCCGCGTTCCTGGTACTGCCCGGTCCGCTCACGGAACTCCCTGATGAGCTCCGCGAGGGCGTCGGTGTTGCGAGGACGCAGCACGCGGACCGGTTCGAGCGGCTCCCCGCCGGGTCGCTCGGACGACTGCCCGCGATCGGTCGGTGTCGGCATACGGCTCTCCCTCCGTCCCTTTCGCAGGGACCTCCGGCATCCCCCGGGGAGTGATACGCGCCCGCCGCTCGGGGAGTTCAGTGCCCGCGGAGGATCAGCGTCGGCCCGGGCCGACCGCGCGCGGTTCCGTGGAGAGGAAGCGGTGCAGGGATGCCTTCATCGCGCTGACGAACGCGTCCTTGTCCTTGTCGCCCAGGGCGTCCAGGGACAGGTAGGGGTTGAGGTCCTCCAGCTCGACGAGCAGCAGTTCGCCGCCCGGGGCACGGCAGGCGTCGACCCGCTGGATGCCGTGGTCGATGGTGTTCCAGTCGATGAACCGCCGGGCGAACTCCAGGTCGTCCGCGGTGGGTTCGTACGGTTCCAGCTGCCAGCGCCGGTCCGGGTGCGGCGCGTACAGGGCGTACTGGAAGTCGTGGTCGACGAAGTAGAAGGACACCTCGTAGGCGAAGTCGATGCACGGCTGTACCAGGACGTGCCCGTCCACCAGGTCACGCAGGCCGTCCGCGGGGACGATCCGCAGACCCACGGAGTCGGCGCCGAGCTTGGGCTTGACGACGTACCGCTCCGTCTCGGGCAGCCGGTGCAGGTCCTCCGGGCGGTCGACGGTGGGGATGACCGGGTGCCCGGCGGCGCTCAGGTCGAGCAGGTACTGCTTGCCGACCATGTCGGCCCGGCCGGAGAGCTGGTTGTAGACGCGGGCACCACGGGCGAGCGCCCGCTCGCGGAACGCGTCGTACGCCTCCTGGTGGGTCAGCACCGGACCGCTGTTGCGGACGACGACGGCGTCGAAGGCGTCCATCACAGCGGCCGCGTCCCGCGGGTCGCACAGCGCCAGGTCGAAGTCCTCGCGCAGACGGGCGGTGAGGAAGATGTCCTCGTCGCAGTAGCGCCGCCCGCGTGCCTGGTACGCCAGGTCGGTGACGTACAGAAGGCGGGGGCGGGCGGGCGGCATACGGGGCTCCTCGGCTGCGCGGAGAGCCGATCGTATGCGAAGGCGGACGCCGTGCGCACACAGAGCACTCAGTTCCCTCATCGTGTTGCACTGAGTGCCATCCCGCTCGGTCAGGTGCTACTTTCCCGTCCATGAGCTCCAGCAGCGCGGCGCCCCGACGCGGAGAGAAGGCGCAGGCGGCGGTCGCGAAACCGCCCATGCGGGACGCGCTGGTCGCGGCGGCCTTCCGGCTGTTCCTGGAGCGGGGGTACGAGCAGACCACGGTCGACGACATCGTGGCGCTGGCCGGGGTCGGACGCCGGTCCTTCTTCCGCTACTTCCCCTCCAAGGAGGACGTGGTCTTCCCGGACCACGAGCGGTGCCTGGCCGACATGACGCAGTTCCTGGCCGCCGGCGACGACGCGGACGAACCGGTGGGGCGGGTCTGTGACGCGGCCCGGCTGGTGCTGCGGATGTACGCCGAGAACCCGACGTTCTCCGTGCAGCGCTACCGCCTGACCAAGAAGGTGCCGGGCCTGCGCGCGTACGAGCTGTCCGTGGTGTGGCGCTACGAGCGGGCCCTGGCCGAGTATCTGCGGGGCCGGTTCGCCGGCCGCCGCGACGGGACCCTGCAGGCCGACGTGATCGCCGCCGCCGTGGTCGCGGCACACAACAACGCGCTGCGCTCCTGGCTGCGTTCGGACGGACAGGGCGACGCGAGCACGACGGTGGACCATGCGCTCGGCTATGTGCAGTCCGCCTTCGGCAGCCCTCCCGCGTCTCTCGCCGGCGGGCAGCCGGAGGACGTGGTGGTCGTCGTCTCCCGGCGCGGGGCGCCGCTGTGGCGGGTCGTCCAGGAGATCGAGACGGCGCTCGCGCGCGACTGACGTCGACCCCGGACGGGCATCCCGTCGGCACGTTCTCAGATCAGGGGTACGGAGTGCCTTTACGAGTGGCACTGAGTGCCATACTCTGAAGGCGTGCACGGTGGCACGGCGACCGGGCACGTGCGTGCACGGTGATCCGCGCACGTGGATTTCCGGCCGAGCGCAGGGAGTTGACCCACGTGTACCACCCCTCAGGAAGCGTTGTCCGTCAGTCAGCCGGCTTCGCGACGGGCCTACTGGATCCGAAGACCCCGGATCGCGGGAGCGCGGACACGGACGCCATCCTCTTCCAGCGCTGCACCTGGTGCGGCACCGCCATGTACCACCGGCTGCTGTGCCCGGTCTGCCAGGGCAGCGACCTGCGGACGGAGCGCAGCGAGGGCACCGGGACGGTCCGCCACTCCACGGTGGTGCACCGCAACACCCCCGCCGCCCGCAACGTGTCCCTGATCGAGATGGCCGAGGGCTTCGTCCTGCGCGGCCGGGTCATGGGCCCGCCCATCGGCATCCACAGCGGTGACCGGGTCCGGCTGTCCACCGCGAAGGACCCGGTCCGGGGCGAGCCGGTCTTCCAACTGCTCGACGAGCCCTACCGCGCCTGGAGCTGACGGGTCTCTCCGACGCGGCGCCTCACCGCACTCACACGCCGGGCACAACCGCCCCCACGCTCACCGGCCGCCCCGTCTCGAAGCACCGGTTGGCGGCCAGTCCGACGGCCAGCGCGAGAGCGCCGTCGCGTTCGGTGGCCGTCGGGTGTCCCTGGGCCCCGATGTCGGTGGGCGCCCCTGCGGCCCCGGCCCCGGCCCCGAAGAGCGCGTCGAGCATGCGCGGATCGCCTCCGCCGTGGGCTTCGTGAGCGGCGGCGAGGGGGACGTCGACCGGGGGCCGCCACAGCGGACGCAGGGTGAGCCGTGCCCCGCCCGCGTGCTCGGCGGCCGTGTCGCCGTGCAGGGCGCCGCTGCCGGAGGAGATCCGGATGCGGGGCGGCTGCCAACGGCTCTCCTCCACCTCGAGCTCGAGCCGGCCCGCGCTGCCGTTGAACATGACCCGGTAGCCCTCCCACGGGGAGTAGGCCGTCAGGTGGTACGTCATCGTCGCGCCGCGGGCGTAGCGGACGAGGACCGCCATGTCGTCCTCGATGGTGACGGGGCCGTCGAAGACGTTGCGGTCGCGGACGTAGCCGTCGTCCTGCTCGGCGTCGAGGTAGAGGGCGCGCAGGGTGTCGTCGGCCGTGAGATCCAGGGCGAAGGGGTCCTCGGCGGCCGGGGCGGCGCCGTGGGCGCGGTCGTAGTCGCGGCGCAGTCCGTGGCGTTCGCCGGCCTCACGGCCGTAGAAGGCGAGCCGGCCGTATCCGAAGACCTCCCGCGGCCGGTCGGCGAGCCACCAGTTGACCAGGTCGAAGTGGTGGCTGGACTTGTGGACCATGAGGCCGCCGCTGTGCCGCTTCTCGCGGTGCCAGCGGCGGAAGTAGTCGGCGCCGTGGCGTACGTCGAGCAGCCACTCGAAGTGGACGGACAGGATTTCCCCGATCGCGCCCTCGGCGAGCAGGGACCGGACCTTCTCGTGGGCGGGATTGAAGCGGTAGTTGAAGGCGACGGTCAGGGTGTTGCCGGTGTCGCGGACCGTGTCGAGGATGCGGGCGCAGCGCTCGGCGTCGACGGTCATGGGTTTCTCGGTGACCACCCGGCAGCCGGCTTTCAGGGCCGGCACGATGTAGCGGTCGTGTTCGGAGTCGACGGTGGTGACGACGACCTCGTCGATGTCCTCCTGGGCGAGCAGGTCGGCGAAACGGCCGGGGTCCCACTGGGTGGCGGCGGGTTCGCCGGCCTCGGTGAGCAGCCGGTTGTGGAAGGCCATCCGGGTCGGGCTGGGGTCGCACAGGGCGGCGACGTGGTGGCCGGGGCGTTCGGCGAGGGCCCGGGTGAACATCTGGGCGCGGTGACCGGTACCGACGATCGCTGCGCGGTGGTGGGTGGGTCGGCTCATAGAAAGCGCTTCCCCCACCGCGTCCCCGACTAGTCCTCCGCCGTTCCCGACCAGTCCTCCCCCCGTCCCGGGCCGACCCCTCCGTCCGCCCTCCCCCTGGCTTGATCACATCGCTCGGCCGCGGTCATTTCCTCTGCACAGACAACCCACAGCCCCATTCCTCCCGTCCTGTGTGACGCGAGAGGCTCCCGGGACCAACGGGGCGCCTGCGCTTGGGTTTTGAGGAGGGGAACCATTGATCCGTGCCCGGCGAATATGTGTGACCGCCGTGGCGGTGCTGGCGGCCCTGGCGGGATCGCCCGGACTGGCACAGGCTCAACAGCCACCGGAGACGGGGCCGTTGAGCGCGAACGCGGACGGCGGGCTGCCGCCGGGCTGGCGGCTCGGCGGGGAGGGTGCCGCGCGCGAGCTGGTCTGGCGGGCACCGAAGCCCGTGCCGATGGGCGACGCGCGTGTCGAGTTCCATGCCGAGGGCCGGTTGCTCGGGGTGCCGAAGGCCGGGAAGGACGGCCGGACGTTCCGGCTGGGCCTCGGCGAGGCCGGCTTGGAGCGCCTGACTGACCTCCAGGTGCTGGCGAGCGGGCGCCGGTTGGACGCGGCGACGACCGACAGGCCCCGCGAGCGGGATTCCCCGGCCGCCACGCAGCCGCCGGCCGCGCTGCCGGCCGGCGGTGTCGATCCCGGCAAGCCCGGCGCGTACCGCACGGTCACCGGCGCGTACGACCTCGACCCGGTGAAGCTGCCCGGGTTCCCCGCCCCCGTCGAGATGCGCGCCGAGGTGGTGGCCCCCAAGGGAGCCACGGGCAGTCGCCCGCTCGCGCTGTTCCTGCACGGCCGTCACTCCACCTGCTACAAGCCGGGCGGCGAGGACGACGTGACCGGTGAATGGCCCTGCCCGGCCGGCACGAAGCCGATCCCCAGTCACAAGGGCTACCTGCGTGACCAGAAGCTCCTGGCCTCCCAGGGCTATGTGACGGTGTCGATCTCGGCCAACGGCATCAACGGCCAGGACTGGGCCGCCGACGACGGCGGCGCGCAGGCGCGTTCGTCGCTGGTGCGCCAACACCTCGCCCGCTGGGCTGGCTGGGCCGCCCACCGGTCCACCGCCCCGGCCGTCGTACGCGAGGCCCCGAAGGCGGACCTCTCCCGCGTCCTGCTCGTCGGCCACTCGCGGGGCGGCGAGGGCGTGAACCGGGCCGCCATGGACAGCCTCTACCCGCCGCCCGCAGCCCAGGACGGCTACCGTGGCCCGGTGCGCTGGAAGGTGCGCGGCACCGTGCTCATCGGACCGACGATCTTCGGCCAGAATCCGGTCGCGGACGTGCCGTCGGTGACGATCCTGCCGGGCTGCGACGGCGACGTGTCCGACCTCCAGGGCGAGGTGTACGTCGACGGGACACGCGGCATCAGCCGGGGCACCGCCCTGCACAGCGCCGTCTACATGGTCGGCGCCAACCACAACTACTTCAACAGCGAGTGGACCCCGGGCCAGGCCGAGGCGCCCGCCGACGACGACTTCTGGGAGGACGAGGAAGCGCCGGACCCGGTGTGCTCGACGGGCACCGCGACCCGGCTGACCGCCGACCAGCAGCATCGGGCGGGGGCCACCTACATCGCCGCTGCGGCCGGGCTGTTCGTCGGCGGGGACGACCGGGTGCGTCCGCTGCTCGACGGCTCGGGCAGGCGGGCCCCTTCCGCCGACCCCGCCCGCGTGCTCACCCACGCGGTCGGCGCACGCCGCGGTGCCGGGTTCCTGCCGGACGGCCCGGTCGAGGTGACCGGCGCCAAGCTGTGTTCGGCGATCGACCCCGACCCGGCCGTCGCCTGTCTGGACCCCGAGACCGCCGGCTCCTCGCCGCACTTCGCGTGGTGGGAGACGGGACAGGAGACCGGCCGCCGCGCGGTCGCGCTCACCTGGTCGGCGCCGGGTGCGGCGGCGCGCGTCAACCCCGCCAAGCCGCTCTCCCTCAGCCATTCCAGGGACCTGGCGCTGCGCGTCTTCGTGCCGCCGAACACGACCGGCACCCAGCTCGACGTGTCCGTCACCGACACCGCCGGACGCCGCGCCGCGCTCGGCCGGGTACAGGTGGACGGGTTGCCCGGCAGCGGCCGCACCTCCTCCTACTGGGCGCGCGAGGTGCGCGTCCCGCTGACCGCGGCCATCCGGGCCGGTCTCGATCTGCGGCACGTCAAGTCCCTCGCTCTGACCCCGCGTTCGCAGTCGGGGCAGGCCTGGCTGATGGACGCCTGGGGCTGGGCCCCCGGAACTCCGGCGGTGAAGGCGGCCCCGCTGCCGCGCGTCGACGTCGGCCGCACGTTCGTCAAGGAGGGCGACTCGGGCACCCGCACCTACCGCGTCCCGGTCCAGATCTCCGGGCGCGGCAGCGGCCAGGTCCGTGTGTACGTCCTTGATCCGGACACCGACCTCGTCACGAACCAGCTGGTGACGGTACGTCCCGGCAGCAACGCCATCGACATACCGGTCGAGGTGAAGGGCAACACGCGCTTCGCCGACGACATACGGCACGACATCGTCGTGAAGGCGGTGCGCAACGCGGTCATCGGCTCGCACCGGGGCGGCGTGACCGCGGAGAACGACGACCCCGAGCCCGAGATCACCCTGACGCCGGTCGCGGACCGGGTGACCGAAGGGGAGACGCTGACCTGGCGGATGTCCCTGGCCGAGCCCGCCGACCTGGACATCTGGCAGCCGGTCCGGGTGCTTGCGGTCTCCGGGGGCGCCGAGTTGTCCACCAAGGACGTGGACCCGCAGTGGCTCATGGACAACTTCGGGGACTCGCCGGACCCGGAGCGCACGCTGTCCGAGGCGAACCTGTGGGTGTGGATGAGCGTCCCGGCCGGGAGCACCAGCGCCGACTTCACGGTGCCGACCGTGAAGGACCAGGTGGCCGAGCCGACCGAGTCCATGCGTCTCGCGCCGACCGACTACGACGGCGAGCCGCTGCCCGGCCGCCCGGTGCTGACGGGCACGGTGCTGGACGCGTCGTAAGCCGCTCGCGTACGGGGGCACGGACCGCCCGGCCCGTGCCCCCGTACGTCACAGCGTCACGCGGATCCCGACGGTCCCGTCCGGTCCCCGGCGCAGCCGGCTGCCGAGGAGAGTGAGGCGGCCGACGATGCCGTACTTCCGGGCGATCAGCCGGCGGTAGTGGGCGGTGATCTCCGCGTCGGCGATCTCGGCGGTGGCGGGCACCTGGTCGCCGGTCGGGTTGCCGCGCAGGTCGCACGGGCCGACCAGGACGTCTCCGCGCGCCCGGATCCGCTTCACCTTCCAGGCGTCGGCGGCCGACCAGGCACCGAGCGCGTCCCCGTCGCGGACCACCCACACCGGGGTGGCGACTCCGGTGCCGTTCTTCCGATAGCTGGTGATCAGCAGATACTTGCCCGCACCGAGCCGCTCCAGCGGCGTGTCGTCCATGCGGGCAGTCTAGGCCCCGCCGCACCGGATGCGAGGAGGGCCGAGCGCCGGCCCCAGCGATCCGCAACGCCCCGCAGCCGCGCCGCGCGTGCTCACGTCAGCGCAGCGCCGCCGCCATCCGTCGCACGCCCTCCTCGATGATCTCCGGCGAGGTCGCCAGGTTCAGGCGTACGCGTCCGGCCCCGCCGGTGCCGATCGGGAGGCCGGAGCTGAGCGCCACCCGGCCGCGCCGCAGGAACACGTCCGCCGGGTCGTCGCCGAGATCCAGTGCGCGGCAGTCGAGCCAGGCCAGATAGGTGGCCTCCCCTGGGCGGTGGGCGATCGCGGGCAGGCGCTCGGCCAGCAGGCCGGTGAGCAGGCGACGGTTGTCGTCGAGACCGGCGAGCAGGGCGTCCAGCCAGGCGGTGCCCTCGCGCAGGGCCGCGGTGTGGGCGATGACGCCGACGTGGCTCGGGCCGTGCCCGACCTCTTCGGGCAGCCGGGCGAGGTCGGCGGCGGCCGCGGGGCCCGCGACAGCCAGCCCGGCCTTGAGACCGGCGAGGTTCCACCCCTTGGACGCCGACATGAGGGACAGGCCCCCCTCGCCGCCCGGCACGCTCAGGTAGGGCACGAAGCGCGCACCGGCGACGACGGGCGCGTGGATCTCGTCGGCGACGACACGCACGCCGTACCGGGCGGCGAGGGCGGCTACTTCGGCCAGTTCGGCGGCGGTGTGCACCGCGCCGGTCGGATTGTGGGGGCTGCACAGGAGGTAGGCGGCCCGGTGACCGCCGGAGACGGCCCGGCGGAAGGTGTCCCGCAGAACGCCGAGGTCCAGGCGCCCGTCCGGACCGAGCGGGGCTTCGACCACCTGCCGGTCCATGTGGCCGACGAACTGGAAGAACGGCGGGTACACGGGCGGGTTCACCACGACCGGGTCACCGGGCCCGGTCACCAGTCTGATCATCTCGACCACCCCGAGCATCACGTCCGGAACGATCGCGGTGCGTTCCACCGCGAGCCCGCCCCAGCCCCACCGTTCGTCGGCGAAGGAGGCCAGGGCCTCGGCGTAGGCGGTGCCGGCCGGGTAGCCGGTGTCACCGAGTTCGAGGGCGTCGGTGACCGCGCGGACCACGGGTTCGGCGAGGGGGACGTCCATCTCGGCGACCCACAACGGAAGGACGTCGTCGGGGTAGGTGCGCCACTTCGTGCTCGTACGGCATCGGAGGCGGTCGAGGGTGAGTGCGCGCAGGGGATTCGGTTCACCGGACGGTTCGTGCGGGATCCTGGTCATGGCCACAAGATAGGGGGCCGTGGGTGAGCTGACCCGTCGGCCGGTCGAGGCCGGTGGGGGATGGGGTCCGCCTCCCGGATTCGGAGAGATCACGGATGCCGTGAACACGGCGGTCTCGGGCCGCGTATGGATAGTGGGTGCTCAACGACCGGAGGACCCCGCGGTGTTCACACCGTGTGTTCGGGTTCGGGAGCCATGCATGAGGCACGCACGACGACGGGTCGTCCGGCGAGTGACACGGCTGGCGGCCGTCGGCGGACTCCTCCTGGGAGGCACGATGGTCACGCGGGCCATGGCGAGCGAGTCTCCGGACGCCGCCGTCCCGCGGACGTACGCCCAGGCGGCCGCCGACACGGGGGCCGGCCTGGTCTCGCGGCTCGGGAGCTCCCGCACGGCGGGCACCTGGATCGGCGACGACGGCCGGCCGGTCGTCGCGGTCACCGACGAGAAGGCCGCCGCCGAGGTCCGCGGCGCGGGGGCCGAGCCGAAGGTCGTCTCGCACAGCATGAACGAGCTCAAGTCGGCCACGCAGACGCTGCGTTCGGCGCCCCGGGTGGCCGGGACGGCCTGGTCGATGGACTACCGGACCAACCAGATCGTGGTACGAGGCGACAGCACCGTCTCGGCCGCCGACTGGTCCAGGATGACGCGGGTCGCGGACGGCATCGGCGCCTTCGTGCGGATGGAACGCACCGAGGGCACGTTCACCCCCCGTCTCAACGGCGCGCTGCCGATCCTGTCGACCGCCGGACGCTGTTCGGCCGGGTTCAACGTGACCGACGGGAAACGCGACTTCATCCTCACCGCCGGGCACTGCGGGCCCACCGGTTCCGTGTGGTTCGCGGACGACGGAGGGAAGGAGCAGGTGGGCAAGACGGTCACGCAGAGCTTCCCGGGCGACGACTTCTCCCTGGTGCAGTACGCGGACGGCCGGGCGGGTGACGGTGCCGCCGTGGTGGCCATCGGTGACGGCAAGGGAGTGCAGATCACGGCCGCGGCCGACCCGGCCGTCGGGCAACGGGTGTTCCGCAGCGGCAGTACGAGCGGACTGCGCGACGGCCAGGTGACGGCGCTCAACGCGACGGTGAACTACCCCGAGGGAACGGTCAGCGGCCTGATCGAGACGAACGTGTGCGCCGAACCCGGGGACAGCGGGGGGCCGTTGTTCTCCGAGGGGATCGCGCTCGGCGTGACGTCGGGCGGCAGCGGGGACTGCCAGTCGGGCGGTACGACGTTCTTCCAGCCGGTGACGAAGGCGCTGGCCGACCTCGACGTGCAGTTGCTCGTGGCGCCCCCCGCCGCGGGTGGCAGCGCGGCGCCCTCGCCGTCGGCCTCGGCCACGCAGAGCTCGATCGCCCCGGGTGCGGCCGCGCCCGGGGCGTCGGCTCCGGTGGCGGGCGGGACGGCGGGCGCACCGCTGCTGACCCGGCTCACGGACAGCAGGAACGTCGGCCCCGGATTACTGGTCATCGCGGGCAGCATGATCGCCCTGGTGGCCACCCGGTACATCCGGGCGGAGCAGGACCGCAAGGCGTACCGGCGGTACTACTCGGCCACGTGGGGCTGACCGGCCCGGCTCATCCGAGGGTCAGCAATACCGTGGCCGCCGCCGCCCCCAGCAGGCCGGCTGTCTGTCTCCGGGTGACCTTCTCGTGCAGCAGGGCGAGTCCGAGGACGACCGGGAGAGCCGGATAGAGGGAGGCGAGGACCACGGCGACGGCCAGCAACTGCCGTTGGGCGGCCAGGAGATACAGGATGAGTCCGAGTGCGGCTCCCGCCCCGACCAGGAGCGACTGGGCGCACAGCGCGGGCGGGATCCGCAGGCGGCCGGCGTGCCGTACCGCGCCGGGCAGCAGGACGAGCACGGCGGCGATCCGGCCCGCGGCCACCGGCCACAGCCCGCTCGACGCACTCGCCTGGGCGAGCGCGATGTACTGGACGGCGACACCGGCGCTGGCGAGCAGACCGTCGGGCACTCCCCCGCGGGCCGCCCTGTCACCCGCGGAGACCAGCCAGAGCGCGGGCACGGTCACGGCGATGCCCACCCACGCCAGGGGCGTCGGCCGGTCGCCGAGGAGCACCCCGCACAGCACGGACAGCGCGACCCCGGTGACCGCGCTCACCGGCACCACGACGCTCATCGCGCCGCGGCTCAGGCCGCGGTTGAGGAAGTGCATGGCGGTGCCGCTGCCCACCCCGGACAGCGCACCCCAGAAGAGATCGGCCGATTGGACGGCGTCGGCGGGATACAGCAGGGCGGCCGCGAGAGCGAGCAGCAGTCCGCCGGCCTGGCCGAGGAAGGTGACGGCGACGAAGTGGGTACGCCGGGACAGCAGCCCGCCGGCGAAGTCGACGATGCCGTAGCAGACGGCCGAGGTCAGTGCCAGAAGGGGGCCCATCCGGTCAGGGGTGCCCCGGGCGGACGCGGTGATGCCCGGCGGGCTCCGCCGGGAGGCGGGAGCGGACGCCGGGAATCAGGAAAAGGTGGAGGACTTCGAGGAGGGCGGCGGGACTTCGGGGAGGCTCAGGCCGCTTCTGACGACTGCGGGGCCGCGGCGGCCCACTCCAGGACGAGCCGCCGGTACTCCTCGCGCTGCTCGCCGTTCAGTGTCCCGCCCGACCGGAGCCACAGGGCCCTGATCTCCTCGTTGACCTCGTCAGCCGAACGTTCGGTAGCGGGTTCAACACTGGTGGACATGATGTGAAGCATACGGCTCCGGACGTGAAGGCGATGTGAGTAATCACGAGCCAATGGGGCATATCGGACCGTGTTGCTGATCACGTCCATACGCCAAGCCCCGTGGCGGACTTCACACTTGCACCGCCCCCAGCACCAGCACCTGGATCGCCAACACGGCTGCGCCGCGAGCCCAGTCGTGAAAGTCGGACACCTTGGTCTCCAGGCCGACCGGGGCGGCCAGCGGGTGCCGGTGGGCACGAATGGTGTCCTCGACCGTCTTGCCGGCCACGTCCATCAGGCCGACCCCCTCGCCGGCGAGCAGGATCTTCTGGGGCAGGACGAAGTTGGCGATCTGGGCGACCAGGGTGCCCAGGGCGCGCCCGGCCTCCTCGATGACGCGGGCGGGCATCGGGTCCGCCGCCGCGGCGAGGGCGAGGATCTCCTCGTAGGTGCGGTCACGGCCGGTGGCGGCCTGGACCTGGTAGCGGATGTTGGGGATGGTCAGCAGCGAGACGGCGCTGCCGCGTTCGCCGTCGGGGGTGAGGGGGCCGTTGGGGTTCACGATCCAGTGGCGGCCGAAGCCGCGGTCCTCCTCGGCGTACGGCACCCGCTTGCCGCCCAGGACGAGGCCGTAGCCGATGCCGGCGCCGATGGTCAGGACGACGAACCGGTCCAGGCCGCGACCGGCACCGAACCAGGTCTCGGCCTCGACGAGGGCGGCGACGTCGTTCTCGACGACGACCGGCAGTCCGGTGCGCTCTTCGACGAGTGCGGCCAGCGGGACCTCGCGCCAGTTGAGGAAGGGGGACTCCCCCACCACGGCCCGGTCCTGGACCAAGCCCCCGACCCCGATGCCGATGCCCGCGATCCGGGGGTGGGAACGGGCAAGCTCCTCGGTCATCTCGGCCAGCAGGTCCGCGACCCGGGCGGGTTCGTGGGTGGTGAGCGGACGGTCGTGGCGGGCGACGATGTCGCTGCGGAGGGTGGTGACGACGCCGTAGACCATGTCGTCGGTGATCTTGAAGCCGAGGAAGGAGCGGGACTCGGCGACGACGTCGAGCGGTTGCGAGGGGCGCCCCTGGCGGACCTCCGCCGGGCTGCCCGCCTCGGGGACCTCGACCAGCAGGCCGGACTCGATCAGCGGCTTGGTCAGGCGGGTGAGGCTGCCCGCGGAGAGGTCGAGCCGTCGGGCGATCTCGGTACGCGACAGGGGCCCGTGGACGAGCACCTCGATCGCCACCGAGCGTTCGCCCGGGCTCAGGGGAAGCCAGCTTGCGGCACCTGCGGTCATGTAGGTCAGACTCCCACAGAGATTTTCTTTCGCTGTAAAAGCAATATGGCCATGCTACGGGGTTCCCTCAGGCCTGGAAAAGATGTTCGCACGCCCCTTGACGCCTGAATTCTTCCGCGACGAAAGTAAGTGCGAGGACGAGCCGCCGCGGACGAGGGAGTCTCCCGATGACCATCGCCTCCAGCAGCCCTCCGTCGCGTCTGCCCCTGGGCAGCGCCGAGAGGGCACCGACCAAACCGAGGACGGGCCGGGCAAGGGTCCACGAACGCGGGGGCGACGAGCGGCTCGCCGCACTGTTCATCGCGCCCGCCCTGCTGGGCTTCCTGGTCTTCCTGCTGTGGCCGACACTGCGGGGCATCCACCTGAGCTTCACGCGCTACAACCTGCTCACACCGCCCGAGTGGGTGGGCCTCGACAACTACGTACGCATGGTCCAGGACCCGATCTTCTGGGCCTCGCTCAGGGTCACCGTCGAGTACGTGCTGATCAACATCGGGGTGCAGACGGTTTCGGCGCTCGCCATCGCCGTCCTGCTCCAGCGGCTGACGCAGTCGGCGGTGCTGCGCGGAATCGTGCTCACTCCGTACCTGATGGCGAACGTCGTCGCAGGCATCGTCTGGCTCTGGATCCTGGACACCCAGCTCGGCATCGGCAACGAGATCATCTCGGGGCTGGGTTTCGACCGCATCCCGTTCCTCGCGGACGACACCTGGGCAATCCCGACGATCGCGCTGATCAATGTGTGGCGGCACGTCGGCTACACCGCTCTGCTGCTGTTCGCCGGGCTCCAGGCCATCCCGAACGACATGTACGAGGCCGCCAAGGTGGACGGCGCGAGCGAGTGGCGGATGTTCTGGCGGATCACGATGCCGCTGCTGCGGCCGGTCCTCGCGGTCGTGCTGATCATGACGGTGATCGGTTCGTTCCAGGTGTTCGACACGGTCGCCGTGACGACCATGGGCGGACCGGCGAACGCCACCAACGTGCTCCAGTACTACATCTACGGCGCCGCCTTCGGCCGCTTCCAGTTCGGCTACGCCTCGGCGATGTCCGTCGCCCTGCTGGTCGTGCTGAGCGCGATCACCTTCCTTCAGTACCGGCTCACCAGGGCCGGCCAGACCGACCTCGGCTGACGGGGAAGGAGACACCGACATGGCTGCCGTGGCAACCACGACGACCGTACGGCCCACCATCAGGCGCCGGCCTTCCTTCGGCCGGATCATGGCCTGGGCGGCGATGGCCGCGATCGTGCTCATCACCCTGCTGCCGTTCTACTGGATCCTGCGGACCGCGCTGTCCACCAACACCGCGCTCGCCGCGCACCCGGGCGATCCCCTGCCCGTGGACCTCACGTCCGGGGGTTTCGAGCGAGCCCTGGGTCTGCAGTCCACCGAGGAGGCGATAGCCCAGGGCGGTGCGGGCGGCGGTCTGAGGTTCTGGCGCTACCTGATCAACTCGGTGTTCGTCTCCACCCTGATCACCGTCTGCCAGATCTTCTTCTCCGCCATGGCCGCGTACGCCTTCGCGCGCCTCAGGTGGCGCGGCCGGGACAAGATGTTCGTGCTGTTCCTGGCCGGGCTGATGGTGCCCGCGATCTTCACCCTGCTCCCGAACTTCGTGATCATCAAACAACTCGGCCTGGTGGACACCCTGTTGGGCATCTCGCTGCCGACGATGTTCATGACGCCGTTCGCGGTGTTCTTCCTGCGGCAGTTCTTCATGAACGTGCCCCGCGAGGTCGAGGAGGCGGCCCTGCTCGACGGCGCCGGAAAGATCCGGATCTTCTTCCGGGTGATGCTGCCGATGGCGTCCACCCCCGTCCTCACGCTGGGCGTCCTGACGTACATCACCTCCTGGAACGACTACTTCTGGCCGCTGATGGTGTCCTACAGCGACAGCTCGCGGGTGCTCACCGTGGCGCTGGCCATCTTCCGCGCGCAGACGCCGCAGGCCGGCTACGACTGGTCCGGCCTGATGGCGGCCACGCTCATCGCCGCGCTGCCCATGGTGGTGCTCTTCGGCATCTTCGCGCGCCGCATCGTCAGTTCCATCAGCTTCACCGGAATCAAGTAAGGGGACGGGCATGCGAATTCGTACGGTCGTGGCGTTGACCGGAGCTTTGGCGCTGTCCCTGACGGCCGGCTGCGCCAAGGGAGGCGGTGCGGGGCCGTCCGCGAACACGGTGTCGTACTGGCTGTGGGACGCCAACCAGCTGCCCGCCTACCAGGCCTGCGCGAAGGGCTTCGAGGCGGAGAACCCGGGCTTGAACGTGAAGATCACGCAGCTCGGCTGGGACGACTACTGGACCAAGCTCACCGCGAGCTTCATCGCGGGCACCGAACCGGACGTGTTCACCGACCACATCCAGAAGTTCGGCCAGTTCGCCGATCTCAAGGTGCTGGAACCACTCGACGGCCTGGGCATCGACCCGTCCGACTACCAGTCCGGGCTCGCCGGCAACTGGACCGGCCAGGACGGGCACAGCTACGGCGCTCCCAAGGACTGGGACACGGTCGCCCTCTTCTACAACCAGAAGATGGCCAAGACCGCCGGGCTCAGCGCGCAGGAGCTGAACACCCTCTCCTGGAACCCGAAGGACGGCGGCACCTTCGAGAAGGCCATCGCCCGTCTCACCATTGACAGGAACGGCAAGCGCGGTGACGAACCGGGCTTCGACAGGCACCACGTCAAGGTGTACGGCCTCGCGACGGGCGGCGGCGGGGACGGCGACGGCCAGACCCAGTGGAGCAACTTCGCCGCCTCCGCGGGCTGGACCTACACCGACAAGAAGCGGTGGGGCACGAAGTACCAGTACGACAGCAAGACCTTCCAGTCCGTCATCAAGTGGTACTTCGGCCTGGCCAAGAAGGGCTACCTGGCCCCCCTCACGGACTACAGCGCGGGCGCCAATCCGGCGAACGCGCAGGTCGCCGCGGGCAAGGCGGCGGCAGCCTTCGACGGTGCCTGGATGATCTCGACGTACTACGGCGTCAAGGGCCTGAAGGTGGGGACCGCCTTCACCCCGGTGGGCCCCACCGGCAAGCGCGCCACCATGATGAACGGCCTCGCCGACTCCGTCACCAAGAACGCCCCCAACAAGCAGGGCGCTCTGAAGTGGGTGAAGTACCTGTCGTCCGACGCGTGCCAGAAGACCGTGGGCGGCTACGGCATCGTCTTCCCGGCCACGCCCGACGGCACGCAGGCCGCGGTAGCCGCGTACGAGAAGAAGGGCATCGACGTCACGGCCTTCACCCGGCCGGTCGCCGACAAGAAGGACTTCACGACCTTCTCCTTCCCGATCACCAACTACTCGGCGGACATGTTCGCGCTCATGCACCCCGCCATGCAGGACATCTTCGGCAACGGCAAGCCCGTGAGCAGCCTCGACGAGACCACCGACCAGATCAACCTGATTCTCGACCAGTGAACCGACCACTCCATCGACCAGTGAAGGGCACGCCACACATGACGTTCTCCCTCGGCATCGTCGGCGCCGGACAGTTCTCGGGCCAGTTCGCCAAGCTGTTCCTGGCCCATCCCGGCGTCCGCGACGTCTACGTCACCGACCTGCTCACCGAACGGGCCGAGCAACTGGCCGCCGCCGAAGGCCTCACCGGCACCTTCCCCTCGTACGAGGCCATGCTGGAGTCGACGGACGTCGACGCCGTCGCGATCTTCACCCAGCGCTGGACGCACGGACCGCTGGTCGTGAAGGGCCTCAACGCCGGCAAGCACGTGTACTCCGCCGTCCCGATGGCGATCACCACCGAGGAGATCGCGGCGATCATCGACACGGTCAAGGCGACCGGGCTGACCTACATGATGGGCGAGACCAGCCAGTACAACCCGGCGACCGTGCACGCCCGCAACCAGATCGCCGAGGGCGCCTTCGGGCGGATCTTCTACGCCGAGGGCGACTACGTCCACGACATGGACCTCGGCTTCTACGAGGCGTACCAGTACAGCGGCGGCGAGAACTGGAAGGCGACCGCCAGCTATCCCCCGCTGCTGTACCCGACGCACTCGGTGGGCGGGGTGCTGGGTGCCTGGCAGACGCACGCGGTGAGCGTGTCGGCGATCGGGGTGGTCGACGACCGCGGCGACGGGGTGTTCGACAAGGAGGTCAGCCAGTTCGGCAACGACGTCTCCAACGCGACGGCCCTGTTCGAAGTGGCGGGCGGCGGGTCGTTCCGTACGAACGAGTTCCGGCGGGTCGGCTACCCCTCCCACATCCGGGAGTCGCGTTTCCGGTTCTTCGGGACGGAGGGGAGCATGGAGCAGCTTGCCACGGTGGCCATGTGGCAGGACAAGAACGGCGTCAAGGACATCAGCGAGCTGCTGGAGCCCAAGCCCACCATGTCGCCCGACGACCCGTCACTCCAGCACATCGCGCCGGATCTGCGGGCCGCCTTCACCTCGGGGTCGGCGCCGGTGCACGACCGGGCGCGGCTGCCGCGGGAGTTCGACAGCCTGCACAACGGTCACGAGGGCAGCCACCACTTCCTGGTGGACGACTTCGTGACCGCCGTGAACACGCGGACGCTGCCCACGGTGAACGCGTGGGTGGCCGCCCGCTACACCCTGCCGGGCATCGTCGCGCACGATTCCGCGCGGCAGGGCGGGGCCAGGCTGGAGATCCTGGACTTCGGGGACGCGCCCCAGTAAGGGGGGCACGCGTGGGCCGGGGGCCTCTGTCAGGTGCCCGGCTTGCGGCCGTACACGAAGACGTCGTCGCCCTTCTTCAGCAGCGCCCAGTACTTCTTGGCGGAGGTCGTCGTCATGTTGACGCAGCCGTGCGAGCCGGGCGGGTTCCACATGCTGACGCCGACCGAGTGGAAGGCCTGGCCGCCGTCGAAGAACTGGCTGTAGGGCATCGGCACGTCGTAGATGCTGGAGACGTGGTCGATGTTCCGCCAGTAGATCTTCTTCAGGCCGGTGCGGGTCTCGTACCCGTTGCGGCCGGTGCGGACCGGGACGGGGCCGTAGACGAGCTTCTTGCCGTCCTGGATCCAGCTGAGCTGGAGGGTCAGGTTCACGCAGGCGATGCGGCCCTTGTTGACCGGACACTTGCCGGCCTTGTTGGGGTTGGTGCCGACGGCCTTCTGCTTGTTCATGAGGTCCATCACGCCCCACGTGACGGACCCCGCGTAGCCGGCGTTCGGCGTGATGCCGTGCTTGTTCTGGAAGCCCTGGATGGCCTTGCAGTCGGCGGCGGACTGCTTGCCGTCGACCGGCCGGCCGAGGAACTTCTCCACCTGCTTCTGGTAGGGGCCGGTCTGCGTGGTGCAGCTCGCGGCCTGCGCGGGCGTGGCGCCCAGCGCGAGCGTGAGCGGTGCCATCAGTCCGGCTACCCCGAGTGCGACGGCTCCCCGTCGGCGTATGTCCCCCATGGCGGTCCTTCCCCGTCCGTGCGATGTGACGCTCTCCACCAGCTAGACCGTCACCCCGAGGCCACGGTTGTAGGCCGCCTGGTGCTGAGACGAAACGGTGACAGTCGGACCCCGGGAGTCGGCCCGCTCCGCGCCGCCATCAGTTCGGTCGCCCCGAATTGGCCCCGGCGTACGACGCCGGCCGCGGCCTACGCTCCCGGTCATGCACAGGACACTCGCCGACTACCTCTCCTTGCTCCCCGACCTCGGCAGTCCGCCCTGGGCCTCGGCACGCGGGAGGTGACCGGCCTGTCATGAGCGGTCGGTCGTCCATACGGGCAAACGGCAAGGCGCCCGACGACGATCCCCTTCCGGCCGAGGGCGCCGGGGCGGACGGGGCTCTCGCCCGGTTCGCCGAGCGATGGGCGCCCGGCTTCTCCGGCTCGGCGGGCCCCGCCACCTCGGCTTCGTGACGGCGGAGCGACTCCCGCCGCGCTCGCCGGGGCCTGGCCGACGAACGCGTACGACCAGACGTGTCCGGAGCGGCCGGTCCTGGGCGACGGCCCTGGAGCGGGAGACGGTGGGCTGGCTTTGGGAACTGGTCGGGCTCAGCGACGCGCACACCGGGGCGTTCGTGACCGGTGCGACCGTCGTCTCCGACACCGTGGGACTCGCCGTCCGCGAGTGGCTGGGCAAGCGCCTGGGCGTGGACGTCTCCCGCGAGGGCGCCGCCGCGCTCGTCCCGGTCGACGTGCTCCCCGGCAGTCCGCACTCCAGCGTTACCAAGGCCCCTGTCGGTGCTCGGCATCGGCCGGGACAGACTGCGGCAGGTGCGGGTGCTGCCCGGCGACCGGGAGGACGTCGACGTCGCCGCTCTCGATGCGGAACTGGCCTGTCTGGGCGGGCGGCCGGCGATCGTCGTGGCCAACGCCGGCACCGTGAACACCGTCGACTTCGACGACCTGCGGGCCATCGCGGCGCAGAAGGAACAGCACACCTTCTGGCTCCACGTGGACGCAGCGTTCGGCTGTTTCGCCGCCCTGTCCCCCCGCCACGCGCATCTGGCCGAAGGGCTGGACGCGGCCGACTCGATCTGCGACGACCTACAAGTGGCTCCATGTCCCCCTACGACGCGGGCGTCCAGTTCACAAGCCGCCGCGAGCTGCAGCTCGCGGTGTTCCACAACGCCCTACCTGGGCCTGCCCGCTGGAGAACCCGACTTCCTCCACCTCACCCCGGAGAACTCCCGGCGGCTGCGGGCCCTGCCCGCCTGGTTCTCGCCGCCGGCGTACGGCCGTGCGGGGCACCGCGAGGTCGTCGAACGCAACGTGGAGCTGGCGCGGCGGCTCGGTGCGCGCGTCGAAGGGCTGCCGACGCTCAGCCTGCGCGCACCGGTCCGGCTCGACGTCGTCTGCTTCGCTCTCGCCGAGGATCCCACGCAGGAGCGGGTCGAAGCGCCGGCCGGGGCCGTAACCGCGTCCGGGGAGGCGTTCCTGACACCGGCCGTGTTCGGCGGGGCGCCTGCGCTGCGGGCGGCGTTCAGCAACTGGCGGACCACCGAGGTCGACACGGAGCGCGTGATCACCGCCCTGGCCGCAGCCGTCTGACGACAGCGACATCTCCGGACGGCGCCCCCTCAACCCACCGCCACCTCCGGCTCACCCCACACCCTCCCGACCAGGCAAAACCGGTCGACTCTTGAGTTTACGGATGAAGTGGCGTATGTATGTATACGTCGTATATTTCTTCCGTAAGGGACACCTGATGATCGACACGGGACTGCCGGGCGACACGGCAACGGTGACGGTGCTCATACCGGCCTACAAGGAGGTGGACTCCCTCCGTCACGTCCTTGAGGCGCTCCAGGGACAGACACGTCCCGCAGATCGCATCATCGTGACCCTCGATCCGCACAAAGACGGCGGGCGAACCCAGGAACTGGAGCGGATCGCCCGCGAAGCGGGTGCTGAGGTCTGGCATTCGGCCGGCAATCGGCACAAGAAGGCGGGCAACCTCAACGGGGCGCTGGACAGACTGCTGCCGAGCCTCTCGGACGACGACGCAATCCTCATCCAGGACGCCGACACCTATCTCGATCCCCACTTCATCGAGATGACTCACCGCAAGATGAGACAGGGATACGGCGCCGTAGGCGGGAATTTCCGCGGCCGCTCGGGCGGAAGGCTGTGCGGAACGTTCCAGCGCAACGAGTTCGCTCGATACGCTCGGGACACAGCACGAAAGCACGGCAAGGTACTGTGCCTTACCGGAACCGCCTGCCTTTTCAAGGTCGAAAGCCTGAAGGGCGTTCTCGCCGCTCGAATGATCGGCCGGCTTCCCGCGGCCGACGGAGTCTACGATACGAAGGCATTGACGGAGGACAACGAACTCACGCTCGCCCTGAAGCATCTCGGATGGCGTATCACCGCTCCGGCTCGGGCGACCATGAGCACTGAGGTCATGGAAACCTGGGGTGCCCTCGCCAAGCAGCGGCTTCGCTGGAAGCGAGGAGCGCTGGAGAATCTGATCGACTACGGCCTGACTCGCTACACCACAGAAGGTTGGGTCAGGCAGGTCATAGCGTTCCTCGGGGCATCCATATCGACCGTTTACATAGGTTCGATCATATGGTTCCTCGCCTCCGGTACGGGTCTCAGGATCGCCCCCTTCTGGCTCGCCTTCACAGCGTTCTACGCCATTGAGCGCGCGATCACCGTGAAATCCAGGGGCTGGCGTGCATCGGTCGCATCGATGCTGGTCATACCGGAGTGGCTCTATGACCTGTTTCTCCAGGGAGTGCACATCCGCGCGCTCGCGGCTGCGGCCCTTCGAAGGGAGCGCAGTTGGTGACTCTTAGTCGGTGACCGAAAACACGGAGCAGAAAAAGGAGAGAGTCATGGCGAACTACGCAGGCGCAGGTACCACGGCCAGCAGCGCTGGTGCGGCAGGAATGCTTCCCCTTACCGGGGGGCCGGACAGCATCTGGTTCTGGATGATCGCATTCGTTCTGATCTCTGCGGGATTTGCCGTTCTGCGGCTGGTTCCACGCAAGATCAAGGACGACTCCTGACATGAGAAGGGCCATGCGCCTTCTGGGTATCGGCCTCCTGCTCGCCGGTATGGTCCTGGTCGGATTCACGTTCCTCCACAACTGGCAGGCGGACCACGAATACAGCGATACCCAGCAGAAACTTCATGAGGTTCTTCGGAAGTCGGCTGCCCCTTCGGCGGCAGCCGACCAGAAGAAGCCTGTTTTTCATGAAGGCGACGCGCTAGCAGTGCTGAAAATTCCTCGATTCGGCGCCGAATATTCCGCCGTGATTCTTGAGGGTGTCTCCCGGGGGACGCTTGAGAAGGGTCCTGGGCACTTTCCGGGAACAGCGATGCCGGGAGAAGTCGGAAACTTTGCGGTCGCCGGTCACCGGACAGGCTGGGGACAGCCGTTTCATCGGCTCCCAGAGCTGGAAAAGGGGGATGTGATCAAGGTCGGGCGGGAGGGAACCGAGTACAGCTATCGAGTCACCCGGACCAAGGTCGTCAGCCCCTCTGACATCGGTGTTGTTCTTCCCGTTCCCAACGAACCGGACAGCAAGGCCGACAAGGCCCGGATCACTCTCACCACATGTACGGACCGAGGGTGGAACGGCACATACGTCCACCGCCTGGTGGCATGGGGTGAGCTGGACAAGGGGTAATTCCACCGGAGGCACGCGCTATGACGAATGATTCAGAGTCGACCCCGGGTCGACGCGCCGGCCGCGGAGGCCACGCCAGACTCAGCCGGGAGCGTGTGCTGGCCGCTGCCCTGGAACTGGTTGACCGTGAAGGTCTTTCCGCATTGAGCATGCGCAGCCTGGGAGCCGAACTCGGCGTCGAGGCGATGAGCCTGTATCGCTACGCGCCGGGCAAGGACGCCCTTCTGGACGGGCTCGTAGAGGTCCTCTATCTACAGTTGGAGGGCCGTCTGGCCGAGGCACCCGTTCAGCGGGCGCCACCGGCCGCGGAGAGGCCGGACTGGCGGGCCGGACTGCGCCGTATCGCCCTGACCACCTACGACGTCTGCGTCGACCACCCCCAGGCGGTACCGCTGCTCTCCACTCGCATGATGGCGGTCCCGCTGGCGCGGCGGTCGCCGGCGGTCCTCAGGGATCATGAGCGGGTGCTCGGGCTGCTCCGGGACGCCGGGTTCGACGCGGCCGGTTCCGCCGCCGTCTTCCGCGCCTTCACCGCCTGGGCCCTCGGGTACACGTGGGTGGACCTCTCAGCCACGGTGGACGACCCCGAGGAACCGGACCCCACGTTCCGTCTCGGACTGCACCGCATGCCGCCCCGGGAGTTGCCCAGGCTCCGCGAGACCGCTCCCGCCCTCGCCGAGCGAGGCGGGCCCGAGGGCCTGGTCGCCGGGTTGGACGCGCTGCTCGGCCGTTCCCCAGGAGTGAGCGGGTAGCGCCGTGCCGGCCTGCGAGCAGCCGGGCGAGTGCGGTGCCCCCCCATGCCGGCGCGTCGCGCCGGCATGCGTGGCACCGCGGGTCACCGGTAACCGGTGGTGTCTGCCGGTTTGCCCACGTCCTGGACCTCGACGAGGTACCGCCAGGCGTCCGGGCGGCTGCCGTCGAGGTCGGTGAAGCCGTACACCTGGGCGAGTCCGCCGCTGGAGAGGGACTGGCCGTTCCACCGCGCCACCTCGGGATCGGCGGCGAGGGCGGCCACCGCGCGGCCCACATAGCGGGGTGTCTCGGAGATGGCGAAGTGGGGGACACGGGCGGCGGCCTCGCGCCAGTCGTCCTCGCGCACGCCGAAGTTGTCGAGCATCATCTCCGACCGCAGCCAGCCGGGGGTGAGGGCGACGGCGGTGGCGCCGTGCGGTCCGAGCTCGTGACCGAGCGCGAAGGCCATCCGCAGGACGGACGCCTTGGCGAGGTCGTAGAAGAAGCTGTTCCGGTAGGTGTCGCGGTTGTACTCGGCGGTGCCGTCGGTCATCTCCACCACCAGTCCCCCGGGGTGGCGCAGGAGCAGCGGCAGGGCGTGGTGGCTGGTGATGGCGTGCGTCTCGACGGCGAGCCGGAGCAGCCTGAGGCCCTTGTCGAGGTCGTGCTCCCAGACGGGGGCGTCCCAGGCGAAGAGGTGCTCGCCGCCCCAGATGTCGTTGACGAGGACGTCGAGGCGGCGCTGCTCGTCGGTGATGCGGTCGACGAGGGTGCGGACCTGCGCCGGGTCGAGGTGGTCGGTGGGGACGGCGATGCCGTGGCCGCCGGCTTCGGTGACGAGGTCGGCGGTGTCCTCGATGGTCTCGGGTCGGTCGTACTCCGAGCGGCGGGTCCGGGTGCTGCGGCCGGTGACGTACACCGTGGCGCCGGCCGCCCCGAGTTCCACGGCGATGCCCCGTCCGGCTCCCCGGGTCGCCCCGGCGACCAGTGCCACCTTGCCCGTCAGCTGTTCCGGCATGTCCGGCCTCCCGTTTCCCTGTCTGCGATGGGTCTCGCTACGAGGGTGGCGGGTAAGCCGGACACCTTCTGTCGTCTTTCAGGGCGAGATCACCCGGCCGCGCGCAATTTCTCCTCCAGCGCGTCGAAGTCCGCCACGAACCAGATGTGGCCGCCCTGGTTCGTCTCGTGGACGAAGTCGCGCAGAGCCGTGCTCCCGGTGACATGAGCGGAGACGTCTCCCACGACGGCGAGGCGCAGCCGGTAGTTCACGAACTTCTGCATGACCGCGCCCGCGACCCCCGACCGCAGCCGGAAGAACTCCTCGGCCACCCGCTCCACGGGCACGGCGACCACCTGGGCGTCCCGTCCGAACGCGTCGCCGATCAGGTCGAGCGCCGCGCGTTCGCCGTCGAGGGCCGGTCCGTCGGGGGCGCAACGCAGGATGCCCACGTCGTTCAGGCGCACGACGTCGTCGGCGGACATGGCGGCTTCGTCAGTGACCACGGGTGATCCACTCCTGAAGCTGCGGGGCCTCCGCCCCGATGGTCGTCGGGTCGCCGTGGCCGGTGAGGACCTTCGTCTCGGGCGGGAGAGCGAGCAGACGGTCCCGGATCGAGTCGATGATCGTCGGGAAGTGGGAGTAGGAGCGGCCGGTGGCGCCGGGGCCGCCCTGGAAGAGGGTGTCGCCGGTGAAGACGGTGGCGAGGGCCGGGTCGTACAGGCAGACCGCGCCGGGCGCGTGCCCGGGGGTATGCAGGACGCGCAGGTCGGCGCCGGCGGCCTCGATGACCTGGCCGTCCTGCAGCCAGGCGTCGGGGTCCCGGTCCGGGTGGGTCTGCTTCCACAGCGGCAGGTCGTCGCGGTGGAGCCAGATGGTGGCTCCGGTGCGCTCGGCGAGTGCGGGCGCGGCGTCGATGTGGTCGTTGTGGGCGTGGGTGCACACGATGGCGGTCAGCCGGCGGTCGCCGACGGCCTCGGCGATGGCGTCGGCGTCGTGGGCGGCGTCGATGACGATCGCTTCGTGGTCGTCGCCGACGATCCACACGTTGTTGTCGACGTCCCAGGTGCCGCCGTCGAGGGTGAACTGGCCGGAGGTCACGAGGCGTTCGACGCGCGGGGTCATCAGAGCACCACCACCGAGCGCAGGACGTCGCCGTGGTGCATGCGCTCGAAGGCCTTCTCCACGTCGGTGAGTTCGATGGTCTCGGACACGAACGCCCCCAGGTCCAGGCGGCCTTGCAGGTGCAGGTCGATCAGCATGGGGAAGTCGCGGCTGGGCAGGCAGTCGCCGTACCAGGAGGACTTCAGGGAGCCGCCGCGGCCGAAGACGTCGAGGAGCGGCAGTTCGAGCTTCATCTCGGGGGTGGGCACGCCGACCAGGACCACCGTGCCGGCCAGGTCGCGGGCGTAGAAGGCCTGCTTGTAGGTTTCCGGGCGGCCGACCGCCTCGATCACGACGTCCGCGCCGAACCCGCCGGTCAGCTCGCGGATCGCCTCCACCGGATCGGTCTCGCGGGAGTTGACGGTGTGGGTGGCGCCCATGGTGCGGGCGGTCTCCAGCTTGCGGTCGTCGATGTCGACCGCGATGATCTTCGCCGCGCCCGCCAGGTTCGCTCCGGCGATCGCCGCGTCACCGACGCCGCCGCAGCCGATGACGGCGACCGTGTCTCCGCGGCCGACCTGTCCGGTGTTGATCGCGGCGCCGATGCCGGCCATCACTCCGCAGCCCAGAAGGCCCGCGACCTGTGCCGAGACCGAGGGGTCCACCTTGGTGCACTGCCCGGCCGCCACCAGCGTCTTCTCGGCGAACGCCCCGATGCCCAGCGCCGGGGACAGCTCCTGGCCGGTCGACGCGAGGGTCATCTTCTGCCCGGCGTTGTGGGTGTCGAAGCAGTACCACGGCCGCCCGCGCAGACAGGCCCGGCACCGTCCGCACACCGCGCGCCAGTTCAGGATCACGAAGTCACCAGGGGCGACGTCGGTGACATCGGCGCCGACGGCCTCGACGACACCCGCCGCCTCGTGCCCTAGCAGGAAGGGGAAGTCGTCGCTGATGCCGCCCTGCTTGTAGTGCAGGTCGGTGTGACAGACCCCGCAGGCCTGCACCTGCACCACGGCCTCACCGGGGCCGGGGTCCGGCACCACGATGGTCTCCAGTCGCACCGGCTCGTCCTTGCCCGGTGCGATCACGCCGCGTACTTCCTGCGCCATGGTGCCGGCCCCTTCCCTCGGCTCGTGTCTGTCCCTGCCCCGACCCTACGTCTGACTGATCAGTAACGGGGCGGCATCACGAGGCGACGCCCACCGGAAGGCGCCTCGCGTCGGCGCCGACGTAGCCTGAACGCTCCGCCCGCAGGCAGGCCCGAGGGAGCATCGTGAGCATCGCAGAGACCGAGACCGGACCGCCCGCGTGGCGGCTGATCCTCGGATACGTACGGCCGCACCGGTGGGCGCTGCTGGCGGGTGCCGCGCTCTCGCTCGTCACGGGGGCGACGGGGCTGATGCTTCCGTTGGTGGCCCGGGAGTTGATCGACGACCTGTCGCACGACCGGGCCATCACCGGCTGGCTGGTCCTCATGTCGGGGCTGGTGATCACCAACGCGGCGCTGGGGGCTCTGGGTTCGTTCGTGCTGCGGCGCACCGCCGAGTCGGTGGTGCTCGGGGCGCGGCGCAGCCTGTCGTCGTATCTGCTGCGGTTGCGGATCGCGGCCGTGGACCGCAGCGAACCGGGCGATCTGATGGCGAGGATCACCTCGGACACCACGCTGCTGCGGGAGGTCACCACGGACTCGCTGGTGGGTCTGGGCACCGGCGGGCTCACGCTGGTCGCGACGGTGGTCATGATGGGCCTGGTGGATCCGGTGCTGCTCGCCGTGACGATGGCGGTGATCGCGGGCGCGGGCACGGTTCTCGGGGTGATCGTGCCGCACATCAACCGGGCGAGCCGGCAGGCGCAGGACGCGGTGGGCGTGATGGGGGCCTCGCTGGAGCGGATACTCGGCGCGCTGCGCACGGTGAAGGCGTCCGGCGCCGAGCACCGTGAGGAGCGGACGCTGCACGAGGCGGCCGAGGAGTCGTGGCGGCAGAGCGTGCGGGCCGCCAAGTGGTCGGCCGCGGCGGGCAACACGGCGGGCCTGGCCATGCAGATCGCGTTCATCACGGTGCTCGCGGCCGGCGGGGCGCGGGTGGCGACCGGGGCGATCGACGTGGGCACGCTGGTGGCGTTCCTGCTGTTCGTGTTCTACCTCATGTCGCCGATCCAGCAGGTCGTCGGCGCGATCACGCAGTACCAGACGGGCGCCGCGGCCCTCACCCGCATCCAGGAGGCCATGCGGCTGCCCGCCGAGCCGGCGGCCGAGCCCGCGCCGCTGCCGTCCACGGGAGCGGAACCCGCGTCCGTCGCCTTCGAGGACGTCCGGTTCCGGTACGCGGAGGATCTGCCGTACGTCCATCACGGGGTGACGTTCGCCGTGCCCGCCCAGGGCATGACGGCGTTCGTCGGGCCGTCGGGGGCGGGCAAGACCACCGTCTTCTCGCTCATCGAGCGGTTCTACGACCCGGAGTCCGGGACGGTGAGGCTGGACGGCCGGGACCTCGCGGACTGGGATCTGCCCGGTCTCCGTTCCGCCATCGGGTACGTGGAGCAGGACGCCCCGGTCCTGTCGGGTTCGCTGCGGGACAATCTGCTGCTGGGCAACCCGGACGCGGACGAGGAGGCCGTCGCCCGGGTGGTGAAGACGACCCGGCTCGACGGCCTGGTCTCCCGCCTGCCCGCCGGCCTCGACACACTGGTCGGACATCGCGGGACCAGGCTGTCGGGCGGTGAGCGCCAGCGGGTCGCCATCGCCCGTGCCCTGCTGCGCCGCCCGCGGCTGCTCCTTCTCGACGAGGCCACGTCGCAGCTGGACGCGGTGAACGAGGCGGCGCTGCGCGACACGGTCGCCGATGTCGCCCGGACGACCACGGTGCTCGTGGTCGCCCACCGGCTGTCGACGGTGACGATGGCGGACCGGATCGTCGTGATGGACGCGGGGCGGGTACGGGCGGTGGGCACGCACCGGGAGTTGGTCGCCGCCGACCCGCTGTACGCGGAGCTGGCCGCCACGCAGTTCCTCGCGACGGCCGGGTGAGCCGTCCGGCCGCTCAGTTCTCGAGGCGGCGCAGTCGTTCCGCGTCGCCGGTGCGGGGGCAGGTCACGCAGGCCTCGGCGGGCCGGATCGCATAGAACATGCAGCAGCCGGCGCGGGTGCGGGTGACGTGCCGTCGGCCGTCGTCGCCCACCAGGTGGCGGAAGCCGGCGCCGGAGGGGTACGGCGGCACGGGGGCCGGCAGGACCTCGGTGGCGGCCCGCAGGGCGTCGTCCTCCTGTCCGAGCATCCGGCCGAGGTACCAGATCCCGGAGACGAGGTCGTCGGAGACCATGCCCCACAGGGTGCGCGCGCCGCGTCGTGCCGTCGGACCGATCGCGGCCAGCAGTGGACGCATGTGATCGGCGACCGCCATCCGCAACGCGGCCCGCAGCTGCTCCTCCTGAGGGAGAGTCAGCACTCCGGGCAGTGTGGCCACGGGGTCGCCGGGGAGACAGGCGAGGTCGGTGCCCGGGGTGATCACGTATGTGGCGGAGGCGAGGTCGAGCCGGAGATCCTCGGGCCGGATCCGGGGCACCCGCCGTTCGAGGTACCAGACGCCGCCCATCAGCAGCCCGACGGTCCAGGCGTAGTCGTGCAGGGCGCGGGAGGCGGCGACGTGGCGGCGCGGGGCGGTCCCGTAGC
This sequence comes from Streptomyces sp. AC555_RSS877, assembly GCF_019049245.1. Taxonomy (GTDB): domain Bacteria; phylum Actinomycetota; class Actinomycetes; order Streptomycetales; family Streptomycetaceae; genus Streptomyces. Next base: position 171,155 of record NZ_JAGMUK010000040.1, on the reverse strand, counting down.
GGTCCTCGATCCGGGCGGCCTCGGCGTCGACGAAGGCGTCGAGCACGTGCTGGTCGGATACCAGTTCCCCTGCCGGCACGCCCTCTTGCGCCGCCGCGTCGCCCGGTTCCGCGACCCGCACGTCGAGCGCTTCACACACGCCGGTCAGGCGCCGGTAGGCGTCGGCGAGGGCGTGGGCGACTGCACCGTCCGGAGAGGTCTTCAGGGCCACGGACATCGACGCTCCAGGGCAGGGAAATCGGCGGAATCAAGGTAGGCAAGGCTTACCTTATCTATAAGATCCCGGAGTGGTGATCAAGGGGGTTCCCGTGCACGGCCGAAAGAAGCGCACGTCACAGCGGGGCCACAGCCATTTGGCCAGCAAAGCAAGCCTCACCTAAGCTCACGCTTCGTGACCGCGACCAGGCACGGACCTCTCTCCCTCGCCGGACCCGGAGCCCTGTTGCTCTGTGCCGCGCCGAGTCTCGCCCCCGGCGCCCGCCCCGCGCCCCCGGCCACGGTCGCCGCCGCGCTCGTCGCCGTCCTCGCGCCTGAGCTCGCCGGCACTTGGCTGGTCGTCAGGAACGGCACCGCGATACGGCACTGCGCCACCACCGCCTGACGCGCTCGCGGCGGGCCGTCGCCACGAGCGCGGCCCGCACCTTCGACCCCCCGCCCGCTAGCGGAAGTTCCTGCCCAGTCATGCGCCTGTACCTGCTCGCCCTCAATCCCACCGACTCCGTCACGGAGGGCTTCCTGCCCGCCGCCGCCCGGCTGGGCCTGGACGTCACCGTCCTCACCGACCAGCCCGACGCGCACCGTGCAACGTATCCGGACGTGGAGATCCTGGAGTGCGATGTCCGTGACTTCCGGGCCGTGATCACGCGAATCTCCACGCACCACCGGCCCGACGCCGTCTTCACCAACAGCGACCACCTCCAGACCCAGGCCGCCCTGGCCGCCGCCTACTTCGGCCTCCCCGGCAAGGACTGGCGGGCCACGCTGCGCACCAAGGACAAGGCCGAGATGCGCCGCCGGCTCACCGCGGCCGGCGTGGACAGCGTGTGGTCGGCCGAGCTCACCGAACCCGCCGCGCTCGACGCGCCCTACCCCTGCGTGCTCAAGCCGCGCGAGGGCGTGGCCAGCGAGGACGTCGTCCTCGTCGGGAACGCCGAGGAACTGGTGTCGTACTCCGCAAAGATCCTGGGGCGGCGCCCGGGCGCCGTACTGGTCGTCGAGGAGTACCTTCCCGGCGAGCTGTACACGCTGGAAACCCTCGGCGACGGCACCGCCCGCCATGTTCTGGGCGGCTTCCACACCGAGCTGTCGCCGCCGCCGTACTTCGTCGAGAAGAGTCTCACCTTCGTCCCGGCGCATCCCGAGCCGGTCGTCGCGCAGATCCTGGCGCAACTGGACGCCCTGGGCGTCGGGTTCGGCGCCTGCCACACCGAGTTCGTCGTGCACGCGGGACGGGCGCGGATCATCGAGGTCAACTACCGTGCCATCGGCGACCAGTGCGACCTGCTGCTGGCCCGGCTGCTGGAAATACCGCTCTTCGAGCACATCCTGCGCACCCACCTCGGCGAGCCGCTGCCGGCCGGCCTGGGCGCCCGCAGTGACGGGGCCGCACGTCTGGAGTACCCGTGCGCCGACCGCGCCGGGACCCTGGTCGGCGCCCCCGCCGCCACCGAACTCGCCGTCGACGGGGTGTATCTGACGTACCGTCCGCTGCGTACGGTGGGCGAGCGGCACGAGCTGTACCGCACCAACCGCGACTACCTCGGTGTCCTGCGGGCCGTCGGCACCGACCAGTGCGCGGTGGACCGCGTCGCGGCCGAGTTCCTGGTCGCCCGGCGCTGGGAGATCCAGCCGTGACCGCGCCGAGCATCACGGACACCTGCGAGGCGGAGCTGCTGACCCGGGTACTGAGCGCCCTGCTGCGCGAGGACGTGGTGGGACTGCGCACCCGCAGCACGCTGGTGCCCCGGCCGGACGGCGACTGGCTGCGGCTGGTGACACCGGAAGGCGACGCCCTGCTCATGCCCGTCGCCGAGGACGGCTACCAGTGCGTGTACGCCGCACGGCTGCCCCTCCTCCTGCGCGCGTCGGACGGCGCCGAGCTGACCTCGTACGACAGCGTGCTGGGCGCGCTGCGTTCGCTCGCCGAGCCGGAGGACCGGGGCGGCTTCGACGCGTTCGCCGAGGAGTGCCGTCAGACGCTGGCCACGCTGCGGCTGCACGCGGCGACCCGGTCCGAGGTGGCCGGGCAGCTGACCGACCTGTACGGCGAGGCCCCGGCACGCTGGACCGGCCCGGCCGCAGGCCTGGCGTACGACACGCTCGCCGCCCGGCTCGACCATCCCGTGTACCCCACCGCGCGCGGACGCTCGGGCCTGACCGAGGAGCAACTGCGCCGGTACGCGCCGGAGTTCCATCCGCGGTTCGCACTGCGCTGGCTCGCCGTGCCCCGGGACGCGGTCGCCCTGACCGGCACACTCCCGCGGTTCTGGCCGACGCCGAAGGTCCTCGGCCTGCCCCGGGTCGAGCACACGCATGTGGCGCTGCCGGTGCATCCGTCGACCGTCGGTGCCCCGCTGGACGCGGCGCTGCGGGAGGCCGGCCTCGCGGACAGCGCCGTGCTCGCCGAGCGGGCCCACCTCGACGTCGTACCGACGCTGTCGATGCGTACGGTGGCGACGGCCGCGGACCCGTCGGTGCACCTCAAACTTCCCCTGGTCACAGCCACGTTGGGGCTGCGCAACAAGCGGTCCATCAAGCCCGGGACGCTCGTGGACGGAGCGGTGGGGCAGCGGCTCCTGGAGGCGGTGATCGCCCGTGAACCCCGGTTTTGGGGCACGATCCTGCACGCCGACGAGACGACGTACGCGCACGCCGGGCACGAACTGCTTGCCGTCCTGTGCCGCCGCCACCCGGCCGGGCTCGACGACTCGGCGGTCGTACCGATGGCGGCGCTCCTCGCCGAGGCCCCCGACGGACGCATGGTCCTCGACCACCTCGCCGACCGCTTCCACGACGGAGACCCGCTCGCCCTCCTCGACGCGTGTCTGACGCTGCTGTTCGACTGGCAGACCACCCTGTTCGGGTACGGCATCGCCCTGGAGTCGCACCAGCAGAACATCTCGCTGGTGCTGCGCCGGGGCAGCGTGCGGCTGCTGTTCAAGGACAACGACGGTCCCCGTGTCAACACCGGGCGGCTGGCCCCTTTGCTCCCCGGGCCGTGGGCCTTCGACGACGTGCGGACCTTCGGCCGGGACGACGGGCCGATCGCCGACCTGTTCGCCACCATCACCGTCCATCTCTGTGCGGGTGCCTACGCGTTCGGGCTGGCCCGGCAAGGTCGCGCCCCGCTGCCCGTGCTGCTGGGGTTGGTACGGGACCGGCTGGCGGAGGCGGTGGACCGGCTCGGCGGGGAGGCCGGGGCCGTGCTGCGCGCCCGGGTCCTGGACGCGCCGACCCTGCCGGTGAAGGCGATGGTGACCGCCGGGACGCTGCTGACCAAGGCACGTTCGGGCGCCGCCGACATCAACAAGCACTACACCACCGGCCCCAACTACCTGCTTCTCGCCGAGGGTTCGGCATGAGTGCCGAGCCCTGCGGATGCCGCGCTCCTCGTTCGGCCGGGGGCCGGGTGCGCGCGGTGGCGGGCAGCGCCCGCTTCGGCCCGGCCGCACCCGTACCTACCGGCGGTGCCGCCGCCGTCACCGTCCTCTCTGTCACCCTCCCCCCGCTGAAGTTCCGCACCCGCTGGAGCCGTTGATGCCCTCCCTCACCCACCCGCCCGCCCGCACCGCCGCCCCCGCCGGGCTGCCCACCGCCGACGAGGTGGTGGCCCACACCCTCCTGAACTGTCTGCTGCGCGAGGTGTCCGGCCCCGAGCACCAGTCCGTCGTCACCGACGGCCGCCTGCTGCTGCGGCTGCCGCGCCGCGGGGTCCTGCTGCGCGTCGCCCTGCGCCGCAGCTCCCTGCTCGGCGCCCACCGGTTCACCGGCCCGGTGAGCGAGCAGAGCCAGGGCGGCTGGGCGGAGCTGGACTGGCGACGCCTGGCCGAGTACACGCACGACGAGCTGTGGCTGCGCACCGGCGTGCGCAACGAGGAGTTCCTGGAGCAGATCGCCTCCAGCCACCAGGCGGTCGGGGCCGCCCTGCTCACCGTACGAGCCGACCAAGCTCCGGACGACCGCCTCTCGGCGTACCTCGCCTCCGAGCAGTCGCTGCTGTTCGGGCACCGCTTCCACCCCACGCCCAAGGCCCGCACCGGTGACCCGCGCGCCTGGTCCGCGTACGCCCCGGAGGCCGGGGCCGCGTTCCCGCTGCGGCACCTCGCCGTCCGTACGCACCTGGTCGCCGAGGAGTTCGCCGACCCCCAGGCCGTCGCCCCGCTGGACCGGCAGCGCGCGGACGTCCCGGACGGGTACCGGCTGCTGCCGGCCCACCCCTGGCAGTACCAGACGCTCAGCGGGCATCCGGCCCTGCGCGCGGCCCTCGCCGACGGCGACATCCTCGACCTCGGCCCGGGCGGACAGCCCTTCGCCGCCACCGCGTCCGTGCGCACCCTGTACGACGGCCAGACGTTCCTGAAGTTCAGCCTGAACGTGCGGATCACCAACTGCCTGCGCAAGAACAGCAGTTACGAGCTGTCCGGCGCCGTCGCCCTCACCCGTGCCCTGGCCCCGGCGCTCGCCGACCTCACCCGGCGCTTCCCCGGCAGCGCGGTGCTCCGCGAGCCCGCCTACCGCACGCTCGCCCTGCCCGGCCCCGACGGCACACCGGACCGCGCACTGTTCGAAGGCTTCGGCGTCATCGTCCGCGAAGGGCTGCCGCGCCGGCTCGCCCCGGGCACCACTCCCCTGCTCGCCGGCGCCGTCGCCGACGAGTACCCGACCGGCCCCGCCCACATCTCCCGCCTCCTCGCCGGCGCGGACGAACAGCGGGCCCTCGCATGGTGGTCGGCGTACCTCGGTCTCCTCCTGCCACCCGTCCTGGCCGCCTACTTCGACCACGGCCTGGTCCTGGAACCGCACCTGCAGAACGTCCTGATCTGCGTCGACGGCGACGGCATGCCCGCCCAGGTCCTCTTCCGCGACCTGGAGGGCACCAAGCTCGTCCCCGAGTACCACGCCGAGGCCCTGGCGGCCCTGACGCCCGAGGTCGCGGGCCCGCTGACGTACGACGCACAGCGCGGCTGGGACCGGGTCGTGTACTGCCTGCTGGTCAACCACGTCGCCGAGCTGCTCGCCGCCCTCGCCGACCTGCACCCGCGAGCCGAGGCCGAGCTGTGGGGCCGAGTCCGGGACACCCTGCGGGCGTACGCCGACCGCAGCGGCTGTCCGCCGCGCCTGGCCGCCCTGCTCGCCGGGGTGCCGCTGCCCGCCAAGGCCAACCTGCTCACCCGCTGGGAGCGCAAGGCCGACCGGGAGGCCGGATACGTCCGGCTGCCGTCCCCTCTCGTCGAGGACGTCCTGCGCGACACGGCCGGGAGCACCCGATGACCGGCGCGACGCCCGCGGTCCACGACCGTGCCCGCTCCCTTCCCTCCACCGGACTCCCTTCCTACGTCTACGACTTGACGGCACTGCGCGCCCACGCCGCCGCCGTGCGGGACGCCTTGCCCGAAGGCGTCGAGGTGTACTACGCGGCCAAGGCCAACCCGGAGCCGGAGATCCTTGCCGCACTCGGTCCGTACGTCGACGGCTACGAGGTGTCATCGGGCGGCGAACTCGCCCATGTCGCCGACGCGGTCCCGGGACGCCCGCTCGCCTTCGGGGGGCCGGGCAAGACGCCGGACGAGGTGACGGCCGCGCTGGAACGGGGCGTCGAGCGCTTCCACGTGGAGAGTGCGTACGAGCTGCGCGTGCTGGCCGAGCTGGCGCGACGGTACGCGCCGGGGCGGCGGGTGGCGGTGTTGCCACGCGTCAACCTGCCCGTCCCCGACGGCTCGTTGGCGGGCAGTTCACTGACGATGGGAGGGCGGCCGACGCCCTTCGGCATGGACCCCGCGCAGGCTCGCGAAGCCGTCCGTGCGCTCGCCGACGGCACCTACCCCCACCTCGAACTGCGGGGCGTCCACGCCCACTTGGCGAGCGGCCTGGAAGCGGCCGAGCAGCTGGCAGTGGCCGAGACCGTCGTCTCGTGGGCGACGGGGCTCGGCGTGCCGCTCGCCGAGGTGAACGTCGGCGGCGGCATGACCGTCGACTACACCCGCCCGGAGCGCCTCTTCGACTGGGCCGCCTACGGCAAGGGTCTGGCCCGGCTGACCGAGGCGCACCCGGGCCTCACGCTGCGGATGGAGCCGGGGCGGGCATTGACGGCGTACTGCGGCTGGTACGTCACGGAGGTGCTGGACGTCAAGCACAGCCACGGCGAGGAGTTCGCCGTCGTGCGGGGCGGCACCCACCATCTGCGGACCCCGGCGACGAAAGGGCACGACCAGCCCTGTTCCGTACTGGCGGTGGACGCCTGGCCGCACCCGTGGCCACGCCCGGCGGCGGAGGGCGAGCGGATCACCGTGGCCGGACAACTGTGCACCCCGAAGGACGTCCTGGCCCGGAACCTGCGCGCCCCCGGGCTGAGAGCCGGGGACCGGGTGGCGTTCGCGCTGGCGGGTGCCTACGCCTGGAACATCTCGCATCACGACTTCCTGATGCACCCGCGGCCCGGCTTCCACTTCCTCGACGCGGAGGACGAGAACGTGTGACACCGGGCAACGGAAAGGGCCGCCCGGTCAGGGGCGGCCCTCGAGGGTGCGCGGGTGCCTAGCTGAGGCCGGGCAGCACGTTCGTGACCGGGGCGACCAGATCGGTGAGCTGGTGCAGCTCGTTCAGGTCGTTGAGGCGGTTGAGCTGGCCCAACTGCTGCGCGACCCGCGGCATCTCCGCCTGGTGCTCAGCGGGCAGGTCGCTCGTGGCGAGCGAGTCGAGCGTGGTGATGGGGTTCAGCTGACCGACGCTCGGAGCAGCCGCGTCGGCCGCGTTCGCGAGCGGAGCGGCGAGGCCGGTGACCCCGACGGCGAGACCCACGGCGGCGACGATACGTCGTGCTGAGATCACGCAAACAGCAACGCCGTCGGGGCCGTGTCGGACACGGGCGGCGGCTGTCGCCCACCCGTCAGGCGCAGCGCGCGGACTGCGCTTGCCGAGCGTGCCGGGGCGGAGGAGTCTCGAAGAGAGAGGCACCTCGCGGCCCGCTCCTCGCCGGGCCGCGGCCTTCGAAGGAGGTCACCATGGGCAGTGCGGCACGTTCCGGGTTCGACGCCGAAACCCTGCGCCGGGCCATCGAAGGACACACCGCGGCGGGTCTTCTGTCGCTCTACGCGGACGACGCGGAGATCCGCGTCGTGGACCGCAACACCCAGCCCAGCCACCCCAAGGTCCTGCACGGCCGGGACGAGATCAGCGAGATGCTGGAGGACGTCTACAGCCGCGACATCAAGGGTCACAAGCTGGAGCAGTGCGTCGTCCAGGACGACCGTGTCGCCTTCACGGAGAGCTGCGAGTACTCCGACGGGGTACGCGTGTTCGCAGAGTCGATGGTGTCACTGCGGGACGGGAAGATCGTCGACCAGACCATGATCCAGGCCTGGGACGAGGAGGCAGGAGGCTAGTCCCGGCGGCGGGCCGTGACCGGCGCTGAGGTTCCCTGATCACGCCGGTGCCGGGTGGCGTCGGACCGACGACTGTCGCCACGCTGCTGGAACAGTCCGTGGACGCCGCCACCCGGCGACTCCGGCGGTGATCAGCGCATCCAGACGCTGTACTCCATGACGTCGCCCGCGCTGACGCCGTACTCCGGCTCGTCGACCGTGAAGGTGGCCTCCAGCCCCAGGACGGCGCCGGTGACCGGGTCCATGATCAGCATCCGACGGGCGCCCTCATCGTCGTAGACGTACGCCTGCCCGCGCCGGCCGAGACGGTCGGTCACCTGGCCGACCGGCCGCAGCCCCTCGGTGTCGGCGAGGAGGCGGCCGACCGCCGCGTCCTCGCGGGCGCCGAGGGTCCAGTGGTCGAGCAGTACGCCCACGGCGTCGAGCAGTTCGGGCGTGGTCAGGGGGGTGTTGGTGTACTGCGCCTCCTGGAGGTAGGCGCGCAGCCGCGTCGGATCGTGCGGCGGCGGCGACTGGGGCGGCGCGTCGCTCCAGCTCGGGCCGAAGGTCCTTCTGCTGACGACGTGGCCGTCCTCGACCAGGCGGGGCTCGCCGTCCTCGTCGGACATGACCGGCCGGCCGGGATGCCGCGGGTCGGTCGCCACGACCAGTTCCGTGTGGCTGTCGTCGGCCCTCCAGCGCACGATCCGCTCTTCGGCGAGCGTGACCGGGGGCTTGTCCTGCGACATGCCCATGCTCCACGACAGGACGTGCGTGCCCTTGCGCAGCGCGGGCGAACCGTCGGCGGCGTCCTGCCCGGCACGCTCGGCCAGCACCCGAAGAGGTACGGGCGTGGAGCCGGCCTGCACGACCAGCGGGCGGGGGGCGGCGGCCGCGGGGGGCGTGTTCGGGCTGCCGAGCACGAGGGCCAGCGCGAGGGCGGCGACGACGGCGGTCGCGACGAGGCCCCAGGCCAGTCGGGCGCGGCTGCGGGAGGCCGGGGCCGGCTCGTGCAGCAGCCGGTTGAGGTGCCGCTCGGCGTGGTGGTCCAGGGGGCCCTCACCGAAGTGGGGCGCGTCGACCGGGACCGGGTTGGCGCGGCGCAGGAGTTCCAGTTCGTCAGCCATGGCCGTGTTCCTTCGACGAGTTGATCGGGTGCGACGGGGTGGGCCGGTTCGACGGGGGCGCCGCATGCGACGAGGCCGTCGCGTCTGCCGAGGCCGCCGCGTCCGACGGGATCGCCCTGCTCGACGAAGTCACCCGGCTCGGCACGTGCGGGTCCGCGGCGCTCGCGGGGGACATTCGGTCGATCTCGGCTCTCAGCCGGCGGCGGGCCCGGTGCAGCCGCATCGAGGCTGCCCGTCGGCCGCAGCCGAGGGCGACGGCGACCTCGTCGATGCCGAGTTCCTCCCAGGCCGTCAGGCGCAGTACCTCCCGGTCGGCCGGGGAGAGCCGGGCGAGGGCGTCGTGCACCCAGCCGCCCGGTGTCTCGGTGTCGGGGCCTGCCGCGATGTGCCGCCCGTGTGCGGTGTCGTCGTTGCCGAGCCGGTCGACGAGTCGGCGGCGGCGCCCGTGGCCGCGTACCGCGTTGGCCAGGCAGTTGCGTGCCACGCCGTACAGCCAGGGCAGTGGGGACACCGGCAGGTCGGCCCGGCGGCGCCAGGCGACCGTGAACACCTCCGCCACCACTTCTTCCACCTCGCTGGTCCGCCCGTCCAACCGCCGCGCGACGTAGCGGCTGACCGCCCAGTAGTGCTCGCGATAGGCAGCGGCGAAGTTTTCGTCGTTGCTCATGTTCCGTTCGTGTCCGGCACCTTCGTGATCGTCACACCTGTCTTTCGTGACCCTCGTCGCTCGCAACGACATCGAGGGGCATCGCTTCCCGGCCTGTGCGGCGCCGCCTGTCGGCGGCGCCGCGGTGGCGTTGCTGGTGTGTCCCCCTAGGCGGCTACGTCAGCGTCCACTTCTGGTTGTCGCCGCCGTTGCACGACCACAGCACGAGCAGCGAGCCGTTGGCCGTGCCGTTGTTGTTCGCGTCGAGGCAGAGCCCGGCGTTGACGTTGGTGAGGGTGCCGTCGCTGTTCACGTTCCACTGCTGGTTGCTCTGGCCGTTGCAGTCCCAGATGACGACCTTGGTGCCGTTGGTGGTGCCGCGGTCGTAGGCGTCCAGGCACTTGTTGCCGTAGACCACGAGTTCCTTGCGGGAGGTGTGGGTCCACGACTGGTTCGGGCCGCCGTTGCAGTCCCAAAGCCCCGCCTGGGTGCCGTTGGTGATGGTGTTGTCGTAGATGTCGAGGCAGCGGCCGGACTGCTTGCCGACCGCCAGGGTGCCGTTCGTGCCGGGCAGGGGCCGCACGGTGATCGAGTCGATGCCGGACGCTCCCGAGAAGGCGAGCGTGTTGGCGGAGCCCTTGGACAGGGAGGCCGCGACGGAGATGGTGCCCGGGCTCGATCCGGTCGGCGGGAAGGAGACCGTGGTGGGCGTCTGGCCGTTGACCTTCAGGGTGGCCGTGCGGGCGGTGGAGGTGTTGTTGGTGTAGGAGACGTCGACGGTCTTCAGGCCTGTGCTTCCGGCGACCACACCGGTGAAGTTCGACGTTCCGGTGTAGGTACTGCTCGCCGCCTCCGTGCCGCCGGTGACCGTGAGCATCACCGAGCCGCCCGCCGGGACGCTCGCCGTGTAACTCGTGCCGTACGAACCGATGTCGGCGCGTGCCCACAGGTCACGGACGGTGGCGCCCGCGTTGGTCAGGCCCAGGTCCGACCAGCGCACGGTGATGTTCTTGGCGGCCGAGGTGCGGTTGAGCAGGACGACCGCGCGGTTGCCGGCGCCGGACAGGACCTTGCCGTAGACCTGCGCCCCGGTGGTGTCCTCGGCGACCTCGACGCCCTGGAGGCCGCGCGAGTCCTGGTCGACCGCGATGACCTCGGGGTTCTTCAGGATCGCGGCGGTCTCCGCGGTCATGGTGGCCAGGTTGTTGCCGGCCAGGAGCGGGGCGCCGGAGATCGCCCACAGGTTCATGTGGGTGCGGTTCTGGGCGGCGGTGAAACCGTCCATGCCGACCATCAGCATGTCCGGGTCGTTGTAGTAGCCGGTGTGCTGGGCCGTGGGGTGCAGGTTGGTGTCGTAGTTGGTCAGCAGGCTCGCCATGGAGGGCTTGTTGCCGTAGTAGATGATGTCGGTGTTGGTCCGCCACATCGCGCCCTGGCCCGGGGCCCAGTTCCACGGGTTCTGGTAGCCCCAGTTGCAGAGCGAGAGGGTGAGCGGGCGGCCCGTGGTGGCCGTGGCCTTCGTGACGGCGTCGCTGATGGCCTGGTACGTGGTCTTCGCGTCGAGGCCCTCCACGTCGCCACCGCACCAGTCGACCTTCACGAAGTCGAAGCCCCACTTGGAGAACTGGAGCATGTCCTGGTCGTAGTGGCCCTCGCTGCCCGAGCCGGGCGCGGCGGGCCGGCCCGTCGGGAAGTAGTAGCCACAGCCGTCCTTGCCGGCGTCGGTGTAGATGCCCGCCTTCAGGCCCTTGCTGTGGATGTAGTCGGCGATGGCCTTCATGCCGCCCGGCCACTCGGTCTCATCGATCGTGATGTTGCCGGCGGCGTCCCGGGTGCCCTGCCACCAGCCTTCGTCGATGTTGATGTACTTGTATCCGGCCGCAGGCAGGCCCGCCGCGACGAACGCGTCGACCTGCTGCTTGATCACGTTGTAGTCGATCTTCGCGACGAAACTGTTCCAGGAGGCCCAGCCCATCGGGGCGGTGGTCACCGGTATCTGACGGGTCGTCGCCGCCTGTGCCGGGGTCGGCTGGGCGAACAGCAGTGCGGCGGTCGCGGTCAGGACGAGGACGAGGGCGCGGACGGCGGTGGCTCTGCAGCGCTGCGCGAGACCTCTGAGGGTCGCGCGGGATGATCGCGGCGGGGGATACATGCGGCTCCTTCATGGGGGAGGAACCCGAGCACGGTCGATATTTCGAACGGAGATCGGCGTTCCGAACACTGTGCGCGCCGAACGTAGAGCCACCGGGGAGTCAAGTCAACGGATGCGACAGGCGTGAACTCGTTGTCGTGATGGGGCCGTTCGCCCGGGGCGGGCGGTCCGCCGCCATACTGGCCGTCGTGCGCGTAGCCATCATGACAGCGGGATCCCGGGGTGACGTGGCCCCCTACACCGGCCTGGGGCACGGTCTGGCCCGTGCCGGACACGAGGTCACCCTGGTCACCCACGCCCGGTTCGAGCCGCTCGCGGCGCGGGCGGGGCTGCGGTTCCATCCGCTGCCGGTGGACCCGCGGGCGGAGCTGGAGTCCTCGCGCGGGCAGGGGCTGCACCGCAGCGCGTCCGGCGTCGGCAAGCTGGTGCGGGTGGCCGCGATGGCGCGGGCGCTGGCCGGTCGGATGACCGACGACCTGGTGGCCGCGGCCCGCACGAGCGACGCACTGCTCGTGGCCGCCTCCCTCGGCCCGCTGGGGCACACCATCGCCGAGGGGCTGTCCCTGCCGAGCATCGGCGTCCACCTCCAACCCCTCTCCCCCACCCGGGAGTTCGCGCCGCCGATGCTGGGCGTCGGCTCCTGGGGCTCCGTCGGCAACCGCGTCGCCGGGGTGGGCGTGAGCCTGGCCCTCGAGCACGTCTTCGCCGCGGCCGTACCACCCCTGCGGGCCCGGCTGGGGCTGCCCCGGGCCCGCACCACGGCGGGGCTGTGGTCCCGGGAGCGGCAGGGGTGGTCGGTGCTGCACGGCTTCAGCCCGCTGGTCGTCGCCCGGCCGCGCGACTGGCGGGCAGGCCTCGACGTGGCGGGCTACTGGTGGCCGTACGACGGCACGGACCGGCTCCCGGCCCAACTGGAGGACTTCGTCGACGCCGGACCGCCGCCGGTCTTCGTCGGGTTGGGCAGCGCGACCGTGCCCGATCCACGGCGGCTCGGTGCCGAGATCGTGCGCGCCCTGCGGGCGGCCGGGCTGCGCGGGGTGATCCAGCGGGGCTGGGCCGGGCTGGAGGCCTCCGGCGACGACCTGCTGACCATCGACGAGGTCCCGCACTCCCTGCTCTTCCCGCGGATGGCGGCCGTCGTCCACCACGCGGGCGCGGGCACCACCGCGGCCGGGCTGCGGGCAGGAGTACCGGCCGTTCCGGTGCCGGTCCAGTTCGACGAGGGCTTCTGGGCGGCACGACTGGTCGGCCTGGGCGTGGCCCCCCGCGCTCTGCCGCTGCGCCGCCTGACGTCCGACACGCTGGCCACTGCGCTCGTACGGGCCTCCCGTGATCCCGGATACGGGGAGCGGGCGCGGGCGCTGGGGGCACGCATCCGGAGCGAGGACGGGGTCACGCCGGTGCTGGAGGCGGTGAACCGGCTGAAGACTTAGGCAGGCTCAGACGTGCACCGGCCGAACGGGGAGACCCGCCCGGCCACAAGGATCCTGCCGGGCGGCCAGACAGGCGGCGCAGACGTGCACCGGCCGACCGGCAAGGCAGGCTCAGACATGCGCCGGTTGAACGACGAGGCACGCTCGGACAAGTATCCAGCCGGGCGTGCATCGCACCGGCGCTGAGCTGGTCCGGCTGGTCCGGCCGACCGCAGGCCGCCGGACACCGCACGGCAACCGGGTTGCGGACGCCGTCCACCCGGGTGCCCCACCCCGGCGCTCCCATGCCGGACACGCCCCGCGGCGAATGGGCGACGGCCGCCGTTCCACGACACACGCCCCCACCCCTAGCCGGCCCCCGGCACCCACCCCGGCGGCCGCAGGATTCCCAGCAACTGTCTGACCAGTTCGTCGACCACCTCGTCGAGCGTGGCCTCCACCCACCCCGCGCTCCAGTCGTGCAGCAGGCCGTTGACGCTGCCGATGAACGCGGTCGCGGCGAGCCGGTAGTCGCGGGGCGCCGCCTCTCCCCGCGCGGCGAACGCCTCCGCCTCGGCGCAGACCAGGTCGACCCAGCGGGCACGGCGCGCCAGGCGCTGTTCCTCCAGGCGCGCGCTGACGCCGATGATCTCGACGAAGGTGATACGGACGCGACGCGGGTCGGCGGTGACGTTCGCGGCGTAGGCACGGAAGAGGGCGGCGGCGCGTTCGGCGATGGGCAGGTGCTGCGCGTCGGCGACCGCCGCGACGACGGCCCCCTCGGCCCAGTCGTTGACCTGGAGGTGGAGGGCGGCGAGGACGTCCTCCAGGGTGCGGAACTCCTCGTAGAACTGGCGCGTGGACAGCCCGGCGGCCTCGCTGAGCGCGGCGACGGTCGTGGCCCGGTATCCGGGGGCGTCGCCGAAGAGTTGGAGTGCGGCGTCCAGGAAGCGACGGCGCCGCTCGGCCTGCCGTTCCTCGGCCGACTTGCCGCCGTAACGGCCGCTCGGCGCCCTGAGTCTGCCTGCCACCGTGCCTCCCCGCTGTCTCGCCCCGTCCTGGGGACACCAAGTTTGTCGTGTACGCGGTCTTGTCGAGAAGGCCACCCCTTCCTTACTTTCGAGTAAGTCAACTCTGAATGCACTCGTGTTCAGAATCGTCGCCGCGTCCCGGCACCCGCCCACCCCAGAGGAGAGAGCGCTCATGCCTGCTTTCAGATCCAGGCACCTTTGCTCCATGGCCGCCGCCCTCGTCCTGACCGTCACCGCCCCCGCGACCGTCGCCGGCGCCGCCTCGGACTCCTCGGCCGCGGCCCTGCGCGAGGTGATGTTCGTGGGCAACAACTGGGAGGGCACCGCCGACGTCATCAAGTCGACCGGGGACTTCGCGAAGGTCGGCCGGATCAACGTGATTCCCGACAAGGACCAGCGGATGGCGGAGATCAACGCCGATCCGATCCGGTGGATCGCCTTCATGACCATCCGCAACAGCGTCGGCGAGGGCCACGACCAGTTCGTCGACGACATGTACTCCACCCCGGACGGCAGGTCGGTGGTGGTCTCGCGGCCGAGCTTCGCCGACGTCGTCTCCATCGACCTGGCCACCGGGAACATCAACTGGCGTTTCCCCGTGTCGGGTTACCGTTCGGACCACATGGCCGTCTCCCCCGACGGCAAGCGGGTCGCGGTGTCCGCGTCGACCGGGAACACCGTGCACGTGCTGGACATCGTCACCGGCAAGCAGCACGGCTCCTTCGCCACGGGCGACAAGCCGCACGAGAACATCTTCAGCAACGACGGCAAGTACATCTGGAACATGGCCATCGGCGACGTGAACACGGCGACCGACGCGCCGTGGCTGGACTGGACGAAGGGCAACCGGCTCATCACCGTCGTCGACGCGACCACGTACAAGCAGGTCAAGGTCATCGACATGCGGCAGCGGCTGGACGCGATCGGCCTGAAGGACCACTCCGACGCGGTCCGGCCGGCCGTCTTCTCGCCCGACGAGTCCAAGCTGTACTTCCAGGTATCGTTCTTCAACGGCTTCTTCGAGTACGACATCGCCACCGACAAGATCACCCGGACCAAGACCCTGCCGAAGAACCCGGCGACCAGCGACGACCGCACCACGTTCGTCAACGACTCGCGCCACCACGGCATTTCGATGAAGCCGGACGGCTCCAAGCTGTGCGTGGCGGGCACGATGGACGACTACGCGACCGTCGTGGACCGCGCCACGCTCCAGGAGGGCCCGCTCGTGCCCGTCGCCAAGCCCTATTGGGCGACCGTCAGCGGTGACGGCAAGAGCTGTGTCGTCTCCGAGAGCGGCGCCGACCAGGTCACGGCGATCGACTTCGCCACCGGCAAGAAGACGGTGTCCGTCCCGGTGGGCGACCACCCGCAGCGCGTACGCCTCGGCCACGTGACCGCGGGCTGGACGGGCACGGCCTCCTGAGCCTCAACCCGTAAGCCAAGCATGGATTGTTGACCGCCCCGGCCCGTTCCGTCCTCGCTTCGTCGTGCGCTGCGCGGCGAACCGAGGCGGCACGGGCCGGGGCGGCGCGGTGCGGTGCGGTGGGCTGGAGGCAGGCGCCCAAAGGCGCGACCTGCCTCACGGAGTAGCAGCTCACGCGCCTTCCCTCGGGTCGGGGTTCAGCCTGGACCCCGACGCGAGGGAAGGGTCGAACGCGGTCAGCGCACGCGCTGTGCCGCCCATGCCGACAGCTCGGCCCGGGCCGCGGCGAGCAGGTCCGCCGGGGGCGAGGTCGTCCCGTTGGTCACCAGCGCGTAGTGCAGGACCCCGTTGTCGGGAGCGGTGAGCAGGAGGCGGCGGCTGCCCGTGGCGCCCGGTTCCGGGGCCGCCGCGACCGGGGTCGTCCGGGTGTACGCCGGCGGGGCGTAGGAGGTGCCCAGGTCGGAGACGACCGTGGTGGTGGAGGTGGGGAAGGATGCCGGGAGGTGCAGTTCGGTGGGCGCCGAGGTGCCGTCGGAGCGCCACAGCAGCAGCCCGTACTGTCCGGAGCCGACCAGCCGGGAGACGTTCGGCAGTGAGCTCGGCACCGGGTTCCAGGTCAGGGTCGTGGAGCCGTCGCGGGAGCGGTCCTCATAGGTGAAGGCGACGGTCGTCCCGGCCGTGGCGCTCGGATAGAGGCGGTCGAGGAGCCGGGCGTCCTGGCGCAGTACGGCCGTCCCCGAGTCGTTCAGGCGTACGGCCGACAGGTCCTCGTCGTTCCAGGCGTCGCCGGTGGTGAGCACCTTGTCGGGGTTGCCGTTCATCAGCTCGCGGTGACGTCCGTTGTAGATGTCCCACTGCCACTGCGAACCGGACAGGACGGGGCCGGACGCCGTCGGGTTCGACCACCAACTCGCGCTCGGCAGGCGGGAGTCGAGGGCCTGGTACATCGCCTTGAGGACGGTGGGTGCCTTGTCGGAGACGTTGCCCGCCAAGGGGTGGCCGAACTCGCTGATGATTCCGGCCGTGTCGGTGGCCGCGGCGCGGTCGCGGACCGTCCCGAAGTCGGTCGAGTACTGACCGTCCCCGGCCTTGCCCGGCATGAAGATCCCGGAGATGGCCTTCTGGTCGTAGAAGTGGGTGTTGAACACGTAGTCCGGGCCGAGGGTCCCGGCGTCGAGGAGTCCGCCCTCCTGCTTCTGGAAGCCGATGTTGGCGTTCCAGAACAGGTTCGGCTCGACGAAGGCCGGTTTGTCCTGCCAGCCGGCCGTGTCCATGCGGGCGCGGAACTTCTCGTAGAAGGGCCACAGCACGTCGCGCTCCCAGGCGCGGCTGGTCTGCCCGGAGTCGTACACGCCGGCGTGCGGCTCGTTGTAGGGGTCGAAGCCGACGACGCCGGCGAACTGGGCGGTGCTGACGTGCTGTTTGACGTACGCCATCGTCTTCTGGGCGGTGGTGAGGAACGCGTCCTGGAGGCCGTACGCGTTGTGCCAGAAGTCGTACGACGCCTGCTTCACGGCCTCGTTCTGGGTGATGTTCTGGCCCCAGAACAGGCAGATCCCGCAGTTCTCGTCCGGGTAGTTCCCGGCGTCCACGGCCCACTTGGGGGCGCCGTCGCCCGTGTACCAGCTGTCGGGGTCGAAGAGGTGGCGGGAGTAGAGGTCCTGGTGGAAGTCGGGGTAGACGCGGATCCCGGCGTCCAGGAACGCGCGCATCTGGTCGGTGGCGGCGGCCAGGTAGGCCGCACTGACCTGGCCGCGCACGGGCTCGGCGTAGGCCCAGGAGAGCAGGAAGCGGACCGTGTTGCCGCCGCCGAGGGCGCGCAGCGCGGTCGCGGACTTCTTCGCGTCGGCGACGGAGGCGAAGGGCAGGCCGTTGTTCTCGGCCAGCTTGGTCTCGCCGGAGACGTTGTAGCCGCGCAGGACGACCTCGCGGCCGAGGCCGTCGGTGAAGCGGCCGTCCTGCACGGTGACGGGGGTGTCGTCGAACCAGAGGGAGTCGGGGAGGGCTTCGGCGGTGGCGGGTCTCACGCCCGTCGCCGTCAGGAATCCGGAGAGGACAACCAGAACAACGAGCAGACGCGCGCGCATATTCGGCATGTCCATTACAGTCCGGTGATTTCCTGACAGCGTCAACACATCTGACTGATGAGTAAGGTTCTACTTCGGCGACCGCGCCGGCGACCGGGTCCTCACCCGCCCACCCGACGTGTCACGTTCAGCAGGTACTCCTTGCGGTGCAGCGGGTTGTTGTCCGTGCGCGGCCTGCGCGGCACCGTGCCGTGCGTGACGGGCGCGTAGTGGTCGAAGGCGCTCTCCAGTTCCCCCTCACCCCGGGTGAGCCCCGGAAGCCGCTGCTCCAGTGCGTGTACCCGGTCCGCCGGAACGACACCCTCCAGAACGCAGGTCTCGTCCCGCGTCTCGGTGGTCTGCGGGACGGCCCGCAGGGCGGTCAGCACCGGAAGCAGCGCGCCCAGGGTGTCCGCCGGGGCCTCGGCACGGAAGCGGTGCATCGGCTCGTACACCTGGCTGCCCGCCCGCCTGAGCGCCTCCACGAGGACCAGCGGGGTCAGCCCGCGGAAGTCGGCCCCGGTGCTGGACATGCTCTTGTCGAAGCCCTGGTGGGAGTGGCTCTGCCGGGGCCAGTAGCCGCAGTGGGTCAACGTGACCGTGCAGTCGGTGACCTGCCAGCCGTGCAGACCCTGTCCGAGGGTGCCGCGCACGGTGTCCTCGACGGCCTTGAAGAAGGCGTACGGCATGGAGCCGAGCTCCACCTCCAGCCGGAAGCCGACTCCCGTCCCGGGCGGCGCCGGGTCGACGCGCAGGCCGACGGTGGCGAGGAAGGGGTTGGCGTCCTTCTTGATGAACTCGGCCGCCGCCCCGGTGCCGGCCGGCCGCTCGATGCACAGGGGCGTGGTCTCGCGGAAGGTGACGTCGAGTCCGAACTCGTCGGCGAGGGTGGCCTGGATGACCTCCTTCTGCACCTCGCCGTACAGGGACACGGAGGTCTCCCGCCGTACCTCGTCGTGCCGCAGGCCGATCAGCGGGTCCTGTTCGGCCAGTTGAACGAGCGCGAGGTGAAGGGCTCTGCCGTCCGTGCCCGGGCCGGGGACGACGACGGTCTCCAGGGTCGGCGGGGCGAAGAAGTGGCCGTACGCCTTGCGTGGTTCGCCGAGGGCGTCGCCGATCCTGACGTCGGCGAGGCCCCGGAGCTTGGCGATGCGGCCCGCGCAGACCGTGTCCCGGCGGACGTCGGTGCCGTGGTCGAAGACGCTGATCGCGGTGATCCTGCCGTCCTCACGGGCGTCGCCGAAGGTGATCCGGTCACGGGTGCGCAGGCTTCCGGAGAAGATCCGCGCGTACGCCACCTTCTCCCCCGCCGGGCCCCGTTCGACCTTGAAGACGGTGCCGGACAGCGGGCTGTCGGGGTCGCCGCCCGCGGCGGGCAGCAACTCCTTGATCCCCTCGATCAGTTCGCCGACGCCCGCGCCCGTGACGGCGGAGCCGAAGTACACCGGGTGGACCAGGGCCTGCCGGGTCCCGTCGGCGAGCGCGGCACGCAGCCGGGCTTCGGAGACGGTGCCCTCGACATAGGCGGACAGCAGGTCGTCGTCGTGGTCGGCCAGGACGTCGAGCGCGGCTGGGCCGAGGCCGGGGGTGAAACGGGCGCCCCGCGTGCCGAGCCCGGCGGCGGTGCCCATCGGTACGGCGGAGGGCGTGAGCCGTTCGGAGACCGCCCGCAGCAGGCCCTCGTACCCGGCGCCCTGTCGGTCGATCTTGTTGACGAAGACGAGTGTGGGGATGCGCAGGCGCTGCAGGGTCCGCATCAGGACGCGGGTCTGGGCCTGGACGCCCTCGACCGCCGAGACGACGAGCACGGCGCCGTCGAGGACGCCGAGGACCCGCTCCACCTCGGCGATGAAGTCGGGATGGCCGGGGGTGTCGATGAGGTTGACGGTCACGTCGTCGACCTCGAAGGAGACGACGGCGGACTTGATGGTGATGCCGCGCCGGCGCTCCAGCGCGAGCGTGTCGGTCTGCGTGTTCCCGTCGTCGACGCGGCCGATCTCGTCGATCACACCGACCGAGTGCAGCAGCCGCTCGGTCAGGCTGGTCTTACCTGCGTCGACGTGCGCGAGGATGCCGAGGTTGAGCAAGTGCACGGAGCGTCATGTCCTTTGAAGAGAGGGTGATTCCTTCCGGGGCGGACATGAGCGGTGCGCGCATTGCTTCTCCTGGATCGTGCGGTGAGGCGAGGACGAGGTTCACTTGAAGTGCAGCAGGTCCAGGGCCACCGGGGCAACGGATTAACGCTCGACCAGTGGCCACGCGACGCGGGTGAGAGGAGCCCACGTGGCTTGCGTGGAAGGAGCGGAACCGTGCGTGACATTCTCCCGGTGGTGAGCGGCTGGTACGCGGCCCGTGCACCGTTCGGCCTGGCCACGGTGGTGGCGGTCAGCCGCAGCGCGCCGCGCGATCCCGGTGCGGCCATGGCCGTGGGTCCGGCCGACGAGGTCGTGGGCAGCGTGTCCGGCGGCTGCGTCGAGGGGGCGGTCTTCGAGCTCGCCCAGGAGGTGGTGGCGAGCGGGGAGGCCCGCCTGGAGACCTTCGGGTACAGCGACGCGGACGCCTTCGCGGTCGGGCTCACCTGCGGCGGCGAGATCACCCTGCTGGTCCGGCCCGTCACCCCGCAGTCGGATCCGTCCTTCGGCGCGGTCGCCGAGTCGGTCGCCGACGGCCGCCCGGTCACCGTGGCCACGGTCACCGACGGGCCGGCGCCGCGCGGAGCCACCCTCGCGGTGTGGCCGCACGGGGTGGCCGGCACGCTCGGCACACCGGGCCTGGACGCGGCGGTCACGGCCGACGCGCGCGGGGAACTCGCCCTCGGCGCCACGGGCCTGCGGCACTACGGCCCCCATGGCGAACGCCGCGAGGACGCGGTCACCGTCTTCCTGCACTCCTTCACACCTCCGCCGCGCATGCTGGTCTTCGGCGCGATCGACTACGCGGCCGCCGTCGCCCGCATCGGCGACTTCCTCGGCTACCGGGTCACGGTGTGCGACGCCCGCCCGGTCTTCGCCACCCCCAAGCGCTTCCCGGAGGGCGTCGAGGTGGTCGTGGACTGGCCGCACCGCTACCTGAGGGGCACCGGCACCGACGACCGCACGGTGATCTGCGTCCTCACCCACGACCCGAAGTTCGACGTGCCGCTGCTGGAGGAGGCGCTGCGCCGGCCTGCCGCGTACATCGGGGCGATGGGCAGCCGCCGCACCCACGACGACCGGCTGCGGCGGCTGACGGAGGCCGGCCTCACGGCGGGCGAGCTGTCCCGGCTGCGCTCCCCCGTGGGCCTCGACCTCGGGGCCCGTACCCCCGAGGAGGTCGCCGTGTCCGTCGCCGCGGAGATCGTCGCGCTGCGCTGGGGCGGCAGCGGCGCCCCACTGACGGCGACGGCGGGAGCGATCCATCCGGCCGGGTCCTAGACCCGGTCCCGCGTCGGCGACTCCTGGCGGGCGCTCCGGTCGTCAGGAACCGTGGCGGCGGTGGTCCTCGACGACCGCGTCGAGGTGACGCAGCGCCGCCGTCACCCGTGCGGGGTCCGCCTGGAAGAACGGGTCGTCCGGCACCGGCAGCGACCCGGCCACCGCCCAGCCCCGCCCGCGCGCCCAGGTCGCGTCGTCGAGGTCGACCGCCTCCCGGAAGGCGTCCCGTGCCCGGGCGGGCAGGAACTTCCAGGCGGGCTGCAGATCCACCGCCGGGTCGGCCACGGCCAGCGTCCCGAAGTCGATGACGGCGCTGAGCCTGCCGTCCACGGTCAGCAGGTTCCCCGCGTCGAGGTCGCCGTGGATCCACACCGGCGGCCGGTCCCACGCGGGGGCGGCGAGGGCCGCCTCCCACACCTCCGTCACCGCGTCCGTGTCGACCAGGCGTGCCTTCTTCAGGGCTTCGATCTTGACTCGTACGAGTGAATCCTCGGCCACCGAATCCCGTGGGTCGCCCATCGACACCCCACGGAACGCGTTGCTCTGCTCGGGACCCGGCCCGCCCGTGGCGTCGATCGACCGGAGGGCCCTGAGGAACCCGGCGAGGTCACGAGCCGTCCGGACGGGGTCGGCCAGTCCCTCCGTCGTCGCCGTGTCCCCCTCCAGCCAGCGGTACACCGACCAGGGATACGGGTAGCCCTCGCCGGGTTCGCCCTTGGCGACCGGCTCGGAGACGGGCAGCGGCAGCCGCGGTGCGAGGTGCGGCAGCCAACGGTGTTCGCGCTCCACCTGGCCCACCCAGTGGGCGTAGCGCGGCAGCCGCACCGACAGGCCGGTGCCGAGCCGGAAGGTGGCGTTGTCCATGCCGGACCGCTCCACGGGGGCGACGGGCAGGTGCGCCCACTGCGGGAACTGGGCGGCGAGCAGACGGCGTACAAGGGCGGTGTCGATCAGCACGCCGTCCAGTTGACCGGGGTCAGGGCCCGGACGTCCAACGAATATGCGGTGCGGGCCACTTCGGGAAGTGGGCGCGTTCGGCGCCCCCTTCCTACCGCGGGGGCAGGCGGTGCAGTCGTACGTCCGTGAGGCGGCCGTCGGCCGCCGTCGCGGTCATGTAGGTGCAGTGGGGCTGTCGGCGGCGGTCGGTCGGCGAGCCGGGGTTGAGCAGGCGCAGGCCGGTGGGCGCGGTGGTGTCCCAGGGAATGTGGCTGTGCCCGAAGACCAGGACGTCGGTGTCGGGGAAGCGGCCGGCACAGCGGGTCTCACGGCCCTGGGCGGCGCCCGTCTCGTGGACGACGGCGAAACGCAGGCCGTCGAGTTCGGCGTACGCCACCTCCGGGAGCCGGGCGCGCAGATCCGGCCCGTCGTTGTTGCCGTACACGGCGACGAGCCTGGCGCTGCGGGCCTCCAGCAGGTCGAGGGTGGCGGTGTCCACCCAGTCCCCGGCGTGGAACACGACGTCCGCGCGCGGGAGTTCGGCCAGCAGCGGCGCGGGGAGCTCCTTGGCGCGTCGCGGCAGGTGGGTGTCGGACATCAACAGCAGGCGCACCGCGCCAGATTACCGGCGCGGGGGTGCCGGCATCCGCAGGCCCGCCGGGCCCCCGCCGACGGGGACACGCCACGTGTCCCGCCGGTGGGCCGACGATGGACAAAGGGCTCGGTGGCGTTAGCATCTGCCAACGCGTACCAGCGACATCACCCACGGCAAGCGAACTGAGGGGGCCCGGAGCCCGATGCCGGTGAAGGTCAGCGTCATCGTTCCCGTCTACAACCCGGGGACCTACATCGAGGACTGCATCACTTCGTTGCTGAGGCAGTCACTGCCTCCCGACGAATACGAAGTGATCTTCGTCGACGACGGTTCCACCGACGGCACGCCCGCCCGGCTCGACGAGGTCGCCGCGGCGAACCCCCGGGTCGCGGTCGTCCACCAGGAGAACTCAGGTTGGTCGGGCAAGCCTCGCAACGTGGGGATCGCCGCAGCCCAGGGCGAGTACGTCATGTTCGTCGACAACGACGACTACCTCGGCGACGAGGCCCTCGAGCGGATGTACCACTACGGGGTGGCCAACGGCGCCGACGTCGTCGTCGGCAAGATGGCGGGCAAGGGCCGGCCGGTGCCGGTGGAGCTGTTCCGCCGCAACCACCCGCGCGCGAGCGTGGCGAACGCCCCGCTGATCGACAGCCTCACCCCGCACAAGATGTTCCGCCGGAAGTTCCTCGACGACATCGGGCTGCGCTTCCCGGAGGGCAGGCGGCGGCTCGAGGACCACGTCTTCGTCACCGAGGCGTATCTGCGCGCGGACAACGTCTCCGTGCTCAGCGACTACGTCTGCTACTACCACGTCAGGCGGGACGACGCGTCCAACGCCGGCTTCCAGCGCTTCGATCCGGGCGGGTACTTCAAGAACCTCCGCGAGGCTCTCGACGTCGTCGAGCAGTACACCGAGCCGGGACCGGTGCGTGACCGGCTGCTGCGGCGCTGGCTGCGCAACGAGATGGTCGAGCGGATGCGCGGCCGACGGCTGCTCAAGCTGCCCGCGGACTACCGCAGGGAGCTGTTCGACGAGATCCACGGGGTCGTCGTCGAGCGCTTCGGGCCGGGTGTCGCGGCGGGGCTCCAGACGACGCAGCAGATCGTCGCCGCGCTGATCGCCGCCGACCGCTACGACGACGTGGTGGCGTTCGCCGAGTGGGAGGCCTCCGTCGCCCTCAAGGCGGAGCCCGCGGGCGTGCGCTGGGAGGACGGGACACTGCGCGTCGACTTCGCCGTCGAGTACACGGTCGGCGGTGAACCGATGACGTTCCCGGCCGACCCGGCCGGCGCCCCGCCCTCCGGTCCGCCGCGGGACGTCGCCGAGGCGGTCGCCCGGGTGGCCGCCGACAGCGTCACCCGGTTCGGGACGGCCACGGCGGACCTGCTGCTGCGCGAACGCGCCACCTCCGCCCAGTACTTCCAGCCGGGCGAGGTCACCCGGGAGATCATCCCGGTGAAGGAGGGCGACCTGGTCCGGCTGGTGCTACGCGTCACGGCCGTCGTCGACCCCACCGTCGCGGCCGACGGCGCTCCCATGAATGCCGGGCTGTGGGACTTCCACGTCCGGGTCAAACTGGGCGGCTGGACCAAGGACTGCCGCCTGGGGCCGGTCCGTCCGGCCCCCCGCAGGCACCGGACGGCCGCGTTCGGCGGGGTGGTGGCCGGGCGGGTCGTGCTGCCGTACTGGACCGACCCGCACGCCGGTCTCGCCCTGGCCGTCGACAGCGCGGACAAGCGGCTGGGCCTCGCCGGCGTGCCCGCCAAGGACGTCACCGTCACCGACGGCCGGCTGCACGCGCCCCTGCCGCTGTACGTCCCCGGCGACACCGATGTGCTGCTGCGGCTCACCGGCTCGGCCTCCCGCGACGTCCCCGGCACGCTGTCGCCGTCCCCGGACGGCTCCGGCGCACTGCTGGAGGCCGCTCTGCCGGTCGGCGACCTCAAGGGCAGGACCTGGCAGGTCGCCCTGTGCCCGGCCCCGGCTGCCGGCGTGCCCCGATTCCTCTCCCTGTCACCGGCCCTGCGGGTCGGGGCGGGCGGAGTACAGGTGGTGCACCCGCCCGGGCCCGGTGTCGTGGAGCGGCTGGCGCGCAGGGCGCGGCCGCTGCTCGGACGGATCCGGAGGAAGGCCGCGGCCAAGGTCAGAGCCTGGCGCGCGTGAGACATGCGTGCGCCGGCACCGTGCGCGGCGCCGGCGCTCGCCAAGGCGGAGCGGGTCCGGGACCACTGTGGTGGTCCCGGACCCGCTCCGTGTTCTGTGAGGGCCTGCTAGGCCCCGGGGGGTCAGCGAGTGCCGGTGGCCTTCTCCAGGGCCGTGCGCAGCGGCTCCCAGCCGCGGGAGCGGCTGACACCGAGGTTGCGGGCCTTGGCCAGCGGGCCCCAGAAGGGGGCTTCCACCAGAGCCTTCGGCGGCACCGCCTGGACCCGTTCCAGGATCGCCTCGGGCACCTTCTGCGGGTCCGGCACGTCGAACTCGGCCATGATCTCGTCGTACTTGTCGTCCAGGACCCTGTTGTCCGGGTCGGCGCCGAACACGACGAGCTGACCGGTGGGCTGGGTGTCGACGAAGACGGTGACCAGGTCGGGGCGGTAGCGGCCGAGGATCTCGGCGACCTTGTAGACGTCCCCGGTCCAGGCACCGGTGTGCCGGTCGCGGGCGGCCTCGTCGATGTTGCGGGGCAGCATGTCGTCGAGGACGATCACGCTCGACCAGTCGGAGTGCTTCTCCACGTTCATGAAGTCGCGCAGCGCGTACTCGAACAGGTGCATGCCGTCGATGAACGACAGGTCGAGGGTGGTGCGCCGCCAGTAGCCGATCGGGCTGCGGCCCCGGCGCAGGTTGCGCATCGGGTGACGGCCGCCCTTGAGGTGGCCGATCGGGTTGGGCCGGGCGAAGAAGTCGTCGCTGGTGGCCTTCACCAGGTGGACGTCGCACCGGATCTCGGTGACCACCTTGAACGCGGGGTCGATCGCGATGCTGGGGACGCGGGAGAGGGCAAGACTGCGTCCGTCGTTGACCCCGATCTCGAGGTAGTTGCGGTTGGCGCTGACCTTGTGCAGCTCCCGCAGGAACTCATGGCGTTTCACGCAGGGGACTCCTTGCGGATCCGTGGAGGGGCTTCATTCGGGGTGGGGCGGGGGGCGGGCCGGGGAAGGGCCTCGCCACCGACGGGGCGCACCCGGTCGGGGCCGGCGCCGAGGAGGCGGAACACCTCACGGGCCGGGTCGTACCAGGTGGCCTCGCCGGAGCTGGGGGCGGGCGGGGAACCGCCCGCGTCGCGGCGGGATGCGCACGGGGTCGTCGTACGGACGGAGTTGGGTCCGGGGGCGTCGCCCGCTTCGGTGATCGGCCGCCTCATGACAGGCCCTGTGCGTGTCGCTTCAGGGGCTGCCACCCGCGGTGGCCGGGTGCGGTGCGGACCTTGGACCGGTCGACGCGGTCCCGGTAGGCGCCGCGGGTATCCCACCGGAGGACGAAATCGTTCGCACTTGCGATCGAGTGATCGGTGTGCGACTGGGTGGCGGAGGGCACGACCGGGTCGACGTCGGCCGTCGGTTCGTCGAAGGGCCCGGCCTCGTGGATGTCGCCCCGCACGAACTCCGGCCGGGGAAGGCCGAGTTCGGGAGGACCGAGGGCGCCGGCGCGGGCGAGCCTGTCGAGCGCTGTGGTCCGGGGCGCGTCGGACGCTTCGTCTGCGCGCGGCATGCGGACGTGGGCCGGCTCGATGAACCCGGCGGCGCCGGTGACGAGGAGGTTCATGCGTGGATCTGCACCTCGCCGCGGTCTCCGACGCGGGAGTCGCCGACCAGGGTTCCGGCGGGGCCGGCCGCTGGTGGGGGCGCGAG
This sequence comes from Streptomyces sp. AC555_RSS877, assembly GCF_019049245.1. Lineage (GTDB taxonomy): Bacteria > Actinomycetota > Actinomycetes > Streptomycetales > Streptomycetaceae > Streptomyces. The sequence continues at coordinate 144,919 of NZ_JAGMUK010000040.1, read as the reverse complement.
GCGGATCCTGGCCTGCGGGCCTTGGAACAGCACAGCTTTGTTGGCAACGGGCACCAGCTGTTTGGCCGACGTGTGCGTGATCGGCCTCAACCGTGTACCGGCGCCGCCGGACGACACGAGAGCCTTCATCTGCGTCACCATAGCCCGGCAGAACGGACCGTGGCGAGCACATGGCCCTGGCGTCACGGCCTGTGTCTGACGGTCAGTCCTCGCCCCTGAAGATGTTCCCCTCGCCGTCCGGCCGCGCGGTGCGCTGGGTGCTCTCGTCCGCCACGGCGGGCAGGCAGGTCCTCAGGGCACGTCCGTCGCGCAGGCGGCGGGCCCTCGACCAGCCCGTCTCGGGCCTGCGGGCGACGGGTTTCTCACTGGTCTGCGCGGTCACGGCACTTCATCTTCCTTCTGCGTCCGGTCCTGCCCTCGGCCCGCTCCGGGGCCGGGCGCTCCGTCCTTCCGAGCTGTGCCACCGAGTCCCCCCAGACGGTGCGGTGAAACCGGCGCCCCCTTCCCGGGCACCGGTTTCGCACTTCCGTTCGTACTGTCGTCCTCAGGTGTTGGGCCGGGCCGCGCTGATGTCGCCCAGGGCCGACCCGGGGTCCCGTTCCATCGCCAGGTCGGCAAGGGCGACGATGCCGACGGGGCGGCCGCCCTCGACGACCGGGAGACGGCGTACCGCGTGCTCGCGCATGAGCTCGACGGCGTGGTCCACGTCGTCCTCGGGGGTCAGGGTGACCAGGTCGCCGCTGCAGGCGTCGACGACGGTGGTCTGCTCGGGGTCGCCGCCCTCGGCGAGCGAGCGCACCACGAGGTCGCGGTCGGTGACCAGGCCGCGCAGCTCGTCCCCGTCCGTGACGATGACGGCTCCGAGGTCCTGGTCGCGCATGATCCGGGCCACCGCCGTCACGGACGTCTGCGGTTCCACGGTGACCGGCGCGCTGGTCATGATGTCGCTGACGTGCTGGGTCATGGCATGCCTCTCTGCTCGGGGTTGTGGGCCCCGGGTACCCCGGTCGGCGCGACGTCGTACCCCTCCAGGGAGATCTCGCTCCAGACCTGCTTGCCGCCGCTGACCGGCACGGTCCCCCACGTCGCCGACATGGCCTCGACGAGGAGGATGCCTCGGCCGCCGGTGGCCTCCCAGCCGATGCTGGTGGGCTTGACGGGGGTGCGCGCGGAGGAGTCGGTGACGGCGACGCGCATCCGGTGGTTGACGAGGGTGAGGTCGAGACGGACCCGGCCGTCGGTGTGGACCAGGGCGTTGGTGACGAGTTCGGAGACGACGAGCAGGACGGCGTCCATGGCGTCCGCCGGGATGCCCCAGGCACGCAGGGTGCGGCGGGTGAAGCGGCGGGCCTGCCCGACGGCCTGGGGGACGCGCCACACCGTCCAGGCCTCGCGCTGCGGGCGGGAGGCCATGCCGTCGTAGCGCAGCAGGAGCAGGGCGACGTCGTCGCTGCGGCGGGCGTTGCCGAGCAGGGCGTCGGCGACGAGGCCGAGGTGGCCGGGGTCGGAGACGGCCAGCCCGTGGGCGAAGCGGTTCATGCCCTCGTCGATGTCGGCTTCGTGGGACTCGACCAGACCGTCCGTGGTCAGGGCCAGGACGGTGCCCGACTGCAGCCTGAGCGGGCTCATCGGGAACTCGCCCTGCCTCACCACGCCGAGCGGCGGGCCGCCGTCCGCCTCGGGGATCTCGGTGCTGCCGTCCGGGTGACGCAGCACCGGCGGGAGGTGTCCGGCGCGCACGTACCAGGCGGAGCCCTCCTCCAGGTCGACGTCTACGTAGGCGCAGGTGGCGAAGAGGTCGGTCTCCAGGTCCATCAGGAGGCGGTTGGCGTGCGAGACGACCACGTCCGGGGGGTGGCCCTCGACGGCGTAGGCGCGCAGGGCGGTGCGCATCTGGCCCATGAGGGTGGCGGCGGCCGCGCTGTGGCCCTGGACGTCGCCGATGACGAGGGCGACGTGGTTGTCCGGCAGGGGGATCACGTCGTACCAGTCGCCGCCGAGCTCGAGGCCCGCCGTGCTCGGCAGGTAGCGGGCGACGGCCACCGCGCCGGGCAGTTCGGGCAGGCGGCGCGGCAGCAGCTGGCGCTGGAGCATGCCGACGAGTTCGTGCTCGGCGTCGAAGGCGTGGGCGCGCATCAGGGCCTGCCCGGCGAGGCCCGCGGAGGCGGTCAGCAGGGCGCGCTCGTCGGTACCGAAGTCGTGCGGGGTGTCCCAGCCGATGAGACAGGCGCCCGCCATCCGGCCCACTCCGGGCAGCGGCAGTACCGCCAGGCCGCCGGGGCCGACCTCGGCGAGGGCGGGCTCCAGGGCGGTGCCGGCGGGCCAGATCTGCGCGCGGCCCTCGCGCAGGGCGGCGGCGAGGGTGGGCATGGCGCGCACGGGCGCGTCGGGCCATTCGGAGCGCCATTCCAGGCGCCACAGCTCGGGCCAGTCTTCCGGTTCGGGCGGGTCGAGGACGGTGACGACGAGCCGGTCGCCCTCCAGTTCGGCGAGGGCGATCCGGTCGGCCCGCAGCGGTGCGCGCAGCGCGGCGACGACGGCGTGACTGACGTCGCGGACCGTGCCCGCGATGGCGAGGGCGGCGGCCAGGCGCTGGACGCGGGCCACGTCGGTGACGTCGGAGCGCAGCGTGGTGGCGTCGCCGACGGTACCCACGAGCCGTACCGGGCGGCCGTCGCCGCCGGGCAGGAGGCGACCGCGCAGCCTGAGCCATCTGGGCGGTCCGGTGGGCTGCAGGACGCGGAACTCCAGCTCGCGGTCGCCGATGGACATGTGGTCGGCCTCCACCACCGACATCAGCGAGGGAAGGTCCTCCGGCACGGTGAGGCCGAGCAGCGTCTCGACCTTGCCGTCGAACGCGTCGGCGCCGATGCCGAACAGTTCCAGGATCTCGTCGCCGACCTCGACGCGGCCGGTGTCCATGGCGAGGCTGAAGGCACCGGCGGCCAGGTCGCCGCCCTCGGTGCGCTCGGCGGGGGCCGGGCGGACGACGGCGCCGGCGATCAGTTCGAGGCACTTGCGGCCCTCGGTGCCGAAACCGGCCGTGTCCTCGCTGACGGCGAGCAGGCAGGCTCCGCCCCCGTCGCCGTGCGCGGGCAGGGCCGCCAGATGGAACTCCGGCGAGAGCGCGCGCCGGGACTCGGGGCAGGCGGCGAGTTCTCCGGGGCCGAGCACCACCGGTTGGCCGTCGCGCAGGGCGGTGGCCACCGGGGAGCGGCCGGAGCGGGCGTAGGTGTCGCGCAGCCCGTACAGCGTCCGGGGCACACCGGCGGATTCGATCAGGCACAACAGGTCGTCGTCCTCGGCCGGGATGTACACGGCGGCGAAGGTCGCTCCCGCGAAAACGAGCGTCAGTTCGAGGAGGTGGTGCAGCCGTTGCGGTGAGCCCGGTTCGTCCGTGAGCGAGGTCAGGGCAGCTTCGGCACGCAGCGTTCTCGCTCCGCGTCCCGCCGCGCCCTCACTGACCACGTCCGCCATTACAACGCTTATGGGGCACCTGCGCAGCCCCTGTGACCGTTCCGTGGAGCCACCGGGCGGTCCGCGCTCGAAACTCCCCGAACATGTCTTTACGCATGCGTTCCGCACGGTGACCTCGTGACAGACGTGACTGTCCGTGGCCGTGGGCTCACTGGAAGGCTCAGTGCCGGTTCCACGGAGGGGGACGCATGGACAAGCGCTACGAGGTGTACGCACTCGCCGACAGACACTTCTACGAGACGCCGGACCGGCTGTCCGCGGAGGGACAGGAGGCGGCGCCGCTGTACGAGACGGCGCGGCGCGCGGTTCCCGAGGGCTGGGACGCGACGCGGATCGGCGACTGGCTGGCGCTTACGCCGCTCGGCCCGGACGGCTCACCGGTGGCGGGTCCGGCCCAGGGCTGGAAGATCCACGCCTCGGCCGTCCGGGCGAACGCGGAGAAGATCGCCGCGATCGTGTGGGACTACTGCGTGCCGCGCCGCATCCCGTTCAAGTTCGTGCCCGGCCCGCATCTGCTGCACCTGCGCAACACCAAGTACGCGGGTCGCGACACCAGCGGCAAGTTCGTCACCGTCTATCCGGCCGACGAGGAGCAGCTGCACGACGTGCTGCGCGAGCTGGGCCGGCTCCTGGAGGGCTTCGAAGGGCCGTACATCCTCACCGACCTGCGCTGGTACGACGGCCCGCTGTACGTCCGCTACGGCGCCTTCGCGCGCACCTTCGTCGTCGACGACCGCGGCTCGCTCGTGCCGGCGGTGCGCGACGGCGAGGGTCGACTGGTGCCGGACCGGCGGGCACCCTCCTTCCAGGTGCCGGAGTGGGTCACGCTGCCTGCCTTCCTGGAGCCGCATCTGGCGGCGCGGAACACCACGACGGTGGGCGAGCTGCCGTACCGGATCGAGAAGGCGCTGCACTTCTCCAACGGCGGCGGGGTGTACGCGGGCACCGATCTCCGGGACGGCAGCAAGGTCGTTCTCAAGGAGGGGCGGCCGCACGCGGGACTGGCCTCCGACGGAGCCGACGCGATCACCCGCCTCGAACGGGAGAAGTACGCCCTGGAGCAGGTGTCCGGGACCGGTGTGGTGCCGGAGGTGCGGGACTGGTTCACGCTCGGCGACCACCGTTTCCTGGTCATGGACTTCCTGGAGGGGCGGCCGCTCAACTCCTTCTTCGCCGAGCGGCACCCCCTGCTGACCCCGGACCCGGATCCGGAGGCGGTCGCCGCCTACTCGGCGTGGGCGGTGCGCATCCACCAGGCGGTGGAGCGGGCGGTGGAAGCGGTGCACGCACGCGGGATCGTCTTCAACGACCTGCATGTCTTCAACATCATGGTCGGCCCGGACGAGGAGTCGGTGTCCCTGCTCGACTTCGAGGCCGCGGCCCCCGTCTCGGAACAGGGCCGGCAGGTGGTCGCCCATCCGGGCTTCTTCGCCCCGCCAGACCGTACGGGCATCGACGTGGACCGGTATGCGCTGGCCTGCCTGCGCCTGGCCCTCTTCCTGCCCGTCACGACGCTGTTCGTCGTGGACCGGGGCAAGGCGGCCCACCTGGCGGAGGTCATCGCCGGCCAGTTCCCGGACGTACCGAAGGAGTTCCTGCAGGAGGCGGTCACGGAGATCACGCGGGACGTGGCCGCGCGCCCGTCGCCGCCCCCGGTGTCCTTCGTGGAGCCCGGCGACTGGCCCTACAGCCGCGATTCCATGGTCAAGGCGCTCCTCGCCTCGGCCACCCCCGAGCGCGACGACCGGCTCTTCCCCGGCGACATCACCCAGTTCTCCGACGGCGGCGGCCTCGGACTCGCGCACGGCGCGGCCGGCGTGCTGTACGCGCTGGACGCGGTCGGCGCCGAAAGGTACGACGAGGGCGAACGCTGGCTCCTCGACCACACCGCGCCGCCCCCGATCGGCACCTCGCTCGGCCTGTACGACGGTCTCGCGGGCGTCGCCCACGTCCTGGACCGGCTCGGCCACCGGCAGCGCGCCCTCGACCTGATCGACGGGATCCTGAAGGAGCGCTGGCAGAACCTCTCCTCCGACCTGCACGGCGGACTGGCCGGACTCGGCCTGGTCCTGCGCGGCCTTGCCGACACCACCGGCGAGGAGGAGCTCGCCGAACGGGCCGCCGAGGCCGCTCGGATCCTCGTACGGCGACTCGCGGAGCCGCCTCCCACCACGCCTCGGCGCCGGGCCGGACTCCTGCGGGGCTGGACCGGGCCCGCGCTGTTCCTGCTGCGGCAGTACGAGCACACCGGCGAGCCGGAGCTGCTGACGGCGGCCGGCGGGGCGCTGCGCCGGGACCTGGAGAACTGTGTGACCCGCGAGGGCGGCTCGCTGGAGGTCGACGAGGGCTGGCGGACGCTGCCGTACCTCGGCGACGGCAGCGCGGGCATCGGGATGGTCCTCGACGACTACCTCGCCCACGTCGCCGACGACACCGGCGAGTGGGAGCGGGCCCGCGCCGGCGTACTGACCGCCGCCACCTCCCGCTTCTACGCGCAGCCCGGCCTCTTCCAGGGCCGTGCCGGGATGATCCTGCACCTCGCCCGCACCGGCACGCCCGGTGCCGGCGACGCACGGCTCGGCGAGCAGATCGCCGGGCTCGGCTGGTTCGCGATGTCCTACCAGGGCCAACTGGCCTTCCCGGGGCACCAGATGATGCGGCTGTCGATGGACCTGGGCACCGGAACGGCAGGGTGCCTGCTCGCGCTCGGCGCGGCCCTCGACGACCGGACGACCGCGCACCTGCCGTTCCTGCCGCCGCTCGGGCGGCCCACAGAACGCGGCTCCGCAACCTGACGGAGTCGTGACCCAACCCCGTCCCCACGGGTGGACGACCTAGAGGAAGGACACGAGATGGCACTTCTCGACCTGCAGACGATGGAGTCCGACGAGCACACCGGCGGCGGCAACAGCACCCTGAGCCTGCTGTCCTGTGTCAGCGCGGCCAGCATCACGCTCTGTCTCTGACGAGCACCGTGCAACCGCGGCCCCGGGCGGTGCGCTCCCTCGCGGGAGGGCCGCCCGGGACCCTGTGCACCAGCCCCGGATGTGAGGCCGCATGACCACCTGTGCCGACAAGGGCCTGACGGCACCGGCCGCCCGGCACAGCGTCACCCATTGCGTGGCCCTGTGCCTGGTGAGCACGGCCGCGACCGGCGCCGGCCTGCTGCTGCCGGCCGCACTCGGCCGGGCCCTGGACCAGCTGCTGGCCCAGACCCCGGCGACCCGCTGGGTGCTGTACTGCGCCGGCCTGGTCCTGCTGATCGCCCTGCTCGACGCCTGTCAGACCGTGCTCGGCGGCACGGTCGACGCCCGCACCACGGCCTGGCTGCGCCGGTACCTGACCCGGCACGTGCTGGACGTGGGCCCCCGGGCCGCCGCCCGTTTCGGGCCGGGCGACCTCGTGGCGCGCCTCGTCGGCAACGCCGCCCAGGCCGGTACCGCACCGGCCGCCCGTGCCGCGCTGGTCGCCGCGCTCGCCGGGCCGGTCGGCGGCGTCGTGGCGCTGGCCCTGATCGACCCGTGGCTCGCGGCGGTGTTCCTCGCCGGAGCGCCGGTGCTGGCCCTGCTCCTGCGGACCCTGTCCCGGGACACCTCGCGGTGCGTGACGCACTACCAGGAGGTGCAGGGGCGGATCGCATCCGCCCTGGCCGAGGCCGTCGGCGGCCATCGCACCATCGCGGCGGCCGGTACGGCGGACCGGGAGACCGCACGGATCCTGCGGCCGTTGCCCGACCTCTCTCGGGCAGGCCACCGCATGTGGCAGGTGCAGGGCCGTGCGGCCGGCCAGGCCGTCGCCGTCGCCCCGCTGCTCCAGCTCGCGGTGGTGGCCGTGGCCGGGGTACTGCTCACCCGGAACCGGCTGTCGGTGGGCGACATGCTCGCCGCCTGGCGGTACGCGGTTCTCGCGGCGGGTGTCGGCGTGCTGGTCGGACACCTCGCGGGGCTGGCCCGGGCCCGGGCTGCCGCCGGACGCCTCGGCGAGGTCCTCACCGAGCCCGCCCCCGCCTACGGCCCGCGCCGGCTGCCTCCCGGCCCGGGCCGGCTGGAGCTGCGCCAGGTGACCGCCCGGCGCGGCGGGCGGGCCGTGCTCGACGGCGTCGACCTCGTCGTACCCGGCGGGACGACACTCGCGGTGGTCGGCCGGTCGGGAGCGGGCAAGTCGCTGCTCGCCGCGGTCGCCGGGCGGCTCGCCGACCCGGCCGCCGGACAGGTCCTCCTCGACGGAGTGCCGCTGCGCGAACTGACCCACGACGAGCTGCGCCGCGCGGTCGGCCACGCCTTCGAACGCCCCGCGCTGCTGACCGGCACGGTCGAGGACGCGATCGGCCTCGGCCTGCCGTCCCCCTCCCCCGCCCGGATCCGCGAGGCCGCCCGGACGGCCCGCGCGGACGACTTCGTCCGCCGTCTCCCCCACGGCTACGACACGCTGTGCGCCGACGCCCCGCGCTCCGGCGGCGAGTCCCAACGCCTGGGCCTGGCACGGGCGTTCGCCCACGGCGGCCGGCTGCTGATCCTCGACGACGCCCTCTCCAGCCTCGACACGGTGACGGAGGCCCACATCACCGAGGCGCTGGTGAGCGGCGGTCCGGGCAGCACCCGGCTCCTGATCGCCCACCGCGCGGCCACGGCAGCGCGCGCGGACGCGGTGGCGTGGCTGGACGGGGGCCGGGTGCGGGCGGTGGGAGCGCACGAGGAGCTGTGGCGGGACGCGGAGTACCGGGCGGCGCTCGGGGAGCCCGGTATGTCTGGTGGGGCCGGTGGGCCCGAAGTGACCACCTGGGAGGAGGGGCGGTCGTGACCGAGGGGGCCGGTGGCGTGGACGGGGGGATCGGTCGGCTCGGGTTCCGGTTTCTGCGGGGCCGGTGGCGGGTACTGGTGCGGCTCGGCGGCTGGTCGGTGCTGGAGACCGGGCAGACCTTCCTCACCGGGTACGCGCCCGCCCGCGCCCTGGACGAGGGGTTCCTGGCCGGGCGCCCGGAGGCCGGGCTCGGCTGGCTCGGGGTGGCCGGTCTCGGGGTCGTCGTCGGCGCGTACGGCACCGCCCGCGTGTACGCCGCGGTGGCCGCGCTGGTGGAACCGCTCAGGGACCGGCTCGTCGCCCGGGTCGTCGCACGCGGGGTGCGGGAGGCGGACGGCGGGGCGCTGTCCGGGCTCACCCAGCAGGTGGAGATCGCCCGGGACACGTTCGCCGGACTGGTGATGGTGTCGCGCTCGTTCCTGTTCACCTCCGTCGGCGCCCTGGTCGGCCTGTTCTCGCTGGACCCGCTGCTGCTGCTCGTCGTCGGCCCCCCACTGCTCGCCGGGGTGGCCCTGTTCGCGGCGACGCTGCGCCCGCTGGCCCGCCGGCAGGAGGCGTTCCTCGTCGCCGACGAGGCCCTGGCCGACGACCTCGGCGCCGTCTGCCCGGGACTGCGGGACATCACCGCCGCCGGCGCGGAGGACCGGGTCGCCGCCGACACCGGGCGCCGGATCGACGCGGAGTTCCGGACCGCCCGCTCCCTCGCCCGCTGGGGCGTCCTGCGCGTGGCCTCCCTCGCCGTCGGCGGCCAGCTCCCGATCGTGCTGCTGCTCGCCGCCGCGCCCTGGCTCCTCGACCACGGCGTCACCACGGGCGCCCTGGTCGGCGCCCTCGCCTACGTCACCCAGTCCCTGCTCCCCGCCCTGCGCAACCTGGTCCACGGTTTGGGCACGAGCGGCTCACGACTGGTCGTGGTGCTGCGGCGGCTGGTGCGTGAGCCTGCCGGCTCCCCGGCCACCGCGCCTCTCGCGCGGCCCGGCCCGGAACCCCCCGCCGATGCCCCTGCCCTCTCCCTCACCTCCGTCACCTTCGCCTACGGCCCCATCGCCGCCCCCGTCATCGACCACCTCGATCTCACCCTCCCGGCCGGCACCCACCTCGCCGTCGTGGGCCCCAGCGGCATCGGGAAGTCCACGCTCACCGCGCTGGTCGCCGGGCCGCTTCAGCCGCGGAGCGGCACGATCAGGGTGTGCGGGATGCCGGTGGCCGAGGCCGCCGCCCGGCGCGTGGTCATCCCGCAGGAGGCGTACGTCTTCACGGGGACGCTCGCCGAGAACCTCGGGCATTTCCGGCCCGACCCGGTGCCCGAGCCGGAACTGCTCGCCGCGGCGGAGGCGGTCGGGCTCACTCCGCTGCTGGAAGCGCTGGGCGGGCCCGCCGCCCGGGTGGATCCGGCGGCGCTCTCCGCGGGCGAGCGGCAGCTGATCGCGCTGACGCGGGCCTATCTGTCCCACGCCCCGCTCGCCCTGCTCGACGAGGCGACCTGCCACCTGGACCCGGCGGCGGAGGAACGCGCCGAACGGGCCTTCGCGGCCCGGCCGGGCGGCACGCTGGTCGTCGTCGCCCACCGGATCAGCTCGGCGCGGCGGGCCGACCGGGTGCTGGTCATGGACGGCAGGCGAACGGCGTACGGGACGCACGAGGAGCTGGTGCGGGACTTCGCGCCGTACCGCGAACTCGTCGGCGGCTGGACGCCCGTACCGTCCGGGCGGTCAGAGCCAGCCCTCGCCCTGCGAGATGCGGATCGCGTCGACGCGGTTGCGGGCCCCGGTCTTGCGGGTGATGGCCGCCATGTAGTTGCGCACCGTCCCGTGGGACAGGTGCAGGCTCCCGGCGATCTCGGCGACGGAGGCCCCTTCGGCGGCCAGGGATAACACGCTGAGCTCTCTGCGGGTCAGCGGCATCTGCGCGGCCTTGAGGAAACCGAAGCCGAGGGAGTCGTCGACGAAACGTTCCCCCTCGGCGACGCGGCGGATCCCGCGCACCAGGTTCTGCGGCGATCCCTCCTTGTCGACGTAACCGAGCGCTCCCGCCTCGACGGCCCGTTTCAGCAGGCCGGGCCTGTTCGCGCCGGCAAGCACCAGCAGCCGGGGGTGCACCGGTTCCGGGCCGCGCGTGCGGAGCTCGCCGAGCGGCGGGATGCCGTAGGTGTCCGCGCACTCCAGGTCGGCCGCGCAGACGTCCGGCCGCACGGACCTCACGTGTCCGGGCGCGCCGCGCCAGGAGGTGTCGTACACCCTCAGGTCGGGTTCCCGGCGGAGCCACTCCGCCAGAACCGATCGGACCAGAAGCTCGTCGTGGACCAGAAGCACCCGGATCACTGCCACCCCTTCAGCTCGCCGTACGCCGGTTCCTTGTGTTGAGCGCCTGCCCCATTGTTCGCGCCCGTGACCGTTCGCGGGCGCGGAGAACCGGCCATCGGGGTGCGCGGGGGCGCACGCGCGGCGCCTGTCCGCCGCCGCGCGCTTCGACTGTGGGGGCATGGCCCGGGGCGCACGGGGTACGGGCCGCCCTCACCGTGACGCGGGCATGCGGGTGCCCGCACGCGGGCCGGCGCGATGCCGCTCGGGCGCTCGCCGTGCGCGGTGGGCCGCCAAGAGGGAGATTTGACCCCAGGGACCGTTCCCCGGTCGGGCGAGGAGGTGGTCGGCGTGTCCGACGGCCGGACATCCGCGAAGGCGCCGGTGACCGCCAGGACCCGCGTCGGCCGACCCCTGCTGTCGCTGGCACTGGCGTCGATGATGGACGAGGTGCACGCGCACGCCGGTGCGGTCTATCTGCTGGCGGACGACGCGTCGGTGCTGGAGATGGCGGTGATGGCCGGGTTGCCCCGGGCGTTCGCGGCGCCCTGGGAGCGGGTGGGGCTGAGCGCGCCCATCCCGGTGGCCGAGGCGGTGCGCGAACGGCGGCTGGTCTGGGTGGGCGGCGAGGAGGACATGGCGCGCCGCTATCCACGGATCGCGGTCGTGCTGCCCTACCCCTTCGCGGTGGCGGCGGTGCCCGTCGCCACCGAGTCCACCGAGTACGGCGCGGTCTTCCTGACCTGGCCCGGATCGCATCCGCCGGAGCTGTCCGACCGGGAGCGCGACCATCTCACCGCGGCCTGCGACCGGCTGGCACTGCGGCTGGAGCGGGCGGTCGAGGAGAGCGTCCCGCTGCACGCCGAACCCGACCTGCTTGCCGCGCCGACGGTGGGCGGCGTGGCCGGCACGCTCGGCACGGTGGAGGCGGCACGGATGGTGGCGCGGCTGCCGTACGGGCTGTGCTCACTGGATCTGCACGGGCGGATCGGCTTCGCCAACGCGGCGGCGGCCGAGCTGATGGGCGTGGCCGTGAGCGAGCTGCTCGGCTCCCAGCTGTGGGCGGCGGTTCCCTGGCTCAACGACCCGGCGTACGAGGACCGTTACCGGGCCGCGCTGCTCAGCCAGCACACCACGTCGTTCGTGGCGATGCGCCCGCCCGGCGACTGGCTCTCCTTCCGCCTGTATCCGAGCACGACCGGCCTGAGTGTGCGGATCAGCCGGGCGCGGGCGGTGGCGGAGATGAGCCGGGCCGGGCCGCAGCCCGGTGACGCCCCCTCCCGCCTCGTGACCATCTCCCAGGTGCTGAGTCTGGCCGGGGCGCTCACCGAGGCGGCGAGCGTGCAGGACGTGGTCCAGCTGGTGGCGGACGAGATCGCCCCTGCCGTGGGCAGTCAGGCCCTGGTGCTTCTCGGTTCTCGGACCGGCCGACTGCACGTCCTGGGGCACCGCGGATACCCGGACCCGCACGTCGTGGAGCGCTTCGACGGGCTGCCGCTGACCGAACAGACCCCGGGCACGCACGCCCTGACCAGCGGGGTGCCCGCGTTCTTCGACTCGCGGGAGCAGTTGGAGCGGCTGTATCCGGCGCCGCACCCGACGCCCGACGGGTTCGCGTCCTGGGCGTATCTGCCGCTGATCGCCTCCGGCCGCCCGGTGGGCACGTGTGTGCTCGCCTACGCCGAGCCGCACCCCTTCCCCGCGGACGAGCGGGCGGTGCTGACGAGCCTGGGCAGCCTGATCGCCCAGGCCCTGGAGCGGGCGGTGCTCTACGACGCGAAGCACCAGTTGGCGCACGGCCTGCAGGAAGCCCTGCTGCCGCACTCGCTGCCGCTGCTGCCCGGTATCGAGGCGGCCGCGCGCTATCTGCCGGCCACCCAGGGCATGGAGATCGGCGGCGACTTCTACGACCTGGTGCCGATGCGCGGTCCGGCGGCGGCGGTCATCGGGGACGTGCAGGGCCACAACGTGACCGCGGCCGGGCTGATGGGGCAGATCCGTACCGCCGTCCGCGCGTACACGACCGTCGGGCAGCCGCCCGCGGAGGTCATGCGCAGCACCAACCGGCTGCTGATCGACCTCGGTTCGGACCTCTTCGCGAGCTGTCTGTATCTGCGGCTCGATCCGGACCGGGAGCGGGCCGTGATGGCCCGGGCGGGGCATCCGCCGCCGCTGCTGCGCCGGCCCGACGGGCGGGTGCGGGTGCTGGACCTGGCCGGCGGCCCGCTGCTGGGCATCGCCGACTCGGCCACGTATCCGACGACGGAGGTGGACCTCGCGCCCGGGTCCGTGCTCGTCCTGTACACCGACGGGTTGATCGAGTCGCCCGGCGTCGACATCGAGGACGCGCTCGCCGCGCTCGGGCGGCGGCTGGCCGAGGCCGGGGACCTGCCCCTGGACGAGCTGGCCGACGAACTCGTCCGGCACAGCGTGGCCACGCGGGAGCGGATCGACGACGTGGCCCTGCTGCTGCTGCGGGCGCGGGTTACGGGCTGACCCGGGGCCGGAACCGCAGAACGGACCGGCCCGGCCCTCCCGCCGGGGGGCCGAACCGGTCCGTGTCGTTCCGCGTCGAGAGCGGCTCAGTGGGGGCGAACCGCTCTCGACGCGGAGATCAGTGGGTCTCGGTCAGTCCGTCCTCGGCGCCCGCGCCGGCCTCCTCACCGGCGCCGGCCTCCTCACCGCCGACCTCTTGGCCCGCTCCGGCCTCTTCGCCGCCGACTTCCTCACCGGCGCCGGCTTCCTCGCCGCCGACTTCACCCGCTCCGGCCTCTTCACCCGCGCCGGCCTCTTCACCCGCGCCGGCTTCCTCACCCGCGCCGGCCTCTTCACCCGCGCCGGCTTCCTCACCAGCGCCGGCCTCTTCACCCGCGCCGGCTTCGCCGCCGCCCGCCGCGTCGCCCGCGCCGAGGGTCGCGCCGACCGCCGCCAGTGCGGTGGTGACCGGCTGGAAGAAGGTCTCACCGCCGACCGTGCAGTCGCCGCTGCCGCCCGAGGTCAGGCCGATCGCGAGACCGTCCTCGGTGAACAGGGAGCCGCCGCTGTCGCCGGGTTCGGCGCAGACGTTCGTCTGGATGAGCCCGGTGACGGTGCCCTCCGGGTAGTTCACCGTGGCGTCGAGTCCGAGGACCTCGCCGTCGCTCAGCCCCGTGGTGCTGCCCATCCGGGTCACCGCGAGGCCGACCGTGGCGTCCGCGGCCTGCGAGATCGCGACGGTCTGGCCGCCGCCGACGTTGACGTCGCTGGGCGCCACGGTCGCCGGGTCGTCGTACTTGACGAGCGCGAAGTCGCCGTCGCCCGGGAAGGTGGCCTGGTCGACGGTGGCGATCGGCTCGCCGTCCTGCGCGTCGGACCACGCGGCCTCCGCGACCCCGCAGTGACCGGCGGTCAGGAAGGCGGGGCTGCCGTCGCCCGCGGTGACGTTGAAGCCCGCCGAGCAGCGTGCGCCGCCGCCGAAGATGGCGTCGCCGCCGGAGAGGAAGGTCTTGAAGGTGCCGGCCGACTTCTTGATGGTGGCCATGCCGGAGCCGAGGCTCTCGACGGTCGACTCCAGGGTGTCCCACTTGGCGCCGGTGACCGTGCTGTCGGCGGTGACCAGGATCTTGTTGGTCCTGGGGTCCACCGCCCACGCGGTGCCCGGGATGGTCGCCTCGGACTTGAGGGTCTGGGCACCGGCCTCGAGTTCGCGGATGCTGTTGTCGACCTCGCGGACCTTCGCGCCCGCCTTCTCCGCCTGCACGATCACGTTGTTGTTGTCGCCGGAGATGACGTTGACGACCAGCTGCTGGCTGTCGCTGTCGTAGTAGGAACCGGCGAACGCGTCACCGAGCAGTCCGGCGAGTTGCGAGGCGAGATCCGAAGCGTCCCCCGCCTTCAGGGTCCGGGGCGCGGCGGCGGTGTTGTCCGAAGAGCCGTCCTGGGAGGCGTTGGCGTTGGGCAGCAGGATCGCGGCTGCTCCGAGCGCGACCACACTGCCCGCCGCTATCGCGACCTTGCGCTTCGGAATTCGCTTGTGACTCAAACTTCTCGACCTCCTGAGGGACCGGAGTCTGTTGCCGGTGTCTGGCAGTTGTTGGGGCGCCTGGATGGCAGTGGGTACGCACGGTGTGCACGGGGCGTTCAATTCCGTTTCCGTGCGCGGCGCGTGAAACACCGAATCGGCCACGGCCCTCACCCGTCCGCCCGGTGCGGGGAACAATCGCCCATATGACGATGACCACCGCCGAAGCCGACACGATCCTCGCCGACAACTTCGCCCCGTGGGTTCTCGAACTGGGCCTGCGGGTCGAGGCCTTGGGGGACGACCGGGCGACCCTGCGTCTTCCCTGGTCGGACCGCCTGTCCCGGGAGGGCGGCGGGCTGTCCGGGCAGGCTCTGATGGCCGCCGCCGACACGGCGACCGTGATCGCTCTGTCGGCCGCCCGGGGCTCCTACGGACCGATGACGACGGTGCAGCAGTCCACGTCCTTCCAGCGTGCGGTGACCGGTTCGGATGTCCTGATCGAAGCGGTCGTGACCAAGCTGGGCCGTAGGACGGCGTTCGCCGACATCACGATGACGGACGAGGGGTCCGGGCAGATCACGGCACGGGCGAGCACGGTCTACGCACTACTGGGCTGACACGTTCAGCAACCGGACGCCAACGGTCCGTTGTGAACACCGGGCCGAATCCTTGCTCCAGGGAATCTGCACAGCGAATACCCAATGAGGTCACCGCACGCGAAGGATCTGCACAAGTCGGAGTACCCCTCGCGTCATTGGCACGGAGTGTCGGATTCGCGACGGCGAGCGCAAGGGTCCGTACCGGCACACCACCGCGCCACGTGTGAAGAAGTCGCCACCAAGCAGTGCGCAGCCCTGCACCGACGGGTACTCCTAAGGCACAAATGCCCTGGTGAGACAGGTGGTTGATTGGAAGCCCGGACCCGCCGCGTGCTTTGATCCATCGCACCGCAGGGGCCGCTACGGGCTTTCCGGAAACGGGCACCCGGCGCCTGCGGTCGCGGCCGTCCGTCTGTCCCCCAGAGGGGGCCGCTCCCCCCTTGTGAATACCCATATGAAGGGAAGTTCCATCATGAACTCCACCCCCCAGGTTGAGACCGTCGAGATCTCCGACGCCGAGCTCGACAACGTCTCCGGCGGTCTGTCCGTGAACGCTCTGGGCACCGTCACCGGCCTGGTGGACGGCATTGCCCCGGTTTCCGGCCTGGTCAACACGGCCGTCGGCACCGTCGAGGGTGTCACCGGCCTGAACACCGCCCCGGTCACCAGCCTGGTCGCCGGCGTCTGATCGCGCCTTTGTGACCCTTGAGTCCCGGAGCCGTATGCCGGCTCCGGGATTCTCGGGTGCCGTAAAAGATCTCTCCCACAGGTGAGGGAAGTTCCGTGCAGTTCCGCCAACAGGCCCTCGCCAAGCTCCAGTCGCCGGAGGAGCTCGACCTCCCGGTGCGTTTCGCCCGCCCCCAGGGCTGGCTCGTCCTGTCCGTGACCGTGGTCGTGATGGCCGCCGCGTCCGTGTGGGCGGTGACCGGCTCGGTGGCCTCCACGGTCGGTGCGCCCGCGATCCTCACCCACGGCGAGGGCAGTTACATCCTGCAGAGCCCGGTTGCGGGCCAGGTCACCGCGGTCGTCGCCGAAGAGGGCACGCGGCTGCCCGCCGACTCCCCCGTGCTGAAGGTTCGTACGGCCGAGGGCGACACCGTCGTCCGTACCGTCGCCGCGGGCCGGATCACCGCGCTCGCCGCCACCATCGGCCAGATCATCCAGACCGGCGCGAACGTCGCCGCCGTCGAGAAGGTCGCCCGCGCCACGGACCCGCTGTACGCGACGGTGTACGTCCCCGCCGAGAACGCCGCCTCCATCCCCGCGAACGCCGCCGTCGACCTGACCGTGCAGTCGGTGCCCACCCAGGAGTACGGCGTGCTGCGCGGCCATGTGAAGTCGGTGGACCGCTCCGCCCAGTCGGCCCAGCAGATCTCCGCGTTCCTCGGGGACGGCCAGCTCGGCGAGCAGTTCACCAAGGACGGCCGGCCGGTGGCCGTACTGGTCAGGCTGGACAAGTCGGCCGGCACGAAGAGCGGCTACACGTGGTCGTCCGCGGACGGGCCGCCGTTCTCCCTCACCTCCATGACGATGGCCGACGCTTCCATCCGGCTGGCGGACCAGCGTCCCGTCGATTGGCTGCTGCCGTGAGTGCCGCCCAGGACACCCGAAGCAGACGCCGGGCCGCCCCGCCCAAGCGACCGGTCCCCACGGGCAGGGTCAAGACGGTCCGTACACCCACCGTGCTCCAGATGGAGGCCGTCGAGTGCGGCGCCGCCTCCCTGGCGATGGTGCTCGGCCACTACGGCAGGCACGTGCCGCTGGAGGAGCTGCGCATCGCCTGCGGTGTCTCCCGGGACGGCTCACGCGCCAGCAACCTGCTGAAGGCGGCCCGCAGTTACGGCCTGACCGCCAAGGGCATGCAGATGGACACCGCCGCCCTCGCCGAGGTGCGGACACCGGCCGTGCTGTTCTGGGAGTTCAACCACTACGTCGTCTACGACGGCATGGGGCGCCGCTTCGGCCGCCGCGGGGTGTACATCAACGACCCCGGCAAGGGCCGCCGTTTCGTACCGATGGAGGACTTCGACGGCAGCTTCACCGGCGTCGTCCTGGTCATGGAGCCCGGCGAGGGCTTCACCAAGGGCGGACGCAAGCCGGGTGTCCTGGGCGCGATGCCGGCCCGGCTGCGCGGCACCGCGGGCACCATGCCGGCGGCGGTGCTGGCGAGCCTGCTGCTGGTGGTGGTCGGCGCGACGGTGCCCGCGCTGAGCCGCCAGTACATCGACATGTTCCTGATCGGCGGTCAGACCTCCCTGCTCGGCGTGCTGTTCGCGTCGATGGGCGCGTCCGTGCTGCTCACCCTCGTGCTGACCTGGCTGCAGCAGGCGAACCTGCTGCGCGGCCGCATCATCTCCTCCACCCTCTCCAGCGCCCGCTTCCTGCGCCATCTGCTGCGGCTGCCGGTCACCTTCTTCTCCCAGCGCAGCCCGGCCGACCTGGTGCAGCGCCTCCAGTCCAACGACCAGGTGGCCGAGACGCTGTCCCGCGACCTCGCGGCGGCGGGCGTGGACGCCGTGGTCGTCGTCCTGTACGCGGTGCTGCTGTACACCTACGACCCGCAGCTCACCTACGTCGGCATCGGCGTGGCGCTGCTGAACGTGGTGGCCATGCGGGTGGTGATCCGGCTGCGTGCCACCCGTACGGCGAAGCTGCGCGCCGACAGCGCCCGGCTCACCAACACGGCGTACACCGGCCTGCAGTTGATCGAGACGATGAAGGCGACCGGCGGTGAGGACGGCTACTTCCGCAAGTGGGCCGGACAGCACGCCACCACGCTGGAGGAGCAGCAGCGGCTCGGTGTGCCGAGCGCCTGGCTGGGCGTGGTCGCGCCGACGCTGGCGTCGCTGAACAGCGCGCTGATCCTGTGGATCGGCGGCATGCGGGCGATCGAGGGCGGGATCTCGGTCGGCCTGCTGGTCGCCTTCCAGGCACTGGTCACCCGCTTCACCGCTCCGATCACCCGTCTGAACGGTGTCGCGAGCCGCATCCAGGACTTCGCGGCCGACGTGGCCCGCCTGAAGGACGTCGAGAACTTCCAGGCCGACCCGCTCTACGGCCGCCCGGGCGCCGGCGAGTCGACGCGCCGACTGCAGGGTCACGTCGAGCTGCAGAACATCTCCTTCGGCTACAACCCGCTCGACAAGCCCCTGCTCTCCGGCTTCGACCTGACCGTCGGCCCGGGCCAGCAGGTCGCCCTGGTCGGCGGCTCGGGCAGCGGCAAGTCCACGGTGTCGCGGCTGATCTCCGGCCTGTACGCGCCGTGGGAGGGCGTGATCCGTATCGACGGGCAGCGCATCGACGACATTGCGCGCGGGGCCCTCGCGGCCTCCGTCTCCTTCGTCGACCAGGACGTGTTCCTCTTCGAGGGCTCGGTCCGCGACAACGTGGCGCTGTGGGATCCCTCGATCCCCGACGACGCGGTGGTGGACGCGCTGCGCGACTCCGCCCTCTACGACGTGGTGATGCGCCGCCCGGGCGGCATCCACAGCAAGGTCGAGCAGGACGGCCGCAACTTCTCCGGCGGGCAGCGCCAACGTCTGGAGATCGCCCGGGCCCTGGTGCGCAGGCCCAGCATCCTGGTGCTCGACGAGGTGACCAGCGCGCTGGACGCGGAGACCGAGCTGACGGTGATGGACAACCTGCGCAAGCGCGGCTGTGCCTGCGTGGTGATCGCACACCGGCTCAGCACCGTGCGCGACAGCGACGAGATCGTCGTACTCCAGCACGGCACGATCGTGGAGCGCGGGCGGCACGAGGAGCTGGTGGCGCGTGGTGGCGCGTACGCCGAGCTGGTCAGGGAGCGGTGAGATGACGACCGCACACGAGCCGGACCTCGTTCTGGGCGCGCTCGGCTCCATGGGCACGCCGATCGACTGCACCGGCCTGAGCCGCATCGACCTGGAAGGGCCGCAGGTGCTGTGGCTGGTCGCGGCGGGTGCCGTGGACCTGTTCGCGGTCGACGCCGAGGCGCAGGGCCACTGGCACCACCTCGGCAGGCTGGAGGCGGGCTCGCTGCTGCTCGGCCCGGTCGCGGGGCCCCAGCACACCCTGGTGGCCCGCCCGCTCAGGGACTGCGTGGTGCACCGGATCAACCTCCGCGAGCTGTATCAGCCGGCGGACACCCAGACGTGGTCCTACGACGCGTACGGCAATCCCCAGTACGTGCCGCCGACGTCGAGCCCGCTGGAGTACGCCCTCGCGCTGGGCGTCGGCCGCAGTCTGTCCATCCTCTTCCAGGCGCCGATGGCCACGGACCGGGCCGCCGCGCCCACCGACGACGACGTCTTCTGGATGCAGGTGCCGCCTGGCAGTGTGCAGTACGGCTCGCTGTACGGCGCGGAGGCGGCGGCCGACCTGCTGATGGACCCGGCCGTGTGGCAGAGCATGGTCGACCAGGAGTACCGGCTGCTGACCACGCTGGACCGGTGGATCGAACAGCTGGAGCACACGCACGAGACGCGGACGGCCGCCGGCATCAAGGCAGGTGAGGCGGTCCGCGCCCAGGCCGACCGGACGCTGCTGGCATCCATCGGCAAGTCGTCGAAGCGTGCGACAGCCGCCGACGCGGACGCCAGTTGGGCGGCGTGCAAGCTGGTCGCCCAGGCCGCCGGGATCCCGCTCGCCGAGCCCGCGCAGTCGGGCACCGAGAGCGACCGTCTCGACCCGGTCGAGCAGATCGCCCTCGCCTCTCGGGTGCGCATCCGGTCCGTACGCCTCGACGGCCGCTGGTGGCGGGACAACGTCGGCCCGCTGGTGGGCCACCGGGCCCTGTCCGGCGCGCCCGTCGCGCTGCTGTGGCGGCGCGGCGGCTATGTGTCCGTGCACCCGGCGACCGGTCGGGAGACGCCGATCGAGAAGGCCAACGCGGAGGAGTTCGAGCCGCGTGCGGTGATGTTCTACCGCCCGCTGCCCGACCGGCCGCTCACCCCGTTCGGGCTGCTCCGCTTCAGCATGCGCGGCACCGGCGGTGACCTGACGAACCTGCTGACCAGCGGCCTGGTGACGGTCGCCATCGGGGCGCTGGTGCCGATCGCGACCGGCAAGGTGCTCGGCGAGTTCGTGCCGAAGGCGCAGACCGACCTGATCGTGCAGTTCTGTCTGGCCGTGATGATCAGCAGCGTGGTGGCGGCGGCCTTCATGCTGATGCAGAACCTGACCATGCTCCGCCTGGAGGGCCGTATCGAGTCGACTCTCCAGCCGGCGGTCTGGGACCGGCTGCTGAGACTGCCGACCAAGTTCTTCACCGAACGCTCCACCGGCGAGCTGGCGAGCGCGGCGATGGGCATCAGCGCGATCCGCCGGATGATGGCGGGCATCGGCCCGGTGATCGCCCAGTCGGTGACCGTGGGCGCGATGAACCTGGGCCTGCTGTTCTGGTACAGCCCCTCCATGGCGATGGCGGCGATCGGCATGCTCGTCGTCATCGCCGCCGTGTTCCTGGGCCTCGGACTGTGGCAGGTGCGCTGGCAGCGGCGCCTGGTGGTGCTCGGCAACAAGCTGAACAACCAGGCGTTCCAGACCCTGCGCGGCCTGCCGAAGCTGAGGGTCGCGGCGGCCGAGAACTACGCCTACGCGGCCTGGGCCTCGGAGTTCGCGCGCAGCCGCGAGCTGCAGCAGAAGGTCGGCCGCATCAAGAACCTCACCACGGTGATGGGCGCGGTCTACCTGCCCCTGTGCACCCTGGTGATGTTCATGCTGCTGGCAGGTCCGGCGCGGGGATCGATGTCGGCGGCGGCCTTCCTCACCTTCAACACCTCGGTGACGATGCTGCTGACGGCCGTCACCCAGCTGACCGGCTCCTTCGTCTCGGTGGTGGCCGCGCTGCCGCTGTTCGAGGAGATCAAGCCGGTGCTGGATGCCGCGCCGGAGGTCCGTACGGCCAGCACCCGCCCCGGTCCGCTGTCGGGCGGCATCGAGGCCCGCCGGCTCTCCTTCCGGTACTCGGACGACGGTCCGCTGGTCCTCGACGACGTGTCGTTCGACGTACGGCCGGGCGAGTTCGTGGCGATCGTCGGCCCGAGCGGTTGCGGCAAGTCGACCCTGCTCAGGCTGCTGATCGGCTTCGACCGGCCGGTCTCGGGCAGTGTGCTGTACGACGGTCAGGACCTGGCCGCCCTCGACCAGTCCGCCGTCCGCCGGCAGTGCGGGGTGGTCCTCCAGCACGCGCAGCCCTTCACCGGTTCCATCCTGGACGTCATCTGCGGCACCGAGCCCTACACGCCCGAGGAGGCGCTGGCGGCGGCCGCGATGGCGGGGCTCGCCGAGGACATCGAGCGGATGCCGATGGGGCTGCACACGATCGTCTCGGGCAGCGGCGCCGTCTCCGGCGGCCAGCGCCAACGCCTCATGATCGCCCAGGCGTTGATCCGCCGCCCGCGCATCCTCTTCTTCGACGAGGCGACCAGCGCCCTCGACAACGAGACACAGCGCACGGTCATCGAGAGCACCAAGGCCCTCAACGCCACCCGGATCGTCATCGCGCACCGCCTGTCGACCGTGCTGGACGCGGACCGCGTGATCGTCATGGAGGACGGCAAGGTCGCCCAGCAGGGCCCGCCCGCGCAGCTCCTCGCGGACACGGGCGGCCGGCTGCACGAGCTGGTGCGGCGGCAGATGACGTGAGCGGCTGAGAGGCCGGGCGCCGAAGCCGGGGCCCCCTGGTGGGGGCGCCGCCCTCGACGAACCCGTCACAGGCGACACGCTCACCACCGCCTTCTGGTGGTCGACCGGCTTGATCGCTGCCGCGCGCTGGTCGCCTCCCTGCTCCACCGGCGCGCGGTCCCGGAGCAGGACCTCCGGTCGTCCCCATGTGATCCGGCCCGAGGGAGCCGCACAGGCCCGAGGGGCCGCCGCCCGCGGGGAGACGGTGCCTGCCGCCGGCCTGCGGGACGGTTCGTGTGTGGCGGCGCCGGCACTGCCGCAGCGGTCGCAACCGCCGGGAATTCTCGAGGTCGGCGGGTGGTGGAGCGGTATGCAGGCGGCCCCTGGCGGGGCTGGAAGCTGTGGCCCGTGTCAGTCGTACTGGTGTGCGATGTCGGGCAGTGGCCGCGGCTGAGAGCGTCGCGCGGCGGCTGACGTTGGGCTGCCGTGCGAGGGGGTACTCACGGGCCATGCGAATCAGCGTGGTTGACGTGGGATCGAACACGGTCAGACTGGTCGTCGCGGACGCGGAGGGAGGGGTGCCGCTGCCCGTTCACACCGCCAAGTGGCGACTGAGGCTGTCCGATCACGTGAAACCCGGCGGCCCGGTGCCGGAGGAGGCGGTCGAACGGCTGGTCGATGCGGTCGCCGAGGCGGGCAGAACCGCGACCCGGTGGGGCGCGGCGGAGCCGTTGGCCTTCGCGACCGCGGTGGTGCGCGGCGCCCGGAACCGGCAGGAGGTCCTGCGCACGGTGCGGGCCCGGACGGGAGTCGGGCTGTGCACCCTGCCGGGCGAGGTGGAGGCCGAGCTGACGTTCCTCGGGGCGCGGCGCTGGATGGGCTGGCGGTCGGGGCCGCTCGCCCTGCTGGACATCGGCGGCGGTTCACTCGAAGTGGCTTTCGGCCGTGGGCGGTTACCGGACTTCGTGGCCTCTCTGCCGCTCGGCGCGAGCCGGCTGACCCACGAGCACTTCGAGGGCCAGGACCCGCCGCCGCCGGAGCTGGTGCGGGCGCTGCGCCGCAAGGTCCGGCATCAGCTGCGGGACGTGGCGGCCCGGATCCGCTGGGAGGGCCCGCACACCGCGGTGGCCACCTCGCGCACCTTCCAACAGCTGGGCCGCCTGTGCGGGGCCCCTCCCGGACGCTACGGCCCGTTCGAGGAACGCCGGTTGCGCCGGGCGGACCTGCGGGAGGCGATCGGCCGCCTGGCCGTCCTGCCCGCCGCCCAACGCGCCCTGCTGCCCGGCATCTCCGCCCCCCGCGCGATGCAGAGCCTGGCCGGCGCGGTGGTCGGGCACACGGCCATGAAACTGACCGGGATCACGACGCTCACGATCTGCCCGTGGGCGATCCGCGAAGGCGTGCTGCTGCGTCACATCGAGGACGGCGCGTCCTGGTGGGCGGAGATCGTCCGCCGCAACGAGGAGACCGCTCCCCCGGGTCCGGTACCGCTGCGCATCGCCACGGCGACCAACTGAACCGAGGAAGCCAGAGGAAGAAGCCTGAGGAACCCCAGGAATCCCAGGAACCCGAGGAAGGAGACAGCCGTGTCCGATGCCGGGAAGAGCGACCGCAAGGACGGCCGGACCGATGAGCCCGGGACCGCGTTCGAAGAGGTCCTGCGTGAGGTCGAGGACGCCGAGACGCGCACCCGGGACTCCGCCGAGCAGCGGCGGCACCGGGGCGAGGCCTCGGAGGCCATCACCCCGAACACCCGCGCGCAGGAGGAGTCCGAGGGCGAGTGACTAGTGTGCTGCGCCCGAAGTTCGTCGGCAGATTCGCGCCTTGCCCTGCCGGGCTGGTCGGCCGCCCCTCCGGCCCCGGCCTGCGAGTACTCGACCGAGTCGGCAGCGCCGGACTGCCAAGAACCGACGACGAATTAACGGCGCAGGACACTAGCCTGGCGGCGCGCCCAGGGGGTGCGCCGCCAGGGCGCTCGCCACGCCGTACAGGTCGGCCGCCATGGCCCGGCCCGTTTGGTGCGACCGGTCGCGGCCCTGCTCGTCGTCGAGGTAGTCGGGGCCCGGGCCCGGCCCGAGGTGCCAGTAGGTCCACGCCCGGCCGGGGATGGTGTAGCCGATGTCGGCGAGCGCGCCCGAGATCTCGCTGATGACGTGGTGGGCGCCGTCCTCGTTGCCGGTGACGACCACACCCGCGACCCGGGGCGACCGGCCTGCCCTCGCAGTCGGTCTCGGACATGAGCGCGTCCATCCGCTCCAGCACCCTCCCCCAGAGGGGTGCCCCCAGGCGGGGGAGGAGGGCCGGTCGAGCCAGGTCGGCGAGGCCATGACGAGGATCTCGGCCTCCAGCAGCTTGTCGTGGACGCGCGGCCAGTCGTCGCCCTCGCGTACGGGCTCGCTGGTCACGCCGGTTCGATGGCCAGGTCGACGGCCCGGACGACCTCGACGTCCGCACCGTCCTTCGCGAGCCGCTCGGCGACGACGCCCGCCAGTGCCTCGGTGTTGGAGGGGTCCGGCGACTTCTTGAGCGTGCAGTTGATCACGAGTGCCTTCATGTGGGCTCGGAGTACCCCCTCTGGGCGGCTCCACGCCGGTGGATGGCCGAGCACGGCCGGGGTACCCGGGGCTCATGCCACACGAGAGTCACGAACCACGGCTGCCCCTCGCCCGGGGGCCGGTCTCGGCAGCCGTCGCGGAGTACCTGCGGGGCGCCGGACCACTGCCGGACCACGAGGAGGTGGCGGGCGCGGCCGTCTACGGCGACGACCTCCAGCTCGCGCTGTACCTCTGCTACGAGCTGCACTACCGCGGGTTCGAGGGCGTCGCCCCGGACCGCGAGTGGGACCCGGACCTGCTGCGC
The DNA here is from genome assembly GCF_019049245.1 of Streptomyces sp. AC555_RSS877. Classification (GTDB taxonomy): domain Bacteria; phylum Actinomycetota; class Actinomycetes; order Streptomycetales; family Streptomycetaceae; genus Streptomyces. Next base: position 120,278 of record NZ_JAGMUK010000040.1, on the reverse strand, counting down.
ACCCGCGCCGCGCTGGAGCACCGCTTCCTGGCCGCGCTGCGTGCCGACACGGCCGTACACGACAGCGTGGACGACGCGCTCGCCGACCTCCTGGTCGAACCCCTCGACGGGACGGGCGTCAGCCACTACCTGCAGAAGGAGGGCGAGCTGTGGCAGCTGCGCGAGTACGCCGCGCAGCGCTCGCTGTACCACCTCAAGGAGGCCGATCCGCACGCCTGGGTGCTGCCGCGGCTGTGGGGCCGGGCCAAGGCGGGGATGGCGGCGGTGGAGTTCGACGAGTACGGCGGCGGCCGCCCCGACCGGGTGCACGCGCGGCTGTTCGCCGACCTGATGTGCGACCTGGACCTCGACACGGCGTACGGGCACTACCTCGACGCGGCCTGCGCGGAGATGCTGGCCACGGTGAACCTCATGTCCCTGTTCGGTCTGCACCGGTCCCTGCGGGGCGCCCTGGTGGGTCACTTCGCGTCGGTCGAGATCACGTCGTCACCCGGTTCCCGGCGGCTGGCCGAGGCGATGCGGCGCACGGACGCCGGACCGGCGGCCGAGTTCTTCTACGACGAGCACGTCGAGGCGGACGCCGTGCACGAGCAGGTCGTACGCCACGAGGTCATCGGCGGGCTGCTCGCCGAGGAGCCGCATCTGGCGGCCGACGTGGCCTTCGGCATCGACGCCACCGAACACGTCGAGGGCCACCTGGCCGCCCGGCTGCTCACCGACTGGCGGGCCGGACGGTCGTCGCTGCGCACGCCCACGGTTTCCGAAATCTCCCATATCTCCTGATTGCCGGGGTACACGAGCGACGTGAATCCTTTGGTACTGCCGCTGGTCCTCCCGGGCGTCTACGCCCCTCAGGAGGACACCGCCCTGCTGGCCGGGGCCCTGTCAGAAGAACCGCTTCCGCCGGGCGCGGAGGTCCTCGACGTGGGCACCGGTTCCGGTGCGCTGGCCTTGGAGGCCGCGCGCCGCGGCACACGCGTGACCGCCGTGGACGTGTCGTGGCGAGCGGTGGCCACGGCCCGGCTGAACGCCTGGCGGGCGGGAGTGCCAGTACGCATACGGCGCGGGAACCTCTTCGGCCCCGTGCGGGGCCAGTCCTTCGACCTCATCCTGACCAACCCGCCGTACGTGCCGGCACCCATGGTGCGGTTGCCGCGCGGTCCTGCCCGGGCCTGGGACGCGGGCCGGGACGGGCGGTTGGTACTGGACCGGATCTGCCGGGAGGCACCGGATCTGCTGCGCCCCGGGGGCGTCGTGCTGATCGTGCACTCCGCGCTCAGCGATCCGGGCCGGACGCTGGAGCATCTGCGGACGGCCGGACTCAAGGCGTCGGTGACCCGCCGCAGCCGGATCGCGTTCGGTCCGGTGCTGCGGGGGCGGGAGGGCTGGCTGCGGGAGCGCGGGCTGCTGCCTCCCGCCGAGAAGCAGGAGGAGCTGGTGGTCGTCCGTGCCGAACTCCCCGTCTGACACGCCTCGCAGGATCACCGTGCAACGCCGGGGCCCGCTGCTGGTGGAGGGGCCGGTGGAGGTGGAACTGGAGGACGGCACCACGGTCCGCTCCGACCGCTTCCGGGTGGCTCTGTGCACCTGCCGGCGCAGCCGGCGGTACCCCTGGTGCGACACCAGTCACCGCGACCGGAGCCGGAACCAGCAGGGCGGCCAAGAACAGAAGGACAGGGAAGGGAAGTGACCCGAGGGGTCGGCGGGCGGCCCCACTCCGCCCACCGACCCCCGGTGCGGGATCACAGGTCTCCGCGAAAGCGGCTCGCACTCCCCATCTGCGGGCCCCTCGGGACATTCCGGAGAACGTGCGATCCCGGTCCATCAGAACGTGAAGACGCTGCTCCCCTGGAAGCTCTTCACGCACTCGTTGGCGAAGGTGCGCTCGTAGGAGACGCGCTGACCGCGCCACACGCCGTCGACTGTGACGACCACGGGGTCGTACTCCTTGGTGCACAGGACGCCGTCCCTGACCGCCAGGGCGTCGAAGTCACCGTCCGCGGCGCGCAGTTCCGCGCAGGCGGAGACGGCGGCCGGGTGGGTGCCCGAGGCGGTCGGGGCACAGGTCAGGGTGACCGCGCGTTCCGGGGTGACGGTGGCGGCGCTGTCGCCGTGGCCCACGGTGAGGACCAGGGCCGAGGGGGCGTAGAGCGCGTTCGGGGTGGTGGTCGGTTGTGCGAGGGCGGCGCCCGTCAGGGGTCCACAGACGGCGGTGGCCGCAAGGCCCAGGGTCGCTGCCCAGCGCGCGGTGTTCCGCATTGTGTGCATCCTTCCGCTCGATTCGACGAGATGTCGGTGTGCCGCGATCCGACTCGGTCGGTGCCGGCGCGGCGAGCGCGAGTCTGCCGAGTCCGGCCCCGAATCTCACATCGACCCCACCGGTTTCAGTAACCTTGCGTATTGAATCAGTGGCGTGAAGTAACGGAATTCGAACGCACCCACCCTGCAATCGCACGGTGCCCGATCTCCCGTTCCGGCCGGATGGCCGGATTCCCCCCGTCACTTAATAGGCCTGAAACATTCCGATTCAGCCCTCGGCGCACTTCCGGTCCGCCCCTTGCCTTCCCACCGAGATGGAGTAATCGTGATTACATGATTACGAAAGAGCAGCACGAGAAGCTGCGCGGCTGGTTCGCCGGCCGCCTGCCGGACGACCTCTTCGAGGCGCTGGTCGAGGTCACGGCCGACCGCGAGGAGATCACCGTGATCGGCCGCATTCCCGAGCCCCGGCTGGCGCAGGACGTCTCGGCCGCCGAACGGGAGGCCGCCGTCCAGGGCCGGGTCCAGGAGTTCCGGGAGCGCACCCGGGAGACCCGGATCGCGGTGGCGGGCGAGGCCGAGCACCGGTTCCGCAGGAAGGTGTCCTGGGGCGTGGAGTGCGGCGGGGAGCGGGTCCTGTTCACCCATGTGGCGGCGCCCGTGATGACCCGGCTGCGCCAGCCCGAGCGCCAGGTGCTCGACACCCTCGTGGCCGGCGGTGTCGCCCGCAGCCGCAGCGACGCCCTCGCCTGGTGCGTCCGCCTGGTCCAGCGCCACACCGACGACTGGCTCGCCGAGTTGCGGGACTCCCTCGAACACGTGCAGCGGGTGCGGGCCCAGGGGCCCGACGCCGAGCCGGAGGACGCCGCGACGGACGGTGAGTGACCGGGCGGTGGACGACTCCTCAGGTCACGCTCCGAAGGACGGCTGAACCGGCCTCCGGTGCGGATCCCGCACACGGCCGCTGTTCCCGAACAGCGGGCGGACCCGCGCCTACTCGCCGGTATCGTCGGGGCGACGCTGCTCGACGAGGAGAGGCGGAGCGGTACCGATGGCCAAGCACTGGGCGGACTTCCAGTACGAGATCTATCTGAACGGGATGTCGGGCGCCGTACCGCGCCTGCCCACCGATCTGACCCGGCTGGAGGAGCTGACCGGGCAGCGGCTCGGCCCCGGCCCGGTCGGCTATGTGGCGGGCAGCGCGGGGGACGGCAGTACGGCCCGCGCCAACCGGGCCGCACTGGAGCGTCGCCGGATCGTGCCGCGCATGCTGCGGGACGTCCGTGAACGGGACCTGTCCGTCGAGGTGTGCGGCCGCGCCCTGCCCGCGCCGCTGGCCCTGGCGCCGGTCGGCGTGCTGTCGATCATGCACCCCGACGCCGAGCCCGCCGCCGCCCGGGCCGCCGCGGCGCAGGGTGTGCCGTACATCCTGTCCTCGGCGTCCAGTACGCCGATGGAGCAGGTCGCCGAGGCGATGGGCGACGCCGAGCGGTGGTTCCAGCTGTACTGGCCGAAGGACCCGGAGGTGGCCCGGAGTTTCCTGGACCGGGCGAAGGCCGCCGCGTTCACCGCGCTGGTCGTCACGCTCGACACCCCGCTGCTGTCCTGGCGTCCGCGCGACCTCGACCAGGCGTATCTGCCGTTCCTGCACGGCGTGGGCACCGCCAACTACTTCTCGGACCCGGCGTTCCGGGCGGGCCTGGCCAAGCCGGTGCACGAGGACCCGAACGCGGCGGTGATGCACTTCGTCGGCATGTTCGCCGACCCCGGCAAGACCTGGCCGGACCTGGCGTTCCTGCGGGAGAACTGGGACGGCCCGATCGTCCTCAAGGGCGTGCTGCACCCGGACGACGCCCGCCTCGCCGCCGACGCCGGGATGGACGGCGTGGTGGTGTCCAACCACGGCGGCCGTCAGGTGGCCGGCGCGGTCGCGGCGGCCGACGCGCTGCCGCGGGTCGCGGAAGCGGTCGGCGACCGCCTGACCGTCCTGTTCGACAGCGGCGTCCGCACCGGCGACGACGTCTTCAAGGCCCTGGCCCTCGGCGCCCGGGCGGTCCTGGTCGGACGGCCGTACGTCTACGGGCTCGGACTCGACGGCCAGGCGGGCGTCGAGCACGTGATCCGCTGTCTGCTGGCGGAGCTGGACCTCACCCTCGCCCTGTCCGGACACGCCACCCCGGCGACCGTGGGCTCCGCCGACCTGGTGGAGGAGCCCGCATGAGAGCCGGACGAACCCCGCCGGCCAAGCCCTAACCCCGGTCCGAAAGCCCCACCGCCCGCGCGCCGGGCGCCCGCGTGCCGGTGGCCGACAGCGAGCCGGGGGTGGCCGTCGACGCGGGGTCGGCGAGCCAGTACTGCTCGGTGACCCCGTCACGGACCTTGACGACGATGTCGGAACCCGGGTCGGCGCCGGTGGTGGTGAGGGCGAGCTGCTCGTCCCAGCGGGGCAGCAACTCGCCCTGCACGGTGAGGTCGTAGCGCACGTCGTCGGCCCGCTTCGCCTTCTCGCCCGCGCACGTGCCGAGAATGACCACCCCGGCGTCGGCGTGCGAGTCGAGACACAGGTCGGGCTCCGCCACGCTGCGCAGCAGCCCGTCGCTCTCGTACGACCACTGCTGCGTGGGCACGGACGAGCACGCCGCCAGTTCGGTCCCGGCGCCGGACCTGGGCTCGCCCCTGATGTCCAGGCACAGGTCGGCGCCGAGGTTGCGCAGCCTGGTGCGGCCGGGAGCGATGGGGAGCTGGGCGGTGCCGGAGGACGCCGTGGGCGGGGCCTGGCCGCCGGCTCCCGGTGCCGCGCCCACGGCCCCGTTCCCGCTGGTGGAGGCGGCCGGGTCGACCCCGTCGCCGTCCGACCACTGGCCGGCGACGAGCACGGTCGCGAGCAGCCCGGCGGAGGCGAGGCCCACGCCCGTCAGGAGCGTCCTCGAGGAGCGCAGTCCGCCCAGGGGCCGGCGGCCGGGCGAGGGGATCCCCGGCAGCAGCCGACGGCGTCCGCCGCCGTGCCGGGAGGAGCCGCGCGCGCGGGGCGGCTCCTGCGACCGGCTCGGCCGGGACTCGAGATAGCGCCGGGCGCCCCAGCCGAGCACCGACTCGGCGAGCAGGACACCCAGGCCGCCCTCGAAATGACTCAGTTGTTCGGCGGCGTTCCGGCAGTGGCGGCACTCCCCCAGATGGTGCTGGACATCCGGCAACAGCGCCCCGCCGCGGCGAATCGGAACGTCGAGGAGACGGTTGTAGAAGCGGCAATCCTTGCTCGGCGCGAGTTCTCGATGGGCATGTACACAACCCTCACGGAATTTTTCACGCGCTTGTTCGAGAGCCGCCGACGCGGTGCCGGTGTCCATGCCGAGGAGAGCGGCGGGGACGGCCATGGGTTCCGCCTCGACCTCGACGTGCCACAGCAAACACCGGGCGAGTCCGGGAAGAGCGTGGAATGAACGCTCGGCCAACTTGCGATTTTCGGGTGTCAGCGACTTGGCCGCCCGCATACCGCGGCCTCCGGCCGGTTTCCCCAACTCCGGCAGTGCTCCGGATATGTGCTCCTCGGAGGACCACTGTCTGACGGTGTCCCGCACTGTCACGAGTAACCGCGGCCGCAGCGCCACGGCCGGCTCGCCCAGGGTGAGCCGGTCGAGCACCTGGTGGAAGGCGGCGGCGGTGACCATGGAGGCGGTGCCCTCCGGGGAGGCGAGACAGATCGCCGCGTACTCGTGGACCGGCTGCCAGTGCCGCGCCATGAGCAGCGCGACGGACTTGCCGACCTCGACGTCCGAACGGCCTCTCAGCGCGGCGCCGAGGCCCTCGTCGGATTCCTCGGGAGCCCCGCCGACCGGGGGGTAAGGCGGGCGAGGAGGATGGGGGGTTGGCACTGAGCGGATTCCTTCCCACGCACACGGGGGCACAGAAGTTCTTACCGCCGAAAAGAAGCCCGGACTGGCACTCACCTTTCCGGCGCGGACATGAGGAGTATGAATTCACCGCCTCCGTCCGCCCCGGTTCCCCACGGAACGAATGCGAGCCGGCCCTTACCCCCCACACGGTTGTTCACCCTCGCACAAGTCACTCACGGCCAACAAGGCACTGGAGAAACCTGCACATCATTGAAAGAAAGTCAGAAACGGCCGCACGGCAGTAGGCAACTCATCGCGCCCGCACCGGTTCTTTCCGCCCTCGCGTGCGCCCCGTGTGATGCACGCACACGCGCCGGAGCGGTACGCACGCTCCCGGCGCACACCGCCGCGTAGTGCACTGGAACCGGCCCATCCTCGGAGGCCCCCGCGCAGGACGGCGGCTCTCCTGCGCGCAGCCGGCCGCCGACCCCGTTCCTCCCGCCCTCGGTCGGCGGCCCCGAGGACGGCCGATGCACCGACACCCGGGGAACGTCAGATCTGCCAGGAACGCAGCCGGTCGGCCGCGCCGTAGACGTCCGTCTTGCCGGAGATCAGGTCGCGGGCGAGGTCGACGAGGGCGCCGTAGGGCGGGTCGATGCCGACGCCGCTGACGAACATGTAGGCCACCGCCGTCGCACAGGCGAAGCGTGCGTTGGCCGACGGCAGCGGCTTGAGCAGGGCGATGGTGTGCAGCAGTGCGGCGGCCCGCCAGGCCGGGTCGGAGTCCACGCCGAGGCGGGGCGGGTCGACGCGGTGCCGGGCGACGGCGGCGACCAGGGCGGAGAAGTCGTTGATCGTGGGCTGGTCGGGCAGAACCTCTTCGTGCCGCTGGAGCAGCCAGGGCACGTCGATGTGAACGACGGGAGCCATGGGTCAGGCGACCCGCCCCTCGCCCTTGGCGGACGGTTCGTCGTCCGGGAAGGCCTGCGCGAACTCCTCGGCGTGGGACGCGAAGAACCGGCGGAACGCCTCCGCGCCCTCCTGCAGTGCTCGGTGCCGGGCGATGTCGGCGGCGGCCGCCTCTCGCACGAGGGCCTTCATGGACGTACCCCGCTCCTTGGCGATCTGCCGCAGGTCCTCTAGCTCGCGGTCGCTGAACTCCACGTTGAGAGCTGGCATGCCCTCACGGTACCGCGCGGGTACTTACGCGTAAATATCCCCAGGTCAGACAGACAGCGCGCCGGTACCGGAGGGGCCGGTGGACGGTGACCCGAGGGTGCGGCTTGGGTCACCGTCCACCGGCCCCGTGCCAGGAACCGGCGTCGCACGGCCGGGCGACTCGTGGAGCACGAGCCGCCCGCTCCTACCCCTGGTCCGCCACGAACGACGCCATCCGGGTCAGGGCCGAGTTCCAGTTGATGGTGTGCTCGTTCGTCGACCAGGACTGGATGTCGTCGATGTAGCAGAACTGACCGACGCAGCCCTGGAGTTTGCTCTGTGCGTAGGGGTCCTGGATGCTCGAGTTCGGTCCGCCCGCGAGGGTCCCGTCGGGCGGGGCCGGCTGGCTCGGGTCGAGCTGGCGGGCGTACCAACGGCTGTGCTGGTTGTGGGCGTTGACCTCGCCGTAGCCGGTCACGTACGACATGTTCAGCGCGTTGCGGCCGAGGATGTAGTCCATGCTCTGGACGGCGCCGTCACGGTACTTCGAGGCGCCGCTGATGTCGTACGCGGTGGCGATGACGACCGCGTTGTGCAGGATCTGGTGGTTGGAGCCCCAGTCGTAGAGGTTGTCGGCGGGGGCGTACGGCATGCCGTACGGATGCGCCTTGAGGGTGGCCAGGTAGCGGTCCGCGCCCTTGATCACGGACTGGCGCACCTTGTCCCGGCCGGGCAGCCTGCTCGGTACGGTCGCGAGGTCCAGGCGGGCCGCCGCGGCCGTCCTGGCCCAGTCGTAGCCGAGGGGGCCGAAGATGTCGGCCGTGTGGACCGGCGAGGCGAGGACGTGGTCCGCGAAGGCCTTCTCCCCCGTGGTCAGGTACAGCTCGGCCGCCGCCCAGTAGAACTCGTCGGTGGCGTCGGAGTCGGCGTAGGCGCCGCCGCCGATGCCGTCATTGGGGTCGGCGTACATCTCGGGATGCGCGAGGGCGGCCGTCCAGGCCTTGCGGGCGGCGGCGAGGGCCTTCGCCGCGAAGGCCTTGTCGTAGGGCCGGTACAGGCGGGCGGCCTGCGCGGCCGTCGCCGCGAGGTTCAGCGTGGCCTGGGTGCTCGGCGGGTGCAGTTCACGCTTCTGCGGGTCGTCACTGGGCAGCAGCGGCAGCCCGGTCCACTGCTCGTCGTGCATCTTGTGGTGGGCCATGCCGGCCAGCGGCTGCCCGTCCGGAACCTGCATCTTCAGCAGGAAGTCCAGCTCCCAGCGGACCTCGTCGAGAATGTCCGGCACCTTGTTGCCGCTCTCCGGGATGGCGAGCGAGCCGTCGCCCAGCTTGGCCGGCTGCCCGGTGCGGGCCGTCAGGGAACGCTCGTGGGTGCTCAGCAGCTCCCAGGTGGAGATGCCGCCGTTGACGACGTACTTGCCGTGGTCGCCGGCGTCGTACCAGCCGCCGGTGACATCGAGCGTGTAGTCGCAGACGCCCGGCTGACAGGGCACGTTCGAGTCGCCCTGGTTGGGCGCCACGTCGACGTGGCCGGCGGGGCGGGCGTAGCCGGGGCGCAGGTCGTCGCGGATCGCGAGGCCGCTGCGTTGCGTGTAGTAGTACTTCGCGGCGTCCAGGCGCAGCTTCTCGTAGGCGCTCGTGCCGATGTCGAAGGGGCGGCTCCTCTCGCCGTCCACGACCAGGGTGAGACCGGTGCCCTGCTTCTTGTGGGCGCCGAAGTCGACCGAGTGGACGTTCTGTCCGGAGGAGGCGTCGGTGCCGCGTGGCACGGTCCAGCCCCGGGCGACGACCGCGCCGCCGGAGTTCTCGAGCTGCCAGGGAAGTTTCGCGGTCGCGTCGGTGACCAGGGTGGCGTTCTTGGGGCCCGCGGGCAGGTAGGCGACCTGGTTGACGCGTACCCGGGGTCCGGTGTCGGGCTCGTAGACCTCGGGCGGTACCCCGCCGAGCAGCGACACGTCGTCCATGCAGAAGCGGAACGGTTCTGCGCTGCCGCCGAGCTGGAAGCCGACCTGGCCCTGGGCGGTGTCCACGGGCGAGGTGAACGTGTAGGAGTACGCGTTCCCGGACACGCTCAGCTGCGGGCTCACCTCGAAGTAGGTGTCGTACGGGGCGGCCGACAGGCCCACGATCGCGCGCAGGACGTGTCCGTCGGGTGTGCCGTTCGCGGTGAAGGAGAACCTGTACGACTCCCCCTTGACCAGGGTGAGGTCGTTCTGGCCGACAGCGGCGTCCCAGCGGTTGGCGGTGCCGCCCGGCACGTCCGCGCACAGCTGCCCGTCGGACAGGCCCGCGGTGACGTTGCTGGTGGTCCACCAGGGGGCGGTGGTGGTGTCGAAGGTGCCGTTCCTGACCTGTTCGACCTCGTCGGCGGCGGCCCCGGGGGCGGGGAGGCCCACGAGTGCCGCCCCCAACAGGGCCGTCAGGGAGAGCAAGGCGGTTCTGCGTCGTTTCACGTCTGGGCTCCTCGGGGGGAGGTGCGGGTGACGCTCGGCGTGGGAGCGCTCCCAGATGCGGACGCAGGCCATGTTTGTTGGAGGCATGACACCGAGTCAACGGTCCGGACGGGACTGGTTTCCCGTCCGGACCGCACGACCCGGCTCAGCCGGCCGGGACCTCCAGCCTGCTGATGCGCACCGCACCCCGGGTTTCGCCGGGGTGGGCGCTGGTCAGCGTGAGTCGCAGCCGGGAGCCGCGGACGGCGTCGAAGGTGATGACCGTCGGCTCGTCCGAGGCGGTGCCCCAGTCGACGGCCGCCCTTTCGACGGGCACGTACCGGATGCCGTCCCACACCTCGGCCTCGGCGGAGGCGGGCAGGCTGTGGGCCGCGCTCAGGGTGAAGGAGACCTCCACGCGGTCGAAGGTCCGCGTCCGGCCGAAGTCCACCGAGACCCAGTCCTCGGCCCTGGCGCCGCTGAACGCGGGCAGCAGGGCGGTGGCCGCCTTGGTGAAGGCGTTGGACCAGCCGGTGGCCGGGTCGCCGTCGAGCATCGCGGCCGGGAGGGTGTCCGCGCGCCCGGAGTAACTGGCGTCCGCGTAGGGGTGGCCGGAGGGCGCCGGGTGGTCGGGCTCGAAGGCGGCCGCCGGGGTGGTCGCGGCCGACCGGGCGGGCGTGGTGCCCACGGTCACGGTGCCCGACCGCAGCCCTTCCACCCGCGCGGTCGCCTTCAGGGCCCCCGGCTCGGTGCCCGACCGCACGATCGCGAGTGCCTTGCCGTGGAAGGCGGTTCGCGTACTCGCCTGGTAGCGCTCAGCGCTCTCCTCACGGCCGTTGTCGAGACCGGCGAGGGAGCCGCCCTTCACTCCGAAGGAGATCAGGTGCTCGGCGCCGGGTACGACGACCCCGCGGGCGTCCACGATGTCCGCGGTGACGAAGGCGAGCGAACGGCCGTCGGCGGCGACGGTCTTGCGGTCCGCGGTGAGGCGTACGGCGTGCGGCTTCCCTGCGGTGCGCAGGACGTCGGTGGCGACCACCCTGCCCCCGCGGCGGGCCACCGCCTTCAGCTCGCCCGGCTGGTAGGGCACCTTCCAGGTGAGGTGGAGCTTGCCCGCGCTGCCGTTCGGGCTGGTGTAACTGCCGGGGTAGGGGCCGTCGGTGAAGGTCTTGTCGTCGCCGGTCGCCTCGGTGGTCTCCAGGTACGCGCGGCCGTCGGTGGTCTTCTTCTCGTCGAACGTCCGGGTGCCGAGGGACCTGCCGTTGAGGAAGAGCTCGACGGTGGCGACGTTGGAGTACGCCCACACCTCGACCGTGTCGCCCTTCTCGTGGTTCCAGGTCATGGGCAGCAGATGGACCATGGGCTCGCTGGTCCACTGGCTCTGGAAGAGGTAGTACATGTCCTTCGGGAAGCCGGCCGTGTCGACCGCGCCGAAGAACGACGCCTTCACCGGGAAGACGTCGTAGGGCGTGGGCTCGCCGATGTAGTCGATGCCCGACCACAGGAACTCCCCGGTGAACCACTTCCGGTCCCGGTCTTTCTTGTGCCCGTACTCCCCGCTCATCGTCCAGGAGGCGAGGTTGTTGTCGTACGAGGAGGTCTCCCGCTTGCCCGGGGTGTGGTTCTCGCCGGTGTTGAGGCGTTCGGGCTCCTGGTAGGTGCCGCGGGTGGAGGTCTCGGAGGACGACTCCGACTCGAAGAGGAACAGGTTCGGGTAGCGGGCGTGCAGGGCGTCCACCGACTTGGCGGTGTTGTAGTTGAGTCCGAGCCCGTCGAGCTTGGCGAGGATCAGGTCGCCTGGGGAGCCCACGGCGGGCACGGTGCGGTGCCGGTGGGAGCCGATCACGACCGGGCGGGTGTCGTCGGACGCCTTGACCGCGGCGATCAGCCGGTCCGCCATGGCGAGGCCGGAGGTGGAGGTGAACTCGGAGATCTCGTTGCCGATCGACCACATGATGACGGCGGGCGAGTTGCGGGCGGCCAGCACCATCTCGGTGATGTCCCGGTCGGCCCACTCGTCGAAGAACCTGCCGTAGTCGTAGCGCGTCTTGGGACTGCGCCAGCAGTCGAACGCCTCCACCATCATCACGATGCCCAGTTCCTCGCAGACCTCGGTCATCTCCGGGGAGGGCGGGTTGTGGGAGGTGCGGAAGGCGTTGACGCCCATCGACTTCATGATGGTCATCTGTCTGCGGATCGCGTCGATGCTCACGGCGGCGCCGAGGGCGCCCAGGTCGTGGTGCAGGTCGACGCCCTTGATCTTGGCGTGGCGGCCGTTGAGGTGGAAGCCCTCGTCGGGGTCGATGCGGAGGGTGCGGATGCCGAAGGGGGTGCGGTAGGTGTCGACCGGCTTGCCGGCGACGCGGAGCTCGGTCTCCAGGGTGTAGCGGTGGGGCGAGGCGAAGTCCCAGAGCCTGGGTCTGGCGACGGTCAGCTCGTGGGTCTCGGTCGCCTCGGCGTCGACGGTGACCGTGGTGGCCGCACGGGCCACCGTGCGGCCTGTGGCGTCCTTGATCCGGGAGCGGATCTCGACCTCGCCCGCGGTGCCGGTCTCGTTCACCACGGAGGTCCGCACCTGGACGAGCGCCCGCTTCTCGGTGATGTCCGGCGTGGTGACGTACGTGCCCCAGCGCGCCACGTGCACCGGGTCGGTGACCACCAGGCGGGCCTCGCGGTAGATGCCGCTGCCCGAGTACCAGCGGCTGCTGGGAAGCCGGTTCTGCACCTTGACCGCGATCACGTTCTCGGTGCTGCCGTCGGTGTGCACCAGGTCGGTGACGTCCAGGGCGAAGCCGGTGTATCCGTAGGGGTGCCGGCCCACCTCCGTGCCGTTGCAGTAGACGTACGAGTCCATGTAGACGCCGTCGAACTCCACCGAGATCCGCTTGCCCGCCAGGGCGGGCGGCAGCGTGAAGGCGAGGCGGTACCAGCCGAGGCCACCGGGGAAGAAGCCGGTGCCGCTGGTGGTGCCGTTCTGCGTGGTCGGGGCCAGCTCGATGCTCCAGTCGTGCGGCACCGCGACCTGGCGCCACCCGGAGTCGTCGTGACCCGGGGCGGCGGCGTCGGCGTACTCGCCGGTCGGGTCGGTGATCCCGCCCTGATTGACCAGCGCGAAGCGCCAGCCGTCGCGCAACGCGACCGTACGGCGGCCCGCGGCACCCCCGGCCGCCTCGGCGGCCCACACCGCCGGGGTGCTCAGGAGCGCCCCGGCAGCCGGCGCTGCCGCCGAGGCGAGGAGAAGCGATCTGCGAGTGACCGTCATGGCGGCTCTCCCTCATTAGGGCCCAGAAGTACTCACAACTGATCGTGAACAAACAGATTCTGACGGTGTGCCACGCGCGCCCGTCAAGGGTGCGGTGGGCTGCTTCTGTCCCGGGCGTCACAACGGCCGGATTTCCCCCTTGACCACGGCTCAATGGCGGCCGCCGTCGGCACCGGGGTTCCCCGTCCGCGAGAGGCCGTGACGCACTAGGCTGGGACCGATGTGGCGCGCCTGTTCACTGTGAGTGTCCGCGATGGAGTGGCGACGATGAGCCCGGAGTATCCGTTCGACGATGCCGCGACAGCGCGGGCCGTCATCGACGACGCGGGCACTGTGGTCGAGTGGAACGAAGGCGCCCGCCTGCTCCTGGGCTGGCCCACCGCCGACGTCGTGGGCCGCCCCGCCGCCAAGCTGCTGGCCGACCCGGGGGACTTTCCCACGCCGGGCAAGCACCGCTGGGACGGCACTCTCGCCCTGCGCCACCGCGACGGCTCGACGGTGTCCGTGTGGCTGCTCGCCCACCACAGGGCATCGCAGGACGGCCCGGGCCACTGGCTCCTGGTCACTCCGCTGACCGGGGACGGCCCGCACGCGCCCGACGACCCGCTGGACAAGGCCGAGCTGGTCCAGTCCCCCTGTGCCGTCGCGGTGTACGACGAGCGGCTGCGGCTGCGCCGGATGAACGCCGCCATGGCCGAGGTGCTCGGGCTGCCCGAGGAGCGGGTGCGGGGGCTGCGGGTGCCCGAGATGAGCGGCAGACCGCAGAGCGAGGACATCGAGCGGCACCTGCACCGGGTGCTCGTCACCGGCCGGGGCCACGACGTGCGCACGTACCTGCCGATCGGCGGCAACGGCCGGATGAACGCCTGGCTGGCCCGCATGGCCCCGATCACCGACGCCAAGGGACGGGTGCGGGGCGTGTGTGTCGCCGCCCACGACTTCACCGACCAGTACCTGGCCCGGGAGCGGCTCCAGCTGGTGAACGAGGCCAGCGTCCGCATCGGCACCACCCTCGACGTCACCCGAACGGCTCAGGAGCTGGCGGACGTGCTCGTCCCCGCCGTCGCCGACTTCGTCAGTGTCGACCTGCTGGACCCTCCGGAGGCGGGGGGCGAGCCCTCCACCGTCCGGCTGACCGCCCCGATCAGGATGCGCCGGGCGGCCCACCGGTCCGTGAACCACGGCACCCCCGAGGCCGTGGCCACGCCGGGGCAGGTCGACTTCTACCCCGTCCCCTCGCCCCAGGCCGACTCGCTGATGGTGGGCCACACCATCGTGGCGACCACGGAGACCCGCGACCTCGCCGAATGGCTCGCCTGGGACCCGGCACGCAGGGACCGCGTCAAGGAGTACGGCATCCACTCCACGATGTCCGTGCCGATCCAGGCCCGCGGCCAGACCCTCGGCGTGGCCGTGCTGACCCGCTTCCGGCGGCCGGACCCGTTCACGCCGGACGACGTGCTGCTCGCGGAGGAGGTCACGGCCCGGGCGGCCGTCTGCATCGACAACGCCCGCCGCTACTCCCGCGAGCGCGAGACCGCCCTCGCCCTTCAGCGCAGCCTGCTGCCCCAGTCGCTGCCGCGCACCGCCGCCGTCGAAGCGGCCTCGCGCTACCTCCCGGCGGCCCGCGCGGGAGTGGGCGGCGACTGGTTCGACGTGATCCCGCTGTCCGGGATGCGGGTCGCGATGGTCGTCGGCGACGTCGTCGGTCACGGCATCCAGGCCTCGGCGACGATGGGCCGGCTGCGCACCGCCGTCCGCACCCTCGCCGACATCGACCTGGCCCCGGACGAACTGCTGACCCACCTCGACGACCTCGTCGTACGGCTGTCCGCGGAGGCCGGCAGCGAGGGCCGCCCCGGCGAGGTCGGCGCCACCTGTCTGTACGCCGTGTACGACCCGGTGTCGCGGCGCTGCACGATGGCCCGGGCGGGCCACCCGGCACCCGTGATGCTCCCGCCGGGCGGCGCGCCCCGGGAGGTCGACATGCCCCCGGGGCCGCCACTGGGCCTGGGCGGGCTGCCGTTCGAGTCCACGGAGCTGGAACTGACCGAGGGCACCGTGCTGTCCCTGTACACCGACGGGCTGATCGAGACCCGGGAGCGGGACATGGACGCCAGCCACGCCCTGCTCTGCGACGCCCTGGCGGTGCCCTCCGCCTCGCTGGAGGAGACCTGCGACCGCGTCCTGCACGGTCTGCTGCCCTCGGGCAGCGCGCTGGACGACGTGGCGCTGCTGCTGGCGCGCACCCGAGGGCTGCCCGCGTCCCAGGTCGCCACCTGGGACATCCCGGCCGACCCGGCGCTCGTCGCCCCGATCCGCAAGCAGGTCGTCGCCCAGCTCGACCGGTGGGGGATGAGCGAGGCGGCGTTCACCGCCGAGCTGGTGGTCAGCGAACTCGTCACCAACGCCATCCGGTACGGCGCCCACCCCATCCGGCTGCGGCTCATCCACGACGCGAGCACACTGATCTGCGAGGTCTCCGACACCAACCACACGGCCCCGCATCTGCGCCGGGCCAAGACCTGGGACGAGGGCGGCCGCGGTCTGCTGCTGGTGGCTCAGCTCACCGAGCGCTGGGGCAGCCGGCACACCACCGACGGCAAGACGATCTGGTCGGAGATCAACCTGATCGGCGAGGAGTGACGGAGCACTCGGCGTCGTAGGCACCTGGGGCCGCGTGCGCGAGGAGTTCCGGGAGTGTGGGCGGACATGGCGAAGACGTCTCTGGGCCTGTCGCGGGCGGCCCGGCTCGTGAGCGCGGTCGCGGTGCTCGGTCTGCTGACCGCCTGCGGCGGCGGTGACGGTGGTGACGGCACGGCGAGTGCTCCGCAGAGGGTGTCCGGCACGGCCGCGCCCGCGACCGGGGACACCTCCTCCGCCGCCGCCTCCGTGAGCGCCCGCTGTCACACCTCCGAGCTGCGCGCATCCGTCGGGCGCAACGATCCGGGGGCCGGGCAGGAGAACTTCCCGATCGTCCTGACCAACGCGTCGGGCCGTACCTGCACCGTGCGCGGCCACCCGGGCGCCGCCTTCCTCGACGCGTCCGGGAAGCAGCTGGGACCGGACCCGAGGCGTTCCGCGGACACACCCGTGACAGTGCGGCTGGCGCCGGGGAGGAGTGCCTGGGCCGGGCTGACCTTCTCCCATCCCGGGGTCAGCGGGGCACGTGCGGCCACCCCGAAGTCGCTGCTGGTGACCCCGCCGGACGAGCGGGACCCGCTGAAGGTGGCATGGACGGCCGGGCCGGTTCCCGTGTCCGGCAACGCGTCCTCGGTGCGCCTGACGGTCTTCGCCGCCGGCACCGGCCCCTGAGCCGCCGACGGGCGGGCCGGCCGAGGCGCTCACCGGTCTCTTACCGACGTCTGCTTCGATGGCCGGGCACCGCCTGACTCGTTCCGAAGGACCCAGCACTGAACGCCCCGCTCGCCGAGACCCTGTCCGTCGCCCTGCTCGTCGCCGTCCTCGGCTGGGCCGTACTGCGCCCCTTCGGCCGGCCGGAGGCGGTGCTGGCGGTCCCGGCGGCGGGAGTGGTGATCGCGGCCGGGGCGATCTCTCCGGCGCACGCGCAGGCCGAGGCCGAGCGGCTGGGACCTGTGGTCGGATTCCTCGCCGCGGTGCTGGTGCTCGCCCACTTCTGCGACGTCGAGGGGCTCTTCCAGGCCTGCGGGGCGTGGCTGGCCCGGCGGGCGGCGGGGTCGCCCGGGCGGCTGCTGACGGGGGTCTTCGTCCTGGCGTCGACGATCACGGCCGTCCTCAGTCTGGACGCCACCGTGGTGCTGCTCACGCCGGTGGTGTTCGCCACGGCCGCCCGGATGGGGGTCCGGGCCGGGCCGCACGTCCACGCGTGCGCGCACCTGTCGAACACTGCCTCGCTGCTGCTGCCGGTCTCCAATCTCACCAACCTGCTGGCGTTCGCGGCGAGCGGGCTGAGCTTCACACGGTTCGCGGCGCTGATGGCATTGCCCTGGCTGGTCGCGATCGCCGCCGAGTACGCGGTCTTCCGGCGCTTCTTCGCACGCGACCTGGCAGAGGTCACCCACTCCCCCGACTCCGCCGAGGCGCCCGAGCTGCCGCTGTTCGCGCTCGTCACCGTCGCCTGCACGCTGGCCGGGTTCGTCGTGACCTCCGCCCTCGGCGTCGAACCGGCCTGGGCCGCGCTGGCGGGCGCGCTCGTCCTGGCCGGGCGGGCTCTGGTCCGGCGGCAGGCCACCCCGTTGACCGTGGTGCGGGCGGCGGCGCCGGCCTTCCTGGCGTTCGTGCTCGCGCTCGGCGTCGTCGTGCGCGCGGTGGTCGACAACGGCCTCGCCGACGCGCTGCGGCACGCCCTGCCCGACGGGACGGGACTCGTCGCGCTGCTCGGCATCGCCGCGCTGGCCGCCGTACTGGCGAACCTGATCAACAATCTGCCCGCGGTCCTGGTCCTGCTGCCGCTGACCGCCTCGGCCGGACCGGGCGCGGTCCTCGCGGTGCTGCTCGGCGTGAACATCGGCCCGAACCTGACCTACGCCGGGTCGCTGGCCACGCTGCTGTGGCGGCGCATCGCTCACGAGCACGGCCACGACGTCGAGCTCGGGGAGTTCACCCGGCTCGGCCTGCTCGCCACACCGGCCGCGCTGGTGGCGGCCGTGGTGGCACTGTGGGCGTCGCTTCAGGTCGTCGGGGCCTGAAGCGCGGGCCTCGTGGAGAGGTGGGGTCGCGTCAGTTGGGGTAGCGGCCGTCGCCTGAGCCGTACCCGTAACCGCCGTACCCGGGGTACCCGCCGTACCCGCCGCCGTACTGGCCGTTGCCCGAGCAGTAGTACGGGTTGTACTGGCAGGGCCCGCTGGTGGGGTACGGGTACGTGGCCGTCGGGGTGGGCGTGGGCGAGGCCTTGGGGGTCGACGGCGTCGCGGACGGCGTGGGGGTGGGCTTCGGGGTCGGCGTCCTCGACGGCTCGGGCGTGGGCGCGGGCACCTTCGCCAGGGTGCTGTCCCCGCCCCAGTTGACCACCTCCATCTGGAGGTCGGTCTTCGAGGTGTCGATCACCCAGCGCTGCGCGGGGCTGTCGTCGCGGGTCTTGACGACCAGCGAGCCCCCTCCGTCGGTGGCGGCGGGGGTCAGGGCCAGGTCCTGGTCCCAGCGCGGCACGAGCATGCCCTGGAGGGTGAAGTCGTAGCGGACGCCCTTGGCCTCCGCCTTGGCCGCGCCGGCGCACGGGGCCAACCGCACCGAGTAGCCGAGGTGGGAGTCCAGGCACAGGTCGGGGTCGTCCGCGTTGCGCAGCAGCCCGTCGGGCTCGTACGACCACTGCTGGGCGGCGTCCGAGGTGCAGTCGGTGAGCTCGGTCTCCGCGGCCTCGACGGCCTTCTCGCCCACGACGCCGACGCACAGCCCGGACGCCACGTTGTGCAGCCGGCCGCGCATGGTGCCCTGCTCGCCGTCGCCGGAGCCGACCCAGGACGGGTCGGCGCTCGCGGTGCCGGGGTCGCCGTCGGGCGCCTCGGAGGTACGGTCGCCGTCGGCCTGGGTGGTGTCGTCGGAGGAGCCGAGCGAGGACCACAGGACCAGCGGGAGGACGATCAACCCGCTCACGGTCAGGACGGCCGCGGTGAGGTTGCGGCGGGAGACGCGGCGGGAGGCCTTGTGCGTGGAGCGGCGGGAGGCGGTGCGGGGGCCTGCCGGGGGTGCCGACGCCGCCCGTGCGGACGCCTCGAAGGCCTCCACCGCTGCGGCGGCCGGGTGCCGGGCGTCCGTCGCCGGGACGGCGGCCGCTCGCGGGGCGGCCGAGGGCAGGGCCGGCGTCGTCGCCATGAAGGACTCGCCCACCACGGCCGGCCGCTGGGCCTGCGCCTCCGCCTCGCGGGCGACGTCGTGCACGTGGGCGCGTGCCTCCAGATAGGCGTACGCGCCCCAGCCGAGGACCGCCTCGGCGAGTGCGCCGCCGAGGCCCGCGTTGAACTGGTGCAGCTGGTCGGCGGTGTGCCGACAGTGCTTGCATCCGTCCAGGTGTCCGCGCAGGTCGGCGTCGATGTCGGCACCGCCGCGTCGATAGGTCACGTCCAGCAGCCGGAGGTAGTGGCGGCACTCCTGCTCGGGGGCGAGTTCGCGGTGGACCTGGAGGCACTCCTCCCGCAACCGCTCGCGGGCGCGCCGCAGTTCGACGCGGGCGTCCTCCTCGCTCAGGCCCAGCAGGGCTGCGGGGGTGCCGAGCGGTTCGGCCTCGACCTCGGTGTGCCACAGCAGGCAGCGGGCGGACTGCGGCAGCCGCTGGAACGCCCCGGACAGCAGCCGGCGGTGGGCCGGCGGCAGCAGGCGGGCGGCGACGCGGTCCCCGCCACCACTCACGGCCCTCAGCTCCGGGTGCAGCATGTCGCGTCTGTGGTCGCCGTCCCACTCCGCCGCGATGCGGCGCACGGTGACGAGCAACTGGGGGCGCCAGGCGGAGGTCGGCCCGTTCTGGCGCAGTGTCTCTCCGAAGAGCCGGGTGAATGCTGCGGTGGTGAGCATTCCCGCGGGGCGGGCGCCGTCAGTGCACAGCCGTGCGTAGGCGAAGGCCGCTTCCCAGTGCCGGTCGAGGAGTTCACCGACCGGCTGGAGGGCGGGTGTCGCCCCACTCCACTTCTTGAGCTCGGCGCTCAGTTGCTCGTCCGTGGCGTCGGAGGGACGAGCGGGAGTCGGGGAATTCGACAGGCCTGCGTCTTTCACAGCGGCATTCCTCCGAGGGCGTTCTGTACAAGTCCATACCAAGGGGTATGCGGTGCCGCCGACAAGGCGCCGAGGTTCATCCGCACAGGGTTCGGCATCTCGAACGCCCACCAGGGGCAGCTCTTTTGAAGCATGGGGAGCGTACGGGAGCGGCCTCGTGCGCACAGGAGAGACGTTATTGTCCGTGCGCCGACAACGCACACCTTTGCACAGGTCAGCGAGACGTAACAAGTGATCCAGCGGATTTGTGCATTGCGTTACGGCCGAGGGTATTTGACGACGGGTCAATAGCGTCCCCTTTGCGACACCTTTACAGATGCCGCGCTATCGCCCGGGCAAATGGCAACGGTATTCACTTGGTTCCGCTTCGACTTCGCGCCAACCATTGAAGGCCCACTCCACCGCGGATCGAGGCTGCCTTCCCGCTCACCCGCCAACCATTGGGCCGCCGCTCCGGTAGGCGCCGGGCGGCATGCCGTAGCGCTCGCGGAAGACCCGGTTGAAGTGGAAGGGGCTGGCGAAGCCGGAAGCCGCGGCAACGCGTTCCACCGACAGATCGGTGCTTTCCAGCAGCCGGGCGGCGTGGTGCAGCCGCGCCTCACGCAGCGCCCGCATCGGTGACCGGCCGAGCTGCTGGGTGAACAGGTGGGCGAACCGGGAGGGGGACAACCGGACGCTCTCGGCGAGCGATTCGACGGTGTGCGGCGCCCCCGGGTCGGCCGCGAGCAGCTCTTGGGCCCGGCGCACCCGCGGGTCGACACCCGGCAGCGGTGCCGTGGTGCGCGCGGCGCCGGCGGTGAGCAGGACGACCTCCTCCAGCGCGCACAGGGCGAGTTCGCGGGCCGCGGTGCCGTGCGCCACGGCGACCTGCTCCCGGTCGGCGTCGGAGGCGGGCGGCGCCCCGGCGCCCGTCCAGCGGGCGTCGGGAAGCATGCGGTGGAAGGCCGCCTCGATCCGGGCGGACGCGCCGGCCGGGGCCGGGGTGACGACGTACAGGCCGTCGCCGACGTCGTACGGGCGCAGCCAGGCGCGCCAGGACGGTCTGGCCTGGCAGTGCACCCACCAGAACCGCCAGTGCGGGGCGCCCGGTTCGACGTCGTACTCGTGCCGGACGCCCGGGGCGAGCACGACCAGGTCCCCCACGCCGGCCCGCGCCTGCGCCGCCCCCTGGCGAAGCCGGCCCCGTCCGCCGGTCGTCCAGGTGAACAGCCAGCTGTCGGCGCCGCGGGGCCGGTTCACGCCGTACCCCGGCACCTGGTCGAAGTGTCCGACGACGACCAGACCCGGCGGCGGGCCCGGATCACCGGGCGCGGCGGTCTCGGGCAATCCGTCAGCGGTCACGGGCATCCTCCTCGGGGACGCGGCGGCCTAGCGTGTCTGCCGAGGACACCGGACCGAGGAGCGGATGTATGACAGCCACGGACATCGGCGCCACCGGCGCTCCCATCCTGCCCGAGGACGGGCTGCGCCAGTTCACCGAGGACGGTTTCACCGTCGTGCGGGGGCTGTTCCGCAACGACGAGACCGACCGGGTGTGTGCCGCGTTCGCGGCGCTGCACGCGGCCGGGCCGGTTCCCGGGCACTTCGAGCCGCGCGCGTCGGCCGATCCGCTGCAGCGGTATCCGAGGGTGCTGCACCCGCACGAGATCGACGGCCTGTCGCGGGACGTGCTGCTGGACGCGCGGCTGCGCGAGGTGCTGGAGACCCTGCTCGGTGAGGAGGTGCTGGCCGCGCAGAGCATGTTCTACTTCAAGCCGCCCGGGGCGCGGGGCCAGGCGTTGCACCAGGACAACTTCTATCTGCGGGCGGAGCCGGGCACGTGTGTGGCGGCCTGGCTCGCCTGCGACGTCATCGACCGGGACAACGGCGGCCTGGAGGTCGTCCCCGGCACGCACCGGATGGGACTGTTCTGCCCGGAGGAGGCGGACCCCGAGACGTCCTTCGCACGGGAGTACGTGCCCCCGCCGCCGGGCCTGTCGCCCGTACCCGTCGACATGGAGCCGGGGGACGTCCTGTTCTTCAACGGCAGCCTGGTGCACGGCTCGCAGCCCAACCGCACCGCAGACCGGTTCCGCCGCTCGTTCATCGGCCACTACGTCGGCCGTTCCACCGAGCGCATCGGGCACTACTACCGCACGCTGGCGATGAGCGGCGACCGGGTGCCGCTGCCGCAGAGCGCGGGCGCGGGTCCGTGCGGCACGGAGTTCGCACCGCTCGGACCGCACTGAGCGAAGCTCAGGAGTGACCCTGGACCGGGTGCGGAGAGTAGGGCCGCTCCAGCTCCTCGATCTCCTTGCCGCCGAGTTCGAGTTCGACGGCCGCCACCGCGTCCTCGAGGTGCCGCGCCCGGGAGGCACCGACGATCGGCGCGGCCACCGTGTCCTGGTGCAGCAGCCAGGCGAGGGCCACCTGGGCGCGCGGGACACCCCGTTCCTCCGCGATGCGGGTGACGGCCTCGACGATGGTGCGGTCGCCCTCCGTGTACAGGCGGCTGCCGAAGTCGTCGTTGGCGCTGCGCTCGGTGACGGTGCCCCAGTCCCGGGTGAGCCGGCCGCGGGCGAGCGGGCTCCACGGCAGGACGCCGACGCCCTGGTCCGCGCAGAGCGGCAGCATCTCGCGCTCCTCCTCGCGGTAGAGGAGGTTGTAGTGGTTCTGCATGGAGACGAACCTGGTCCAGCCGTGGCGTTCGGCCGTGTACTGCATCTTCGAGAACTGCCACGCGAACATCGAACTGGCCCCGATGTAGCGCACCTTGCCCGCCTTCACCAGGTCGTGCAGGGCCTCCATCGTCTCCTCGACCGGGGTGTGCGGGTCGTAGCGGTGGATCTGGTAGAGGTCGACGTAGTCGGTGCCGAGGCGGCTGAGGCTGTGGTCGATCTCGGTCATGATCGCCTTGCGGGACAGTCCCGCGCCGTTGGGTCCGGGCCGCATCCGGCCGTTCACCTTGGTCGCGAGGACGATCTCGTCGCGGCGGGCGAAGTCGGCGAGGGCCCGGCCGACGATCTCCTCACTGGTGCCGTCGGAGTACACGTTGGCGGTGTCGAAGAAGGTGATCCCGGCCTCCACCGCCTGCCGGATCAGCGGACGGGACGCCTCCTCGTCGAGGGTCCACTCGTGCGCGCCGCGGTCGGGCAGGCCGTAGGTCATGCAGCCCAGACAGATCCGCGAGACGTCCAGGCCCGTCGAACCGAGCTTCACGTACTGCATCGTTGCCGCTCCTGCCTTCGGGATGGGTACGAAGGGGAGCGTACGGCTTCGCCCCCGCTCGAAGTCCAGCGGCGGCTTCGGCTGCCGTCGGCTTCCCGCCGATGGGCACCGTCCGGCTCACCCCAGCAGGTCAAGCGCCCGCTCCCACGGGAACTCCGGGCGCGTGCCGTCCTCCCCCGGGTCGCCGGAGTACGGTTCGCCGAACCTCACCCCCATGGCGCGCAGCCGCGTGAGACTGTCCTGGTAGGCGGGGTGGGCGGCGAGGGCGTCGGCCACGCACGGCAGGACGGCCACCGGGACGCCCAGGCCGTACGTCTCGCACAGGGTCGCCACGGCGAGGGTGTCGGCGAGTCCGGCCGCCCACTTGTTGACCGTGTTGAAGGTGGCGGGAGCGACCACGACGGCGTCCGGCGGCGGGAAGGGGCGCGGGTCGCCCGGGCTGCGCCAGGCCGAGCGGATCGGCCGCCCGGTCTGCGCCTCGACGGCGGCGGTGTCGAAGAAGCCGTTCAGCGCGACGGGCGTCGCGATCACCCCGACCTCCCAGTCGCGTTCCCGGGCGGCGGCGATCAGCCTGCTGACGTCCACCGCGATCTGGGCGGCACAGACGACGACGTAGAGGAAGGGTTTCCCGTCCGGTTCGGCCATCCCGGAACCCTACTGAAGCCGCGTGGCGGCGCATCGCGGAGGCCGGAGGGAGCCTCAGCCCACCGTCTCGGACACCGTGACGGCGCCGACGGGGCAGGCCCGGGCGGCCTCCCGGCCGGGCAGGAGGTCGGCCGGGGGCGGTCGCCGCACCCTCGGAAAACGGGTTGTCCCCGCACGGCCGCCACCCCCAGGATCTGGCCATGCTGAAAACCGATGCCCCGCTGCCGCCGACCGCCACCGCCGTTCGTCCGGTGCGCGTCCAGCAGCAGCCCGGCCGTCCATGGAGGCCCACGCTCGCGCGCTCATGACCGCCGCGCTCGTCGCGGGCCTGCTCGCGGGGTACGGCATCGCCGTCCCTGTCGGCGCGGTCGGCGCCTACCTGGTCTCCCTCACCGCTCGTACGTCCCTGCGGACCGGCGCCTGCGCCGCACTCGGCGTCGCGGCCGCCGACGGACTGTACGCCCTCGTGGCCACCCTCGGCGGCTCCGCCCTCGCCGGCGCGCTGCGGCCGGTGCTCGGGCCGCTGCGCTGGGCCTCCGCCCTGGTCCTGGTGGCGCTCGCGGTCCTCGGCGTGGTCACGGCCGTACGGCAGTACCGCGGCCACCGGCTCGCCACCCGCGCCGACCCGCCTCCGCCGAGCCCCGCACGGGCCTTCCTGGCCCTGCTCGGGATCACCTTGCTCAACCCCACCACCGTGATCTACTTCGCCGCCCTGGTGCTCGGCACCCGTGCCGAGGAGGCCGTACGGCCTCTGGAACAAGGGGTGTTCGTGCTGGCGGCCTTCGTCGCGTCGGCGAGCTGGCAGCTGCTGCTCGCCGGGGGCGGCGCCCTGCTGGGCCGGGCTCTGACCGGCCACCGGGGGCGGCTGGCGACGGCACTTCTGTCGAGCGGGGTGATGACGGCGTTGGCCGTGCGGATGCTGGTGGCTCCGTCGTGAACGGCCCGGCCTGTCGTGCGGTGCGGTCCCGACGGTGCCGGACGCGCTCGGAGGGTGCGGACCCCGGCGAAGTAGTGGCCGGGGGGCACTCTTCGGGGCTGTTGGGGAACGCTGTACGGATGAAAAGCGTTCGTACCGGTGTTCAACCGCGGTACGGACGAGCCGTAGTCGACGACGATGGGACGGATGCCATGCCTCTCGAAGGCCAGTACGAACCCAGCCCCACGGAATGGGTACGCAAGCAGGTCGAGGAGTACGAGAGCTCCGGCGGCACGAAGGGCACCACCATGATGGGGATGCCCGTCATCCTGCTCACGACCCTCGGCGCGAAGAGCGGCAGGCTACGGAAGACACCGCTGATGCGCGTCGAGCACGAGGGGCGTTACGCCGCGGTCGCCTCCCTGGGCGGGGCGCCCAAGCACCCGGTCTGGTACCACAACGTCAAGTCCGACCCCCGGGTGGAACTCCAGGACGGCCCGGTGAAGCAGGACATGACGGCCCGTGAGGTCACCGGCGCGGAGAAGGCCGAGTGGTGGGAGCGCGCGGTCGCCGCGTACCCGCCCTACGCCGACTACCAGAAGAAGACAGAGCGGGAGATACCGGTCTTCGTGCTGGAGCCCTCGGAAGGTAACTGAACCTCCCGGAAAGAATTCTCGGCTCGGGACGCATGGTGCCGCGTCCGCCGGGCACCCGAGCCTCAGGCCCCGCCGCGTTCCCCCGTCGCGGCGGGGCTTTCCGCTGCCTCGGCGGTCGGCCGGTCGGTCACGTCGAGGAAGATCTGGCCGGCCTCCGGGACGGTACTGGCGACGGACCGCTTGATCCGTACCGCGACCTCCTCGACCCGCTCACTGTCCAGTCCGGGCACCAGGTCGACACGGGCGGCCACCAGGAGCGAGTCCAGCCCCATCTTCATCGTGAACAGCTCCTCCACGCTGTCGATCTCGGGCTGCGCCGCCAGCAGCACCCGGATCCTGCCGCTGGACTCCGGGTCGGCGGCCTCCCCGATCAGCTGGTCCCGTGCCTCGCGGCCGAGGCGGTAGGCCACGTAGACGAGCAGGGCACCGATCGCCAGCGACGCGGACGCCTCCCACACGACCTGCCCGGTGACCATGTGCAGCGCCATGCCGGCCATCGCGAGGGTGACGCCGAGCACCGCCGTGCCGTCCTCGGCGACGACCGTGCGCAGCGCCGGGTCGCGCAGGCCGTCCATGCCCCGGCCCTGCCGGCGTACCTGGTACAGGGCCCTGACCAGCGAGAGTCCTTCTGCGATGAGGGCGACGCCCAGCACGACCAGGCCCGCCACATACCCGCCGAGCGTCTCCTCGGCGCCGTTTCTGAGGGCCTCGATCCCTTGGAAGAAGGAGAAGCAGCCGCCCATCACGAAGATTCCGACGGCCGCGAGGAGCGACCAGAAGAACCGTTCCTTGCCGTAGCCGAAGGGGTGACGCCGGTCGGCGGGGCGGCGGCTGCGGCGCAGCGCGGCGAGCAGGAAGACCTCGTTCATGCTGTCGGCGACGGAGTGCGCGGCCTCCGACAGCAGTGCCGGCGAGGCCGCGAGGAGGCCGCCGACGGCCTTGGCCACCGCGATCACGAGGTTGGCCGTGAGCGCCACGAGCACGGTGACGCGCGTCTTCCGGTCTGCCGTCTCTTCTGAAGATGTACCTGTCACCTCCGCCGACTGCCCCGGTCGATACGGCTCACACCGTGCCGTCGGCGCAAAACGGGGAACGCGTTCACCAGGGCGGTCCGACAGCGGGCAGCCGCACAGCAGGGAGGAAGCATGGGTGCCGGGGACGACGGCAACAGTGAGTACGGCAAGAAGACCTTCACGCGGTCCAAGAGCCACTTCTCGGACCGGATCACCGCGGACGGCCGGGACGGCTGGCCGGTGGAGGCGGGCCGCTACCGGCTGGTGGTGAGCCGCGCCTGCCCGTGGGCGAGCCGCTCGCTGGTCTCCCGGCGTCTCCTCGGCCTGGAGGACGCCCTGTCGCTCGCCGTCGCCGACCCGATCCAGGACGACCGCAGCTGGCGCTTCACCCTCGACGCCGACGACCGCGACCCGGTCCTCGGCATCCGCTACCTCAGCGAGGCCTATGACCGGCGGGAGAGCGACTACCCCGGCGGCGTGAGCGTGCCCGCGATCGTGGACGTGCCGAGCGGGAAGCTGGTCACCAACGACTACCAGCGCATCACCCTGGACCTCGCCACCGAATGGACGGCCCTGCACCGCGACGGTGCGCCCGACCTGTATCCGCAGGCCCTGCGCGACGAGATCGACACGGTGATGGCGGACGTCTACAGGGACGTCAACAACGGCGTGTACCGGGCGGGCTTCGCCACCGGCCAGGAGGAGTACGAGGCCGCCTGCGCGGGCGTCTTCCGCCGGCTGGACCTGCTGACACCCCGGCTCGCCCGGCAGCGGTACCTGGTCGGCGACACCCTCACCGAGGCGGACATCCGGCTGTTCACCACCCTGGTCCGCTTCGACGCCGTCTACCACGGCCACTTCAAGTGCAACCGCTGGAAGCTGGCCGAGAACGAGGTCCTGTGGGCGTACGTCCGCGATCTCTACCAGACACCGGGCTTCGGCGACACCGTCGACTTCGACCACATCAAGCGGCACTACCACCAGGTGCACACCGGCATCAACCCGACCGGCATCGTCCCCCTCGGGCCGGACCTGTCCGGCTGGCAGGCCCCCCATCACCGGGAGGAACTGGGCGGCCGGCCCTTCGGCGACGGGACGCCGCCGGGCCCGGTACCCGAGGACGAGAAGGTCCCGGAAAGCCACCGACCCATCCGCTGACCAAGGAGATTCACGTGGCCAAGAAGAAGAAGCTGCCCCTCGCCTACAAGCCCATCGGCTTCGTGCTGGGCTGGACGAGCGGAACCCTGGCGGGACTCGCCTTCCAGAAGACCTGGAAGGCGATCCGACACGAGGACGACGCGCCCGACGCCCTGGACCGGGACCGCGGCTGGGGAGAGATCCTGCTGGCCGCCGCCATCCAGGGCGCCATCTTCGCCGTGGTGCGCAGCGCGGTGGACCGCACCGGCGCCAAGGCCATCGAACGCTCGACCGGCGTCTGGCCGGCCGACGACAAGGGCGGCCGGGACTGACGACGGCGCACAGGTACGCCCGGGCGGGGCTCAGCCCTGCCCGGGCGGCTCAGCTGTCGGTCAGGGGCTCAGCCCTGGCGGCTCAGCCTGTTCGTCAGGGCCTCAGCCCTGTTTGGGCGCCGTCGACGGGATCAGGCGCACCGTGAAGGAGTGGCCGGCCGGATCGGCGTAGCCGCGTTCCTCGTACGGTCCGGCCACGTCCCTGGTCTCCAGGGGCCGCCCGCCGAGCCCGATCACCTTGCGCTCCGCCTCGTCCAGGTCCTCCACCACGAAGTCGATGTGGGCCTGGAGGGCGTTCTCCGGCCGGGGCCAGCTCGGCGGCGTGGCGTTCACGTCGCGGCGGAAGGCCATGGACATCCCGCCGGCACCCTTGATCTCGACCCGGTTGGCACTCTCGTGCGTCTGCTCGGCGCCCAGCAGCTCCTTGTAGAACACTGCGAGCTTCTCGGGCTCGGCGCAGTCGAGCACGACCACGCCCGCTTTGACCAGTGCCATGTCTCCTCCGAAGGTCCGGGGCGCGGAACGGTGGTGTCCCGCCGCCCTGTACCTAGCGGATATCCCGACCTGGCCGATTCAGTCGGCCGCCCGCGTCAAGCGCCCCCAGTCGAGGGCGCGTTGACACGTGTGGGTGGCGAGGGAGTATACGCAGCTCAACTGGCCTGTGCAGTAACGGACATCACGGCCAGGTCACGGTATAGATCATTTACGCTCTGGGCAGCCTCGTAGCGCTTCTCGGTTCAACTTTCGGCCATAGAAGCCCAGTTCGAGTGCACGGGCGGTCGTCATGACCGCCCGCTCGCAGGGGCGGGGGGCTCTGCGTCACGTCTCCCGAAAGGAAGCACATGCCTCAGGACGTCCGGTTCGACCTCCCCTTCGACACCCCCGTCAGCGAACATCTGGAGTACGCCCGGGCGCGACATCTGCGCTGGATCTGGGACATGGGCCTGGTACGCAGCCTGGCCGGGTTCGAGGAGTACAAGACCTGGGACCTGCCGCAGGCCGCCGCCCGCACCTATCCCCACGCCTCGGCGGACGACATGGTCGTCCTGATGAACTGGTTCTCGCTGGCCTTCCTCTTCGACGACCAGTTCGACGCGCATCAGCCGGACCGCGCGGACCGCATAGCGGAGGTCGCGCGCGAGCTCATCGTCACCCCGCTGCGGCCGGCGGGAATCCGCCCCCGGGTGGTCTGCCCCATCACGCTGGCCTGGGCGGAGGTCTGGAACCATCTGTCCGACGGCATGTCCCTGACCTGGCGGACCCGGTTCGCCGCCTCCTGGGGGCGTTTCCTGGTGGCCCACTGCGAGGAGGTCGACCTGGCGGCCCGTGGCCTCGCGGGAACCCTGGGCGTCGACGAGTACACCGAGTTCCGTCGCCGTACGGTCGGCATCCACCACAGCATCGACGCGGGAGAGCGCAGCCGTGGCTTCGAGGTGCCGTCGCAGGCGA
Organism: Streptomyces sp. AC555_RSS877; assembly: GCF_019049245.1. GTDB lineage: Bacteria > Actinomycetota > Actinomycetes > Streptomycetales > Streptomycetaceae > Streptomyces. Next base: position 91,296 of record NZ_JAGMUK010000040.1, on the reverse strand, counting down.
TGGCGCACCCGGTGATGGAGAGGATGCGCGATCTGGCCGCGGACACCATCGGCTTCATGAACGACATCCACTCCTTCGAGCGCGAGAAACGCCGGGGCGACGGTCACAACCTGATCGCCGTGCTGCACCGGGAGCGGACCTTCTCGTGGAAGGAGGCGGCCGCCGAGGCGTACCGCATGACGACCGCCTGCCTCGACGAGTACCTGGAACTCGAGGCCCGCGTCCCCGGTATGTGCGACGAGCTCGGCCTCGACGAGGACGAGCGGGCCAGGGTGCGGATGGGAGTGGAGGCCATCCAGCACTGGATCAACGGCAACTACGAGTGGGCGCTGGTGTCGGGCCGCTATGCGGCGGTCAAGGACGGTCCGGCGGCCGCCGCCGAACTGGCAGGACACGGCTCGGTGGACGACCTGCTGGCCGTGTGACGGGACAGCGCTGCCCGGTCGGTGGTCCGACCGGGCAGCGGGAGTGCGCGCAGCGCGCGCTACACGGGGAACTCGACCGGCAGGCTGTCCAGCCGGAACTCCCACGTGGAGGCGGTCGAGCCGAGCTCCTCCGACGGTACGGCCAGCCGCAGACCCGGAAGCCGGTGCAGCAGGACGTCCACGCCGATCTCGATGATGGACTGGCCGATGCTCTGCCCGGGGCACTCGTGCGGGCCCGCGCTGAACGCGAGATGCGACTGGTTGCCCTGGACGGAGACGCCCGGATCGGGCCGGACCTCCGGGTCGAGGTTGCCCGGTGCGAGCCCGAGGACGAGCAGGTCGCCCTCCTGGATGTGATGTCCGCCGAGTTCGAGGTCGGTGGCGGCGAAGCGGCCCGGCATGACCGCCAGCGGCGGCGTGTTCCACATGACCTCCTCCACCACCCCGGAGATGTTCAGCTGACCGCTGACCAGGCCGGAGAGCCGGGAGGCGTCGGTGAGGACCAGTTGCAGCACCCGGGCCAGCAGGTTGCTGGTCGTGGTGTGCCCGGCGATCAGCACCAGACGCAGATGGCTGACGACTTCCTCCATGTCGAGATCCGCGTGGTGCTCGAGCAGGGCGGTCGTGAAGTCCGAGCCCGGTTCGGCCTTCTTGCGTCCGGCGAGTTCGCCGAGGATCTCGATGATGCGGTCGTTGTGGGCGAGTGCCCCCTCGCCGCCCTTGAGGACCTGGGCGCAGGACTCGACCAGGCTGCGGCCCTCCGCCGCGGGGAGGCCGAGGATGCGGGTGAGGACCAGCATCGGCAGGTGCTCGGCGTAGTCCGCCACCAGGTCGGCCCGCCCGGTGGCCGCGAACGCGTCGATCTGCTTGTTCGCGAAGTGCGTGACGTGCCGCCGGATCCCGCGGCCGGTCGCGGCCTGCAGGCCGTCGGTGACGGCACCGCGCAGCCTGCGGTGCGGCTCGCCGTCCTGGGAGACACAGTCGGGGCGCCAGCCGAGCATCGGGATCAGCGGTGAGGTCTCCTCGACCCGGCCGTCCTGCCAGTCCCGCCAGATCCGCGCGTCCCGGCTGAACTGGCGGGGGTTGTCCAGCACCCGCCGGTTGTCGCGGTAGCCGAGGACCAGCCAGGCGGCGATGTCTCCTTCGAGCAGGACGGGCGCGACGGAGCCGTGTTCCTTGCGCAGCCGCTCATAGATGCCGTGCGGGTCGGTCGCCGCCTCCGGTCCGTACAGCCGGGCGGGATCGGTCCCGCCGTGGGCGACGGGGCACCCGCGCGGGGCGTCGGGGCCGTCTAAGGTCTGATCGTTCATCGGGGCTCCAGTGCGACGGCGGAGCGTTCCTTCAAGTGACGTATCAGGGCCACGAGTACGTCACGGCTGGAGGCCCGGTCGCGGGCGTCGCAGGCCACGATCGGGGTGTGCGGGGAGATGTCCAGGGCGTCCCGGATCTCTTCGACCGGGTGGTTCGTGGAGTCGGGGAAGACGTTCAGGGCGATCACGAAGGGGACGTTCTGCCGCTCCATCTCCTCGATCGCCCGGAAGCTGGAGGCGAGCCGGCGGGTGTCCACCAGGACGACCGCGCCGAGCGCGCCCTTGAACAGGCCGTTCCACAGGAACCAGAAGCGCTCCTGGCCGGGCGTGCCGAACAGGTAGAGCACCAGCTTCTCGTTGATGCCGATCTTGCCGAAGTCCAGGCTGACCGTGGTCTCGGTCTTGTCGGCGACGCCGATGAGGTGGTCGACGTCGGCGCTGGCCTGGGTGAGGGTCTCCTCGGTGGTCAGCGGCTTGATGTCGCTGACCGAGCGGACCATCGTGGTCTTCCCGGTCCCGAAGCCGCCGGCGATCATCACCTTCACCGAGCGGGTGCCCCCGGCATCCGGCCCGCCGGGATGGTCAAAGCCTTTGAAGTCCACTGAGTACCTCCTCAAGGAGCGCGAGGTCTGGCCCGCGACCGGCGTCGTGTGCCGGAATGGGGTCACGGGCTTCGACGCGGCCTGCCTCGAGCAGATCCGCCAGCAGCACCGCGAGAATGTTGAAGGGCAATCCGAGATGGGCGCCGAGTTCGGCCACCGACAGCGGATCGCGGCAGCGCCGAAGGATCTCCTCGTGCTCGTGCTGCATACCCGGTACGGGAGCGGTGCGGGAGACGATGAGGGTCGCCACGTCGAGACTCGACGCCGAACCGCCCGGTCCGCTACGTCCTCCGGTCAGGACGTAGTAGCGCTCGAGACCGGACGGGTCCGTGGGCCGACGGGGAGCACTCATCCAGAGTGCTCCTCCAGGCGCGGAGTGGTGCCGAGGAGCTCACCCATCCGGCGGGCCAGATCCCTCATCTGGTGTCCGAGCAGCCCTTGGTCGAGGCCTTCCCTGGCGAGGACGCCGAGGTACGTCTCCACCCCGGCGCGTACGACGAAGAGATGACCGCCGTCGACCTCGATCATCGCCAGCCTGAGCTGCCCCGCGTACTTGGGGAACTGTTCGGCGACCGGCTGGGCCAGCGCCTGCAGGCCGGCCACCACGGCCGCGAATCGGTCCACGTCGTCGGGGTCTTCGGCACCAAAGGAGGTGATTGCCTTGCCGTCGCTCGAGGCCACGAGGGCGAAGCGGATCTCCGGGATGGATTCCACCAGATCGCGCAGCGCCCAGCTCACGTCGGTTCCCTGTTGCGTCATGGGACTAGTCGCTCTCTTCAGTGCGGTGCTCTGCGGACTCGCGGCCGTCGGCCGTCCCCGTCGCCTCGACGGACTCGCGTCCGGCGGTGGCGAAGGCGGCCAGGCCGGTGAAGGAGGCGTCGGGCGGGACGGCCAGGACGCCGGTCTCCTCGGTCCGCTCGACGCGCTCGGCCGGCTGGTGCCGCTCCGCCTCGTTCCGCTTGCTCCTGCGCTTGGGCAGTCCGCCGGGCGTGGTGTCCACGGCGTCGGTCTCCTCCGCCGCGGACTCGACGGCGGCCGGGACCTGCGCCGGGGTGGCCGCGGCCACCGGTGCCGTGGCCGCGGGGGTGACCGCGGGCAGCTGGCTGAAGTACTTGTGCGGGACCACGACCACCACCGAGGTGCCGAGCCAGGGGGAGTCCGCGAAGGTGACGCGGATCCCGTAGCGGCGCGCGAGGGCGCCCACGACCCGCAGGCCGAGGTTGGCGTCCTCCGAGACGCCGCCGAGGCCCGGTCCGGCCCCGGTGCCCGCGAGGGCGTTCTCGGCTTCGCGCTTCTTCTCCTCGCTCAGGCCCTTGCCGGAGTCCTGGATCTCGATGCCGACGCCGTTGGGGACCTCCTTGCCGGAGACGATCACCGGCTCGGTGGGCGGCGAGTAGCGGGCCGCGTTGTCCAGCAGGTGGGCGAAGACCAGCGTGAGGTGGTCGACCAGACCGCCGTCGACGCCGAGTTCGGGCAGGTGGCGCACCTGGACACGGTGGAAGTCCTTGATCCGGCCGATGCCGCCGCGCACCACGCTGAGCAGACGCTGCGGCTCCTGCCACTGCCGGCCGGGCCGGTCCGAGCCGCCGAGCACGCCGATACTGGCGGCGAGACAGTCGGCGGGGCCGATCTCCTGGTCGAGCTCCATCAGGCCGCGGGCGACGGCCGGCAGCCGGCCGTGCTCGCCCTGCATCTCGTGCAGGCGACCGCGGAGCTTGCTGGTCAGCACGTGGATGCGGTTGCCGATGCTGATGACGGCCTGCTCGGCGGAGGTCGAGCGGTTGAACTCCTCCTCGACACCGATCAGCGCGGTCCTGAGGATCTTGCGGAGTTCGGCCTGGAGGTCGGCACTGACCTTGGCGCACTGGTTGGTGCTGGGCAGCAGGTCGTCGATGGCGTCGCCGTCACGCAGGCGCTTGAGCGCGTCCGGCAGTTGTTCGCCGGCGAGGCGGGCGACCGCGTCCTGCTGGTGCGTCAGCTGCTCCTTCCAGACCTCGGCCTGGTCGGCGAGCTGCGACTCGTAGGACGTGGCCTGGTCGGCGAGCCGTGCCTCGTACGCGGAGGTCTGCTCGGCGAGCCGTGCCTCGAACGTCCGTGACTGCTCGACCAGTTGCACCTCGTAGGCGCCCGCCTGGTCGGCGAACTGCGCCTCCTGGGCGGCGCGTTCGGCCGAGAACTTCCGCTCCAGGCCGGCGACGTGCTGCTGCCACTGCTGGGAGTGCTCGGCCTGCGAGGTACGGAAGGAGCCCTCCGCGCGGCGCAGTTCGGTCCGGGCACGGAGCAGGAGGCGAACGCACACCGCACTGGCTGCCGTCGCGGCGACACCGGCGACGGCGGCGGTTATTCGCTCCGAGCTCATGAACGTGGCGGCAACCGTTCCGCCTCCTAAGGCCAGCGGCATCAGCCACCAGCTGTACCAGGCGACAGGGGCCCGCGCCGCCGGGGGCGGAGTGGCGAGTTCCATCTGCATCCTTCGAAGCGACACGATCCAACAAGGGGGGTGTTCAGGGGGACCGCACTCATGAGTACGCACCACGCGACGACCGATCGAAATCGCGTCAACTCGCAGCGCCGAACCGGAGCTTATCGGGTTTGAGGCTGAAAGGATCAAACCCGCCCGCCTGGCGGAGGTGAGGGTTCCGTCACTCTCCGAACAAGAACCCACACATCGACAAATCCCTTTACGTACCTAAGGGGTTGCCCCGCACCTCCCCGCCGCAGTCGCCTTCATGGACAGCTGTCCAGCTATAGTGGACACTCGTCCAAGAAATCGAGGAAGCGACTGATGGAGATCCTGGCGAATGTGCTGGTCGGTCTGGTGGCCGCCCTGCACGGCTACATCCTGGTGATGGAAGTGTTCCTGTGGCAGAAGAAGCCCGGCAGGGCGCTGCACGGGTTCGATCGCGAGATGGCCGCGGCGACCGCGCCGATGGCCGCCAACCAGGGGCTGTACAACGGGTTTCTCGCGGCGGGGCTGGTGTGGGGGCTCGTCGCCTCGGATCCCACCGGCTTCCGTGTGCAGGTGTTCTTCCTCGTCTGTGTCGTCGTCGCCGGCGTCTTCGGCTCCGTCACCGCGAACCGCCGCATCCTGTTCGCCCAGGCCCTGCCGGGCGCGCTCGCCCTGGCTGCCGTCCTGCTGGCCCGGTGAGCGGGGACGCCCCGCAGGACCCGCGGGCCGCGCGCACCCGGGCGCGGCTGCGGCAGGCCCTGCTCGACGAGTGTGCCGAGCGGCCCCTCGCGGAGGTCGGCGTGACAGCGCTGGTGCGCCGCGCCGGGGTGGGACGGGCCACCTTCTACGTCCACTACGACGGCCTGGAGGCGCTGGCGGTCGACGCCTGCGCGGACGTCGTACGCGAGGCCGTGGACGCGCTGCACGCCTGGCGCGGCCTGCCCGACCCGGTGCACGCGCCGCCCGCGCTGGCGGAGTTCTTCGACTCGCTCGCCCCGCGGGCCGCGCTGTACCGGGTGCTGATGACCCCGGGCGGCGGTGGCCCGCTGGGCCGGGTGCTGCACCGGGATCTGCGCGCCTACAGCCTGCGCGAGCGCGAACTCACGGGCGCGGCGGACGCCCCGCTGGTCGCCTCGGCCGTCGCCGCCACCTTCGCCGGGGTCCTGGCCGACTGGCTGCACGGCCTTCTCGAAGCCGACGCCCACGAGATCGCCGACCAGGTCTGGCAGTTGCTGGTCGCCCTGCACGCGAGCCGCTGAGAGCTCACTTGCAGGCCACTCCCCGTTCGGCCAGGGGCCAGGCCTCCACGCCGTCGGGGGTGCGGACGTACGCCCTGGACGGATCGTCCGTCAGCCACAACTCCCGTTCGTCCAGGCGGTATCCGGTGTCCCGGGCGTCCTCGGGCAGGCGGACGTCCCCGTCGTACGGGGCGGCGAGCTGGTCCCTGTCGAACACCGTGCCGGGATCGCGGACGTACTGCCGGCCGTCCTCCCCGCGGCCCAGCTGCAGGAAGTGCGCGCTCTGCCAGTCGCAGTGTTCCGGACCGGGGCCGCTGCTCACGGTGGTGGTGGGCAGGCGCTTCCCGCTCCGGTCGGTCCAGATCTCGTACCCCTGGGAGTCGGTGAAACGCGCCGGGAGTTCGGCCGGGTCGCAGGAGGCGTTGACCTCCGGGCCCCAACCCGGCGCGCCCTTGCGGTCCTTGGCGACGACGACGGCCACCTTGGTCCTGCCCGCCACGTCGTAGGAGTAGAGGACGCGGCCGTCCTCCTCGCGCTCCGCGCGGTAGCCGGACCGGGGAGCCTCCGGCTGCTCGATGTCGAAGTACAGCTTCAGCCCCTCCTCGGGGGTCGAACCGCCGTCCCCCTTGCTCCACCTCTCGCCCTGGCCGCCCGAGTAGACCTCCCCGTCGCACTCCAGCGCCCGCCCCGCGGCGCCCGACTCGATGAGCGCGGCCTGCTCGGTGCTCTCGTCCAGGTCCTTCGTGGGCAGGTACAGCGGTCCGCTGTAGGGCGCGGCCGGGGGCGTGCCCTCGACCACCGGGTCCACGTCCTCCCCGGCACCGCACCCCACGGCCGCCGTCGTCGCCAGCACCGACACAGCCACCGCCACAAGCCTTCTACGCATGCCGCCCCCGTCTTCGTCCGCCGTTGCCTGATCTTCCGACGCGGCAGCCGTACGGAACGTTCAGCGGGCCGCCGACTGGAACGTCCGCCGGTACGCCTGGGGCGAGACCCCGATGGAGGCGTGCAGGTGCTGGCGCAGGGAGGCGCCCGTGGCGAAGCCGACCCGTCCCGCGATCTGGTCCACGGACAGGTCGCTGGCCTCCAGCAGGTGCCGGGCACGGGCCACGCGCTGCTGGATCAGCCATCGGCCGGGGCTGAGGCCGACCTCCTCGTTGAAGCGGCGGGCGAACGTGCGCGGGCTCATCCGGGCGTGGCCGGCGAGGTCGGCCAGGGCCAAGGGCTCGCCGAGGCGTTCCAGGGCCCAGGCGCGGGTCGCGGCGGTGCTCGCGGCGCCCTGTTCCGGGACCGGCTGCTCGATGTACTGGGCCTGGCCGCCGTCCCGGAACGGCGGGACCACGCAGCGGCGGGCGACCGTGTTGGCCAGTTCGCTGCCGTGGTCCTGGCGGACCACGTGCAGGCAGACGTCCACGCCGGAGGCGGCTCCGGCCGAGGTGAGGATGCGGCCGTCGTCGACGAAGAGGACGTCGGGGTCGAGGGCGATGTGCGGGTACATGCGCCGGAACAGGTCGGCGAGCTGCCAGTGGGTCGTGGCCCTGCGGCCGTCGAGCAGCCCGGCCGCGGCGAGGACGAACGCGCCCGTGCAGATGGAGACGATCCGCGCGTCGGGGCGGATGCGTGCGAGGGCTGCCGCGACCTCTTCGGGGAGGTCGGCGGTCACCCGGGAGGGCGAGACGGGCGCGATCACCACGGTGTCGGCCGTGGCGATGATCTCGGGGCCGTGTTCGACGCCGATGGTGAAGTCCGCGTCGCTGCGCACCGGGCGGCCGTCGACGGTGCAGGTCAGCACCTCGTACCGGCCGTCGGCGGCGCCGAGGATCCGGCTGGGGATGCCCAGTTCGAAGGGGTACACACCGTCGAGGGCCAGCACCACGACCCGCTCGACTCCCTTGACCCGCTCCACAAGCGTCATGGCAAGATGCTATCGAAGGTTGGCAATCGTGCCATTTCCCGGGTGGGCGGCTCCGGGCAGGCTGGTTCACCATGAGCACTGTGAAGACGATGCGAGCCATCAGCCAGGACGTCCTCGGCGGTCCCGAGGTCTTGAAGGAAGTGGAACTGGAGCTCCCGCGGCCGCGCCCGAACCAGGTGCTGGTCCGGGTCCGCGCCGCCGGCCTCAACCCCACCGACTGGAAGCACCGGTCGACCGGCGGCTTCCTGGGCGAGCCGCCCTTCGTGCTCGGCTGGGACGTCTCCGGCGTGGTCGAGGCGGTCGGCATCGGCGTGGCCACGTTCCGCCCCGGCGACGAGGTGTTCGGCATGCTGCCGTACCCCTTCGGCAGCGGTTCGCACGCCGAGTACGTCACCGCGCCGGTCCGCGCCCTCACGCACAAGCCGTCCGTCATCGACCACACGCAGGCGGGCGCGCTGCCGCTGGTGTCCCTGACGGCGTGGCAGGCGCTGGTCGAGAACGCGGATCTCCAGCCCGGGCAGCGGGTGCTGATCCATGCGGCGGCCGGCGGGGTCGGGCACGTGGCCGTGCAGATCGCCAAGGCGCGGGGCGCGTACGTGATCGGCACGGCGAGCGCCGGCAAGCACGACTTCCTGCGTGAGATCGGCGTGGACGAGGCGATCGACTACCGGTCGACGGACTTCGCCGAGGCCGTGAAGGACGTCGACGTCGTCCTGGACACACTCGGCGGTGAGACCTCGGTGAAGTCGCTGCGCGTGCTGCGGCCGGGCGGGATCGTGGTGTCGATCCTGCCGGTCGGGTCGGACGACTTCCACGAGGAGGCGGAGCGGCTGGGCGTACGCGCGCTGAGGATGCTCGTGGACGCCGACCGGGCCGGGATGCGCGCGATCGCGGACCTCGTGGAGCAGGGGAAGCTGAGGCCCACGATCGCGCGCACCTTCACGCTGGCCGATGCCGCCGAGGCGCATGCGCTGGGCGACACCGGCCGGACCACGGGGAAGCTGGTCCTCACGGTCGACTGATCCAGGGGGTTGGAACTGCTCACCAAGGAGTGCACACAAGGCCGAATCAGCTCGATCGTGTGATCGTCCGCTTGCGGGCTTGCGGTGCCCTGGGCTGATCGGGCTAACGTGATCGTTGCGACCTGGGACACCGGGTACGGCGTCAGCGTGCGGGGCCCCTGCTCCACCAGAGGATGGTTCAGGGTCTCCCCGTCGCCTCTGGCCGTACCCACTTGGCCAGGTCGCGCAGGGAACTGGCCTCCCGGGCCCGGACCACGCACAGGATGCGTGTCGCCGCCCCGGGGCCGAGAACGCCGGGGACCAGCTCGCCCAAGACCGTTCGGGGCGCGCGGCTGAACGGACTCACTCCCGCTCAGTCCACAGGAACGGTCAGAACGTGAGCACGGGCTTGATCGCCTTGCCCGCGCGCATGTCCTGCACCGCCTGGTCGATGTCCGCGAACGGATAGGTGCTGATCAGGCGGTGCAGCGGGAGCCGCCCCTCCTTCACCAGCCGGACCAGGGCGGGGATGAAGGTCTGCGTCTCGGCGTCGCCGAGGGTGAGGCCGACGACCTGCTTGCCGCCGAGCATCCCGTTGACGTCCAGGGCGACCTCGGTGCCGAACGCCGGGGCGCCGACGATGACCAGGGTGCCGCGGGCGGCGAGCGCGTCGACGCCCTGGCGCAGGACGGCGACGTTGCCGGTGGTCTCGACGATGCCGTCCGCACCCTGACCGCCGGTGATCTCGGCGAGGGCTTCACCGAGGTCCGCCTCGCCCGCGTCGACGGTGTGGGTGGCCCCCAGCTCCCTTGCCAGCGCCAGGCGTTCGCCGACCCGGTCGACGGCGACGATGTTGGTGGCGGGGGTGAGGGCGGCGGCCATGACCGCCGAGAGGCCGACGGCTCCGGCGCCGAGGACGACGACGGTGGAGCCGGTGGCCGGCTTCAGCACGTTCCACACGGCGCCGACGCCGGTCTGGACACCGCAGCCCAGCGGGGCGATCGACTCCAGCGGTACGTCCGGGTCGACCTTGACCAGGCTGCGCTCGTCCACCAGGGCCCGCTCGGCGAACGAGGACTGGCCGAAGAAGTGCCCGCCGAGGGCCTGCCCGTCACGGCTGAGGGTGCTGCTGCCGTCGGCCCGGCAGCCGCCGATGAGGTTCAGCGGCAGCCAGGTGGCGCAGTACGCGGGGTGGCCGCCCCGGCAGTTGCGGCACTCGCCGCAGGAGGTGAAGGACAGCACGACGTGGTCGCCGGGGGCGACACCGGTGACGTCCGAGCCGACGGCCTCGACGACACCGGCGCCCTCGTGGCCCAGTACGCCGGGCAGCGGGAAGGGCAGGCCGCCGCTCGCCACGCCGAGGTCGGTGTGGCACAGGCCGGTCGCCACCATGCGGACGACCGCCTCGTGCGGGCCGGGCTCGTCGAGCTGGACGTCGCTGAGCGTGAAGGGTGCTCCGCCGGACTCGACGACGGCGGCGCGGGTGGTGATGGACATCGTGGAACTCCCTGGAGGACGCGCTCAGTCGAGCGAGACGACGACGGACTTGACCCTGGTGTAGGCGGCGAGCGCCTCGGTTCCGTACTCGCGGCCGTAACCGGAGTCCTTGACTCCGCCGAACGGGACGGCCGGGTCGAGCATCGCCCAGTCGTTGATCCAGACGATGCCCGCCTGGAGCCGTTCGGCGACGCGGTGGGCGCGGGCGAGGTTCGTCGTCTGGACGCCCGAAGCCAGGCCGTACGGCGTGGAGTTGGCGAGCAGGACGGCCTCCTCCTCGGAGTCGAAGGGCTGCACGGTGAGGACCGGTCCGAAGATCTCCTCCTGGATGACCCGGGAGTCGTTGGGCAGGTCGGCGATCACGGTGGGCTGGTAGTAGTAGCCGCCGTCGAGGTCGAGGCGTTCGCCGCCGCAGACGATGCGGGCGCCCTCCTTGCGGGCGAGCTCGACGTACTCCTCGACCTTCTTGAGGTGCTTCTCCCCTGCCATCGGGCCCACGACGGTCTCGGGCTGCCTGGGGTCGCCGACCGGTACGCCGGGGACGGCCTCGGCGAGGATGCCGAGCAGGGTGCTGTACACCGGGCGGGACACGAGCAGCCGTGGGCCGCCCATGCAGAACTGTCCGGTGTTGAAGACGAAGCCCTTGATGACGGAGCCGACCGCCTTCTCCAGGTCGGCGTCCTCGAAGACGATGTGCGCCGCGTTGCCGCCGAGCTCCATGGTGACGGGCTTGAGGTTCTCGCCGGCGATGCCCGCGGCGTGCCGGCCGACGGCGGTGGAGCCGGTGAAGGCGATCTTGTCGATGCCGCTGTGCCGCAGCAGTGCCTCGCCGGCCACCGGGCCGGCGCCGGTGACGACGTTGACCACGCCGTCCGGGACGCCCGCCTTCTGCAGCAGCCCGGCCATGTACAGGGCGCTGAGCGGGGTCTCGTCGGCCGGCTTGTGGACCACCGTGTTCCCGGCCGCGAGCGCCGGGGCGATCTTGGAGCCGGCCAGGATGAGCGGGAAGTTGAAGGGCGTGATCGCCGCGACCACGCCGAGGGGTTCGCGCCGGGTGTACGCGAGGGCGTTCATGGGGGTGTCGCGGACCGCGCCGTCCAGGGAGTAGGCGAGGGCGGCGAAGTGCTCGTAGTCGTTGGCCGCGTTCGTCACGTCGACGGCCTGGCACAGGCTGATCGGCTTGCCCACGTCCAGGCTCTCCAGCGCGGCGAGCTCGTCGGCGTTCTCGCGGATCAGCTGGGCGACCCGGTGCAGGATCCGGCCCCGCTCGCGGCCGCTCATTCCCGACCACTTGCCGCTGTCGAAGGCCTCGCGGGCGGCGCGTACGGCCGCGTCCACGTCGGCGGCACCCGCCTCGGCGACGGTGGTGACGACCACGCCTCGGGACGGGTCGACCACGTCGGTGCGCGCGCCGTCGGCGGCTTCCCGCCACTGCCCTCCGATGAACAGCTGTCCGGGTTCGATCTCGATGGTGGTCATCGCCACTCCTCAGCCTCATCGCCAAGATTTCAACCAACAGGATTCCTGTTGGTTCGCAGTCTCATTACAGACAGGTTTCCTGTCAATGCTCTAACCTGAAGTCATGCTCGACACCCCGGCAGCCAAGACACCTCCGTCTCTCCTCTACATGGTGAAGCAGGTGGAGCTGGTCGTGCGCTCCCACCTCGATGACCTGGTGAAACCCTCCGGGATCACCGCGCTGCAGTACACCGCGCTCACCGTGCTGGAGCGACACGACGGACTGTCGGCGGCCCAGCTGGCCCGTGACTCCTTCGTCACCGCCCAGTCCATCGCCGATCTCGTACGGTCACTGGAGAACCGCGGACTCGTGCGCCGGGAGCGCAATCCCCGCAACCGCCGCGAGCTGCTCATCCTGCTGACCGACGCCGGCCGCGACGTGCTCGCGCTGCACGAAGGGCCCGTGCGGGAGCTGGAGGAGCGGATGGTCCGGGACCTCACGGCACAGCAGTCCGAGCAGCTGCGCCAGGCACTCACCAAGGCCTGGCACGCCCTGTCCTGAGGCTCCGTCGTAATTCGAAGACATATGTCAATCGAACATGCTCAAATTCATTCCATCGGGGGTAACTTGCAGGGCGGGGAACGGAATTGCACGCACCCCTGCCACTTGAGGAGCCGGTTGGAGGCGACGTCGTCGTGGAGCAGGTACCCGCACCGCTCACCCGGCATCTGCGCGTCCACCAGAGCCAGGGGCACACGGTGCTGGAGTTCCGCGGGGAGATCGACATCGCCGCGGCGATGGAGATCATCCCGTACCTGGACCGGGTGACCGGGCGGCCCGACGTCCGACTGGTGCTCGACCTCAGCCGGGTCGAGTTCTTCGACTGCTCCGGGCTGCGGCTGCTGTACCGGGCCCGCAGCCGGGTGCTGGACCACGGCGGCCGGCTGCTCCTGGTCTGCACGCATCCGCTCACCCTTCGGGTCCTGCGGGTCACCGGCCTGGCCCGGCTGCTGCCGCCGATGCCGACCCTGGACGCGGCCCTGGCGCAGCCCGAGGCCGCGTCCGGCTCCGTATGACCGCGGCTACTCGGTGCGCGGCGCGTCGAACAGGGCGCTGACGGACTCACCGTTGTGAATGCGGCGTACGGCCTCGGCGAGCGCGGGGGCGACGGTCAGGATCCGCAGCTTGTCCGTGCGCTCCTGCTGCGGAACCGGCACGGTGTTGGTGCACACGATCTCCAGTACGTCGGGCTGCTCGCCGATCCGCTTGAGCGCGCCGTCCGCGAACAGCCCGTGCGTGCAGGCGACCCGGATGGAGCGCGGCCCCAGCTCCCGCAGCCGCTCCAGCAGTTCGAGGACCGTGCTCCCCTTGGCGATCTCGTCGTCCAGCACGATGACGTCCCGCCCGGCGACCTCGCCGATGACCGAGTTGATGCTGACCCGGTCGTCCGCGAACCGCTGCTTGGCGCCGGCCGCCACCTGGGCGCCGATCAGCCGGGCGAACGCTGCGGCCTCCTTGGCGTTGCCGAGGTCCGGCGAGACGACGGTGGTGCGGGACAGGTCGTACTGCCGGAAGTGCACGGCCAGCTCGCGCAGCGCGTGCAGGTGGTCGACCGGGACCGAGAAGAAGCCGTGCACCTGCGGCGAGTGCAGGGTCATCGCCAGGACGCGGCTCGCGCCGGCCGCCACCATCAGGTCCGCGACCAGCCGCCCGCCCAGCGAGATCCGTGGAGCGTCCTTCTTGTCGGAGCGGGCGTAGGAGTAGTGCGGCATGACGACGGTGATCCGCCCGGCCGACGCCCCGCGGGCCGCGTCGCACATCAGCAGCAGCTCCACAAGGTGCTCCTGCACCGGCCTGACCAGCGGCTGGACGAGGTAGACGTCCCGTTCCCGGCAGTTGGCCTGGAGCTGTACCTCCAGGCAGTCGTTCGCGAACCGGCTGACCCGGGTGGGGCTGAGCGGCACTCCGAGATGCGCGCAGACCTCCTGGGCCAGCTCGGGATGGGCGCTCCCGCTGAATACCGCGATGTCTCGCACGACCTGCTCCTCGCATGATCATTCCGGCTGCCGGGGCACATGCTACGGGCCGGGCGAAAACCGGTTGCGGAGCGTCCATGGGCGCGGGCCATGATGGGCGCGTCCGTGTTCCCTCACGTCAGGAACCTTCGCATGCGCCGACTCCTCGACAACCCCCAGCGCCCCTACTGGACGACGGTTCTCGAGGACACGACCACGCATGCACACCCTGAACATCGGAATTCTGGCCCACGTCGACGCCGGTAAGACCAGTCTGACCGAGCGGCTGCTGTTCGACCACGGCACCATCGAGCGGCTCGGCAGCGTCGACGCGGGTGACACCCGCACGGACGACGGGACGATCGAGCGGCAGCGCGGCATCACCATCCGCTCCGCCGTCGCCGCGTTCACCGTCGGCGACACCCAGGTGAACCTCATCGACACCCCGGGGCACTCGGACTTCATCGCCGAGGTCGAGCGCGCCCTGGAGGTCCTCGACGGCGCGGTGCTGCTGCTGTCCGCCGTGGAGGGCGTACAGGCGCAGACCCGTGTCCTGATGCGGACCCTGCGGCGGCTGCGGCTGCCCACGCTGGTCTTCGTCAACAAGATCGACAGGGCGGGCGCCCGCTCCCACTCCCTGCTCGACGACATCCGCCGCAGGCTGACCCCGCACATCGCACCGCTCACGGACGTGACGGGCATCGGTACGGCCCAGGCCCGTGCGGTGCCGCTGCCGGCCGGCCGGCAGCTGGCCGAGGCGCTCGCCGAGGTCGACCCCGACGTCCTGGCGGCGGTCGTGGACGGCCCCGAGCCGACCCCGGGCGACCTGCGCAAGGCACTCGCCGCGCGCACCGCCGACGGCTCCTTCCACCCCGTCCTCTTCGGCTCGGCCCTCGGCGGCCAGGGCGTCACCGAGCTGGTCGAGAGCGTCACCCGGCTGATCCCCCCGGCCCCCACGACGACGGGCCGGGCCCCACGCGGCACCGTGTTCGCGGTACGGCCCGGGCCCGGCGGCGAGCGGACGGCGTACCTGCGCCTCCACGACGGTGAGGTGACCCGGCGCCGGCGCCTCACGTTCCTGCGGCGCGAGGCCGACGGCCGGACCACGGAGGTCTCCGGACGGGTGACACGCCTGGACGTCGTCGGCGGGGCGGAGCAGCTCACCTCCGGGAACATCGCGGCTCTGACCGGCGTCGCGGGCATCCGGGTGGGCGACCGGCTCGGTGATGCCGGCGGCGACCGCGCCCCGCAGTTCGCGCCGCCGACGCTCGAGACCCTGGTCAGGGCCCGCCGCCCCGAACAGGCGGCCCCCCTGCGCTCCGCCCTGCTCGCCCTCGCCGATCAGGACCCGCTGATGCACGCCCGCCCGGCGGCCTCGGGCGCCACGGCACTGCTCCTGTACGGCGAGGTCCAGATGGAGGTCCTCGCGGCGACGCTCGCCGACGGCTTCGGGATCGAGGCCGACTTCGAGCCGGGCAGGATCCGGTTCCTGGAGCGCCCGGCCGGCGTCGGCGAGGCCTGGGACGAGCTGCCGTGGCACGACCGCACCCGCTACTGGGCGACGGTCGGGCTGCGCGTGGAGCCGGGACCGCGCGGCTTCGGCGGGATGTTCGCGTACGAGACGGAACTCGGCGCGCTCCCCCGTGCCTTTCACCAGGCCATCGAGGAGACGGTCCACGCGACCATGGCCACCGGGCTGCGCGGTACGTCCGTCACTGACTACCGGGTCGTCCTGACCCGGTCCGGCTTCTGCGCGCCGGTCAGCACCGCCGCCGACTTCCGCGGACTCACGCCGATCGTGCTGCGCCGGGCCCTGGAGGAGGCGGGGACCAGGCTGTACGAGCCGTACCACGCCTTCGAGGCGGAGGTCCCGCTGGACGCGCTGGCACCGGTCACCGCCCAACTGGCAGCTGCTGGAGCCGAGTTCACGGGGACCACGGGCGGCGACACCGTCTGGCTGATCACCGGTGAGCTCCCGGCCCGGCGGGTGCGCGAGGTCGAGCTGCGGCTGCCCGGGCTGACGCACGGCGAGGGGGTGTGGTGGTCGCGGCCGTCGGGCGACCGCGAACTCAAGCCGCACTGAACGAGCCGCCGCCAGGACACCGCAGCCGGCGCGGGCTCGCGGGTCGGCCGCCCCTCCCGCCGATCGACGGTGCCCGGCGCGAGCTCGTGGCCCACCGGCACTCGGGCCATGTGGTGCATGGAGCGCGGAGTCCTGGAGATGCTGTCTGCGCGGGTCTCCGGACGCGCCGGCCGGACGGGTTCCGCACGCCAGTGCGCCCCACTTGCCTCCATCAGCGGTATGAATCGGCCAACGACACGGTCTGCCAAGGTTTTTCAGGGGAATTCGAACAGTAGGAAGGAGGGCCGTCGCCATGACGACTCCCATCAGGCGCGTGTCCACACGTATGCCGGGCTGGGCGAAGGCGGTGAGCGCCGTGGTGCTGGTGCTCGTCGTGTTCTTCGCCGGGATCCGGCTGAGCGTGCTGCCGGGTCTCAAGGACCTGTTCGGCACGGAGACGCACGACCGTTCGGGCCCCGCACTTCTCGAGTCCATCCAGGACATCAGCCGTTACGACGCCGCCTCCGGCAACTTCCAGATCGTCGTCGACCTGGAGAAGGACACCAAATACCTGCCCGACGCGATCCGCGGCTCCCGCACCCTGTACGTCGGGGCGGGCACCGTCGACGCCTACGTCGACCTCGGCAAGGTCGGCAAGAACGACGTGACGGTCAACGCCGACCGTACGTCCGCCACCCTGCGGCTGCCGCACGCGCAACTCGGCAAGGCGGCCCTCGACGCCGACCGTTCCTACGCGGTCTCCAAACAGCGCGGATTCCTCGACCGCCTCGGCGACCTCTTCTCCGACAACCCGAACAGCGAGCAGGCCGTGCAGAAGCTGGCGGTACGGCACATCAACGAGGCGGCGAAGGACAGTGAGCTGACCAAACGCGCCGAGACGAACACCACGACCATGCTGAAGGGCCTGCTGGGCTCCCTCGGCTTCACGAAGGTGGAGGTCAGCTACGGCGCCTGACCAGGCGCCGAGTATCCCCGGCAGGCCGGCTGCGTGGCGAGCCCGGCAGGCCAGGACAAAAGGCCGGGCGCGGCGCGCGGGTGGCGACGCGCGCCGGTCTCAGCCGGAGTGCCCCGACAGCACGAAGGCGGGCCGGCCGGCCCGAGACGGCTTCGCCGCATTCTCGGCCGGTTCGCGGGTAATCGCCCTGGGACGCAGGCAAGTTGAAGACCGGAGGACCGCATGGCCCGTACAGCCTCAAGTCCACGTACCGCTTTTCGTCTGCGCTACGCCAGGTCCGGCAAAGCCACGAAGCCGGAGGAGACCGCCAAGCCCCCCAAGACAGCCAAGGTCGGCAAGGGCGGCAAGGCCGAAAGAGGCAGCAGGACCGCCAAGGCCGAGCGTGGATCGCGCTCGGCCCGGCGCGAGCGGCATTCCGTGCCCTTTCCCCTCCGCCTGCTGGCGATGCTGGGCGCTTTCGCGGTGATGGTGGCGTTCGCCGTCGTCCTGGCCCGGCTGACCCTGGAGCCCTCCCCTGCGTCGGAGGCGCTGACGCACACCAACATGCGGCCGGGGCGCTCCCTGCGGGCCTACCTGGACCAGCCCGCGCTGCGGGACGCGGTCAAGCAGATCGGCGGGAACCTGCTGCTGGGCGTCCCGTTCGGCGTGCTGGTGCCGATCGTCGCCCCGCGGACCCGCGGGATGCTGCGCGTGCTCCTGCTGACGGCGACCGTCATGCTGTTGGTGGAGTTCGCCCAGGGCGCGCTGATCACCGGCCGGGCCTTCGACATCGACGACGTCATCCTCAACACGGCCGGGGCGCTGGTGGGCTACCTCCTGCTGGGCAGGCGGATGAGCCGGGCCGTGCACAGCTGAGGCCGCAGGAGGAGGTAGCCCAGCAGTGCACGGACGACTCGACCGGCCGGCTGTGGAGCGGCACCGGGCCGCCGGGCAGAAGCGGACGGCCGGCTGAGCCGGTCGGTCAGTGGCGGGTCCAGGTGAACTTGTCGCCGCCCACCCAGCGGACCACGTCCGGGTCGTCCAGGTCGTGGACGGTGATGCCGAACGCGGCGGCGGCCTCAAGGACGTCGGTGACGGCCCTCGCCTCACCGACCACCTGGCCGTCGATCTCCACGATCCGGAAAGGCGGCGTGGTCGGCTGCACCCCGAGCACCAGGATCCGCGGGTGGGCGATGTAGGGGCTCTCGCTTTCGGTCATGTATAGAGCGTAGAGCGCAAGCCGCGTCAGGGCCGGGTCCGAGCCAGCCGCCCAGCAGGTCGACAACGGCCGCCTCGACCGCTCCTCGGGTGGCCGGCCGCCCGAAGTCCCCGTGTTCGCCCACCCGGGTGAGCGCGGGGGCGATCGTGGTCCCCTCCTCGGACCGGCCCGGGCGGTGCGCGAGGTCAGCGTGCCGCCGCCCGGCGGTGACGGCGAGCGCGACGGCGGCCAGGACGGTCGCGTGCCAGGTACGGGAGTCCTACGCCGTGATGTCGGTGCCGGACAGCCGGCGCGGCGCCTCGTCGAGATCCCCGCCGTGCAGCTCGTGCCAGGCACCCTTTTCCCCGGTACGCGAGCAGCCGGTCCCCGCCGCAGCGCTCGTACGACGCTCAGGGCCCGGTCGTCCGCGAGCGCCCGGACGTTCTCGGTGCCGCCCTTGGCCGGACAGCCGAAGGAAATCTCGCCGCGGCCGCAGGTGACGTGCTCGCGCAGCATCGGCGTCAGGCCGTAGGTCTCGCTGCTGCGGGTGTGGCGGTCGCTGCCGACGCGGAAGAATCCCAGGTCGAGCAGGCGTACCGCGCAGGCCGTGACGCGCTCCCGGCTCGGACCCCGCCCGCCGAACCGGCGGCGGCCTGCTCCCGCAGCGTGGGCAGGGCGCGGGCGACCTCGCGTACGTGCTCGTGCTCGGCCTGCTCCTGCTGGGCGCAGACCCACTCGTGGTACCGGTATTGGCGGCGTCGGCGCCGACGGCCTTGTGATGCCCGTCGGGCCAGGGGCAGATCCACACCTCGCACCAGGCGGGCGGGATGGTCAGGGCGCGGATCCGGGCCGATGCCTGATCGGTGAGCGGCTCGCCGGGGTGTCCCGGTAGCGGGAGTCGCGACCTCAGCGGACGGGTGAAAAGCCGGGACGGTCGCGGGAGTTGGTGCGCAGCCTCACGGGCGGCGCCGTTTCAGGGACGCCGCCAGTCGTCGCCGCCCAGGTGCGAGCCGGCCTGCGGGCCCATCCGGAGCATGCCGCCGTCCACGCTCCAGGAGGCGCCGGTGACGTACGAGGCCTCGGGGCCGGCGAGGAAGGCGATCACGGCCGCGACCTCGCGGGCGTCGCCGGGGCGGCCGAGCGGGACGCCGGGGCGGTCCTCGGTGTGCGGGTCGGTGTCCTCCTGACCGGTCATGGGGGTGGCGATCTCGCCGGGTGCCACCGCGTTGACGGTGATGCCGTGCTCGGCGAGCTCCAGGGCCATGACCTGCGTGAGCAGACCGAGGCCGCCCTTGGCCGCGCAGTAGGGGGCGGCGCCGACCCGCGGCTGGTGCTCGTGAACGGACGTCACGTTGACGATCCGGCCGCCGCCGCCCTGCTGGATCATGTGCCGGGCCGCCTTCTGACCGCACAGGAACGGGCCGAGCAGGTCGACGTCGATGACCTCGCGGACGTCGTCGAGTTCCAGGTCGAGGAACGGCGTCATGGTGCCCGTACCGGCGTTGTTGACCAGGACGTCGAGACGGCCGAGGCGGTCGCGGAGCTCGTCGACGGTGTCGGCGGCGGTGGGCAGCCGGGTCAGGTCCATCTGGGCGACGGCGGCCCGCTGCCCGTGGGCACGGACCTCCTCGGCGGTCTCCTCGGCGCCCTCGTGGTCGCTGTGCCAGGTGATGCCGACGTCCATCCCCGCGTCGGCCAGGCGGACGGCGGTGGCCTTGCCGATGCCGGAGTCGGCTCCGGTGATCACGGCCACCTTGCTGCGGGGTGCGGTGGGGGCGGACATGACAGGCCTCCTCGTGAACGCGGGCGAGGTGATGAGGCATCGCAGTACCCGGCCAGGTACCGGACAAACCGCCCGCCGGTCGGGTGGCCGCCCGTCTCCTGGTGCGGCCCGCGTCGGCCTGGGGAACCCTTGAGGAGGAGGTGGCGATGGATCCCGTGGAGGCCCTGGAGCGGATCGGCTTCCTGCTGGAGCGGTCCCGCGAGCCGACGTACCGGGTGCGCGCCTTCAGGACAGCGGCCCGGGTGCTGGCCGTGCTGCCCGAGGACGAGGTGCGCGAGCGGGCGGACGCCGGGACGCTGGAGTCGCTGAAGGGCGTCGGCCCGAAGACGGCACAGGTGGTGCGCGAGGCGCTGGACGGCCGGGTGCCCGGCTACCTGGAGAAACTGGAGGGCGAGGCCGCGTCCCCGCTGGCCGTGGGCGGAGAGCGGCTGCGGGCGCTGCTGCGCGGGGACTGCCATCTGCACTCCGACTGGTCGGACGGCGGCAGCCCGATCGAGGAGATGGGCCGGGCGGCGGCGGAACTGGGCCACGAGTGGGCGGTGCTCACCGACCACTCGCCGCGGCTGACCGTGGCACGCGGGCTGTCGCCCGAGCGACTGCGCCGGCAGCTGGAGGTGGTGGCGGAACTCAACGAGACGTGGGCGCCGTTCCGCCTCCTCACCGGCATCGAGTGCGACATCCTCGACGACGGCTCGCTCGACCAGGAGCCGGAGCTGCTGGAACGGCTGGACGTGGTGGTGGTGTCCGTGCACTCCAAGCTGCGCATGGACGCCCGCTCGATGACCCGCCGCATGGTGGCCGCCGTACGTGATCCGCACGCGGACGTCCTCGGGCACTGCACGGGACGGCTGGTGACGGGACGGGGGCGGCCGGAGTCGCAGTTCGACGCGGACGAGGTGTTCGCCGCGTGCGCCGAGTCCGGTACCGCCGTGGAGATCAACAGCCGGCCCGAGCGGCTCGATCCGCCGCGGCGGCTGGTCAGCCGGGCCATGACCGCGGGTGTGCTGTTCTCCGTCGACACCGACGCGCACGCGCCCGGCCAGCTGGACTGGCAGATCCACGGGTGCGCGCGGGCGGAGGAGTGCGGGGTGCCCGCCGAGCGCGTGGTCACCACCTGGGCCCTGGAGGAGCTGCTGGCCTGGAGCCGGGAGGGCCGGGTTCCGGACCGAGTGGCGATCCCCTGACGTGGTACTCGTGCGGCGACAGAGCACAGGAAGGGACGGACGAATGGAACGGGCGGCCGTATTCGACGTCGACGGGACCCTCGTCGACACCAATCACCTCCATGTCACCACCTGGTGGGAGGCCTTCCGCCAAGCGGGCCACCGGGTGCCGATGCACGCCGTCCACCGGGCCGTGGGACTCGGCTCCACCGACCTCGTCGCCCATCTGCTGGGCGACGACCGTGACAAGGACCAGGACGCGGAACTGAGCGCCGCCCACAAGGCCCTGTACGGCCAGTACTTCGACCGGCTGCCCGCGCTGCAGGACGCCGGGCGGCTGCTGCGGCGACTGGACCAGCGGGGCTGGAGGGTCGTACTGGCGACGTCCGCGAGCGGCGCGGAACTCGACGCCCTGCGGCGCGCGATCGGCGCGGACGACGCGATCGCCGCCACCGCGAGCGCCGACGACGTCGCGGAGGGCAAGCCCGCCCCCGAGCCCGTCGAACACGCCCTGGAACTGGCCGAAGTGCCTGCCGAAAGTGCCGTGTTCGTCGGCGACACGGTCTGGGACATGCGCGCGGGCGCCCGGGCCGGGGTGCGCTGCGTGGGCGTCCTGTGCGGCGGCATCCCCCGTGCGGACCTCGAGGAGGCGGGCGCAACGGCGATCTACGCCGACCCCGCCGACCTGTTGGCGTCGTTGGCCGACAGCCCTCTGAGCTGAGCCGCCCGGAGGTGAGGGGCGGCGCCACGCGGATACCCACCCGGAATGATCCGAGTGACAGATGGGGTACGCGTGCGCTCCGCCCGCCCGGCCGACGCCCTGCGGCGCGAGGCGCACGTCGTGGGGCAGGCGGTACGGGCGGTCTGGCGGGGACCCGGGCGGGAACGCGATCTGGTCGTCCAGTCGCTGAAGGCCGCGGCGGCGGCGCTGCTCGCCTGGTACGTGGCGAGCGACTGGATGGGCGACCCGATGGCCCTGATGGCGCCCTGGGTGGCGCTGGTGCTGGTGCAGGCGACGGTCTACAGCTCGCTCATGCAGGCCGCGCAGCAGTTCACGGCGATCTGCGTCGGGGCACTGCTGGCGTCGGGAGCACAGTGGCTCACCGGCGACACACTGGGTGCGCTGGCGCTGTGCGCGCCGGTGCTGATGCTGCTCTCGAACTGGCACCGCTTCGGCGACCAGGGCATCTACGGCGCGACCACCGCCGTGTTCACCCTCGCCACCGGCACGGTCACGGCGTCGGCGGTGGGACACCGGGTGGGGCAGGCGGCGCTGGGCGCGGTCATCGGGATCGCCGTCAACGCGCTCGTCCTGCCGCCGATCCATCTGCGGGACGTACGGGAGAACCTGGCCGCGCTCGCAGGGGAGACGGGGGACGTGCTGCACAGCCTCGCCTGCGATCTGCGGGACACCGACTGGGACCCGCAGTCCGCCGCGGACTGGTCGAGCGCCTCGTCACGGCTGGAGCGGCGGCTGGAGGCGCTGAGGTCGGCCCGCGGCTGGAGCCGGGAGAGCCTGCGCTTCACCTCCGGCCCCCTGCGCGCCCTGCACCGGGTGCCGCCGACCGCACCGCCCGTCGAGGAGGACGAACGCTGGAGCCGTATCACCGGCCATGTAGGAGCGCTGACCCGGACTCTGACGGTGGCGGCCGACGGCGACCGCTCACCCACCCCGCCCGACGGCCCCGCGCTGCGCTCGTACGCCCGTCTCCTGGAGCTGATCGGGGACGCGTGCCACGCGGAGAACCGGCGGCTGCTGGGCGCCGACGAGGACACCCGCCCGGACCGCGAGGCCGAGGCAAGGATGCGGAAGCTGCACGAGGAACTGCAGAGCGAGCTGGGGGAGCACGCCGCACACGACGCGGGCAGGACGGCCCTTCTGGGGACGCTGCTGCTGCAGGCGGACAACCTGTGGAACGAGGCTCTGCCGGACGCCGCCCGGTGACCGTGACACGGATCACCGCGCAGGGCGCGGGAGCATGGAACATCCACGGGTGGTTGCCCGTTGAACAGACCGTGGGTGCGGATGGGACAGTGTCCCCGGGCCTCACCTTTTGCCCACAGGGACGATCGTCCGGCTGAAGCCCTGTGGAGCCTTTCGCCGAGAGGCGACCGCCATCCGCGCCCACACCTGAACCAGCCCCGACCGTGATTCCCCCGTCCGGTCGGGGCTTTCCCTTTCTGCCCGGCGGGTCCGTGGACCGCGTGCATCGCCGACGGCCGGGTACTCGGGCGGTCCCGTCGGACCCGCGGCCGAGAGGAGCCGAAGGTGAGCAGCACAACGGGCAGCAGGATCGTGGTCACGGGCGCCACCGGCAACGTCGGCACCAGTCTGGTGCGCCTCCTCTCCGAGGACGCCAAGGTCGGATCCGTGCGGGGGCTGGCCCGCCGGCTCCCCGACTGGGAGGTCCCGAAGACGGAGTGGTCGGCGGTCGACCTGGCGTCCGACCAGTCCGACCTGATCAGGGAGTTCGAGGGCGCCGACGCGGTGGTCCATCTCGCGTGGGCGTTCCAGCCGACGCACGACCCGGCGACGACCTGGCGCACGAACGTGCTCGGTTCCATCCGGGTGTTCGACGCGGTGGCGACGGCCGCCGTACCGACCCTGGTGCACGCCTCGTCCGTCGGCGCGTACTCGCCGGGACCGAAGGATCACGCGGTGGACGAGACCTGGCCGACGCACGGCTGGCCGGACGCCGCGTACTGCCGGGAGAAGGCCTATCTGGAGCGGGCCCTGGACACGTTCGAGCGCGACCACCCCGACATCCGGGTGGTGCGGATGCGGCCCGCCTTCCTCTTCAAGCGGGAGTCGGCGAGCGAGCAGCGCCGCATCTTCGGCGGGCGTTTCCTGCCCGGCCAGCTGGCCCGGCCGGATCTGCTGCCCTTCCTCCCCGACATCCCGGGACTGCGCGTCCAGGCCCTGCACACCGACGACGCGGCCAAGGCGTACCGGCTGGCCCTGGGCATGAATGTCAACGGGCCGTTCAACCTGGCGGGCGAACCCCCCGTCGACGCGGAGCTGCTGGGCGAGATGCTCGGCGCCCGCCCCGTACGGCTGCCGCGCCCGGCGGCCCGCTCGGCGATCGCCGCCGCCTGGGGCCTGCACCTGCTGCCCGCCTCCCCGCACCTGTTCGACGCGGTCCTCAGGCTCCCCCTGATGGACTGCACCCGCGCCCGCACGGAACTCGGCTGGCGGCCGGACCACACGGCCCCGGAGGTGCTGGAGGAGTTCCTGCTCGGCATGCAGCAGGGGGCGGGCGCGAGGACGGCGCCCCTGCAGGGCCACAAGGTCGGCTGACCGTGGATTTGCGCCCTGCGCCCGGCGGCAGTCGGGCGCAGGGCGCACGGCGCGCGGTCAGGCGGAGGGTTCGTCCGGTACCGGCTGTTCCGGGTGGACGGCGCCCGATTGCGGGGCGCCTCGCCGGCCCGTTCCCGACTCGTCCGTGTCGGGGACGTCGGCGGTGGGCTCGTCGGACTCCGCGGCGTCCGCGGAGTCCGCGGCCTCGTCGGTGTCGAGGGTGTCACCTTGGGCGCGACCGGCGCCGACCTCCCACGGGTCCTCGCCGTCGTGCGCCTGCTGGTCCGGCAGGTCCCGGGGCACGGGCACCCCGTTCTCGCCGGGGCCTTCGTCGCGGTGCTCGGCCACGGTTTCCTCCCTTCGCGTGGTTCGGGCGCCACGCGAGTACCTCCGCGATGACCAGCGAAACGTCAGCGCGGCGTCGGCTCCTCCAGGGCGTGCGCCAGGTCGGCGCAGCAGGGTGGCGGAGGAGGGTGGCACAGAAGGCGACTTTCCGTCGCTCTCTTGACGCACGCCCTCGACCAAGCGCTCCGGTCTAGCGAGGGGCCAGGTCCTCGATCTCCTCCAGGGCCGCGACGAGTTCCGGGGCGACCGCCTCCTGGACCCAGCGCTGCTGGTCGGCGTCGGCTGCCCGCGGAATCGTCTCGCTGAGCATGATCAGGTAGAGGTAGGCGCGGTAGAGGGCGAGGCGGACCTGGGCCGGGGTGTCGAAATCGGCCCGCCCGCCGGCTTCCCGGTAGCCCGCGAGGAACGCCTCGTCCTTCCTGATGTCGCCCAGCAGTGCCAGGGAGACGAAGTCGGCGAGGGGGTCGCCCCAGAACATGCGCTCGCCGTCGATGAGCCCTCCGATGCGGGGCTCCTCCCCCGCCGGGCGGTCCAGGAGGATGTTCCCCTCCCACAGGTCGAAGTGGACCAGGCAGGCAGTGGTGACCTCGTCGAGCGCGGGGAGGGCGGCCCGGATCGTCCGTGCCACCTCGTCGGCGGGCCGGGGCAGTGGGGCCCGGTAGCGGCGGGCGTCGTCCAGAATCGCCTCGACCATGCCGCCGAAGGCCGTCCGCCAGTCGGATGCCAGCGGTCCCAGGGCGCCCGACGGATAGCCGAACCCGGGCCCCGTCACCGTGTGCAGCCGGGCCACCTGGCGCCCCAACTCGGTGCGCAGCGATGCGCGTTCGGGTTCGGCTCCGGGTCCGGCGAGGGACCTGTTCCACGGTTCACCGGGGCAGGCCGTCATCAGCAGATGCGGTACGGCGGTGTCGACGCCGGCCGCCTCGACGTGCGGCGCGGATACGCCGGCCTCGGCGGCCGCCCGGTAGAACTCCGCCTCGGAGACCAGGAGGCGGCTCTCGTAGCGCAGGCCCGGCACGGTCGGCGCGGGGGCGACCTTCAGCACGTAACGGCTGCCGTCGGTGAGGAGAAGTTCCTCGACGGCGTTGTAGGTGCCCCCGGTCAGCGGGCGGACGCGAGTGAGGCGGTCGGCGGGCAGGCCCGCCTCCGCCAGGACGCGTCGGGCCCGTTCCCAGATCTGCGTCGATTCCCCCACTCGCACCCGCCCCTCCCCCGCGGTCAGCCCGCCGCGTACACGTCCTCGACGTAACGCCCGGCCTGCACCAGCCCGTCCAGCCACTGTTCGGCGGCGGCCTCGTCGGCGTCCGGCGTGCGCTCCCGGTACAGGGTACGGAACGCGTCCCGCACGCCCGGCGCCATTCGCGAACCGTCGCCGCACACGTACACCCGGGCGCCCGCGTCCAGCAGTTCCCACACCTCGTCGGCCTCGGCGGCGATCCGGTGCTGCACGAAGGCCGCCCCGTCCGGGGCGCCTGCGCGGCCGGGACGTGCTGGAGCTGTTCCGGCCGCAGGAGGCGACTCAGGTCGAGCGGATCGCGCAGGCGCTGCGGCTGCGGCACCGCTCGCGCTACCAGGTGCCGGTGCGCTGGAAGGCGCCCGGCGGAGTGCGGCGGTACGGAGAACTGACGGCGGACCCGGTGAGCGACAGCATCGAGCTGACACCGGCCCTGCTGGTGATGCTGCACGTACGGGGGGAGCGCGAGTCGCCCGAGCCCGAGGAGGCGCCGGCACCTGTCACACCGGTCGAGGCCCGCATCCTGGCGATGCTCGCGAGCGGCGCGACCACGGCCCTGGCCGCCCGCGACACCGGCCTCACCGTGGACGGCGTCACCTATCACCTGCGGCGCCTGTCCGCGCGCTGGGGCGCGGCGAACCGTACGGAACTGGTCGCCCGGGCCTACGCGCTGGGTGTGCTGGCCGCCGGGGTGTGGCCCCCGGCAGCCGCCGCCGTGTCGGAGGACGGGGCCGCGTCGGCCAAGTGAGCCGCGTCGGCCCTTCCTGCCCGAGCCGCGACGCCGGAACGAGCCGTCCCTGCCCCTTCCGGCGCCCCGAAGCGGGCCAGCGTGTGCCACACCATCTTCAGGTCCTGCGGTGCGTACCGTCCCGTGCGGGCCGCGTCACCGATGATCCGGGGATCGATCCGGCCGCCCTGGGCGATGTGCGCGCCCAACTGCGCGTACTCCTGCCCCCGGTAGTCGGCGTGGCGGCGCAGTCCGGCCACGGTGAGCCGGTAGCCGGGGTGCCATGCGACGGGACAGGGCAGCAGGCCGGCCGCCGTCTCGACGGGCGTGCCGCGATAACTCGCGTCGAGGACGAGCGCCTCCACGTCCCGGGCAAGCACGACGCCGCCGTGGACCTGGGCCTCGATGTAGTCGTTGAGGGCGTCCTGCTCGTCCGCCTCGGCCAGCGCGATCAGGGACATGCCCGCCGCGACGCCGAAGTCGGCCGGCTCGGCCGCGCTGTCGGGGTAACAGAAGGTGGCGCGGGCGAGCGCGGCGCCGGTGAGACGGAAGTGGGACGAGCCGAACCTCGGGGCCGCGCCGACGATCTGACGGCGGAAGTCCAACGCGCCGTACACCGGCCGGTCGTGAGCGTCCGCGTCGTCGTAGACCCCGCCGAAGATCCGGCTCTCCCAGCGCCACCGGTCGCCGCCGGGGTGCGCGGTCAGGCCGCCGTTACCGGTGCCCGTGACGAACTGCGAGTGATACGCGCCGTCCCGGGCGAGCGCCCTCAGGACGGTCAGCCCGCCCACCGCGCGGTCCGGGTGGAAGTTCAGCGTGATGCGCAGGTCGGCAGCAACGGCCGGCCCCTTCGAGCCCGCCGTCACGTGCCTGAGCGCGGCCCGCGCCCGCGGCGCCACCACGTCCGGGAAATCCACTGGCCTCTCCCCCTCGCGCCTGCCTACCCTGACCATCAACCTAATACCCCTAGGTTTCACTGCATGAGCACGAGCACGAGCCCCCAGGAGACTCCCCCATGAGATCACTCACCGAGCACGACATCCGCACCTCGTTCGTCAACTGCTCGAAGGGAGAGGCCAAACGCCTGCCCCTCCCCCGGGACCTCGGCGAACGCCCCTGGGACGACCTGGACTTCCTGGGCTGGCGGGATCCCGGAGCGCCCGACCGCAGTTACCTGGTCACCGAGCGGGAGGGCCGGGCGGTCGGCGTCACCCTGCGTTTCCCCTCCTCCCAGCGCGGCTTCCTGCACCGCAGCATGTGCTCGCTGTGCCTGACCACCCACCCGGGCGGCGGCGTCTCCCTGATGACCGCCCGCAAGGCCGGCCCGGCGGGCCGCGAGGGAAACTCGGTGGGCCTGTACATGTGCACCGATCTGGCGTGCTCCCTCTACCTGCGCGGCAAGAAGGCCCTGGAATCCGGGTCCCGCTTCGAGGAGAGCCTGACCCTGGAGCAGCAGATCGTCCGGACGAGGGGCCATCTGATCGCCTTCCTGGACAAACTGCACGCCTGACCGGGCAGCCGTACGGCGGCCTGGCCCACCTCGCGCACCCCAGGCACCCGACGCTGGAGCGGAATGGCAGACTACGTTTCCTTGCCGACAGTTTCCGTCCTCAATGAGTACCTTCGGTACATCCGTGGAAGGGGACAGTCCGAGGATGCGAGACGTACGGGAGTGGACGACGTCCCTGGTGCGCTTGGTGAAGCGGCACCGGGACCCGGTCGTCGTACAGGCGCTGCGGTCGTCGGCCGCGGCGACGATCGCGTATGTCATCGCGCTGCGCCTCAGCCCTGAAGCAGCTCCGCTCACCGCGCCGCTCACCGCGCTGCTGGTCGTCCAGGTCACCCTCTACTCCACGCTCACCACCGGTATCCGACGGGTGAACTCCGTGGTGGCGGGGGTCTTCGTCGCCATCGCCTTCAGTCTGCTGGTGGGTCTGACCTGGTGGAGCCTCGGGCTGCTGATCGTGGCGGCGCTGGCCGTCGGGCATCTGGTGCGGGTCGACGAGTTCGTGCCCGAGGTGGCGATCAGCGCGATGCTGGTGCTCGGGGTCACGACCGTCGGGGACACAGCGTGGGCGCGGGTGCTGGAGACCCTGATCGGCGCGGTCGTCGGCCTGGGCTGCAATCTGCTGTTCGCCCCGCCGGTGTGGGTGGGCGAGGCCGGGGAGTCGATCGAGGGGCTGGCCCGCCGGGTGCGGCAGTTGATGCTGAGCATGGGCGAGGAGGCCGCGGGCCGGACGCCCGTCGAGCATGCGACGGCCCGGCTGCACGAGGCGCGCCGGCTCGACCACGACATCGTCGAGGTGGACGCGGCCCTGCGGCAGGCCGAGGACAGCCTGCGGCTCAATCCGCGCGTGAAGGAGGGCCTGCTGCACCGCGTGGTGCTGCGCACCGGCCTGGACACGCTGGAGATCTGCACGGTCGTGCTGCGGGTGCTCGCGCGCACCTTCACCGACCTCGCGAAGGAGCGCGACTCCGAGCCCCTTCCGCGCTCCTTCGCGCCGGAGACGGGCGCCGCCGTGGAGCGGCTGCTGTCGGAGATCGCGGATGCCGTGGTCAGCTTCGCGGTCCTGGTCACCACCCCGGTGAGCCTGAACGCCGATGCGGCGGAGTCCCGGCTGACCGCCGAGTTGCGACAGGCCGCGGCCACCCGCGACAAGCTGGCCCAGCTGCTGCTGGAGGAGGTCCAGCGTGACGCCCGCCAGTGGCAGCTGCTCGGTGCCGTGCTCACCGAGGTGAACCGGATCCTCGACGAGCTCGACACCGAGCACCGCTCGCGCCGCCTCCTGGAGGAACTGGACCGCGTCTCCCGCGAGCAGCGCGAACGCATGCCGCGGCTCACCCGGCTGCGGGAAAGTCTGCACGTGCCCGAGCAGCTGCGCCGGAACCGGACGGGCGCCGAGCGGCGTTCAAGGTGAAGAAGTCACCTTGAGGCGGCGTGCCTCCGGGGCGGGGACGAAGGGGGCGGGTCGATGACCGACACCACCGTGCGGATCGACGGGAACACACTGCGGCTGCCGGGCGGTGCGGCGGTGCGGTTCGTGCGCACGCTGCGGCTGCCCGAGACGGGCACACATCCGCTGCCGCCGGGGCTCGGCGAGTTTCCTGTGCGGCGGGTCTCCGACTACCCGGACACCGTCCCCGAGCAGTGGCGGGCGCGCGGCGGCGTGATGCTGCCGGTGTACCTGCGGGAGGCGATGTGGCTCAGCTTCTCGGGCACGAGGGAACCGGCCGCGTTGCAGGTCGGGGTGGGCAAGGTGTGCGCCGTCTCCGGCAGGCCGTGGAGCGACCGGCTCGCGCGTGATCCGCAGAACTACGTCGTGCTGCCGCGCCAGCCGTGGCTGGACGGCATCAACTCCGGGAAGGGCACGGTCCGCCAGTTCGTGGCGGTGCCGCTGGGTCTCGGCGCGACCGTCGAGGGCCAGGTCACGGGCGAGGAGGTGTGGGGCGGCGTACAGCTGCAGTCGTTCCCGCTGAGCGACGGGCCGCTGGCCCGGTGGCGCGAGGAGGAGCGGCTGCGGGCCGAGCGGGCGCGGGCGATGCCGGCGCCCGGCAAGAGCTACGGAGCGGCCATGCCCATGGCGATGGCGCCGGCAGCTCCCGCCGCGACCGCGGGCCCGCCGCGGGCCGCGGCCGCGATGGGCCTCGGCGTGGGCGGTTCGATGCGCCAGGAGGTCTACCGGGACGACCGGCCGCTCACGGACTGGGCGGAGCAGCCCGCGGGGCGGGTGTTCGTGCACCTGGTGACACCTCCCGAGTGGCGCCGCATCACCGGCGAGGCGCCCCCGCCCTCGCCCGTGGACCGTGCCGCGTACACCCGTGCCGGGCTGCCCTGGTTCGACTACTACGACCAGGACGCCGAGGACCTCACGGCCACGGACACCCTCCAGGGCGTCAAGCCGGTCGGCGACTGGCTGGGAGACGACCACGAACCCTGGCAGCAGCCTTCGGCGCAGCAGGTGCAGCCGCTGAAGGACGCGCCGGGAAAGCCGGTCGAGGACGGCGACTGGTAGGCGACAGACCGACGGGTTGTTGCGTCATACGCAACGCGTGATGCCGTTGTTGCACGTGACGGGTGATCCACGTCAAGGTGGCTGTCGCGAGGGAACGACGACCTGAGGTGTGCACATGGGCAGTGAGGGCTGGAGCAGGCGCCGATTCGTCGGCGCCCTGACAGGGGCGGGTGCCGCGGCCGTACTGCCCGGGTGCGACGACGCGCCGCCGCCCGCCGACCCGACGGCCGCCGGGACGCGGACGGGAGCCGCCGAGGCGGCTCCGAGCGCTCCGGCCCGGAGCCGCACGCCCTCCGGCCCCCGCCCGCTCTACCTCGGCACGTACACCTCGGTGGAGGGCGGCGGCACCGGCCTCGGCCTGGCCACCTACGACGCGGCGAGCGGCCGTATCAGCAGAACCGGCACGCTCGCCGGCGTCGGCGACCCGTCGTACCTCGCGGTGCATCCGGACGGGGGCACGCTGTACGCGGTGAACGAGCGCGAGGCGGGCGCGGTGACCGCTGTCCGGCTCGCCGACCGCAGGGTTCTGGGGAGCCGCGGCACCGGCGGCGCGGGCCCCTGTCATCTGTCCGTGCATCCGGGCGGGCGCTGGCTGCTCAGCGCCAACTACGCGTCCGGCAGTGTGGCCGTGCACCCGATCGACGCCTCGGGCGCGCTCGGTGAACGTGCCGAGCTGGTCACGCACTCCAGTCCGGCGCCCGGACCGGGTCAGGAGGGGCCGCACGCCCACCAGTTCGTGACGAGTCCGGACGGCGGCCATGTGCTCGCCGTCGACCTGGGCACGGACACCGTGTACACCTACCGCCTGGACGAGAGGACCGGCCGGCTCGGCGAGGTCGCGCAGGCGCACACCCGGCCGGGTGCCGGGCCGCGTCACCTCACCTTCCACCCCGGGGGGCGGCACGCGTATCTGGCCAACGAGGTCGACGACACGGTCGCGGTCTGCGCGTACGATCCGGACGGCGGCCGGCTGACCGTCGGCGAGGCCCAGTCGACGGGTACGGGATCGGGCACGAACTATCCGGCGCAGATCCTGGTGACGTCGAACGGCGCGTACGCCTATCTCGCCAACCGGGGCCACAACAGCCTCACGCGGTACGCGGTGGAGGCGGACGGCGCCCGGCTCCGGCTGCTCGACACGGTCGCGGTGTCCGGTGACTTCCCGCGACAGATCGCCTTCTCGCCGGACGGGACGCTGCTGTTCGCGGCGAACCAGAAGTCCGGCACGGTGAGCGTCTTCCACGTGGACGAGGGCAGTGGTGAACTGCGGCTCGCGGGCGAGCCGTTCGCGTCACCCGTCGCCGTCTGTGCGCTGCCGCTGTAGCGCCCGCGGGCAGGTGGCGGTGCCGGCCTGGGTGAGCAGGACGTGCATCCGCTCGGTGAGCTGGGCGACGTCGTCGGCCGGCCGGTGGAAGGCCAGCCGTACGTCACCGTGGGCCCGGGCGCGTTCGATGCGCAGCGTCAGCCCGTGCCGGTCGACCGCCAGGGGCTGGACCCGGACCGCGCCGTGCAGGCTGTCGGAGTCGACGAGGCGGGTGAGCCGCTCGACGGCGTCGGCGTGGCAGTCGGCGAGGTGCGTGAGCAGCCGGGCCTCGGCCGTGGCCAGCGGGTCGGGTGCGGCGGCGGCGAACTCGTCGAGGGCCACGACCACCGCGCCGGACGCCAGGCGCAGCACCACCCGGGTGGCCTGGAAGGCCAGATGGCCGTCGTCGGGGACGAACCATCCCGCCATCCACAGCCGGGCGCGGATCCGGTTGCCCACGGGGACGGGCGCGACGTCGGCGAACTCCAGGACGGCGGACGGCTCCCCGCGGGGCGCGCAGATCGCGGCCGTGAGCAGGGTGCTGTCCTCGCGCACGTGCAGGAGCACCCGCCCGTCCTCGGTCACGGTGTGCGCGCCGACGAACTCCTCGCGTCCGCCCTCCGCGGTCACCGCGCAGGACCACGCGGCGGCGAGCACCGACCGGGCCCGTTCCGCCGCGGAAGGCGCGGCCGTCCAGGTTTGACTGTCACCCATCCCGAAACCTCCTTAGGTAAGCCTTGCCTAACTTATCGAAGATCAGGGCTGAAGCCAACCACGGGCGGCGACGAATGTCCCCGGGACGGGCCGAACGGCCGGGCCGGCCGGATCAGATGACGCCCAGCAGCGCCCGGGCGCACAGGTCCCGCACCTGTTCCCGGGAGAGGTCCGAGCCGCGAAGCCACTCCAGACTCACGGCGGTGATGAACCCCAGCCAGCCCCGGACGGCCAGCTGGAGGTCGGGCCGCGTCTGCGCGAGCGGGCCGAACTCGGGATCGGCGGCCAGGGTTGCGAGAATCTGCCGCTCCTGTGCGGCCAGCGCCCGCCGGTAGACCCTGCGCACGGACTGATCGCCCGAAGCGTCGGCGCGGTGGAAGGCGCGGTAGCCGTGCGCATGGGTCCGGACGTACTCCAGATACGCGTCGAGGCCGGCGGCGAGCTGCTCGCGCACCGGCACCCCGGGCACGGCCGCCGACATCCGCAGCATCCGCTCGCTCTCGCGCTCCACCACCGCCGCGAAGAAGTCCCGCTTGGTCGGGAAGTAGTGGTAGAGCAGCCCACGCGACACTCCGGCGATCTCGGCGACCTGCTCGATCCACACCTCGTCGTACGGGCTCTCCGAGAACAGCCGCTCCCCCACCGACAAAAGCTGCTCCCGGCGCTCCTCGGTGCTGAGCCGGCGGCGTGCGCCCTGGTTCGCGGCCATGCCCGCACTTTACTTGACGTCGGTTCAACAGCGGGACCAGACTGGAACGCGCTGTTGAACCGACGTACAACAGTCCAACCGGCCGCTGCGTCAAGGGAGATGGGGCCATGGCTCAGACCACGACCGAGGCCGGGCTGCCCGCCGGATTCCGCGGCGCGGAACAGGGCTGGCCGGAGCTGCACCGCATCCCGCACCCGCCGCGCCGGATCCCCCTGCTCGGTGACGTGATCGGCGTCGACAGGCGCACCCCCCTCCAGGACACCTTGCGGTACGCCCGGCAGCTGGGGCCGATCTTCCGGCGCAAGGCGTTCGGCCGGGAGTTCGTGTTCACCTGGGGCGCCGGCCTCGTGGCCGACCTGGCGGACGAGTCCCGGTTCGCCAAACACGTGGGTCTCGGCGTCGCCAACCTGCGGCCGGTCGCCGGGGACGGACTGTTCACCGCGTACAACCACGAGCCCAACTGGCAGCTGGCACACGACGTCCTGGCCCCGGGCTTCAGCCGGGACGCCATGGAGGGCTACCACGCGATGATGCTGGCGGTGGCCGGCCGGCTCACCGGCCACTGGGACCGCGAGCTGGTGGCGGGCCGGGCGGTGGACGTGCCCGGCGACATGACCAAGCTGACCCTGGAGACGATCGCGCGGACCGGCTTCGGGCACGACTTCGGCTCCTTCGAACGCGCCCGGCCGCACCCCTTCGTGACCGCGATGATCGGCACGCTCACCTACGCGCAGCAGCTGAACAGCGTGCCCTTCCCGCAGTTGCTGCGCCGGGCCGCCCGTCGCAACGAGGCCGACATCGCGTACCTCAACCGCACGGTCGACGACCTGGTCCGCGCCCGGCGTACGGCGGGCGGGGACGGCGGCTCGGACCTGCTGGACCGGATGCTGGACACGGCCCGCCCCGAGACCGGCGAGCGGCTGTCCGCGACGAACGTGCGCCGTCAGGTCATCACCTTCCTGGTCGCCGGTCACGAGACCACGTCGGGCGCGCTCTCCTTCGCCCTGCACTACCTCGCCCGGCACCCGGACGTCGCCGCCCGGGCCCGCGCCGAGGTCGACCAGGTCTGGGGCGACACGGAACGGCCCGGCTACGACCAGGTGGCGAAACTGCGGTACGTGCGCCGGGTGCTGGACGAGACACTGCGACTGTGGCCGACGGCGCCCGCCTTCGCCCGGGAGGCCCGGCACGACACGGTGTTGGCCGGGACGCATCCCATGCGGCGGGGCGCCTGGACGCTGGTGATCACGCCGATGCTGCACCGCGACCGGGCGGTCTGGGGAGCCGACGCCGAGGAGTTCGACCCGGACCGCTTCGAGGCGAAGGCCGTACGGTCGCGCCCCCCGCACACCTTCAAGCCGTTCGGGACGGGGGCGCGGGCGTGCATCGGGCGGCAGTTCGCGCTGCACGAGGCCACCCTGGTCCTCGGCCTGCTGCTGCGCCGCTACGAGCTGCGGCCCGACCCGGACTACCGGCTGCGGGTGACCGAACGGCTCACGCTGATGCCGGAGGGGCTGCGGCTGCACCTGGAACGGCGGGCAGCCACCACCACGGACCCGGTGGCCGCGACCGCCGTCGAGGCGGCTTCCTCAGAGCCGCGCTGTCCAGTGCGCGGGGCGGGTGACTGACTGCGGCAGCCGGGTGCCCGCGCTGCCCCGGGCCGCGTTCAGCTGTGGCTGGGTGAGGAAGAAGGCGTCGGTCAGGTCCGCGTCCGTCAGGTCGGCGTCACGCAGGTCGGCGCCGATCAGGTCCGCGCCGCGCAGGTCGGCGCCGGTGAGGTCGGCGGCGATGAGGTAGGTGCCGCGCAGGTTGGCGCCCCGCAGGTCGGCGCCCCCCAGGCGGGCGCCCATCAGGTCCGCGCCGCGGCGGTTCTTCTTCTTGCCGGGTATGCCCGCCCGGGCCAGCTCACTGGTCCTGAGCAGGAGCACGTTGACCTCCTGCCGGTGTGCGCCGACGTCCAACCGGCCGAGCTCCTCGGGGGTTTGCCGGGTAAGCGCCTCGGTCTGCTCCAGCGCCCGGCCGAGGTCGGCGTGGACCGGGCGGGCGGCGGGCAGGGCACGCGCCTCGGTGAGGTACCAGAGCAGTTCGTGGAGCTGACGGACGACCGGGAAGACGTCGGCCATGCGCCGGGCGTCCTCGCGCGAGCCCGTACGCCGGTCCCGGCCGCCGAAGGTGACCTGTGAGACCTTCTGGCCGGCGCCGAAACAGTCGTAGACCGTACAGCCGGTGAAGCCCTCGGTGCGCAGCCTGGCGTGGATGCCGCAGCGGTGGTCGCCCCGGAGGTTCGGGCAGGGTTTCCCGGCCTCCTTGTCGATGGCGAAGTCCGCCGACGCGGCGAAGGGCAGGGCGACGCAGCACAGACCGAAGCACTGCTCGCAGTCGCCGCGCAGCCCGGCTCGGTCGGTCATATGGTCTGACATGACCTCCAGCGTACTTTCCCGCAGGTCATGCCCCGGGCCGCGTCCGTCCGGCGCCGGGCCGAGGTGCGTGGGCCGGAAATCTCACCGAGGGAATTCCGGCCTTGTGGGGGCCTCCTCATCCAACGGAAAACAAGCTCGGCTACCACTGAGATACGAGCCGAACGTGGCAGGAGCCGTACCCGGACCGAGGAGAGACGTCATGTGCAGCCACCAGTCGCCGTGTCCTTCCGCCGACAGCCCCGACCACCAGTCCGCCGTGATCGTGGCGGCCCACCCCGAACAGGGCTGGAGCCTGCTGTGCAACGGCGCCATCGTCTTCGACGACACCGGTGAACTCCTGCCCGACGGAAGGGTGTTGAGCCCGCACCGCACGCCGGGCACGCCGGCCGTGGCCGCCTGACTCAGCCGGTCGCGCCCGGCACGTCGAGGCCGGCCAGGCGCTCGGGGTCGGCCAGGATCTGCATCCGCACGATGCGGCCGTCCACGACGGTGACGCCCATGACCGACTGCAACTGCCCCTCGTGGGCGTGGAGCAGGCCGATCTCGCCGTTGACGAGCGCCAGTTGGGCGAACGGGGCGAACTGCCGGAACATCATCGCCTGTCCGGCCACCGCCTTCGCGCCCCGCACCAGCTTGGAGGCGGCCGCACCGCCGGCCAGAACCCCGGAGTCGACCCGCAGCACGATGTCGGGGTGGAGGACCGCGAGCAGCGCCTCGAAGTCTCCGGCGCGGCTGGCGGCGAGGAAGGCCTCGACGACCTGGCGTTGCCTGCCGAGGTCGGGTTCGGCGGAGGGTGCGGCCCCCTGCACGCGGCGCCGGGCCCGGCTGGCCAGTTGGCGGGTCGCGGCGGGACTGCGCTCCAGGATCGACGCGATGTCGTCGAACGGCACCGCGAACATGTCGTGCAGCACGAACGTGAGGCGCTCCGCGGGCTCCAGGGTCTCCAGGACCACCAGGAGGGCCAGACCGACCGAGTCGGCCTGAAGTGCCTCCTGTTCCGGGTCGCTCGGCGTCAGGGGCCGGATCACCGGGTCGGGAACGAAGGTGTCGTCGAGGGGGTCCTCGCGGCGCACGGTGCGCGAGCGCAGGAGGTCGAGACAGACCCGGCCGACGACGGTGGTCAGCCAGCCGCCTAGGTTGTGGA
Organism: Streptomyces sp. AC555_RSS877; assembly: GCF_019049245.1. Classification (GTDB taxonomy): domain Bacteria; phylum Actinomycetota; class Actinomycetes; order Streptomycetales; family Streptomycetaceae; genus Streptomyces. The sequence goes on along the minus strand of NZ_JAGMUK010000040.1, from coordinate 54,317 downwards.
TGTCGGCCGCGTCGGTGCGGCTCAGTTTGAGCCAGGTCTCCTGGACGGCGTCCTCCGCCTCGGCCAGTGAGCCGAGCATGCGGTAGGCCACCGCCCGCAGATGCCCACGGTGTTCTTCGAAGCGGTCCGCGAGAAGCTCCGTGCCGTTCATGCCGTCCCCCAAGACGATCCCGGTGCCATGTGAAGGCATGATGATCCCATCACACGCGCACCGGGCAGTGAACGTCTTCTCCTCAATACCGCTGTGCCTTGGCCAGTTTCGGCGTCAGGACCGGCTCGGCCGGCTTGCGGCTGACGGCGAGCGGCTGGGCCTTCTCGCCGGGTTCGAGGTCCTCGGCGCCGACGTACCGTCTCTCGACGACCTTGCCGGAGTCGTCGAGGAAGTCGACCTGGGCGGCGTACGACGCGGTCGTGTCGGTTTTGTTGGTGATGGTGACGACGACGGCGAGCAGGCCGCCGGTCTCCGAGCGCGGCATGCCGGTCATGGAGACGTCGGACATGGCATTGCCCTGCCCCTCGACGTCCTTGAGCTCGGTCTCGGCGGCCCGGTTGGCACGCTCCACCTCGGCCGACACCGAGGCCTCGAAGGCCTCCGCGGCGGCCGAGGCGGAGGACGCCGCCGACTTGAGGGGGGCCGGCGGCGTGCCCGAGAAGGAGGCCGTGTCGGGGGCGGTCGGCCGTGCGGTGGCCGGCTCGTCCGCACTGTCGTTGTCCGTGCCGCACGACACCAGGGCGAGCGCGGCGGCCACCGCCAGTGCGACACCGGCCGACCGGGACCGGACGAGAGTGACGATGGGTTCGGGCATCCGAGCCTCCTGAGCCGCCGAGCCGACGAAACGCACCTTATGCCGGAATCTCCGGCCCGGCATGTCGGCTCGGCCCGGCCTCTGGCCTCGCGGATGTCAGACCTCGTCCGGGTGTCAGGCCTCGTCGCGGGTGAGTGCCAGCAGCCGGTCCAGCACGCGCGGGCCGCCCGCCCGCACACCGTCGTGTTCGAACTCGTCGGTGACCCAGGTGCGCAGACCGCGGATGGCGCGGGCCGTCTCCAGGGAGTGGGTCGCGTCGACGTACATGTCGTCGTGGTAGACGGCCGCCGCGACCGGCACCTCGTTGGCTGCGAGGCGGGCCCGGTCGTACAGCGGGGGCCAGTCGGTGCGGGCGGCGAGGAGTTCGGCGGTCTCGCGCAGGGGGCGCAGCGCCGGGTCGCAGTCGAACATCCAGGGGTGCACGGACTCGCCGGTGAACAGCAGCGGTCTGTCGCCCGCGAGGGTCTTGGCGGCGTCGAAGCCGGGGAACTCGGCGCGGACGCGTTCGGCCGCCCAGGCGGTGGGGCGCCGGTCCTGGCCGTAGATGGCCTCGTGGACCAGGGCGTACAGGGGGTGGCTCGCGTACGACAGGAGGGACTGGGCCTCTTCCTGGAACGCGTCGGACAGGACGGGGCCCTGCGGGGTGCGGACGAAGGCGCCTTCCAGGAGGAAGTGCAGGCGGTGGCTGCCCTCGCCGCCGCCGAGGAGGATGCCGAGGGACTGGAAGGCCTCGGCGGTGAGCCGGTAGCCGCCCGGCAGGACCGGCTCGTGCGGCAGGACGTACTCGGCGATCCGGCGGGCGCGGTCGACGTCCTGCGGGTAGCGCTCGTAGTGCGCGGTGACCTTGCGTTCGATGCGCGGGAAGGCGGCCCGGTAGACGTCGTCGGCGTGCGCGTCGAGCGCGGGCAGACCGCCGGTGATGACGACGGCGCTCAGTCCTTCGGGGGCGGTGGACAGGTAGGTCACCGCGCAGAAGCCGCCGAAGCTCTGGCCGAGGACGGTCCAGGGGGCGCCGCCGGTGACGGAGGGGCGGATCGCCTCGCAGTCCCGGACGATCGAGTCGGCGCGGAAGCGGGTGAGGTAGTCGGCCTGTTCGGCGGGGCCGCCGCGCAGCGGGAGGGTCTGGCGGTTGGCGGGGGTGGAGTGGCCGGTGCCGCGCTGGTCCAGGAGCAGGACGCGGTACTCCTTCAGGGCGCGTCCGAGCCAGGCCGGCTTGCCGACGAAGCGGTTCGCCCCGAAGCCGGGGCCGCCCTGGAGGTAGACCAGCCATGGCAGGTCCTGGCCCGTCTTGTCGCTCGCGACGACCTCGCGGGCGTAGAGCTCGATGCTCTCCCCCGCCGGGTCGTCGTGGTCGAGGGGTACGGTGAAGTGGCGGTCGGTGAGGACGACGCCGGGCTGACGGTAGGTGAGGGTCAACGGGGCTCCCGGGACGGACGGACTGCGGGCCGCGTCCCAGTTCAGCACATGTTCGTCCGGCCACCGACCCCCAAGATCATGAAATCCTACTGAACGGGTGGTCAGCGCGCGGAGAGGCTGGAGCGGCGCACCACGAGTTCCGGCTGGAGCACGACCCGCCGGTGTTCGTGCCCCCGCGGCGAGGTCTCCTCCTCCGTCTCCTCCAGCAGGAGCTCGGCGGCCAGGGCACCCATGGTGACGGCGGGCTGGCGGACCGAGGTGAGCGGGACGGCCGCGGCGGCGGCGAACTCGATGTCGTCGTAGCCGACGATCGCCAGTTCGTCGGGGACGCCGACACCGGCCGCGTACATGGCCTGCAGGACCCCCAGGGCGAGCAGGTCGTTGGCGCAGAACACGGCGGTCGGACGGTCGCCGAGGCCGAGCAGGCGGGCACCGGCGTCCCGGCCGGCGGCCACGTCGAGGCGTTCGGTGGGCAGTTCACGCAGGGCTTCGGGGCCGAGTCCGGCCTCGGCCAGCGCGTTGAGCGCGCCGGTACGGCGGTCGCGGACCTGGTTGAGGCCGGGCGGGCCGCTGACGTACGCGATGGAGCGGTGTCCGGCGTCGACGAGGTGGCGTACGGCGAGCGCGCCGCCCGCCACGTCGTCCACGGAGACCGAGCACTCGGTGGTGCCCTCGGCGACCCTGTCGACGAGGACGAAGGGGATGCCGTGGCGCCGGAACGACTCGATGTTGCGGCCGGTCGCGTCGGCGGGGGTCAGCAGGACGCCCCGCACCCGCTGCTCGGCGAAGAGGGAGAGGTAGTCCGCCTCCTCGCCCGGGCTCTGGGCGCTGTTGCAGACCATCACGCCCAGGCCGGCCTCGCGGGCGGCCCGTTCGGCACCGCGCGCGACGTCGACGAAGAAGGGGTTGCCCATGTCGAGGACGAGCAGGCCCATGATCCGGCTGCGGCCCGCGCGGAGCTGGCGCGCGGACTCGCTGCGGACGTAGCCGAGGCGGTCTATCGCGGACAGGACCCGCGCCCGGGTCTCGGTGGCGACCGTGTCCGGACGGTTGATGACGTTCGAGACGGTGCCGACGGAGACTCCGGCGGCACGGGCGACGTCCTTGATACCCACCGACTGGGCCATCGGGCGGAGACCTCCAGAGAGATGAGGAGCGGCGGGTGCGCGTTCACACTACCTTCGTGGTTGTCACGCGCCCGCCACTGCGTCGGTCACGGTTTCCCGGTCCCGACGGTACGGATCAGGCGGGCAGGCTGAAGTTGATCGAGCGGAGCGCCGAGGGCGTCGTGCCGCTGGACTTCTCCTGGTACATGACCGACAGGTAGTGGTCCGCACCGATCCGTGACTCGTCGAACACGACCTCGCCGAAGGCGTTCAGGCCGGCGCCGACGCCGTCGTAGAGCATCGTCCAGTCGGTGTACCCCGAGGCAGCGGACGCGGCGGCGATCCGGAGGAAGGGGAAGATCGCGTAGGCGTTGTCGTACTTGTCGAGAAACAGCTTGGTGCGCTGGCTGGAGTTCAGCGGCACCGGTATCTCGGTCTTCTGCCAGGTGCCGGAGGCGTTCTTGCGGACGTGGAAGGCACGGCCGCTGTTGGTGCGGTTGGTGACGTAGTTCGTCGTGCACTGCCCGAAACGGCCGGGGACGTAGCTGATGATGGCGTGGGGGCGTCCCGCCGAGTCGGTCCACTGACTCTCCTGGTTCATCAGGGAGTGGTCCGGGTTCAGCGAGTCGATCACCAGTCCGCTGTCGGTGACGGCGACCTTGTCGGAGCTTCCGGTGGTGCCGACGACGGTGCCCGCGTTGTTGCGCCAGGTGCGGCCGCGGTCGTCCGAGTAGACGTAGCCGGTGTCGTGGTTGGTGATGCCGCCGCTGTTGCACATCACGGCGCCGTTCTGCTCACGCCAGGTGAAGAAGGAGTGCAGGCGCCCGTTCGTGTCGTAGTCGATGCCGTGCAGGTACATGTTGCGGGCCGTGCTCGAGCCGTGCTCGCTGGTGTAGGTGCCGGTGGAGCTGCTCCACTCGCCGAGGTTGGTCCAGGACGTGCCGTCGTACTCGGCGATCGCGTTGCGGCCGTTGCCGGAGATGGCGACGCGGTAGCTCAGCTGGAGCTTGCCCTCGGGCGTCGAGATGAACTGCGGGTAGGTGAACTGCGAGGTGAGGGCGAGGCCGTCGAGGGTGGACTGGGGAGCGCCGAAGCGGCTCGTGGTCCAGCTCAGTCCGCCGGGGTTGTCCATGAGTCCGGCCACCGACTTGACGTAGGTGAAGCCGTCGCTGTGGGAGTCCATGTTGAGGTGCAGCCGGCCGTCGACCTTGGAGATGCCCATGGAGATGACATTGTGGGAGTCGTCGTACCGGAGGGTGTGACCGACCTTGACGGTGGACCAGGTGTTCGAACCGAACACGCGGCGGCCGACGACGGCGTTGCGGTCGGCGGTGTACCAGACGGCGTACTGGTAGCCCTTGTAGGTCAGCATCGCGTTTTTTTGGAACGCGTTGTTGTTGACCAGGCCGTTGTACGACACGAAGAAGAGGGCCTGGGTGTCGAGCGTGGTGGTGCCGGTCTGGGTGACCGAGGGGCCGGGGTCGGCGGCCCGTGCGGTGCCTGCGGCGAATACGGGGGTCATCACGGCTCCGGCGAGGGCGGCGCCCAACAGCGTACGTCTGTTCATCTCGGGGGGACTCCATTGTCGGCGAGGTGAGCGAGGGGATCAGGCAGGGGGGCGAGCGGGCGGGGTCAGGCGAGGTGGAACACCTCGGTGAGCGGTTTCATGGCCTCGTCGGGCCGGGCGCCGTCGAGGGATTCGAAGAAGGCACCCATCTCGGCCTGCCAGCGGGCGTTGACCTCGGTGGCCTCCATGCCCGCCTTGGCGGCCTCGAAGTCCTCGGTCTCCAGGTAGCCGACGAGCAGTCCGTCGTCGCGCAGGAAGAGCGAGTAGTTGTGCCAGCCGGTGGCCGAGAGAGCTTCGAGCATCTCCGGCCACACGGCGGCGTGCCGTTCGCGGTACTCGTCGATCCGGTCCTGTCGGACTTTGAGCAGGAAACAGACGCGCTGCATGAGGTACCGCTCCTTAGCGGGGTGTGGAAGAGGACTGACGACTAGAAGTTGAACTGGTCGATGTTGTCCTTGGTGAAGACGGTCGGCTTGCCGAGGCTGATCACGCCGTCCTTGCCGATGGTGAACTCGCCCATGTCACCGGCGGTGAAGGTCTCGCCCTCCTGACCGGTGATCTGGCCGGAGACCAGCGCCACCGACGTACGGGCGGCCAGCTCGCCGAGCTTCGACGGGTCCCACAGCTCGAAGCCCTCGACGGTGCCGTTCTTGACGTACTTGCGCATGTCGTTCGGGGTGCCGAGGCCGGTCAGCTTGACCTTGCCCTTGTACTTGGAGCCCGACAGGTACTGAGCGGCGGCCTTGATGCCGACGGTGGTCGGGGAGATGATCCCCTTCAGGTTCGGGTACTCCTGGAGCAGACCCTGGGTCTGCTGGAAGGACTTCTGGGCGTCGTCGTCACCGTAGACGGTCTTGACGAGCTTGATGTCCTTGTACTTCGGGTCCTTGAGCTCGTCCTTCATGAAGTCGATCCAGACGTTCTGGTTCGTCGCGGTCTGCGCGGCCGACAGGATCGCGATCTCGCCCTTGTAGCCGATCTGCTCGGCGAGCAGCTGGACCTCGGTGCGGCCCAGGTCCTCGGCGCTGGCCTGCGAGACGAAGGCGTTGCGGCACTCCGGCTTGGTGTCGGAGTCGTAGGTGACGACCTTGATGTCGTTGCTCATGGCCTGCTTGAGCGCGGTGCACAGGGCGCCCGGGTCCTGCGCGGAGACGGCCATCGCGTCGACCTGCTGCTGGGTCAGCGTGTTGACGTAGGAGACCTGGCCGGAGGTGTCCGTGGCGCTGGACGGGCCGACCTCCTTGTAGCTGGAGCCCAGCTCCTTCAGGGCCGCCTCGCCGCCCTTGTCTGCGGAGGTGAAGTACGGGTTGTTGACCTGCTTGGGCAGGAAGCCGACGGTCAGGCCCTTCTTGAGGGCGGCGTTCGGGTCGGCCTTGCCGGCGGAGGCCGCGGAGGCGGTGCTCTCGCTCTTCACGTCCTCCTTGGTGGTGCCGCCGCAGGCGGTGGATGCCAGGGCGAGGGAGGTGACGGCGGCGAGGACCGCACAGGAGCGGCGGAGGGTTGACTTGCGCATGAGGGTTCCTTAGTCACTGAGGGACGGGCGGGTGAGCGTGTGCGAGGTCGGCGGTGGGGGGCCAGCCGTTCAGGAGACTGGAGTGGGCGCCTTTGGCACCGGCGCTGAGGCGGCTCTACGGCCGGCCCTCGCGACGGAGATCTGACGTGCGACCCGGGGGCCGAGCACGGAGAGGACGAGCAGGACGCCGGTGACGACGATCTGCGACTGGGCGGAGACGTCCGAGAGGCTCATCACGTTCTGCAGGGCGCCCAGCAGGAAGACTCCCGCGATCGCGCCGCCGAGCGTGCCCTTGCCGCCGTCGAAGTCGATGCCACCGAGCAACACGGCCGCGACGACCGAGAGTTCGAGGCCCGTCGCGTTGTCGAAGCGGGCACTGGCGTAGTGCAGGGCCCAGAAGATGCCGGTGAGGGAGGCCATCAGGCCGGTCACCGTGAACAGGAGCAGCTTCTGCCGCTTGACGCGGATGCCGGAGAAGCGCGCGGCCTCCTCACTGGCGCCGATCGCGTAGAGGGAGCGCCCGAAGGGGGTGAGGTGCAGGGCGACCACGGCGATGACGAGCAGCACCAGGAAGGGGATGAAGGCCTGCGGGACGAAGCTCTCGCCGATCCGGCCGGCCGCGAAGTCCAGGTACTGCGTGGGGAAGTCGGTCACCGCGTCGGAGCCGAGCACGATCTGTGCGATGCCCCGGTAGGCCGCGAGGGTACCGATGGTGACGGCGAGGGAGGACAGGCCGAGCCGGGTGACCAGCAGGCCGTTGATCAGTCCGCAGACCACGCCGAGGAGCAGGCAGATCGGGATGATCGCCTCGATGGTCATGCCCTGGTTCCACAGGGCGCCCATCACCGCGCCGGACAGACCGGCGGTGGAGGCGACCGACAGATCGATCTCGCCGGCGACCACGAGCAGCGTCATCGGGAGGGCGATCAGCGCGATCGGCAGGGTGTTGCCGATGAGGAAGGACAGGTTGAGCGCGTTCCCGAAGCCGTCGACGGTGGTGAAGGACAGCAGGAGCACGACGATCAGGAGCGCGCCGACGGCTGAATCCCACCTCTTCAAGGCGGACCAGCGCCTCGCGCGCGACAGGGTGGAGTCAGCCATGGCGGGCGTTCCTCTTCTTCAGAGCGGCCGCCACCCGCAGCGCGACCACACGGTCCACGGCGATGGCGAGGATGAGCAGGATGCCGTTGATCGCGAGCACCCAGACCGAGCTGACGCCGAGGGCGGGCAGCACGCTGTTGATGGAGGTCAGCAGCAAGGCCCCCAGGGCCGCCCCGTAGACGCTGCCGGATCCGCCGGTGAACACGACGCCACCGACCACGACCGCGCTGACGACGGTCAGTTCGTAGCCGTTGCCCGTGCCGGAGTCGACGTTGCCGAACCGGGCCAGGTACAGCGCGCCCGCGAGTCCGGCGAGGGCGCCGCAGAAGGTGTACGCGACCAGGATCCGCTTGCGCACCGGGATGCCGGCGAGACGGGCGGCCTCCGGGTTGGAGCCGAGCGCGTACAGCTCGCGGCCGCTGCCGAAGTGCTTCAGGTAGTACGCCGTCGCCACCAGCACCACCACGGCGATCAGCGCCAGGTACGGCACCGCGGAGAGTCCGCCGGAGCCGAAGTCCACAAAGCCGTCGGGCAGGTCGGCCGCGGTGATCTGCCGGGAGCCGACCCAGATCGAGTCGATGCCCCGGATGATGTAGAGCGTGCCGAGGGTCACGACGAGTGCGGGTACCTGGCCGAGGCTCACGAGAAGGCCGTTGAGCAGGCCGAAGCCGATACCCAGCAGGACCGCCAGGGCCACGGCCACGACCGCGTTCCCGCCGCCCTGGAGATACGTACCGGCGGCGAAGGCGCTGATGCCGAGGGTGGAGCCGACCGACAGGTCGACGTTCCGCGTGATCACGACCAGCGACTGGCCGACGGCGACCAGCACCAGGATGGTCGCGTTGAGCAGCAGGTCCTTGATGCCCTGCTCGGTCAGGAACTCGCTGTTGCCCAACTGGGTGATGACGATCATCACCAGGAAGACGGCCAGGATGGCCAGTTCACGCATCTTGAAGACGCGGTCCACCAGCCGGGTGCCACTGGACTTGGGCACCTCGGTGACGGGGGTGTTCTGAGGGGTGGTCACCGTCATGCGGCGGCCCTCCCGGTGGCTGCGGCCATCACGGATTCCTCGGTGGCTTCGGAGCGAGGGATCTCGGCGGTGAGCCGGCCCTCGTGCATCACGAGCACGCGGTCGGCCATACCGAGGATCTCGGGCAGGTCGGAGGAGATCATCAGCACGGCCACCCCGTCGGCGGCGAGCCGGCTGAGGAGGCGGTGCACCTCGGCCTTCGTACCGACGTCGATGCCCCGGGTGGGCTCGTCGACGATCAGCACCTTCGGGCCGGTGGCGAGCCACTTGGCGAGGACGACCTTCTGCTGGTTGCCGCCGGACAGGGTGTTGACGGTGTCGGCGATCCGGGCGTACTTCACCTGGAGCCTGACGGCCCAGTCGAGGGAGCGGCTGCGCTCGGCGCCGCGGTCGACGAGGCCGGCCTTCACCGTCGTACGGAGTCCGGTGAGCCCGATGTTCCGCTCGATGGACATGTCCATCACCAGGCCCTGGGCGCGGCGGTCCTCGGGGACCAGGGCGAGCCCGGCGGACATGGCGGTGGAGGGGGCGCCGTTGGTGAGCGCCTTGCCGTCGATGTCGACCTCGCCCGCGTCCCAGCGGTCGATGCCGAAGACGGCGCGGGCGACCTCCGTACGCCCGGCTCCGACGAGGCCGGCCAGGCCGACGATCTCGCCGCGGCGGACGTCGAAGGAGACGTCGGTGAAGACGCCCTCGCGGGTCAACCGGCGTACGCTCAGCGCCACTTCGCCGGGCTCGACCTCCTGCTTGGGGTACAGCTCGTCGAGGTCGCGGCCGACCATGCGGCGGACCAGGTCGTCCTCGGTCATCCCGTCGATCGGTTCGCTGGATATCCAGGCGCCGTCGCGCAGCGTGGTGACCCGCCGGCAGATCTGGAAGATCTCCTCCAGGCGGTGGGAGATGAAGAGGACGGCCGAGCCCTGCTCGCGCAGGGTGCGGACGACGCCGAACAGCCGGGCCACCTCACTGCCGGTGAGAGCCGCCGTCGGCTCGTCCATGATCAGGACGCGGGCGTCGAAGGAGAGCGCCTTGGCGATCTCGACGATCTGCTGGTCGGCGATCGACAGGCCGCGGGCGGGACGGTCGGGGTCGAGCTCGACGCCCAGGCGCTGCATCAGGGCCAGGGTCGCGGCGTGCGTGGCCTTGTGGTCGATCCGGCCGAGAGCGCGCCGTGGCTGGCGGCCCATGAAGATGTTCTCTGCGATCGACAGGTCGGGAAAGAGCGTGGGCTCCTGATAGATCACGGCGATACCGGCGTCGCGTGCGTCGCCGGGGCCGTGGAAGAGGACGGGCTCGCCATCGAGCAGCACCTGGCCGGCGTCCGGTCGGTGGACCCCGGCGAGCGTCTTGATGAGGGTGGACTTGCCCGCGCCGTTCTCACCGGCGAGGGCATGTACCTCGCCTGGGAACAGCTCCAGGGAAACGTCCCGCAGTGCGCGCACCGCTCCGAAGGACTTGGAAACGTCCTTGAGCGACAGCACCGGGGCCGGACCCGCTTCGGACGGGTGGGTCATGGGGTCTCCTCGACAACGCCGGCGGAGGCCGTCTCAGCGTCATGAAAGGTTTCAACTCGGTTGCCGGGACGTTAGGCATGCAGCGCATGTCACGTCAATGGTTCCGTGTCGAAAACATTTCGATACGGGTAGGTCACGGCGTGGTCACGAGCAAAAGTCTGGGTCACAGGGCTTGACACCCCTTCAGGGGGCTCATAGCTTCGCCTTTTGAATCGTTTCATCACGAAGCCCTTTTCAGAAGGCTTTCCGACCCGACGTCACAGGAGCCCCGAAGTGACCGAACTCGCCGCCGTGAAGGCCGCTCTCAAGACCCAGGCAGTGGAGACGCCGTCGTGGGCGTACGGGAACTCGGGGACGCGTTTCAAGGTGTTCGCGCAACCGGGTGTCCCCCGCGATCCATGGGAGAAGCTCGCCGACGCCGCGAAGGTGCACGAGTTCACGGGCGTGGCACCGACGGTCGCTCTGCACATTCCCTGGGACAAGGTGGACGGCTCCGACGGATACCCAGAGCTGGCGAAGTTCGCCGAGGAGCGAGGCGTGAAGCTCGGCGCCATCAACTCGAACACGTTCCAGGACGACGCCTACAAGCTGGGCAGCATCTGCCACGCGGACCCGGCGGTGCGGCGCAAGGCGCTCGATCACCTGCTGGAGTGCGTCGACATCATGGACGCCACCGGTTCGCGGGACCTGAAACTGTGGTTCGCGGACGGGACGAACTACCCCGGTCAGGACGACATCCGGGAGCGGCAGGACCGGCTCGCGGAAGGTCTGGCGGAGGTGTACCGGCGGCTGGGCGACGACCAGCGGATGCTGCTGGAGTACAAGTTCTTCGAGCCGGCCTTCTACCACACCGACGTACCGGACTGGGGTACGGCCTACGCCCACTGCCTCAGGCTCGGCGAGAAGGCCCAGGTGGTCGTCGACACCGGGCACCACGCCCCGGGGACCAACATCGAGTTCATCGTCGCCACGCTGCTGCGGGAGGGGAAGCTCGGCGCGTTCGACTTCAACTCGCGGTTCTACGCGGACGACGACCTGATGGTGGGGTCCGCGGATCCCTTCCAGCTGTTCCGGATCATGTACGAGGTGATCCGCGGGGGCGGGTTCACGCCCGAGGTCGCGTTCATGCTCGACCAGTGCCACAACATCGAGGCGAAGATCCCCGCGATCATCCGGTCGGTGATGAACGTCCAGGAGGCCACGGCGAAGGCGCTGCTCGTGGACCGGGAGGCGCTGGATGCCGCGCAGCGGTCGGGGGACGTACTGGAGGCGAACGCGGTGATCATGGACGCGTACAACACGGACGTGCGTCCGTTGCTTCGCGAGATGCGCGAGGAGATGGGGCTCGACCCCGACCCGATGGCCGCGTACCGGCGGTCCGGGTGGGCCGCGAAGATCGTGGCGGAGCGGGTCGGCGGACAGCAGGCGGGTTGGGGGGCGTGAACGGCTGCATTGCGTCTGCCGGGTAATGCCGGCTGCAGGCTGCGGGCCGTATGTGGCCGGTCGCGCCCACGCGGCGGAGCCGCATATCGATCAAGCCCCGCGCCCCTGGGGAAACGTACTCACCCTCTTTCACGTAAGGACTGGAAGTTCATGGCTCCGCACCCCGAAGCTGACGCTCTCCTCGCCCGGTCTCACCGACTCGGCGCTGATCCCCGCAACACCAACTACGCCGGCGGCAACACGTCCGCCAAGGGCACCGACACCGATCCCGTGACGGGCGGGGATGTCGAGCTGATGTGGGTGAAGGGGTCCGGTGGTGACCTCGGCACGCTGACCGAGGGCGGGCTGGCCGTGCTGCGGCTGGACCGGCTGCGCGCGCTCACCGGCGTCTATCCGGGCGTCGAGCGCGAGGACGAGATGGTCGCCGCGTTCGACTACTGCCTGCACGGCAAGGGCGGCGCCGCCCCCTCCATCGACACCGCGATGCACGGGCTCGTCGAGGCCGCGCACGTGGACCATCTGCACCCGGACTCCGGGATCGCGCTGGCCTGTGCGGCGGACGGCGAGAAGCTGACGGCCGAGTGTTTCGGCGACACCGTGGTGTGGGTGCCGTGGCGGCGGCCCGGTTTCCAGCTCGGACTGGACATCGCGGCGGTGAAGGAGGCCAACCCGCAGGCGATCGGCTGTGTCCTCGGCGGACACGGGATCACGGCCTGGGGAGACACCGCCGAGGAGTGCGAGCGCAACTCGCTGCACATCATCCGGACCGCGGAGGCGTTCCTCGCCGAGCGTGGCAGGCCCGAGCCGTTCGGCCCGGCGCTCGACGGGTACGGGGCGCTGCCCGAGGGCGAGCGGCGGGAGCGGGCCGCTGCCCTGGCGCCGTACGTCCGTGCCGTCGCCTCCCAGGACAGGCCGCAGGTCGGGCACTTCACCGACGCCGAGGTCGTCCTCGACTTCCTCGCCGCGGCCGAGCACCCGCGGCTCGCCGCGCTCGGCACCTCCTGCCCCGACCACTTCCTGCGGACCAAGGTCCGGCCGCTGGTCCTGGACCTGCCGCCGACGGCTCCCCTCGACGAGGCGATCGCCCGGCTCAAGGAGCTGCACGCCGAGTACCGCGAGGAGTACGCCGCCTACTACCAGCGGCACGCCGAGCCCGACTCCCCCGCGATGCGCGGCGCCGACCCGGCGATCGTGCTGGTACCGGGCGTGGGCATGTTCTCCTTCGGCAAGGACAAGCAGACCGCGCGGGTGGCCGGCGAGTTCTACGTCAACGCGATCAACGTGATGCGCGGGGCCGAGGCGGTCTCGACGTACGCGCCGATCGAGGAGTCGGAGAAGTTCCGCATCGAGTACTGGGCGCTGGAGGAGGCCAAGCTCCAGCGGATGCCGAAGCCCAAGCCGCTCGCGACGCGCGTCGCGCTCGTCACGGGCGCCGGCAGCGGTATCGGGAAGGCGATCGCCGAGCGGCTGGTCGCCGAGGGCGCCTGTGTCGTGATCGCGGACCTCAACGCCGAGAACGCGTCTCAGGTCGCCGAGGAGCTGGGCGGTCCGGACAAGGCCGTCGCCGTGACGGTGGACGTGACGTCCGAGGAGCAGATCGCCGCGGCCTTCAAGGCGGCGGCGCTGGCCTTCGGCGGGGTCGACCTGGTGGTCAACAACGCCGGCATCTCCATCTCCAAGCCGCTGCTGCAGACCTCGGCGAAGGACTGGGACCTCCAGCACGACATCATGGCCCGCGGTTCCTTCCTCGTCTCCCGCGAGGCGGCCCGGGTGATGATCGCGCAGGAGCTGGGCGGCGACATCGTCTACATCGCGTCGAAGAACGCCGTCTTCGCCGGACCCAACAACATCGCCTACTCCGCGACCAAGGCCGACCAGGCCCACCAGGTACGGCTGCTGGCCGCCGAGCTGGGCGAGCACGGCATCCGCGTCAACGGGGTCAACCCGGACGGGGTCGTGCGCGGCTCCGGGATCTTCGCGGGCGGCTGGGGCGCGAAGCGGGCGGCCGTGTACGGCGTGCCGGAGGAGAAGCTGGGCGAGTACTACGCCCAGCGGACCATCCTCAAGCGGGAGGTCCTGCCCGACCACGTCGCGAACGCGGTGTTCGCGTTGACCGGCGGGGAGCTGACGCACACCACCGGCCTGCACATCCCGGTCGACGCCGGCGTCGCGGCCGCCTTCCTGCGATGAGCGCGAACGTGAAGTCGTACGCCGCGGTCGACCTCGGCGCGTCCAGCGGGCGCGTGATGGTCGGCCGCGTCGGCCCCGACAGCCTGGAGCTGACCGAGGCGCACCGCTTCCCGAACCGGCCGGTCCGGGTGCCCGAAGGGCTGCGCTGGGACATCCTCGGGCTGTACCGGGGTGTCCTCGACGGGCTGCGGGCGGCCGGCCGGGTCGACTCCGTCGGCATCGACAGCTGGGCCGTTGACTACGGCCTCCTCGACGCCGACGGGGCACTGCTCGGCAACCCCGTGCACTACCGGGACACGCGGACCGAGGGCGTCGCGGAGAAGGTGTGGGCGACCGTGCCCGCCGAGGAGCTGTACGCGGCGACCGGCTTGCAGTACGCCCCCTTCAACACCCTCTACCAGTTGACCGCGGCCCGCTCCTCCGATCAACTGGCGCACGCCAGGCGGCTGTTGCTCATTCCCGACCTGCTCTCCTACTGGCTGACCGGCGAACAGGGCACCGAGCTGACCAACGCGTCCACGACCCAGCTGATCGACCCGCGCACGCGCGAGTGGTCGTACGACATCGCCTCCCGGCTCGGCATCGACCTCTCCCTGTTCGCGCCGCTGCGCCGGCCCGGGGACGCAGCGGGCGTGCTGCGGCCGGACGTGCTGGAGGAGACCGGACTGAGCGGGCCGGTGCCGGTGACGGCGGTCGGCTCGCACGACACGGCGTCCGCGGTGGCGGCCGTGCCGGCCGGGGGCGAGCGGTTCGCCTACATCTGCACCGGCACCTGGTCCCTGGCGGGCCTGGAGCTGGACGCGCCGGTGCTGACGGAGGAGAGCCGCGCCGCGAACTTCACCAACGAGCTGGGACTGGACGGCACGGTCCGCTACCTGCGCAACATCATGGGGCTGTGGCTGCTCCAGGAGTGCGTACGGGCCTGGGGCGACCCCGATCTGGGGGCGCTGCTCCTGGACGCGGCCAAGGTGCCGGCGCTGCGGTCCGTGGTGGACGCGGGGGACGCGGCGTTCCTGGCGCCGGGCCGGATGCCCGAGCGGATCGCCGAGGCGTGCCGGGTCTTGGGACAGCCGGTGCCCGGGTCCCCCGCCGAGATCACGCGCTGCATCCTCGACTCCCTCGCCCTGGCCCATCGCCGGGCCGTCGAGGACGCGCAGCGGCTGGCCGGCCACCCGGTCGACGTCGTGTACGTCGTCGGCGGCGGCACCCGCAACGCCCTGCTGTGCCAGCTGACCGCCGACGCCTGCGGGCTGCCGGTGGTGGCCGGCCCGACCGAGGCGGCGGCCCTCGGGAACGTCCTGGTGCAGGCGCGGGCCCACGGGCTCGTCGGCGACCTGGCGGGAATGCGCGGGCTGCTCGTCCGTACCCAGCCGCTGACGCGGTACGAACCACGGGGCGACACCGCACGGTGGCGTGAGGCGCAGGCCCGGCTCGCCGTGGGGTGAGGGGACTCCCCGGGCCCCGCGCCCCCGGACTACCCTTCCACTCATCCGATGACCGACCACCACAAGGAGCCGCGATGCGTGTCGCCCTGTTCCTGACCTGTGTCAACGACACGCTCTATCCGGACACCGGGCGCGCCGTGGTGAAACTGCTGACCAGGCTGGGCGTCGAGGTCGACTTCCCGATGGCGCAGACATGCTGCGGGCAGGCGCACTACAACACCGGGTACCGGCATGAGGCGGAACCGCTGGCCCGGCATTTCTCCGATGTCTTCCGGGACTACGAGGCGATCGTGACGCCTTCCGGGTCCTGCGGGGCGATGGTGCGGGAGCTGTATCCCAGGATGGGTGAGCGGGCCCGGGCCGAGGGGCGCGGGGACACGCTCTCCGCCACCCTGGCGCCGGTGATCCCGAAGACGTACGAGCTCACCGAGTTCCTGGTGGACGTGCTGGGGGTGACGGACGTCGGGGCGTACTACCCGCACACGGTGACCTACCACCCGACCTGTCACGGGCTGCGCAGTCTGGGCCTCGGCGAGCGGCCCCAGCGGCTGCTGGAGGCCGTGAAGGGGCTGGACCTGGTCGCGTTGCCGGGCGCCGACGAGTGCTGCGGCTTCGGCGGCACCTTCGCGCTGAAGAACGCCGACGTCTCCGCGGCCATGGGTGCCGACAAGGTGCGCAACGCCGAGTCGACGAGCGCCGAGGTGCTGTGCGCGGCCGACAACTCCTGTCTGATGCACATCGGCGGGACGATGACCCGGCTCCGCACGGCCATGCGGCCGGTGCACATCGCGGAGATCCTGGCGAGCACCGAGGAGGAACCGGCGGTATGAGCGGCACGTTCGTAGGGATGCCGGCCTTTCCCGAGGCCGCGCACGAGGCGGTGCGGAACAAGACCCTCCGGGGCAATCTGCGCCACGCCACGCACACCATCCGCACCAAGCGGGCCAACGCCGTGGCGGAGGTGTCCGACTGGGCCGAACTGCGGGAGGCCGGCAAGCAGATCAAGGACCACACCCTGCGCCACCTCGACCGGTACCTCGTACAGGTGGAGGAGTCGGTCACGGCGGCCGGCGGCATCGTCCACTGGGCGGCCGACGCCGACGAGGCCAACCGGATCGTCGCCGACCTCGTCAAGGAGACCGGCGAGTCGGAGGTCGTCAAGGTCAAGTCGATGGCGACGCAGGAGATCGGACTCAACGAGGCGCTCGAAGCCGAGGGCATCCACGCCTACGAGACCGATCTCGCCGAGCTGATCGTGCAGTTGGGCAAGGACCGCCCCTCGCACATCCTCGTCCCGGCCATCCATCGCAACCGGGGCGAGATCCGGGACATCTTCGCGCGCGAGATGGGTGAGTGGGGCCGCCCGGCCCCCGACGGTCTCACCGACACGCCCGCCGAACTCGCCGACGCCGCCCGGCTGCATCTGCGGGAGAAGTTCCTGCGCGCCAAGGTCGGGATCTCCGGCGCCAACTTCGTGGTCGCCGAGACCGGCACGCTGGTGGTCGTGGAGTCCGAGGGCAACGGGCGGATGTGCCTGACCCTGCCCGACACCCTCATCTCGGTCGTCGGCATCGAGAAGATCGTGCCGACCTGGCGGGACCTGGAGGTCTTCCTCCAGACCCTCCCCCGCTCCTCGACGGCCGAGCGCATGAATCCGTACACCTCGATGTGGACCGGCACCACCGACGAGGACGGCCCGCGGACCTTCCACCTGGTCCTCCTCGACAACGGCCGCACCGACACCCTCGCCGACGAGGTCGGCCGCCAGGCCCTGCGCTGCATCCGCTGCTCGGCGTGCCTGAACGTCTGCCCGGTGTACGAGCGGGCCGGCGGACACGCGTACGGCTCGGTCTACCCGGGCCCGATCGGGGCCATCCTCAGCCCTCAGCTGAGGGGCACGGCGAGCGAGATCGACGCCTCGCTGCCGTACGCCTCGTCGCTGTGCGGGGCCTGCTACGAGGTGTGCCCGGTCGCCATCGACATCCCCGAAGTGCTGGTGCATCTGCGGGAGCGGATCGTCGAGGGCGGCCCGGTGACGCGGGAGGGCAACAAGGTGGTGCTGAAGCCCGCGAAGGGGCATGCGGCCGAGCGGGCGGCGATGCGCGCGGCACGCTGGGCGTTCGGGCGTCCGGGAACACTGCGCGCCGGCCAGCGGCTCGCCTCCCGGACCCGTCGCTTCCATCCGCGCACACTGCCGGGCCCCGGCCGCGCGTGGAGCGGGACGCGGGATCTGCCGCCGGTACCGGCGGAGCCGTTCCGCGACTGGTGGCAGCGGACGCAGGGCGGGAACGGCGACAAGGGGGCCGCGAAGTGAGCAGCAGGGAGCGGATCCTGGGCCGGGTGCGGCGCGCACTGACGGACGTCCCTGAGGACGACACGCCGTACGAGCAGGCGTTCTCCCGGGACTATGTGCGCGAGCACGGCTCCCGGAGCGTCGAGCAGACGGTGGATCTGCTGGCCGAGAACCTGGCGGACTACCGGGCGGTCGTGCACCGCTGCACCGCCGCCGACCTGCCGGCGGCCCTGGCCGGGATGCTGGCCGCGCGGGGCTCGAGGACCGTGCTGGTACCGGCGGGCCTGGACGCGCAGTGGCTGTCCGCGGCCGAGGCCGAGCAGGTCCCGGACCGGGCGGAGAACACCCCGCACGAACTCGACCGGATCGGCAGCGTGGTGACCGCGTGCGCGGTGGCCGTCGCCGAGACCGGCACGATCGTGCTGGACGGCAGCCCGGACCAGGGCCGCCGCCGCATCACGCTCGTCCCCGACCACCACGTCTGTGTCGTACGGGTCCCCGATCAGGTCGTCTCGTCGGTGCCGCAGGCCCTCGACCGGCTCGACCCGACCCGCCCGCTGACGTGGATCTCCGGGCCGTCCGCCACCAGCGACATCGAACTCGACCGCGTGGAGGGGGTGCACGGGCCGCGCACCCTGGAGGTGGTGCTGGTGACGGCCTGAGCCGCCCTGCCGGCTCCCCGGACGATGCCGTAGCCGCCCCACGCGGTGGACCGGGGCTCGGCGGGCCAGGCTGTTCCGTCCGTCAGGGAGACCACCTTGGCGCATCGGGCCGTTGGGTGTCGCTGAGTACACCCTCGGATACGGGTTCTGCGCCCCATGTGCTCCGCCCGGCCTCTCCGTAGCTTCGTGAGCGAGGCACACGGCGTGCCGGACGGAGAGTGATGACGATGTTTCGCGCAGGTTCGCGACGTACGCACGACACGGGACCCGCCGCCGAAGCACTGCGGCTGGTCAAGGTCAGCAAGACCTACGGGACGGACGACAGCGCCGTGACCGCGCTGGACGGGGTCACCCTCACCCTCGGCCGCGGCACCTTCACCGCGGTGATGGGGCCGTCGGGTTCCGGCAAGTCGACTCTGCTGCAGTGCGCGGCCGGCCTTGACGTGCCGGACAGCGGCATCGTGCGGGTGGACGGCACGGAGCTGACCGGGGGCGGCGAGGCCGAGCTGACGCGGTTCCGGCGCGGCCGGATCGGGTTCGTGTTCCAGCAGTACAACCTGCTGGACACGCTGACCGTCGCCCAGAACACGGTGCTGCCGCTCAGGCTCGCCGGGCGGCGGGTGGACCGTGAGCGGGCCCGCGAGGTGCTGACGTCCGTCGGCCTCGGCGACCGCCTGGGCCACCGCCCGGACCAGTTGTCCGGCGGGCAGCGGCAGCGTGTGGCGATCGCCCGCGCGCTGGTCGCCGAACCCCGGGTGATCTTCGCGGACGAGCCCACGGGCGCCCTGGACACGCGCAGCGCGCGGGACGTGCTGCGGCTGCTCCAGCAGGCGGTACGGGTGCACGGGCGGACCGTGGTGATGGTGACGCACGACCCGGTCGCCGCCTCCTACGCCGACTCCGTGCTGTTCCTCGCCGACGGCCGGCTGGCGGGGCGGATGGACGCTCCGACGGCGGACGCCGTCGCCGAGCGGCTGGCGCACCTGGGCGACGACCTGATGGCGGGGGTGTGAGCGATGTTCCTGCTGGCGATGCGGTCGATCAGGCAGCGGCCCGGGCGGTTCCTCGCGACGCTGCTGTCCGCCTTCCTGGGCGCGGCGATCATCATGACGTTCAACTCGATGCACGACACGGCGGCGCAGAGCGGCGTCGACCCGGTGAGTTCGGAGACCCTCACCACCGCCGCGAGCGTGGTCGGCGGCTACGGCACCCTCCTGGTGTTCTTCGCCGTCGCCTCGACCCTCACGGTCAACGTCCGTCAGCGGGCCGCCGAGTTGGAGCTGCTGCGCTGCTCGGGGGCGACTCCGGCACAGATCAAGCGGATGGTGGTGGGTGAGGCGGTGGCCGTGGCCCTGGTGGGCGCGGCGCTGGCTATCGGGCCGGCGATGCTCGGCGGGCAGGCGCTGCTGGGCGTGTTCCAGGACAGCGGGCAGGTCGCCCGTTCCGTCGACCACTCCTTCGGTCCGGTCGCGCTCGTGTCGGGCGTCGGCATCACGCTGCTCGCGGCGGCGGGCGCCGCGTTCCTCGCCGTACGGCGGGCGACGCGCAGGCGGGAACGGCGGGGCCGGGGGCGGACGTTCCTCGCGTACGCCGCTCTGGTCGCCGGTGCCGCGGCGGTGTGCACCACCTTCGCCCTGTCGGCGACGGACGCGGCGCTGATGGCGGCGCCCGCGTACGGGGCGATCCTGTTGTCGGTGGGCTTCGCGCTGCTGTCGCCGCGACTGCTGAAGGGCGTGCTGGACCGGCTGCCGCTGACGGGTGCGAGCGGCTGGCTGGCGGTGCGCAACCTGCGTCGCCGGGCGGACCACCTCTCCGGAATCCTGATGTCGCTGATCCTGTTCACGGCGGTCGCCACGGCCACGCTGTACATGCAGGCGGTGGAGAGCGACGCCGTCGAGGCCTCGGGCCTGGCCAAGTCGGTCGACGCCAAGAACCTGGAGACACTGAACCTCACGGTCGTCGGCATCATCGCGGTGTTCGTCTGCGTGATGCTGGTCAACTCGCTGTACGCGGCGACCACTTACCGCGGCCGGGAGTTCGGGCAGCAGCGCCTGGCGGGAGCGACTCCGGGGCAGGTGCTGGGCACGGTGGGCACGGAGGGGCTGATCCTGACGGTCACGGGGCTGTGCTTCGGCACGGTGGCCGCGCTCGCCGGGATCATTCCGTTCACCGTCGTACGCACCGCCTCGGTGCTGCCCGACCAGGGACTCGGCATCTGGCTCGCGGTCGTCGCGGTCGCGGCGGCGGTCACACTGGGGACGAGCCTGGCGACGGCCCGGCGGGTGCTGCGCACTCCGGCCGTGGGGGCGGTCGCGGTGGCCGCGTGAGGCGTTCGTTCAGCGGGGGGCCGTCGAGAGACGGCCCCCCGCTGCTGTCGGATCACCGGATTCCTGATGACACAGGCGCTGAACAAGCGCTTAGATAGGTATCCGTCCAGGTAACGCCGCCGTGCTGGAGGCCCCCGTTGTTCACTTCCGTCGACGACGTCTCCGCGCGTCTCGCCGAAACCGGCTATCTCGCCTCGCCGGCCGTCGCCACGACCGTCTTCCTCGCCGACCGCCTCGGCAAGCCGCTCCTCGTGGAGGGCCCCGCGGGCGTCGGCAAGACGGAACTCGCGAAGGCCGTCGCGCAGGTCGCGGGGGCACGACTGGTGCGGTTGCAGTGCTACGAGGGCGTCGACGAGTCCCGGGCGCTGTACGAGTGGAACCACGCCAAGCAGTTGCTGCGCATCAGCGCGGGCCGGGACGAGACGTGGGACGAGGCACGTACGGACATCTTCAGCGAGGAGTTCCTGCTGGCCCGTCCCCTGCTGACCGCGATCCGCGGCGACGAGCCGAAGGTGCTCCTGATCGACGAGACCGACAAGGCGGACGTCGAGGTCGAGGGCCTGCTCCTGGAGGTGCTCAGCGACTTCCAGGTCACCGTGCCCGAACTGGGCACGATCACCGCCACCCGCCGCCCCTTCGTCGTCCTGACCTCGAACGCCAGCCGTGAGCTGTCCGAGGCGCTGCGCCGCCGCTGCCTGTTCCTCCACATCGGGTTCCCCGAAGAGGAGCTGGAGCGGCGGATCGTCCGGCTGAAGGTGCCCGCCCTGGACGAGGTGCTGGCCGAGTCGGTGGTCCGGGTGGTCGGCGCGCTCAGGGCCATGGACCTGCGGAAGGTGCCGTCGGTCGCCGAGACCATCGACTGGGCGCGCACACTCCTCGCGCTGGGCGCGGACACACTCGACGAGACCCTTGTACGCGGCACCCTGGGCGTGCTGCTGAAGCACCAGGACGACGTCCTGAAGGCCGGGGCCAAGCTGGACCTGGGAGCTCTGTGAGCACGCCGGCCGGGGTCGCGGACCGGCTGACGTCCCTGGTCGGGGCGCTGCGCGCGCACGGCATCCGTGTCGGCACCGGGGAGACCGTGGACGCGGCGCGGGCGGTGGTGGCCCTGGGGCTCGCGGACCGGGAGCTGCTGCGGGAGGGGCTGGCCGCGACGCTGCTGCACGGCACGGCCCAACGGCCGGTGTTCGACCCGGTCTTCGACCTGTACTTTCCGCGGGCGGTGGGGGCGCCGGAGACCGAGGCCGCGGACCGGGACGGCCTGCGCGACCGGCTGGCGGCCGCGCTGGCCGCGAACGACCGGGCACTGATGGCCCGGTTGGCGGCCGAGGCGGTCGACGGCTTCGGCGGATACGGTTCCTCGCCCGCGTCGGACGGCTGGTCGTCGTACCAGGCGCTGGACCGGCTGCGCCCGCAGACGCTGCTGGCCCGCGTTCGCGACGACGTGCGGGCGCAGCGCGGCGGTGGTCCGGGGTTCACGGACCGGCTGCTGGAGGACGAGATCCGGCGGCGCATCGAGGCGTTCCGCGCGCTGGTGGGTGTGGAGGCGCGGCGTCGGGTCGCCGAGCGGCGGGGCCGGGACGAGCTCGCGCGGCGGGCGGTGGCCCCGACCGCCGACCGGGTCGACTTCCTGTTCGCCGGGAAGGAGCGGCTGGCCGAACTGCGCAGGACCGTGCAGCCGCTGGCCCGCAAGCTCGCCACCCGGCTCGCCGCGCGTCGGCGGCGTGCCGCGCGCGGCAGCATCGACCTGCGGCGCACCCTGCGCGGCTCGCTGTCGACGGGCGGCGTGCCCATGCGGCCCGTGCTGCGCCGGCGGCGTCCCGCCCGGCCCGAACTGGTCCTGCTGTGCGATGTGTCGGGCTCGGTGTCCGGGTTCTCGGACTTCACGATGCTGCTGGTGCAGGCGCTGCACGACCAGTTCAGCAAGGTGCGGGTGTTCGCCTTCGTCAACCGGATCGACGAGGTGACCCGGCTGCTCGTGCACGGCGCCGCCGACCCGGAGGGCCTCGGCGCCCGCATCCGCGCCGAGGCGACCCTGACGGGGTGGCACGGCAGCAGCGATTACGGTGTCGCGCTGGGCGAGTTCGCGGAGCGGTACGGCGACGCAGTCGGCCCGCGCACCACGGTGTTCGTCCTCGGTGACGCCCGGACGAACATGAGCGACCCGAACCTGCCCGCCGTACGGCGGATCACCGGACGGGCCCGCCGCGTCTACTGGTTGAACCCGGAGGCACGCCCTCAGTGGGGCACGGGCGACTCCGCCGCCCCTGACTACGCCGAGGTCGTCGAGATGCACGAGTGCCGCAACGCCCGCCAGCTCAGCGTCCTGGTGGGGCGTCTGCTGCCGGTCTGACGCCGGGCCGGCCACGGTTGACGTCGATGAGCTCATCCCGCAGACGTAGGGCTTGTCCCCGATGTTCCTGCCGCCTTCCCGCCCTTACGCTCCGCAGCAACGGAGGGGGAGCCCATGAGGGCAGTGGTCCAGGACAGATACGGCTCGGCGGACACCCTGGAGGTCAGGGAGGTCGACCCGCCCGTGCCCGCCGCCGGCGAGGTGCTGGTACGGGTGCACGCGGCGGCACTCAACGCCTACGACTGGCATTTCCTGCACGGCGACCCGAAGATCGCCCGTCTGGTGATGGGGCTGCGCGCGCCGAAGGCGAGGATCCGGGGCCGGGACTTCGCGGGGCGGGTGGAGACCGTGGGCGCCGGGGTCGAGGGACTGCGCCCCGGCGACGAGGTGTACGGCGAGGCCGACGGCGCCTTCGCGGAGTTCGTGTGCGCCGCCGGCGACGCGGTGGGCCCGAAACCGGCCGGCCTGAGTTTCGAGGAGGCGGCGGCGGTCCCCCTGGCCGCGAACACCGCCCTCATCGGCCTGCGTGACGTGGCCGGGGTCGGGGCGGGCCGCACGGTGCTGGTGAACGGGGCGTCGGGCGGGGTCGGCACGTTCGCTGTACAGCTCGCCAAGGCGTTCGGCGCGGAGGTGACCGGCGTGTGCAGCACCCGCAACGTCGATCTCGTCCGGTCACTCGGCGCGGACCACGTCATCGACTACACCCGCCAGGACTTCACCCGCGCCGGACGTCGGTACGAGGTCGTCCTGGACCTGGTGGGCAATCACTCCCTGGGCGCGTTCCGGCGCGCCGTGACCCCCACCGGGACGCTCGTCCTGTCCGGCGGGGGCGTGTTCGAGGGCGGCAGCCTGGTCGGCCCGATGGGGCTCTTCCTGAAACGGCGTCTGGTGTCGCCCTTCGTCCGTCAGCGCCTGCTCGAACTCCCCGCCAGACCGAGCAGGGCCAATCTCGCGACCCTGCGAGAACTCGTCGACTCCGGGAAGATCACCCCGGTCGTCGACCGCACGTACCCCCTGAACGAGGTACCCGAGGCGATGCGGTATCTGGAGGTCGAGCACGCGCGCGCCAAGGTGGTCGTCACCGTGTGAGGCGCGCCCTCCGGTCGGCGTCAGTCGGCCTTCGCGTAGTCCTTGGCCATGCCTCCGGCGAAGTCGTACACCACGCACTGTTCGTCGCCCACCACCCAGGCGTCGTGTCCGGGCGGGCACACGAAGGTGTCGTGGGGGCCCACTTCGCTCTCGGCGCCGTCGTCCATGCGGATGCGCATGCGTCCTTGGACGACGTAGCCGTTGTGGTGGATCTGGCAGCTTTCGGTGCCCGCGATCGGGGCCACGGACTCGGACCAGCGCCAGCCCGGTTCGAAGGTGGCCACGGCGAAGTCGAGTCCACTCAAGTGGACGGCTTCCAGATGACCCCGGGGGAAATCGCGGCGCTCGTCCGGCTTGTCGAGCGTCTTCACCTCGATCATGACGGCTCTCCCTTCCGGCCGGGCAGTGCACGGCCGGGGCCGGCCCCCGTCTCCCGCCCACCGCGAGCGGCACCGGCGGGGGCCGTGCCCCACCACTCCATCGTCCGCCCGTCCACCCGGGAACGCCATTCGAGTGGGGACGGCGCCGGCGTCACTCCGTCAGGCCGTGCCCCCGCACAGCCGGGCGAACCGCTCCGCGTCGACGTTCCCCCCGGAGATGATCGCCCCGATCCGGCTCGGCAGCCGGCCCGCCCGGCCGGAGAGCAGGGCGGCCAGCGGGGTCGCGCCGCTCGGCTCGACCACGATCTTCAGGCGCTCGAACGCGAACCGCATCGCCTCCCGGATCTCGTCGTCGGAGACCAGGGCGATCGCGTCGACGAGCAACCGGTTGACGGAGAAGGTCAGTTCGCCGGGGGTGTGCAGGGCCTGTCCGTCGGCGATGGTGTGCGGCACGGGGATCTCGACGCGCCGGCCCGCCTCCAGGGACCGCTTGGTGTCGTCCCCGGCCTCCGGCTCGACGCCGATCACCCGCAGGTCCGCGTACTGCCCCTTGGCCGCCGTGGCACTCCCGGCGATCAGTCCGCCGCCGCCGACCGGAGTCATCAGCATGTCCAACTCCCCCACATCTTCGAGGAGTTCGAGGGCGGCCGTGCCCTGCCCGGCGATGACGTGCGGGTGTTCGTAGGGCGGGATGACCGCGAGACCGCGTTCGGCCGCCAGAGCCTCGGCGATGGCGACGCGGTCGCCGGTGTAGCGGTCGTACGTCACGATCTCGGCGCCGTACCCGGCGGTGGCGGCCCGCTTCGAGGCCGGGGCGTCGTGCGGCATGACGATCACCGCGGTGGTGCCGAGCTCGCGGGCGGCGAGGGCGACGGCCTGGGCGTGGTTCCCGGAGGAGTAGGTGGCGATGCCCCGGGCGAGCTGCTGCGGGCTCAGCCGCGAGGCCGCGTGGTAGGCGCCGCGGAACTTGAAGGCGCCGACGCGCTGGAAGTTCTCGCACTTGAGGAAGACCTCGGCACCGACGAGAGCGTCGAGGGTGCGCGAGCGCAGCACGGGCGTGCGGTGCGCGACGCCCTTGAGCCGGGCGGCCGCGTCACGGACGTCGGCGAGGGTGACCGGCGGGGTGGTGGTCGTCACGCGTGTCCTCCAGTGGTGTCGGTGGCGCCGGGCGTCGCGTCCGTCGCGGCCCGGGCCTGGGAGAGGTAGCTGTACGCGGAGGCGCGGGAGATGCCGAGCCGGGCGGCCACCTGTTCGACCGAGCGGCGCACCGCGAACACCCCGCGCTCGTCAAGGCTGCGGAACAGCTCCAGGCGGGCCTCCCGGTCGAGGGCCGCCCATGCCCGGTCCTGTTTCGGGTGGTGGTCGTCGAGGATGACCTCGACGACGGAGTCGATGTCGTTGCCGAAGGTGGTGACCGGGAGTTCGGTTGCCGGCCGTGCCGTACCGGCCAGCGCTTCGAGCAGGGTGTGGGCACCGGTGAGCGCGGTGACGTCGAGGTTCACGCACACCGCGCCGAACACCGCACCCGTGGAGTCCCGCAGCACCATCGTGGACGACTTGACGGTCTGCCCGGTGCTGGTCCGGGTGACGTAGTTCAGCTCGTCGGCCGCCTCCTCGCCCCGGGCGACGATCCGCATGCCGATCTCACTCATCGCGCCGCCCACCGCGCGCCCCGTCACCGAGCCGGCGAGGGCGACCACCGACTCCTCCGGCCGCCGGTAGTCATGCAGGACCACCTCGCACACCGGACCGAACGTCGCCGCGATCCCCTCGATCACCGGAACCAGCGCGGCGATGACCGCGTCCCGCTCCGCCTCCACACTTGCCTCGCCCACCGACACGCACGTCCTTCCCGCAACCGGAGGTCCTAGACTACACGTCCATCACTTGGACTGGAAGTCCAATCCATCCCTGCGCACCCATCTCCGTCCGGAATCTTGACGGCCCGAATGTTACCGGTAACATCACTCCTCGGAGTCAACGAGAGGGTGTGCTGTGCCGGGGGACGAACAAGCAGTCGACAGCCGCACGAGGTCACCCGTTCACGTACGACCGGACACCCCGGCCTTCAGCCCCGCAGCCGTGGCCGCCTCGTGCGTGGGCTTCGTCCTGATCGGCGCGCTCCAGGCGCTGTACGGACCGGCCATTCCGGCGCTGCGCAAGGAGTTCGGACTGTCCCCCTCCGCCGCGGGGCTGGGGCTGAGCGCCCACTTCGTCGGCGGAGTGGCCGGTGTACTGCTGTTCGACCGGCTCTATGGGCGGCTCGGCAACCGGCAGATCCTCGGCGCCTCGTACCTGCTCATGGCGGTCGGCGCGGCGGGCTTCGCACTGGCACCGAACTGGCCGGCCGCACTCGCCGCGGCGCTGCTGGCGGGGCTCGGCTTCGGCGGTATCGACTACGGCCTCAACCAGCTGTTCGCGGTCGGGTTCGGTCACCGTTCGACCGCGATGCTGAACATCCTCAACGCGCACTTCGGGATCGGCGCGATCCTCGGCCCGGCGCTGGTCGGCATGATCGGCTCCGCGCACTATCCGGCGCTCTTCCTCGGTTTCGCGCTCGCCAACCTGCCGTTGCTGCTGTGTCTGAAGGGCGTACGCGACCTGGCTCCCGAACCGGCCGACAGCGCCGGGGCCGACGACGGACGGGCCCTCGGCCGCAGTCTGGGCTCGGTGCTCGCCGTGTTCGTCGCGCTCTACGTGCTGCACGTGGGCGTCGAGGCGGGCGTCGGCGGCTGGGAGCCGACCCACCTGGAGACCGTGGGATACAGCGCCGGGATCGCCGCGACCGCGACCTCCGTGTACTGGCTGATGATGACCGTCGGCCGGTTCCTGGTCGCTCCCCTCGCGCTGCGCTTCTCCGCCCAGACCATCATCACCGTCTCCTGCGCGGGCATGACGGCGTGTCTGCTGCTGGCGTCGGTCCCGGCGCTCGCGCCGTACGCCTACGCCGGTGTCGGTCTGTTCATCGCCCCGATCTTCCCCACCGGCCTGCCCTGGCTGCACCGGTCGGCCCCCCGCGCCCGGCGGGCCGGCGCCCTGGTCATCGCCGCGTCCATGGCCGGAGGGGTCGCGGCGGGACCGGCGCTCGGCAAGGCCATCGAGGCATCCGACGTCCGGGCCGTACCGCTCCTGCTGGGCGGTGTCTCGGCACTGTGCCTGGCCGCCACACTCTGGCTCGTCCGCAGCACCCGAGCCCAATGAACCCGGCACCGGCACCGGCACCGGCACCGGCGTTGTCGAGGCTCCGAACCGAAGCGAACCGAAAGGAAGCACCCGCATGCCTGCTCTGACGACCTCGTCCGACGGTTTCCTCCTGCACGGCGAACCGTTCCGGATCATCTCCGGGGCGCTGCACTACTTCCGCGTCCATCCCGGACAGTGGACCGACCGGCTGCGCAAGGCACGCCTGATGGGCCTCAACACCGTCGAGACGTACCTGCCGTGGAACCTCCACGAGCCCGCACCCGGCACCCTCGCCCTCGACGGCCTGCTCGACCTGCCCCGGTTCCTGCGGCTCGCACAGGCGGAGGGCCTGCACGTGCTGCTGCGCCCCGGGCCGTACATCTGCGCCGAGTGGGACGACGGCGGGCTGCCCGCATGGCTGATCTCGGACCCCGACATCCGGCTGCGCACCAGCGACCCCCGCTTCACGGACGCCTTCGACCGCTACCTCGACCAGCTGCTGCCCCCGCTGCTGCCGCACCTCGCCGCGAACGGCGGCCCGGTGATCGCCGTACAGGTGGAGAACGAGTACGGGGCGTACGGCGACGACACCGCCTACCTCAAGCACGTGGAACAGGCCCTGCGGTCCCGGGGCGTCGACGAGCTGCTGTTCACCTGCGACCAGGCCAACGCCGAGCACCTGGGCGCGGGCACGCTGCCTGGCACGCTCGCCACCGTGACCTTCGGCAGCCGGGTCGAGGAGCACCTGGCCGCGCTGCGCGCCCACCGGCCCGAAGGCCCGCTGATGTGCGCGGAGTTCTGGATCGGCTGGTTCGACCACTGGGGCGGACCCCACCACACGCGGTCGGCGTCCGACGCGGCGGCCGACCTGGACCGGCTGCTGTCCGCCGGTGCCTCCGTGAACATCTACATGTTCCACGGCGGCACCAACTTCGGCTTCAGCAACGGCGCCAACCACAAGCACGCCTACGAGCCCACCGTCACGTCGTACGACTACGACGCCCCGCTCACCGAGAGCGGCGACCCCGGCCCCAAGTACCACGCGTTCCGCGAGGTCATCGCCCGGCACGCACCGGTCCCGGACGAGCCCGCCCCGGTGCCGGGCCCCAAACTCCCGGCGACGACCGTCGAGTTGCACCGCCGGGCCCCGCTGCTGCCGTATCTGCGCACACTGGACGGCATCGTGCGCAGCGAGGACCCGGTGACGGCGAACGACCTCGGGGTGGACGCCGGTTACGTCCTGTACCGCACCACCGTTCCCGGTTCGGGCGACGGTCTGCTGCACTTCTCGGGCGGGGTCGGCGACCGCGCCCAGGTCTTCCTGGACGGCGCCCCCGTCGGCGTGCTGGAACGCGAGCGTCACGACGAGACGCTGCCCGTGCGGGTGCCGGAGCCGGGCGCCGTCCTGGAAGTGCTCGTGGAAAACCAGGGCGGGGTCAACTACGGGCCGCGCATCGGTGCCCCCAAGGGCCTGCTCGGGCCGGTGTCCTTCCAGGGCCTGGCCCTGCACGGCTGGGAGTGCCGGCCCGTGCCGCTGGGCGACCTGGGTGCGGTGCCGTTCGTGCCGTCCGACGCGGCCACGGACGCGGTACCGGCCTTCCACCAGGGGACGTTCGAGGTGGGCACCCCGGCCGACACCTTCCTCGCCCTGCCCGGCTGGACCAAGGGCCAGGCCTGGGTCAACGGCTTCCACCTCGGCCGCTACTGGAACCGCGGCCCCCAGCGCACCCTGTACGTCCCCGGCCCGGTCCTGCGCCCGGGCGCCAACGAACTCGTCCTGCTGGAGCTGCACGCCACCACCGGCACGCGCGCCCAGCTCACCGACACCGCCGATCTCGGACCGGAGAACGACTGATGACCCGCCCGCACCGCCTGCGCCTCCCCTCCCCCGCAGGCCCACCGCTGGTCGGACACCTGCCCTTCGCCGACGCCCCGGGCGTGCCCGACCCGATCGCGGTCACCAGCCGCTGGCTCACCCGCGGCGGCCGCCCCTGGTTCCCGGTCTCCGGCGAGTTCCACTACTCGCGCTACCCCGCCGGGGAGTGGGAGGAGGAGCTGCTGAAGATGAAGGCGGGCGGAGTGACCGCCGTCGCCAGTTACCTCATCTGGATCCACCACGAGGAGACCGAGGGCCGTGTCCGCTTCGACGGCGACCGCGACCTGCGCCGTTTCGCCGAACTGTGCACCCTCCACGGACTGGACTTCATCCCCCGCATCGGCCCCTGGTCCCACGCCGAGGTCCGTAACGGAGGCCTGCCCGACTGGCTGCTGGCCCGCGACTGCGCCCCGCGCACCGACGACCCCGCCTACCTGGAGCCGGTACGCGCCTGGTTCACGGCGATCGCCGAGCAGCTGCGCGGCCTCGACCGGGCACACGGCGGCCCGATCGTGGCCATCCAGATCGAGAACGAGCTCTACGACCAGCCCGGCCACCTCCTCACCCTGAAGCGCATGGCCCAAGAGGCCGGAATGAGCGCCCCGCTGTGGACGTCGACCGCCTGGGGCGGCGTCCAGCTCCCGCCCGACGAGCTGCTTCCGCTCTACGGCGGCTACACCGAGACCTTCTGGACCGAGGCGGACGGCGGCTGGCCCGACACCTGCCGCAAGCACTTCTTCTTCACCCACCAGCGGGACGACGAGGGCATCGGCGCCGACCTCAGGCCCACCACCGTGCGCGGCGGCGAACCGGACGCCTTCGCCGACCGGTTCCCCTGGGCCACCTGCGAGCTGGGCGGCGGCATGGCCGTGTCGTACCACCGCCGGCCGCGCGTGAACGCCGACGACATCGGCGCGCTCGGCCTCACCAAGATCGGCTGCGGTTCGGTCTGGCAGGGCTTCTACATGTTCCACGGCGGCACCAACCCGTCCGGTGAGCTGACCACCCTGCAGGAGTCCCACGCCACCGGCTACCCCAACGACCTGCCCGCCCTGACGTACGACTTCCAGGCCCCGCTCGGCGAGTACGGCCAGTACCGGCGGACGTACCACGAACTGCGCCTGCAGCACCTGCTCCTGGCGGACTTCGGCGACCGGATCGCGCCCATGCGGTCCACCCTGCCCGAGCGGCAGCCCGACGGGCAGGGCGACCGGGACACCCTGCGCTGGGCCGTGCGCGGGGACGACGGCTCGGGGTTCCTGTTCGTCAACAACCACCAGCCGCACGAGCCGCTGCCGGACCACCCGGACACGTCCTTCACGGTCGAATTCCCCAACGGCTCCGGCCAGTTGACGCTGCCGAGCGTCCCCGTCACCGTCCCGCGCGGCGCCTACTTCTGCTGGCCGCTGCGGCTCGACGTGGCCGGGCTCAGGCTGGAGTGGGCCACCGCCCAGCCGGTGTGCACGGTCGACGTGGACGGTCGTACGGTCCTGGTGCTGGCCGCGACCGACGGCATCGCTCCCGAACTCGCCCTGGACGCGGCGACAGTGGCCTCGGTCGGCTCGCCGACCGGGGACATCACACCCGTCGGCGATCGGCTGCTGGTGACCGGGCTGCGCCCCGGCACCGACGCGCTCGTCGAGGTGGAGACGGCGGACGGGGGCCGGGTCGGCCTGCTGGTCCTGGACGCGGCGACGGCTCGTACCGCCTACCGGGGTGAGGCGTGGGGTGCCGAGCGGCTGGTGCTGTGCGGCGACGGCGTCGTCTTCGACCACGACGAGGTACGGCTGCACGGGTCGCGGGCGGCTGTCTCGTTCGCGGTGCTGCCCGCGCCGGAACGGGCGCCGGTGGTGGACGGGGTGACGGTGAGCCCGGAGGCGGACGGGGTGTTCACCCGTTACCCGGTCCCGTCGCGCGGAGGCGAAGGAGACGTCCCTAGGGTCACCCTTGTCCGGCCCGCCGGTCCGGCGCCCGAGACCACGACCGGTGTGCAGGGCCGGGCGAGCGCGCCCGCGGACAAGTACTTCGACACCGTCGCCGCCGAGTACCGCGTCGACGTGCCGGACGAGCTGCCGCCGGGGACCCTGCTGCGCCTGCACTGGACCGGCGACGTGGGGCGGGCGTACGTGGGAGACACGCTGGTCGCCGACCAGTTCTTCTCGGGGCGGGTCTGGGACATCGGCGTCGACCGGCTGCCCGCCGACACCCTGCGCGCGGACGGTCTTCGGCTGAGGCTGCTGCCCCTGCACCCGGAGGCCCCGGTGTACGTGCCGGAGCAGGCGAGCGGCGCAGGGGAGACGGCCGCCGTGGTGAGCGCCGAGTGGGTCACCGCCCGCACCCGGACCGTCCGGGCCGGCTGACCGCCGGGCCGTACCGGCCGGGGGTCCGGCGCCGCCGGGCCCCCGGGACTCCCCCGCCTATGCTGTGGTCCTGCCGGGCGGGACCACACCGCCGCAACGACGTCGAGGAAACCGCCACCATGACCCGAGACGCCGCCGACGGGGCCGTTCCGAAGGGGCGCAGCAGACGGAACTTCGCGGGCTCGCGTCCCGTGATGGACGACGTGGCCCGGCTGGCCGGCGTCTCCAAGCAGACCGTCTCCCGTGTGCTGAACGACCACCCCTCCGTCCGCCCGGAAACCCGCGAAGGGGTCCTGGTGGCCATGCGCACGCTCGGCTACCGGCCCAGCCGCAGCGCCAGGTCGCTGGCCAGCGGCCGGACCCGGATGCTCGGGGTCATCTCCTTCGACGCCGCCCGCTACGGGCCCGCCTCCATCCTCACCGCGATCAACACCGCGGCCCAGAAGGCCGGATATCTGGTCAGCTCCATCGCCCTCGACACGGCCGACCACGACACGGTCGTCGAGGCCGTGAACCGGCTGTCCGCCGAGGGCGCGGACGGCGTGATCGCCATCGCCCCGCAGCTGTGGGTGGGCCGCGCCCTGGCCGACACCCACCTCGACACACCGCTGGTGGTGCTGGAGAACGGCCTCGACGACGCCACCGAGCTGGTCACCGGCGACTCGCGGACCGGCGCCCGCAAGGCCACCGAGCACTTGCTCGGGCTCGGCCACGCGACGGTGTGGCACATCGCCGGGCCGACCGGCTGGACCTCCGCCGACCACCGGCTGGACAGCTGGCGGTCGACCCTGAAGGCGGCCGGCGCCGAGATCCCCGAGCCGCTGGTCGGTGACTGGAGCGCCGACTCCGGATACGACCTGGGCCTGCGCCTCGCCGCGCGCCCGGACGTCACGGCGGTGTTCGTCTCCAACGACCAGATGGCCCTCGGCGTCCTGCACGCCCTCCACGAGGCCGGCCGCTCCGTGCCGGGCGACGTCAGCGTCGTCGGCTACGACGACATCCCGGAGGCCGCGCATCTGCTGCCGCCGCTGACCACCGTGCGCACCGACTTCGCGGAGATCGGCACCCGCTCCCTGCGGCTCCTGCTCGACCGCATCGACGGCCCGGCCGAGCCCGCGCAGCCCGAGTCGCTCGTCCCGGTCGACCTGGTCGTCCGGCGCAGCAGCGGACCGGCGCCCCGCTGAAGGGTCAGCAACCGCCCGCCCCCGAGGAGGATGACGCGGGTGAGGAGGGAAGGTACGACGACCCGATCCGGTACACGCCCGCGCTGCCGACCGTCAGCCGCGTGAACTCGCCCTCCTGGCTGAGGCAGCCGTCCGCCTGGTGCCCGTCGATCGTCTCCATGCTGTGCCGGTCCAGCCCGGTGGTCGACTCCGTGCGGCTGATCCGATGCGTGAACACAAGCAGGGGCACGAGCACGACGGCCGCGCCCACGACGACACCGAGGATCCTGCTCCGCACCTGAGACTCCTGATCGCCACCCCGCAGTGGGGCCGCAGCGTACTGACGGAAGCCGCGTGGCATGAGGTTGTGCACCTTCGCCCCGCGCACCTGGATGGACAGCGGCGGATCCGCCGCGTCCGTACCTCGCGCGCCCGGGCCCCCGGACCATTGTCGTGCGGGTCGAACTGCCCGTCAGCGCCCGGGTAGACACGGACCTCCAGCGGAGCGTCGGGTGCTTCGTCGGCCTGGGACATCACGGGGGCCGAGCGGAAGAACCGAGCCGGCCCGCACGAGGACCGGCATGTGCTCGAGCGGGGCCGCGGCATCGATGGTCCGGCCCCCGATGTGCCGCTCGCCCGTCCGGAAGTCTTACCGTGTCGATCGACAGGTCGGGTGAATGGGGAGCCAGCTTCCTCATGGTCGCCCCTCCGACCCGTCGGACTCGAGCACCTTGAGGCGGGCCGTCATGCGCTACCGGACGGTCCTGTGTCCGAGCCTTCCTCGTCCGCGATCACGACGATGTCGAGCGTTCGCGGTCCGTGCACGCCCTCCACACGGTCCAGTTCGATGTCGCTGGTGGCAGAAGGCCCGGAGACGAGGGTCAGCGGCCGGCGCGGGCGGAGCAGGCCCAACGCCTCGGGCACATCAGCGGTGATCTGGCGGGCCCTGACCACGCAGACATGCTGGTCCGGCAGCAGTGTCAGCGCACGGCGTCCCTGTCCGGGTCCGCTGTCGAGGACGACGGTGCCGGTGAGGGCGATCGCTGCGGCGACGGTCGTGAGCACGGCGTCCGCCGCGTCGAGCTGTCGGACCGTGAGCGGTGGAGTGTCCTCCAACCGGGACCAGGGCCCTTCGGGTACCAGGTCTTCAGGGAAACCCGGGGGCAGTACAACCGACCTCGCTCCGGTGCGGGCCAGCGCGCGGCCCACGGCGGCGACGGCGTCGGACGGCGGAACGCGAACGACGGTGGCGCGATAGTCGGCGGCGCGTTCGATGAACAGCTCGACGGTGTCCAGCCCCGCCTGATGGGAGCGCGGATCGTGCGGGACGGGGTCGCTGTCGGGGCTCTCGGCACCCGGTACGTCGGCCAGCGCGCTGCGGATGTCGCCCAGTACGGTGTCGCGGCCGCTCATCGGCCCTTCCCTTCCGTCGTCGTTCGGCCTGCTTCTCTCGTCCGTCGCCACCAGGCGCGCAGGGACTCGCGGGCCGGCGCGGGGGTGTCACGGGTGCCGGACCAGCGGGCGAACGGGCCGGGCAGGACTCCGATCCGGCCGTCGCGGGCCACCAGCCGGGCGGCGAGGGCGGCGAGTCGCTGGACCGCCGCCAGCCGCCTCGGGGAGGACAGCACCGCGCCTGCGGCCTTCATGGCGAGCGCCTCGGGGGTGGGCAGCAGCCGGTCCCGCCGCTCGGCCTCCACGGCCTTGGCCCGCAGATGGACGAGCACCTCGGGAATGTCGATCTTGACCGGGCAGGCGTCGTAGCACGCGCCGCACAGGGTGGAGGCGAAGGGCAGCGAAGCCGCGTTCTGCACGCCGACGAGCTGTGGGGTGAGCACGGCGCCGATCGGGCCGGGGTAGACCGATCCGTAGGCGTGGCCGCCGGTTCGTTCGTAGACCGGGCAGACGTTCAGGCAGGCCGAGCAGCGGATGCAGGACAGCGCCTGCCGGCCCACCTCGTCGGCCAGGGTCGCGGTGCGGCCGTTGTCGAGGAGGACCAGATGGAAGTTCTGCGGCCCGTCTCCCTCGGTGACGCCGGTCCACAGGGAGGTGTACGGGTTCATCCGTTCGCCCGTGGACGAACGGGGCAGCAGCCGGAGGAAGACGTCCAGGTCGGCGAAGGAGGGCAGGACCTTCTCGATGCCCATGACGGTGATCAGGGTTTCCGGCAGGGCCAGGCACATCCGCCCGTTGCCCTCCGACTCCACGACCACCACCGTTCCGGTCTCGGCGGCGGCGAAGTTGGCCCCGGAGACGGCCACCTTGGCCCGCAGGAACTTCTCCCGCAGATGGAGCCGGGCCGCTTCGGCCAGGTCGCGCGGGTCGTCGGTGAGTCCCTCGGGGGCCGGTCGGCCCCACGTCCCCATCTGCCGCCGGAAGATCTCGCGGATCTCGGAGCGGCCCCGGTGGATGGCCGGTACGAGGATGTGCGAGGGACGGTCGCCGCCCAACTGCACGATCAGTTCGGCGAGATCGGTCTCGTAGGCGCGGATGCCCGCTTCGGCGAGCGCCTCGTTCAGGCCGATCTCCTGGGTCGCCATCGACTTGACCTTGACGATCTCGCTCTCGCCGGTCGCCTGCACGAGCCGCGTCACGATGGCGTTCGCCTCGGCCGCGTCCGGAGCCCAGTGGACCGTGCCTCCGGCGGCGGTCACCGTCTCCTCCAGCCGCAGGAGATGGCGGTCGAGGTGACGCAGGGTGCGGCGCTTGACGGCTGCCGCCGTATCCCGCAGGTCCTCCCAGTCGTCGAGCTCGTCGGTGACCGCCAGCCTCCTGTCCCGGATGGTGCCGGTGGCCCGGCGCAGGTTCGCGCGCAGCCGGGTGTCGGCGAGCGCGGTGCGCGCCGCCTCGGGGAAGGGCGGGGTGCCCAGCCATACGACGTTGTCGGCGCCGCTCACCGTACGTTCCCTTCCGTGGAGGCCAGGATCTCGGCCAGGTGCATCGTGCCGACGCCGGTACGCAGCCGGGACAGGCCGCCGCCGATGTGCGTCAGGCAGGAGTTGTCGCCCGCGCACAGGTATTCGGCGCCGGTGTCCAGGACATGGCGCATCTTGTCGGCCAGCATCGCGTTGGACACGTCCGCGTTCTTCAGCGCGAAGGTGCCGCCGAAGCCGCAGCAGGACTCGGCGTCGGGCAGTTCGACGAGGTCGATGCCCTTCACCGCGCGCAGCAGCCTGAGCGGCCGCTCGCCTACCCGCAGCATGCGAAGGGAGTGGCAGGTCGGGTGATAGGTGACCCGGTGTGGGAAGTGGGCGCCGACGTCGGTGAGACCCAGGACGTCGACGAGGAGTTCCGACAGTTCGTACACCGTCGGTACCACCCGCTCGACCGCCTCGGTGAGCGCGGAGTCCCCCAACTGGGCGGCCACCACCCGGTGGTGGTCGCGCACCATGCCCGCGCAGGAGCCGGAAGGGGTGACCACGGCGTCGTAGCCCGCGAAGACCTCCGCGAAACGGCGCACCATGGGCAGGGTCTCGGAGCGGTACCCGGTGTTGAAGTGCATCTGGCCGCAGCAGGTCTGGCCCTGCGGGAACTCCACGGTGTGGCCGAGCCGTTCCAGCAGTTCGGTCACCGCGCGGCCGGTGCGGGGGAACATCATGTCGTTGAAACAGGTGATGAAGAGAGCTATGCGCATGGTGCTTCCTGAGCGGCCGGGGAGCCGGTGGAGGTGAGGCCGTAGGTCCGCAGAGCGGTTCCGGTGAAGACCTCGTGGCGTTCGGAGGGATGGAGTGCGGCCGTCAACTCCCGTGCGACACCGAGGACTTCGGCGTAGGTGGCGGCCAGTCGGCAGACGGGCCAGTCGGAGCCGAACATCAGCCGCCGCGGTCCGAAAGCGTCCAGCACCGTGTCGGCGTACGGCTGGAGATCCTCGGCGCTCCACTGGTCCCAGTCGGCCTCGGTCACCATGCCGGAGAGCTTGCAGACGGTGTTGGGCAGCGAGGCCAGCAGGCGCACGGTGTCCGCCCACGGCCGCAGTTCGCCCGAGGCGATGGGGGGCTTGCCCGCGTGATCGAGTACGAAGGTGAGGCCGGGAAGCAGTCGGGCGGCCTCATGCGCGGCCGCGAGCTGGTGGGGCCGGACGACCAGGTCGTACACGAGCCCCGCTTCGGCCACTGCGGCGAGCCCACGCAGCACGTCCGGCCGCACCAGCCAGCGAGGATCGGCTTCGCCCTGCACCTGGTGGCGGATGCCCACCAGGTGCCCGCCACCCGGCCCCTCTCGCAGCACCGCGAGCGCGCGGGCGGCATCCGGGGAGGTCAGGTCGGTCCAGCCCACGACGCCGGCCACCAGGTCGCTGTCCTTCGCCAACGCCAGGAACTCGGGCGTTTCCTCCGGCACATCGATCGTCTGGACCAGGACCGTCGCGGTGACGCCGGCTGCCCGGGCCTCCGGCTCCAGGTCGGCGAGCGTGAAGTCGCGGCGCAGTGGGGCGAGTTCGCGTCCGGTGATCCAGTCCTGGTCACGGCGGGAGAGGTCCCACACGTGATGGTGCGCGTCGATGACGCCCTCAGCGGTGTTCCCCTCCATGGCGGTCACCCCCACGACTTTTCGACCCTTCCATCGGCCGATCGGCTTCGTCGACCGGCATGGCAGCAGGGACGGGGACGTGCGGGGGCAGCAGCCCCTCGGCGCGCAGTCCGTCCCAGACCGCGGCCGGTACCGTTCGCCCCAACTGATCCACCGTGTCGCGGACCTCCTCGGCGGAACGCGCGCCGGACAGTACGCTCGCGACCGCCGGATGGCCGAGCGGGAAGCGCAGAGCAGCTGCGCGCAGCGGAACGCCGTGGCGTTCGGTCACCGCAGTCATGCGCAGGGCCCGGTCCAGCACATGGGGTGGGGCAGGCGCGTAGTCGTACGTGGACCCGGGTTTCGGGTCGGTGAGCAGACCCGAGTTGAACACCCCGCCGACGATGACACTCCTGCCGCGGGCGGCGGCCTCGGGCAGTACCTCCGCAAGCCCCTCCTGCTCCAGCAGGGTGTAGCGGCCGGCGAGCAGCACCACGTCGATATCGGTCTCGCGCAGGAAGCGGGCGGGGAGCGCGCACTGGTTGACTCCGATGCCGATCGCCTTGACGACGCCTTCGCCACGCAGCCGTTCCAGCACCGGGTACGCCTCGGTGAGAGCCTGCTCGGCGTGGTGATCCGGGTCGTGCAGCAAGGCGATGTCCACACGGTCCAGGCCGAGGCGGTCCATGCTCGCTTCCAGGGAGCGCAGGACGCCGTCGGAACTGAAGTCCCACACTCGCCGGTGGGTGTCGGGCACGGCGAAGCCGTGGGCGAGATCGTCGCCGCGGCCGCCCTCCGGGTTCGGTTCGAGCAGCCGCCCGACCTTGGTGGAGACGGTGTACGTGTCGCGGTCGCGGCCGCGCAGCGCGGCGCCCAGGCGTCGCTCGGACAGCCCGAGTCCGTAGTGCGGGGCGGTGTCGAAGGCGCGTACGCCCGCGTCCCAGGCGGCCTCCACCGCGGCGGACGCGGCCTCGTCGGAGACCGGGCGGAAGAGGTTGCCGATGCCGGCGGCCCCGAACGACAGCTCGGTGACCCTGACACCGGTGCCGCCCAGCCTCGTCGCTCTCATGAGCCGACCGCCGGGCGCAGCCGGAGCCCCTGCATGCCACCGTCGACGGCCAGGGCGATGCCGGTGACGGACGCCGCGGCGGGGCTCGCCAGGTAGACCACGGCCGCCGCCACCTCGTCCGCGGTGACCAGGCGGCCCAGGGGCTGGCGCGCGTCGAGGGCGGCGCGTTCCGCCTCCGGGTCGTCCGCGGCGTTCAGGAGCCGGGTCACCCAGGGGGTGTCGGCCGTGCCGGGGTTGACGCAGTTGACGCGGATGCCCTCACGGACATGGTCCGCGGCCATCGCCAGGGTCAGCGACAGCACCGCACCCTTGCTCGCGGAGTACAGGGCCCGCTGGGGGAGGCCCGCGGTGGCCGCGATGGAGCATGTGTTGACGACCGCCGCGTGCGACGAGCGCCGCAGATACGGCAAGGCGGCGCGGGTGGTGCGCACCGTTCCGAGGACGTTGACGTCGAGGACGCGGTACCACTCGTCGTCCGGGTTGTCCTCAACGGTACCGACGGCGCCGACGCCCGCGTTGTTGACCAGGATGTCCAGACCGCCGAGCTGCTCGGCAGCGGTCTTCACGGCGACACGTACCGAGACGTCGTCGCTGAGGTCGGCCTTGAGGGCGATCAGCGGCTCGGGGGCACCGGAGGGGTCGAGGTCGATGACGGCCACCGTGGCGCCGTGCTCGGCCAGCATCCGGGACGTGGCCAGCCCGATCCCGGACGCGCCGCCGGTGACGAC
Organism: Streptomyces sp. AC555_RSS877; assembly: GCF_019049245.1. GTDB lineage: Bacteria > Actinomycetota > Actinomycetes > Streptomycetales > Streptomycetaceae > Streptomyces. The sequence continues at coordinate 15,197 of NZ_JAGMUK010000040.1, read as the reverse complement.
GGCCTTGAGTCCTGACAGGCCGCTCATGCTGCTCAAAGGGGTGCCTTTCACGCTTGGGCGAAGGTCTGACGCTGGGCGCCTAGGCCGTCGATGGCGAGCTCGACGGTGTCGCCGGGGCGGAGGTAGGGGGTGGCGGGGAGGCCGAGGGCCACGCCTGCGGGAGTACCGGTGTTGATCACGTCGCCCGGTTCCAGGACCATGTACTGGCTCAGGTACGACACGAGGTGGTCGACCGCGAAGATCATGTCGCCGGCATGGCCCTGTTGCCGTTTCACACCGTTGACGCTCAGGTGCAGGGCTAGGTTCCGCGGGTCGCCGATCTCGTCGGCGGTGACGAGCCAGGGGCCGAGCGGGTTGAAGGTCTCGCAGGACTTGCCCAGGTCCCACTGGGACGAGTACTCCAGCTGGAACTCGCGCTCGGAGACGTCGTGGCTGATCGCGTACCCCGCGATCACGGCCCGCGCGGCCCCGGGGCCGTCGAGGTAGCGGGCCCGTCGTCCGATGACGACCGCGAGTTCGACCTCCCAGTCGGTCTTCACTGAGCCGCGGGGGATCAGCACCTCGTCGTACGGGCCGACGACCGTGCCCGGGTCTTTCATGAAGACCACCGGACGCGCGGGGATCGCCGCACCGGTCTCGGCGGCGTGATCGCGGTAGTTCAGACCGACGCAGACGATCTTGCCGGGGCGGGTGACGGGGGCGCCGACGCGCAGGCCGGCCGGGGCCAGCTCGGGCAGTTCCCCCGCCGTGACGGCCACGCGGGCCCGGTCGACTCCGCCCGAGGCCAGGAAGGCGCCGTCGATGTCCGGCGTCACGGACGACAGGTCCAGCAGCCGGCCGTCGTCGGTGCGGACGGCGGGACGCTCCTGTCCGGGGGCGCCGACTCGTAGAAGTTTCACTGGGCGTCTCCTTGCCATGGGTGGTTGTCAGGTGGCTGTCGCCGAGGGGTCAGATGCCAGATCTCGGTCAGGTCGGACCAGTTGCCCCCGGTGCCGGTATCGGCCCAGGGCTCCTGGCAGGGGCCGGTGAGCTTCCACCAGGCTTGGGTGGCCGCGTCGGCGCCGATCGCGGCCATGTCGGACGCGAAGTCGTCGCCGTGGTACTCGAAGTAGCCGAACAGCGTGTTCTCGCGCAGAAAGATGCTGTAGTTGCGGATGTTCGCAGCCCTCAGCGCGGCCTCGACGCCCGGCCATACCTCGGAGTGCAGGCGCAGATACAGGTCACGGTGCTCCGGCCGCAGGCGGATCGTCTGGGCAACGCGTTTCATCGGGGTCCTTCCGGTGAGTGCGGGCGGCGTTGCCGGACAGCCCGCCATGCGCCTGCTGGTGACCCACTGGCGTGGCCGTCCGCACGGCGTGGGGCTTGGCACGACGCCGACGTCAGGGAACGCCGGTTGAATACGGCGGCGGCGCCAAGGGTGCCGCTGCCGCCTCACTCCTTCGTCGCGCCGGCGAGCATGCCGGACACGAGAGCGCGTTGGGAGAAGAGGAACACGATCAGAACGGGGACGATGGTCACCAGGGTGGCCAGCGCCAGTTCGGGCCGCATGATCTGGCTTCCCGTGCCGCTGGAAGTGTTGAACAGCGGTGAGGCGGCGAGCAGGTTGTTCAGCCCCACCTGCGCCGGATACTGGGAGCTGTCGGGCAGCATCACGAACGGCAGGAAGAAGTTGTTCCAGTTGCCGACGAAGTTGAAGAAGCCGACCAGGGCGATCACGGGCTTGGCCAGCGGCATCGCGATGAGACGGAAGACCTGCCACTCCGAGCACCCGTCGATCCGCGCGGCGGACAGCAGGTCGGAGGGGACGTTGGAGGAGAAGTAGATGTAGGTGAGGTAGACCCCGAACGGGAAGAACGAGAAGGGCAGGATCACCGACCAGATCGTGCCGTCCAGGTGCACGGCGTTCATTCCCAGGTACAGGGGCAGCACCATCGCGGCCGTCGGCATGAGCATCACGAGCATCGTGATGGTCAGCAGCATCCGTCGCCCGATGAACTGGGTGAGAGCCAGCGCGTACCCGGCGGGGATCGACGTCACCAGGGTCACGGCCAGCGCGCCGAACGTGTAGAGCGCCGAGTTCAGCAGCCAGGTGAGGATGGCGCCGTCCTGGAACGCGTAGAGGTGGTGCCAGGTGTCGGCGACCGCGCCGAGAGAGCCGAAGGAGAACGGGCTGTCCCGCACGATCTGGCTGTCGGTCTTGGTCGGGGCCAGCAGGAGCCACACCACCGGCACACAGAAGAACAGCAGGGACACGCCCATGACGATGAGCCAGGCCAGCCGGGCGGCCAGTGAGCTTGGGCGGCGCTTGCGGCGCATGGGCTTCCTCGGACTGGTGCGGGCGCCGGCGGCATGGGGCGGCGGGGTTCGACGGGCTGTGGCCGTGGAAACTGTGGTCATCCTTCGTCCCTGTCGAACAGGCCGGTACGGAAGACGACGAGCGCCGCGCAGGCGAGGCCCAGGATGAGGAGGTCGACGGAGAGCGCCGCCGCGCCGTTGAAGTCGCCTGCCTGGAAGGCGTACTGGTAGGAGAGCTGGTTCGGTGACCAGCTGTCGGGGATCATGCCCCAGCTGGCGAGGGAGACCAGTTGCGGCTCGACGAAGAGCTGGGTGCCGGCCGCGAAGGCCAGGATCAGCATGTACGCGATCCACTTGGTGATCATCGGGATCTGGATGCGCAGAGCGATCTGGAGCGTGTTGGCGCCGTCGATGCGGGCGGCCTCCAGGATCTCGTCGGGGATGCTGTTGAGCGCGCCGTACATGACCACGATCCAGCCGCCGGCCCCGGTCCAGAAGGCGATGACGGTGAAGAGCACCGGCAGGTGACCGGGGGCGTTGACCTGGGCGAGGGTGTTCCAGCCGAAGCTCTGCAGCAGCCAGCCGACGGGGCTGGCCGCCGGGTCGAGGAGGATCAGGAAGAGCAGGACGCTCGCCACCCCGGCGAGGGCCCCCGGCAGGTAGAACAGGAACCGCAAGGTGGTGGAGGCCCTGCGCATGCGGCCGTGCAGCATCAGGGAGAGCAGCACCACCAGAATCATCAGACTGGCCAGCCACACCACCAGGTACAGGCCGATGTGGAGGAAGGCCGGTCCGAAGCGGTAGTCGGCGAACGTCCGGGTGAAGTTGCCGAGTCCGACGAGCTGGTTGCGGGAGTTGGACAGCGCCAGCCACACCGCGTAGCAGGTGGGCAGGACGCCGAAGGCGAGCAGGAGGAGGACATAGCCGGAGACGAAGACGTAACCGGCGCGTCCGACCGGGTTGCGGGCCGAGCGGCCGCCGCGGCGGCCGCTCCGCTCCGTTGCTAGGTGGGTGGTCATCGGTCCGCTTCGCTAGTTGACGGTGTATCCGAGGGACTTGGCCTTGTCGGTGATGGCCGTCTGCCAGGTGCCCAGGGTGTCGGTGAGGGTCTTGCCCGAGTTCAGGGCCGGGATCACGGTGGAGGAGTAGATCGCTTCCTGGCTGTACCGGGTGGCGGACCAGCCGGGCCAGATCAGTTCCGCGGACTCCTTGAAGACGGGGCCGACGTCCTCGGCGAAGTAGCCGGTCTTCTTCTGGTTGGCGAGCCAGGTGACCGCGGCCTTCTTGTACGCGGGGTAGGTGGCCGCGGTGCTCTGGTAGGCGTCGGAGGTCGCCATCCAGGTCACCAGGTCGGAAGCCGCCTTGAGGTTCTTGCTGTGGGAGGAGACGAACCACAGACCACCGCCGACGTTGCCGGTGTAGTTCTTGGCGTCGCCCTCGAACTTCAGCGGTGAGGCGGCGGCGATCTGCCCCTTGGGAATCTTGAAGGTGGAGTTGAAGAGCACCTGGCCGTACCAGGAAGGGCCGGGGAGCATGAGGACCTTGCTCGCCTTGTTCTTGATGAAGCCGGCGCTGAAGACGGTGTCCTTGGAGACCGAGCCCTTGGCGATCAGGCTGTCGAGCAGCTTGGCCATCCGGGTGCACTTGGAATCCTGCAGGTCGACCTTGACCTTCTTGGCGCCGGTCGCCGTGCTGGCAGGGCACTGGCTCGCCCAGAAGTACACCTCGGGGCTCCAGGCGTCCCCGGCGGTTCCGACCAGGTAGCCGGGGTGCTCCTTGGCGACCTTCTTGCCGAGTGCCTGGTACTCCTCCCAGGTGGTCGGGACGGAGTACCCGAACTTGTCCATGAGCCTCTGGTTGTACCAGAGCACGTTCTGGGCCAGGTCGTTGCGCAGGCAGTAGGTGTCGCCGTTGAAGGTGCAGGGATTCAGCGCGCCGTCCGCGAAGCCCTTCAGCGTGGACTGGGAGATCACGTCCTGGTTGACGGGTGCGGCATAGGGGGTCTTGCCCTGGGAGGCCCAGCTGGCGTCGTTGACATTGGCGCTGAAGGCGACGTCGGGCCACCCGCTGCCGGTCCGGTCGAACAGCTGGACCTTGGTCTGCAGGTCGTTGGCGCCGTTGGCGTCCCCGCTGTATGTGACGATCTTGATCTTCGCGTCCGGGTGCGCCTTCTGGTACGCCTGCACGCCGGGCACACGGGTGGCGTCCGCCCAGACCGTGATCTCGCTGCCTTCCTTCTGCGCGACGGGTTTGAAGGCGCCCGGGGAGGCAGTCGTCGCGGGTGTGGGGTCCGCGCTGCCGCAGGCGGCGAGCGCGAGCAGGGAGACGGCGCCCAGGACAGCGACGGCCGTGTGTCTGAGCTGGCGGCGGGAGGAAACCGGAACGTCGTCGTTCATGACTGACCTCAGATCTTGGAAAATGGCGCACAGCGGTGAGAGGCGCCGCGTTCGGGGTGTTCGGGACAGGCGGTCGGGCCTGGGGCTCCGGTCATCAGGCCCGGGGCGGGGTGACGGTCTCCTTGTCGACAAATGCCTGAAGGACGGGAGGGTAGTCCAGGCCCGCCGGGAGGGCGACGCCCGGACCGGTGGGGGCATGGACGAGGCCGTGGGCGTCGATGCCGCTCTCACGGCTGATGGGATTGCCCATGACCAGCGACTCGTAGTAAGTGGTGTTCGAGATGGCCATGCACAGGTGCCGGTTGGGGATCTCCGGCCCGTGCACCTCGGCGCGCAGCCGGTAGGCGTCGGCGAGGTGGGCGGTGCGCATCGCGCCGGTGAACCCGCCGCGCAGTTGGGTGGAGGCGCGGACTCCGAAGGTCGCAGCGCCGGCCTGGATGAAATCCGCCGAGTTCATGTGCGCCCCGTCGGAGGTCTCGGCCACGAGGAGGGGGACGGCCACCGCGTCGGCGAGACGTTTGTACGCGGTGACACTGAACTCCCTCATCGGCTCCTCGTACCAGAGGTAGTCGGCGTCCGAGAGAGCGTGCCCGAGATGGATCGCGTCGGGGAGGTCGAAGCCCGCCGACCCGTCGAACATCAGCGGGATGTCGTCCCCCACATGTTCACGCAAAGCCACCGAGAGGCGGGCGTCGCGGCGGGCGTCACCCCAGGCGTGGAGCTTGATGGCCGGGTAGCCGAGCTCCAGGGCCTGGTCGGCAATGTCCAGGTACTCCTCGATCGAGGAGTAGGTGACAGTGGAGGCGTAGGCGGGTATCGAGGTGCGGTAACCGCCGAGCATCTGCCAGGTGGGCCGGTCGGCGAGTCGTCCGGCCAGGTCCCACAGCGCGGTGTCGACCAGACCCAGCAGATAGAGCGGCAGTTCCTCCGTGCGGTCCAGCTCCCACATGCGGTGCCAGAGCCATTCCCGCTGCAGGGGATCCTGCCCCACCAACTCCGCGCGCAGTACGCGGTCCAGCAGGTCCGCCAGGATGACCCCACTGCCCCGCCGAGGCGACATCGCCACCCCCTCGACCCCTTCGTCCGTGCAGATGCGCAGCACCGCGGCCTCACCCTCGGACGGGCTGCCCAGGAGTCCGTCCCGCCAGACGAAGGGCGGACTGGCTCCCGGCACCCGGACCGGATGGCACTCGACTTCGGCAATGCGCACGGCTTGCACCCCTTGTGGCGGGAAGTACTGCTGCGAAATTTTCGTGTAACGTAAGTCGTCATACGAATGCTGTCAAGAAGTCCCACGCAGTAGACTCGCCGCCATCCGCATCAGCAAGGGGGACCCACATGGCCAAGGACAGTGCCGGCAGAGCAGGGGAGCCTCCCGTCCTCAAGCCCTGGCCCAAGCGTCCGGCCCGACTGGCCCAGGCCGTCATGGAGAGCCTCACCGACACGATCGTGTCGGGCGTCATCCCGCCGGGCTCGACCCTGCCGGTCGAACCCGAGCTCTGCGAGACGTTCGGCGTCAGCCGCATCACCGTCCGCGAGGCGGTCAAGTCCCTGGAGGCCAAGGGGCTGGTCCTCGCCCGGCAGGGCTACGGCACCACCGTCACCCCGCCCGAGGAATGGAACCTCCTCGACCCCGTCGTGCTCGCCGCAACCGTCCAGCATGACGACCAGCTCGTCGTCCTCGACCAGCTGGTCGACATCCGGTCGACGCTGGAAGCCCAGATGACGGCCCAGGCCGCGGAGCTGGCCACCGACGACGACCTGCGCGCCATCGAGCGGCTGCTCGCCCGGCTCGACGAGGAGACCGTCCTGCCGGCGCGCTTCATCGAGACCGATGTGGCCTTCCACGACCGGATCATGCAGGCGTCCCACAACAGGCTCGGGCGTTCCATCATCCGGATCCTCCACGCCCAGGCGCGCACGACGTTCCTGTACAACGGCACCCCGGACGCGACCGCGTGCGAGCGGGCCAACGCGGAGCACCGCGCGGTCGCCGAGCGGCTGCTGGACCGGGACTCCGAGGGGGCCGCGCAGGCCATGGCGGCCCACATCCAGACCGCGTGGAGCCGCCGCCGCTTGCCGAACGTGAGCCCCCCCGCCTCCTGAGAGCACTCCCACCGATCCGCCCCCGAGCCAGACAGGCCGGGGGCGTTCGCATGCCCAGGTCCGGTGTCCAGGTCCGGCCGAGTCGGCCGCGCGCGAACTATTGACGAAATTCGTATGACGTCTAATGTTACATCGCTATTACCCCTTCCCCCTCTTGCCGCTGGGCTCTCCGCCACCAAGAGCACCGGGCCCCCTGAACCTCCCGGAAGGTGTCACATGCGACCCACCCGCATACGTCCCGCGCTTCCTGACCGTCTCAGGTCATGGCTGGCCACAGCCGCCGTCCTCACTGCCTCGTCCGCGGCAGTCCTCACCCAGGCCGGCCCCGCCTTCGCCGCCGGCACGACGCTCTACGCCGCACCGAACGGCTCCGGCACCGCCTGCTCCACGAGCCAGCCGTGCTCCCTCACCCAGGCCAAGACCCAGGTGCGGGCGAGCAACGACGCCATGACAGGTGACATCACGGTCGAGCTCGCCGACGGCACCTACCGGCTCTCCTCGCCCCTCGCCTTCACCTCGGCGGACTCCGGCACAGGCGGCCACACGGTGAACTGGAAGGCCGCCCTGGGCGCCCATCCCGTCATCACCGGAGCGCAGAAGGCCACCGGCTGGATCGTGCAGGACTCGGCCAAGAACATCTGGAAGAGCAACGTCGGCACCGGCTTCGACACCCGCCATCTGTCCGTCGACGGCGTCCTGGCCACCAGGGCCCGCGCCGACGTCACCCGCTCCCACCTGACCGCGACCACCAACGGCTACACCTTCACCAACAGCTCGCTGAGCTACCTCAACAGCCTCGCGCACCCCGGCCGGACCGAGATCCACGGCATCGGATCCTTCACCGACCGCTATGCCCCGGTGACCAACATCAGCAGCGGCACCATCACCATGGCCCAGCCCTCGTGGGACAACAACACGTTCGGCTACGACACCCTGACGAGCCCCTTCCACGACGGCCCCCTCTACATCGAGAACGCCTACGAGTTCCTTGACACGGCCGGCGAGTGGTACCTCGACACCGCTACCGGCACCCTGTACTACAAGCCGCTCACCGGGCAGGACATGAGTGAGGCCGACGTCGAGGTGCCGAAGCTGGAGTCGCTCATCGGCGTCGGAGGCACGTACTCCTCCCCCGCCACCCACATCGCCTTCTCAGGGCTGCAGTTCTCGGGCACCAGCTGGCTGAACCCCACCGCCCACGGCTACGCCAGCCAGCAGACCGGCGCGTACATCTCCGGTACCTGGGACCGCCCGTCGGACGCGCTGACCTCGTGCCAGAGCGGCTGCCCGCTCTTCGAAGCAACCCGCCCCCACTGGGACCAGATGCCCTCCGCCGTCCAGGTCTCGGCCGCCGACCACATCACGTTCACCGGCAACCAGTTCACCCAGCTCGGACAGAGCGGCCTCGGCATCGGCAACGACGCGGGCGCCCACACCACCGGCGTGGGGCTCGGCGCCGACACCATCACCGCGACCGGCAACGTCTTCACCCAGGACGCGGGCGGCGGCATCGTCGTCGGCGGCATCCAGGCAAACGCGCACCACCCCAGTGACAGCCGGATGACCAACCAGAACATCACACTCAGCAACAACCTCATCCACGACGTGGCGTTGGAGTACCGCGACATGTCGGCCATCCTCGTCACCTACGTGAACGGCGCGACCGTCTCGCACAACGAGGTGTACAACCTGCCCTACTCCGGCATCACCATCGGCTACGGCTGGGGCGTCAACGACATAGGCGGCAGCCAGGACTACGTCAACCGGGGCCTGTACAGCTACCAGCCCACCTACACCACCGCGACCACCGCCGCGAACAACGACGTCACCGACAACTACATCCACGACCTCATGCAGCAGATGACCGACGGCGGCTGCATGTACACCCTGTCGGCGTCACCGGGCAGCACCTTCGAACGCAACTACTGCCACAGCAACAACGGTTGGTTCGGCTTCTACCACGACGAGGGCTCCCGGAACTTCACGGACACCAACAACGTCTTCCGCAACACCGGCCGCTGGGCCCAGCAGAACAGCACCTCGGTCAACAACACCGGCGCCCTGACCCTGACCGACAACTGGACGAGCAACAGTTCCTCGATCATCACCAACACCGACGGCCGCGGTAACGTGGTGAGCGGCACCGTCGTCGTCAGCAACGGCAACTGGCCGTCAGCCGCCAAGACGGTCATGAACAACGCCGGTATCCAGCCCCTGTACCGTCCGCTGACCACCGACCCCGTCAGCTCCCCCTACAGCGCCTACTCCTCCACCCCCGCCAACACCGGCCAGAGCGGCGGCCACTTCACGATCACCGACGCGGGCAAGGACATCTGGGGTGCCGGCGGACAGCACGACGACGAGTACGGCACCGTCTTCCGAAACGGGGCAGCTGTCGATGGCACGTCAGTGACCGCCCGGGTCGACAACCTGGACAACACCAACGGCTGGGCCAAGGCCGGCGTCGTCCTGCGCAACGACCTCACGAACGACGGCTCCTCCGCCGGATACGCGGCTGTGGTGGTGACCCCGAACAACGGAGTCAGCTTCCAGCGGGACTCCAACGCCGACGGCTACCTCGACCAGCTCACCAACACCGCTGCCACCGTCAAGGCACCGGTCTGGTTGCGGCTCACCCGCACCGCCACCCAGGTGTCCGCCCACTACTCCACCGACGGATCCACCTTCACCCAGGTCGGCTCGACGGTGACCCTGCCGTCCATGGCCGCCACCCAGGACGCCGGTGTCATCCACACGGCCCACAGCACCACCGCCGGCAGCGCGACCTTCAGCAACCTGCGCATCGTCACCTCTCCCTACAAGGCATACGGTTCGATTCCGGCCGCCGTCAGCCAAAGCGGCGGAGTGACCTCCCTGACCAGCGCGGGCATCGACGTATGGCGCTCCGGCACGGCATACGACGACGAGTACGCCGCCGCCTACCAGACGGGGGCCGCCGGAACGTCCTCGACCGTCACCGTCCGCGTCGCCAGTCAGGACAAGACCAACAGCTGGGCCAAAGCCGGCCTCATGCTGCGAAACAACATCGCCTCCGCCGGCTCGTCCACCGGGTACCTCGTCCTCGCCACCACCCCCGGCAACGGAATAGCCCTGTCGTCGGACTCCAACGGTGACGGCTACCTCGACACCAACACCATCAAGACCGGAAGCGCCACCGTCGCCCCGGTCTGGCTCCGCCTGGTCAGGAGCGGCACGTCGGTCACCGGCTCCTACTCCGCCGACGGCACCACCTGGACCACTGTCGGAACCGCGACACTGACCGGGGCGAACAGCACCCTGGACGCGGGCATGTTCTCCACGGCCCACGCCGGAAGTATCGGCACCGCGACCTTCAGCCAGTTCTCCGTCAGCTGACGAAGCGGTCCGGGTCACGAGCCCCGAAACGTGCTCCGCGTGGGCCGCTGCGGTGCGCGCGTGGCCCACCGCAGCGGCCGGGCGAGTCGGCCTGTTCAAACAGGGCGGATCCTGATCGCCGACAGCGGATGCGCCGACGCCGAGCGGCCCGCCACGGCCCGCGCGCCCGGAGTTCGCCGGACGGCTTTCGCCTCGGAAGGACGCGGGCTACCTACTTCCCCCAGAAGGCGTCCTCGGCCACCTGGTCGCCGGAGAACAGCCACATCTCGACGATCTTGCCGTCCTTGACGCGCAGAACATCCACGCCGTCCATGCTCATGGACGCGTCCTCGCGCCGCCCGGCGAAGTGGATCGAGGCGGCCACCATGTCGCCGTTGCCCATGAGGGCGTGGATGGCGTCGATGGCGAATGAGCCCCGGCTCGCCTCCATCATCCCGCCGAGCATCGCGAAGACGGCGTCGCGCCCCTTGCGCTCACCGGAAAACTGGTTGGCGCCCGGCTGATGCCAGACGATCTCCTCGTCCAGAAGCTCGCCCACCTTGGCGAGGTCACCCTTCTGGACGGCCTGGAAGTACTCACGCGCGATGTCGACGTTCTTGCTGGTCATGACAACACTCCTTAGGCCTCTGACATGGAGGCGGTACAACTACCGTTACGGGTGGGGTGCGAGGCGCGACGTGCGCGACTCGGGATGGATCAACGACGCGCGGTCAGGTTTCGGCAGACCTGCTCCTCGGTTCGTCCTCGACCGGCCTGCCCGCCGAGAAGAGCGTGACCCTGGGATGCGCGCGCCCTCGATCCGCAGCAGGTCGACACCGTTGAAGTAGACATGTGCCGCGACCTGCGAGCTCCTGCTGCAGCTCCATACTCACCATCGGTAACCAGTCACCTCAACGTAACCAATGGGGTGGTGTGACGCACGACACATCGACTCCGACGGCCTGGAGTACTCGCCGGCAGTGCCCAGGCCGACGCGAGCACCGGCCGGAAGGCGCTCAGGCCATGACCACCTGCCCGCGCGAAGACGTGGACGACAACAAGCGCCGGGTGACAGGGATTTGCAGCACCCCCGACCGGGCCCGGCGCGCCGCCAGTTCGTGGCTCAGGAGCAGACCTCCGCGGGGACGCGTCATCACCCTGCCCGGGTCCGGTCCGCCGCTGCCCGGTGCGGGCGACTACCGCATCCCGAGGTGCGTCCATAACGGCCTCACCCCCTCCATTCATCCGATCTATTGACTCCTTCGCACACTGTGTCCCGGTTGCTTGGTCCAGAGGATTGAGTGGGTCACAGGCCATGAGCAAGAGGTTTCTGTCGATCCTCTAGACAGACTCAGCCCTTAAGCTTGTTAATAGATCCGATGTCACTCCGGCGAAACACACCATGCGGGTGGTCTCCCCCCCTGCTCCCCGTCTGAGGTGACTAGCCACTCCGTTCAGCCCGGTTTGTCGAGCCGCAGCACGGTGCGTTGTCACGCGAAGAGTTAGGAAGGCACGTTGTCAGAGCCGATCAGCCGTAGAGGGGATGCCCGCCGGCATGGCGGTCCGCCGAGGGCGGGCTTCGCTCTCCATCCGTGCCCTTTATCCGTGCAGGAGCTCCTGATGCCCTGCGCGCCGTCATGCTCCTACCGACCGCCTCCCTGAGTGCGCTCCCGACACATCGCCGGATGGTCCGCCCAGGCCGCTCCGTCACCGTGACCGCGCATCCCGGTTTCACCGGCACCGCCGACGGTGACCGAACCCGGCCATGCGGCTTCCGCCAGGCACCCGCCCGGCCGGCAGGTTCCTGCGGAGCACCGTTTCACAGCAACTCTGACCACCGTGCATGCCCCGGCGCCCAGGCCGTCGACTGCCGTCTGGGATGTCGTCACCGCAGTCAATGCCATCGATCCACAGGAGTGGGCCATGTCCTCACGCAGAATGACTCGCCGTACGCTTCTCGCCGCGGCGGGTGCGGCGACCACCGCGACCGCCCTGCCGATCATCCCCGGCTTCTCCGGCCTCCTGTCGCAGGCGGCCGCCGCGGACGCGCAGACCAACCTGGGCAAGATGGTCGACATGCGGTTCGGCATGTTCAACCACTTCAGCCTGGGCACGTTCACGAACCAGGAGTGGGCCGAACCCCACCAGAGCCCCACCCTTTTCGCTCCCCCGAGCGTCAACTGCGCGCAGTGGGCTGACGCGGCGGTCGCCGCGAAGATGAGGTACGGCATCCTGACCACCAAGCATCACGACGGTTTCGCCCTGTGGCCGAGCGCCTATGGCACCCAGAACGTCGCGAACAGTTCCTACAAGCAGGACGTGGTGCGGGCGTACTGCGATGCGTTCCGGGCGAAGGGGCTGAAGGTCGGGTTCTACTACTCGATCTGGGACCGTACCTTCGGCGTCGAGGCGTGGGAGAGCCGGCACAAGGTGACCGGGCTGGACATCACCGATGCCATCAAGCCCGACCACATGACCTTCATGCTCGGCCAGATTCGCGAGTTGCTCACCAACTACGGCACCGTCGACCTGTTCATGACTGATGGTTACGCATGGCAGATGGGTCAGCAGGCCGTCTCCTACCAGAGGATCCGTTCGCTGGTGAAGGAGCTGCAGCCGGACTGCGTCATGATCGACATCGGCGGGCTGTCGGAGCCCTTCCTCAGCGACGCGATCTTCTTCGAGGAGCCGCTGGGCGTCACGGCGCCGGCGGGCAACACCTACGCCGGCATGCAGGGACAGACCATCAGCAACGGCTGGTTCTGGCACCCCTCCACCCCGACCGAGGGCCTGATGAGCAGAGCCGCGATTCTGTCGCACCTGGCCGATCTGGAGCCGAAGTACACCTCGTTCATCCTCAACTGCCCGCCCAACCGCAACGGCCTGCTGGACACCAACGTCGTCAACCGGCTCACCGAGGTCGGCGCGGCCTGGAGCCCGAACACCTCTCGGCCGCCGCTGCCCGCCCAACTGCTGCGCGCCGAGCACCCCGTCACACCGGTCAGCGCGTACGCCACCGGTTTCCACACCGGCGAGGGACCGCTCCACGCCATCGACGGACTCAGCGACGTCCGCTACGAGACCTGCTGGTCGACCTGGGGCCTGTCACTACCGCAGACCATCACCATCGACCTGGGCGGCGTGTGGAGCAACGTCTCCACCCTGGAGTACCTGCCCAAGCAGTGGAACCGCGACGACTCCACCGACGGCGACATCACCTCGTACACCATCCTGACCAGCACCGACGGTGTCACCTTCGCTCAGGTCGCCACCGGCACCTGGGCCGGCAACCGTAAGACCAAGCTGGTCGAGTGGCCCAACCGGAACGTGGGCTTCGTACGGATTCGGGTCGACGCGGCCACCGGCGGCTACGCCAACATCAGCGGCGTCAGGATCGGCGGCCGGTCGGTCAGGCCGGCGCTGGTGTCCACCACGCTGCCCGGCGACGGTACCGTCTACCGGCTGGTCGCCCGGCACAGTGGCAAGGTCGCCGACGTGGAGGGCGCGCGCACCGCCAACGGCACCAACGTCGATCAGTGGCCATGGCTCAACCAGACGAACCAGAAGTGGACCTTCACCGGTACCGGCGACGGCTACTACAAGATCAAGGGTGTGGGCAGCGGCAAGCTTCTGGAGGTCGCGGGCCTCTCGCGCGCGGACGGCGGCAACGTCGGCATCTGGGGAGACGCCGGCGCCCCCCAGCAGCACTGGGCCGTCACGCCCACCGGTGACGGAACCTACTTCCTCATCAACCGCTACAGCGGGCTTTGCCTCGGCGTCGACGAGGGCAGCACCGCCGACGGAGCCAACATCGAACAGCAGCCGTACGCGTCACAGACGCGGCAGCAATGGCAGATCATCCCGTCCTGACCTGCCCTCCGCCCCTCTCCCCCGCCACGGCCTGCCCTGCTGAACGCGAACGGCCACAAGGCGATCGTGCTCGACGGGCTTTGGGCGCCTGGTACTTCAACAGATATCTCGGCCCGCTCGTGAGGAAGGGCTCTCTTGCGGTGGTCAGCGCCTAACACTCGCTCGACTCCGGCCGGGTGGAGGTGCTTACCGGAGCGCCTTCCGCGTGACCTGATGTTCGTTCGACCGACTCCTCCGGGGAATTCGCACACGTCGAAAGTGCGGCGGGGTCGGTCGATCCGGATCTTTCACCACCCGCTCCCGGATATGCCATACGTTCACCAGTGAGATGCCGAGCTCACCGATAACAGTCACGTGTGTCTTCCCTGTGCGCTCCCAGACCACGCTCACGCAGAGCCACCATCGAGCGCTCCGTGACCTCCGCCACCGAACCCAGCGCGGAGATCCCGACCACGAGATTCCGCAGTCGGTAGTACTCGGTGATCGGCGAGGAAACACGGTCGAACACCTCAAGCCGCTTGCGAACCGTTGCCTCGGTGTCGTCCTGTCGCTGGTGCAGGCCGCCGCCGCACACGTCGCACACGTCGCACAGCCCGGGCTCCTGCGGCGCGTGGTGCGTCACGTGGAAGAGGTGGCTGCTGTCGTCCCGGCAGACCCGCCGGCCGGCAATGCGCGTGACGGCCTCCTCGTGCGGCAGTACCAGATCCAGGACCACCTCGAGCGAGTGCCGTCGTCCTTCAGCAGTTGGTCGAGCGCTTCGGCCTGGAACACACTGCGTGGAAAGCCGTCCAGCAGGAAGCCGTCGACGGCGTCCGGCTGCTTCATCCGGGACCTCGCCATGCCGATCGTGATCTCGTCCGGTACCAACTGCCCAGCTCGCATGTACTCCTGCGCCTGCTTGCCCAGCTCCGTGCCTTGACGAATGTTCACCCGGAACAGGTCTCCCGTGGAGACGTGCGGAACGGAAAGGTTCTTGGCCAGGTACGCGGCTTGCGTACCCTTCCCTGCGCCGGGCAGCCCGACCAGCACGATGCGCATCAGCGGAGAACTCCTTCATGGTCGTGCGGCAGTTGGCCGTGATCAGCCCTTGCGGGTCGTGATCTCCTCGGTGAGCTGGGGGACGACGTCGAAGAGGTCGCCGACGACGCCGTAGTCGACGAGGTCGAAGATCGGGGC
>NZ_JAGMUK010000243.1 GCF_019049245.1 Streptomyces sp. AC555_RSS877 | reverse complement strand
GGAACCTCACGAGCCATCCAACCCAGCGTCCTACGGAACGCTACGAGCGGCCAACCCGACTGCGCACCGCTACGGCCAATACAAGTCGGGAACCTCACGTCAGCCTGCCGTAAGTCGGGGGACCAAAGGGCCCGGGCTCGGCTGTCTGACCAGATTTCCCGTGGTCCGCCGACCAGCATCGTCGTACGCAGGCCGTGCTCCTGCAGGTATTGTCCGCCGGTCAGGATGCTCGTGGCCCTCCTGGCAGCGGCCTATGTGTCGAGCCCGCCGGCAAGTACCCGAGGGTGGCCGGTGCCGCGCTGCTGTGCTCAGAACGCGTTCAAGGCACCCGTTCTCACGTTCCGTCGGACCCCTCACCCGCCGGATCGAGGGCCTGGGCCAACCGCACCAACTCCGCCTGCCAGCACATGGCATCAATCGCCTCAGCCAGCTGGTCACGCAGCACCCGGCAGCCGTCGGATCCCGCCACCGGAGTCCAGACCGGTCTCTCCGAACCGCTCACACTCACCTCTGCCGGGCCGGGCGCCCGCGCCGCCTGAACACCTTCCGCCTGCGCCAGCGGCGACCGCTGCCGCCGCCGAACAGACGGCCACCGTATTGGACAGGTGCCGAAAGTATTCGTCCAGATCCCGCAGCAGGTCGGCATCATGTCCCGGCGGACACAGAGTGTGTAGTGCTTACGGTCCCGGCTGACCTTGACGCCGAAGGTACCAAGCGGCTGCCACAACGCACTTAGGAGTCCTTGCAGAAAGATCGTGTTGTGGCACGGTGGAGAGGTATGTGATCCCGTCTTTTGTGGGGTGTGACCATGGCGCGGCGGAAGCCGTGG
>NZ_JAGMUK010000242.1 GCF_019049245.1 Streptomyces sp. AC555_RSS877 | reverse complement strand
GGCGATGTGATGCACCACCACCACGAGCACATGCTCATCCGGACCCACCCCGAACAACCACGCACGCAGCGGAATCTCAGCACCCAGGTCGAAGGCATGCCGCGCCGCCTCCGTCGCCGCACCGCCGAGTTCGTTCTCACTCACCTCTGTGACGGCCAGCTCGAATCCGCACTCCTCCACCGGCAGGATCTGCTGATACGGCTCCCCGTCCGCCACCGCGAACACCGTCCGCAGCACCTCATGCCGCCCCAGCACATCCAACAGCGCGCGCTCCAA
>NZ_JAGMUK010000039.1 GCF_019049245.1 Streptomyces sp. AC555_RSS877 | reverse complement strand
CGCCCCCAAGCCCACCCCGCCCCGCGGCTTCGACGCCGTCGCCGAAGCCGTGCTCGGGGACGATCCGATGACCGCCCCCGGCGACGGCACCACGCCCCCGCTGCTCGCGGAGCCGCTGGCGCGGATCAACGAGGCCGTGAAGGCGGGGCGGACGGACACGGCGGCGGAGCTGGCCGACCGGACGCTGACGCAGGCGTCGGGGTCGCTCGGACCGGAGCACCCCGAGGTGCTGCACCTGCGCGAACTGGCCGCCTACATCGCCTACTTGGCGGGCGACCCGGTCCGTTCCTTCCAGCTCTCCCTCGACCTCGCCCAGGTCCGTCACCACATGCGGGACGCGGAGGCCGCGTACGGCAACGTCCAGAGCGCGTTCACCGCCTGGCGGGCCGTACGCGATCCCCTGGTGGGCCTGGAGCTGGGCCAGACGCTGATCGGACTGTGGACCGAGCTGACGGCCGAGGACGGTCCCGCCGCCGACGACATCGAGCAGCTGGACAAGGCCCGGGCCCGCATGGGCCGTCTCACCGAGCGTGCCCAGAGCGCCCGCTGAGGGGCCGCCCCGCACCGGGCCCTATGCCGACAGCTCCCACACCGCGTACGCGAGCGCGTCGCTGTTCCGGTTCAGGGCAGTGTCGTTGATGTTGGCGGTCGTGTCGCAGGACGAGTGGTAGCAGCGGTCGAACGCCTGCCCCGCCGTACCGCCCCACTTGGCCGCCTGCGCCGCCGACTTGGTGTTGCTCGCGCCGGTGAAGAGGCCGCCGACCGGCACGCCCGCGCTCTTGAAGGGCGCGTGGTCGGAGCGGCCGTCGCCCTCGGTCTCGATCTCCGTCGGGACGCCGAGGCCGGCGAAGTAGTCCTTGAAGGTCTTCTCGATGGCCGGATCGTCGTCGTAGACGAAGTAGCCGGGGTTCGGCGAGCCGATCATGTCGAAGTTCAGATAGCCGCTGATCCGGGCGCGGTTGGCGGCGGAGAGGTTGTTGACGTAGTAGCGGGAGCCGACCAGGCCCAGCTCCTCCGCTCCCCACCAGGCGAACCGCAGGTGCTTGGTGGGCCGGTAATCCGCCCGTGCCACGGCGAGCGCGGTCTCCAGCACGGCCGCCGAACCGGACCCGTTGTCGTTGATGCCCGCGCCGGACGAGACGCTGTCCAGGTGCGAGCCGGCCATCACGACCTGGTTGGTGTCGCCGCCGGGCCAGTCGGCGATCAGGTTGTAGCCGATGCGGCCGGAGGCGGTGAACTGCTGGATGGCCGTGGTGTACCCGGCGGCGTCGAGCTTGGCCTTCACATGGTCGAGCGAGGCTTTGTAACCGGCGCGTCCGTGCGCCCGGTTGCCGCCGTTGGCGGTGGCGATGGACTGCAGCTGAGTCAGGTGCGCCTTGACGTTGGCCACGGGGATGTCGGGCGCTGCGGCCACCGCGGGCTCGGCCGCGGGGGCCGCGCCGGCTATGGATCCGCCGGCCAGGAGGGAGACGGCTGCGACGACGGCGGTGGCCGTGACGCGTCCGGGAACCGAGAGCTTCATGTGGGGGGCTCCGAATTCCGTGGGAATCACAGGGATTCCACAGCGAATGGGGTGCCCGATGGTGAAGCTGAGGCTGACCCTCCGTCAAGAGCGCAATCCGGTCAGCGTTGTTCGTATAGCGGAGGGCGGATGCAGAGACGCGTGCACCCGCTCAAACGCACCCGCTAAAACGCTCCCGCTCGCACCCTTCATCTCAAACGCTCCCGCTCATTGCACGCAGAACTCGTTGCCCTCCGGATCCGCCATCACCACCCACTCGCCCCCCGGCTCCTTCACCTCCCGCAGCACACTCGCCCCGAGCCCGGTCAGCCGCTCGACCTCGGCCGCGCGCCGCCCCTCGCCGGGGTGCAGGTCGAGATGGAGCCGGTTCTTGACCGTCTTCGCCTCCGGCACCCGCTGGAACAGCAACCGCCGCCCCAGCCCGGTCCCGCTGTCCTCCTGGTACGGGTCGTCCGGATGCCGTACGGCGACCAGGTCCCGGAAGGAGAGGCGGGCGTGGTACTCGACGGTGGCCTCGCGCGGCAGGGCGCCGACTTCCAGCAACCGCTGGATGAGCGCGTCGTTGTCCTCGGCCAGGTAGTTCAGCGCGGCCGCCCAGAAGTCGGCCTGGGCGTGCGGATCGGCGGCGTCGATGACGAGCTTCCAGTGCACGGGGGAGGGTGTCTGCGTCATGCCCACCAGTTATAGCGGCCGGGTCCGACAACGAGCCGTTCCGGCCCGCCCGCCGCGTCACCGAAGGGAAACGGCCTCCGCCTCCCGCACGTCGTACGCGGCCCGCGCCCCCGCGATCTCCTCCTGATGCGCCTCGGTCCACTTCACCAGGGACTGGATCGTGGCGTGCAGGGTCCCGCCCAGCGGCGTGAGCTCGTAGTCGACGCGCGGCGGCACCACCGGATGCACCGTCCGCTTCACCAGCCCGTCCCGCTCCAGCGAGCGCAGCGTCACGGTCAGCATCCGCTGGCTGATCCCGTCGATCTCCCGGCGCAGCTCGGTGAACCTGAGCCGCCGGTTCTCCAGCAGCGCGATGACCAGCAGCGACCACTTGTCGGCCACCCGGTCGAGGATCTGCCGTACCTGGCAGTCCTCCCGGGTGTCCCATTGGAAGGGGTCGGCGTCGCCGTAGTCCACGGTGCCCGCGCAGTTACTCGGTGACTTAGAAGTGCCTTCTTCCATGTCTGTCGATGCTGCCGCAGGCTGAAGTCGGTTACAAGAGGGAACCGACCCTCATTCCCGTAACCACCCCTACCTAGTGGAGTACTGCCATGGGCACGCGCGCGTGGGCGCTGTTACTCGTCCTCTGCGGGACGATCTTCCTGGAGGGCATCGACGTCGCGATGATGGCGGTCGCGATCCCCTCGATCAGATCCGACCTCGGCCTGACGACCGGCACCGCGGCCTGGGTGATGAGCGCCTACGTCCTCGGCTACGCCGGTTTCACCCTGCTCGGCGGCCGGGCCGCGGACCTGCTCGGCCGCCGCCGGATGT
The DNA here is from genome assembly GCF_019049245.1 of Streptomyces sp. AC555_RSS877. Lineage (GTDB taxonomy): Bacteria > Actinomycetota > Actinomycetes > Streptomycetales > Streptomycetaceae > Streptomyces. The sequence continues at coordinate 73,171 of NZ_JAGMUK010000039.1, read as the reverse complement.
TCCTTACCTGGCTGACCGTCTTCCTGCTCTTCTCCGGTCTCGGCGGCTTCGCCACCGAGGGCTGGATGCTGGTCGCCGCCCGGTTCGTGACCGGAGTGTCCGCCGCGTTCATGACGCCGGCCGCCATGTCCCTGATCACCACGTCGTACGAGGAGGGCCCGCGGCGCGACAAGGCCCTGCTGGTGTTCGCCGGCACCGCGGCCGGCGGCTTCTCGCTGGGTCTCGTCGTCGGCGGCCTGCTCACCCAACTCGGCTGGCGCTGGGTGTTCTTCGCGCCGGTGCTGCTGGCGGGCGCGCTGCTGATCGCGGCCGTACGGCTCGTCCCGGCGCAGGACGCCCCGCTCGGCAAGCGCCGCGGCTTCGACCTCCCCGGGGCGGTCACCGCCGCCGGCGCGATGCTGCTGGCCGCCTACACCGTCGTACGCCTGGAACACGGGGTGGACGGCTGGCGGTCGACCGTGGCGGCGGCCCTCGCGGCGCTGCTCCTGGCCGTCGTCTTCGTCGCCGCCGAGCGACGCACGGCCGATCCGCTGGTCCGGCTCGGCATCCTGCGGACGGGCTCGGTCGTGCGCGCGGACCTGGGCGCGCTGCTGTTCGTCGGGGCCTTCTTCGGCTTCCAGTTCGTGGTGACGCTGTACCTGCAGGAGCTGCGCGGCTGGTCGTCGCTCCAGACGGCGATCGCCCTGGTGGTCATGGGGTGCGACGCCGTGCTGGCGCCGACCCTCACCCCGAAGCTGGTCGCCCGGTTCGGCAACACCCGGGTGATCGTCGGTGGCTTCGCGGCGGCGGTCGTCGCGTACGGGCTGTTCCTGCCGGTCGGCATGGACTGGTCGTACGCCGCGATGTTCCCGACGCTGATCATCGCCGGTACGGCCTTCGCGCTGGCGTACGGGCCGCTGGCGATCGCGGCGACGGACGGGGTCGACGCGTCCGAACAGGGGCTGGCGAGCGGGCTGCTGCACACCGCCACACAGTTCGGCTCGGCTATCGGGATCTCGGCGGTGACGGCCGTCTACGGCTTGGCATCCACCGGGTCGGGGCCCGAGGCGACGCTCTCGGCCTTCCGGGCGGCACTCACCGTGCCCGTCGGGATGGCGGCGCTGGGCCTGGTCATCTCGGCCCTGAGCGCGCGGGCGGAGCGGCGGGCGCCTCGCAGGGCGTCCCAGGTGAGCAGCGTCAGCGCCAGCCAGACCAGCGCGAACCCGGCCCAGCGCTCCGGCGGCATGGCCTCGTGGAAGTAGAGGATGCCGAGCAGGAACTGGAAGACCGGGGCCAGGTACTGCAGCAGCCCCAGCGTGGACAGGGGCACGCGGATCGCGGCCGCGCCGAAGCAGACGAGGGGGATCGCGGTGACGATGCCGGTCGCGGCGAGGAGGGCCGCGTGGCCCGCGCCCTCGCTGGTGAAGGTGGAGTCGCCCTGCGCGCCGAGCCACAGCAGATAGCCGAGCGCGGGCAGGAACTGGATCGCGGTCTCCGCGGCCAGCGACTCGACACCGCCGAGGTTGACCTTCTTCTTCACCAGCCCGTACGTGGCGAAGGAGAAGGCGAGGGTCAGGGAGATCCACGGCGGCCGGCCGTAGCCCACGGTGAGCACCAGGACGGCGGCGAGACAGACGCCGACCGCCGTCCACTGCACGGGCCGCAGCCGCTCCTTCAGGAGCAGGACGCCCATGGCGATGGTGACCAGGGGGTTGATGAAGTAGCCGAGCGAGGCCTCGACGACGTGACCGGAGTTCACGGCCCAGATGTAGACGCCCCAGTTCACGGTGATGACGGCCGCGGCCACGGTGATCAGCGCCAGCCTGCGGGGCTGCCGCAGCAGCTCACCGGCCCAGGCCCAGCGCCGGATGACGACGAGTGCGACAGCCACGAAGGCCAGGGACCACACCATCCGGTGGGCGAGGATCTCGACCGCTCCGGCGGGCTTCAGCAGCGGCCAGAACAGGGGAACCAGCCCCCACATCCCGTAAGCCGCGAAGCCGTTCAGCAGACCTATGTGCCGCTCGCCCCTCGGCTTCCCGCTCACGGGCCCCTCCTTCTCACGTCCTGCTCGCCTGCAAGAAGGTAACGCCGGGCACCCCCGCGTGTCATGCCCGTATCGGAATACGGTCATGACACGCGGGGGTGCCGGTACGCCTGTGCCGGTCGGGTCAGCCCTTGAGCGCGGCGGCGATCGCCTCGGCGAGCGGGGTGGTGCGACGCCCGGCCAGGCGGGACAGGTCGCCGCTGGAGACGACCAGCTCGCCCTTCTCGATCGACGCGTCCACGCCGGCCAGGGTCTCGGCGAGCGGCCCCGGCAGCCCGGCACCGGTCAGGATGCCGACGTAGGCGTCGGTGGAGACGGGGGCGTAGACGATCTCCTTGCCGGTCTGCCGGCTCAGCTCGGCCGCGTACTCGGCGAAGCCCCACGCCTCGTCGCCGCCCAGCTCGTACGTCTTGTTCTCGTGCCCCTCGCCCGTCAGTACGGCGACCGCGGCGGCCGCGTAGTCGGCGCGCGAGGCGGAGGAGACCCTGCCCTCGCCGGCGGCGGCCACGACCGCGCCGTGCTCCAGCACCGGGGCGAGCTGCTCGGTGTAGTTCTCGTGGTACCAGCCGTTGCGCAGCAGGGCGTACGGCACGCCGGAGGCGATCACGGCCTCCTCGGTGCCCCGGTGGTCGTCGGCCAGTGCGGCACTCAGGCTGCTGGGGGCGCTGGTGTAGGCGAGCAGCGCCACGCCGGCCTTCTTGGCGGCGTCGAGAACGACCTTGTGCTGGCCGACGCGGCCCTTGTCGAACTCGTTGCCGGAGATCAGCAGCACCTTGTCGCCGGCGGCGAACAGGCCGTCGAAGGAGGCGGGGTCGTTGTAGTCGGCGAGAGCGATCTTCACCCCGCGGGCCGCGAAGTCGGCGGCCTTGTCCGCGCTGCGGACGACGGCGGTGATCTGCTCGGCCGGAACCTTCTCCAGCAGCTGCTCCACGACGTGGCGGCCCAGGTTTCCGGTGGCTCCGGTGACAACGATGCTCATGATCTGCGATCTCCTTGTGGGGTGCGGGTGCTACTAACCCTAGGGGATGCGCTAACTCTGCGAAAGTACCCACTTTGAAGTAAGGTACCGGCATGGCCGTAAGTGAAGAGGTAGGAAGCGCACCACTGGTGGCGGGCGAGGCGATGTGCCCGCACCGTCTGATCCTGGAACACGTCACCAGCCGCTGGGGCGTCCTGGTCCTGATCGAACTCCTCGACCGCCCCCACCGCTTCAGCGAGCTGCGCCGGGCCATCGGCCGCGTCAGCGAGAAGATGCTCACCCAGACGCTCCAGACCCTGGAACGCGACGGCCTCGTCCACCGCGACGCCAAGCCGGTCATCCCCCCGAGGGTCGACTACTCCCTCACCGGCCTCGGCCGCGAGGCGGCGGAACAGGTGCGAGGGCTGGCGATGTGGACCGAGGAGCGGATGGCGGAGGTCCTGACGGCACGCGAGGCGTACGACGCGCGCAAAAACGCCCCTGACCAGGGCTGACGCGTCGCGTCCGGCGGTGGCCGAACGAACGAAGGCGGGCCGCGCCCGCAACGCGGAGGGCCTGGGCGCCGACCGCACCCAGGCCCTCAGCCGTCGGTCGCCGGTCAGCCCACGACCGTCCAGGTGTCCCCGCCCGCCAGCAGCGCCCCGAGGTCGCCCTTGCCGTTCTGCTCGATGGCCGTGTCGAGCTGGTCGGCCATCTGCGTGTCGTAGACCGGGCGGTCCACGGAGCGGAGGACGCCGATGGGGGTGTGGTGGAGGGTGTCCGGATCGGCCAGCCGCGACAGCGCGAAGGCGGTGGTGGGGGACGTGGCATGGGCGTCGTGGACCAGCACGTCCGCCTCGTTCTCCGGTGTCACCGTGATCACCTTGAGGTCGCCGGTGGCGGGGTCGCGTACGACGCCGCGTGAGCCTCCCCCACTCTCGGCTTCGCTCGAGCGGGAGGTGCCCCCACCGCCGAAGCGGATGGGCCGGCCGTGCTCCAGACGGATCACGGCCTCCTGGGCCTGCTGCTTGTCCTTCAGTGCGTCGAAGGCGCCGTCGTTGAAGATGTTGCAGTTCTGGTAGATCTCGATGAGGGCGGTGCCCTGGTGGGCCGCGGCCTGACGCAGGACCTCGGTGAGGTGCTTGCGGTCGGAGTCGATCGTGCGGGCCACGAAGGAGGCTTCGGCGCCGATCGCCAGGGACACCGGGTTGAAGGGGGCGTCCAGCGACCCCATCGGCGTCGATTTGGTGATCTTGCCGACCTCGGAGGTGGGGGAGTACTGGCCCTTGGTGAGGCCGTAGATCCGGTTGTTGAAGAGCAGGATCTTGAGGTTCACGTTCCGGCGCAGGGCGTGGATCAGGTGGTTGCCGCCGATCGACAGCGCGTCTCCGTCGCCGGTGACGACCCACACGCTCAGGTCGCGCCGGGAGGCCGCCAGCCCCGTCGCGATCGCCGGGGCACGGCCGTGGATGGAGTGCATGCCGTACGTGTTCATGTAGTACGGGAAGCGGGAGGAGCAGCCGATGCCGGAGACGAAGACGATGTTCTCCTTGGCCAGGCCCAGCTCCGGCATGAAGCCCTGGACGGCGGCGAGGATCGCGTAGTCACCGCAGCCGGGGCACCAGCGCACTTCCTGGTCGGACTTGAAGTCCTTCATGGACTGGCGGGCCTCGGCCTTGGGAACGAGCGAGAGCGCCTCGATCGTGCCCGTGCCTTCCGTGGACGTCTCAGCCATCGATGGCCTCCTTCAGAGCCGTGGCGAGCTGTTCTGCCTTGAACGGCATGCCGTTGACCTGGTTGTAGGAGTGGGCGTCGACGAGGTACTTCGCCCGGATGAGGGTGGCGAGCTGGCCGAGGTTCATCTCGGGGATCACCACCTTGTCGTAGCCCTTCAGGACGGTGCCGAGGTTCCTCGGGAAGGGGTTGAGGTGGCGCAGGTGGGCCTGCGCGATGGCTTCGCCGGCGGTGCGCAGCCGGCGTACCGCTGCCGTGATCGGCCCGTAGGTGGAGCCCCAGCCGAGGACGAGGGTGCGGGCGCCGTGCGGGTCGTCGACCTCGATGTCGGGGACGTCGATGCCGTCGATCTTGGCCTGGCGGGTGCGGACCATGAACTCGTGGTTGGCGGGGTCGTAGGAGATGTTGCCGGTGCCGTCCTGCTTCTCGATGCCGCCGATGCGGTGCTCCAGGCCCGTCGTGCCCGGGATCGCCCACGGACGCGCCAGGGTCTGCGGGTCGCGTTTGTAGGGCCAGAAGACCTCGGTGCCGTCGTCCAGGGTGTGGTTGGGGCCCTGTGCGAACTGCACGCGCAGATCCGGGAGTTCGTCCAGGTCGGGGATGCGCCAGGGCTCGGAGCCGTTGGCGAGGTAGCCGTCGGAGAGGAGGAAGACGGGGGTGCGGTAGGTGAGGGCGATGCGGGCTGCTTCCAGGGCCGCGTCGAAGCAGTCGGCCGGGGTGCGCGGGGCGACGATCGGGACCGGGGCCTCGCCGTTGCGGCCGTACATCGCCTGCAGCAGGTCCGCCTGCTCGGTCTTGGTCGGCAGACCGGTCGAGGGCCCGCCGCGCTGGATGTCGATGATGAGCAGCGGCAGTTCCTGGGAGACGGCCAGGCCGATCGTCTCGCTCTTGAGTGCCACGCCCGGGCCGGAGGTGGTGGTCACGGCGAGGGAGCCGCCGAAGGCCGCGCCCAGTGCCGCGCCGATGCCGGCGATCTCGTCCTCGGCCTGGAAGGTGCGCACGCCGAAGTTCTTGTGCTTGCTCAGCTCGTGCAGGATGTCCGAGGCCGGGGTGATCGGATACGAGCCCAGGAACAGGGGCAGGTCCGCCTGGCGGGACGCGGCGACCAGCCCGTAGGACAGGGCCAGGTTCCCGGAGATGTTTCTGTAGGTGCCGGTCGGGAACGCCTTCGTCGCCGGGGCGACCTCGTAGGAGACGGCGAAGTCCTCGGTCGTCTCGCCGAAGTTCCAGCCCGCCCGGAAGGCGGCGATGTTCGCGGTCGCGATGTCCGGCTTCCTGGCGAACTTCGACTTCAGGAACTTCTCGGTGCCCTCGGTCGGCCGGTGGTACATCCACGACAGCAGACCCAGCGCGAACATGTTCTTGCTGCGCTCGGCCTCTTTACGGGTGAGGTCGAATTCCTTGAGGGCCTCCACCGTGAGCGTCGTCAGGGGCACCGGATGGAGGTGGTAGCCGTCGAGCGAGCCGTCCTCAAGAGGCGAGGTGGTGTAGCCGACCTTCTGCATCGCCCGTTTGGTGAACTCGTCCGTGTTGACGATGATCTCCGCGCCGCGCGGCACGTCGCCGATGTTCGCCTTCAGCGCCGCCGGGTTCATCGCCACCAGCACGTTCGGTGCGTCGCCCGGCGTGAGGATGTCGTGGTCGGCGAAGTGCAGCTGGAAGGAGGAGACGCCGGGCAGGGTGCCGGCGGGGGCGCGGATCTCGGCCGGGAAGTTCGGCAAGGTCGACAGGTCGTTACCGAAGGACGCCGTCTCCGAGGTGAAACGGTCACCGGTGAGCTGCATACCGTCACCCGAGTCACCCGCGAAACGAATGATCACCCGGTCCAGGCGGCGGACATCCTTCACCCCTGCCGCTTTGCGCTGCTCTCCCACGACGGTTCCGTCGGCCTGCTCCGCTGGACTACTGACCTGCGTCACTGAACTGGACCTCCCTCGAGGCGGCTGTCTGGGAGTGACCTTGTCGCAGGTACTCCCAAAATCAACCCTACGACCGTAAGGGTCGCCTTCCCTGGGTCATTCGCATGATGGACACGCCCTTGAGGCCGTCTCGAGCACCGACTTTTCACGATTTGCCCGCCCCCCGGCGCTTCCCTCGAAGACGCTGCCCTTCACGCTTCGGTTCCTACCGTTTCTGACACGGCGTCAGCAACGTGTCGAACAGGGTGCCAGATGCGGAGTGGGGGATGGAGTCCGCGAACGGAGCCCGGACATGCGGCCCGGACATGCGGCCCGGACATGGAGTGCGGACCGGCGTCGGATCCGGAGCCGGGCCTGGAGCCGGACGGTCATGAGTTCAGGTAGGTGAGCACCGCGAGGACGCGCCGGTGGTCGCCGTCGCTGGGGGACAGCCCGAGCTTCAGGAAGATGTTGCTGACGTGCTTCTCGACGGCTCCGTCACTCACGACCAGCTGCCGGGCGATCGCGGAGTTGGTCCGGCCCTCGGCCATCAGCCCCAGGACCTCACGTTCCCTGGGGGTGAGTCCCGCGAGCACGTCCTGCTTGCGGCTGCGCCCCAGCAGCTGCGCGACGACCTCGGGGTCCAGGGCCGTACCTCCCCGGGCCACCCGCACCACCGCGTCCACGAACTCACGCACTTCGGCTACCCGGTCCTTCAGCAGATAGCCGACTCCGTGGCTGGAACCCGCCAGCAGTTCCGTGGCGTAGCGCTCCTCCACATACTGCGACAGCACGAGTACACCGAGACCGGGATGCGCCTTGCGCAGCTGTACGGCGGCCCGCACCCCCTCGTCGGTGTGCGTCGGAGGCATCCGTACGTCCGCGACCACGACGTCCGGCAGCGCACCCTCCGCGTCCAGCTCGGTGATGGTCTTGATCAGCGCTTCCCCGTCACCCACCCCGGCGACGACGTCGTGCCCACGGTCGGTCAGCAGCCGGGTCAGTCCCTCCCTGAGCAGCACCGAATCCTCGGCGATGACCACGCGCACCCTGTCCTCCACGATCACGATCCTCGGCCCCCCACAGCCCCGACTCCACGCCCGCCCGGACGACAAGGGCCAGCATTCCAGCATTCGGACCCGGGCGGGCCCGGGCGAGGGGAATCAGCGGGAATACGTGCACGGTACGGCGTGGATGTGGCGATCCGGCCAGTCCGGGCGTTCACCCAGCCGTCCAAGGGGCGAAGCCCGGCAGGGCCGAAGGGGCGGAGCCCTTGGAGATGGGAACGGATAAGGGCGGCGGGGGCGAAACCCCCTCGCCGCCCGGCGCCACCGCTCAGCCAGGCCCAGCCCAAGCTGCGGCTTGGCCCCTCCGCCCCGTCGCGGAACTCACCGCATCGCCGGCTCCGTCCGCCAGGGCAGCTCCGCGGTGACCCGGGTGGGCCCGCCCACCGGCGAGTCCACCACCAGGATCCCGTCCACCGCGTCCAGCCGTTCCGCGAGCCCGGCCAGCCCCGACCCGCCGGAGGTGTCTGCCCCGCCCACCCCGTCGTCCACGACCTGCAGCATCAGCCGGTTCTCCACCCGCCACACGTCCACCGACGCCCACGTGGCCCGCGCGTGCTTGCTGATGTTCTGCAGCAGCTCCGACACCGTGAAGTACGCGATCCCCTCGATCGCCGCCGCCGGCCGCGCGGGCAGATCCACCTCCACCTGCACCGGGACGGTGCACCGCGAGGCCACCGCCGACAGCGCCGCGTCCAGCCCCCGGTCCGTCAGCACCGCCGGGTGGATCCCGCGCGCCAGGTCCCGCAGCTCCTGCAGCGCCGTCTTCACTTCGCCGTGCGCGTCGTCCACCATCCGCGCCGCCGCCTGCGGATCCTCGGTGAGCTTCTCCTTCGCCAGCCCCAGATCCATGGCCAACGCCACCAGCCGCGCCTGCGCGCCGTCGTGCAGGTCCCGCTCGATGCGCCGCAGGTCAGCCGCGGCGGTGTCGACGACGACCCCCCGGTCCGACTCCAGCTCCACCACCCGCGCCGACAGCCGCGTCGGCCCGAGCAGCCCGTGCACCAGCACGCGGTCCACCATCGTCAGCGCCCGCACGATCCACGGCGTGGCCAGCGTGAACAACAGCCCCACCAGTGCCGTGACGGTGATCTCGAAGGGGTTGTCGAGATAGGTGTGGTGGCTCTCGTCGCCGTACAGCTGAAGCCCGTCCTGCCCGCCGTACATCGGGAAGAGCCAGAACCACAGCGGGTACGTCATCAGCGACCAGCCGATCGCCCAGAAGTTCACCGCGACGACGAACGAGAACACGGACCACGGCAGGTACAGGAGCGCGTACAGCAGGGTGCGCCAGGACGTGCCGCTCTTGAGGACGGCCCCCATCCAGGCCATCACACCCCGCTTCCGCATCCGCAGCGGCTCCGGGTCGCTTACCTCGAGGCCCAGCAGCCCGCGTGCCCGGACCCGCTCCAGCGCGCCGAAGCCCCGGCACCCGGCCAGGCCCGCCGCCAGCACCGGGATCCCGAGGAACGTCACGAGCAGGCCCGCTCCGACGGAGACCATCGTGACGGCGTACGTGAACAGCACCACGCCGATCGGCAGGCCCACCAGCACATAGCCGAGCTCGCGCCAGCTGCGCGCCTCGAACGGCGCCCGCAGCGCGGCGGGCAGCCGATGCTTCCGGGTGCTTTCCGCGAACCCGAGCCCGCTGTCGTGGCCGAAGCCCTGTCCGTAGTCCGAGTCGGTGGCCATCGGCGTCGTCCTTCTCCCTCGTTCCGTGACTGTCCGGTCGTACGTCGTGTCGTACCTCCACCCTGCTCGGCAGCAGGTCCGCGGACCATGGAGTCAGTCGGCGTCCAGGACGGGGGGTTTTCCCTACCTCCCGGGCCCCATCTCCCGGCCCTGTCTCCCCGTGCCCTACCTCCTGGGCTCCCGGGCCCCCGAGTGCTCCCTCGCGTCGAGTGAGCGGTCCCGCCACGGCAGCTCCGCGGTGACCACGGTCGGCCCGCCCGGCGGCGAGTCGATGACGAACAGCCCGTCGACGGCGCCCAGCCGGTCGGCGAGGCCGCGCATGCCGGTACCACCGTCGAGGCGTGCGCCGCCGTGGCCGTCGTCCCACACCTGGATCAGCAGCCGGTCGTCGGCCTGCCACACGTCGACGGACGCGGTCCTCGCCCCACTGTGCTTGCTGATGTTCTGCAGCAGCTCCGAGACGGTGAAGTAGGCGATGCCCTCGATGGCCGCGGCCGGTCTGGCGGGCAGGTCGGCCGTCACCTTCACCGGCACCGTGCAGCGCGAGGCGACCGAGGACAGGGCGGCGTCCAGGCCGCGGTCCGTCAGTACGGCGGGATGGATGCCCCGGGCCAGATCCCGCAGCTCCTGCAACGCGAGCTTGACCTCGCCGTGCGCCTCCGCGACCATCGCCGCCGCCGTGTCGGGGTCCTCCAGCAGCTTCTCCTTGGCCAGGCCGAGTCCCATGGCCAGGTTGACCAGCCGGGCCTGCGCCCCGTCGTGCAGATCGCGCTCGATCCGCCGCAGATCGGCGGCGGCCGTGTCGACCACGACCCCCCGGTCCGACTCCAGCTCGGCGATCCGCCGCTCCAGTTCGTCGGACGGCGACAGCAGGCCGCGCACCATCGCCCGGTCCACGTTGGTCAGACCCCGCGCGATGAACGGCAGCACCGGCCACAGCACGAACAACGAGGTCAGCGTGAGGGTGAAGGTGAAGACACCCCAGGGCAGCCGGACGAACTCGTACAGCACCGTCCGCCAGCCGACCGGGTCCTTGATCCCCATCCACAACTGTGCGAGGAAACCGCTGTTGCGGCTGCGCAGGGGAAGGGGGCTCGGCTCGTCGATCCGCACGCCGAGCAGCACCCTGGCCCGCGCCCGCTCCAGCTTGCCCAGCTGCCGGGCACCCATCAGGCCGGCCGCGAGCAACGGGAAGCCGATCACCGTGACGGTCAGCCAGAAGCCGGTGAGGAGCACCGTCATGACGTAGGTGAATCCGAGCAGTGCCACCGGAAGGTTCGCCAGGAGGTGCGCGATCTCCTTCCAGGTGTGCCGGTCGAAGGCGAAACGGACAGGCGGCAGGCGGTCGCTGCCTGCCTCTTGGCTGGGTCTCGAGGACGGGACACGTTCGGTCATATGGGTTAGCGTGCCGCGCTGCGGGCCGCCGCGCCATGAGGCGGGCCGCCCCGATCCCCTGGGGATAACCCCACCCCGACGACCTGTGGTTTCCGCCAAGGCGTGACGGGCTGCTTACGCTCTCTTTAGCAGGGCCTAGACTCCCGTGCGTACAGATCGTCCAACACAGTCGTAGTCCGGATTCCGCAGTTCAGAGTCCGTAGGCAAGAGTCCAGGGTCCAAGGTCAGAGAGCGAGGGGCTGACGTGCCGGAACCGACCGTCGTCATCGCGGCGGAGTATTTCCAGTCGTACTCGGTCGTCGGGCTGCTCGCCGCCGTCGGCGTGCTGTTCGTGGCCGTCGCCTTCGGAGCCGGGCGCCTGCTGCGACCCGTGGTCCCCACCCCCGAGAAGCTCCTGACGTACGAGTGCGGCGTCGACCCCGTCGGCGAGGGCTGGGCCCACACCCAGGTCCGCTACTACGTCTACGCGTTCCTGTACGTCATCTTCGCCGTCGACTCGATCTTCCTCTTCCCCTGGGCCACGGTCTTCGCCGCTCCCGGCTACGGCGCGACCACCCTCGTGGAGATGTTCATCTTCCTCGGCTTCCTGGCCGTGGGTCTGCTGTACGCGTACAAGAAGGGCGTCCTGACATGGACGTGACCCCGACTCCTTCCCAGCCTGTGCTGCTCCCCGAGCCGCAGCGCCTCGGCGCCCTCGCGCGCCTCGCACCCGAGCCGATGAAGGTGATCCTGAACTGGGGCCGCCGCTACTCGCTCTGGGTCTTCAACTTCGGCCTCGCCTGCTGCGCGATCGAGTTCATCGCCGCGTCGATGGCCCGCCACGACTTCATCCGCCTCGGCGTGATCCCCTTCGCGCCCGGCCCACGCCAGGCCGACCTGATGGTCGTCTCCGGCACGGTCACGGACAAGATGGCGCCGGCCGTGAAACGCCTCTACGAGCAGATGCCCGAGCCGAAGTACGTCATCTCCTTCGGCGCCTGCTCCAACTGCGGCGGCCCGTACTGGGACTCCTACTCCGTCACCAAGGGCGTCGACCAGATCATCCCGGTCGACGTCTACGTCCCCGGCTGCCCGCCCCGGCCCGAGGCGCTGCTCCAGGGCATCCTCAAACTCCAGGAGAAGATCGCCCGGGAATCCCTCGCGGAGCGGTACGGGACGGCCCGTCCGTCGGCCGCGGCACTCCAGAGCGGGCTCGTCCGGCCGCCGGACCCGGCCCCCTCGGCCCCGGCCTCGGGGGAGGAACGATGACCGAGGTCGGCTGGCTGCCCGCCCCCGCCGAGGAACTGTTCGGCGCGGAGGCCACCGCGGAGGAGTCGTACGAAGTCCTGACGGTGGACGTGCCGCCGGCCTCCTGGATCCCGGCCCTGGAAGCCGCCCGCGACCGCCTCGGCTGCACCTACTTCGACTGGCTCAGCGCGGTCGACGAACCGGGCACCGGCTTCCGCGTCTGCGCCCACGTCGTCGCCCTCTCCCCGGTACGCCGGCTCCTCGTCCGTACGACCGTCCCGCACGAGGCCCCCGCCCTGCCGACCGCCGTCGACGTCTACGCGGGGGCGGCCTGGCACGAGCGCGAGACCCACGAGATGTTCGGCATCGCCTTCGAAGGCCACCCCTCCCTGGACCACCTCCTGCTCCCCGAGGCCTTCGAAGGCCACCCCCTCCGCAAGGACTTCGTCCTCGCGGCCCGCGTCGCCAAGGCCTGGCCCGGAGCCAAGGAACCCGGCGAGTCCGAACACGGCGGCCCCAAACGCCGCCAGATGCTCCCCCCAGGCGTCCCCGACCCCAACGAATGGGGCCCCCTGAAAGGCCAACTCCCCCCGGCCCCCGCCCGCCCCACCCGCGGCGCCGGCCGCGCCGCGACGGGCGAACGCCCAACACGGACGGCCGGCGAACGCCCGACGCGAGCAGCAGCCGACCGGCCCGACCGACCCGTACGCCGCGCGCGTACGGCGGCGGAGGGTTCGGCAAGCCAGACGGCGGTGACTTCGGAGCAGGGGGCGGCGGGCGGGCCGACGGCGTCCCCGGCCGAGGGGGCGACGGGGCAGCCCGCGGCGTCTCCGGCGGAGGCCGTGGCGTACCCGGCGGGTCAGACGGAGGCGTCGGCGGCGTCTGCGGGCGCGGCGGCTGAGCCGAGGCGTTCTCGCACGGCGGCGGAGGGTTCGGCGAGTCAGACGTCTGCGTCTCCGGCGGAGGCTGCGGCCGGTCAGGCGGAGGCACCCGAGTCTGCGGGCACTCCCGCTGAGCCGAGGCGCAGCCGCACGGCGGCGCAGGGTTCCGCGAGCCAGACCGAGACGCCCCAGGCCACGGATGGGCCGACATCGGACGCCCCGGCCACGGATGCCCCGGCACCCGAGGACCAAGCCACCGGCGCCCCGGCCCCCGAGGCGCCGGTTGCCCGGCGTCGGGCGCGCACCGCCTCGGACGGGTCGGCGAGCCAGCGAGCGGCAACGCCAGGCACGGCAGCGTCGGCCGGCGAAGCCGAAGGCACGCCGGCGAAGGCCCCCACCGCCCCGCGCAGCCCGGATGCCCCCTGGCACCACGCCCGCCCGGCCTTCGACGAACCGAAGCCCGATCGAGGCGCTGAGCCCGAGCCCACCGCCGAGCCCGAGCCCGCTCAGGCATCCGAAGCCGATCCCGGTCCCGAAGCCGAACCCGGGGCCCAACCGGGGGCCGAGACCGAGCAGGTACCCACCCCCGAGCGCGCCCCGAAGCCCGACCTGAAGCAGCCCGGCACACAGCCCGACCTCAAGCCCGATAACTCCGAAGCCCTCGAAGATCCCGAAGACCCCGAAGCCCCCGCAGGAGGCCCGCAGTGAACGACGCTCTCGACGTCGCCCTGCGACTCCTGATCGTCTTTGTCGTCTTCCTCACCTTCCCCCTGATCGTGGGCCAGACGGAGCACAAGGTCATGGCCCACATGCAGGGCCGCCTCGGCCCGATGTACGCCGGCGGCTTCCATGGCTGGGCCCAACTCGTCGCCGACGGAGTGAAGTTCGCGCAGAAGGAAGACGTCGTACCCGCGGGCGCGGACCGCCGTATCTTCCAACTCGCCCCCGCCGTGGCTCTCCTCCCGTACCTCCTGGTCCTCCTCGCCATCCCCATCGGCCCCGGCGAGGGCGCCGTCGGCGAGGTCATCGACGCGGGCGTCTTCTTCGTCCTCGCCGTCATGGGCGTAGGAGTCCTCGGCTCGCTCATGGCCGGCTGGGCCTCCGCCAACAAGTTCTCCCTCCTCGGCGGCCTGCGCACCGCCGCCCAACTCCTCGCCTACGAACTCCCGATGCTGCTCACCGCCGCCTCGGTGGCGATGGCGGCCGGCACGGTCTCGCTCCCCGGCATCCTCGACGCCTTCGAGTGGTGGTGGCTGCCCTGGCAGATCGTCGGCGCGATCGTCTTCTTCGTGGCCGGCCTCGCCGAGCTCCAGCGCCCGCCCTTCGACATGCCGGTCGCCGACTCGGAGATCATCTTCGGCGCCTACACCGAGTACACGGGCCTCCGCTTCGCGCTGTTCCTCCTCGCCGAGTACGCCGGAATCGTCGTCCTGTGCGGTCTGACCACCGTCCTCTTCCTGGGCGGCTGGCACGGCCCCTGGGGCGCCGACGGCCTCGGCTGGGTCTGGACCCTCCTGAAGGCGGCCGTGCTGGCCTTCGTCGTCATCTGGCTCCGCGTCACCTATCCCCGCCTGCGCGAGGACCAGCTCCAAAAACTCTCCTGGACCCTTCTCGTCCCCCTCTCCCTCGCCCAGATCGCCCTCACCGGCATCGTCAAGGTGGTGATCCAGTAACCATGGCTGCCTCTGTACCGCCCACCCGGCCCCGCATCCCCGGCTCCGGCCTCGCCAAGGGCCTGGCCGTCACCCTCCGCACGATGACGAAGAAGACCGTCACCGAGCAGTACCCGGACGTCCAGCCCGACCTCCCGCCCCGCACCCGCGGCGTCATCGGCCTCTTCGAGGAGAACTGCACGGTCTGCATGCTGTGCGCCCGCGAGTGCCCGGACTGGTGCATCTACATCGACTCCCACAAGGAGACGGTCCCGGCGGCGGCCCCCGGCGGCCGCGAGCGCAGCCGCAACGTCCTCGACCGCTTCGCCATCGACTTCTCCCTGTGCATGTACTGCGGTATCTGCATCGAGGTCTGTCCTTTCGACGCCCTGTTCTGGTCCCCGGAGTTCGAGTACGCCGAGACCGACATCCGCGACCTCACCCACGAGCGCGACAAGCTCCGCGAGTGGATGTGGACCGTCCCGGCCCCGCCCGCCCTCGACCCCGCCGCGGAGGAGCCGAAGGAGATCGCCGCCGCCCGCAAGACGGCGGAGAAGCTCGCGGCCCGGCAGACGGCCGAGCCGCGCAGCGAGCCGCACGCGGACGAGCAGGCCCGCGCGGCCGAGCAGCCCACCCGGCCGATGGGCGAGTCGAAGCAGCAGACGGACCAGCCCCGGCAGGAGGGGGACGCATGACCCTCGCAGCAGCCGCCGGTTCCCTCACGGCCGCCACCGAGACCCACGGCTTCCTCTCCCCGACCGGCGTCGAGATCGCCTTCCTCCTCGTCGGCCTGGTCACGTTCGGCGCCGCACTGGTCACCGTCACCACCAAGCAGCTGGTGCACGCCGCCCTGTGGCTGGTGGTGACCCTCGGCGGGCTCGCCGTGGAGTACCTCCTGCTCACCGCGGAGTTCATCGCCTGGGTGCAGGTCCTCATCTATGTCGGCTCCGTCGTCGTCCTCCTCCTGTTCGGTCTGATGCTCACCAGGGCCCCCATCGGCCGCTCCCCGGACGCCGACTCCGGCAACCGCTGGGCCGCCCTCACCGTCGCCGTCGCCGCCGCGGCCGCCCTGGTCTGGGTCGTCGTCGACGCCTTCCGCACCACCTGGATCGACCTGGACGGTCCGGCAGCGGGCTCCACCGAGGCCACCGGTGCCAGCCTCTTCCAGAACTGGGTCCTCCCCTTCGAGGCCCTTTCCGTCCTCCTCCTCGCCGCCCTGGTCGGCGCGATCGTCCTGTCCCGCAAGACCAAGGCGGAGGCGGCGGGGACAGGCCCGGGTGTCCCCGGCGCCCGGGACACCCGGCGCGACATGGAAGGGGCCGGCTGATGCACCTCGCCTATCCCGCTGTTCTCGCCGCCCTCCTCTTCTGCACCGGCCTGTACGGCGTACTCGCCCGCCGCAACGCGATCCTGGTCCTGATGTCGGTCGAGCTGATGCTCAACGCCGTCAATCTCAACCTCGTCGCCTTCGACGTCTGGCTCAGCCGGACCGCCGAGGAGACCCTGCACTCCGGCCAGGCCCTGACCCTGTTCACCATCGCCATCGCCGCCGCCGAGATCGGCATCGGCCTGGCGATCGTCCTCGCCGTGCACCGCAACCGCGGCACTGCGGACATCGACAAGCTCCGCGACACCGCCGAGGGCCACGAGAGCCACCCGGCCGACGGCTCCGACGGTTCGGACGGCTCCGACAGTGACGCCCTCACGGCCGGCCCGGCCGACCGGGCCGGGAAGGCTGAGGCCACCGCGTGACCACGACCACCCTCGCCGTCCTCGTCCCCCTCCTTCCGTTTCTGGGCGCCGCCGCCGGCCTGCTCCTGGGCCGCACGGCCCCCGGCTTCGTCCGCCCGCTCGCCGTCCTGCCGACGCTCGCCGCCCTCGCGTTCGCGGTGGTGGTCGCCGTGCGCCAGGGCGGCGACCAGGCCGTCGACGCCGCCACCGAGCTCACACCCACCGGCTCGGTCCCGATCGAACTCGCCCTGCACATCGACGGCTTCGCAGCCCTCGTCGCCGTCCTGGTCGGCCTCGTCGCCACCTGCGTGCAGATCTACTCCACGGGCTACCTCCGCGACGACCCGCGCTACCCCTCGTACGCCGCCCTCGTCTCCCTCTTCACCTCCGCGATGCTGCTCGTCGTCTACTCCGGCGACCTCATGGTGCTGCTGGTCGGCTGGGAGATCATGGGCATCTGCTCGTACTTCCTGGTCGGCCACTACTGGGAGACCTCGGAGGCCCGTGCCGCCTCCCTCAAGGCCTTCCTGGTCACCAAACTCGGCGACGTCCCCTTTCTGATCGGCCTGTTCGCGCTGGCCATCGACGCCGGGTCCTTCCGCATCACCCGTGTCCTCGGCGCCGTCGCGAGCGGCGGACTCGACCACCCGACCCTGATCGCCCTGCTGCTCCTGGCCGGCGTGGCAGGCAAGTCGGCCCAGTTCCCGCTGCACACCTGGCTCCCCGACGCCATGGCGGGCCCGACCCCCGTCTCCGCGCTGATCCACGCCGCGACGATGGTCGCCGCCGGTGTCTACTTCGTCGCCCGTCTCCTCCCGGTCTTCGAGGCCTCCCAGGCCGCGATGGTCGTCCTCGCCGTCATGGCCGCCGTCACCATGGCCGGCTCGGCGCTCGCCGCGCTCGCCCAGGACGACATCAAGCGGGTCCTCGCCTACTCGACGATCGGCCAGCTCGGCTACATGACCGGCGCCCTCGCCGTCGGCGACCGCGGAGCCGCCGTCTTCCACCTCCTCACGCACGGCGCCTTCAAGGCGCTGCTGTTCCTCGCGGCGGGCGTGATCATCCACGCCGCCGGCACCAACTCGCTGGCCGCCATGTCCCGCATGAGCAACCTGCGCGACCGCATCCCCGACGCGTACTGGACGATGACCGTGGCGCTCCTCGCGCTCGCCGCGATCCCGCCTTTCAGCGGCTTCTTCTCCAAGGAGTCCGTCCTCGGCGCCGCCGAACACGTCGCCACCGGCCACACCGAGCACGCCCCCGGCGCCGCGGGCTGGACCGTCCTCGTCGCCGGACTGTTCACGGCCCTGCTCACCGCCGCCTACGCGACCCGCCTGTGGCTGCTGGCCTTCCGCGGCCGGGGCGCCGAGGCCCCCGACCACGGCAGGCAGCCCCTCACCATGACCGTGGTGCTGTGGGTGCTCGCCGTGCCGTCCCTCGCCGTCGGCACACTCGCCTACCGCGTGCTGCCCGACTGGTTCGACGGCCGTGACCTGACCCCGACCCCGACCACCTCCGTCCTCGGCACGAGCGTGGCCCTGGTCGGCGGCCTCGTCACCTACGCGGCCTGGCGGCACACCACCGGGCTGGCGTCCCGCGTCCCGCTGGGTGCGGTCGCGGCCCACCCCGGGGGCGACGCCGGACAGGTCGAGGCCGAGGCCATCGCCAGCCACAAGCCGGTCTACGGAGACGTGGCCTACGCCCCCGACCCTGCGGACCCGGGACGTCTCCTGCTCGGCCCACTGCACCGCCACGCAGCCGTCGGCTTCCACCTCGACGCCGTGTACGCGACCCTCTTCGTCCGTCCGGTCCAGGCCGGAGCCACCCTCGTCCGGTTCCTCGACCGTGAGGTCGTCGACACTTACGTACGCGGCGCGGGTGCGCTGCCCCGCCTGCTGGGAGCCGCCGTCCGGCGGGCCCAGACCGGCAATCTGCAGACCTATGTGAGCGCGCTGCTCGCCGGCACCGTCGTCCTGGTGGTCGCCGCAGTCCTCGTCGCCACGGGAGCGTGAGCAGGCGTGATCGATATCAACGAGTCCGTGATGCAGGTCCTTCTGGCATTCATCGTGGTCGGCCCGCTTCTCGGCGCCGCCGCCGCTCTGCTGCCGGCCCCGCCCGGACTGAAGGGGAAGTCACCCGAGCAGGCCGTGCTCCGGCACGGTGTGACCGTGACCGGCACGGTCCTCATCGCGGCGATCGTCCTCGCGCTCGGCTTCGACCACGACCACCCGTCGAAGATGCAGGCCACGACGGACATCAGCTGGATCCCCGCACTCGACGTGCGGATCCACCTCGGCACGGACGGCATTTCCCTCCCCCTTCTGGTCCTGACCGCGCTGCTGACCTTCCTCTGCGCGCTCTACTCCTACTTCAAGATGCCCGCGGGCCCGACCCCGAAGGCCTTCGTCGCACTCCTGCTCGTCCTGGAGTCCGGCACCCTCGCGACCTTCGCCGTCCTCGACCTGCTCCTCTTCTTCCTCGCCTTCGAGATGGTCCTCATCCCGATGTACTTCCTCATCGCCCGCTGGGGCGGTGAGCAACGGACCCAAGCGGCCTGGAAGTTCATCCTCTTCACGCTGCTCGGTTCCGTGGTCATGCTGCTCGGCCTGCTCCTGATCGGAATCAAGGCGGGCACATTCGACATGGTGGCACTCGCCACTGACAACGGCCGGTCGCTGACCACATCCGTGCAGGTCATCACGGTTCTGGCGATCGGGATCGGGCTCGCGGTCAAGACGCCGATGTGGCCGCTGCACAGCTGGCTGCCCGACGCCCACACGTCCGCCCCGACCGTCGGCTCGGTCCTGCTGGCCGGCGTGCTGCTGAAGATGGGTACGTACGGATTCGTCCGTATCCTGCTGCCGATCACGCCGGACGGCTTCCGCACCTTCGCGCCCTACCTCGCCGCCTTCGCCGTCGTCGGCATCATCTACGGATCCCTGGCCTGTCTGGCCCTGGCCAGACAGGGCGCGAAGGGCGACCTCAAGCGGCTCATCGCCTACTCGTCCGTCGGCCACATGGGCTTCGTCCTGCTCGGCATCTCCACCATGACCCCGACCGGCGTGAACGGCGCCCTGTTCGCCAACATCGCCCACGGCCTCATCACCGGCCTCCTCTTCTTCCTGGTCGGCGCGCTGAAGGACCGCACCGGTACCTCCGACCTCGACACCCTCGCAGAGGAGACCGGCGCCGCGCTCTACGGCAAGGCTCCCCGCCTCGGCGGCCTGCTCGCCTTCGCCGCCGTCGCCTCGCTGGGCCTGCCAGGCCTCGCCGGATTCTGGGGCGAGATGCTGGCGCTGTTCGGCGCGTTCGACCCCGCCGAGGGCCTCAGCCGCCCCGCCTTCCTCACCTTCATGGCGATCGCCGCGTTCGGCACGCTGCTGACGGCCGCGTACATGCTGATCGTGGTCCGCCGCGTCTGCATGGGCGCGGTACGGCAGGAAGCCCCGAAGCTCGCCGACGTCAGCGCCTACGAACTCGCGGCCTGGACCCCGCTCGTCGTCCTCACCGTCGTCGCCGGACTCTGGCCGAAGGCCCTCCTCGGCCTGACCGACCCGGCCGTGCAGCAGCTCCTCGCAGGAGGCACCCGATGAGCTCCCTGGCCCAGCCGCTGGCCGCGAACCTCGTTCAGTCCGTCGACTGGCTCGCCATCGCGCCGCCCACCATCACGGCGGTCGTCGGACTCGTCGTCCTCGTCGCCGACCTGTTCGTCGGCGAAAAGAAGAAGGCGCTGCTCGGCTGGGGATCGGTCGCGGGCCTCGCCGTCTCGACGCTCATGCTGCTGCCCCTCCTCGACGGCGACCGCAGCACCTTCTGCCTGACCGGCGCCCCCGACGTGTGCAGCTACACAGCCGACCGCTTCACCCTCGTCCTCCAGCTCCTGGTCCTCGGCGGCGCCCTCCTCGCGGCCCTCCTGTCGGTCACCGCCCTCAAGGACGCCGACAAGGGACTCCCCGAAGGGGAGTACTGGTTCCTCCTGCTGTCCTCCGCGGCCGGCGCCGCCCTCCTGCCCGCCTCCCGCGACTTCGCGACCCTGATCGTCGCCCTGGAGGTCGCCTCCCTGCCCGCCTTCGCCCTCGTAGGCCTCAGGCAGGGTGACAGGAAGTCCTCCGAAGCCGCCCTGAAGTTCTTCCTGTCCTCGGTCACCGCGACCGCGGTCAGCCTCATGGGCATCAGCTTCGTGTACGCGTCCACCGGCACCCTCTACCTCACCCAGATCGCCGACCGCATCCAGCACGTCGACGGACAGCTCCACACCCTCACCCAGACCGGCGTCGTCCTCACCCTCATCGGCTTCGCCTTCAAGACGGCCGCCGTCCCCTTCCACTTCTGGGTGCCGGACACCTACGTGGGCGCACCCCTCCCGATCGCCGCCTACCTGTCGGTCGTCGGCAAGGCGGTCGGCTTCTCCGGCCTCATCCTCATCACCGTCGTGGCCCTCCCGTCGTACGCCGACGTCTGGGGCCCGGCACTCGCCGCCCTGGCCGCCCTCACCATGACCGTCGGCAACGTCGGCGCCCTGCGCCAGCAGGCCACGCGCGCGTACAGCGCCGTACGACTGCTCGCCTGGTCGTCCGTCGGCCAGGCCGGCTACCTCCTCGTCCCGATCGCCGCCGCCGCGTACTCCGACGACGCCGAGCGGTCCATCGGCTCCACGGTCGCGTACGCCCTCATGTACGCCGCCGTGAACCTGGGTGCCTTCGCGGTGGCCGCACTGGTCGGCCGTACGAAGGTGCTCAACCGGGTCTCCGACTACCGGGGCCTGTACGCGTCGAACCCCCTCGCCGCCCTCCTCCTGGCCTTCTTCCTGCTCTGCCTCGCCGGACTGCCGCCGGGCATCATCGGCCTCTTCGCGAAGGTCACCGTGTTCTCCGCGGCCGTCGACGCGGGCCTCGGCTGGCTCGCCGTGGTGATGGCCGTCAACGTCGTGATCGCGCTGTTCTACTACCTCCAGTGGACGGCCCTCCTGTTCCGCGCCCCCGAGGGCGAAGTCGCCGAGCACCGCGTCCCGGCCCCCCTCACCGCCGCGATCGCCCTCACCGGCGTCCTCGGCATCGTCCTCTCCGGAGCACCCCAGCTGGTCCTGCGCTTCACCGACACCGGCCTCTTCTGAGCGCGTACCGCTGCCCTCACCCGGACGGCCCACGCATGCCCCTGTACGCACAAGGGAACTAGAGACCCCCGCCTGGCGTTGACCAGAACGGGAGGGTCCACTGGACGTGACACCACGGCACCAGTGGCTTCGGAGGCATTGAGCAAAGCTCAGTGACTGAGATCAGCAAGCAAAGGGTTCCCCTGCTGCACGACTTGGAGGGCGTACCGTGCACCGCCGGCACAACGGGCTCAGGACCGCAGTACTCCTCGGGGGGCTGTCCGCACTCATCATCGTCATCGGCAGCTTCTTCGGCCGAATGGGGCTCGTCGTAGCGGTCGTGATCGCCCTGGGGACCAACGCTTACGCGTACTGGAACAGCGACAAGCTGGCTCTACGCGCGATGCGCGCCCGCCCGGTCAGCGAGTTCGAGGCCCCCGGCCTCTACCGCATGGTCCGCGACCTCTCCACCCAGGCCCGCCAGCCCATGCCCCGCCTGTACATCTCCCCGACGGAGGCGCCCAACGCCTTCGCGACAGGCCGCAACCCGCGCAACGCCGCCGTGTGCTGCACGGAGGGCATCCTGAGCATCCTGGACGAGCGCGAGCTGCGTGGCGTCATCGGCCACGAACTCAGCCATGTCTACAACCGCGACATCCTGATCTCCTCGGTCGCCGGCGCCCTCGCCTCCGTGATCATGTTCCTGGTCAACTTCGCCTGGCTGATCCCGATCGGCCGCTCCAACGACGACGACGGCCCCGGCCTCCTCGGCATGCTGCTGATCATGATCCTGGGCCCGCTCGCGGCCAGTCTCATCCAACTGGCCATCAGCCGTTCCCGGGAGTACGAGGCCGACGCGTCCGGCGCCCAGCTCACCGGTGATCCCCTCGCCCTCGCCAGTGCCCTGCGCAAGCTCGAACTGGGCACCAAACAGCTCCCCTTGCCCCCTGAGCCCCGCATCGAGACCGCGAGCCACATGATGATCGCGAATCCCTTCCGCCCGGGCCAGGGACTCTCCAAGATGTTCTCGACACACCCGCCGATGGCAGAACGCATCGCCCGGCTCGAGAAGATGGCAGGTCGCCCCCAGTGAAAACCATCCTGAACGTCATATGGCTCGTCCTGAGCGGCTTCTGGCTGTTCCTCGCCTACGTGGCAGCGGGCCTGCTCCTGTGCATCACCATCATCGGCATCCCGTTCGGCCTAGCGGCCTTCCGCATCGGCGTCTACGCCCTCTGGCCCTTCGGCTACACCACGGTCGAGCGCCGCGACGCGGGTGCCCCCTCCTTCCTCGTCAACGTGCTCTGGCTGATCCTCGCCGGCTGGTGGCTGGCCATCGGCCACATCGTCACCGGCATAGCTCTGTGCGTCACGATCATCGGTATTCCGTTCGGCATCGCCAACTTCAAGCTGATCCCGGTCTCGCTGTTCCCGCTGGGCCGCGAAATCGTGCCGACCGACCAGCCGTTCGCGACCCGCTGACGGGCGGGACCGGGGGTCCCTCACTTCGCCGGCCGCCACATCACGACGCCCACCTGACCGCTGGTGCTCCACGGCCGGCTTCCGCGGCCGGGCTTCCACGCGGTCTCCGCGGCGGGGGTGGGTTTTCCACAGGCCGACGGTTGTCCACAGCCCCGCCCGATTGTCAGGGCGGCATCGCATGATGAACCCATGGCCGAGAGCGCCCGGTTGCCGACACGGGTGGGCGACCGCGAGTGCCGTCACACACTCCCCCTTCGGCCGCTACTGCCCGCGACCAGCCACCAGCCGCCGTACGCCGTACGCGACCGCCCCCACCGCCAGCACACCCGCCCCCACCACTACCGACATCCCCGGCAGCGCGAACGCCAGCACCACGCACCCGAGCAACCCCACCGACGGCACCACTCGCGCCATCGGAGCCGAACCCAGGGTCCAAGCCGACGCGTTGGCCACCGCGTAGTACGCCAGCACACCGAAGGAGGAGAACCCGATCGCGCCCCGCACGTCCACCGTGGCGGCCAGGACGGCGACCACCGCGCCCACGGCCAGTTCGGCCCGGTGCGGCACCTGGAAGCGCGGATGCACGGCGGCCAGCGCGCCGGGCAGATGCCGGTCCCGTGCCATGGCCAGCGTGGTCCGTGAGACACCCAGGATCAGAGCGAGCAGCGAACCCAGCGCGGCCACGGCGGCGCCCGCCCGCACCACCGGCACCAGCCCCGGCACCCCGGCCTCCCGTACCGCTTCGGCCAGTGGCGCGGCCGCGCGCCCGAGACCGTCCGCCCCCAGCACGGAAAGGACCGCCACCGCCACACACGCGTACACCACCAGCGTGATGCCCAGGGCCAGCGGGATCGCGCGGGGGATCGTGCGCGCCGGATCCCGCACCTCCTCGCCGAGGGTCGCGATCCGCGCGTACCCGGCGAACGCGAAGAACAGCAGACCGGCCGCCTGAAGCACGCCGCCCACCCCGCCCGACGCCCCGACGTCCAGCCGCCCGGCATCGGACGACCCGGATCCCAGACACACGACCACCACACAAGCGAGGACCGCCAGCACCACTGCCACGATCGCCCGCGTCAGCCAGGCCGACTTCTGGACCCCGCCGTAGTTCACCGCGGTCAGCGCCACCACGGCCGCGACCGCCACGGCGTGCGCCTGCCCCGGCCAGACGTACGTCCCCACCGTGAGCGCCATCGCCGCACAGGAAGCCGTCTTCCCGACCACGAACGACCAGCCCGCGAGATATCCCCAGAACGGTCCCAGTCGCTCGCGCCCGTACACGTACGTGCCGCCGGAGGCCGGATACAGGGCCGCCAAGCGAGCCGAGGAGGTGGCATTGCAGTAGGCGACCACGGCGGCGACCGCCAACCCGAGCATCAGACCGGACCCGGCCGCGTGCGCCGCGGGCCCCAGGGCGGCGAAGATGCCGGCGCCGATCATCGAGCCCAGCCCGATGACCACCGCGTCTTTCACCCCCAGCGTGCGCCGTAGCTCGGCTCCGGAACGTGTCATGTGCCGCACCCTACTGATCTCTGCAACCGCCGGGCACAGCGGCGACGTCCTCTTCACCAACACGGCATGAACCCGCGCGGCGAGCGGTATGCCCAGGTCCGCGAGCACAGCCTGCCGCGATGGAAGTCACAGCGCGGGGACAGCGCGGGCACAGAACGGAAGGGCAGGTTCACGGCATGGGCATCATCAGCTGGATCATCCTCGGTCTCCTGGCCGGAGCCATCGCCAAATTCCTGCTGCCGGGCCGCGACCCGGGCGGCTTCATCGGCACGACCCTCATCGGCATCGCGGGCGCGTTCATCGGCGGCTGGATATCGGCCCGCTGGCTCGACCACCCGGTCGCCAAGGACTTCTACGACGGTGCGACCTGGGCGGCGGCGATCGGCGGCTCGCTCGTTCTCCTTGTCGGCTACCGCCTCCTGTTCGGCAACTCGCGCGACTGAGCGCGACGAACCCACCGGACCGCAGCCAGCAGGCGAGAAGGGTGGGCACCCGCCGGGAAACCGCCGGGTGCCCACCCTTCCTCGTACGGAGCAGTGTGCTCGTCCGCCTACCGGTAGTTCACGAACTGCAACGCGAAGTCGAAGTCCTTGCCCTTCAGGAGGGCGATGATGGCCTGCAGGTCGTCGCGGCTCTTCGAGCTGACCCGCAGTTCGTCACCCTGCACCTGGGCCTTCGCGCCCTTCGGACCCTCGTCACGGATGATCTTCGCCACCTTCTTCGCGTTCTCCTGGGAGATGCCCTCCTCGATCGACGCGAAGATCTTGTACTCCTTGCCGGAGAGCTGGGGCTCGCCCGCGTCCAGCGCCTTCAGCGAGATCCCCCGCTTGATCAGCTTGGACTGGAAGACGTCGAGGACAGCCTTCACGCGGTCCTCGGAGTTCGCCTCCATCAGGATCTTGTCACCGGACCACGAGATCGAGGCACCCACGCCCTTGAAGTCGTAGCGCTGCGAGATCTCCTTGGCGGCCTGGTTGAGGGCGTTGTCGACCTCCTGCCGCTCGACCTTCGAGACGATGTCGAAACTGGAGTCGGCCATGTCCTGTGGCTCCTTGTATCGAGGGTGCGTATCGAGTGCGTACGTGCGTATCGGCGTACGTGGGGGCGGGCGCCGAGCCCGGTGTGGTCCCGGGCCGCATCCGGACAAGCCTAGCCACCCCCCGACCCCCGAGCGCAGATCAATCGGGTGGCGAAGCACCCCTCGGTATCGGGTATTGTTTACGTCGTTGCCACGGAGTACCGCCGAAAAGCGGATCGAAGGGCAGCAATCCCCGGCGGTGTGCCCGAGCGGCCAAAGGGAGCAGACTGTAAATCTGCCGGCTCAGCCTACCCAGGTTCGAACCCTGGCGCCGCCACATGGGAAGCAAGGGCCCGTGACCTGCGAATCAGCAGGTCACGGGCCCTTGGTCATGTCCGCTGCCGCTCAGCGGGAGGTCGTGCGGGACCGGCGCGTCACCGCGGCTGCGGGGACGGGGACGCGTTCCGCGCCGACGGCGTGTTCGCTGACCGGGACCCATGGTCGGCAGAGCCGGTGAGGAGCCGGGGCGGGGCACACTGATCCCATGTCCACCCGCCGCAGGCACTGCCCCGAATGCCGTCGCGAGATCGCAGTCGTCGCCGGACGCTTCGCCCGGCACGACCCGCCCGGCGCACGCGAGAGCGGCGAGCTCGTCTCCTGCCCGGGATCTCGGCGACATGCGGAACTCGGAGCCGCACAACCCACGTTGGACGGGTACGCAGTCCCCGTCTTCCCCGGGCAGCTGCCCCTGTTCTAGAAGTTCGAGACGTTCTGGATGCTCGAGGCGGCCGCCACCGCCTCGCCGTCCTCCTCGAGCCGCAGCCTTCCAGCGTACGAGGGGTGCCCGGCCGCCAACTGCCGTGCTCACTGGTCGCGGGCCCCGTCCGGCATGTTCGGCCAGTCCAGGTCCGGAGCCACGCACCGCGCGAGGAAGACGTCACGCTCGTCCGTCGAGACGACCTCGAACATCTGCCGCAGCAGCGCCTCCCGCGCCGCCGGACTCCCGAGGGCGCCACCCTCAGTTTCCGGCCACCGACTTCACCGCCACCGACACCGGCGAGGACCCACTGATCAGCTCCAGGACCAGCCCGGCCGTCGCCCGCGTGTCCACCAACTCCGCCAGTACGGCCGCCACGTCGTCCCGCGGCACCGCGCCCCGGCCGGTGTGCGCCTCCAGCCGTACGAGCCCGGTACCGGCGTCGTTCGTCAGCGAACCGGGGCGCAGGATCGTCCAGTCCAGGGCGTCCAGGCCACTCACGTACGCGTCCGCCTCGCCCTTGGCGCGTTGATAGACGTCGAAGACCTCGTCGCCCTCGTGCGCCGGATCCGCGCCCATCGACGACACGACCACGAAACGCCGTACGCCCGCCCGGACCGCCGCGTCCGCGAACAACACCGCCGCACCCTTGTCCACCGAGTCCTTGCGGGCCACCCCGCTGCCCGGGCCCGCGCCCGCCGCGAAGACCGCCGCGTCCGCACCCTGCAGATGCGCCGCGACCTCCTCGACCGAGGCCGACTCCAGGTCCAGCAGGACCGGTTCGGCCCCGGCCTCCCGCAGGTCGCTGCCCTGTTCGGCACGGCGGATGATCCCCGCGACCTCGTCTCCGCGCGCGGCGAGCAGTCGCTCCAGCCGCAGCGCGATCTGACCATGACCACCAGCGATGACAATGCGCATGCTTCCGACCGTACGCCCGCACAGCCGCATCCGCCGAACGACTCCGGCCACACGTCAGGAACCCACTCGCACACCCACGGGCCGCACGCCGCCCCGCCCGTGCTCCTACGACAACTCCTCGCGCCCCTGCCGAGGAAGCCCCAACTCCGCGGTAGCTGCCGTGTTGCAGTACTCCCGCACCGCGCTGGTCCGCGCCACCACGCGCCCCCGGTGCACCACGATCCGGCTGTACGCGAGTGAGAGCGCCCCCGCCAGCCGGTCACCGCGTACCGCGAGCAACTCGGCCGGAAAGCCCGCCTCCACGCGTACCTCCGGCAGTCCCAAGACCGCCCGGGCCTGCCCGCTCACCGCGTCGTACGCCTCCTCGGGACGCAGGCCGTAGCGCGAGGCCAGCAGGTAGGCCGCCTCCAGGGGGTCGCCGCGCCCCACGGGGTTCGAGACGTCCCTCATGGCACCGCTGCCGGCCGCCACCCGCACTCCGGCCGCCCGCAGCAGCCGTACCGGCGCCGCGCCCCGCCGTTCGACGCCCCCGCAGCCGCCCTGCGGCAGGCACACCACCGCAACTCCGGCCGCGGCGAGTTGATCGGCGGTCCGGGACGCCACCTCGGCGGGCAGGTGATCCAGGCCGCCGCACGGCGCGAGGGTCACCCCGGGGCGCAGTCCGCCGGCCATGGCCGCGAGCCGGGACAGGCGGGCCGGGTCGGTGGCGTCGGTGTGCAGGTCGACGGGGCAGCCGTGTTCGGAGGCGACGTCCAGGACCGCCTGCACATACCCCGTCGGATCAGGGTCGAGATCCGGACAACCGCCCACCACGGACGCGCCCATCTTCACCGCGTCCCGCAGCATCGCGAGTCCGTCGGCCCCGGCCACCCCGGTCAGCACCCTCGGCATCGCCACGGTCGTCAGCTCGGCGAGCCCGCGCAGCGCACGCCGCGCCTGGAGTACGGCGGTCAGCGCACCGAGCCCTTGGACGTCCCCCACGCGCACGTGTGCCCGCAGCGCGGTCGCCCCGTGCCCGAGTTGCAGCAGGGCGGCCTCCGTGGCCCGGCGCTGGACGTCCTGGGTGTCGTACGAGACCGGTCCCTCGCCGTCGGCCGAAAGGGCGGTGTCGCCATGGGCGTGCGGTTCGGCCGGGGCCGGCAGGAGGAGATAGCCACCGAGGTCCACGCGCACGCCACGCGCGCGTGCCCCGCCCGCCGCGAGGCTGCCGACCGTCCCGACCGCCTCGATGCGCCCACCGCCCAGCCGTACGTCCACGGTCCGGCCGTCGGTGAGCCGCGCGCCGCACAACAGGAGGGACGTCCCCTCGAACTGCCCGGACGACGAACCGGACGACGAAGGGGGCGGCTGCGGCTGGCTGTCGGGCATCGCGCTCCAGTGGCTCGGGGGTGCGGGGCTCGGGGGCTGCGGAGGACGGGGGCGGGTGAGGTTGCAAGATCACGCAGAGTGAGTCGAGCCTAGGGTGACGACCTGCTCACAACGGGGAGGAGCGCAATAGTCGTACCGGTGTGGTCCGTCGTACCGGAGAGGCCTCCGGGACCCGTGGGAGAACCCCGGATCAGGGCTGGACGGGAGCCACGAAACGGATTTGGGTGAACGGCGGCCTAGCGTGTAATGTCTTCATCGCTCGCCCCAATAGCTCAGTCGGTAGAGCGTCTCCATGGTAAGGAGAAGGTCTACGGTTCGATTCCGTATTGGGGCTCTGGTGTGAGAGGTTCCCGTCGCAAGGCGGGGGCCAATCGCATCGCAGCGGTGTAGCTCAGTCGGTAGAGCAAGCGGCTCATAATCGCTGTGTCACCGGTTCAAGTCCGGTCACCGCTACTGACAGTAGCCGATTGCGGGGTCGGTCCTTCGATCGGCTACTCTTCTATGCGTTAATGCGTTCATCGTCCCATCCGTTCGTCAAGGAGCACTCCTGTGGCTGCCACCGACGTCCGCCCGAAGATCACGCTGGCCTGCGTGGAGTGCAAGGAGCGGAACTACATCACCAAGAAGAACCGGCGTAACAACCCGGACCGACTGGAGATGAAGAAGCACTGCCCGCGTTGCAATGCGCACACCGCGCACCGCGAAACGCGATAAATCAGGCTCGTACGTGAGGCCGCCCCCGCAGTCTGGGGGCGGCCTCACGTCGTTTCCGTTCAGCAGACATCAGGAGGTGCCGAGCCATGGCGCTCGACCAGTCCTTCGTGGGGCGGAGCTACCCGCCCACCGACCCGTATGAAGTGGGCCGGGAGAAGATCCGTGAGTTCGCGGAGGCAGTGGGGGACGCCAACCCGGCGTACACGGACCCGGATGCCGCCAAGGCGCTCGGCCATCCCGATGTGATCGCTCCGCCGACCTTCGTCTTCTCGATCACCTTCAAGGCGGCGGGACAGGTCGTCCAGGACCCGCAGCTCGGCCTCGACTACAGCCGGGTGGTGCATGGCGACCAGAAGTTCGTCTACGTGCGTCCCGTGCGCGCCGGAGACCGGCTCACGGTCACCTCGACCATCGAGGCGATCAAGTCCATGGCGGGCAACGACATCCTGGACATCCGCGGTGAGGTCCACGACGAGGCCGGCGAGCACGTCGTGACCGCCTGGACCAAGCTCGTGGCCCGTGCGGCCGAGGAGGCGTGAGCAGATGACCGCCAACATCACGTACAGCGACGTCGAGGTCGGCACCGAGCTGCCCGCCCAGACCTTCTCCGTGACCCGCGCCACCCTCGTCCAGTACGCGGGAGCCTCCGGCGACTTCAACCCGATCCACTGGAACGAGAAGTTCGCCAAAGAGGTAGGCCTCCCGGACGTCATCGCGCACGGCATGTTCACCATGGCCGAAGCGATCCGCGTGGTCACCGACTGGACCGGCGACCCGGGCTCGGTCGTCGAGTACGGCGTCCGCTTCACCAAGCCGGTCGTCGTCCCGAACGACGACCAGGGCGCCACCATCGAGGTCAGCGGCAAGGTCGCCGCCAAGCTCGACGACAACACGGTCCGCGTCGACCTCACCGCGACCAGCGCCGGCCTGAAGGTGCTGGGGATGTCGCGGGCGGTCGTACGACTGGCCTGACGCCGGAGCCATTGGTCCGGAGTGATTGGTAAGGGGCGTTCCCCATGGCGGGGCGCCCCTTACTCATGGGCAATGGGGGCCAGCCGGAGTGCACCGGTCGGCCCGCCCCTTGCGTAGTTAGTGATTGAGTACTAACTTTCTCGCATGGTCAGGATGAGCGCAGAAGAGAGGCGCGAGAGTGTCATCCGCGCGGCGACTGCCGAGTTCGCCCGTGGCGGGTACCACGGCACGTCGACCGAGGCGATCGCCAAGCGGGTCGGTGTCTCGCAGCCGTACCTCTTCCGGCTCTTCCCGGGCAAGAAAGCGATGTTCCTCGCGGCGGCCGAGCGGTGCGTGGAGGACACCATCAGCACCTTCGAAGAGGCCGCCAAGGGGCTCGAGGGCGAAGAGGCCCTGCAAGCCATGGGAAACGCGTACACCAAGGTCATCGCGGAGCAGCCCGAGCGGCTGATGATGCAGATGCAGATGTACGTCGCCGTGGCCGCCGCCGAGGAGGCCGGTGAGCACGAGTTCGGCGAGGCGGTGCGGTCCGGCTGGATGCGGCTGTGGGACACCGTCCATCTGCCCCTCGGCGCTGACGTCAACGAGACGACGACCTTCCTGGCGAACGGAATGCTCATCAACTGCCTGGTGGCCATGGGCTTCCCGCCCGAGCACCGGGTCTGGGAAGGGCTCTGTCCGCCGGATCGGCTCGAGGGCCGACAGGAGCAGCAGTAAGTAAAGCCGAAAAGGCCTTGAGGTGTGCTTTCCTGCGGCCCAAAAGTTAGTAATCAATAACTAATCGAACTTGACGATCACTCTCTGGGGGAGCGATGTCACGGCAGACAGCACGTCGCGGAGGGGCCGTCTGGGCCCTGGTCATCACCAGCGTCGCCGGGTTCATGGCGGCTCTCGACAACCTCGTCGTCACCACCGCCCTGCCCTCCATCCGGGAGGATCTCGGGGGAGCGCTGGACGACCTCGAATGGACCGTGAGCGCCTACACGCTCACCTTCGCCGTCTTTCTGATGTTCGGCGCGGCGCTCGGCGACCGCTTCGGCCGTCGCCGGCTCTTCATCATCGGCACCGCAGTCTTCACCGCGGCGTCCGCCGCCGCGGCCATGGCGCCCGGCATCGACTCCCTCATCGCGGCCCGCGCGGTCCAGGGCGTAGGCGCGGCGATCATGATGCCGCTGACGCTCACCCTCCTCACGGCAGCCGTGCCCGCCGCCAAGCGCGGAATGGCGTACGGCATCTGGGGCGCCGTCAACGGCCTCGCCGTGGCCTCCGGCCCGCTCATCGGCGGCAGCCTCACCGAACACATCTCCTGGCAGTGGATCTTCTGGCTGAACGTGCCGCTGGGCATAGCCCTCCTTCCGCTCGCCCGCCTCCGCCTCGCCGAGTCCTTCGGCACCGGCGCCCGGCTCGACATCGTCGGCACCCTGCTCGCCAGCGGCGGCCTCTTCGGGATCGTCTACGGCCTCGTCCGCAGCCCGGTCGACGGATGGACCAGCCCTCTCGTTCTGATCGGCCTGTTCGCGGGTACCGCGATGCTCGCCGGCTTCGTGCACCACGGCATCCACAACAAGAACCCCATGCTGCCCATGCGGCTGTTCCGGAACCGCGCCTTCACCGGCATCAACGCCGCGAGCCTGCTGATGTTCCTCGGGATGTTCGGCTCGATCTTCCTGCTCAGTCAGTACATGCAGGGCGTGCTCGGCTACTCGCCCACCGAGGCCGGCCTGCGCATGCTGCCCTGGACCGGTATGCCGATGCTCGTCGCCCCGATCGCCGGGATCCTCTCCGACCGCATCGGCGGCCGCCCTGTCGTCGCCGCCGGCCTCTTCCTCCAGGCCGCCGGTCTCGCCTGGATGGCCACCGTGGTCACCGCGGACGCCTCCTACACGATCCAGTTGCCCGGCCTGATCATCAGCGGCATCGGCATGGCGCTGTACTTCGCCCCCGCCGCCAACCTGGTGATGTCCAGCGTCAGCGCCCACGAACAGGGCATAGCCTCCGGCGCCAACAACGCCCTGCGCGAGGTCGGGGGCGCGCTCGGCATCGCGGTCATGGCGTCGATCTTCGCGGCGCAGGGTGGCTACGAGAGCGGGCAGGCCTTCGTGGACGGGCTGCGGCCGGCGCTGGTGACGGGGGCGGCGGTCGTGGCTGTCGCCGGGCTCGCGGCGCTGCTCATCCCGGCACGGCGGGGGGCGGTTCGGACAGCGAAGCCGGCTCCGGCCGAGCCGGCGCAGGTCCTTGAGACCACCGGTTCCTGACCGGATGGCGGCGCCGGGTGCGGGCCAACGGGGCACTCTCCGTTCCCCAGGCACCCGGCGCCGATGCGGGCGTCTGCTGGGGGGCTCCGCCCCCAAACCCCCGGTCCTGTGCCCACCCACCGCCCGTCTCGGTGGGTCGAGAGGCGGACGTCCCTGGGGGCTCCGCCCCCGACCCCCAGTCCTGTGCCCACCCACCGCCCGTCTCGGTCGGCCGAGAGGCGGACCTCGCCCGGCCGCCACCGGCGCCACTAGGTGGGCGCTCCCGCAGTCGCGTACGGCGGCAAGGGGACGTGTCGGGGGGGCGTCCGCCCGCAGCGGTTGGCGCGTCAACACCGGCACCTCGGTAGGTAACCGATTCCGCGCCGTTCCGAGGACGGATACCCCCGACACGGCCCCGACCCCCCAGCAGGCATCCGCACCGCGCCCGAAGCGGTCAGCCCCGTCTCGTAGTCTGGGGCGCGTGCAGGAACTCCACGACGCCCCCCTCGCCCCGCTGACCACCTTCCGGCTCGGCGGCCCCGCGACCCGCCTGGTCACCGCGACGACCGACGCCGAGGTGATCGCGGCCGTCCGCGAGGCCGACGACAGCGGCACGCCCCTGCTGCTCATCGGCGGCGGATCGAACCTGGTCATCGGAGACAACGGCTTCGCGGGCACCGCGCTCGTCATCGCCACCAAGGGCTTCGCCCTCGACGGCACCGGCCTGGAGCTGGCCGCCGGCGAGGTGTGGACCGACGCCGTCGCCCGCACCGTGGACGCCGGACTCGCCGGCATCGAGTGCCTGGCCGGCATCCCCGGCTCGGCGGGCGCGACCCCCATCCAGAACGTGGGGGCGTACGGCCAGGAGGTCTCCTCGACGATCACCGAGGTGACCGCCTACGACCGGATCGCCCGCGAGACGGTCGTGATCCCGAACGCCGACTGCGCCTTCTCGTACCGCCACAGCCGCTTCAAGGCCACCCCGGAGCGCTACGTCGTCCTGCGCGTCCGTTTCGAGCTGGAGGACGCGGACGGACTGTCCGCTCCTCTCAAGTACGCCGAGACCGCCCGCGCCCTCGGCGTGGAACCCGGCGACCGTGTGCCGCTCGCCGACGCCCGCGAGACGGTGCTGAAGCTGCGCTCCGGCAAGGGCATGGTCCTGGACCCGGAGGATCACGACACCTGGTCGGCCGGCTCCTTCTTCACCAACCCGATCCTCACCGAGGAGGAGTTCGCGGCCTTCCACGCGCGCGTGCGTGAGCGGCTGGGCGAGGGCGTGGCGCCGCCCTCGTACCCGGCGGGTGAGGGCCGTACCAAGACCTCCGCGGCCTGGCTGATCGACAAGGCGGGCTTCACCAAGGGCTACGGCACCGGACCCGCCCGCATCTCCACCAAGCACACCCTCGCCCTCACCAACCGCGGCGCGGCGACCACCGAGGACCTCCTCGCGCTCGCCCGCGAGGTGGTCACCGGCGTCCGTGACGCCTTCGGGGTGACGCTGGTCAACGAGCCTGTGACAGTCGGCGTCAGCCTGTAAAGCCGACCCCGGCCCCGGCCCCGACCCAGGCGGTCCTCAAGCCGCCAGCCAGTCGTCCACCCCCGCCAGCAGCTTCGCCTTCGTGTCCTCGGGGGCGGCCGAGCCACGGATCGACTGTCGGGCCAGCTCCGCCAGCTCCAGGTCCGTGAAGGCATGGTGCCGGCGGGCGATCTCGTACTGGGCGGCCAGACGGGAGCCGAAGAGAAGCGGATCGTCGGCACCCAGCGCCATCGGCACACCCGCCTCGAACAAGGTCCGCAGCGGCACGTCCTCGGGCTTCTCGTACACACCCAGCGCCACATTCGACGCCGGACAGACCTCACACGTCACGCCGCGCTCCGCGAGCCGCTTCAGCAGGCGCGGATCCTCCGCCGCCCGGACCCCGTGTCCGAGCCGGTTCGCGTGCAGGTCGTCGAGGCAGTCCCGTACCGAGTACGGCCCCGTCAGCTCGCCGCCGTGCGGCGCCGACAGCAGGCCGCCCCCCCGCGCGATGGCGAAGGCGCGGTCGAAGTCCCTGGCCAGCCCCCGGCGCTCGTCGTTCGACAGTCCGAAGCCGACGACGCCCCGGTCCGCGTACCGCACAGCCAGGCGGGCCAGCGTGCGCGCGTCCAGCGGGTGCTTCATACGGTTCGCGGCGACCAGGACCCGCATGCCGAGGCCCGTCTCGCGCGATGTCGTCTCCACCGCGTCCAGGATGACTTCCAGCGCCGGGATCAGACCGCCCAGGCGCGGGGCGTACGACGTCGGGTCGACCTGGATCTCCAGCCAGCCGGAGCCGTCCTTCAGATCCTCCTCCGCGGCCTCCCGCACCAGGCGCCGGATGTCCTCGGGCTCTCTGAGGCACGAGCGCGCCGCGTCGTACAGGCGCTGGAAGCGGAACCAGCCCCGTTCGTCCGTCGCCCGCAGCTGCGGCGGTTCCCCGCTGGTCAGGGCTTCGCTGAGCACCTCGGGCAGGCGCACGCCGTACTTGTCGGCCAGTTCCAGCACGGTGCCGGGCCGCATAGAACCGGTGAAGTGCAGGTGCAGATGGGCTTTGGGCAGCTCAGAGACATCACGTACACGCTCCATTCCAGGATCCTGCCGTACGTCCCTGCCGTCCCGGTAGCGCTTTCCCCTTTAGTGGTCTTGCTCGCACAAACAAACACAGGGCGGTCACCCACGGAGATCCGTAGGTGACCGCCCTGTGACGGAACTCAGTCCCGGGCCTCGGCCAGGAGCTTCTGGATCCGCGAGACACCCTCGACGAGGTCCTCGTCCCCCAGGGCGTACGACAGCCGCAGATAGCCCGGCGTGCCGAAGGCCTCGCCCGGAACGACCGCGACCTCGGCCTCCTCCAGGATCAGCGCGGCCAGCGCGACCGTGTCCTGCGGGCGCTTGCCGCGGATCTCCTTGCCGAGCAGACCCTTCACCGACGGGTACGCGTAGAAGGCGCCCTCGGGCTCGGGGCAGACGACGCCGTCGATCTCGTTGAGCATCCGCACGATGGTCTTGCGACGGCGGTCGAAGGCCTCCCGCATCGTCGCGACGGCGTCCAAGTTGCCGGACACGGCAGCCAGCGCCGCCACCTGAGCCACGTTCGACACGTTGGACGTGGCATGCGACTGGAGGTTCGTCGCAGCCTTCACGACGTCCTTCGGGCCGATGATCCAGCCGACCCGCCAGCCCGTCATGGCGTAGGTCTTGGCGACGCCGTTGACGACGATGCACTTGTCCCGCAGCTCCGGCAGGATCGCGGGCAGCGACGTGAACTTCGCGTCGCCGTAGACCAGGTGCTCGTAGATCTCGTCCGTCATCACCCACAGGCCGTGCTCGACGGCCCAGCGGCCGATCGCCTCGGCGTCCTCGGCGCTGTAGACCGCGCCGGTCGGGTTGGAGGGGGACACGAAGAGGACGACCTTCGTCCTGTCCGTGCGGGCGGCCTCCAGCTGCTCCACGCTGACGCGGTAGCCGGTCGTCTCGTCCGCGACGACGTCGACGGGGACACCGCCGGCCAACCGGATCGACTCCGGGTACGTCGTCCAGTACGGCGCCGGGACGATGACCTCGTCGCCCGGGTCGAGGATCGCGGCGAAGGCTTCGTAGATGGCCTGCTTTCCGCCGTTGGTGACGAGGATCTGCGCCGGGTCGACCTCGTAGTTCGAGTCGCGCAGCGTCTTCGCGGCGATCGCGGCCTTCAGCTCGGGAAGACCACCGGCCGGCGTG
The DNA here is from genome assembly GCF_019049245.1 of Streptomyces sp. AC555_RSS877. Lineage (GTDB taxonomy): Bacteria > Actinomycetota > Actinomycetes > Streptomycetales > Streptomycetaceae > Streptomyces. Next base: position 37,107 of record NZ_JAGMUK010000039.1, on the reverse strand, counting down.
TAGCGGTGGTACTTGGGGTTCTTGCAGGCCTCGACGGCCGCCTCGACGATGTAGTCCGGGGTCGGGAAGTCGGGCTCACCGGCGCCGAAGCCGATCACCGGCCGACCGGCCGCCTTCAGGGCCTTGGCCTTGGCGTCCACGGCGAGAGTGGCGGACTCGGAGATCGCGCCGACTCGGGCGGAGACCCGGCGCTCGGTGGGAGGGGTTGCAGGGCTCATGGGGCCCATCGTTTCAGACCGGAAACGACCCCGGCACGCGGGTTTCACAGACTGAACATGTGCGGGCAAACCCCTGGACACCCATCCTGATCCCCGCCACGGCCAGGGCGATCTTCAGTCGATCTTCCGCCGTTCTTCCCGCGGCAGGGCTCTTACGGGCGCTTTCTGTTCGACGAGGACGCACAGAACACGTACACTCTCACCTCGTTGGCCCTCAGCAGCCTGCGCTCAACCGGTGCACACCGAGCACTCGGTCGGATGCGGTACGTTGTTGGGGAACACGCAAAGGGTCGTAGCTCAATTGGTAGAGCACTGGTCTCCAAAACCAGCGGTTGGGGGTTCAAGTCCCTCCGGCCCTGCTACACACTCCTTCGCCAGGATGTGTGCGCATGTACGTACAGCAATGCACCGCCGTGCGGCTCAGACCGGGCGCGGCACGGCCACGACCCGGAATCAGGTGAGGACGAGTGACGGACGCCGTGGGCTCCATCGACATGCCTGATGCCCAGGACGAGGCGCCGGAGTCCCAGAAGAAGACTCGTAAGGGCGGAAAGCGTGCCAAGAAGGGCCCGCTGAAGCGTCTCGCTCTCTTCTACCGCCAGATTGTCGCTGAGCTTCGCAAGGTCGTATGGCCTACGCGCAACCAGCTGACGACGTACACGACCGTTGTGATCGTCTTCGTCGTTATTATGATCGGCTTGGTCACCCTGATCGACTATGGACTCGACAACGCCGCCAAGTACGTCTTTGGCTGAGCCAAGAGCGAAGGGCGCCGTCACCGGCGCCCCTTTCGCGTGTTCCACCCCCATGTATCCAGGAAGAAGCAGCCACCGTGTCTGACCCGAACCTGAACGAGGCCGTCGAGCCGGACCAGTCCGTGGATGACGAACTCGACATCGTCGAGGGCGCGGACGAGGCAGACGAGCTCGAGGCTGCGGAAGCCGAACTGGGTGAGCCCGCCGAGGAAGCCGCCGTAAACGTCGAGGACGATTCCGCTGAGGACGAGACCGCCGAGGCTGCCGAGTCAGTCGAGGACGAGTCCGCCGAGGACGCCGAGGACGAGGCCGTCGCGGAAGAGGAAGAGGACGTCGAGGAGGAGCCGGCCGAGCCGGTCGACCCCGTCGCCGCCCTGCGCGAGGAACTGCGCACCCTCCCCGGCGAGTGGTACGTCATCCACACGTACGCCGGTTACGAGAACCGCGTGAAGACCAACCTCGAGCAGCGTGCCGTCTCGCTGAACGTCGAGGACTTCATCTTCCAGGCCGAGGTGCCCCAGGAAGAAGTCGCGCAGATCAAGAACGGCGAGCGCAAGACCGTCCGTCAGAACAAGCTCCCCGGCTACGTCCTGGTGCGCATGGACCTGACGAACGAGTCCTGGGGTGTCGTCCGCAACACCCCCGGCGTCACCGGCTTCGTGGGCAACGCCTACGACCCGTACCCGCTGACCCTGGACGAGATCGTCAAGATGCTCGCCCCGGAGGCCGAGGAGAAGGCCGCCCGCGAGGCCGCCGAGGCCGAGGGCAAGCCCGCTCCGCAGCGCAAGGTCGAGGTCCAGGTGCTGGACTTCGAGGTCGGCGACTCGGTCACCGTCACCGACGGCCCGTTCGCCACGCTGCAGGCGACCATCAACGAGATCAACCCCGACTCGAAGAAGGTCAAGGGTCTCGTCGAGATCTTCGGCCGCGAGACGCCGGTCGAGCTGTCGTTCGACCAGATCCAGAAGAACTAGTTCTCCACTGGTTCCGTTCTGGACCCACCGCGTCCGAGCAGGTCAGAAGGGCTGTCAAAAGCCCGTCTGACCTGCTCGGTTTTTGGCCGCACATCTATACCCGTTATCGTTGTGCGGTATGCCTTCATCTGGGACGCGACCCGGGTGGGGGTAGACCCGAATCGAAAGGACCCGGAGAGCAATGCCTCCCAAGAAGAAGAAGGTCACGGGGCTCATCAAGCTCCAGATCCAGGCCGGTGCCGCCAACCCGGCTCCGCCGGTCGGCCCCGCGCTGGGTCAGCACGGCGTCAACATCATGGAGTTCTGCAAGGCGTACAACGCCGCGACCGAGTCGCAGCGTGGCTGGGTGATCCCGGTGGAGATCACGGTCTACGAGGACCGTTCCTTCACCTTCATCACCAAGACGCCGCCGGCCGCCAAGATGATTCTCAAGGCCGCGGGCATCGAGAAGGGCTCCGGCGAGCCGCACAAGACCAAGGTCGCCAAGATCACCCAGGCGCAGGTCCGCGAGATCGCCACGACCAAGCTCCCCGACCTCAACGCCAACGACCTGGACGCCGCCGCGAAGATCATCGCCGGTACCGCGCGTTCCATGGGCGTCACGGTCGAGGGCTGAGCCCCAACCTCCCAGCAGTAGTGGCAGGGCCTGCTCGGCCCGCACCACGACTCCTCAAGAACCCTCAGGAGCAGTAGTGAGCAAGCGCAGCAAGTCTCTCCGCGCTGCGGACGCCAAGATCGACCGGGACAAGTTCTACGCCCCGCTCGAGGCCGTCCGTCTCGCCAAGGAGACCTCCACCAGCAAGTTCGACGGCACCGTCGAGGTCGCCTTCCGCCTGGGTGTCGACCCGCGCAAGGCCGACCAGATGGTCCGTGGCACCGTGAACCTCCCGCACGGCACCGGTAAGACCGCCCGGGTCCTGGTCTTCGCGACCGGTGACCGTGCCGAGGCCGCTCGTGCCGCGGGCGCCGACATCGTCGGCGCCGACGAGCTCATCGACGAGGTGTCGAAGGGCCGTCTGGACTTCGACGCCGTCGTCGCCACCCCTGACCTCATGGGCAAGGTCGGCCGCCTGGGCCGCGTGCTCGGTCCCCGTGGTCTCATGCCGAACCCCAAGACCGGCACCGTCACGCCGGACGTGGTCAAGGCCGTCACCGAGATCAAGGGCGGCAAGATCGAGTTCCGCGTCGACAAGCACTCGAACCTGCACTTCATCATCGGCAAGGTGTCGTTCGACGACACCAAGCTGGTGGAGAACTACGGCGCGGCCCTGGACGAGATCCTTCGTCTGAAGCCGTCCGCCGCCAAGGGCCGCTACATCAAGAAGGCCGCGCTGAGCACCACGATCGGCCCCGGCATTCCGCTCGACCCGAACCGCACCCGCAACCTCCTCGTCGAGGAGGACCCGGCGTCGGTCTGAGTCTGACGACTCGCCCTGTCGGCGAAGGGCCCCGCACCTGCACGGTGCGGGGCCCTTTCCTGTGTCCGGGGGTCGTGTCCTGGGTTAGCGTGCGGACACGGCAATGGCACAGGGGGACGTATGAAGTGCACGAAGGGGCGCCGCGTCGCCCTCGCGGTCGCGTCGGCGACCGTGCTGACCGCGTGTACGTCCTCCGAGCCCTCCGAGCAGCCCGGGAAGGACCGTCGGGCGACCTCCGAGTTCCTCCCGGCCCTGCGGGCCGCCGAGCGGTCCACCGACCGGGCCGAGTCGGCCAGGGTGCGCTCCACGACGGTCATGGGCAGCCAGCTGTCCATCGAGTCCGACGGTGCCCTCGACTGGGGCAGCGCGCTCACCGGCACCCTGACCATCACGTACACCGGCGGCACGACGGCCGAGACGATGCGCGGGCTCGGCATCACGTCGATGGAGGCCCGCTATCTGTCCGACGCCTACTACGCGCGGATGGGCGACGCGTTCGCCGCGAAGGCCGGCGGCAAGCACTGGCTCAAGTACGTGTACGAGGACCTCGAGACTCTCGGCGGCGGGGGCGCGAACTTCGCGGACCAGATACGCAACACCACGCCGAACCAGTCGGTGAAGCTGCTCCTGGACTCCGCGGACGTGCGCAGGGTCGGCGTGGAGACGGTGAGCGGACAGGCCGCCACGCACTACTCCGGCACGGTCCGGGTGAGTGACGTCGCCGACGCGGAGCTGAGAAAGCAGCTCGAACAGGCCGGCGTTACCACGCAGACCGTCGACATCTGGGTCGGCGACCACGACCTGCTGGTCAAGAAGGTCGAGAAGGCCCGGATGGCCACCGGCGAGCTGACCCAGACCGCCTACTACAGCGACTACGGCACGCGGGTCTCCGTACGCAAGCCTCCGGCCGCCGACACCAAGGACTTCAAGGAGCTGCTGGGGGAGCAGGGCGGCGACAGCCCGGCCCCTTGAGCCCGGCCATTGAGCCTTGACCGCGTCGAGAGCCGAGCCCCGTACGAGCGGATTTGCTCGACGGCGATCCGGTCGCGTACTCTCCTGGAGAAGCCAAAGACCGCTGGTCGTTGCCGTGTGCTCGTAAGAGGGTGCGGTGACCGAAGGATCCGCTGAACTGCGGACGACCCGCGCAGGTGAATGTGGATGTACTCCCGGAGCTCGCTGCTCACGCTGCGAAAGTCCGGTGGAGCTACGCCCCGTGCGCCTGCGCCGGGGCGTTTCGTTTGTCCCAGCCCCTTCTGAGCGGTCCTCATCACCCGGAAGGAGGCCGACGCTCTATGGCAAGGCCCGACAAGGCTGCCGCGGTGGCCGAGCTCGCGGAGCAGTTCCGCAGCTCGAATGCTGCCGTGCTGACCGAGTACCGGGGTCTCACCGTGGCGCAGCTCAAGACGCTGCGTCGTTCGCTCGGTGAGAACGCCCAGTACGCCGTGGTGAAGAACACGCTGACCAAGATTGCGGCCAACGAGGCCGGCATCTCGACGCTCGACGACCTGTTCAACGGTCCGACGGCGGTCGCCTTCGTCACCGGTGACCCGGTGGAGTCGGCGAAGGGTCTTCGTGACTTCGCCAAGGACAACCCGAACCTCGTCATCAAGGGCGGTGTCCTTGACGGCAAGGTGCTGTCCGCCGACGAGATCAAGAAGCTTGCGGACCTCGAGTCCCGCGAGGTTCTGCTCTCCAAGCTGGCGGGTGCCTTCAAGGGCAAGCAGACTCAGGCTGCTCAGGTCTTCCAGGCGCTCCCGTCGAAGCTCGTCCGCACCGTGGACGCTCTTCGTGCCAAGCAGGACGAGCAGGGCGGTGCCGAGTAATTCGGCTCGCGAAATGACCGCCGCCTGAGGCAGCCCGCCTGAAGCAGCGGTCGTAGCGGGCCGAACGTACGCCCGCCATACATGTACATCCCGGCACCAGCCGAAAAAGTGGAAGGATCGCCCCTCATGGCGAAGCTCAGCCAGGAAGACCTGCTCGCGCAGTTCGAAGAGATGACCCTCATCGAGCTCTCCGAGTTCGTGAAGGCGTTCGAGGAGAAGTTCGACGTCACCGCCGCCGCCGCGGTCGCCGTTGCCGGCCCGGCCGGCCCGGCCGCCCCGGCCGAGGCTGCCGAGGAGCAGGACGAGTTCGACGTCGTCCTCACCGGCGCCGGCGAGAAGAAGATCCAGGTCATCAAGGTCGTGCGTGAGCTGACCTCCCTGGGCCTCAAGGAGGCCAAGGACCTCGTGGACGGCGCCCCGAAGCCCGTCCTCGAGAAGGTCGCCAAGGAGGCCGCCGAGAAGGCTGCCGAGTCCCTCAAGGCCGCCGGCGCCTCCGTCGAGGTCAAGTGACCCCAGAGAGTCCACGGGACTCTCCTGCTAGCTGACACGGTCCCTCTGGGAGGGCTGTAACGCTGACGCACCGAAGAGCGATCATCCATCCGGGTGGTCGCTCTTCGGCGTTCCGGGGAGCCGGGCGCGACTGCCTTGCACCGACGTTCGTGCGGAGTATGGTGATCTTCGTCGTGTCTCCGGGCGCCCCCGGTGCAGGCTGCACGTGACGAGCGCAGCATCCGGTTCGGGCAAGGAGGGCCTTGACGAACCGCACGCAGCGCGCAATTCTCAGGACGCGTCGTCACAAGGATCCGAATCCGAGGCATGGATCGGCGACGAAGAGGGCAGTATCAACGTGCGTTGAGGACGTGGGCTTGCCGAAGGTGTTGAGAACAACGAGGGTCTCAAAAACCCGAGCTGGACATCAGTGTGCCAAGTGGCTACACTGACCCTTTGCGCTGCCTGTTAGCTGCCTCCTGCCCGTCACCAGGGGCATACCCTCACTTGAGCACCGACCAACAGACAGAATCCGACCTGGCTCTCTGAGCCGGTGAAGGAAATGTCTGTCTCTGTGTCCGGGAGAGGGACCGGTACGCGCGTAGTGAGTCCGAGCCCTCGGAAGGACCCCCTCTTGGCCGCCTCGCGCACTGCCTCGACCGCGAATACGAACAACGGCGCCAGCACCGCCCCGCTGCGCATCTCCTTTGCAAAGATCAAGGAGCCCCTCGAGGTTCCGAACCTTCTTGCGCTGCAAACCGAGAGCTTCGACTGGCTGCTCGGCAACGACGCGTGGAAGGCTCGTGTCGAGGCGGCTCTGGAGTCCGGTCAGGACGTCCCCACCAAGTCCGGTCTGGAGGAGATCTTCGAGGAGATCTCTCCGATCGAGGATTTCTCCGGGTCGATGTCGCTGACGTTCCGCGACCACCGTTTCGAGCCTCCCAAGAACAGCATCGACGAGTGCAAGGACCGCGACTTCACGTACGCGGCCCCGCTCTTCGTCACCGCCGAGTTCACCAACAACGAGACCGGCGAGATCAAGTCCCAGACGGTCTTCATGGGCGACTTCCCGCTCATGACCGGCAAGGGCACCTTCGTCATCAACGGCACCGAGCGTGTCGTGGTGTCGCAGCTGGTCCGCTCGCCCGGCGTCTACTTCGACTCCTCCATCGACAAGACGTCCGACAAGGACATCTTCTCCGCCAAGATCATCCCGTCCCGGGGTGCCTGGCTGGAGATGGAGATCGACAAGCGCGACATGGTCGGTGTGCGCATCGACCGCAAGCGCAAGCAGTCCGTCACCGTCCTGCTCAAGGCTCTCGGCTGGACCACCGAGCAGATCCTCGAGGAGTTCGGCGAGTACGAGTCCATGCGCGCCACCCTGGAGAAGGACCACACCCAGGGCCAGGACGACGCGCTGCTCGACATCTACCGCAAGCTGCGTCCGGGCGAGCCCCCGACGCGTGAGGCCGCGCAGACCCTGCTCGAGAACCTCTACTTCAACCCCAAGCGCTACGACCTGGCCAAGGTCGGCCGCTACAAGGTCAACAAGAAGCTGGGTGGGGACGCTCCGCTGAACGCGGGTGTCCTGACCGTCGAGGACGTCATCTCGACGATCAAGTACCTGGTGAAGCTGCACGCCGGCGAGACCGAGACGGCCACTGACAACGGCACGACGATCGTCGTCGAGACCGACGACATCGACCACTTCGGCAACCGTCGTCTGCGCAGCGTCGGCGAGCTCATCCAGAACCAGGTCCGTACGGGTCTGGCGCGTATGGAGCGAGTCGTCCGCGAGCGCATGACGACCCAGGACGTCGAGGCGATCACGCCGCAGACCCTGATCAACATCCGGCCGGTCGTCGCCTCCATCAAGGAGTTCTTCGGCACCAGCCAGCTGTCGCAGTTCATGGACCAGAACAACCCGCTGTCGGGTCTCACCCACAAGCGCCGTCTGTCGGCGCTCGGCCCGGGTGGTCTCTCCCGTGAGCGGGCCGGCTTCGAGGTCCGTGACGTGCACCCGTCCCACTACGGCCGCATGTGCCCGATCGAGACGCCTGAAGGCCCGAACATCGGTCTGATCGGCTCGCTCGCCTCCTACGGCCGCGTCAACGCGTTCGGTTTCGTGGAGACGCCGTACCGCCGGGTCACCGACGGTGTCGTCACCGACGAGGTCGACTACCTGACGGCCGACGAAGAGGACCGATTCGTCATCGCGCAGGCCAACGCCACGCTCAATGACGACATGCGTTTCACCGAGAACCGCGTCCTGGTCCGCCGTCGTGGCGGCGAGGTCGACTACGTCCCCGGTGACGACGTGGACTACATGGACGTCTCGCCGCGCCAGATGGTGTCGGTCGCGACCGCCATGATCCCGTTCCTCGAGCACGACGACGCCAACCGTGCCCTCATGGGCGCGAACATGATGCGTCAGGCCGTGCCGCTCATCAAGTCCGAGTCCCCGCTCGTCGGCACCGGCATGGAGTACCGCTCCGCGGTCGACGCCGGCGACGTGGTCAAGGCCGAGAAGGCGGGTGTGGTCCAGGAGGTCTCCGCGGACTACATCACCACCGCCAACGACGACGGCACGTACATCACGTACCGCCTGGCCAAGTTCGCCCGTTCCAACCAGGGCACCTCGGTCAACCAGAAGGTCATCGTCAACGAGGGCGACCGGATCATCGACGGCCAGGTCCTGGCCGACGGTCCGGCCACCGAGAACGGCGAGATGGCGCTGGGCAAGAACCTGCTCGTGGCGTTCATGCCGTGGGAGGGTCACAACTACGAGGACGCGATCATCCTGTCGCAGCGCCTCGTGCAGGACGACGTCCTCTCCTCGATCCACATCGAGGAGCACGAGGTCGACGCCCGTGACACCAAGCTCGGCCCGGAGGAGATCACCCGGGACATCCCGAACGTCTCCGAGGAGGTCCTCGCCGACCTCGACGAGCGCGGCATCATCCGTATCGGTGCCGAGGTCGTCGCCGGCGACATCCTGGTCGGCAAGGTCACGCCCAAGGGCGAGACCGAGCTGACCCCGGAGGAGCGCCTGCTCCGTGCGATCTTCGGTGAGAAGGCGCGCGAGGTGCGCGACACCTCGCTGAAGGTGCCGCACGGCGAGATCGGCAAGGTCATCGGCGTCCGCGTCTTCGACCGTGAGGAAGGCGACGAGCTGCCGCCGGGCGTGAACCAGCTGGTTCGTGTCTACGTGGCGCAGAAGCGCAAGATCACGGACGGTGACAAGCTCGCCGGCCGTCACGGCAACAAGGGCGTCATCTCCAAGATCCTGCCCATCGAGGACATGCCGTTCCTCGAGGACGGGACCCCGGTCGACATCATCCTGAACCCGCTGGGTGTGCCGTCCCGAATGAACCCGGGACAGGTGCTGGAGATCCACCTCGGATGGCTCGCCAGCCGCGGCTGGGACGTCTCCGGCCTCGGTGAGGACTGGGCGAAGCGCCTGCAGGTCATCGGCGCCGACCAGGTCGACCCGGGCACGAACGTCGCCACCCCCGTCTTCGACGGTGCGCGTGAGGACGAGCTCGCGGGTCTGCTGCAGCACACCATCCCGAACCGCGACGGCGAGCGCATGGTGCAGCCGACCGGTAAGGCGAGGATGTTCGACGGCCGCTCCGGCGAGCCGTTCCCGGAGCCGATCTCGGTCGGTTACATGTACATCCTCAAGCTCCACCACCTGGTCGACGACAAGCTGCACGCCCGGTCGACCGGTCCGTACTCGATGATCACCCAGCAGCCGCTGGGTGGTAAGGCCCAGTTCGGTGGCCAGCGCTTCGGTGAGATGGAGGTGTGGGCGCTGGAGGCTTATGGCGCCGCGTACGCACTCCAGGAGCTGCTGACCATCAAGTCCGACGACGTCACCGGCCGCGTGAAGGTCTACGAGGCCATCGTCAAGGGCGAGAACATTCCCGAGCCCGGCATCCCCGAGTCCTTCAAGGTGCTCATCAAGGAGATGCAGTCCCTGTGCCTCAACGTGGAGGTGCTGTCCTCGGACGGCATGTCCATCGAGATGCGCGACACCGACGAGGACGTCTTCCGCGCTGCGGAGGAGCTTGGCATCGACCTGTCCCGGCGTGAGCCGAGCAGCGTCGAAGAGGTCTGACGGGAGTTCGGAGGCCTTCGCCATGAAGGCCTCCGGCCCCAGGACCCCCGTATCAGACCCCATGACTTACAACCCTGAGAGGGATTGACGCATAGTGCTCGACGTCAACTTCTTCGACGAGCTCCGGATCGGTCTGGCCACCGCTGACGACATCCGTCAGTGGAGCCACGGCGAGGTCAAGAAGCCCGAGACGATCAACTACCGCACGCTCAAGCCCGAAAAGGACGGACTCTTCTGCGAGAAGATCTTCGGTCCGACCCGGGACTGGGAGTGCTACTGCGGCAAGTACAAGCGCGTCCGCTTCAAGGGCATCATCTGTGAGCGCTGTGGCGTAGAGGTCACGCGCGCCAAGGTGCGTCGTGAGCGGATGGGCCACATCGAGCTCGCCGCTCCCGTCACGCACATCTGGTACTTCAAGGGCGTTCCGTCGCGGCTGGGCTACCTGCTCGACCTCGCCCCGAAGGACCTCGAGAAGGTCATCTACTTCGCGGCGTACATGATCACGTACGTCGACGAGGAGCGCCGCACCCGCGACCTGCCCTCCCTGGAGGCGCACGTCTCCGTCGAGCGGCAGCAGGTCGAGAACCGCCGGGACTCCGACCTGGAGGCCCGCGCCAAGAAGCTCGAGACCGACCTGGCCGAGCTCGAGGCCGAGGGCGCCAAGGCCGACGTGCGCCGCAAGGTGCGCGAAGGTGCCGAGCGGGAGATGAAGCAGCTGCGCGACCGTTCGCAGCGCGAGATCGACCGTCTCGACGAGGTGTGGACCCGGTTCAAGAACCTCAAGGTCCAGGACCTCGAGGGCGACGAACTGCTCTACCGCGAGCTGCGTGACCGCTTCGGCACGTACTTCGACGGTTCGATGGGTGCCGCGGCGCTGCAGAAGCGCCTGGAGTCCTTCGACCTGGACGAAGAGGCCGAGCGGCTTCGCGAGATCATCCGTACCGGGAAGGGCCAGAAGAAGACCCGTGCGCTGAAGCGGCTGAAGGTCGTGTCTGCCTTCCTGCAGACCTCCAACAGCCCCAAGGGCATGGTCCTGGACTGCGTCCCGGTCATCCCGCCGGACCTTCGCCCGATGGTGCAGCTGGACGGTGGCCGCTTCGCGACCTCCGACCTGAACGACCTGTACCGCCGTGTGATCAACCGGAACAACCGCCTGAAGCGGCTTCTCGACCTCGGTGCGCCCGAGATCATCGTGAACAACGAGAAGCGCATGCTCCAGGAGGCCGTGGACGCCCTCTTCGACAACGGTCGTCGTGGTCGCCCGGTCACCGGTCCCGGTAACCGCCCGCTGAAGTCCCTGAGCGACATGCTCAAGGGCAAGCAGGGTCGTTTCCGTCAGAACCTGCTCGGCAAGCGTGTGGACTACTCCGCGCGTTCCGTGATCGTCGTCGGTCCGCAGCTGAAGCTGCACCAGTGCGGTCTGCCGAAGGCGATGGCGCTGGAGCTCTTCAAGCCGTTCGTGATGAAGCGCCTGGTGGACCTGAACCACGCGCAGAACATCAAGAGCGCCAAGCGCATGGTGGAGCGCGGCCGCACGGTCGTGTACGACGTCCTCGAAGAGGTCATCGCCGAGCACCCGGTTCTGCTGAACCGTGCTCCCACCCTGCACCGCCTCGGCATCCAGGCCTTCGAGCCGCAGCTGGTCGAGGGCAAGGCCATCCAGATCCACCCGCTCGTCTGCACCGCGTTCAACGCGGACTTCGACGGTGACCAGATGGCCGTGCACCTTCCGCTGTCCGCGGAGGCGCAGGCCGAGGCCCGCATCCTGATGCTGTCCTCGAACAACATCCTCAAGCCCGCCGACGGCCGTCCGGTGACGATGCCGACCCAGGACATGGTCCTCGGTCTCTTCTTCCTCACCACCGACGGCGAACTGCGTGACACCAAGGGCGAGGGCCGGTCCTTCGGCTCCACGGCCGAGGCGATCATGGCGTTCGACGCCGGCGAGCTCGCGCTGCAGTCGCCGATCGACATCCGCTTCCCGGTGGGCACCATCCCGCCGCGCGGCTGGATGCCGCCGGTGCGCGAGGAGGGCGAGCCCGAGTGGCAGCAGGGGGACACGTTCCGCCTGCGCACCACCCTGGGCCGCGCGCTCTTCAACGAGCTGCTGCCCGAGGACTACCCGTTCGTCGACTACTCGGTGGGCAAGAAGCAGCTCTCCGAGATCGTCAACGACCTCGCCGAGCGCTACCCCAAGGTCATCGTGGCGGCGACGCTCGACAACCTGAAGGCGGCCGGCTTCTTCTGGGCGACCCGCTCCGGCGTCACCGTGGCCATCTCCGACATCGTCGTTCCCGAGGCGAAGAAGGAGATCGTCAAGGGCTTCGAGGCGCTGGACGAGAAGGTCCAGAAGCAGTACGAGCGCGGTCTGATCACCAAGGAAGAGCGCACGCAGGAGCTCATCGCGATCTGGACCAAGGCGACCAACGAGGTCGCCGAGGCGATGAACGAGAACTTCCCCAAGACGAACCCCATCTTCATGATGGTTGACTCGGGTGCCCGAGGAAACATGATGCAGATGCGGCAGATCGCCGGTATGCGTGGTCTGGTGTCGAACGCGAAGAACGAGACCATCCCGCGTCCGATCAAGGCGTCCTTCCGTGAGGGCCTGTCCGTGCTGGAGTACTTCATCTCCACGCACGGTGCCCGTAAGGGTCTGGCGGACACCGCCCTGCGTACCGCCGACTCGGGTTACCTGACCCGTCGTCTGGTGGACGTCTCGCAGGACGTCATCATCCGCGAGGAGGACTGCGGCACCGAGCGCGGTCTGAAGCTGAAGATCGCCACGCGCGGCGCCGACGGTGTGCTGCGCAAGACGGAAGACGTCGAGACCAGCGTCTACGCCCGCATGCTCGCCGAGGACGTCGTCATCGACGGCAAGGTGATCGCGCCGGCCAACGTGGACCTGGGCGACGTGCTCATCGACCAGCTCGTGCACCACGGGGTCGAGGAGGTCAAGACGCGTTCGATCCTGACCTGCGAGTCCCACGTCGGTACCTGCGCGATGTGCTACGGCCGTTCGCTGGCCACCGGCAAGCTGGTCGACATCGGTGAGGCGGTCGGCATCATCGCCGCCCAGTCCATCGGTGAGCCCGGTACCCAGCTGACGATGCGTACCTTCCACACCGGTGGTGTGGCCGGTGACGACATCACCCAGGGTCTGCCCCGTGTCGTCGAGCTCTTCGAGGCTCGTACGCCCAAGGGTGTCGCCCCGATCTCCGAGGCCCAGGGCCGCGTGCGGATCGAGGAGACCGAGAAGACCAAGAAGATCGTCGTCACCCCGGACGACGGCAGTGACGAGACGGCGTTCCCGATCTCGAAGCGTGCCCGACTCCTGGTCAGCGAGGGCGAGCACGTCGAGGTGGGCCAGAAGCTCACCGTGGGTGCCACCAACCCGCACGACGTGCTGCGCATCCTGGGTCAGCGTGCCGTCCAGGTCCACCTGGTCGGCGAGGTCCAGAAGGTCTACAACTCGCAGGGTGTGTCGATCCACGACAAGCACATCGAGATCATCATCCGGCAGATGCTCCGCCGCGTGACGATCATCGAGTCCGGCGACGCCGAGCTGCTGCCCGGCGAGCTGGTCGAGCGTTCGAAGTTCGAGACCGAGAACCGTCGTGTGGTCCAGGAGGGCGGTCACCCGGCCTCCGGTCGTCCGCAGCTGATGGGTATCACCAAGGCCTCGCTGGCGACCGAGTCGTGGCTGTCGGCGGCGTCCTTCCAGGAGACGACCAGGGTTCTGACGGACGCGGCGATCAACGCCAAGTCCGACTCCCTGATCGGCCTCAAGGAGAACGTCATCATCGGTAAGCTCATCCCGGCCGGTACGGGCCTGTCCCGCTACCGCAACATCCGGGTCGAGCCGACCGAGGAGGCCAAGGCCGCGATGTACTCGGCCGTCGGCTACGACGACATCGACTACTCGCCGTTCGGCACCGGCTCCGGCCAGGCCGTTCCGCTGGAGGACTACGACTACGGTCCGTACAACCAGTAGTAGGCGCGCAGGTTGAGCCGAGGGGCGGTCACCTTCCGGGGTGGCCGCCCCTCGGCGTGTCCGGTGACGTGGTCTGTGCCGGACGTGGCGGTTCGGCGCATCATGGAGGGACCTCGGGGATCGGGGAGGTGCTCGGTGTCGAATCCGTCGTGGCAGCCCTGGCAGCCTGGACAGGGCCTTCCGCAGCCCTGGCAGGGCCACAGCGCCCCGTCCATGCTCGCCTCGCACGCCGATCGGGAGCGTGCCGTGGACGTGCTCAGAGCGGGCTATGGCGAGGGCCGGCTGGAGAAGTCCGAGTTCGACCGGCGGGTGGCGCGGGCCTACGCGGCTCGTACGGTCGGGGAGCTGGCGTTGGTGGTCGCGGACCTGCCTCAGGGGCCCGTACCGCAGCCGGCGGGTGTGCCGGCCGTGCCGGGGACGTTCGTGCCGGTGGCGCGGCCGCGGACGAACGGGAAGGCGGTCGGATCGGCGCTCTGCGGTGTGCTCTGTCTGCCCACGTTCGGGCTCACCGGTATCCCGGCGGTGGTCCTGGGGCATGCGGCGCGTGCGGAGATCCAGCGCACGGGGGAGGGCGGGGACGGGCTCGCGCTGACCGGACTGGCGCTGGGCTGGCTGTCCACCGCGGTCTGGGCCGCCGTACTGGCACTGTTGTTCGTGGTGGCCCTGGCGACCGGCTGAGTGCCCGCGGGGCGGCGTGCGCGGCTTCCGTGAGGCCGCGGTTCGAAGATCGGGAACGGCCCTCGCGGATGGTCCGGATCGTCGATTCGAAGATCACGGACGGTGCGTGAGTATGAGATGCGCCGCTTGGGTATGCGGGTGGGCCCCATTTGTTTTGACCGCAGCGAATGAGCTAGGTACGCTCAGACCTTGTGCCTGGGGTGTGCCCTGGCTCTCGTGCGTGCCTTCAACCGCACATAGGGAGCCGTCACTGGCCACCGTAATCTGCGCTCTTTCTGCCTTGCGGCGGGGGTCTGCAGTATTCGACACACCCGACCGCGTGGGTCGGAGATGTTCCAGGTTAGCTTCACCATTCGGCACACAGAAACCGGAGAAGTAGTGCCTACGATCCAGCAGCTGGTCCGGAAGGGCCGGCAGGACAAGGTCGAGAAGAACAAGACGCCCGCACTCGAGGGTTCCCCTCAGCGTCGCGGCGTCTGCACGCGTGTGTTCACGACCACCCCGAAGAAGCCGAACTCGGCCCTGCGTAAGGTCGCGCGTGTGCGTCTGACCAGCGGGATCGAGGTCACCGCTTACATTCCGGGTGAGGGACACAACCTGCAGGAGCACTCCATCGTGCTCGTGCGTGGCGGTCGTGTGAAGGACCTGCCCGGTGTTCGCTACAAGATCATCCGCGGTTCGCTCGACACCCAGGGTGTCAAGAACCGCAAGCAGGCCCGCAGCCGCTACGGCGCCAAGAAGGAGAAGTAGAAAATGCCTCGTAAGGGCCCCGCCCCGAAGCGCCCGGTCATCATCGACCCGGTCTACGGTTCTCCTCTGGTGACCTCCCTCATCAACAAGGTGCTGCTGAACGGCAAGCGCTCCACCGCCGAGCGCATCGTGTACGGCGCCATGGAGGGCCTGCGCGAGAAGACCAGCAATGACCCGGTCATCACGCTGAAGCGCGCGCTGGAGAACATCAAGCCGACCCTCGAGGTCAAGTCCCGCCGAGTCGGCGGTGCGACGTACCAGGTTCCGATCGAGGTCAAGCCCGGTCGCGCCAACACGCTCGCGCTGCGCTGGCTGGTCGGTTACTCCCGCGCCCGTCGCGAGAAGACCATGACCGAGCGTCTGCTCAACGAGCTTCTCGACGCCTCCAACGGCCTTGGTGCCGCTGTGAAGAAGCGCGAGGACACCCACAAGATGGCCGAGTCCAACAAGGCCTTCGCGCACTACCGCTGGTAGTCGCTACCCACATCGAGACCGAGAGAAGACGAAAGCCTTATGGCTACCACTTCACTTGACCTGGCCAAGGTCCGCAACATCGGGATCATGGCCCACATCGACGCGGGCAAGACGACCACCACCGAGCGGATCCTCTTCTACACCGGCGTCAGCTACAAGATCGGTGAGGTCCACGACGGCGCTGCCACCATGGACTGGATGGAGCAGGAGCAGGAGCGTGGCATCACGATCACCTCTGCTGCCACCACCTGTCACTGGCCGCTTGAGGACAACGACTACACGATCAACATCATCGACACCCCGGGCCACGTCGACTTCACGGTCGAGGTGGAGCGCTCGCTGCGCGTCCTCGACGGTGCCGTCACGGTGTTCGACGGTGTCGCCGGTGTCGAGCCGCAGTCCGAGACGGTGTGGCGTCAGGCCGACCGTTACGGCGTGCCGCGCATCTGCTTCGTGAACAAGCTGGACCGCACCGGCGCTGAGTTCCACCGTTGTGTGGACATGATCAAGGACCGGCTCGGTGCCGTTCCGATCATCATGCAGCTGCCCATCGGTGCCGAGATGGACTTCAAGGGCGTTGTGGACCTGGTCCGCATGAAGGCGCTCGTGTGGTCCGCCGAGGCGGCGAAGGGCGAGATGTACGACGTCGTCGACATCCCCGCCACGCACGCCGAGGCTGCCGAGGAGTACCGCGGCCGGCTGGTCGAGACCGTCGCGGAGAACGACGACGAGATCATGGAGCTCTTCCTGGAGGGCCAGGAGCCCACCGAGGAGCAGCTGTACGCCGCGATCCGTCGCATCACCATCGCGTCCGGCAAGTCCGACGGCGTCACGGTCACCCCGGTGTTCTGCGGTACCGCGTTCAAGAACAAGGGCGTCCAGCCCCTGCTCGACGCGGTCGTGCGCTACCTGCCGACCCCGCTCGACGTCGAGGCCATCGAAGGCCACGACGTGAAGGACCCCGAGCTGGTCGTCAAGCGCAAGCCGTCCGTGGACGAGCCGCTGTCCGCCCTCGCGTTCAAGATCATGAGCGACCCGCACCTGGGCAAGCTCACCTTCGTCCGGGTGTACTCGGGCCGCCTGGAGACCGGCACTGCCGTGCTGAACTCCGTCAAGGGCAAGAAGGAGCGCATCGGCAAGATCTACCGTATGCACGCGAACAAGCGTGAGGAGATCGAAGCGGTGGGCGCCGGCGACATCGTCGCGGTCATGGGGCTGAAGCAGACCACGACCGGTGAGACGCTCTGCGATGACAAGAACCCGGTGATCCTGGAGTCCATGGACTTCCCGGCGCCGGTCATCCAGGTCGCCATCGAGCCCAAGTCCAAGGGTGACCAGGAGAAGCTGGGTGTAGCCATCCAGCGTCTCGCGGAGGAGGACCCCTCCTTCCACGTTCACTCGGACGAGGAGACGGGCCAGACCATCCTCGGCGGTATGGGCGAGCTGCACCTCGAGGTGCTGGTCGACCGTATGAAGCGCGAGTTCAGGGTCGAGGCCAACGTCGGTAAGCCGCAGGTCGCCTACCGTGAGACGATCCGTAAGGCCGTCGAGCGCGTGGACTACACCCACAAGAAGCAGACCGGTGGTACCGGTCAGTTCGCCAAGGTGCAGATCGCGATCGAGCCCATCACCGAGGCCGACGGCCCGGCGTACGAGTTCGTGAACAAGGTCACCGGTGGCCGTATCCCGCGGGAGTACATCCCGTCGGTGGACGCCGGTGCGCAGGAGGCCATGCAGTTCGGCATCCTGGCCGGCTACGAGATGACCGGCGTGCGCGTCACGCTGATCGACGGTGGCTACCACGAGGTCGACTCCTCCGAACTCGCGTTCAAGATCGCCGGTTCGCAGGCCTTCAAGGAGGCCGCCCGCAAGGCCAGCCCCGTGCTGCTCGAGCCCATGATGGCCGTCGAGGTCACCACGCCCGAGGACTACATGGGTGAGGTCATCGGCGACATCAACTCCCGCCGTGGTCAGATCCAGGCCATGGAGGAGCGGGCCGGTGCCCGCGTCGTGAAGGGCCTCGTGCCCCTCTCGGAGATGTTCGGCTACGTCGGAGACCTCCGCAGCAAGACCTCGGGTCGCGCAAGCTACTCGATGCAGTTCGACTCCTACGCCGAGGTTCCGCGGAACGTCGCCGAGGAGATCATCGCGAAGGCCAAGGGCGAGTAACGCACCGCGTTCACACGCCGTAGGCTTGACTCCGGAGCCTCGCGGGGCATTCCGCCGCAAATGGCGGAGGGAATGCCCCGGGGATCCGGGCCATCCAGCAAAGATCACCTGGCGCCGATGAAGTAAGGCGTACCAGAACCACTCCCAGGAGGACCCCAGTGGCGAAGGCGAAGTTCGAGCGGACTAAGCCGCACGTCAACATCGGCACCATCGGTCACATCGACCACGGTAAGACGACCCTCACGGCCGCCATTACCAAGGTGCTGCACGACGCGTACCCGGACCTGAACGAGGCCTCGGCCTTCGACCAGATCGACAAGGCTCCTGAGGAGCGCCAGCGCGGTATCACGATCTCGATCGCGCACGTCGAGTACCAGACGGAGACGCGTCACTACGCCCACGTCGACTGCCCCGGTCACGCGGACTACATCAAGAACATGATCACGGGTGCGGCGCAGATGGACGGCGCCATCCTCGTTGTCGCCGCCACGGACGGCCCGATGCCGCAGACCAAGGAGCACGTGCTCCTGGCCCGCCAGGTCGGCGTTCCGTACATCGTCGTCGCCCTGAACAAGGCTGACATGGTGGACGACGAGGAGATCCTGGAGCTCGTCGAGCTCGAGGTCCGTGAGCTCCTCTCCGAGTACGAGTTCCCGGGCGACGACCTGCCGGTCGTCAAGGTCTCGGCGCTCAAGGCGCTCGAGGGCGACAAGGAGTGGGGCCAGTCGGTCCTGGACCTGATGGCCGCCGTCGACGAGGCGATCCCGACCCCCGAGCGTGACGTCGACAAGCCGTTCCTCATGCCCGTCGAGGACGTCTTCACGATCACCGGTCGCGGTACGGTCGTCACCGGCCGTATCGAGCGTGGTGTCCTGAAGGTCAACGAGACCGTTGACATCATCGGCATCAAGCAGGACAAGACCACCACCACGGTCACCGGCATCGAGATGTTCCGCAAGCTGCTCGACGAGGGCCAGGCCGGTGAGAACGTCGGTCTGCTGCTTCGTGGCATCAAGCGCGAGGACGTCGAGCGCGGCCAGGTCATCATCAAGCCGGGTTCGGTCACCCCGCACACCGAGTTCGAGGCGCAGGCGTACATCCTGTCCAAGGACGAGGGCGGCCGTCACACGCCGTTCTTCAACAACTACCGCCCGCAGTTCTACTTCCGTACGACGGACGTGACCGGCGTCGTGACCCTCCCCGAGGGCACCGAGATGGTCATGCCGGGTGACAACACCGAGATGAAGGTGGAGCTCATCCAGCCCGTCGCCATGGAAGAGGGCCTGAAGTTCGCCATCCGTGAGGGTGGCCGGACCGTGGGCGCCGGCCAGGTCACCAAGATCAACAAGTAAGTCCGTTGATCTGACCTGGTAGCTCCAGCAGCGAGCACCTGAAGGGGCCCGTACGACTTCGGTCGTACGGGCCTCTTCGCTGTCCCGAGTGCCGTGGGCGTCAAGGGCTGAGCAGGCAAGTGAAGTGTTGCCGAACGCTGTGGGACGCGTCGGCGAGGTTTCGGGCAACTCCGCGGCGCCGGTGGCACGGAATGTTCTCGTCTGTTCTCTGTGGGGTGGTTGTGGCGGTCGTAGCGTGAGCGGCGGCCGGAGTTCTTCGACTTTTCCCATGAGGACGGACTGACTGGTGCCGATGCGTGGTGCGGACGGCAGAACGACGATCCCGACGCGGGCGGCGGGCCTGGGCGGCACGCTGCAACAGCCCTTGCCCCCGCTCGCCGTGCCCACGGGGCGCTCGCCGCGGCCCGTCGGAGCGGGCCGCCGGGCTGTCGTGCGCGAGAGGGCGGGCCGCCGGCTGTACGCCATCGACGGCATCCGGCTGCTGGCCGCCCTCATGGTCGCCGTCCACCACTACGCCGGCACCCACCGCGTCGACCAGCCGGGCAACGCGATCTGGGACCGGCCGGTGTCCGACATCATGCCGACGGTGTTCCGCTTCGCCTCCTACGGCTGGATCGGCGTCGAGATCTTCTTCGTGATCAGCGGCTTCGTGATCTGCATGTCGTGCTGGGGGCGCTCCCCGCGGCAGTTCTTCGTGTCGCGGGTGATGCGGCTCTACCCCGCGTACTGGTTCGCCGTCGCCTTCACCACGGCGGTACTGGTGGCACTGCCAGGCGTCTGGGACCGCCTGCGCGCGCGGGACGTACTCCTCAACCTCACGATGCTGCAGTCCGGTTCGGGTGTCATGAACGTCGACGGCGTCTACTGGACCCTCTGGTCGGAGCTGCGGTTCTACCTGCTCTTCCTCCTCGTCGTCGCCACCGGGCTGACGTACCGGAAGGTCGTCGTCTTCTGCTGCGTCTGGGGTGCCGCCGCGATGCTCGCGCCGGTGTCCGGGCTGCCCCTGCTGGAACTGCTGGCCAACCCCGACGGTGCCTGGTACTTCATCGCCGGCCTCGCCCTCTACCTGATGCACCGCTTCGGTCAGGACCTGTTGTTGTGGGGCATCCTCGCGATGGCGTGGCTGATGGGACAGCGGGAGCTGGGCCTGAGGATCGACGAGGTGGAGCACGTCTCCGGCTGGCGGGGGAGCGTGCTGATCTTCACCGTGTTCCTGCTGGCCATGGTCGCCATCGCGCTCGGCGCGACGGACCGCGTGCGAGGGAAGTGGCTGGTAACGGCGGGTGCGTTGACGTATCCGCTGTACCTGACGCACTACGCGGCCGGTACGACGCTGATCAACCGTTTGCGGGACACGATGGACGCCCGGGTGCTGGTGTGTGTGGTGCTCGCCGGGTTCCTGGTGCTGAGCTGGCTGGTGCACCGGTTCGTGGAGCGGCCGGTGGCCGGGGTGCTGAAGCGGGGGCTGGACACGTCGTTCGCGCGGATGCGGAACGCCCGGGGACCGGCCTGAGCCTCACGCTCCGCGCTTGCGCTCCCAGGTCTGGAGGACCGCCAGAGCGTAGGCGAGCCGGACGTCCAGGCCCCGAGGGGCGAGGCGGTAGACCTCGCGGACGCCCCGGTAGTCCAGGAGCGTGCCGGCGCCGGGGGTGAGCCAGCGGGTCCGGGCCGGTTGTGAGAACGAGTGGTCGTCCGTGGTGCCGTCGAAGAAGGCGTACAGCAGAGCGAAGAGCGTGAAGAGGATCCAGGCGGGCGCGGTCACCACGTGGACGAGCCACGAGTACCAGGTGCCCTCCTTGCCCGTGACCTGCCGTGGGGTGTCGGTGAACCGCACGGACCAGCGGACGCGTCGGGGCCAGGGCAGCAGGCGGCCGGGGCGGCGGCTGATCCGCGCCAGGAGAGCGCCGTCGGGTGTGTGGACGTCGTGGGTGTCCGGAGCGGCCGGGTGGACGGAACACCACGGCCTGCCGTCCGGCCCGCCGTGGAGCCAGAAGGGCGGGGGAGTGCTGCGGCTCCGGCGTGGTGCGGAGCGCGCCGCGAAGACCCGGGCCAGCGGGGTGTCCTCGGGGCGGCGGGCGGTCGCCAGCCGGATCGTCGACGTCATCTCGGCGTCGGCCGGCAGCCCGAGTGCCTGTGCGTCGGACACCGGGACGGGGTTGTTCGCGGCGACCAGGAAGGTGTGGGGCGTGGTGCCCACGGTGTGGCCCACTGTGCTGTCCGAACCCGCCATCGCCGTCGTGCTCCCCGTGAAGTGTGGCGGTCGGCGATCTTACACAAGCCCGTAGCCACCCCAAAGGGTTTGACCTACGTCACTCGCGGGGTATTGTCTCCGGCTCGATTGGCCAGGCCCCTGCCCCATATGGCAAACTGTCGGAGTTGCTCGGTCGAGTGTTGATGCTGCGCGCCTCCCGCCGGGAGGACCGGAAGCAAGTCCCACAGTACTCGTCGCCCCAACTGCCAGGTGGCAGCGCTGAGGCGGACGTACGGGAATCTTTCGGGAAGTGTCAGTGCAGCGCCGGCCAGGCACCCGGTGGGCCTTCGCCCTCGGCTTGCGGTTCCGGAAGGGCCGTGCTTTCCCAGACGGGATGTTCCAGAGATGGGACCTCTGTGTCAGTGAGAGTGCGACACACCCGACCGCGTGGGTCGGAGAGTGAGTGTTCGGAACATCGGGTTCCAGAGCGTTAAACGAGAGACAGGACTACTAGTAGCCATGGCGGGACAGAAGATCCGCATCCGGCTCAAGGCCTACGACCACGAGGTCATCGACAGCTCGGCGAAGAAGATCGTCGAGACGGTGACGCGTACTGGTGCGTCGGTCGCGGGCCCGGTGCCGCTGCCCACTGAGAAGAACGTGTACTGCGTCATCAAGTCGCCGCACAAGTACAAGGACTCGCGCGAGCACTTCGAGATGCGCACGCACAAGCGCCTGATCGACATCCTCGACCCGACGCCCAAGACCGTTGACTCTCTGATGCGACTCGACCTCCCGGCCGGTGTCGACATCGAGATCAAGCTCTAGGGGCCGGTGATCTGAGAATGGCTAAGCAGATCAAGGGCATCCTGGGCGAGAAGCTCGGCATGACGCAGGTGTGGGACGAGAACAACCGTGTTGTTCCCGTCACCGTCGTCAAGGCCGGCCCCAACGTCGTGACCCAGGTCCGTACGAATGACTCCGACGGCTACGAGTCGGTCCAGATCGCCTTCGGCGAGATCGACCCTCGCAAGGTGAACAAGCCCCTCAAGGGTCACTTCGCCAAGGCCGACGTCACTCCCCGCCGCCACCTCGTCGAGATCCGTACCGCTGACGCCAGCGAGTACACCCTCGGCCAGGAGATCACCGCTGAGGTGTTCGAGGCCGGCATCAAGGTCGACGTGACCGGCAAGAGCAAGGGCAAGGGCTTCGCCGGTGTCATGAAGCGTCACAACTTCAAGGGTCTCGGCGCCGGACACGGCACCCAGCGCAAGCACCGCTCTCCCGGCTCCATCGGTGGCTGCGCCACCCCCGGCCGTGTCTTCAAGGGCATGCGTATGGCGGGCCGTATGGGTAACGAGCGGGTCACCACCCAGAACCTGACCGTCCATGCTGTTGACGCGGAGAAGGGACTGCTCCTCATCAAGGGAGCCATCCCCGGTCCGAACGGCGGCCTCGTCCTGGTCCGCACCGCGGCCAAGGGGGCCTGAGGTAACCGATGAGCACTGTTGACATCCTTTCGCCTGCAGGCGAGAAGACCGGAAGCGTCGAGCTCCCCGCGGAGATCTTCGGCGTGGAGAAGATCAGCATTCCGCTGATCCACCAGGTCGTCGTCGCGCAGAACGCCGCTGCCCGTCAGGGCACGCACAAGACCAAGCGTCGCGGTGAAGTCCGTGGTGGCGGCAAGAAGCCGTACCGCCAGAAGGGCACCGGCCGCGCCCGTCAGGGCTCGACCCGCGCGCCGCAGTTCGCAGGCGGTGGCGTCGTCCACGGCCCGCAGCCGCGTGACTACTCGCAGCGGACCCCGAAGAAGATGAAGGCTGCCGCTCTGCGTCACGCCCTCACCGACCGGGCCCGCCACAACCGCATCCACGTCGTCACCGGCGTGATCGAGGGCGAGAACCCCTCCACGAAGGCCGCCAGGTCGCTGTTCGGCAAGATCTCGGAGCGCAAGAACCTGCTCCTGGTCATCGACCGCGCCGACGAGGCCGCGTGGCTCTCCGCCCGCAACCTGCCCCAGGTCCACATCCTGGAGCCGGGCCAGCTGAACACGTACGACGTGATCGTCTCCGACGACGTGGTCTTCACCCAGGCCGCTTTCGAGTCCTTCGTGTCCGGCCCGCAGGCCACCGACACCGAAGGGAGCGAGGCCTGATGGCTACGCGTCACCCGAGCATCGCCTCGAAGGCCGCCAAGGCCAAGAAGGTCGCGCGCGTCGCCAAGGCGCGTCGCCACGAGACCGAGGGCAAGAACACCGTCGTCACCCCGGTGAGCAAGTCGTTCACGGACCACCGTGACATCCTGCTCAAGCCGGTCGTGTCCGAGAAGAGCTACGCGCTTCTCGACGAGGGCAAGTACACCTTCATCGTCGCCCCGGGCGCCAACAAGACCCAGATCAAGCAGGCCGTCCAGGCGGTCTTCTCGGTCAAGGTCACCGGGGTCAACACGATCAACCGCCAGGGCAAGCGCAAGCGCACCAAGACCGGTTTCGGTCAGCGCGCCGGCTCCAAGCGCGCGATCGTGACCCTCGCTGAGGGCGACCGTATCGACATCTTCGGCGGTCCGACCGCCTGACGGCGGTCTGGATCGTCCGATATCGGACGAGGACTGAGAAATGGGAATCCGCAAGTACAAGCCGACTACGCCGGGCCGTCGTGGCTCGAGCGTCGCCGACTTCGTCGAGGTCACGCGGTCCACGCCGGAGAAGTCGCTGGTCCGCCCGCTGCACAGCAAGGGCGGCCGTAACAACGCCGGTCGTGTGACCGTTCGCCACCAGGGTGGCGGACACAAGCGCGCCTACCGAGTGATCGACTTCCGTCGTCACGACAAGGACGGCGTGCCGGCGAAGGTCGCGCACATCGAGTACGACCCCAACCGCACCGCGCGCATCGCGCTGCTGCACTACGCGGACGGCGAGAAGCGCTACATCCTCGCCCCGCGCAACCTGCAGCAGGGTGACCGCGTCGAGAACGGTCCCGGGGCCGACATCAAGCCGGGCAACAACCTGGCGCTCCGCAACATCCCGGTCGGTACCACGATCCACGCGATCGAGATCCGTCCCGGTGGCGGCGCCAAGTTCGCCCGCTCCGCAGGCGCCTCGGTGCAGCTGCTGGCGAAGGAGGGCACGATGGCCCACCTTCGTATGCCCTCCGGTGAGATCCGTCTGGTCGACCAGCGCTGCCGCGCCACGGTCGGCGAGGTCGGCAACGCCGAGCAGAGCAACATCAACTGGGGCAAGGCCGGGCGCAAGCGCTGGCTGGGCGTCCGCCCGACCGTTCGCGGTGTGGCGATGAACCCGGTTGACCACCCGCACGGTGGTGGTGAGGGCAAGACCTCCGGTGGTCGCCACCCGGTCTCGCCGTGGGGTCAGAAGGAGGGTCGTACTCGTTCGCCGAAGAAGGCTTCGAACAAGTACATCGTCCGCCGCCGCAAGACGAACAAGAAGCGCTAGGAGCGGGTTTAGATGCCGCGCAGTCTCAAGAAGGGGCCCTTCGTCGACGACCACCTGATCAAGAAGGTGGACGTCCAGAACGAAGCGGGTTCCAAGAACGTCATCAAGACCTGGTCCCGTCGCTCGATGATCGTCCCGGCCATGCTGGGCCACACGATCGCGGTGCACAACGGCAAGACCCACATTCCGGTGTTTGTCACCGAGTCGATGGTCGGCCACAAGCTCGGCGAGTTCTCGCCGACGCGCACCTTCCGGGGTCACGTCAAGGACGACCGGAAGTCGAAGCGCCGCTAACGCGGGGTGGAATGACCATGACAGACACTGGAAGGACAACCATGGAAGCCAGGGCCCAGGCGCGGTACATCCGCGTTACGCCCATGAAGGCCCGCCGAGTGGTGGACCTTATCCGTGGCATGGACGCCACGGAGGCTCAGGCGGTCCTGCGTTTCGCCCCGCAGGCCGCGAGCGTGCCGGTCGGCAAGGTGCTTGACAGCGCCATTGCCAACGCCGCACACAACTACGACCACACCGACGCCGGCAGCCTCGTCATCTCCGAGGCGTATGTCGACGAGGGTCCGACCCTGAAGCGGTTCCGTCCGCGTGCCCAGGGCCGCGCCTACCGGATCCGCAAGCGGACCAGCCACATCACCGTGGTCGTCAGCAGCAAGGAAGGAACCCGGTAATGGGCCAGAAGGTTAACCCGCATGGGTTCCGGCTCGGCATCACCACGGACTTCAAGTCCCGTTGGTACGCCGACAAGCTGTACAAGGACTACGTCAAGGAAGACGTCGCCATCCGTCGGATGATGACGTCCGGCATGGAGCGCGCCGGTATCTCGAAGGTGGAGATCGAGCGCACCCGTGACCGCGTCCGTGTGGACATCCACACGGCCCGTCCGGGCATCGTCATCGGCCGCCGTGGCGCCGAGGCCGACCGCATCCGCGGTGACCTCGAGAAGCTCACGGGCAAGCAGGTCCAGCTGAACATCCTCGAGGTCAAGAGCCCCGAGACCGACGCTCAGCTGGTTGCCCAGGCCGTTGCCGAGCAGCTCTCCTCCCGCGTCTCCTTCCGTCGCGCCATGCGTAAGAGCATGCAGGGCACGATGAAGGCCGGCGCCAAGGGCATCAAGATCCAGTGCGGTGGCCGCCTCGGTGGCGCCGAGATGTCCCGCTCGGAGTTCTACCGCGAGGGCCGTGTGCCCCTGCACACGCTCCGCGCGAACGTGGACTACGGCTTCTTCGAGGCCAAGACGACCTTCGGCCGCATCGGCGTGAAGGTCTGGATCTACAAGGGCGACGTCAAGAACATCGCCGAGGTCCGCGCCGAGAACGCTGCTGCCCGCGCCGGCAACCGCCCGGCCCGTGGTGGCGGCGGCGCCGACCGCCCGGCCCGTGGTGGCCGTGGTGGCGAGCGTGGCGGTCGCGGTCGCAAGCCGCAGCAGGCTCCCGCTGCCGAGGCCCCCAAGGCCGACGCTCCGGCTGCCGCTCCGGCTGAGAGCACCGGAACGGAGGCCTGACCGAAATGCTGATCCCCCGACGGGTCAAGCACCGCAAGCAGCACCACCCGAAGCGCCGCGGTCAGGCCAAGGGTGGTACGACGGTCGCGTTCGGCGAGTACGGCATTCAGGCCCTCACGCCGGCGTATGTGACCAACCGCCAGATCGAGGCGGCCCGTATCGCGATGACCCGCCACATCAAGCGTGGCGGCAAGGTCTGGATCAACATCTACCCGGACCGCCCGCTCACGAAGAAGCCTGCCGAGACCCGCATGGGTTCCGGTAAGGGTTCGCCGGAGTGGTGGATCGCGAACGTGCACCCGGGACGGGTCATGTTCGAACTGTCCTACCCCAACGAGAAGATCGCCCGTGAGGCCCTGACTCGCGCAGCCCACAAGCTGCCGATGAAGTGCCGGATCGTCAAGCGCGAGGCAGGTGAAGCGTGATGTCGGCCGGTACCAAGGCGTCCGAGCTGCGCGAACTGGGTGACGAGGAGCTTCTCGCGAAGCTCCGCGAAGCCAAGGAAGAGCTGTTCAACCTCCGCTTCCAGGCGGCGACCGGTCAGCTCGAGAACCACGGTCGGCTCAAGGCCGTCCGTAAGGACATCGCGCGGATCTACACCCTGATGCGTGAGCGCGAGCTGGGCATCGAGACGGTGGAGAGCGCCTGATGAGTGAGAGCAACGTGACTGAGCAGACTGCAGAGGCCCGCGGCTTCCGCAAGACCCGTGAGGGTCTGGTCGTCGGCGACAAGATGGACAAGACCGTCGTCGTCGCCGTCGAGGACCGCGTCAAGCACGCGCTGTACGGCAAGGTCATCCGCCGTACGAACAAGCTCAAGGCGCACGACGAGCAGAACGCTGCCGGCGTCGGCGACCGTGTCCTCCTCATGGAGACGCGTCCGCTGTCCGCCACGAAGCGCTGGCGCGTCGTCGAGATCCTCGAGAAGGCCAAGTAATTTCCTGCGGGGCAAACCCCGCAGGACAGTTCCGCCAGGCTCGGCGAGCTCCGTAAGTCACTTGCGGAGCTCGCCGGGAACCGGCAGACAAACAGGAGATAGACGTGATCCAGCAGGAGTCGCGACTGCGTGTCGCCGACAACACTGGTGCGAAGGAAATCCTTTGCATCCGTGTGCTCGGTGGCTCCGGTCGCCGCTACGCGGGCATCGGTGACGTCATCGTCGCCACCGTCAAGGACGCGATCCCCGGTGGCAACGTGAAGAAGGGTGACGTCGTCAAGGCGGTCATCGTTCGCACCGTCAAGGAGCGCCGCCGTCCGGACGGCTCGTACATCCGCTTCGACGAGAACGCCGCTGTCATTCTGAAGAACGACGGCGACCCTCGCGGCACCCGTATCTTCGGCCCGGTGGGTCGTGAGCTGCGCGAGAAGAAGTTCATGAAGATCATCTCGCTCGCGCCGGAGGTGCTGTAAGCATGAAGATCAAGAAGGGCGACCTGGTCCAGGTCATCACCGGTAAGGACAAGGGCAAGCAGGGCAAGGTCATCGCGGCCTTCCCCCGCGAGGACCGTGTCCTGGTCGAGGGTGTCAACCGGGTCAAGAAGCACACCAAGGCCGGCCCGACCGCCAAGGGTTCGCAGGCCGGTGGCATCGTCACGACCGAGGCCCCTGTCCACGTGAGCAACGTTCAGCTCGTCGTGGAGAAGGACGGCAACAAGGTCGTCACGCGTGTCGGTTACCGCTTCGACGACGAGGGCAACAAGATCCGCGTTGCCAAGCGGACGGGTGAGGACATCTGATGACGACCACCACCACTCCGCGTCTGAAGACGAGGTACCGCGAGGAGATCGCGGGCAAGCTGCGTGACGAGTTCAAGTACGAGAACGTCATGCAGATCCCCGGTCTCGTCAAGATCGTGGTCAACATGGGTGTGGGCGACGCCGCCCGCGACTCCAAGCTGATCGAGGGCGCCATCCGCGACCTCACCACGATCACCGGTCAGAAGCCGGCCGTCACCAAGGCCCGCAAGTCCATCGCGCAGTTCAAGCTGCGTGAGGGTCAGCCGATCGGGGCCCACGTCACACTTCGTGGCGACCGCATGTGGGAGTTCCTGGACCGCACCCTGTCGCTCGCGCTGCCGCGCATCCGCGACTTCCGCGGCCTGTCTCCCAAGCAGTTCGACGGTCGTGGCAACTACACCTTCGGTCTCACCGAGCAGGTCATGTTCCACGAGATCGACCAGGACAAGATCGACCGCGTCCGGGGTATGGACATCACCGTGGTCACCACGGCGACCAACGACGCTGAGGGCCGCGCGCTCCTTCGTCACCTCGGCTTCCCCTTCAAGGAGGCGTGAGCGAGATGGCGAAGAAGGCTCTGATTGCCAAGGCTGCTCGTAAGCCCAAGTTCGGAGTACGCGGCTACACGCGCTGCCAGCGCTGCGGCCGTCCGCACTCCGTGTACCGCAAGTTCGGCCTGTGCCGCGTCTGCCTTCGTGAGATGGCTCACCGTGGCGAGCTGCCGGGCGTGACCAAGAGCTCCTGGTAATCCCCCTAATCAGGGATTTCCGGAGCTCTCGGTAAGCAATGGGCGTGTCAGGCGCCCACCCCTTCATGGCTTAGGCTTGGAGGGTTGGGCGCCTGATGGTCGTCCGTACGACTTACTACGCCGTAGGTCCACCGCGCCGCACCCGCCCCGTCTCGGATCGGGGAGAGGGATGGCGCACCAGGAAACCCCGGCGAGAGAGGCCGAAGGCCAATTCATGACCATGACTGATCCGATCGCAGACATGCTTACGCGTCTGCGGAACGCGAACTCGGCATACCACGACTCCGTGACGATGCCGGCATCGAAGATCAAGTCGCACATCGCGGAGATCCTCCAGCAGGAGGGCTTCATCACGGGCTGGAAGGTCGAGGACGCCGAGGTCGGCAAGAACCTCGTTCTCGAGCTGAAGTTCGGCCCGAACCGTGAGCGCTCCATCGCGGGCATCAAGCGGATCTCCAAGCCCGGTCTCCGGGTGTACGCGAAGTCCACCAACCTGCCGAAGGTGCTCGGCGGCCTGGGCGTGGCGATCATCTCCACGTCGCACGGGCTTCTCACCGACAAGCAGGCCGGCAAGAAGGGCGTAGGCGGAGAAGTTCTCGCCTACGTCTGGTAACGGAAGGGAACGGAGGAAACAGCTATGTCGCGTATTGGCAAGCTCCCCATCACGGTTCCCGCCGGCGTGGACGTCACCATCGACGGCCGTACGGTCTCGGTCAAGGGCCCCAAGGGTTCCTTGAGCCACACCGTCGCTGCGCCGATCGACATCGCCAAGGGTGAGGACGGCGTACTCAACGTCACCCGCCCCAACGACGAGCGTCAGAACAAGGCCCTGCACGGCCTGTCCCGCACGCTGGTGGCGAACATGATCACCGGCGTGACCCAGGGTTACGTGAAGAAGCTCGAGATCAGCGGTGTCGGTTACCGCGTACAGGCCAAGGGATCGAACCTCGAGTTCGCTCTGGGCTACAGCCACCCGATCACCGTCGAGGCGCCCGAGGGAATCACCTTCAAGGTGGAGAACCCGACCCGCTTCCAGGTCGAGGGCATCGACAAGCAGAAGGTCGGCGAGGTTGCGGCCAACATCCGCAAGCTGCGCAAGCCCGACCCGTACAAGGCCAAGGGTGTCAAGTACGAGGGCGAAGTCATCCGCCGCAAGGTCGGAAAGGCGGGTAAGTAAGCCATGGCATACGGACAGAAGATCCTCAAGGGCGACGCCTACAAGCGCGCCGCGATCAAGCGCCGCCACATCCGGATCCGCAAGTCGATCAACGGTACGGCGGAGCGTCCTCGTCTGGTCGTGACCCGCTCGAACCGCCACATCGTGGCCCAGGTGATCGACGACCTCAAGGGGCACACCCTTGCGTCGGCGTCCACCCTGGACACCTCGATCCGCGGTGCGGAGGGCGACAAGTCGGCGCAGGCCAAGCAGGTCGGCGCCCTGGTCGCCGAGCGCGCCAAGGCCGCCGGTGTCGAGGCTGTCGTATTCGACCGTGGTGGCAACCAGTACGCCGGGCGGATTGCTGCCCTGGCGGACGCCGCCCGCGAAGCCGGACTGAAGTTCTGAGCCGGTTCCGTAGCTAGCGGAAACAGAGAGAGGTAATTCCAATGGCTGGACCCCAGCGCCGCGGTGGCGGTGCCGGTGGCGGCGAGCGGCGGGACCGGAAGGGCCGTGACGGCGGCGCAGCTGCCGCCGAGAAGACCGCTTACGTTGAGCGCGTCGTCGCGATCAATCGTGTCGCCAAGGTTGTGAAGGGTGGTCGTCGCTTCAGCTTCACCGCGCTGGTCGTGGTGGGCGATGGTGACGGCACCGTGGGTGTCGGTTACGGCAAGGCCAAGGAGGTGCCGGCCGCCATCGCCAAGGGTGTTGAGGAGGCCAAGAAGCACTTCTTCAAGGTCCCCCGTATCCAGGGCACCATCCCGCACCCGATCACGGGTGAGAAGGCTGCCGGCGTCGTGCTGCTCAAGCCGGCGTCCCCGGGTACCGGCGTTATCGCCGGTGGTCCGGTGCGTGCCGTGCTCGAGTGCGCCGGTATCCACGACATCCTGTCGAAGTCGCTCGGCTCGTCGAACGCGATCAACATCGTGCACGCGACCGTGGCGGCCCTGAAGGGCCTGCAGCGTCCCGAGGAGGTCGCGGCCCGCCGCGGTCTGCCGCTCGAGGACGTCGCTCCCGCGGCTCTGCTGCGTGCGCGTGCCGGGGCTGGTGCTGCGTAATGGCTCAGCTCAAGATCACGCAGACGAAGTCGTACATCGGCAGCAAGCAGAACCACCGTGACACCCTGCGCTCCCTTGGTCTCAAGGGCATCAACACGCAGGTCGTCAAGGAGGATCGTCCCGAGTTCCGCGGCATGGTGCACACCGTCCGCCACCTCGTGACGGTCGAGGAGGTCGACTGATCATGGCGGAGAACAACCCGCTCAAGATCCACAACCTCCGTCCCGCCCCGGGCGCCAAGACCGCCAAGACCCGTGTGGGTCGTGGTGAGGCGTCGAAGGGTAAGACGGCTGGTCGTGGTACCAAGGGCACGAAGGCCCGCTACCAGGTTCCGGCGCGCTTCGAGGGTGGCCAGATGCCCCTCCACATGCGCCTCCCGAAGCTCAAGGGCTTCAAGAACCCGTTCAAGACCGAGTTCCAGGTCGTGAACCTCGACAAGCTGGGCGCGCTGTACCCGGAGGGTGGCGAGGTCACCGTCGAGGGGCTCGTCGCCAAGGGTGCCGTTCGCAAGAACAGCCTCGTCAAGGTCCTCGGCCAGGGCGAGATCTCCGTGGCGCTGCAGGTGACGGTCGACGCCGTCTCCGGCTCCGCCAAGGAGAAGATCACCGCCGCCGGCGGTACCGTCACCGAGCTCGTCTGATTTCCTCGGACGTCTCGCTGACTTGAACGACCCGCTCGGGGATACCTCTTTTGTGGGTATCCCTGGCTGAAAAGGGCCCGCCGATATTTCGGCGGGCCCTTTTCCTATGAGGCGTGTCACCGCGGGAGTCCCGCACATGTCACCCCACAGGTCACGGCACAGTTCGGCCGCTTTCGTAGAGGTGATTGATCTGAAATGCGGCGGTGTGTGTGGAAGGCGCGATTAGCGGACGTGGCGCGGAGCCGGTCCCGGGCGGCCGTCATCGGGTTCGTCCGCTTCTTGCAAGGGGGTCGGCACTGTTAGAGTCCTGTGGTCCATCCATAGCTAGTGGTGACAGGTGTCTGTCTCCCTCAGCACTGTTGGGCGACCGTCTACTGGCTTTCAAGGCCTTGTCAACGACTAGCCTCCCTGCTCTGCGTGCGGGGGGCGCAGGAGGCTCCGTGCTCACCGCGTTCGCCCGGGCGTTCAGGACGCCCGACCTGCGCAAGAAGCTGCTCTTCACGCTCGGCATCATCGTGGTCTACCGCGTCGGCACGCATGTGCCGATCCCCGGTGTCGACTACAGGAACGTACAGACCTGCATCGACCAGGCCAGCGCCAACTCGGGTCTGTTCGGGCTGGTCAACATGTTCAGTGGTGGCGCGCTGCTGCAGATCACCATTTTTGCGCTCGGCATCATGCCGTACATCACGGCGAGCATCATCCTGCAGCTGTTGACCGTCGTGATCCCGCGTCTGGAGGCCCTCAAGAAAGAGGGACAGGCCGGTACGGCGAAGATCACGCAGTACACCCGTTATCTGACGGTGGCGCTCGCCGTCCTGCAGGGCACCGGCCTGGTGGCCACGGCCCGCAGCGGTGCGCTCTTCAGCGGTTGCCCGGTCGCCACCTCGATCGTGCCGGACCGCTCGATCTTCTCCACGATGACCATGGTCATCACCATGACCGCCGGCACGGCCGTCGTCATGTGGCTCGGTGAGCTCATCACCGACCGTGGTATCGGCAACGGCATGTCGATTCTGATGTTCATCTCGATCGCCGCGACCTTCCCGTCCGCGCTGTGGGCCATCAAGCAGGAGGGCTCCCTGGCCGACGGCTGGATCGAGTTCGGCACCGTGGTCGCCATCGGTCTCGTCATGATCGGCCTGGTCGTCTTCGTCGAGCAGGCTCAGCGCCGCATTCCCGTCCAGTACGCGAAGCGCATGATCGGCCGCCGTTCCTACGGCGGCACGTCGACGTACATTCCGCTGAAGGTCAACCAGGCGGGCATCATCCCTGTGATCTTTGCCTCGTCGCTGCTCTACATCCCGGCACTGGTCGCGCAGTTCTCCGGTGGAAACTCCGGTTGGAAGACCTGGATCGAACGAAATCTCGCGGATCCGGCTGCTCCGGCGCACGTCACTCTCTACTTCCTCCTGATCGTCTTCTTCGCCTTCTTCTACGTCGCGATCTCCTTCAACCCCGAGGAAGTCGCCGACAACATGAAGAAGTATGGTGGCTTCATCCCGGGCATCCGGGCTGGCCGACCGACCGCTGAGTACCTGAGCTACGTACTCAACCGGATCACCTGGCCGGGATCGCTGTATCTGGGTCTGATCGCTCTCATCCCGACAATGGCGCTGAGTGGTTTCGGTGCAAACCAGAACTTCCCCTTCGGTGGCACCAGCATCCTGATCATCGTGGGTGTCGGCCTCGAGACGGTGAAGCAGATCGAGAGCCAGCTTCAGCAGCGCAATTACGAAGGGTTCCTCCGCTGATGCGAATCGTCCTCGTCGGACCGCCGGGTGCGGGAAAGGGCACGCAGGCCGCCTACCTCGCCCAGAACTTGTCGATCCCGCACATCTCCACGGGCGACCTGTTCCGGGCCAACATCAGCCAGCAGACGGAACTCGGCAAACTGGCGAAGTCCTACATGGACGCCGGCAACCTGGTCCCCGACGAGGTCACCATCGCGATGGCCAAGGACCGCATGGAGAAGCCGGACGCCGAGAACGGCTTCCTTCTGGACGGCTTCCCGCGGAACGTGTCGCAGGCCGAGGCACTGGACGAGATGCTGCAGGCCGAGACCATGAAGCTGGACGCGGTGCTGGACCTCGAGGTCCCCGAGGCCGAGGTCGTCAAGCGGATCGCGGGTCGCCGCATCTGCCGTAACGACTCGGCGCACGTCTTCCACGTGACGTACAAGCAGCCGGCCAAGGAAGGCGTCTGCGACGTCTGCGGCGGCGAGCTGTACCAGCGGGACGACGACTCCGAGGAGACGGTCCGCAAGCGGCTGGAGGTCTACCACACGCAGACCGAGCCGATCATCGACTACTACAAGGCGCAGGGCCTGGTCGTCACGATCTCGGCGCTCGGCAAGGTCGAGGACGTCACTGGCCGGGCCATGGAGGCACTGAAGCGCGAGGACGACGCCGCGTAGTCGTTCGTACGTGCCGTAGCCGCGGTTCCCTTCCCGGGGGCCGCGGCTGCTGCGTGGGTGCACGTATCGTTGGAGACACCCGTCACACCCCCCGGTCGCAGAAAGGCCCCCGCCCCCATGGTGCAGATCAAGACCCCCGAGCAGATCGCCAAGATGCGTGAGGCGGGGCTGGTCGTCGCCGCCATCCACGCGGCGACGCGTGAGGCGGCGGTGCCCGGGGCCACGACGAAGGACCTGGACCAGGTCGCGCGCAAGGTGCTGGCGGAGCACGACGCGAAGCCGAACTTCCTCGGGTACGGCGGTTTCCCCGCGACCATCTGCACCTCGGTGAACGAGGTCGTCGTCCACGGCATCCCGTCGGACGAGGTCGTCCTCAAGGATGGCGACATCATCTCCATCGACTGCGGCGCGATCATCGACGGCTGGCACGGCGACGCGGCCTACACGGCCTTCGTGGGCTCCGGTCACGCCCCGGAGCTCGTCGAGCTCTCCCGGGTGACGGAGGAGTCGATGTGGGCCGGTATCGCGGCCATGAAGCAGGGCAACCGGCTCGTGGACGTGTCCCGGGCCATCGAGACGTACATCCGCCGCCAGCCCAAGGCCGGCGGTGGGCGTTACGGCATCATCGAGGACTACGGCGGCCACGGCATCGGCACCGAGATGCACATGGACCCGCACCTGCTGAACTATGTCGACCGCCGCCGCGGCAAGGGCCCCAAGCTGGTCCCCGGCTTCTGCCTCGCCATCGAGCCGATGGTCTCCCTGGGCACGCCCAGGACCGAGGTCCTCCAGGACGACTGGACGGTCATCACCACCGACGGCACGTGGTCGTCGCACTGGGAGCACTCGGTCGCGCTGACGGAGGAGGGCCCGCTGGTCCTGACGGCTCCGGACGGCGGCAAGGCGAAGCTCGCGGAGCACGGGATCACGGCGGCGCCGGATCCGCTTGCCTGAGCGCGTTCCCGGGTCCTGTCCGGACGGCGGCCGCGGGTACGTGGTGGCTGGTCGCGCCCCCACCCGGCGGAGCCGCGCATTGTCCGGTCCCGCGCCTCTTCAGGGCCCCTGGCGCCGGGCCGGGTCACAGGCCGACGTGCTTAGAGATCTCCGGCCCGGGGCAGACTCTCTCGATTCGTCTTTCCGGGTGCGCTGTCGTAGACTGACTCGTCGGCTCTCGTGCACCCGCATGTCCGCATGCGCTCGTAAGGGACGCAAAGGGAGCCGATCAAGGTAGTCGATTCGAAGGGCGAAGCGTGGCCAAGAAGCAAGGTGCCATCGAGATCGAGGGCACTGTCGTCGAGTCTCTTCCGAACGCCATGTTCAAGGTCGAGCTCCAGAACGGCCACCAGGTCCTGGCGCACATCAGCGGCAAGATGCGTATGCACTACATCCGTATCCTCCCTGACGACCGGGTCGTGGTGGAGTTGTCTCCGTACGACCTGACGCGTGGCCGGATCGTCTACCGGTACAAGTAGATCTTGCCTTTGCCCCGCTTCCGGCGGGGTGGTGGCACTGACCCGGAGAACCTCACCCCATGAAGGTCAAGCCGAGCGTCAAGAAGATCTGCGACAAGTGCAGGGTGATCCGCCGTCACGGTCGGGTCATGGTCATCTGCGAGAACCCGCGCCACAAGCAGCGCCAGGGCTGACGCACGACCCACCCTCTGCTTTTTGCAGAACTTCGCGCGACGCGAGCTGAACATGTTCATACGCAGGACCCAGGCATCGCGAGCGATCGCCTGACACCCCCGGTTCGGAGGCCGGGGACCCAGTTCGTACCAAGTCTTTCGCTGCATCCATGGATCAGCGTGAAGAGGCCGGCGGCTGGGGGTCGGTTCTGTGGAAGACCTCCGAAGATCAACTGGAGCCATTGAATGGCACGCGTTTCCGGTGTTGACATCCCGCGCGAAAAGCGCGTGGAGGTCGCCCTGACCTACGTGTTCGGCATCGGCCGGACCCTTTCCCAGCTCACGCTGGCCGAGACCGGCATCGACCCGAACACCCGGGTTCGCGACCTCTCCGAGGAGCAGCTGGTCGCGATCCGCGAGTACGTCGACAACAACATCAAGACCGAGGGTGACCTCCGTCGCGAGATCCAGGCCGACATCCGCCGCAAGGTCGAGATCGGTTGCTACCAGGGTCTCCGTCACCGTCGCGGTCTGCCTGTCCGCGGTCAGCGCACCAGCACGAACGCCCGCACCCGCAAGGGCCCGCGTCGCGCCATCGCCGGTAAGAAGAAGCCGGGCAAGAAGTAGTCCTCAGCGGACGCTCATCAGCGGTCTTCAGCTGTAGGACCGACCACCTCCCGTAGGAGTTATAGATGCCCCCCAAGGGTCGTCAGGGCGCTGCCAAGAAGGTGCGCCGCAAGGAAAAGAAGAACGTCGCTCACGGCCACGCGCACATCAAGAGCACGTTCAACAACACGATCGTCTCGATCACGGACCCCTCGGGCAACGTGATCTCCTGGGCCTCCGCCGGCCACGTCGGCTTCAAGGGCTCGCGCAAGTCCACCCCCTTCGCCGCGCAGATGGCCGCCGAGTCGGCCGCCCGCCGCGCGCAGGAGCACGGCATGCGCAAGGTCGACGTCTTCGTGAAGGGCCCGGGCTCCGGTCGCGAGACCGCGATCCGCTCCCTCCAGGCCACCGGTCTCGAGGTCGGCTCCATCCAGGACGTCACCCCCACCCCGCACAACGGCTGCCGTCCGCCCAAGCGCCGCCGCGTCTGAGGCTCGGTCGTCCTGAGGTTCCGGGCGGTACGGCTCTTCGGAGGCGTGCCGCCCGTACCCTTGCAGAAGTAACACCATCGGGCTACCGCCCGGAGCAGGGCGTCAAATAGCGGGCGCCCCTGACTGAAGGATCGCACCATGCTGATTGCTCAGCGTCCCTCGTTGACCGAAGAGGTCGTCGACGAGTTCCGCTCCCGGTTCGTGATCGAGCCGCTGGAGCCGGGCTTCGGCTACACCCTCGGCAACTCCCTGCGTCGTACG
>NZ_JAGMUK010000038.1:72286-150801 GCF_019049245.1 Streptomyces sp. AC555_RSS877 | reverse complement strand
GGAGGGGGGGTGGCGGCGGAGGCGGGGGCGGAGTCGGCGTGGGCGTCGGATGCGGGTGGGCCGGCGCCGGCTGCGGTGCCGGTGGAGGCGGCTCGGGCGTCGGCGTGGGCCGCGGTTTCGGCGGTGGAGGGGGTGGGGGTGGTTCCGGAGTCGGGGTCGGGGTCGGGGTCGGAGTGGGAGTGGGTGTCGGGCACGGCGGAGGTGGAGGCGGAGGCGGAGGTGGGCACGCCGGGGGAGTCGGCCAGGTGAGACTCCCGGCGACCGCCACCGCCTGCGTGCCGTCCGGCCCTGTCGAGGCGGACGCGCAGGCGTCGGCCATGGCCACCTCGGCCGGCGCGCCCACGAGCAGCCACGTCAGTGTCAGCAGGGAAAACACCCGTATGGCGACGGCGGATCGGGTCGGTTCGGGTCGATGCACGACGGAGATCATGAGGCCTTGGGGGGCCTCGCACGTCCGGTCAGGAGGGGATTGCCCCGAAAGAGGGAATGGCGGGGCCACAGGTTTCGGAAAGAAATGTGCGGGGCGGTTGAACACAACCGTGGCTCCCACGCGTACTCATGGTCGTGCGGCGGCGCAGCAGGGCGTTGCAACACCTTTGAAAGTATGGGGAGTTGACGATGAAGACCTCCTGGCGGAGCGCATCACTCGTGGCGAGCGCTGCGGCGGTGCTGGCGCTGACGACGGCGTGCGGCCAGGAAAGCGGCACGCCGTCGACCGGCAGCCAGAACGTCGGCGCGACGGCCGCGGCGGGCGATTACACCGTCGGCGGCATCGGTACCGGTTCCACGGCCTCGGGCACGAGCACGGCGGAGGCCGGGCAGGGCGCCGCGGCCCAGACGTCCACCGCGGGCGAGCTGAACGTGTCCACCAACGCGGAACTCGGCAACGTGCTGACCGACAGCGCGGGCCTCACCCTCTACCGCTTCGACCAGGACACGGCCGAACCGCCGAAGACCAACTGCGACGGCGACTGTGCCACGGCCTGGCCGCCCGTCCCCGCGGACGACGCCGAGGCGGGCGCCGGTGTAGACGAGGCGTTGCTCGGCGAGGTCACCCGCGCCGACGGCACCAAGCAGCTGACCATCGGCGGCTGGCCGGCGTACCGCTACGCGAAGGACACCAAGGCCGGCGACGTCACCGGCCAGGGCGTGGGCGGCAAGTGGTACGCGCTGGCCCCCGACGGCAAGAAGGCGAAGCAGGCCGACCTGCCCGGGCTGTCCACCCGCAAGGACGCGGAGCTCGGCGAGATCGTCGTGGACAAGAACGGCCACACGGTCTACCGCTTCATGAAGGACACGCAGTGGCCGATGTCCACAAAGTGCACCGGTGACTGCCTGGACAAGTGGCCGGTCGTCGCGCCGGTCGACGCCAAGGACACGAAGGGCATCGATCTGCAGGGGTCCACCCCCAACCGGGGCTACGTGGTCTTCGACCGCCCCGACGGCATCAAGCAGCAGTCCATCGACTGCGTACCGATCTACACCTTCGCGGGTGACAAGAAGCCCGGCGACACCAACGGCCAGGGCGTCGGCGGCACATGGTACGCCGTGGCACCCGACGGAAAGCCGGTCGGAGCGCCCGAGCAGTAGAGACGGCGTCCCGATCCACCGGTCCGCCCCCTCCGCGCCGCACGGAGGGGGCGGACCGGTTTGCCGTCATTCCCCGCAACTCCCCGCGAGTCGCCCGCCCGATTCCGGATACGGGCGCGGACCACCGGGGTGTCGCGGGCACTTTTCGTGCAGTATGCGGCGGGGCATCAATTCGGCACGTGCCGCAGGCAGTGACCGGGAACGGATGGTCAATTTCCGTTTCTGCTCGCTCCATTGGCGGGCGATCAGTAGCCTCTGCTTTCGAACACCGGATCGCCTACGCCTTGGAGAGATAGATGGAGCGTCCCGCCTGGGCCCCACGAAGCATCGACATCTCGGTGCCGAGCGTTTCGCG
Source organism: Streptomyces sp. AC555_RSS877 (assembly GCF_019049245.1). GTDB lineage: Bacteria > Actinomycetota > Actinomycetes > Streptomycetales > Streptomycetaceae > Streptomyces. The sequence continues at coordinate 148,856 of NZ_JAGMUK010000038.1, read as the reverse complement.
CATCTACGACTACTACCTGGGCGGTTCGCACAACTTCGAGGTCGACCGGCAAGCGGCCCGCAAGGCCATGGAGTTCATGCCGGGACTTCCGAAGATCATGCAGGCGAACCGGGCGTTCATGCGCCGGGCGGTGCGCTTCGCCGCGGACGAGGGCATCACCCAGTTCCTGGACATCGGCTCGGGCATCCCGACCTTCGGAAGCGTCCACGAGGTGGCCAGGGCGACCTGCCCCGACGCCCGCGTGGTGTACGTCGACCACGACCCGGTGGCGGTGGCGCACAGCGAGGCGGTCCTCGCCGGCGTCGACGGCGCGGGCGTGGTCGCGGCCGACCTGCGCAAGCCCCGCGAGATCCTCGCGAGCCCCGAAGTGCAGCGGTTGATCGACCCCGACCGGCCGGTGGCGCTGCTTCTCGTTGCCATACTGCACTTCGTGGAAGACGCGGACGACCCGTACGGAGCGGTGGCCGAACTGCGCGACGCGCTCGCGCCGGGCAGCATGCTCCTCCTGACGCACGCCTCGTACGAGGGAATCCCCTTGCCGCCGAAGCGGGCGGAGGGCGCGGTGGACGTGTACAAGGACATTCGCAACCCGCTGATCATGCGCTCGCGCGAGGAGATCGCGCGGTTCTTCGAGGGATACGACATGGTGGAACCCGGACTCGTGGCGCCGCCGCACTGGCGGCCGGACACCGCACCGGAGGACGAGGATCCGTATGCGTTCTCCGGGTTCGCGTGCGTGGGGCGTACGGCGTGAGCGCGGAACCGGACGGGCCCGAGGACAGACTGCGGCGGTTCGCGACGATCTGGAGCCGGGCGGTGTTCCCGGTGACCTCGACGTCCGCGACCCGGCCAGAGTTCGAGAAACAACTGCTCCCGCTGGCACGGCGGTTGAGTGACGCGCTGCGGGCGCGGGTCTTCGACGCGGACGAGGCCAAGGCGCTGGGCGCGGCCCTGGTCGCCGCGCACTGCACCGACCCGGACGCGCTGGGCCGCACGCTCGACTGCGTCGACGCCTACCTGGTGCTCTACTGCGGCGAGGGGGGCGACCAGGAGGACCTGCGGGCGCGCGCCGCGCGGCTCCAGCACGCCATGGCCGCCGGGTTCGCCCAGGCGCTGCGCGAGCGGACGCTGGCCGAACAGGAGGCCATCGCGCAGGCGGCGTTGCAGGCGCAGGGCGTGGTCGCCCAGGCGCTGCACGCCACCGAGGCCCGCTTCCGCGCGGTCTTCGAGGGCGCCGCCATAGGCATCGGCATGGCCGACCTCGAAGGCAACATCCTCCAGGTCAACGGAGCGCTGCTGCGCATGTTCGGCGTCTCCGAGCAGACCATGCGCGGCCGCAACGTCATGGAGTGGACCCACCCCGAGGACGCGCCCCAGACCTGGCACCTCTACGACGAACTCGTCCGCGGCGAGCGCGAGCACTACCACGTCGAGAAGGCCTTCTACCGCCCCGACGGAACGGTCCTGTGGACCAACCTGACGGTCTCCCTGCTGCGCGACGCCGACGGTGAGCCGCAGTACCAGCTCGCCCTCATGGAGGACACCACCGAGCGCCGCCTGCTCAACCTGCGGCTGCGCTACGAGGCCACGCACGACGCGCTCACCGGCCTGCCCAACCGCACCTTCTTCTTCGAGCGCCTGGAGAAGGCGCTGGGCGCAGGGAAGGACCAGCGCTTCGGGCTGTGCTACCTCGACCTCGACGGCTTCAAGACCATCAACGACAGCCTCGGGCACGCGGCCGGCGACCGGCTCCTCGTCGAGATCGCCGACCGGCTGCAGTCCTGTGCGACCGCGCCCGGCGAGATGGTCGCCCGGCTCGGCGGTGACGAGTTCGTGGCGCTGACCACCGGGCCGGAGACCGAGCGCGAGGTCGACGAACTCGCCTCGCGGATCATGAACGCGCTGCTCGCCCCCGTCAGCGTCGACGGCCGTGAGCTGACCGTGCGCGGCAGCATCGGCATCGTCGAGGGCCCGGCGGGAGAGCGCAGCCCGGCGGAGGTGCTGCGCAGCGCCGACATCACCATGTACCGGGCCAAGTCGGCGGGCGGCAACCGTTTCGAGCTCGCCGACGCTGAGGCCGACGCCCGCGCGATCACCCGGCACGGACTGACCACGGCGCTGCCGACGGCCCTGGACCGGGGCGAGTTCTTCATCGAGTACCAGCCGCTGGTCCACCTCGGCGACGGCAGCGTGCGCGGCGCCGAGGCACTGGTGCGCTGGTTGCACCCGCAGCACGGCGTCCTCGGCCCCGACCGGTTCATCCCGCTCGCCGAGCACACCGGGCTGATCGTTCCGCTGGGGCGCTGGGTCCTCGAACAGTCGGTGCGCCAGGCGCGCGAGTGGGCCGAACGGCACACCGGCACGGGGCCTTTGCGGATCAACGTCAATCTCTCGCCCTGCCAGCTGACGCACCCCGGTCTGGTGCAGGACACCGTCGACATCCTGGAACGCATGGGCGTCCAGCCCGAGGCGCTCTGCCTGGAGGTCACCGAGTCGGCGCTGATCGGGGCCGACGACGACCTGCTGAAGCCGCTGCGGCGCCTGGCCGAGATGGGCGTCGACATCGCCCTGGACGACTTCGGCACCGGCTACTCGAACCTGGCCAACCTGCGTCGCCTGCCGGTGAGCATCCTCAAGCTGGACCGCTCCTTCACCCAGAGCATGCAGCAGTTCCCGGCGGACCCCGTCGACCTCAAGATCGTCGAGGGGATCGTTTCGCTTGCCCACAGCCTGAACCTCACGGTGACGGTGGAGGGCGTGGAGACCGGCGCCCAGGCCGAGCAACTGCGGATACTGGGCTGCGACACCGCCCAGGGCTGGTACTACGCCCGTCCCGGCCCGCCGGAGCGGCTGCACGAACTGGCACTGGTGGACGCGACGGGCTGAACGGAGGCCGTGTGGCGCGTCCCGGCGCGCCCCTGGACGGGGTGACGGTCACCGTCATGGTCGACGTGGGTGTCGGCGCACGACCGGCCGGCGGAGCACACGCGGGCTGGGACAGCGAGGAGCACCGTCCCGCCCGGCTGAGTGGCGCCCCTCACGCCGACCGTTCGGAACCGGCCGTCCTCAGCGCTCCAGCAGCATCCGTTGCAGTTCGCGCGCTGCCCGCGGTGGGGCCACGTCACTGCGGTGCGCGAGGGCGATCGCGCGGTGCAGTCCGGGGCGGGCCAGCGGGGTGACCCGCAGGCCGCGCCCGGAGCGGGCCGCCACCATGCGGGGGACGACGGCCATGCCGAGGCCGGCCCGGACGAAACCGAGGACCGCGTCCATCTCTCCGCCCTCCACCGCGAAGTCCGGCTCGAAGCCTTCGGCGCGGCACGCGGCCACCGTCAGCTCCCGCAGGTCGTAGCCGTGCCGGAACATCACCAATCGCTCGCCCTCCAGGTCGGCGACGCGCACGGTGCGCCGGCCCCGGCCCGGCTTGGGGGCGTCCGGGGAGGACACCACGACGAGGTCCTCGCGCAGCAGTTCCACCGTGGTCAGCGCGGGCGAGGGCGTCGGCAGTGGGAGGACGACGAGGGCCAGGTCGAGGGCTCCGCGGGCGAGTTCCCGTACGAGATCGTGGGAGCCGCCCTCCTCGATCAGCAGCCGGATCCCGGGATAGCGGTCGTGGAAGGCGCGCAGAACGTCCGGTAGCAGGCCCGTGCACAGACTCGGCGTCGCGCCCAGCCGGACGCGGCCGCTGCGCAGCTGCACCAGTTCCTGCACCTCGTGCCGGGCGGTGTCCGCGTCCGCGAGGATGCGCCGGGCCAGCGGCAGCAGCGCCTCGCCGGCGTCGGTGAGCTTGATGTTGCCGCGTGCCCGCAGGAACAGGTCCGCGCCCAACTCCCGCTCCAGCGCCTTGATCTGCTGTGACAGGGACGGCTGGGCGACATGCACCACCTCGGCAGCCCGGGTGAAGTGCCGGGTCTCGGCCACGGCAACGAAGTACTGGAGTTGCTGGAACTGCATGGCTCCACGATAGCCGCAGGCTATGGAATCAAGCCGGACCATGTCTTGGACCGATCGGCGGTGCGCCCGTAGCGTGCTGTGACATGGCTCTGGCAACGCGGACGGACCGACGGTCGTCCATGGCACGCACCATGTGGGACTCCACCGTCGGCAAGAAGAGCGTGATGGCCGTCAGCGGCCTGATCATGCTGCTGTATCTGGTCGTCCACATGATCGGCAACCTGAAGATCTTCTTCGGGTCCGGCGAGTTCAACCACTACGCGCACTGGCTGCGCACCGTCGGCGAGCCGTTCATGCACTACGAGTGGACGCTCTGGCTCGTCCGCGTGGTGCTGGTGGCCGCCGTCGTCGCCCACGCGGTCTCGGCGTACCAGCTCAGCCGCCGCGACATCAAGGCGCGTCCGAGCAAGTACGTCCACAAGAAGCCGCGGGCGAATTACGCGACCCGCACCATGCGCTGGGGCGGGATCATCCTCGCTCTGTTCATCGTCTGGCACATCCTCGACCTGACGACCGGGACCGTGCACTCCGGCGGTTTCCAGGAGGGCCACCCGTACCAGAACGTCGTGGACACCTTCTCCACCTGGTACGGCAACGTGATCTACGTCGTCGCGATGCTCGCGCTGGGCCTGCACGTCCGGCACGGCTTCTGGAGCGCCGCCCAGACCCTCGGCGTCGGGAGCCGGGCCCGCGACCGTGCCCTGAAGACCTTCGCCAACGTACTAGCGCTGCTGCTCACGGCCGGTTTCATCGCCGTGCCCGTGGGCGTCATGACCGGAGTGGTGAGCTGAAGATGAACTCTGCCGCCGAATACACGGAGTACGCGACCGGCGAGCCGGTCGTCGACACCAAAGCCCCTGCCGGCCCGATCGGCGAGCGCTGGGACAAGCGCCGCTTCGAGGCCAAGCTGGTCAACCCCGCCAACCGGCGCAAGCACACGGTGATCGTCGTCGGGACGGGCCTGGCGGGCGGCTCGGCCGGCGCCACCCTCGCCGAACAGGGCTACCACGTCGTCCAGTTCTGCTACCAGGACTCGCCGCGCCGCGCCCACTCCATCGCCGCGCAGGGCGGCATCAACGCGGCGAAGAACTACCGCAACGACGGCGACTCGATCCACCGGCTGTTCTACGACACCGTCAAGGGCGGCGACTTCCGGGCGCGCGAGTCGAACGTCCACCGGCTGGCGCAGATCTCCGTCGAGATCATCGACCAGTGCGTGGCGCAGGGCGTGCCGTTCGCGCGGGAGTACGGCGGTCTGCTCGACACCCGCTCCTTCGGCGGCGTCCAGGTGTCCCGGACCTTCTACGCCCGCGGCCAGACGGGGCAGCAACTGCTGCTCGGCGCCTACCAGGCGCTGTCCCGGCAGATCGCGGCCGGGAACGTCGAGATGCACCCGCGTACCGAGATGCTGGACCTGATCGTCATCGACGGGAAGGCGCGCGGGATCGTGGCGCGGGATCTCATCACCGGGCGCATCGACACGTACTTCGCGGACGCCGTCGTCCTCGCCAGCGGCGGCTACGGCAACGTCTTCTACCTGTCGACGAACGCCATGAACTCCAACGCCACCGCCGTCTGGCGGGCCCACCGGCGCGGCGCCTACTTCGCCAACCCCTGCTTCACCCAGATCCACCCCACCTGCATCCCGCGCACCGGCGAGCACCAGTCCAAGCTGACGCTGATGAGCGAGTCGCTGCGCAACGACGGCCGGATCTGGGTGCCGAAGGCCAAGGGCGACGACCGGCCGCCGAACAAGATCCCCGAGGACGAGCGCGACTACTACCTGGAGCGCATCTACCCGGCCTTCGGCAACCTGGTCCCGCGTGACATCGCCTCCCGCGCCGCGAAGAACGTCTGCGACGAGGGCAGGGGCGTCGGACCCGGCGGGCAGGGCGTGTACCTCGACTTCGCCGACGCGATCCAGCGGATGGGGCGCAAGGCCGTCGAGGCCAAGTACGGCAACCTCTTCGACATGTACCAGCGGATCACCGACGAGGATCCGTACGTGGTGCCGATGCGCATCTATCCCGCCGTGCACTACACCATGGGCGGTCTGTGGGTGGACTACGACCTCCAGACCACCATCCCCGGCCTGTTCGCCGTCGGTGAGGCCAACTTCTCCGACCACGGGGCGAACCGGCTGGGCGCCTCCGCCCTCATGCAGGGTCTCGCCGACGGCTACTTCGTGCTGCCGGCGACCATCAACGACTACCTCGCCCGCAACCCGCACCACGAGGCCGTCACCGCCGGACATCCCGCCGTACAGGAGGTGTTGGCGGAGACCGAGGACCGGCTGAACCTGCTGCTGTCCGTCGACGGCGACCGCACTCCCGACTCCTTCCACCGCGAGGTCGGCGAACTCATGTGGGAGTTCTGCGGCATGGCCCGAAGCGACAGCGGACTGCGCAAGGCGCTGGAGCGGATCCCGCAGATCCGAGAGGAGTTCTGGCGGCGCATCAAGGTCCCCGGCGCCGGCGAGGAGTTCAACCAGTCGCTGGAGAAGGCCAACCGGGTCGTCGACTACCTGGAACTCGCCGAGCTGATGTGCCTCGACGCGCTGCACCGGGCCGAGTCCTGCGGCGGTCACTTCCGGGAGGAGTCCCAGACCCCCGACGGCGAGGCCGCCCGCAGGGACGACGAGTTCGCCTACGCGGCCGCCTGGGAGTTCACCGGTACCGGCGACGCCCCCGTCCTGCACAAGGAAGACCTGGTCTTCGAGTACGTCCACCCCATTCAGCGGAGCTACGCATGAAGCTCACCCTGCGCGTCTGGCGCCAGAAGAACGCCGACGCCGAAGGCGGCATGTCCACGTACGAGGTGGACCAAATCTCCTCCGACATGTCCTTCCTGGAGATGCTCGACACCCTCAACGAGCAGCTCATCCTGGGCGGCGAGGACCCCGTCGCCTTCGACCACGACTGCCGGGAGGGCATCTGCGGGGCGTGTTCGCTCGTCATCAACGGTGACGCGCACGGGCCCGAGCGCACCACGACCTGTCAGCTGCACATGCGGTCCTTCCAGGACGGCGACACGATCGACATCGAGCCGTGGAGGGCGTCGGCATTCCCGGTGATCAAGGATCTGGTCGTCGACCGGACCGCCTTCGACCGGATCATCCAGGCCGGCGGGTACATCACCGTGCCCACCGGTGCGGCGCCCGAGGCGCACGCGACGCCGGTGCCGAAGCCGGATGCGGACTTCGCCTTCGAGCACGCGGAGTGCATCGGGTGCGGGGCGTGTGTGGCCGCCTGTCCCAACGGGGCGGCGATGTTGTTCACCTCGGCGAAGGTGAACCACCTGAACGTGCTGCCGCAGGGGGCGCCGGAGCGGGAGACGCGGGTGCTGGACATGGTGGCGCAGATGGACGACGAGGGGTTCGGCGGGTGCACGCTGGCGGGGGAGTGCGCGACCGCCTGCCCCAAGGGGATTCCGCTCGTGTCCATCACCGGGATGAACAAGGAGTGGCTGCGGGCCGCGCGGAAGGCGGGGAAGCGGTAGCGCCGTAGAGGCCGATCGGCACAGGAAGCGTTCGCCGAAAAGGTGCGGACGGGCGGGACCGGGAGTGGTGCTCATCCCCGGTCCCGTCTCGCTTCTCGGAGGGCGCCCCCGGCATTCAGCATCCTCACATCCCCGCTCCTGGCACTCGTCATGCGCCGGTCAACCGAGGTCGGAAGAACAGAGGCGGCGGCACCGCTCGCCGCCCCGGCCCGACCAGGAGAGTGCCATGACCGGCGTTTCCACGCTCGACCGTCCCCCGCAGTCGACCAGCCCCGCCCGCTACACCGTCACCCTGGCCCGCGACGAGGCCGACGTCCGGGCCGCGCAGCGGCTGCGGCACGAGGTGTTCGCCGGGGAGATGGGCGCCCTCCTGAACTCCTCGCAGCCGGGGCTCGACGCCGACCCCTTCGACGCCTACTGCGACCACCTGCTCGTACGGGACACCGCGACAGGCCAGGTCGTCGGGACGTACCGGCTGCTGCCGCCGGAACGGGCAGCGGTCGCCGGACGCCTGTACGCGGAGGGCGAGTTCGACCTCACCCGGCTCGACCCGATCCGCCCCGGACTCGTCGAGGTCGGCCGCTCCTGCGTCCACCCCGACCACCGGGACGGCGCGGTCATCGGGCTCATCTGGGCCGGCCTGGCCCGCTACATGGTGGAGCGCGGCCACGAGTGGCTCGCCGGCTGCTGCTCGATCCCGTTGGCGGACGGCGGCACCCTCGCGGCGGGGGCCTGGGACCGGGTACGCGGAAAGCACCTGGCTCCCGAGGAGTTCCGGGTTCGGCCGCTGCTGCCCTGGGTCCCGAAGAGCGCGGCGCCCGCCGCCCGCACCGAGCTGCCCGCGCTCCTGCGCGGCTACCTCCGCCTGGGCGCCTGGGTCTGCGCGGAGCCCGCCCACGACCCGGACTTCGGGGTCGCCGACCTCTACGTGCTGCTGTCGATGCGCCGGGTCGACCCGCGCTACCTGCGGCACTTCCTCTCCCTCGTCCCCGCCTGATGAGCGTCTGGCTGCCCGGCGCTCCCTGCACCCCCGGGGCGTGCGTGGAGCCGTCGGGGTCCTCCGTCGGCGTTCCGCTTGCCGTGCTGCGGCTGGTGGCGGTCACGGTCCTGGTGGTGACCGGGGTTCTCCTGTCGCCGCTCGGCGGGCTCATGCCCGCCGCCGTGGTGCGGCGGTGGTGCCGGGCGGTCGTGCGGGCCGCGGGGGTGCGGATCCGGGTGACCGGTGGCGCCGCGCCCACCGGCGGACTCCTTCTGGTCGCCAACCACATCTCCTGGCTGGACATCCCGCTGCTGGGTGCCGTACGCCCGGCCAGGATGCTCGCCAAGGCCGAGATCAGGCGGTGGCCCGTGGTGGGGCCGCTGACAGCCCGGGGTGCGCTGTTCATCGAGCGGGACCGGCTGCGCGCGCTCCCGGCCACGGTCGCCGGTGTCGCCGAGGTGCTGCGGAACGGCTGCGCGGTCGTCGCCTTCCCCGAGGGAAGCACCTGGTGCGGCCGTGCCCAGGGTTCCTTCCGCCGGGCCGTCTTCCAGGCCGCGCTCGACGCGGGTGTCCCCGTCCAGCCCGTCCGCGTCCACTACCGCGCGGCCCTGGGTGCGGCCAGCACGGTGCCCGCGTTCGTCGGCGAGGACACCCTGGTCGCCTCCCTGTGGCGGGTCGCGTCGGCACGAGGGCTGGTGGCCGAGGTGGAGGTCCGGGCCGTCATCCCGCCGGGCCGCCACCGCGACCGCCGCGCCCTGGCCCGGGCCGCGCAGGGGGACGCGCTGCCGCAACCGGCGCGGGCCCACGCGACCTTGTCGATTTAACGCCCGTCACCGGAGCCGGAGCCGGAGTGGTCGAGGAGTTCGGCCGCCCGGTCGCGCGCGTGGCCGATCGGGTCGGGGAAGATGCGCAGGCCGTGGGCGACCATCGCGCCCTCGTGGAACAGCATGAGGGTGCGGGCCAGATCGTCGGCACGGGCCGGGGTGATGTCCCGGACCAGGCCGGCGAACAGTGCCAGCATCCACTCCTTCTGGCCGGTGATGACGGCGTAGGCCGGATGGGAGGGATCGCTGATCTCGGCGTGCGCGTTGACCATGCTGCATCCCTTGGGACTGCTCTCGGTCATCCACGCCCGCGAGGCGTCGAAGACCGCGCGAACGCGGTCGACGGAACCCGGCTCCGTCCGCTCCAGCCACTCCGTGACGAACGCCCGCCAGCGTTCGTCACGGTCGGCCAGGTACTCCACGACGATCTGCTCCTTGGAGCCGAACCGGTCGTACAGCGTCTTCTTCGTGACCCCGGCCTCGGCGGCGATCAGGTCCACTCCGACCGCGTGGATCCCCTGGTCGTAGAAGAGCCGCGACGCGGCGGCGAGAACGCGGCGCGCCCCCGGGGTCATCGTGATCCGTCTGGTGCCCATGCCCGGAAGTATACCGATCTGTATAGTGGGAGGGGTCGAAAGGTATACCGATCTGTTTAGTGGCTGCTGGTGGGTGATCAGCCGTGAACCTCCTCCTCTCCGTCGCCTTCGTGCTGTGCTGGAGCTCGGGATTCGTGGGCGCCAAGCTGGGCACGGAGGACGCCGGTGCGCTGACGATCCTGATGTGGCGGTTCCTGCCCCTGGCGGTCGTCCTCGTCGCGGCGGCCGTCACCCGCCACAGGGCCTCGTGGCGAGGGCTGACGGCACACGACGTCGGCCGGCAGGCCGTGATCGGGCTCCTCTCCCAGAGCGGCTACCTGCTCACCGTCTACTGGGCGATCCAACTCGGCGTCTCCAGCGGCACGACCGCCCTGATCGACGGCACCCAGCCCCTCGTCGCCGGAGCGCTCGCCGGCCCGCTCCTGCACCAGTACGTCTCGCGCCGGCAGTGGCTCGGCCTGTGCCTGGGGCTCGCCGGCGTCGCCCTGGTCGCCACCGCCGACGCCGGAGCCAACCCCGGCGTGGCGTGGTGGACCTATTCGGTGCCGTTCGCGGGGATGCTGTCGCTGGTGGCGGCCACCTTCATCGAGCAGCGTTCCCCCACGCACGTCACGCCCGCGGTGTCGATGACCGTCCACTGCGTCACCAGTGCGCTCGTCTTCACCGTCGCCGCCCTCGCGGCCGGGTCGGCCGCGCCCTCCTCCGCGCCCTCGTTCTGGATCGCGATCGTGTGGCTCGTGACGCTGTCGACCTTCGGCGGATACGGGCTGTACTGGATCGTGCTGCGGCGCTTCGGGGTCACCAAGGTCAACACGCTCATGTTCCTGATGGCACCCGTCACGGCCGTCTGGGGCGCCGTCATGTTCGGCGAACCGTTCACCGCGCAGACCGCCGCCGGCCTGACGGTCGCCCTCTCGGCAGTCGCCGTCGTGCACGTCGCGAGCCCGCGCGCGGCACGGTCATCCCGCGACGGCGACCGCGTCGGCGAACCAGCGACGGTCAGGACGAGTGCCGCGACGGCCGACGACTCGGGCACCAGGTAGGCCCGGCAGTAGCCCGGCCTACACCGGGACAGCGGACCGACGACGACCGGCGCCTGACGAAGCCGCACTACCGAAGCACCCGCCCCAGATAGGCCGCCGTGACGCTCCCTTCCGCCCGCGCCACCTCCGCCGGCACCCCCGCCGCCACGATCCGACCGCCCTCGTCGCCCCCGCCGGGCCCGAGGTCGATCACCCAGTCGGCGCCCCCGACGACCGCCATGTCGTGCTCGACCACGATCACGGTGTGCCCGGCGTCGACGAGGCCGTGCAGCCGGCGCATCAGCACCTCGACGTCGGCCGGGTGGAGACCGGTCGTCGGCTCGTCGAGGAGGTAGAGGGTGTGGCCCCGCCGCACGCGCTGCAACTCGCCTGCCAGCTTGATGCGCTGGGCCTCGCCGCCGGACAGCTCGGTCGCGGGCTGCCCGAGACGCAGATAGCCGAGACCGACGTCGAGCAGCGTCGTCAGACTGCGCGCCACAGCCGGAGTGTCCGCGAAGAACTCGGCCGCCGACTCCACCGTGAGGTCCAGCACCTGCGCGATGTTCCGCCCCCGGTACGTCACGTCGAGCGTCCGGGGGTTGTAGCGCGCCCCGCCGCAGTCCGGGCACGGCGTGTAGGTGCTCGGCAGGAACAGCAGCTCGACGGTCACGTACCCCTCGCCCTGGCAGGTCTCGCAGCGCCCTCCCGCGACGTTGAAGGAGAACCGGCCCACGCCGTACCTCCGCGAGCGGGCCTCGTCGGTGGCCGCGAACACCTTCCGTACGACGTCGAAGAGGCCCGTGTACGTCGCCAGGTTGGAGCGCGGGGTGCGTCCGATGGGCTTCTGGTCGACCCGGACCAGCCGCCGCACGCCCGGCAGATCCTCGGTGAGCTCCCCGATGAGCGTCGACTTCCCGGATCCCGAGACGCCGGTGACCGCGGTGAACACCCCGAGCGGGAATTCGGCGGTCACCGCGCGCAGGTTGTGCCGGGTGACCGGACCGACCTTCAACCGGCCGCGCGCCGGGCGGACTTCACGTACCGGCGCGGGGGAGCGGTCGAAGAGGAAGCGGGCCGTGGCCGACTCGGTGACACCCGCCAGCTCGGCCACCGGCCCGCTGTGCAGCACCCGCCCGCCGTGCTCACCGGCCAGCGGTCCCACGTCCACGAGCCAGTCGGCGCCGCGCATGACGTCGAGGTGGTGCTCCACCACGAACACCGAGTTCCCGGCCGCCTTCAGCCGTGCCAGCACCGTCAGCAGCGCCTCGGTGTCCGCCGGGTGCAGTCCGGCGGACGGTTCGTCGAGGACGTACACCACGCCGAACAGCCCGGACCGCAGCTGGGTCGCGAGGCGCAGTCGCTGGAGTTCACCCGCCGAGAGGGTGGGCGTCGCACGGTCGAGGCCCAGGTAGCCGAGGCCGAGTTCGAGGACCGGCGCGATCCGGGACCTGAGGTCGGCGGTGAGAACGCGGCCCGCCTCCGACGTGCCGCCGTCGAGGATCGTCGTCAGCTCCACGAGGGGCAGTGCTGCCAGCTCGGCGATCGTACGGCCCGCGAAGGTCACCGCCAGCGCCTCGGGGCGCAGCCTGCTGCCGCCGCAGGCCGGGCAGGGCGCGCTGGTGAGGAAGCGTTCCGCCCGCGCGCGCAGCGCGGGGCTCTTGGAGTCCGCGAACGTCTTCATGACGTACCGCCGAGCGCTCATGTACGTGCCCTGGTACGGCCGTTGGATGCGCTCCGCATCCCGGACCGGATGCACGGTGACGACCGGCTGCTCGTCCGTGAACAGGATCCACTCCCGCTGCTCGGCGGGCAGGTCGCGCCACGGGCGGTCCACCTCGTATCCCAGCGCGTCGAGGATGTCCCGCAGGTTCTTGCCCTGCCAGGCGCCCGGCCACGCGGCGATCGCACCTTCGCGGATCGACAGCGCCGGGTCGGGGACCAGCGACTCCTCGGTCGTACGGTGCACTCGGCCGAGTCCGTGGCACTGAGGACAGGCCCCGACCGCCGTGTTGGGGGAGAAGGCGTCCGAGTCGAGCCGCCCGGCGCCCGGCGGGTAGTCGCCGGCCCGGGAGAACAGCATCCGCAGGGAGTTGGAGAGGTTGGTGACCGTGCCGACGGACGAGCGTGACGTCGGCGCCGAGCGGCGCTGCTGCAGCGAGATCGCGGGCGGCAGACCGGTGATCTCCCCCACCTTCGGCGCTCCCACCTGGTGGATCAGCCGGCGCGCGTACGGCGCGACCGACTCGAAGTAGCGCCGCTGTGCCTCCGCGTAGATCGTGCCGAACGCCAGCGACGACTTCCCCGAACCGGACACGCCGGTGAACACGGCCAGCACATCCCGCGGGATGTCGACGTCCACACCCTTGAGGTTGTGCTCCCGGGCGCCGCGAACACGGACGTACGGGTCGTGCGGATCGGACATGGTGGAGCTCCGTACGAGATGGCGCCTGGCGGTGTAAGGACAAACGCCGCGATTCTATGCGAGCGGGACGCCGGTGATGATCCGGGCCAGCCGGCGGTAGGAGTCGAGCAGGGCCTCGCGGTCGTACGTGCTGGTGGTCACCAGCACCTCCTGGGCTCCCGTCTCCTTCAGCAGGGTCACCAGCTCGTGCGCGACCTGTTCCTCGGTGCCGGCGAGGTGCCCGGCGAGGCCCGACTCGTAGAGGCCGCGCTCCTTGGCGTTCATCGTCAATGCCTCCACGCGCTCGGCCGGCGGCAGGGGCGGGAAGGTGCCGTGCGTGCGCGAGTACGCCATCGACCAGGCCTCGGGGACCAGCAGCCGCCGGGCCTCCTGCGGGGTGGCGGCCACCGCGATCGTGCCGGAGACGACGACGTACGGCTCCGGCGCCCACGGCGAGGGACGGAAGTGGGTGCGGTAGTGGTCGATGCCGCGCCGCATCTTCTCGCGGTTGCGGAGGTCGCCGATCACCATCGGCAGCCCGGCACGGGCCGCGATCGTCGCGCCCTCGCCCATGGCCAGCACGAACGGCGGCACGGTCAGGCCCTCCGAGGGCCGCGCGTGCACGCCCGTCGGGGACGCGCCCCGGAACCAGCCGAGCAGCTCCTCCAGCTGCCCCGCGAAGTCCTCGGCGACGTCCTTGTCCCGCCCGAGCGCCTTGCGCACCCCGTCCGTGAAGCCCACCGAGCGGCCGAGCCCCATGTCGATCCGCCCGGGGAAAAGGGACTCCAGTACGCCGAACTGCTCGGCCACGACGAGCGGTTGGTGGTTGGGCAGCATCACGCCGCCGGTGCCGACCCGGATCGTCCGCGTCGCGGCGGCCACGGCGGCGGCCAGCACGGTCGGCGCCGAACCGGCGACCCCGGGCACCCCGTGATGTTCCGACACCCAGAAGCGGTGATAGCCGAGCCCTTCCAGCTCCCGCGCCAGCCGCACGGTGTCGCGCAGCGCCTCGGCGTCCGTGTGGCCCTCCCGGGTGCGGGAACGGTCGAGGACGGAGAAGCGGGCCGCTTCCGTACGAGAGCCCTGGTCCTGTCGAGCGTCGCGATCCTGCTGGCTCGCCATGGTTTCTCCGGTGGGACTGGACTTCGTCGACTCGGCGGTCACCTTGCTGATCTCCTCTGCGGTTTCCATGATCCGCGTGAGCTGTCGCTGCGGCTGGTGGACCTTCTCCGCCACCAGGGCGAACGCCGCTGCCGCTCGCGTTCCCTCGGCCCGCCGGTTCTCCGTGGTTCCGCCGCAGGGCTCGAGCGAACGGATCGTCCGGCTCGCGGTCGCGTACCTGTCGGATCACGTAGTTCTGACGCCGTACGAGGCCGTCGATATTCCGATGCGGGCCGCTACGCCCGGATTCCCGCGCACGGTGTGATCTTTGGAGGACGAGCCGCGGTGCCGTCTGCGGTTGCGTGTTGCAGCAGTGGTAGGTCCCGGTGCGGCACGAGCGGGCGGGTCGGGCACCATGCTGTGCATGAAGAAGAGCGATATCTGGCGGCTGGTCGCGGGAATCCTGGCGCTGACCCTGATGCCCGAGGAGCCGTGGGACGGTGAGCCGGACCGGTTGTCGCTGCTGATGGACGAGCTCGCCCGTCTTGACGGGGAGTTGCCCACGGGGGTGTCGGCGGAGGAGGCCGCGGCGATCACCCTGGGCAGGGCACAGGACCGGATCGCCCTGCTGACCGGCGGATTCGCGGCGGCTTTTCTCCAGCTCGCCGCCGCGTACGACGCTGTCGACGCCGACACCTCGGCTCTCGACGTCGTCCGCGCGATGGCTTTGGAGTGGGTGGACCGCGACGACTGAGCGCGGCCGGCGACTGCTCCGTCCCGGCAGTGGTGCGGTGCGGGAAGGGAGGGCTCGGGGGATCGCCCTCACATGGTCCGCCGGTCCCCGGAAAACCGGATGACCACGACCTCGCAGGTCATCACAATGGAGACGTCTCCGCGGCGGCCGCTCGTCCGCACAGCCACGCACCCCGAAAGGCGGCCGACCGTGACCGTCCCGAACATCCTGCTGTCCGGCATCGTCGGTTCCACCGCGTACGGCCTCGCCCACGCCGGTTCCGACGTCGACCGTCTCGGCCTCTTCGCCGTACCCACCGTGGAGCTGCACGGCCTGCGCGGGCCGAAGGAGTCCCACGTCACCACAGCACCGGACCGCACCCTGCACGAGGCCGCCAAGTGGTGCCGGCTCGCCCTGGGCGGCAACCCGACCGCCATGGAACTGGTGTGGCTCCCGGACGACCTGTACGAGGTCCGCACCCCTCTCGGTGAGGAACTGATCGGCATCCGCACGTCGTTCCTGAGCGCCAAGCGCGTCCGGGACGCCTACCTCGGCTACGCCACCCAGCAGTTCCGGCGGCTCGAGGGCCGCGGCGACGGCTCGTTCCCCGCGGACAGCCGCAGGCGCACCGCGAAGCACGCCCGGCACCTGAAGCGGCTGTGCCACCAGGGCCTGGTGCTGTACACCACCGGCCGACTGGAGATCCGCGTCGAGAATCCCGAGGAGTACCACGCCTTCGGCGAGCGCGTCGCCGCCGATCCGTCGGCCGCGCTGCCCCTGCTCCGGCACTACGAGGCGGCCTTCGACGAGACGCCCACCGTGCTGCCCGAGCAGCCCGGGGAGGCGGCCGTCGAGGCGTGGCTGCGCAAGGTACGCGGCCTCCTCTACGCCTCGGAGTGGTCGCAGGCCTCGTCGATGCCGTAGGTGTCCCAGGCGGGGAACGGATCCGCCTGGGGAGCGGGTTCGGCCGGGCGCAGGAGGCAGGCGGTGAGGGCGGCCCGGAGCGCGTCGGCGTCCAACCGGGTGCCGATGAAGACCAGTTCCTGCGCGTGGGGGGCGTCGTGGTCGCGGGCGGCGGACGGCTCGAACCGGGCCACCGAGCCGGCCTGCGACCACAGGCCCGTCACGTGCGGGCGGCTGGACAGGGTGAAGAAACCCTTCGACCGCAAAATCCTCCCGTACGTGCCGCTGTCCAGCTCCTCGACCACGAAGTCCCACAACCGGGGGGGATGGAAGGGGAGTTCGGAGCGGAAGACGGTGGAGGACACCCCGTACTCCTCGGTCTCCGGCACGTGCTCGCCGTTGAGCTCCCGCACCCAGCCCGGCGCCTGCTGGGCCCGCTCCAGGTCGAACAGACCGGTTCCCAGGACCTCCCCCAGGTCGACACGCCCGTCCGTCGCCGGGACGATCCGGGCGACCGGGTTGAGGCGGCCGAGCGCCGCCCTGAGCCGGGCCGCGGACTCCTCGTCGACGAGGTCGAGCTTGTTCAGCACGATGACGTCGGCGAACTCGACCTGGTCCACCAGCAGGTCACTGACCGTGCGCTCGTCGTCCTCGAAGGGCGCGAGTCCGCGCTCGGCGAGTTCGTCGCCGGTCGCCAGCTCGGGCAGGAAGTTCGCGGCGTCCACGACCGTGACCATCGTGTCCAGGCGGGCGACCTCCCCGAGGGTGACGCCGTCGTCGCGGGCGAAGGCGAAGGTGGCCGCCACCGGCATGGGTTCGGAGATTCCGCTGGACTCGATCAGCAGGTGGTCGAAGCGGTCCTCGCGGGCCAGCCGGTCGACCTCCTCCAGCAGGTCGTCGCGCAGGGTGCAGCAGATGCAGCCGTTGGTCATCTCGACCAGGCGTTCCTCGGTCCGTGAGAGCGCCGCCTGACCGCCGCGCACCAGGGCCGCGTCGATGTTGACCTCGCTCATGTCGTTCACGATGACCGCGACGCGCAGGCCCTGCCGATTGGTGAGCACGTGGTTGAGGAGCGTGGTCTTGCCCGCGCCGAGGAACCCGGACAGCACGGTGACGGGCAGCAGGTCGTGCGACACCGGCCTCAGCCCTCGGGGCGCAGCAGCCCGCGCTCGTACGCCTTGACCAGGTTCTGCGGTACGAGGTGCCGCACGCCGTCGATCGTGACGGGCACCAGCGTCGGCGTGGCGGCCTTCCACTGCGCGCGGCGGTGACGGGTGTTGCTGCGGGACATCTTCCGCTTGGGTACGGCCATGACGGTCCTCCTCGGTGGGGTGAGCACCGAGGACGCTACATGAAAATGGATCCCATTAACAATTGGGGGATGTCAGCGCCGCGACCGCACGCGCGCGTCCCGCGGTGGCCGGATGAACTGCATCTCCAGCGTGAGCGGCGGCTCGGCGACGCCGGGTCCGCCGGCGGCGGCCCACCGCACGACCTCGTCGGTGCTGTCGTCGTCCATGACGAACCCGATCCAGACGGCCCGCCCCCCGGCCCGGCGTCCGGCGGCCGAGGGGCGGACCACGATGACGTTGGCCTGGTCGCAGGGGCCCAGGCAGTCGGTCGTACGCACCTGGAAGCCGTGCTCGGCCGCACCGGCGCGCAGCAGCTCCAGCTGCCACGCCGGGTCGGTGCCGGGCTGCTTGCGGGCGTTTCCGCAGCAGCAGCCCCGGCAGACGACGAGGGTGCAGGAACCGGAACCGGAACCGGATCCGGTCAGGCGCGTACGCGGTGTCGAAGGCATGGGAGAAGCATGCGGCCCCCGCTGATCACCGCACGCCGCCGGGGTGCCTTTTCCGTCAGAACCGCGCCCCGATGTTCGCCCCGCTGCGCGGGACGAGGAACGACGGCGCCGACGGCAGCGAACCGTCCGCCGCACGCGCGCCCGTGAGGGGAGCCGGGTCCGTGCTCAGGACCGCGGCCGCGTTCCAGGTGCCGCCCAGGTTCCAGGAGTTGCCGCTGGACACGGTCGCCGATCCGAGCGCCACGGCACGCGCGTCGGCCACGGACAGGTTGGCGGTCAGGACCGCCTTGCCGCCCGAGACGTCGACGTCGAAGCCCGTACCCGCGTTGCCGTGGGTGGAGTTGCGGGTCAGGGCGAGGGCGCCCGGGTTGCTGTTGTCCGTGATGCCGTGCGCCGCGTTCTTGAACGCCACGCTGTTGCGGAGGGTGTGGGCCACTGCCGGGGCCGGGCTGCCGCCGCCGAGCTTGAAGCCGTTGCCGTCGCCCGCGAAGTCCGGGAAGCCCCAGCGGTTGTAGCCGTTGCCGTACGCGATGGTGTTCTCGATGACGACCGGCGAGGTGAACTTCCAGTTGTCGAAGCCGTCGTCGACGTTGTTCCACAGGCGGGCGCCGCGCACCAGGTTGCCCGTTCCGGTGCCCTCCTTGATGGCGAGACCGTCCGCGCTCTCGCCGTTCTTGCGCGGGTCGCGGTTGGCGTAACTGTCCAGGTTCAGGATCTGGTTGTTGCTGGAGGCGCCCTGGAGCTGGAAGCCGGACTCGTAGTTGTCGTGGGTCTTCAGGCGCGCGAAGACATTGCCGTTGCAGCCGTCGCAGTACACGCCGTACGGGCCGTTCACGATCTCCAGGTCCGAGATCCGCCAGTACGACGCCTCCTGGTGGATCGCCCCGCGATCGGCGCGCGCGATGCTCCCGCCGACGGGGGTGTGGCTCGCGGGCAGCCCATCGCCGTCGATGACGACCCGCTCGCCCTGGTAGGCGCCCAGGGTGATGGGCAGGGACGCGGTGCCCGAGGTGGTGATGGTGATGTTGTCGGTGAGGGCGTAGGTGCCGCCGCGTACGGCGATGGTGTCGCCGGGCTTGGCCAGGTCGACGGCCCGCTGGATCGTACGGAGCGGCTGGGCGAGAGTCCCGGGCGCGGAGTCGCTGCCGTTGGGCGCCACGATCAGCGTCGCCGCGGCGGACGCCTCGCCCACCGGCCCTAATCCCGTCCACAGCGCCGCGCTCACCAGTGCCGCTGTCCAGACAGACGTCTTGCGCATGAGGTCTCCCGCCTTTGCCGTGCATGCCATGTCGCACAGCAGTGGCCGCACAGAGCGCGAAGGTTGCCGGGGTGCGGGATCCGTCTAGGGTGAACGGTGTGACCGACAGCAACACACGCCCGCTCGCCGTGTTCGACCTGGACAACACCCTCGCCGACACGGCCCATCGGCAGCGGTTCCTGGAGAGCAAGCCCCGCGACTGGGGCGCCTTCTTCGCGGCCGCGCCGCAGGACCCGCCGATCGCCGAGGGCGTCGCGCTGGTCCTGGAGAGCGCCCGGGAGTGCGAGGTCGTCTATCTCACCGGGCGGCCCGAGCGCTGCCGTCGCGACACGCTCGACTGGCTCGCCGCGCACGGACTGCCCGAGGGGCGCGTGTACATGCGGCGCAACGACGACCGCCGGCCGGCCCGGCGCACCAAGCTGGAGATCCTCCGCCGGCTCGCCCGCACCCGGGAGGTCCGGGTGCTCGTGGACGACGACGAGCTGGTGTGCGAGGACGCCGAACGGGCGGGCTTCACCGTCGTACGGGCGCGCTGGGCGGCCGGATCGGCCGCGCTGAAGGTGGCGCAGGAGGGGGAGGGCCGGACCTGAGGCCCCGACGGGACGCCGGGGCCGTCAGCCCTACTCCTCCAGACGGAAGCCGACCTTCAGGCCGACCTGCCAGTGCGCGACCTGCCCGTCCTCGATCTGGCCCCGCACCTGGGTGATCTCGAACCAGTCGAGGTTGCGGAGGGTCTGCGAGGCACGGGAGATGCCGTTGCGGACGGCCTGGTCGACGCCCTCGGGCGAGGTACCGACGATCTCCGTCACCCGGTAGGTGTGGTTCGACATGCGGGGCTCCTCTCCGCGGTGACGGCGGTGTCACCTGTGTGGGGCGCGTCCGGGTGCGTCCGGGCGCGCGTCACTCCACCGTGCCCCAAGCCGTGGCGGATCGCGAGACGGCCCGTGGCACGCCGTCACCGCGCCACGCTCAGCGACAGGGCGAACCGGCCTTCCCGGTCCGTCCACCAGCGGGCGAGATCCAGGCCCGCCGCGGACAGTTCGGCGCGCACACCCTCCTTGCGGAACTTGGCCGACACCTCGGTGCGCAGCTCCTCGCCCGCCGCGAAGTCGACCGCCAGGTCGAGCGCGGGGATCTTCACCGTCTGTGCCGTACGGGAGCGCAGCCGCATCTCGATCCACTCGTTCTCGGCGTCCCACAGGGCCACGTGGTCGAAGGCCGCGGGATCGAAGTCGGCGCCCAGCTCGCGGTCGACGACGCTCAGCACGTTCTTGTTGAACGCGGCCGTCACCCCGGCCGCGTCGTCGTACGCCCTGACCAGGACGTTCTCGTCCTTGACCAGATCCGTGCCGAGCAGCAGCGCGTCACCGGGGGAGAGCAGGGCGCGGACCGAGGCGAGGAACGCGGCCCGCTCGACGGGCAGCAGGTTGCCGACCGTGCCGCCGAGGAACGCCAGCAGCCGTGGGCCGGGCGTGTCCGGCAGCGCCAGCCGGGCGGTGAAGTCGGCGATGAGGGCGTGGACCTGAAGGACGGGACGCTCGGCGATGAGCGCGTGCCCGGCCTGGGTGAGCGCGCTCTCGCTGACGTCGACCGGGACGTACGTGCTCAGGTCGAGAGCGTCGATGAGGTGGCGTGTCTTCTCCGAGGAGCCGGACCCCAGCTCGATCAGGGTGCGGGCACCCGTCGCCGCGGCGATCTCCCCGGAGCGGGCGACCAGGATCTCCCGTTCGGCACGGGTGGGGTAGTACTCGGGCAACTCGGTGATCTGCTCGAACAGCTCGCTGCCGTGGGCGTCGTAGAACCACTTCGGCGGCAGGGTCTTCGGGGTGCGGGTCAGGCCCTGGAGGACGTCCCCGCGCAGGGCGGCTTCGGTGGCGTCCTCGGGCAGGGTGCGGGTGAGAAGGAACGGACTCACGTGCGGGGCTCCTTCGCGGACGCGGGTGACAGGGCGGAGCTCGGCTCCTTCAGCGGGGTGAGCAGCACGTCCGTGCGGCTCGCCGCGAGCAGGGTGCGGTCGGGGACCTCCTGCCAGTGCGGGTCGTCGTCGTAGGGCTCGGAGGCCACGACCGTGCGGCGGCCGGGCTCCGAGAGATACCAGAGGGTGTCGCCCCAGGCCGTCGCGGTGATGCTCTCCCCGTTGGTCAGCAGCAGGTTCAGCCGGGAGTCGGGGGCCGCCGCGGCGACCTCCAGGACCGTGTCGGCCAGCGCCTGGCCCTCCTCGTCGCCGCCGTGCAGCCGGGCGAGGACCAGGGCCCACACGAGCGCCGAGTCGTTGCGGGCCTCCAGGGACAGCAGGTCGGCGGCGGGCAGGGTCCGCGTGAGGGGCGCGAGGGAGTGCGGCCAGCCCTTGACCGCGCCGTTGTGGCTGAACAGCCAGGGACCCGCGGCGAACGGAGCCGCCGCGGCCTCCGCGTCCGCGCCCGCCAGGGTCGCGTCCCGTACGGCGGCGAGCACGGCCCCCGAGCGGACCACCCGGGCCAGGTCGGCGAGCGACTGGTCCGCCCAGATGGGTCCGGCCCGCCGGTACCGGGCCGGCGCCGGATCCCCCTCCGCGTACCAACCGACGCCGAAACCATCGGCGTTGACCGTGCCGTACCGCTGCCGCCTCGGCGCCCAGGACTGCCGGTACAGACTGTGCGGCGGCTCGACGAGGATCCGTCCGAGCGGCTCCTCTGGGCCCAGATAGGCCAGGTGACGGCACATCAGACGGCCTCCGAGCGGGCCGTGCGGAATCCGGAGAAGATCTGCCGCCGGATCGGGTAGTCCCAGTTGCGGAACGTGCCCCGGCAGGCCACCGCGTCCACGGCGAACGAACCGCCGCGCAGCACCTTGTGGTCGGGGCCGAAGAAGACCTCCGAGTACTCCTTGTACGGGAACGCCTCGAAGCCGGGGTACGGCAGGAAGTCGCTGGCCGTCCATTCCCAGACGTCCCCGATCAACTGCCGTACGCCGAGCGGGGACTCGCCCTGCGGATAGCTGCCGGCCGGCGCCGGGCGCAGGTGCCGCTGGCCCAGGTTGGCGTGCTCCGGCGCCGGGTCGGCGTCGCCCCACGGGTAACGCGTCGAACGGTCGCCGGCGGGGTCGTGCCGTGCGGCCTTCTCCCACTCGGCCTCGGTGGGCAGCCGGCGCCCGGCCCAGCGGGCGTACGCGTCGGCCTCGTACCAGCACACGTGCAGCACCGGCTCCTGGGGCGGGACGACCTCGGTCACGCCGAAGCGGCGCCGCAGCCACTGCCTGCCGTCGCGGCTCCAGTACAGCGGCGCGTGGATGGAGTTGCGGCGGATGTGCGCCCAGCCCGCCGCCGTCCACCAGCGCTCGTCGTCGTAGCCGCCGTCCTCGATGAACGCCTGGTACGCGCCGTTCGTGACAGGAGTCGTGTCGATGGAGAACGACGCCACCTCGCGCCGGTGCGCCGGGCGTTCGTTGTCCAGCGCCCACGGCTCGGTGGAGGTGCCCATCGTGAACGGGCCGCCCGGGACGAGGACTTCGGCCGGGCCGGTGAACAGCGGCACCGGGTCCGGGGCCGGGGCGGTCAGGGCCTGCGGCCCCGTGCGGAGCTGATGGGTGATCAGCATCGTCTCGTCGTGCTGCTGTTCGTGCTGCGCGACCATCCCGAAGGCGAATCCCGCCTCCGTCAGCCGCGTCCCGTGGAACGCGGCGCGCTCCAGCACGTCCATCACCCGGCCGCGCACGTCCGCCGCGTACGAGCGGGCCTCGGCCGGAGCCAGCAGCGGCAGCGAGGGCCGCTGCGAGCGCGGGTGCTCGAACGCGTCGTAGAGGCTGTCGATCTCGGGCCGTATCGCCTCCTGCCCGGCGACGGCCCGCAGCAGCCACTGCTCCTCCTGGTTGCCGATGTGCGCGAGGTCCCACACCAGCGGCGACATCAGCGGGGAGTGCTGCGCCGTCAGGTCCGGGTCCTCAACGCAGCTGGTCAGCAGCGTCGTACGGTCGCGGGCGGTGGTCAGGGTGGTGAGCGCCCGGTCGCGGAGCGCTTCGGCATCGAGGGCCTCGTCGACGACGGGTTCGGTGTCGAGGGCGGGGTCGGTCATGTGCGGATGTCCTTCCCGTGGGCGGTGGAGGTCCCCTCGGTCGAGCCGAACCGGGACGGGGCGAGGTCCATGCCGTACAGGTGTTCGAGCAGGTCGTCGGCGGGGCAGCGGCCGGGGACGACGTACCGGTCCCGGTACGTCGTGACGGCCGCCGTGACCTCGGCGGTGGCGCCGAGCCGGGGCAGGGCCTTAAGGGCCGCCTCGAAGCAGGCGAGGGCCGCCTCGTGCAGCTCGGGGTCGGTCAGGCCGTGCCGGGCCGCGTCGATCCACAGCGGATTGTGCGGCGCGGGCAGCGACAGGGCCCGCTCGGCCAGCGGCTTCACGATCCGGTAGGCGCTCTCGGCGGCCTCCGGGTCGTCGAAGAGCGCCGTCGTCACCGCCAGCGGCACGATCCAGCCGTCGTCGCCGGGCTGGGCGTCGATCATGCGCAGCTCGAGATGGCCGCGCGGCCTGACCGGCGGGAACAGCGTGCTGACGTGGTAGTCGAGGTCCTCCCGGGTCGGCGGCCTCGGCGCCCCCGACCTGGTCCACTCCCGGAACGTCAGCTTCTCGGGCACCTCCCACGGGCCGCCGTCGCGCCGTACGCACATCACCGGGGCGTCCAGCACGTGGCGGGCCCAGGCGGTCCGCGGATCGACGTCGAGCGAGGGAGCGCCCGCGCGGCCGGGGCCGATGTCCATCCACAGCAGCTGGCGGCTGGAGAGCCAGCCGGTGGGCTGGTGCCCGGCCGCCGGGGAGTTCGCGAACGCGGCCACCAGGACCGCCCCCAGCTGGTGCGCCAGCCACCAGCGCCGCCCGAGACCGAGCGGCCCGGGCTCCTCGTGGCCGGCGTCCAGGCACACCTGGACGGAGGCGGAGGTGCACATCATGGCGCGGCCGGCCGGGCCGGTGCGGTCCAGGCAGGCCTCCATGGCGTCGTAGCGCGGCTCGCGCAGGAAGCGGCGGGGCGTGTGCCAGGGGTCCTGGCCGATGCCGACGAGGCCCAGGCCGTCCTCGGCCAGCACCGTGCGGACGGCGGTCAGGTCGGCGGAGACGGTACCGATGCACTCCATCAGGGAGGCGGCGGGCGGCGAGCTCAGTTCCAGCTGGCCGCCGGGCTCTGTGGTGAGCGCCGACCTCAGGGGCACGGTACGCAGTGCGGCGTAGGCCGCTTCGAGGCGTTCGGGTGTCACGGGGAGCTGCGGTGTCCGCAGCTCATGGACGAGCCATTCCACTTCGACCCCGACGGTGCGGGGCGGACCGGTCTTGAAGCAGATGCCCCGGACCAGGGCCTCCACCTCGGCTTCGGTGACAGCGGTACGGGTCTCCGTACAGTCACTCGGCGTATGGGACATGTCGGGATCCTCCTGAGATTCCACCATGTCACCGGCCCGGAGTCTGATGGGGCGGGCCGGCGTCACTCGTTCCACCCAAGACCCTCGCGTCCGATCGCACAAGGGTGCACATCGTCGTATTAGGGGCCGAGGATCTCCGTTTCCTGGCTGTTCTCGAGGAGTTTTCCGGGCACGTCCGGCACGGAAAACCCTGTTGCGGGGCAAGACCAGAATCGCTCAGGATGCGTCTGTGAGCACGACGGGGGAGGTCGCGCGGACGCGCGGTCGTGGCGCGCACGGGGGTCGAGCCGCGAGCGCGCATCAGCGCGGCCTCACGTCGTCCGCGGCGATCGGCGGGAACGCTGGTGTGTTCCCGGCCCGGTGGCCGTCAGCTCCAGCCGTAGCGCTCCCGCAACCGGTGCCGGACGAGGTTGAACCGCATACGGTCCAGGGCGCACGCCTCTCGGCGCATCCCGGCCTCGTGCAGCCGCAGTACGCGGTCCACGTCGACCCACGAGTCCCGCCCCGACCGGTCCCAGGGTCCGCTGCCGATCGGCACCCACTCCCGGTCGCCGTCGTGCCGCTTGCTCGACAGCTGGACGGCCAGGAAGGTGCCGCCGGCCTCGCGGGCGACGACCAGCAGGGGGCGGTCCTTGCCCCGGCCGTCGTTCTCCTCGTAGGGGACCCAGGTCCAGACGATCTCGCCGGGATCGGGGTCCCCGTCGTGCGCGGGCGAGTACTCCGTGCGCACCCGGCCCACCTCGCGGGGGTCGGCCTCGGTGGTGGCGGAGGGGCCGAACCGGCCGGGGGCGTTCTCATCGATAGGCGCAGTCACGGACGTAACATTAGAGGCCGCGCCCCGAGCCGGTTCTCTCACCGTTCCTGTGGACTGAGCGGGAGTGAGTCCGTTCAGCCGCGCGCCCCGAACGGTCTTGGGCGAGCTGGTCCCCGGCGTTCTCGACCCCGGGTGGCGACACGCATCCTGTGCGTGGTCCGTGCCAGGGAGGCCAGTTCCCTCACCACCTGGCCAAGTGGGTATGGCCAGAGGCGACGGGGAGACCCTGAACCATCCTCTGGTGGAGCAGGGCCCCGCATGCTGACGCCGTACCCGGTGTCCCAGGTCGCACGATCACGTTAGCCCGATCAGCCCAGGGCACCGCAAGCCCGCAAGCGGACGATCACACGATCGAGCTGATTCGGCCCTTGTGCGCACTCCTTGGTGAGCAGTTCCACCCCTGGGCCCGGTCGTCCGTCATCCTCCGTCCTGCTCCACCGGCACCTTCTGGAGCGGTGGCGGCACGACCCCGTTGCGGGGCGAAGTCCCGTTCGCGGCAGGCCCGTTCTGGTTCATCGAGGCGAGCAGCTGGCGGGCCAGGCCGAGGCCCGTGCCGCCCATGGTGAGCGCCTTGGTGAGCATGTCCGCCATGCCGTCGGCGCCGTTGAGCACCACCATGTTGTCGACGCTGCCGAAGGCGGACGCGCCGGCCCTGACGATCTCCGGCCAGTTCTCGGCGAGTTGCTGGGCGACGACGGCTTCCTGGTTCTCGGCGAGGGCGGCGGCGCGGGCCTTGATGGCGTCCGCCTCCGCGAGCCCCTTGGCCTTGGCCGCCTCGGCCTCGGCGAGGCCCCTGGCCTGTGCCGCGGCCGCCTCGGCCTCGCCGGTGGCGCGGGTGGCCGCCGCCATGGCGGTGCCCCGGGCCCTGGTGGCTTCCGCCTCGGCGCCCGCGGCCGTCTTGACCCGGGTCGCCTCGGCCGCTGCCGCCAGCTCCGTCTCCTGCGCCTTGGCCTGGGCCGCGGAGATGCGTGCGTCGCGCTCCGCCTCGGCCATCGTCCGCTTCTCGTAGGCCTGCGCGTCCGCCGGCTTGCGCACGTCCGCCTGGAGCTGCTGCTCACGCCGCTGGGCCTCCAGCTCGGCGACCCGCGTCTCCTGGACGACGACTTCCTGCCGGGCCGCGGCGTCGGCGAGCGGTCCGGCCTGGCGGGACTTGGCACCCGCCTTGTCGCGCTCGGCCTGGTAACCGGCCTGCAAAATCTCGCTGTCCCGGGTTGCCTCGGCCATCCGGGCGTACGACTGCTGCTCCGCCTCGGTGGCCAGCCGGTTCGCCTCCGCCTGCGCGATCCTCGCGTCCCGCTGGACGGCCGCCGCGTGCGGCATCGCCAGGTTCTGGATGTACCCGGTCGGGTCCTCGATCTCGTGGATCTGCAGCGAGTCGACGATCAGGCCCAGCTTCTCCATCTCCGTGCCGCAGGCCGCCCGGGTCTGCCCGGTGAGCTTCTCCCGGTCGCGGATCATGTCCTCGACCGTCAACCCGCCCACGATGGAACGCAGATGACCGGCGAAGACGTTGTGCACCCGCTCGGACATCAGCTTCTGCTGGTCGAGGAAACGGCGGCCCGCGTTCGCGATCGACACGAAGTCGTCGCCCACCTTGAAGATGACCACGCCCCGCACCTTGAGCGGAATGCCCTGGTGGGTCACGCAGTCCACGTGCAGTTCGGTCTCGTTCAGGTCGAGCGAGAGCTTGCGCACCGCCTGCACTCCGGGCAGCACGAGCGTGCCGCGTCCGGTGACGATCCGGAAGCCCATGCCCGCCTCGAGGCCCTCCGTCTTGTGCTTGGAGCCGGAGATGATCAGTGCCTCGTTCGGTTCCGCGACACGCCACATCATCTTGAACAGACCGATCAGAACGAGGGCGGCGGCAACCGCCACCCCCGCAACGACGCCGACAATCATCGGCATACGCCCCCTTGTGATGGTGCCCTTTCGGCACCGAACGAAGGGAGTGTGCGCCTGTGCGAGGCCCTGGGTACAGACGCTGACCCATCCTTGTCGAAACCTTGATACAAACCCGGTCTCACCTGCGGGGAAGCGGGCTCAACTGTCGTACGCCGCTTGCACGTAGACCGTTCTCGGCGGCAGGTACTCCACGACCATGACCACCGTGCCCCGCTCGATGCGGTCCGTAGCGGTGGCGGGGTAGGCGAGGAAGTGCTCGGCGCCACCCCGCACGCGGACGATCACCTCACCGACCAGTCCGGGCCCGACCGCCCCGGTGACCCGTCCCATGAGCCCGACCATCGACGCGTCGTCCATGGTCACAGGGTACGGGCCGAACGCCGTTATGCGGCCGGTGAGTCCGTGACCGCGTGCTCCGGCGGCCACGCCGAGTGCCAGCGCAGTTCGGCCTCCAGCTGCGCGGCGAGGCAGACCAGCAGCGGCTCACTGTTCGCCGGCCCCAGCAACTGGGCGCCGACCGGCAGACCGCCGCCCACGAAACCGGCGGGCACGTTCACCCCCGGCCAGCCCAGCACGTTCCACGGCCAGGCGTAGGGACAGGCCGCGATCATGGCCCGGTCGGTGGCGAGGCCGCCCAGGCTCAGCAGCGCGCCGATGCGGGGCGGGGGAGCGGCCGTGGTCGGCGCGAGGATCACGTCGTACGTCGTGAAGAACGCTCCGATACGCCGGTGCAGAACCGCCTCCGCGCGTCGCGCCGCCCGCAGCGGCACCCCGCCGAGGAGCCCGCCCAGCCGGGCGGCGTCGCGGGTGCGGCGGTCGAGCAGGGCGGGGAAGGGTGCCTCGCGGACGCGCTCGGCGATACCGGCAGTGGCGCGGGGCACGAAGGTCAGCCCGATCTGGCCGTACGGAGGGTCGGCCTCCTCGACGACATGCCCCAGGTCGCTCAGCTTCTCGGCGAGTTGCACGACCCGAGCGCGCACCTCCGGCCGCAGCCGCGCGGGCATGGCGGTGAACGGCGGCTTCAGGGAGAGCGCGATGCGCAGCCGGCCGGGGTCCCGCTTCGTCGCTGCCAGGGCGTCGACGACCGGCGGCCGGTGCGGGTCCCGTTCGTGGTTGCCGGCCGCCGCGTCCAGCAGGAGGGCCGCGTCGGCGACCGTACGGGCCAGCGTGCCGTTGACCGTGATGCCGTGGAAGGACTCGCCGCGCGGCCAGGTGGAGATCCGGCCGCGCTGCGGCTTGATGCCGACGAGATGGGTCCAGGAGGCCGGAATGCGCACCGAACCGGCGCCGTCCGAGCCGAGCGCGGCCGGCACCAGACCGGCGGCGACGGCGGCGGCCGAACCGCCGGACGAGCCGCCCGGGGTGTGCTCCGTGCTCCACGGGTTGCGGGTCGCGCCGAAGGCGGGCCCCTCGGTGAACGGCCACTGCCCGAACTCGCAGGTATTGGTCTTGCCGACGATCACGGCTCCGGCCGCGCGCAGCCGCCGTACCGCCTCGCCGTCCTCGGTGACCGGCGGGAACTCGCCCCGGCAGCCGAACGCGGTCGGCTCGCCCGCCACGTCCATGTCGTCCTTGACCGCCACCGGCACCCCGAGCAGCGGCCTGCGCACGCCCGCGGCCAGCTCCTCGTCCGCTGCCGCCGCCTCGGCGAGCGCCGCCTCGGTCCGTACGATCCGGAAGGCGTTCAGCGTGGTCTGCGTCGCCTCGATCCGCGCCAGCGCCCGCTCCACGAGCGACCGGGACGTCACCTCCCCGTCGGCGAGCGCACGGGCCAACTCCGCGAGGCCTTCGGAACGGTCGAGCGTCATGCGGGACACCTCCGGGACGGCGTTGTCTACCGAACGGTAACGTCCGGTGGGGTCGCGGCGGAATGCCCCGGCGCTTGATACCGGTGGCAGCTCGCCGCATCAGTGCACGCCACAGCTTTCCCGCAGGGCCCATGAGTCCTGCGCGAACCATTGACGCGTCCCACCCTCGGCCCTACCTTCTGATCGACTTTCCGAACTTGGTTCGGAATATCGAACATCAGAGTCGCATGTGTTTGTGTCCGAGGGAGAGCCGCCCGTGACCACACGACCCCCCGCGCCGTCGCGCCGCACCCTGCTGCGGGCGATGGCCGTCCTGCCCGCCTCGGCGCTGGTCCTGGGCGAGATGCCCGGACTGCTCGGCACGGCCTCGGCCGCCGCCCCGCCGAGCGGCTCCGCCACCCGCTACACCATCGTGCCGTTCCTCGACAGCAACGACGGCACCGTGAACGTGTACCAGTCCGACGACGCCACCGACTTCCGGCTGGCCAAGTCGTCCGCCTACACCCCGCCCAGCAACCGCATCCGCGACGCGAGCATCTTCAAGCACACCAACGGCTACTACTACATCACCTACACGACCCACACCTGGCAGGACCCGAGCACCACCATCGGCTTCGCCCGCAGCACCGACCGGGTCAACTGGACCTTCCTGTACGACTACACGGTCCCGATCGCCAACCTGTCCCGCGCCTGGGCGCCGGAGTGGTTCGTCGACAGCGACGGCAGCGTGAACATCATCGTCTCCTGCTCGACGGCCAACGACGAGTGGATCTTCACCCCGTACCTGCTGAAGGCCACCAACACCGGCCTCACCGCGTGGAGTTCACCGGTCGCGCTGTCCGGCATCGGTGCCAACCACATCGACACGTACATCGTGAAGATCGGCTCGACCTACCACGCCTTCACGAAGAACGAGACGGCGAAGTACATCGAGTACGCGACGGCGACCAGCCTCACCGGCCCCTACACCATCAGCCGCACCGGCAACTGGGCGGGCTGGGGCAGCTACCGCGAGGGCGCGGCGCTGGTGCAGCTCGACAACGGCGGCTGGCGGATCTTCTTCGACGGCTACGGCGACGGCACCTACTACTACAGCGACAGCTACGACACCTTCGCCACCTGGTCCGCCCCGGCCGCGCTCCCCGTCGTCTCCGGCACGGCCCGGCACTTCACGGTGATCAAGGAGACCGTCTCGGGCGGCCCGAGCCTGGCGAAGAACGTCACCCGCTCCTTCCGCTCGGTCAACTTCACCACCCGTCACTGGCAGAACCAGTCGTCCCTGCTCAACCTCCCCGTGGTCAGCGCCTCCAGCACCACCGCCGAGAAGCAGGCGTCCACCTTCACGGTCGTCGCCGGCCTCGCCGACGCGAACGCCTACTCCTTCCGGGACGCCTCCGGCAACTACCTGCGCCACTGGGACTTCCGCGGCCGCTTCGACGCGAACGACGGGACGTCGACCTTCGCCAAGGACGCCACGTTCATCGCCCGCACCGGCACGGCGAGCGGCTCACTGCGCTTCGAGTCGTACAACTACCCGGGCTACTACCTGCGCCATTACAACTACCAACTCCGGGTGGCCCGGACCGACGGGACGGACCTGTTCCGGCAGGACAGTTCGTTCGTGCCGGTGACCGCCTGGGCCTGAGCCGTACCCCTGCCCACCCGGTGACGGGGGGTCATGCCTCGCGCAGCGCGAGAGCCGGCCGCTCCCCCGACCCCCGGACGATCAGCCGGGTGGGCACGGTGATCGTGCGGGCGCGCGAGCGGTCGCCGTCCAGGCGCGCCAGGGCGGTGGTCGCCGCCGTTCTGCCGATCTCCTCGGCGTCCTGGGCGACGACGGTCAGGGCCGGCTCGAGCGCCTCGGCGAGCTCCACGTCGTCGAAGGCGACGACGGCGACGTCCTTGCGCTTGCCGCGGGCGAGTTCGGCGACGATCCCCAGCGCGACGATGTTGTTGCCGGCGAACAGGGCGGTGGGGGGATCCGCCAGGTCCAGGAGCTGGGCGGTCACGGCGGAGGCCCCGTGCCGGTCGTGGGCGTTGGCGACCAGGGCACGGTCGGCGGGGAGGCCGGCTTCCCGCAGGGCGGAGCGGTATCCGGCCAGTCGCTCGCGGCGTGTGTAGAGCGTGGTCGGCAGATCGCCGATGAAGCCGATGCGCCGGTGTCCGTGGGCGATCAGATGGGCGACGCCGTCATGGGCGCCCGCACGGTTGGAGCTGACGACGCTGTCCGTGGCCAGACCCACGCCCGGACGGTCGATGAAGACGACGGGCAGGCCCGTGGCGCGGTGGGTCTTGAGGTGGGAGTGGTCGGCGCCGACGGACGGCACGACCAGCAGGATGCTGATGCGCCGGGCGAGGAACTTGTCCGTCAGCGCGCGCTCGCGGCCCGGATCGTCCGCGGAGGAGCCCATGAGCAGGGTCAGGCCGCGGTCGCGGACGCTGTCCTCGATGCTCCGGGCCACGGCTCCGAAGAAGGGGTTGCCGAGGTCCGGGATGACCAGTCCGATGGTGGTGTCGGGCCCGCCGACGCGGATGTTGCGGGCCATGAGGTTGGGCTGGAAGCCGAGCTTGGCCACGGCGGCGAGAACCTGCTCCCGGGTCTGCGCCGAGGCGGGCCCGTCCTCGTTGAGGACGCGGGACACGGTCTTGGCGCTGACGCCCACTTCTCGGGCGACGTCTGCCAGGGTGGGGCGGCGGTTCGCTGCCATGGAGGAAACGGTCTCCTGTGCTCGTCGGTTCCGGCCGCGGCCTCGGCCGGAATCGGTGAGTGCTTCAGTCGTACGTCAGGTGGCCTGGACGCCCGCGGCCTTCGCCGCCTTGGAATCCGCTACGACAGTATCTCCGGCCTCGTCGACGGTGAGCGCGCCGGTCATGATGGCGACGACCTCCGCCATGGAGTAGTCGGAGGGCTTGATCACGGCGGCCCTGCGGCCCAGCCGGTGGACGTGGATCCGGTCGGCGATCTCGAAGACGTGCGGCATGTTGTGGCTGATCAGGACGACCGGCATGCCCTTGTCCCGGACGCGGCGGATGAGGTCCAGGACCTGACCGGACTCCTTGACCCCGAGGGCGGCGGTGGGCTCGTCCATGACGACGACGCTGCGGGCCCAGGCGACGGAACGGGCGACCGCGACGGCCTGCCGCTGCCCTCCGGACAGGGTCTCCACCGCTTGCGTCAGCGAGCGCAGACCGATCTTCAGGTCGGCCATGTGTTCGGCGGCCTCCTGGCGCATCCGCTTCTTGTCCAGCATGCGGAAGACACTGCCGAGGGCGCCGGGGCGACGCAGCTCACGCCCGAGGAACATGTTCGAGGCGATGTCCATGGAGGCGGCCACGGCAAGGTCCTGATAGACCGTCTCGATGCCGTGGGCGCGTGCGCTCTGCGGCCCGGAGAAGGTGATGGGTTCGCCGTTGAGGCGAATCTCGCCGGCGTCGGGGACCAGCGCGCCGGTGAGCGCCTTGATCAGGCTGGTCTTGCCGGCTCCGTTGTCGCCGATGACGGCGAGGACCTCACCGGGCAGCAGGTCGAAGTCGGCGCCGTCGATGGCGGTGACGTGACCGTAGCGCTTGACCAGACCGCGGGCCTGCAGCACGGGGGCGGGGGAGGAGGTGGCGGTCATCGTGCCTTCTTCCGGGAGAGCTGGTCGACGGTCACCGCGAGGATCACCAGGACTCCGGTGATCAGGGTCTGGTAGATGGAGGCGACGCCCATCAGCTGCAGGCCGTTGCGGAAGACGCCGACGATGAGGACGCCGATGAAGGTGCCCAGGACCGAACCGCGTCCGCCGAAGAGGCTGGTACCGCCGAGGACCACGGCCGTGATGCTGTCGAGGTTGTCGGTCTGTCCCGCCTGGGGGTCGCCGACTCCGGTGCGGGAGATGAGCAGCAGGGCGGCGATGCCGTAGAGGACACCGGCCACGGTGTAGACGCCGATGGTCAGCCGGGAGGTGCGGATGCCGTTCAGCCGCGCCGCTTCCGGGCTGTCGCCCAGCGCGTGGACGTGCCGGCCCCAGCCGGTGCTGCTCAGCGCGTAGGCGAGCAGCAGGAACAGGGCGATGGTGACCAGGGAGCCGTACGTGATGTCGGTGCGGCCGAGCGGGAAGGTCTGCCCGAGGGCCGTCAGCGGGCCGGGCAGGTTGGTGACCGTCTGCTCCTCGGAGTAGATGTGGGTCAGCGCGAACGCCACGTTGAGCATGCCGAGGGTGACGATGAACGGCGGCAGCGGGATCTTCTGCACCAACACCCCGTTGAGCAGCCCGAATCCGCCGCAGACCGCCAGGCCCAGGGCGATCGCGACGAGCGGGGGCAGGGAGCCCTCGGCGGCCATCTTGGCGATCACGATGCTGCCGAAGGCCATCACGGCTCCGCACGACAGGTCGATGCCCGCCGTGAGGATGATCAGGGTCTGTCCGATGGCGAGCGTGCCGACGACCATGACCTGCTGCACGATCAGCGAGAAGTTGCCGCCCGTGAGGAACTGGTCGGTCGAGAGGGAGAAGAAGGCACAGGCCAGGAGGAGAGCGACCAGTGGGCCGGTGGTCGGTGCCGTGAGCAGTCTGCGGGCCGTGGTCGGTGCTTTGAGCTCGGCGTACGGCGAGGTCGTGGCTGTCATGCGAAATCCTTGTCGGAAGACAGAAGTCGTTGCCCGCCTTGGTCAAAGGGCAAGGGGACAAGAGGACAAGCGGGCGGCCGCCCCCGGTCGGGGAGGGAAGGACGGCCGCCCCACTGAGGGGAGAAACGAAGGCATACGGTCCTGGCCGGAGGCGGACTCGTACGGGCCTCGGGGGCGGCTCAGCCCCAGCAGTTCTCCAGGCCGTAACCGGTGTCCTCGGACGTGACCCCGGCCTGCGCCTTGTCGGAGATCAGGGTGACGCCCGTGTCGGTGTAACCGGACGCCTTCTTGCCGTCCTTGGCGTACGTCACGACGGCCTTGACGCCCTCGGAGGCCATCTTCAGCGGGTACTGCTGCGAGGTGGCGGCGATCTTGCCGTCCTTGACGGCCTGGGTCCCGGTGCAGCCGCCGTCGACGGACACGATCAGGACGTCCTTCTCCCGGCCCTTGGCCTTGAGCGCGGTGTACGCGCCGAGTGCGGCCGGTTCGTTGATCGTGTAGACGACGTTGATGCCGGGCTCCTTCTGGAGGCAGTTCTCCATCGCCGTCTGGCCCTTGGCCTGGTCGCCCGCGGTGTCCTGGGAGCAGACGACCGCCGGGTCCTTCTCCCCGATGCCGAAGCCCTTCAGGAAGCCCTCGTGCCGCTGGACGCCGACGGACACACCGGGCGCGAGGTCGAGGGTGGCTATCTTGGCGGCCTTGCCCTTCATGGCGGCCTTGGCGTACTCGCCGATCAGCTCGCCGGCCTTGACGTTGTCGGTGGCGAAGAGGGCGTCGACCGCGCTCTCCGGCTCGGTCGGGGTGTCCAGGGCGATGACCAGGACGCCCTTGGCGCGGGCCTTCGCGATCGCGGGGACGATGGCCTTGGAGTCGCTCGGGGTGATCAGGATGCCCTTCACCCCGGAGGCCACCATGTTCTCGATGGCCGTGATCTGACCGGCGTTGTCGCCGTCGAACTTGCCGGCCGCGGTCATGAGCTTGACGCCCTCGGCCTTCGCGGCCTTCTCCGCGCCCTCCTTCATCTTCACGAAGAACGGGTTGGTGTCGGTCTTGGTGATCAGGCCGACCTTGACCTCGCCCGAACCGGAGCCGGCGGAGCTCGATCCGGAGCCGGATCCGGATCCGCAGGCGGTCAGGGTGAGGGCCGCGATGCCCGTGCACGCAGCGGCTCTGAGGAGGGACATGGGCAGACGAGCGGTGCGAGGCATGAACGACTCCTGCGGGATTGCGAGCGGCGCGGCCGGCATCGGAGCATGCCGTCCCTGGGGTGTCATCGTTGACTTATGTCATCGTTGACACCGCATGGCGAGGATGATGGACTCCGTCTCCCGGAAACGTCAATGCCCTGCGCTCGTCACAAATCGGCAACGCCCCGAGGCCGTTGCCCCTCGTAGCCGTCCGGCGGCTGCGCCACGACGCGTCCGGCCTGCCCGCACGTTCGTCAGAGGTCCGTCAGAGAAGAGCAGCCCATGAGCCCGCGCCAGATCACCGTCCTGGGGGAGTGCGTCGCGGACGCGTTCGCCGAACCCGCGAGCGCCGCGAACGAACTCGCCCTGCGCGTCCTGCCCGGCGGCGGCCCGGCGAACACGGCGGTGGCCCTGGCCCGGCTCGGCACCCCGGCCCGCTTCCTCGCGCGGTTGTCCGGCGACGTGTTCGGCCGCCTGTTCCGCGCCCACCTGGAGGCATCCGGGGTGGACCTGTCGAGTGCCGTCCAGGCCGCTGAGCCCAGCACACTCGCCGTGGCCGAACTGGACGCCGATGGGCAGGCCGCGTTCTCCTTCCACGCGCAGAACACGGCCGACTGGCAGTGGACGGCCGGGGAACTGGCGCGGGTGGACCTGGCGGAGGCCGCCTGCGTGCACACCGGATCCCTGGCCCTGGTCCAGCAGCCCGGGGCGGCGGTGGTGGAGGACTTCCTGGCTGCGGCCGCACCCCGGGCGACCATCAGCATCGACCCCAACGTCCGGCCCCTGCTCGTACATCCCGAGGTCTACCGTGCCCGGCTGGCGCACTGGTGCGCCCTCGCCGACGTGCTCCGGCTCAGCGAGGACGACCTCGAACTCCTGCTGCCGGGGACGCCGCCCGAGCAGGCGTGCGACATCTGGCACGCTGCCGGGGCGCGGCTCGTCGTGATCACGCGCGGCGCCGGCGGAGCCCTGGCGTCACTCGACGGCGAACGCACCCAGGTGCCCGCGGTGTCGACGACCGTCGTCGACACGGTCGGTGCGGGGGACTCCTTCACCGCCGGTCTGCTGCACCACCTCGGCGTACGCGGTCTCCTCGGCGGCCGGCTGACGGAACTCCGTATCGGTGATGTCGCGGAGGCCTGCCGGTTCGCCACCCAGGTCGCGGGCCTGACCTGCTCGGTGGCCGGCCCCAACCCGCCGTGGCGGAGCCAGTTGGCGCAGCTCACCACAGCCGACGGCGCATGACAGGCGGGCGAGCCTGTAAGGGCTCGTCCTCAGCGAATCGGTTGACGCACGGGCCGGGTTGCCCGCATCATCGGGCACTCGATGTCATCGATGACACACGTCAACGATGACATTCCTTGTTCGTCGAAGCCCGCCCAGGCCCGCGTCCGCCACCTCGACTTCCCCTGCGACCGATCCCCATCCCGACCACGGAGGACCCCGCACCGTGAACAAGACCCTGCTCGCCGAGTTCACCGTCCGCGAGGGCGCGCAGGAAGAGGTCGCCCGCCTCACCCTGGAGTACGCGCGGAAGGTGCGCCAGGAGGAAGGCAACCTCGCCTTCGACGTCTACACCAAGGCGACCAACCCCCGTGCCTACTGGATCTTCGAGGTGTACCGGGACGAGGACGCCTTCCAGGCGCATCTGAAGGCCCCCTACGGCGGCCCGTTCAACACCGCGCTCACCCCGCTGATCGAGGAGGACGCCTCGGTGCTGACCTTCCTCGCCCCAGTTGCCGGAGTCACGCTTACTTGAAGGACCGCAGCCGCAGGCTGTTGGTCACCACGAACACCGAGGAGAACGCCATCGCCGCTCCCGCGATCATCGGGTTGAGCATGCCGGCGGCGGCGAGCGGCAGGGCGGCGACGTTGTAGCCGAAGGCCCAGAAGAGGTTGCCCTTGATGGTGGCCAGCGTCCTGCGGGACAGGCGGATCGCGTCGGCGGCCACCCGCAGGTCGCCGCGTACGAGGGTCAGGTCGCCCGCCTCGATCGCCGCGTCCGTGCCGGTGCCCATCGCCAGCCCCAGGTCGGCGGTGGCGAGAGCGGCCGCGTCGTTGACGCCGTCACCGACCATCGCGACCGTACGGCCCTCGCTCTGGAGTCGCCTGACCACGTCCACCTTGTCCTGCGGGAGGACTTCGGCGATCACCTCGTCGATGCCGACGGCCCTGGCGACCGACTCGGCGACGAGCTGGTTGTCACCGGTCAGCAGGACCGGCTTCAGGCCCAGCCTGCGCAGTTCGGCCACCGCTTCGGCGCTGGTCTCCTTGATCGCGTCGGCGACGGTGAGGACACCGCGCGCCTTGCCGTCCCAGGCGACGGCGACCGCCGTACGTCCCTCACCCTCCGCGGCGGCCTTGGCCTCGGCCAGCTCCTCAGGGAGCTCGATGGCCCACTCCTCGAGAAGCTTCTCCCGCCCGACGAGCACGGCGTGGCCGTCGACGACGCCCTGGACGCCGAGGCCGGCTACGTTCTCGAAGTTCTCCGGCACGGGAAGGCTCCCGGCCCTGTCGGCGGCACCGGCCGCGATGGCCTGGGCGATGGGGTGTTCCGAGGCGTGCTCCAGCGCGCCCGCCAGCCGCAGCAGTTCGGTCTCGTCGACGCCCGGTGCGGCGAAGACGTCCTGGAGCTTCATGCGGCCGGTGGTCACGGTGCCGGTCTTGTCCAGGACGACGGTGTCGACGCGGCGGGTGGACTCCAGGACCTCGGGGCCCTTGATGAGGATGCCGAGCTGGGCGCCGCGTCCCGTGCCGACCATCAGCGCGGTCGGCGTGGCGAGGCCGAGGGCGCAGGGGCAGGCGATGATCAGGACGGCGATGGCCGCGGTGAAGGCGGCCACGGTGTCGCCGGTGGCGCCGAGCCAGACCCCGAAGGTCGCGACCGCGATGAAGATGACCACCGGCACGAAGATCCCGGAGATCCGGTCGGCGAGCCGCTGCACCTCGGCCTTGCCGTTCTGCGCGTCCTCGACCAGCCTCGCCATCCGCGCGAGCTGGGTGTCCGCGCCGATGCGGGTCGCCTCGACGACGAGCCGTCCCCCGGCGTTCACGGTCGCGCCGGTGACGGCGTCCCCGACGCTCACGTCCACCGGCACCGACTCGCCGGTCAACATGGAGGCGTCCACCGCCGACGTGCCCTCGACGACGGTCCCGTCGGTGGCGATCTTCTCTCCGGGCCGTACGACGAACTGGTCACCCACGGCCAACTGGCCGACGGGGATGCGTACTTCCTTGCCGCCGCGCAGTACCGAGACGTCCTTGGCGCCCAGCTCCATGAGCGCCCGCAGCGCCGCACCCGCCTTGCGCTTGGACTTCGCCTCCAGGTAGCGCCCGGCGAGGATGAACGTGGTCACCCCGGCCGCGGCCTCCAGGTAGATCGAGGAGGAACCGTCGCCCCGGGAGACGGCGAACTCGAAGCCGTGCCGCATGCCCGGCATCCCGGCGTCTCCCCAGAACAGTGCCCACACCGACCAGCCGAGCGCGGCGAGCGTGCCGAGCGACACCAGGGTGTCCATGGTGGCGGCGCCGTGCCGGACGTTCGTCCAGGCGGCCCTGTGGAAGGGCAGGGCACCCCACACCACTACGGGAGCCGCCAGGGTCAGTGACAGCCACTGCCAGTTGTCGAACTGCAGGGCCGGCACCATCGTCATCAGGACGACCGGGACGGTGAGTGCCAGCGACACGTACAGGCGCTGGCGCAGGGACAGCAGCTCTCCGTCCGCCGCCGGAGCGGTCCGGGCCTCGCCCTCGTCCGTGGTGCTCGACGGGGGCGGAGGCGGTTCCTCGGCGGTGTATCCGGTCTTCTCGACGGTGGCGATGAGGTCGGCGACCTCGATCCCGTCCGCGTAGGAGACCTTCGCCTTCTCCGTGGCGTAGTTGACGGTCGCGGTGACGCCGTCCATGCGGTTGAGCTTCTTCTCGATGCGGGCCGCGCAGGAGGCGCAGGTCATGCCGCCGATGGAGAGCTCGACCTCGGCGGCGGGTGCGGGCGCCGGGCCGGGGAGGGTCTTCTCGGGAGCCGTGCTGGTCATTGCGTATCTCCAGGGGGAGGCCGGGACGTGCGGCGTCCGTATCAGCGGAGCGGTACGTCCCGGCGCGGGAGGAATTCGCGGTCCGGGGCCGTGGTGGCCCCGACCAGGGTGTCAGGCGCGGCCGACGAGGTCGTAACCGGCCTCGTCGACGGCGGCGCGGACGGCCTCCTCGTCGAGCGGGGCGGCCGAGGTGACGGTCACCTCTCCGGTGTCGGCGACGGCCTTGACCGCGGTGACGCCCTCCAGAGCGGTGATCTCCTGGGACACCGCGCCCTCGCAGTGGCCGCAGGTCATCCCGGACACCTTGTAGACCGTGGTGACGCCGACGCCCTGGACGTCGACCGCGGTGTCGGAACCGCAGGAGTGGGAGCCGCAGCAGGAACCGGGGTTCGTCTCGGTGGTCATGGCTACTTCCTCAGTGTGTGGACGCGTGGGCCGTTCTCCGGGAGGGGTGCGGTGCCCCGACCCTCCCGCAGATTGCCTCCACTATACCCCCTAGGGGTATTCATGGCACCTCCGCTCGCCCCGAAGTCATTCCTGCGGGGCGAGCGGAGGTGGGACACGTGCGCCGGCCGGGGTCTCCGGTGACTCGACGCACGGCCAAGGTGCCCGTCATGTCCGGGTCGGAGGCCGGGGAGGGTTCGCCATCCCCGCCGGAAACAGGCCGACGCGAGCGGCAGGGCGCCGGCGACTCAGAGCGCCAGTGGTACGGCACGTAGGCGGCGATGTGAAGGCGACATCGGAACTCGGAACGGGCGCTTCGCAGGGGCGCCCACCGGGCGGCCCGGGCTGGGGATCACGGAGCCCCGCCACGGAGAACGGACCCGAGCGATTCGTGCGCCCGGGTGGACCAGCGCCAGGCAGCCTCGTGCGGCGCGGCACAAGGTGCCCGGCCCTCACACCGCCATCATCAGCAGCATGGCGGACATGGTCCCGCCCATCCCGATGTGGGCCGCCAGCGCCGCGTCGGGGGCGGCTCCGAGCTTGCGGCGCCGCCCGTGGCCGGTCCGCTGTGCGGTCCGGCCCCTGTCCCACACCGAGATCGTCAACGACGCCAGGACGACGAACACGGTGTCCGGCATGGCGAGCAGCCAGCGACCCCATCCGGCCCCGGAGCCCGCACCCCGGCCGCGCCTGCCGGTGCCCCGGGCCCTGGCCCAGACGGACGCGCCGATCGACAGCACGAAGTACACGGCGAGCGCCACGATCAGGAACCGCCACAGGGAGCCGGAACCCGCGGAGCCGCCGGTGTCGGCCGCGGCGTGCGTCATGCCGGACATGTCCATCCCGTGCAGGGATTCCCCTCCCTCCGCGGACTCCATGCCGTCCGTCCCGTGCGTGTGCGACGAGCCCGCCGTGTTCTCCATGCCCGGCATGTGCGCCATGGACGAATGACCCAGGGCGAGTACCGGGCCGGAGGACGTACTCGTCATGGCGAGCGTCATGATCACCATGCCCGTGCTGCCGACGATGAGATGCACCCAGTGACGGCCGCGCTTCCACCCCCGCGTGCGGGTGTGCTTGACCGCCATCGCCACACCGGCGAGCCCGAGGAGGGTGAACGCCCCCGACCACCACATGCCGTGGTCCGCGTACCAGGCGACCGTCGCAGGCAGCGCCATGGCGACCATGGACAGGCCCATCAGGAGATCACCTCCGGCCACGAACCGGGGTTCACCGCCGGTGGTCACGACGCGGACCGCGCTGACGGCGGCGACCAGGGCGGCGACCGCCGCGATGGCCCAACTGAGCGCCATGGTTCCCATCTTCACCTTCCCGGTTCGTCCGAGCGTGGTCGCAGCGCGGTGCCGAGGCGGCTTCGTCACGCGGAGCACTCGTGGGCGCCTCCCGGGCCGCCAACTGCTAGTGCCCTTAGTACGTACCGAGGCCGGCAGGTGTTCAGGGGCCGCCGGCTCAGGGCCGGGACGCGGCGAAGAACGGCATGGAGTCCAGCGGGACGATCTCGATGTTCTTGCCGGTGCGGGGCGCGTGGATGGCCTTGCTGTCGCCGACGTACATGCCGTTGTGCTGGTTGCCGTTGTACCAGTAGACGATGTCGCCCGGCTGCAGGTCCGCCTTGGACACCTTGCGGCCCGCGTCGTGCATCTGCTGGACCGTGCGGGGCAGGGACATACCCGCCGAGCGCCAGGCCGCTCCCACGAGCCCTGAGCAGTCGTAGGAGTCGGGGCCGGTCGAACCCCACTCGTACGGCTTGCCGAGCTGCGCGTACGCGAAGTCGAGCGCGGTCTTGGCGCGACCGCTCGCGGGGCCGGTGTAGCCGGCGGGGGAGTCGTCGGCGCCCGCGGAGGCGTCGTCGCGCTCCTGGGCGGCCTCCATTTCGGCGCGCTGCTGCGCGGTCAGACTGTTCAGGATCCTGCGCGCCTCGGCGAGCCTGCCCTGGATCTCTTCCTTCTTCTCGGCCGCGTCGGTGCGTGTCTCCTCCAGGGCCTCGAGACGCTTCTGGGCGTCCTCCCGCTCCTGGGTGAGTTCGCGCTGCTTGGCGTGCATCGTCCGCAGGGCGTCGGCATGCCGACTGCTCGTACGGTCCAGCATCGCGGCCTGGTCGAGGTAGTTGTCGGGGTCGCCGGACAGGAACAGCTGCACGCTCGGGTCGATGGCGCCACTGCGGTACTGCGCGGCCGCCAACGGGCCGATCTCCGCCCGAAGTTCGTTGACCTCCTGCTGCTTGCGGGCCAGCCGGTCCCGCGCGCCGTCCACCTCGCGCCGCAGCTTCTCCTGCTTCTCGCTGATGGCGTTGAACTCCTCCGTGGGAGCCTCGGACTCCTCGTAGAGCTTCTCGACCTGCTTGCGCACCTCGTCCACCGTGGGCCCGGGCGCCGCCTGACTCTGCGTCGGCAGGAGGCTGACGGCGCCGACGGCCATGCCGAGGGTGGCTGTCCGGGCACGGCTGGGCGGCTTGGGTCGACAGCGGGTTCCCATCGCGGTGACTCCTCTGCGCGGTCTGTGTACCAGGCGACGGGGCCGGTGGCCGTCGTACCGGCGCTCGGGGCGCCGACCAGTCAAGTGCGGTAGAACTTAGTAGCTTAGTAGTTCGCATCGCAAGTCAGTCCGAGTCGCAGGCGTCTCAGGTGAATCGGTCAGCCGAGGCCGGGCGGGCAGGCGAACAGGAGCGGCAGCAGCAGGACCGCCACGGCCGTGGCGGCGATTGACCCCCACAGGGCCGGGTGGGGCGCCTTGCGCGGACCGAGGATTCGCTTCAGGCGGATGAGCACGGTGTGACCCCCCGCGGCGAGCGCGCCCTTGGGAGCACGCGCTGCGGCCATCTCGTACATGGCGGTGGCCAGCACCTCGTCGGAGTGGCTGCGCAGGGCACGGTCGTCCGCGACCATCTCCAGCAGCAGTGCCGTCTGCTCACGGGCGTGGCGGGCCAGCGGGAGCCGGCGGAACACCGAGTGGAAGGCTTCCACGGCCGCCAGGGCCAAGTGGTGGCGGCCCGAGATGTGGGCCTGCTCGTGCTCCAGTACGGCGCCGACCTGCGCCGGCGTCAGCTCGCGCACGGCCGCGTCGCTGATCACGATCCGGGGGCGGCGGCCGGGCAGACAGTACGCGGCGGGGATGTCGTACGGCAGGACGGTGGCGCTCAGCCGCGGCGAGTGGCGGCCCACCAGGTCGAGGGCCTCCCGGTGCTCCGTCCGCGCCCGACGGGCCCGCGTCAGGTGGAAGGCGAAGCTGCCCGCCAGGGCGATCGCGATGGCGGCGGGCACGCCGACGGCCAGTCGGTCCGCCGTCCCGGGACCGGGCCTGTCCGCACCCACGTCGAGCCCGCAGGAGTGCAGCAGGCCCGTCAGGCCCGCGTGCACGTGTTCGGTCGGCATGGCGAGGTTGTACGCGGACAGTGCGATCCCGATCGAGAAGGACACCGCGAGGGTGTGCCACACGGCGACGGCCAGGGCGGGCGCCCGGTGCGGCCACCCTGCCCGCAGCATCAGACGCGGAGCCACGAAACCCACCGCGACCGAGTAGCCGATGAGCACGGGGGCCGCGTTCACGGCTTCGCCTGTCGTCCCACGCTTCGCAGGGCCTTCCGCAAGGCGGCCACCTCGTCCTCGGACATGTTCTCGACGAAGTGGACCAGCGCCGTCGGCCGGTCCTTGCTCTCTCCGAGGCCGTCCTCCATGAGCGCGGCGGCGTACGCCTCGCGGCTGCGGACCGGCGTGTACAGCCAGGCGCGGCCCTGCTTGTCGCGCAGCAGCCAGCCCTTGGTGTAGAGGATGTTGGTGACGGTCATGACCGTGGTGTACGCGACGGGCCGGGTCC
Source organism: Streptomyces sp. AC555_RSS877 (assembly GCF_019049245.1). Classification (GTDB taxonomy): domain Bacteria; phylum Actinomycetota; class Actinomycetes; order Streptomycetales; family Streptomycetaceae; genus Streptomyces. The sequence continues at coordinate 105,771 of NZ_JAGMUK010000038.1, read as the reverse complement.
TGTTGATGTCGTCGACGACCTCACGCACCGTGGCCGGGCGGTTCCACGTCCAGAGACGGTCCATGATCTCCGCCTCGAGTTCCCCCAGCCGCCGCATGACCCTGACTCCCTTTCACCATCGAATGCGCAAGCGAATACGCAAGGTCATGGTAGACGGCCGGGTTGCCGGGCTTCCTGGGACGGACGAGTTCCAGAATGACCGCCGCGCGCCGCAGGTTCATCAGCCGTCCCGCCGTCCCGCCGTCCCGGACCCGACCCGACCTGTACGACTCTCAGCCGCCGACGGCCTCGGCGGGCGCCGTGCGCCGGAGTTCGTGGGCTTCGGCGGGCGCCGACTATCTCGCGGCCTGGCTGCCGGCCTGGCTGGACGACTGGCTCGACCTGCAACGCTGGGACCTGCTCGGTGAGCTGCTGGTCGTCGATGCCTGCCTGCCCCGCCCCACGCTGGACGAGCGGGCCTGGGAGGGCTTCGCCGCCGCCCAGCAGCCCGATGGCGCGATGCCCGCCCTGCGCACCATGCCCCAGGGCGAGCCCGACGAGGTCTTCGACGTCGTCTACCACCCGACACTGGTCGCCGCCTTCGCCTCCGTCCTGGCCACCTCCCGAGCCCTGACGCAGCTGGCGCACGCACCGGCATGACCACCCGACCCGCTCCCTGGCCGGGCGTTCCGCTCGACGGCAGCGACACGTTCCCACCCGACGGCCCGTCGACGGACGCGTCCTCGGACGCCGACGTGGTGCGGCGGCTCGACGCGGCCGTCAACGTCGTGGACGCCCCCGACGTCGTCTTCGCGCTCTCCCGGAACGGTCACCGCACCGTGCGGTGCGGTGGCACCGCGCCGCCCCCGCCCGTCCCGCGTCACCGGCTGCGCTACGAGCTGGGATCAGCGTCCAAGACGTTCACCGGACTGCTGCCGGCCCACCTGACACAGACGGGTCTGCTGTCCGCGGGCGAGCCGGCCGCGGCCCTTCTGGACCCGGCCGGGCGAACCGGCCCGGACCCCGTCACGCTCGCCCACCTCATCACCCACACCTCCGGACTGCCCGCCCTGCCCGCCGACTTCTTCGTCCGGGCACTGCCCGCGTGGCGTACCAACCCCTACGCCCGCTATCCGGCCGAGCGGGTGGTCGACGCGTTTCTGCGGCATCGGCACCACCGCAGTCCCGGCACGCGCTGGCACTACTCCAACTTCGGTGTCGCCGTACTCGGTCACGCCCTGGCGGCGGCAACCGCGACGCCGTGGGACGACCTGCTCACCGCGAACGTGCTGCGTCCCCTGCGGCTGAGCGACACCGTCCTGCGTCCCGGCGGCCCGGACGCCGACGCCACCGGACACCGCAGGGACGGCGCGACACCCACGCCCCCGTTGTTCGTCGGCGGCTTCCAGGCGGCCGGCGCCGTCCGGGCCACCCCGAACGACCTGCTCACGTTCCTCGAAGCACACGTGGAACCGTCGGGCCGGCCCCTGACCGGTGCGCTGCGGGCGGTACGCCACCCCGTGCTCCGGCGCGGTCTCGGGCACCGGCATGTGCACACGGTGGCCTGGTTCCAGCACCCCACGGAGCATGGTCCTCTGTACTTCCACGGTGGGGCGACACTCGGACAGCAGGCCTTCCTGGGCTTCCGGCCCGACACCGGAACGGCGCTGGCCGCCCTGTGCACCCGCCGCTTCCGCGTCCGCGACGCCTTCGTGCCGACCGCGTACGCACTGCTGGCCGAGGCATGACCGAGGAGCCGGGCGGACCGAGACCATGGAGCGGCGCGAGAACCGAGTCCGCAGACCAGGACCTCGCGCCGCGCCGACATCATCGCTCCGTCAGAGGCGCTGCCACAGGGCAGGGGTGAGGGCGGGCTGCCAGGCGCCCTGCGCCTGATGCGCCTGCAGGCACTGGTAGGAGACGCCGTCGAGGGTCACCCGCGCTCCGATCTCGTAGACCCGCCCCGTGGCCCAGCCGCCCGACTGGCCGTCCTGGGGGGCGGGCGTACCGCTCTCGGCCGTGCTGGTCCTGAGGGTGAGGTCGTACGTGCTGAGCAGCGGGTTGATCGGCTGGTAGAAGGTCGTTCCGCCGCTCGTGCAGTCGCCGGAGCCGCCCGACGTGACCCCCTGGGCCTGGGTTCCCGAGACGTAGGAGCCGCCGGAGTCGCCGGGTTCCGCGCACACCGTCGTGCGGGTCACGCCGTCGACGGTGCCCTCGGCGTAGCTGACGCTGGTGTCGTGCTGCTCGATCGTCCCGCAGTGCCAGCCCGTGGTGGAACCCGACCGGCAGATCGCGGCGCCCGCAAGGGCCTGCACCGAGCCGGCGGTCTGAACGTTCTGGCCGCCTTCCGCCGTGACGTCGGGCGTCGCGGTCCAGTCGCTGTTGACGCCCACCCATGCCATGTCCTGGCCGGGGAAGACCGAGGCCTGGAAAGTGCCCTGGTCGACCTTGTTGAAGCCGGTGGTCCTCGCCCCCGCCTTCCCGCAGTGGCCGGCCGTGGCGAACCCCTGCTGGGCGCCCTTGGTGACGGCGAATCCCACGGAACAGCGGTCCATGTCGTCGATGTAGTAGGCGTCACCGCCCCGGATGTCGTGCAGGGCGCGCGGCCGGTCCGCCGACACCCTGATGTTCACGACCCCGCGGCCGAGGCCCGCGGCCGCGATGAGCTTGTTCGCGGCGGCACGGCTCGTCGCCTGCACCGTCACCCGGTTGGTCCGCACGTCGATGTACCGAACCGGCGTGTCGAGGGCCTTGCCGGTCACGGCGCCGTCCAGCTTCGCCTTGGCCTTCCGCAGGTCCTGCAGCGCGGTCTTGACGACCGCCGCCCGCGCTCCACCGGCCTCGATGGCGGCAACGTCCGCGGCGTCGGTGGTCGCGACGGTCAGGTCGGCGGAGGTCGCCCCGCGCACCCATGCGCCCGCGAAGTGCTCACCGAGCGCGTTCTGCAGCCGGCCGGCGCGCGTGCCCGCCTCCGCCTCGTTCACCAGACGCGTCCTGGCCTGGGCGTCCGTCAGGCCCAGATCGCGCTCCAGTGCGCGCAGGACCATCGGCGACGGACTGGCGGCGCCGAGCGTCTCGGCGGCGGTGGGCGCCGGCGTCGGCGCGGGGGGCTCGACGGCCGCGGCTTGGGGCAGCCCCGCCAGCACGAGTGCGCCGAGCACCGTCGAGGCGGCACAGCCGACTCCGGCGTGTCTGTGGACCATCAAAAGTCTCCTCGGTTTTCGGTGGCAGAAGGGCCTCGAAACCCTAGGTTTTGCCGAAAGCGACTCAGAAGATGTGCGCATCCGGCCCGTTCCGCGCATCGGACGACATGAGGGGCCCGGCCGGCGCAGTACCGGATGCTGACGCTCCGACACCAGGTACGGGTGCCTCACACCGGCGTGAGGCCCGGATTGCCGGCCTCCGTCATGAAGGACGCGACGGTCGCGATCGGCGCGCCCGGCGTCGTCACGGCGGACACGGTCTTGAAGTCGGCCCGTGCCGCCTGTCGGCCCAGTTCGACCCTCACATAGCCGCGCTGCCCGTTGTAGAACTGCAGATGAGGGTTGGCCTTGAGGTACGTGTCCCAGTTGGGGGGCCTCTCGGCGCCGTCCCTGCCGCTCGCGACGGACGTGGCGACGATCTCCGTGCCCAGGGTCGTGGACGCCGGATCGTCGAAGTCGTCCTTGATGTCGAAGGCGTAGCCGACGTGCACGTCCCCGGTCATCACCACCAGGTTCTCGACTCCGGCCGACTTCGCCCCGTCGAGGATCCGCCGGCGCGAGGCCCGGTAGCCGTCCCAGGCGTCCATGGACATCTTCGCCTCGGCGTTCAGGTCGAGTTTGCGCTGCGAGAAGCAGACCTGTTGCGGCATCACATTCCACAGGGCCTGTGAGGCGCGCCAGCCGTCGATCAGCCAGCTCTCCTGCGCGGCCCCGGTGATGGTGCGCGACGGGTCGTCCACTTCGGCTCCGAAAACGTGCTTGGTGTCGCCGAACAACTGGTCGGAGCGGTACTGCCGGGTGTCGAGGACGTCGAACTGGGCGAGCGTGCCCCACTGGAGCCGGCGGTAGAGCTGCAGGTCCGGCCCACTGGGCAACTGGGCGCTGCGCAGCGGCTGGTTCTCCCAGTACGCCCGGTAGGCGGCGGCGCGTCGCAACAGGAACGTTTCCGGCGGGTCGTTGTTCTCGCTGATGGGGCCCGCGTGGTTGTTCTCCGTCTCGTGGTCGTCCCAGGTGACGACGAAGGGGTGCGCGGCGTGGACCGCCCGCAGGTCCGGATCGCTCTTGTAGAGGGCGTAGCGCAGCCGGTAGTCCTCCAGGGTCATGGCCTCACGGTTGAAGACGTCGGGCAGCTTCCGGTCCGTGTAGTTGCGCGCCCCGCCCGTGGAGTTCACGGCGTACTCGTACAGGTAGTCCCCGAGGTGGAGAACCACGTCGACGTCGTCCTGGGCGAGATGGCGGTGCACCGTGTAGTAGCCGTCGTGGTAGGCCTGGCAGGCGACGGCGGCGTAGGAGAGCGTCGAGGCGGCGGCAGTGGTGGCAGGTGCCGTGCGGGTACGGCCTGTCTCGCTGATCCAGGCTCCGGTCTTGAACCGGTAGTAGTAGACGCGGTCGGGCTCGAGACCGTCGACCTCGATGTGCAGGGAGTGGTTGCACTCGGGATAGGCGACGGCGACGCCGCTGCGGACGGTCAGGGCGAAGCGCTCGTCGATGGCCACCTCCCAGTGGACGACCACGTACTGCTCGGGCAGACCGCCGCCCGGCTCGTACGGGGCCGGGGCGAGCCGGGTCCACAGCAGCACGGAACCGGGGAGCGGGTCTCCAGAGGCGATGCCGAGCGTGAACGGATCGGAGGAGATCCTCGCCGCGTCGAACTCGCGCGAGTTCGCCGCGCCCCGGGCCGGCAGGTTGGTGGTGAAGGCAAGGGCGGCGGCCGCCGCGGCGACCGTGAAAAAACGCCGCCGTCCGAAGTGCCGGGCGGCGGCCCGCAGTTCGGGGTCGTGGCGCGAAAAGGTGTCCTGCAGCAGCGATCTACGACGGCCTGTCGAGGCCATGAGGCCTCCTCTCGCGGGTGAGGGCACGAAGACCTGTGAGCTACGTAGGACAAAGCCGTAAGAAGCGGGCATCTGAATGCTAAACAGACAAAGATCGCAATTACGGCAGGTGCGGGATCCCGAGAGCGTCGGTGCCGTCTTCCGTGCATCGCGTCGGCCGCCCGTGCCGGTCAGAAGTGCGTGGCGATCCCGAAGGCGCGGCGGAGTTGTGCCATGTCGTGCCGGTCGCGTTCCGACGGCTCGTATCCCTGATGGAAGGAGACCTGCTGCCCGGCGGACAGACACGGGACGGGCACTCCCTTGATCGTGCCGGTCACGAAGCACGAGGAGGGGTACGTGAAAGGCCGGTCCGGTTCGGGTGATGCCTGTTCGGCTGAGCCGTCGCCGGCGAAGACCAGTGGGTGAAGGTCGATCTCTCGCCCGTCGGGAGCCGTCACGACGAAGCGGATGGGCCTCCAGTCCAGGCTCTCGGCGAAACCCGCCGCCGAGAGGGCGGCCGTCGCCGTGGCCTCCTGGTCCTGCCGATGCATCAGGTCCAGGTCACGGTGGTCTCGGGTCTGCTCCCCGAGCAGGGCGTCGATCCCCCATCCGCCACCGATCCAGACGTCCACCTTCGCCCGGCGCAGCAGGGCCAGGACGAACAACACGTCGTCGGCTGTCATCACTCGACGCAGGCTAGATCAGTTCGCCTCTTCCGGCACGCTCCGGAGCCGTCCGATCGCCGACGAGGCCGCTCGGAACGCCGGAAGGCCCCCGGTGGCCGTGCGTGCCGGGGCGGCGGCCCGGCCAGTCTGTGAGAAACCCCACTCGGCCCGGCAAATGTCCGTGGTCAAGGGGAGTTTGGGGTCCTGAGCGGGCTGCGGCGGGGTGCACCGTCCTCGACGCGCCCGTCCCGTCTGCCACGATGGTCCGCGCCGTGACCGACTCGGTGGAGTGACCGCGCAGCGCAGCCGGCGTCCCTCGGTTTCGCCGACCTGTCCGACCTCCCGCCTCGCCACTCGGGTACCGCACTGTGTCTTCCGCATCTTCTTCTTCCCCTGACCCCGTCCCCGCCCCTGCATCGAACACTTCTGCGGCCTTGGCCAAGGAGGCGTCACGCTCGCCGTGGCGGTCTCTGCGGTACCGCAGCATGCGCTGGTGGTCCGTCTCGAACTTCGTGTCGAACGCCGGCACCTGGATGCAGCTCACGGTGCAGAACCTGCTCGTGCTCCAGATCACCGGATCCGCGGCCGCGACCGGGTTGTCCATGTCGGTCCAGGCCGCGCCCGCCCTGTTCATGAGCATGCTGGGCGGTGCGGCCGTCGACCGCTGGCCGCGCAAGCTGACGGCCGCCGTCAGTCAGGCGCTTCTCGGTGCGGTCGCCTTCACGACCGCCGTGCTCGTGGCACTGGACCGGCTCGACATGACGTCCTTGCTGGTGCTGGCCGCCGTGACCGGCGCCATCGCCACCGTGGACGGTCCGGCCTGCGCCCTGCTGGGCAACGACCTCGTTCCCGTGGCGGACGTCCCCTCCGCCATCGGAGTCGGCGCGCTGGTGCACAACGCGGGCCGGCTCGTGGGCGCGGCGCTGGCCGGCGTGACGGTGGGCCTGCTGGGCACGTCCGCCGCGTACGCGGTCAACGGACTGTCGTTCCTGTTCGTCACCTCGGTCATTCCGTTCCTGCGGCCCGCGTACGGCGCGGCCGGGCATGCCGCCTCGGACCAGCAGGACGCTGCGCAGCCACGCGACAGGCGTGGCACCTCGAAGCAGCGCGACAAGGGTGACGACATGGGCGTGCGCGAAGGACTCGCCTTCTTCGTGCGCCGGCCCCGCCTGGTCGCGCTCGCCGGGGTCACCGGGATCAGCGCGATTTTCGGACGCAACTACGCACTCACCCTCGCCGTGCTGGTCACCGGGCCGCTCGCGGGCGGCGCGGGGGCGTTCGGCACGGTCTCCACCGTCCTCGCCGTCGGCGGCATCCTCGGCGCGGTCCTCGGCGCCCGGCTGCGCAGGCCCTCGGTCCGGCTCGTGGGCATCCTGGCGGCCGCGGGGGCGTTGCTGCAGGCGGTGGCGGGGTTGTCGCCGTCGCTGGCCGTGCTGCTGGTACTCGTTCTGCCCATGGCCGTGGTCGAGTCCCTCTCCGACACGGCGGGAACGGCCGTCCTGCAGACCGACCCGCCGGCTCATCTGCGAGGACGGGTGCTCGGGGTGTGGAGCAGCATCGGCACGGTGTGGGGCCTGGGCGGCCCGCCGGCGCTGGGCCTGCTCATGGAACTGGCGGGAGCGCGCGGTGCCCTCGTCACCGGCGGCCTGATCATCGCCGGCTCGATCGGCGCGGGCTTCGCCCTGCGTGCACGGCGGGTCCCGGAGCCGGTGGCCCTGCCGTCGAAGCCGGGCGACGCGGCGGATCGGGAAGCGCTGAGCACCGCCGCCTGACGGATCACCCCGAGCCAAGGGCCGCGCACGGCCCGACCGGGAGCAGGTGCCTCGCGGAGGCCCACCCCAAGGGCCGAGTGCCGTCTGGCCCGGCGTCCGGGCGCGCTCCGGGGCAAGGGCCGCCTGTCGGTCGGCTGAGGGCCAGGTGCCTCGCGGAGGGCCCACGTACAAGGGGCGCGTGCCGGCCGGCCGGGGCCCGGCTGCGCGTGCTTCCGCGCCGAAGGGCCGTGTGCCGCCGGGAGTCCCGGCACGCCCGCTGATCGGTCCGCCGTCGCCCCGCGGCCACCACGGCCGAACACCGTGGGTCGTCCCTACGTGCCGCCAGGCGCTGCCGGTGAGGCCGTGAGGTCGGCGAACTCGTCGTCGACGTCGTCGGCCTCCCAGCGCAGCAGGTCTCCCGGCTGGCACTCGAGCACCTCGCAGAGCGCGGCGAGCGTCGCGAAGCGCACCGCCTTGGCGCGGCCGTTCTTGAGCACCGCCAGGTTGGCGGGCGTGATGCCGACGCGGTCCGCGAGCTCGCCCACGGACATCTTCCGCCGGGCCATCATGACGTCGATGTCGACGGCGATCGGCATCAGATCACCTCTGCCAGCTCGGCCTGCAACTGCGCCGCCTCGACGTCGCGTGCGACGGCCTGGGCGAGCAGCATCCGCAGCACCAGCACGATGAGCGCGACCCCCAGGACGCCCAGGGCGATCCCGCCCAGCAGGAGCACGATGCCGGGGGCGACGGCCTCTCCCGGCGCCAGGACCACCCCGAGCGCGAACACCAGCAGTGCGGCCGTCACCATCGCGCCGATCACGATGTGCACGTACCGGAAGGCGGCGTGGGAGAACACGGTTCCCCGCCGCACCATCGTCACCAGCCGCCACACGCAGACCAGGACGACCTGGACCGTCACCATCCCGAGGACCACGATCACGAGGACCGGGGTGCGCCGGTCGAAGTCCCCCATGTCGAGGGCCAGCAGCGGCACCATCACCGCCTGCACGCCCAACGAACCGGCGAGCAGCATCACGAGCACGGCGCGCAGCGCAAGCACTGTCAGCTTCCCCATCGTCTCTCCTTCGATCGAGGCACGATGGAAATCTATCGATATTCGATAGGGCTGGCAAGTGGGGCCGCGTCAGACGGCAGTGCCGAAAGGATCAGTACTCGAGTTCGGGGCGGAGCGGTCCGCCGACCGCGTGGAGGTGCCGCAGCACCTGCGCGTAGGAGCTGAGCAGCCCGGTCTCGTGGTAGGCGATGCCGTGCCGGGCGCAGAACGTGCGCACGATCTCCTGGGCATGGCGCAGGCTGGGCCGCGGCATGGAGGGGAACAGGTGGTGTTCGATCTGGTAGTTCAGACCGCCGAGCGCGAAGTCGGTGAACCGGTGGCCTCGGATGTTGCGAGAGGTCAGCACCTGCCGGCGCAGGAAGTCGACCTTGTCGTCCTTGGCGAACATGGGCATGCCCTTGTGGTTGGGCGCGAACGAGCACCCCATGTACAGCCCGAACAGTCCCTGGTGCACGGCGATGAAGCACACGGCCTGGACGGGGGGCAGGACCAGGAACACGGCCACGAGGTATCCGACGAGGTGCCCGGTCAGCAGTCCCGCCTCGGACAGCTTGGTCACTCGCGAGGTACGGGTACCGGCGCGGTCGAACATCGCCCGTACGCCGGCCACGTGCAGGGCGAGCCCTTCGAGCAGCAGCATCGGGAAGAACAGCCAGGCCTGGTGACGGCCCAGCCAGGCGTACGCACCGCTGCGCACGCGGGCCTGGTCCTGGGTGAAGGCGATCGCGCCGTCGGCGATGTCGGGATCGCGGTCGACGTAGTTGGGGTGGGAGTGGTGCCGGTTGTGCTTGGCGATCCACCAGCCGTAGCTGAGACCGATCAGCAGGTCGGCGTGCACCCGGCCGAGCAGGTTGTTGACGCGCTTGGACGCGGCGATCTGGTGGTGCCCGGCGTCGTGCCCGATGAACCCGGTCTGGGTGAACATCACCGCGAGGAAGGCGGCCGTCAGCAGCTGCCACCACGAATCGCCGATCAGGGCGAACGCGGTCCATCCGGCGGCCAGCAGAAGCAGGTTCGCCCCCACCTTCACCGAGTAGTAGCCCGGGCGCCGTTTCAGCAGCCCGCTCTGCTTCACCTCGCGGGACAGCGCGGCGTACTCGCTGCCTCGGCTGCCGGGCGAGGGTTCTGAGATCCCGGCGGGATCCGCCGGCTCGGTGCCCCGGTTCATGATGTCAGTGGTCACGGTTTGCCTTTCGGAGAGCGTGCGGGCCGGTTCCGACGCGGGGGCAGGGCGTCGGGTGCGTGAAGCCCGTGGGGAAGCAGCGCAATGCAGGCCCGCGGCGCGGGCCTGCATCAGAACGGGGTGTCCTCAGAGCGCGCGGACCTGGTCGGCCCGTAGGTGCATCGAGGTGTCGATCGCCGAGTGGGGGGCGGAAAGGCCGGCCATGTGCGGTCTCCTTCGAGATGGCGAGTACGTCGGAGCACGCGCGCTCGCGCGTACTCCGGGCTGCTGGTCGCCAGCCGTCGAAGAAAACCCGAAACGACGAAGCGCCCGCTGTCAGAACTCCGCGGGCGCTCACACGTTCGCAAACTTCAACTACAACCACTCTCCAGAACGTCCGGGGTGCCGGCAAGGTTCCCGGCCGGGCGGGGGAGAGGCCGGCGACGCCTGGACGGTCGGGTCCGGGGTCCGCGGAGGAGTACGGTTGCGGTATCGAGCGCACCTCGCACGCCGTGAGCCGTTTCGGCGTCGCCCTCGGAGCACGGCACAGGCCGTCCGTATCCCGTTCCGCGCCGCGCCCCGCCTCGGCGGTTTTCCTGTTTCCCGAGGGCCCGAGAGGCATTCCGGGACCTCACGCACGACCCAAGCACCACCAAGAACTGAATGATTGAGGAAGCGCATGAGCCTGCTGAGCCTCGGAGTGTTCGCCTCCTCCCGCAAGGAAAATGAGTTCCGGCTGCCGCTTCACCCCGCCCACCTCGAGCGGATCGCGCCGGACATCCGCGAGAAGATCTTCCTCGAAGAGGGTTACGGCGACCGGTTCGGTGTCGCCGACGACGCTCTGCGGCCGCTCGTGGCGGGCCTGCGCTCCCGTGAGCAACTGGTCGCCGAGTGCGACGTGCTGCTGCTGCCCAAGCCCATGCACGAGGATGTCGCCGCACTGCGCGAGGGCCAGGTGCTGTGGGGATGGCCGCACTGCGTGCAGGACGAGAAGATGACCCAGCTCGCCATCGACCGGCGGCTGACCCTCATCGCCTGGGAGGCCATGAACCACTGGACCTCCACGGGCGCCTTCAGCGTCCACGTCTTCCACAAGAACAACGAGCTCGCCGGCTACTGCTCGGTGCTGCACGCCCTGCAGCTCGGCGGGCTGACCGGCAGCTACGGCCGCCGCCTGCGCGCCGCGGTCATCAGCTTCGGCGCCACGGCGCGCGGAGCGGTCACGGGCCTGGGCGCCATGGGCGTCTCCGACGTCACGGTGCTCACCCAGCGCGCCGCGGCGGCGGTGGCCTCGCCGATGCCGTCGGTCGTGATGGGCCACTTCGAGGAGCAGGACGACGATTCCTCGCGCCTGCTGGCGATCACCGCGGCCGGTCCCAAGCCGCTGGCGGAATACCTGGCCGGGTTCGACATCATCGTCAACTGTGTCCTGCAGGACACCGACGCGCCGCTGACGTTCGTCACCGATGACGAGCTTGCCCTGTTCCGGCCGGGAACCTTCTTCATCGACGTCGCCTGCGACGAGGGCATGGGCTTCGAGTGGGCCCGGCCGACCTCCTTCGGCGAGCCGATGCTCACGGTGGGCCCGGGCTGCCACTACTACGCGGTGGACCACAGTCCGTCCCACCTGTGGAACTCCGCGACGTGGGAGATCAGCGAGGCGCTCCTGCCGTACCTGCGCAAGGTCATGAGCGGGTCCGAGGCATGGGACGCGGACGCCACGGTCGGCAAGGCCATCGAGATCCGCGACGGTGTCGTACAGAACCCGAAGATCCTGTCGTTCCAGCACCGGACGGCCGCCTACCCCCACGTCCCCGAGGCCTCCGTCGGCGCCCCGGCGATGAGCTCCTCCGCCCAGCCCGCCTGACCGGCCGCCGGCCGGGGTGGTCACTTCTCCCGCGGGAGCGTCACCGGCCGGTCGGCCCTCACCCCGCGAAGAGTTTCCGCGCCTGGCGGTCGTCCCACTTCACGGCGCTGCCCTTGGAGGTGGCGAGGGCGGGGTCGGAGACGGGCACGTTGATCTGTCTGCCGCCGCCCGCCGTGACGCCCCGCATCGCCTGGAACAGCGACACGAGATCCCGTAGCTCCGTGTCCTTGTCCACGACGAGCGTGTCGAGGCCCGCGCCGAGGGTCGGAAGGGCCTTGGCGGGGTTGAGGAGCGTTTCCGGAGTGACGGCCTTCTTGGCGAGCGCGGTCAGGAACCTCTGCTGGTTGCGGGTGCGTCCCAGATCACCCAGGGCTTCCTGTTTGCGCTGCCGGACGAACGCCAGCGCCTGGCTGCCGTCGAGGTTCTGGCAGCCTTTCGGCAGGTCCGCGCCCGACTTCTCGTCCTTCACGGCACGGTCCAGGCACAGGTCCACGCCACCGACCGCGTCCACCACGCCGACGAAGCCCGCGAAGCCGATCTCCGCGTAGTGGTCGACGCGCAGCCCGGTGTTGCGCTCCACGGCACGTACAAGCAGGTCGGGGCCGCCGAGGGAGAACGCGGCGTTCAGCTTGTCGGGCTCGGCGCGGTGGTTCCTGCCGGTCTCGGGACGGACGTACGGCGGGAGGGTCACCCACAAGGCGCGCGGCAGGCTCAACATCGTGGTGCCGTTCGCGCCGGTGTGCAGCAGCATCATCGAGTCGGTGCGGCGGCCCTCGGCCGAGCCGGTGCGCAGATCCTTCCGGGCCTGCTCCGACAGGCCCGCACGACTGTCGGAGCCCACGATCAGGTAGTTGGTCCCCCTCCCCTGCGCCGGCCGGTCCGGGAGCGCACCGAGGTCGACCTTCTGGTCGAGCTCGGTGTCCCCCCACACGTACGCAGCCAGTGTCCGCGCGGGTCGCGGGACTGTTTGTGCCGAGCTTTCACGGAACGTCGTCCCCCCTCTCGGCCGGTGTGCCGAGCGGCTTGCACGTGGCCTGCGGCACAGGCGCCTTGAGGCGCCTCGCGCTCCGACGGGCCGCGTTCCGGGCCGTTCTTCTCCAGTCGTGGGTGTCGGGGCGCGAGGCGCGAGGGGACGTCTTCTTCCACTGCCTGATGGGACTGGAGTTACGCATGGGGCGGGAGTCTAGCCACGGTATTTCGTTTGCATGGCCGTAACACCGAGTCTCACAGGAACGCGCCGTCGGTCACTTGTAGGCGATGCCCGATGCGCTGTAGTGGCAGGACGTGCCGTCCGCACCGCTGCCGATCTTGCTCGGCTCCGCGCCGCTGGTGTTGCCCTGGAAGCGCTCGCAGACGGTGATGTCCCTGCCGCTGTCGCCGATGATCGTCACACGGGAAAGGGTGGCGGTGTCCCCGTAGTTGGCGTTGACGCCGGCCAGCACCTTGCCGGGGGCGGTCACCCTGACGTTGTCGATCACGACGTGGCGCTTGTACTGCGTCTCGCAGTTGCCGCACGAGCGGTAGAGCTTGCCGAACTCGGCGACCTGGAAGTTGCTGACGGTCAGTGTGCCGGCACCGTTGTGCTGGAAGACCTTGTCGTCCGCCTGCCGGGCGCCGCCGCCGACGACGAGGTACGTGGCGGAGGGCGAGGTGCCCTTGAAGGTGGCCGCGTCTTCGCCGACGTCCTGCCACCACACGTTCTGCAGGGTGCAACTGCCCAGGCAGTGCACGCCGTCGGCGGCCGGCGCGCCGAGGACGACGTTCTTCAGGACGGCTCCGTCGGCGAGTTCGAAGACGGGGTCCTGGTTTTCGTCCTGCCCGTCGCCGCCCAGGGCGCCGGAGCCGTAGAAGCGTCGCAGGCCGCCGTCGTAGCTGCCGGAGACCTGGATGGTGGACGTCACCGGCTTGCCCCCGGTGGCGGTCGGCCAGGAGCCGAGGGCGGAGGCGGGGGAGGGGCGCCTGGCGGCGGAGGCGGACGCGCTCTTGCTCGCGGATGCCGAAGCCGAAGCCGAAGCCGAGGGCGAGGCGGATGCCGAGGCCGACGAGGACGCTGAGGGGGAGGGAGAGGATGCCGAACCCGAAGGGGAGGGCGACGCCGAAGCGGACGGCGCGGACCGGGTTTTGGCCGCCGCCGGCCCGGAGGCCGATGACCTCATCAGGACACCGCCGATGATCGCGCCCCCGACCAGTGCGGTGGCCACCACGCTGATCAGAACAGTCCGACGGTTGGTTCTCCCGCGCCGCGTCCGGCGGTGCAGGGCTGCTCTTGTACTCACGTGGTGACCTTCGTTCGGCAGTTCGTGGAGCGCGTCGCCCACCAGTCGCCACCGCTTCCGCAAGGGTTGCCGGAATTCTGTGAAGTTTCCGGATTCTGTGAGATGTGTGTCCATGCCCGGTCGCCCGTCCGGACGGAGCAGCAGAACTAAGGGTGGCGCACCCTGACGGGCGAGCGTGCCCGTACCGCCCGAAGCGGCCGTGCTGTCCGGGAAGGTGCTGGTCAGCGTGACCTCGCCGACGCGTAGGGCGGGTCACCGGTGGCAGGAGCGGTTGCGGAGGGTCGGGGTGCTTTCCACGGTGGGCCCAGAACAGCGTTGAACAGCGTGAGGGAAAGGAACGTGCATGCGTCCCCTGGTTACCCGCGGTCTCCTCCTGCCGCCCCTGCTGTGCTCGGCCCTGCTGCTCGCATCGGCCGGCACCGCCGCTGCCGCGAGCGACACCTCCTTGGAGGCCGTGGACCGGGCCGCCGTGGCACGCTCCGCCCCGGCGGCGGACGCGGTCGTGGAACGGTTCGACGCGCTGGAGAGAGCGGACCGCGCCGCCGTGTTCACCCCGCTCGTCGACGTGGTGAACTCCATCGCCGCGTCGGAGGGCAGCCGTCTCGACCGGGCGGACGCCGCCGCGTATGACCGCGCCGTACGGACCGCGCATGCCGCTGTTCAGCAGCGGCTGGCTTCTTCGGTGCCGGCGGCCACGGCCGCCGACCCGGTCTCGGACCTGCTCACCGGGCTCCAGTCGTCGATCGACGGAATCCTCGGGGCACTCACCTCACTCGATCTGGGCGCGGTACTGGGCCAGGTCACCGGGCTGCTGACGCCGGTGATCGGACTGGTCACGGGAGTGCTGGGCGGCGGCGCGACAGAGGCGACCACCGTGCCCACGGCGGAACTTCCGGCGGCGACGGAGCTGACCACCGTGCCCACGGGGGACGTGCTCGCGACGGCACCGCTTACCGGCTGAGCCGGGCGGGACGCGGCAGCCGGCCGGCAGGATGCGGCAACCTGCCGGGCATCGGCGGCGACACGAAGGTGAATCCCGTACCCCACCAAGGGAGTTCACCATGCGCACCCGCATTGCGCGTCTGATCGCCGTCCTGGCCGCCCTGGCCGCAGTGTTCGCCTTGCCGGGCGTGTCGGTGACCCCGGCACAGGCGGCGGCGACTCCGGCCGGGGCCGCGGTCATCCCGGCCCCGGCCGCCGACGACTGGAATCCCCCCGCCAACCTGGTCCAGCCCCTGAACGAGGTCTGGAACCACGTCCAGTCGACCTACCCGGACCTCCACGGTTTCCGGAACTACGGCTGGGACCAGGTCATGGCCAACAAGGGAAGCGTCAACTACTGCGTCCGCTGGGAGTCCGACGCCCCGGTCAGCGCCGCCCTGCGCGACCGGATCCACACCGCGCTGAAGAAGCAGTTCGGCAAGTGGATGGCGGCCATGGTCGAAGGCGGCAAGGGACACAACGCCTGGCCGTACACCACCGTCCCCGTCAACATCGTCGGCTGGGCGGTCAAGTCCCGGTCGACCCTGCAGTGGACCGACAACTCCGTCGACATCTACGCGGGCAACCTCGACGGCGGCGGCGCCCCGCAGTGCGCTCCGGACTGCGGCCGCTTCTTCCACCAGGACGGCGACTACTCCAGGTGCCCGGGCGGCGCGGCCCGCCACTACGACCAGTCGCTGTGGCTGACCAAGGGATTCCAGGGCGGTGCCGGCGGTGACTGGGGCCAGCGGGTCGGCCAGGAGTACTTCACCGGCGCGCTGGACCAGGAGAACATCCACATCTACCTGCACGAGGTCGGCCACACCTTCGGCCTCGACGACTTCTACGACTGGACCCCGACCGGCCAGTGCTGCTTCCTCATGAAGGCGGGCAGCGCCGCGCAGATCACGGAGTTCGACAAGTGGATGTTCCGCGACTTCTGGCGCCATGTGAAGAGTCGCTACGGCTACTGAGTAGGGCCGAGCGGCCGGGCCCCGGCCGGCCCGCCGTCCGCCCGCCGGTGAGATCATCCGCGCATGAACCTGAGCGCGGAGCACCGGATGACCGCCGTCCCCGCCGGACAGGTCACGCTGGCCGACCGGCGGACCGAACGCACCTGGAAGGTGGAGCTCGCGCCCTACCGGCTGGCCGCGTACCCCGTCACCCAGGAGCTGTACGCCCAGGTGACGGGGCATCGGCCAGGCTCGGCGCAAGGTGACCGGTTACCCGTCGAGGGGGTCTCCTGGTGGGACGCGGTCCGGTTCTGCAACGCCCTGTCGGAGCGCGCCGGGCTGACGCCCGCGTACCGGGTCCACCCCGACGGCGAAGGAGCCGACTGGGACGCGGACGCCGACGGGTACCGGTTGCCGACCGAGGCCGAGTGGGAGCACGCCTGCCGTGCAGGCACCACCGGGCCGCGGTACGGGCCGCTCGACGAGATCGCCTGGTACCGCGGCACCTCGGACGAACGGATCCACGAGGTGGGCGGCAGACGGCCCAACCCGTGGGGCCTGTACGACATGCTCGGCAACGTCTGGGAGTGGTGCTGGGATCTCTACGACCCGGAGGTCTACGGCAGTTACCGGGTCCTGCGCGGCGGCGGCTGGTTCGACGAGCACTGGAGCTGCCGGGCGTCCGTACGCCGCCGCAGCCATCCGACGTTCCGGGTGGACGACGTCGGATTCCGCGTCACGCGTTCGGGGACGTCCTGGTGAGACCCGCCCGCGGGCGGCCCGGCCGCACTCGGCCGCCGCGTCGGTGGTCCTCCGCGGTCAGATGACGGCGTCGGCGCGCAGTGCCTCGATGTCGGCGGGGCCGCGGCCGAGTTCCGCGAGGATCGCCTCGGTGTGCTCGCCCACACCCGGTACGGGGTCCATGCGTGCCGGCAGCCCCGCCAGGTCGGCCGGCGGCAGCAACGCCTGCACCGTCGCCCCGCCGGGCACGCCCACCTGGCGCCAGCGACCACGGGCGGCGAGGACCGGGTGGCCGAGGAACCCGGCGATGTCGTTGACCCCGGCACAGGCGATGCCGATGGCCTCCAGGTCCTTCAGGATCTCCTCGGCGGCGGAGCGCTCGACGCGCTCGGCGACGACGGCGTTGAGCTCATCGCGATGGACGACCCGGTCGGAGCCGGTGGCGAAACGCGGGTCGGCGGCCAGTTCGGGCCGCCCGAGGAAGTCGGCGCACAGTGCGGCCCACTCGCGTTCGTTCTGGATGGAGAACAGCACGTCCCTGCCGTCGGCGGCCGTGTAGGCGCCGTACGGCGCGATGGTGGCGTGCTGGGTGCCCAGGCGCGGGGGCTGGGTGCCGCCGTACCGGGTGTAGTTGGCGGGCTGGCCCATCCACTCGGCCAGCGCCTCGAACAGGGACACCTCCACCGGGTGTGCCGTGCCGGTGGTGGCGCGCGTGAACAGGGCGGTGAGGACGCCGGAATAGGCGTACATCCCGGCCGCGATGTCGGCGACGGAGATGCCGACGCGGGCGGTCTCGTCGGCCGTGCCGGTCAGGGACACCAGGCCCGTCTGGCACTGCACCAGCAGGTCGTACGACTTGCGGTCGGCCCACGGCCCGGAGGTGCCGTAACCGGAGATCGTGCACGGGATCAGTCGCGGCCACCGCTCCTGGAGGCAGTCCACGCCGAGGCCGAGCCGGTCGGCGGCTCCGGGTGCGAGGTTCTGCACGAACACGTCGGCGCCACCGAGGAGTTCGTGCAGGATCTCGCGGCCCCGGGGGTCCTTGAGGTCGAGCGTGAGGGACTCCTTGGACCGGTTGAGCCACACGAAGTAACTGGAGTGGCCGTGCACGGTCGTGTCGTAGCGGCGCGCGAAGTCGCCGTCGCCCGGCCGCTCCACCTTGATCACCCGGGCACCGAGATCGGCGAGCTGCCGGGTGGCGAAGGGAGCGGCCACCGCCTGCTCCAGGCTGACCACGGTGATCCCGGACAGCGGAAGCGGCGGCAGGCTCATGCGGCCACGCCGAGGGTCTCGACGGCCCGTACCAGCGGGGCGAGTTCCCGGTTCCGCGCGGCCTCGTCGAGGGCTTCGCGCAGGGCCCTCTCGTTGGTGGGACGGGCTTCTTCGAGGAGTTCGCGACCGGCCGGGGTGACGTCGGTGTAGATGCCGCGGCGGTCGGTGGGGCAGAGGTAGCGGGAGAGCAGGCCGCGGTCTTCGAGGCGGGTCACCAGGCGGGTGGTGGCGCTCTGGCTGAGGACGACGGCGTCGGCGACCTGCTTCATCTGGAGGTGACCGCCCTCGCCGTCGTGCTGGCGGCCGAGGACGTCCAGCAGGGAGTACTCGCGCACGCTCAGGTCGTGCCCCGTCTGCAGGGCCCGCTCGATGTGGGCCTCGATCCTGCCGTGCAGCAGGGAGAGGGCGCACCAGCCCTGTGCGAGGGCGGTGAGTGCGGGGTCTGTGGCGGTCATGGGGCCTGCTCCTCCGTCCCGAGGTGACTGACCATCCAGGATAGGCCATGCTTGAAATTTCCAGCGGATGCGCTTATAGCGCGCATGCAAGCATCGCCGGGATCGATCGTCGTGATCGTCGTGATCGCCGTGGCCGTCCGACAGCACGCGCGCGACCCGCTACGACCGCGCCAGATGCCGCATCGTCAGGGCCAACTGCAGGCGCAGTCGGCCCTGCGGTGTGCGCAGGGGCCAGCCGAGCAGGTGCTCGGCGTGGGTCAGCCGGTCCTGGAGCGTGGAGTGGTGCACGTTGATCTCGACGGCCGCCGCGCGCAGGCTCGCCGTCGCGGCCACGGCGTGCAGGGTGGCCGGCAGCCAGGGCGTGGTCGCGGCCGCCGCTTCCAGGGCCCGGACGTCGGGCGGCGGTTCGGCGCCCGGGGCGACCAGGTCGGCCAGCAGGGCGATGCCGCCGAGCTCGTCGGCGTACACCACGCGCGGTCCGGGGTCCTGTGCGGTGCCGTCCGCGGTGAACCGCAGGGCGGTACGGGCGGCGGCCCAGGAAAGCGGCAGGTCCAGCACCGGGACGGCGGGGCCGACGCCGAGCCGGTCGGCGGGGAGTCGGGCCTCCGGGTGCGCGGCGACGATCCGGGGCCGGCCGTCGCGCGGGGCCAGGGCGCGTGCGGGTGCAGCGGGGTCCAGGCCCAGTTTGCGGACCGCGTGCAGCCGGGCGGGTTCCGGGGCCGAGGCGTCCAGGGCCGTCTCGATCAGCGCGGGATCGTCGGAGCGAGCCCGGCCCCGGGTGCGGTCGAGGACGAGCCGTACGGCGCCGGCGGCCCGCTCCAGGATCACCGCGTCCACCACGCTGGGGGGCGCCGCCTCCGCCCGCTCCAGCCACAGGGCCGCGGCCCCGCCCGGCGCCAGCGCGGCGGACGGCCAGGCGGCGTCCGGCGGACGGTCCGTCTCCCGGCGGGTGCCGTCGGCCTCGACACGGACGTGCACCCGCCGGTCGGCGTCGACCAGCCGCGCCGGCACCCCGGCCAGCACCGCGGCCCCACGGACCAGCGCCTCCAGCCCGGCCCGGGACTCGGCCAGTCGGTCGAAGTAGGCGATGACCTGGACGGCGGCGCCGGCGTCCGGGTCCAGCTCGGTCAGGCGCCCGGCCAGCTCTTTCATGCGTCCATGGTGCGCTATTCCGTCCCGTTCGGCGGAGCCTGTGCAGTGAGGTCATTCGGTCGCACGGCCCTGGAGGTCGCCATACGCCCCCGGAGCCTGCGCTCCGAGTGCCCGCGCCCGAAAGGCTCGCGCCTCCAGCGTCCTGCGTCTGCAGTGCCCGCGCCCGAGAGGCCTGGCGTTCCCGGAGACCTGTGCCCGGAGGTTTGCGCCCCCGGAGGTCTGCGCCCCATGGACCTGCGTCCGTGCGACCCTTCCCCGAGAAAAAACTTGCCGCTCCATGGGCCTGCGCCCGAGTCCCGTGCCGAGAGCGGCGCCCAAGGCCACGCTCCAAGGGCCTGCGCTCCGCGGGCCTGTGCCCAAGAGACCTGTGCCAGAGAGCCCCGTGTCCCAAGCCCCCCGCGCTTCAGAGGCCTCAGATCCCCCCGCCCAGCAGCCTCCGCAGCCACGTCGACTGGGCCGCGCGGGCCGTCTGGGAGAGTGCCGCCTGGGGGGCGGAGCCGTCGAAGCCGTGGAAGCCGCCGGGCCACACGTGCAGCTCGGCCACCCCTCCCGCCTGCCAGAGCCGGGAGGCGTAGGCGACGACCTCGTCCCGGAAGGTCTCCGCGGAGCCCACGTCGAGGAAGGCCGGCGGCAGCCCGGACAGGTCCTCGGCGCGGGCCGGCGCCGCGTACGCGGACACGTCGGAACCGCCGCGCGCCTCGCCGAGAAGCGCTCCCCAGCCGGTCTCGTTGGCGGTGCGGTCCCACACGCCGAGGCCCGCCATCTGGTGCGAGGACGGGGTGTCGTTGCGGTCGTCCAGCATCGGGCACAGCAGTACCTGGCCGATCAGCTCCGGCCCCTTGCGGTCCCGCGTGAGCAGGGCCAGCGCCGCGGAAAGACCGCCGCCCGCGCTGGCGCCCGCCACGACGATGCGGTCCGGGTCGCCGCCGATCTCCGCGGCGTGCTCCGCCGTCCAGACGAGGCCGGCGTAGACGTCCTCGACCGGCGCCGGGTGCGGGTGCTCCGGCGCCAGTCGGTACTCCACCGACACCACGACCGCGCCCAGCTCCTTCGCCCAGGCCAGCGGCACGTCCACGCCGACCCGGTTGTTGCCGAGGATCATGCCGCCGCCGTGCACGTGGTAGACGACCGGCAGCGGCACGCCCGCGAGTTCAGGTGCGGCCGGCCGGCAGATCAGCAGCGAGATGTCGGGCTCGCCCTCGGGACCCGGCACCGTACGGTCCTCGACCTCGAAGTGCCCGTCCAAGGTCAGGTCCAGCTCGGCCAGCATCAGGATGGCCGGCCCGGTGCGCAGGACGTCGATCTCTTCCGGGGTGAGCCCGGGGGACAGCACGTCCTTGATCATCTCCAGGGCGGCGGCGAGTTCCGGGTCGAACGGGGGTGGGACGAGGCTCATGGGATCTCCTGACGCGGGGCGCGGCGGCTCGTTGCGCCATGATTCGCGCACGCGACGGGCGCGGAGCGCCGCCGTACGGCGGAACCTGCCCGCCGTACGGCGGGTGGGTGCCCGTACTTTTCCGCCATGTCCCGGTCTGACCTGCCGTTCTTTGCCGAGACATGGCCAGTTCTTCATCTTCCGTCGGTGGAAGGGATCCGATGCGCTGACGACGCTGTCGATGCCCCCCACGCACCAGGAGTATCAGTGAACGTCTCTGTCACCGTCTGGCTGCTGACCGTCGCAGCCCTGTGCGCGCTGGTCGCCGCGGACTTCTTCATCGGCAGGAAGCCCCATGACGTCTCGGTGCGGGAGGCGGGGACCTGGACGGTCGTCTGGATCGTCCTTGCCTGCCTGTTCGGCGTCGCCCTGTTCGTCTTCGGTGGTGCCAAGCCCACCGGTGAGTTCTTCGCCGGATACGTCACGGAGAAGTCGCTGAGCGTCGACAACCTCTTTGTCTTCGTACTCATCATGGGGAAGTTCGCGGTTCCGTCCCAGTACCAGCAGCGCGTGCTGATGGTCGGCGTGATCATGGCACTCGTGCTGCGGGCGGGTTTCATCGCGGCCGGTGCGGCGATCATCTCCGCGTTCTCGTGGGTGTTCTACCTCTTCGGTGCCTTTCTGATCTGGACCGCCTGGAAGCTGATCCAGGACGCCCGTAAGGAAGGGCACGACGAGGAGTACCAGGAGAACAAGCTGCTGAAAGCGGTGGAGAAGCGCTTCGGTGTGGCCGACCGGTACCACGGCACCAAGCTGTGGGTGCAGGAGAACGGCAAGCGGGTGATGACCCCGATGCTGGTCGTGATGCTCGCGATCGGCTCCACCGACGTGCTGTTCGCCCTGGACTCGATTCCCGCCATCTACGGGCTCACCCAGGACCCGTACATCGTGTTCACGGCCAACGCGTTCGCGCTGATGGGCCTGAGGCAGCTGTACTTCCTGATCGGTGGTCTGCTCAGGAAGCTGGTCCACCTCAGTTACGGCCTGTCGATCATCCTCGGCTTCATCGGCGTCAAGCTGGTCCTGCACGCGCTGCACGAGTCCGGCGTCCACGTCCCGGAGATCGGCATCCCCTTCTCGCTGGGCTTCATCGTGCTCGTCCTGACGGTCACCACGCTGACCAGCCTGCGGGCCGCGAGGAAGCAGGAGGCCGCCGAGCCCGAACGCGTGGCCTGACGGCACCCCGGTCACGTTCGACTTCAGTTCAGCGGCCGGCGGAGCCGGCCCGAGCGGTGGCCGGGCGGCTGCGGGAGACGATCCGCGTGCCCCGGCCGTCCGCGACGCGCACCTGCAGTGAACCGCAGCCGCAGCGGGTCCACACCGTGGTTCCCGCCGCCGTGCCGTGCCGGGACACCACCTGGAAGGGCTCGGCGCCGTCGGGCCAGCCGCAGTGCGGGCAGACGGCGCCGGTCGTGCCGGTCGTGCTGGTCATGGGGACTCCTGCGTACGGGGGCTGATGGGCCGTCGCGACACAGCCAGGGTGCGTCGGGGTCTTCGGGCACGTCCAGGTTGACTTTCCGGAGCCGACCTTGAAGCGTGGACTTCATGATTGACCTGCGTCGGCTTCATGTCCTGCGGGCGGTGGCGCACTACGGCACGGTCACCGCCGCGGCGGCCGCCCTGCACTTCACGACCTCCGCAGCCTCCCAGCAGATCCGCCAGCTCGCCCGCGATCTGGGCGTCGACCTCCTCGAACCGCAGGGGCGCGGAGTACGGCTCACCCCGGCCGCCGAGAGTCTGCTCGCGCATGCCGACGCCATCCAGGCCCGCTGGGAACAGGCCGAACTCGACCTGCGGGCCGACCACGGCGAGCCCGCCGGGCCGCTGCGTGCGAGTGGTTTCCCGGTGCTCATCTCGGTGCTGCTGGCCCCGATGGCGGCCCGGCTGCGCGAGCGGCACCCGCGGCTGGCTGTCCGGATCCGGGAGGCGGGCGTGCCGGAGAGCTTCGACCTGTTGTTCGAGGGGGAGACCGATCTGGCGGTCGTCGAGGCGACCCCGCACAACCCGCCGCTCGGCGACGCGCGCTTCGACCAGCAGCCCCTCCTGGACGACCCCTTCGACCTGGTCGTCCCCGCGGACCATCCGCTGGCCGGGCGCGGACGCGTCGACCTCGCGGAGGCGGCGCGCGAGGACTGGATCGCCCCGCTCCCGGAAAGCCCCTGTCGTCCGCATGTGCTGTCGGCCTGCGGCGAGGCCGGGTTCACGCCGGACATCGTCCATCACGCGCTGGACTGGAACGTCACGGCCCACCTGGTCGCCAACCGGCTGGGCGTCGCGCTGATCCCCCGGCTGGCCCACCTCACCCCGCACCTGCCGATCGCCCGCGTGCAGTGCACGGGCGACCCGCACCGCAAACTGCTCACCTGCACCCGCCGGGGCGGCCGGACCCGCCCGGCCGTGGTGGCCGCGCTGGCGGAGCTGCGGGAGTTGGCGCCCACGGCGGTGGCGTGATGTACGAGCGGCGCGGCCCGCGCAGGACGACGCCGAGGGGGCCGGAGCGCTGCGTGCGCTCCGGCCCCCTCCGGGACCTGTGGTGATACGGCGGTTCCAGCCCTGTGCGGGGTCCTGACCCGTCAGGCGGCGACCACTTCGCCGGCGTGGCCGTGCAGGCGGGCGACGACCTCGGTGAGCTGCGCGGCGACCTCGGCGTCGTCGGCCGGGTGGGTCTCGGCGAAGCGGGTCAGGGAGCCGGGGATGGACAGCTTGAGGTCCTCGATCACCTTGCCGCCGGCGATGCCCACGGCCTTGCGGGCCTCGTCCTGCGCCCAGACGCCGCCGTACTGGCCGAAGGCGGTGCCGACCACGGCGACGGGCTTGCCGCCGAAGGCGCCGGCGCCGTACGGGCGGGACAGCCAGTCGATCGCGTTCTTCAGGACGGCCGGGATGGTGCCGTTGTACTCGGGAGAGAAGAACAGGAAGGCGTCGGCGGAGCCGGCGGCCTCACGCAGCTTGGCGGCGGCGGCCGGGACGCTGCCCTCGACGTCGACGTCCTCGTTGTAGAAGGGGATGTCGGCCAGGCCCTCGAACAACACCACGTCGGCGCCCTCGGGCGCGTGCTTGACGGCTGCCTCGGCGAGCTGGCGGTTGGTCGAACCGGCGCGGAGGCTGCCGACGAGCGCGAGGATGCGAACAGACATACGAAACTCCCGGGTGCTGAAAAGGTGCCGTGACGATCCGGACCGAGGTCCGTTTAACTTTCTAGCATCCTAACCGGACCGCGGTCCAGTTTTGTTCCCGATGCTTTACGCTGATTTCATGTCCGCCGTCCTGCCCCCCTTCCCGCAGCCTCAGGAGCCCGCCGTCCAGCCCGAGTTGCTGCAGGTCGGTTCCTTCGAGGAGGAGCCCGGCCTGCGCGCCGACGCCGCGCGCAACCGGGCCCGGCTGCTGGAGGCAGCCGCCCGGCTGGTGGCGGAGCACGGCGCGGCCGGAGTGACGATGGAGGCGGTGGCCGTCGCCGCCAACGTCGGCAAGGGGACGGTCTTCAGGCGCTTCGGCGACCGCACCGGCCTGCTGACCGCCCTGCTCGACCACTCCGAGAAGAAGTTCCAGGCCGCCTTCCTCAGCGGCCCCCCGCCGCTGGGCCCCGGGGCGCCCCCTGTCGAGCGGCTGCGGGCGTTCGGCTGCGCCCTGCTGCGCCGTTCGGCCGACGAACTCGACCTGCAGCTGGCTGCCGAACCGAGCGCGGAACGACGGTTCTCCAACCCGCCCCGCCGCGTCCTGCACAGCCATGTCGCCCTGCTGCTGCGCCAGGCGGTCCCGGACGCGGACGTCGAGCTCCTCGCCCACACGCTGATGGGATACGTGAGCCCCGACCTGGTCCATCACCTGACCCGGCAGTGCGGGATGCCCTCGGAGCGCCTGGAGGCCGGCTGGTGCGACCTGGTCGACCGGATGACGGCCACCGCGGACGAACAGTCGCGCTGAGCGTCTTTTCCGCCGCGAAGTTCCCCCACCCGAAAGTTCCACGCACAGGTTCTGCAAAGATGCGGTACGTCATGGTGCAGATACCGAAAACGCCCGCGCCCGTGTCCGCCGTGCCGCGCTCCGTGCCCACGAGCGCCGATGTGGCCCGCCTGGCCGGCGTGTCGCGCGCGACCGTCTCCTACGTCCTCAACAACACCAGCGCCGTCCGGATCAGCGAGCCCACCCGCCGCCGCGTCCACGAGGCCGCGAAGGAGCTCGGGTACGTCCCGCACGCGGCGGCCCGCAGCCTGCGCGCCGGGCACAGCCGGATGGTCCTGATGCCCGCGCCGACCTTCCCGGTCGGTCCGCTCTACAGCCAGTTCATCAGCGAACTCCAGTCGGCCCTGGGCCGTCTCGACTACACGGTCGTGCAGTTCGGTGCGGTCGGCGCGCATGGCGACGAGGCCGCCCGCGCCTGGGCCGAACTGCGGCCGGTCGCCGTACTGGTGCCCGGCACCGGCCTCGGCCCCAAGGGCGTAGCGGTGCTCAAGCGCTCCGGCGCCCGGGCCGTGGTCACCCTCGGCCCCGAGGCCGTCGAGGGCGCCCACGCCCTGCTCATGGACCACGAGGCGGTCGGCCACTCGGCCGGAGGCCACCTGTACGCCCGCGGTCGGCGCCGCATCGGTGTCGTCGTCCCCGAGGAACCCGGCCTGGACGCCTTCTCCACGCCCCGCCTCGAAGGCGTACGACGGTCCCTGTACGGCACCGACGCGACCGTCACCGGCCTGCCTCTCGCCTACGAGGAGGCCGCCGCCGCGCGCCTCGCCGCCCGCTGGCGCGCGCTCGACCTGGACGCCGTGTTCGCGTACAACGACGAGTACGCGATGCTGCTGATGCGCGCCCTGCAGGACGAGGGCGTCGGCATTCCCGAGGAGACGGCGGTGATCGGTGCCGACGACCTGATGCTGGGACGGCTGCTGCGGCCCAGACTGAGTACTGTCCACATCGAGCTGCCGTCCGGCCGTGACCTGGCCGAACTGGTCGACCGCGCGGCGCGCAACCCCGGCGCCGCGCCCGAGACGCACACGGTGCTGGGAGCCTCGGTGGTCCACCGCGACTCCAGCTGATGCCCAGGGAGGCGGGCCATGCGTACGACGGTCGGCGTCATCGGCGGTGGCCCCGCCGGACTGCTCCTGGCCCGGCTGCTGCATCGGGCCGGCATCGACTGCGTGGTCCTGGAGAGCAGGACGCGGGAGTACGTCGAGCAGCGCCAGCGTGCCGGAATGCTGGAGCAGGGCACGGTCGACGCCCTGCGCGAGGCGGGCGCCGCCGACCGGCTCGACGCCGAAGGGCTGGTCCACCACGGCATCGAGCTGCGGTTCGCGGGCGAACGCCACCGCATCGACTTCCCGTCCCTCACCGGCGGCCGCAGCGTCACGATCTACGCTCAGACCGAGATCGTGAAGGACCTCATCGCGCTCCAACTGGACCAGGGGCCACCGCTGTTGTTCGGGGCCGAGGCGCTGGCGGTCGAGAAGCCGGACAGCGAGCGGCCCGTCGTACGTTTCCGGCACGAGGGCCGTGAACGGACGCTGACCTGTGACTGGGTCGTCGGCTGCGACGGCTCCCACGGCGTCGCCCGCGACGCCTTCCCGACGGCGACGAGCCGGACGTACGCCCACGACTACCCGTACTCCTGGCTGGGGATCCTCGCCGACGTCCCGCCCTCCTGCGAGGAGCTGGTCTACGCCCGGGGTGAGCGCGGCTTCGCCCTGCACAGCATGCGATCCCCGGCCGTCTCCCGGCTCTACCTCCAGGTCCCGAACGGGACCGATCCGGGCGACTGGCCCGACGAGCGGATCTGGGACGAACTCGCCGCCCGCTTCGCGATCGACGCCGACTGGACCCTGGCCCGCGGCCCGATCACCGCCACGTCGGTGACGCCGATGCGCAGTCACGTGCACGAGCCGATGCGCCACGGACGGCTGCTGCTCGCCGGGGACGCCGCCCACATCGTTCCGCCGACCGGCGCCAAGGGCCTCAACCTCGCGGTGTCCGACGTCCGCGTCCTGGCCCGCGCCCTCACCGAGCTGCACCGCACCGGATCGGCGCAACTGCTGGATCGCTATTCGGAGTTGTGCCTCGCGAGGGTGTGGCAGGCGACCCGGTTCTCTTACGACATGACTAGGATGTTGCATGCTCAACCAAATGGGGATGTGTTCGACGACCGGATGCAGCTCGCACGGCTGCGCCGGATCACCGCATCCCGCCACGCGGCGGCCGAACTGGCCGCGAACTACTCGGGACTCCCACTCACCCTGTGAGTCCCGCCGGTGACCGAACGGAGAGCCGTCATGCCGTTGCTCGACCCCAAGACCTGGCAGTTGCGCAGCCTGTCAGGACCTGAACACGCCGTCACCGAACCCGCCACCGGCGACACACTCGGCACCGTCACCCTCGCCACCGCCGAGGACGTCGCGACCGCCGCCGAGGCGGCCCGCGCCGCCCAGGCCGAGTGGGCCCGCGTGCCCCACTTCGTCCGCGCGGGCGTCCTGCGCAAGGCCGGCGACCTGTTCGCCGCGCACGCCGACGAACTGCGCGAGTGGCTGGTCCGCGAGTCCGGCTCCATCCCCGGCAAGGCCGACTTCGAGCTGCACGTCGCCGCCCAGGAGTGCTACGAGGCCGCGGCCCTCGCCTCCCGCCCGGCCGGGCAGGTCCTGCCCAGCGAGGCGGCCCGGCTGTCCTACACGCGGCGCGTTCCCGTCGGGGTCGTGGGGGTGATCGCCCCGTTCAACGCCCCGCTGATCCTCTCCATCCGCTCCGTCGCCCCGGCGCTCGCCCTCGGCAACGCCGTCGTCCTGAAGCCCGACCCGCGTACGGCGGTCTGCGGCGGACTGTCACTCGCCGCGGTCTTCGCCGAGGCGGGCCTGCCGGAAGGCCTGTTCCACGTCCTGCCGGGCGGTCCGGACGCCGGTCAGGCCCTGGTCGCCGACCCGAGGGTGCCGGTCATCTCCTTCACCGGGTCGACCGCGGCCGGCCGGGCCGTCGGCGAGGCTGCCGGACGCCACCTCAAGCGCGCCCACCTGGAACTCGGCGGCAACTCCGCCCTGATCGTCCTGGAGGACGCCGACCTCGACGCCGTGATCTCCACGGCCGCCTGGGGCTCCTTCTTCCACCAGGGCCAGATCTGCATGACCACCGGCCGCCACCTGGTGCACGAGTCGCTGTACGGCGAGTACGTCGAGCGGCTGGCCGCGAAGGCCGACTCGCTCGCCGTCGGCGACCCGTTCCGCGGCCAGGTCCACCTCGGCCCGATCATCGACTCCGGCCAGCTCGCCAAGATCCACGGCCTGGTGCAGGCGAGCACGGCCCACGGCGCCAAGCTGGCCGCGGGCGGCACGCACGAGGAGCTCTTCTACCGGCCGACAGTCCTCGCCGGCGTCGACGAGGACACGCCCGCGTACGCGGAGGAGGTGTTCGGCCCGGTCGCGCCCGTGCGATCCTTCAGCACGCCCGAGGAGGCGGCCGCCCTGGCCGCGACCGGCCCGTACGGACTCTCGCTCGGCATCGTCACCCGGGACGCCGCCCGCGGCCTCGACCTGGCCGAGCGGATCCCCACCGGCATCGTGCACATCAACGACCAGACCGTGAACGACGAGGCGGTCGCCCCCTTCGGCGGCATCGCCGCGTCCGGCACCGGCGCCCGCTTCGGGGGCGAGGCCAACCTGGAGGCCTTCACCGACGTGCGCTGGACGACCGTGCGCGCGGACGTGGCGCCGTACCCCTTCTAGGGCCTCCGGCAGGGCAGGTCACTGGCCGTTCTGCTCGGCCTGCTCCTGCTGGTGCTCGACGGCCTTGCGGACCTCGTCCATGTCCAGCTTGCGGGCCTGCCCGATGACGTCCGTCAGGGCGGCCTCGGGCAGGGCGCCCGGCTGGGCGAACACGGCGACCTGGTCACGCACGATCATCAGGGTCGGGATCGACTGGATACCGAAGGCCGCGGCCAGCTCCGGCTGCGCCTCGGTGTCCACCTTGCCGAACACCAGGTCAGGGTTCTCCTCGGCCGCCTTCTCGTAGACCGGCGCGAACTGACGGCACGGACCGCACCAGGACGCCCAGAAGTCGATCAGGACGAACTCGTTCTCCGTGACCGTCTCGTCGAAGTTCTCCTTGGTGAGCTCCACGGTGCTGCTCATGGCGTGATCCCTACTTCCTGGTGTGGGGCGAGGCCGTCGGCACAACACGGCGGCCCTGGTGCATATTCCGCGCACGTACCCATGTGGCCTCGGCGCACACCACCCACCAGACTGACCCCATGACGGAAACGGAATCCATCGCGTACGACGTCGTGGTGCTCGGTGCCGGACCCGTGGGGGAGAACGTCGCCGACCGCACTCGTGCGGCCGGCCTCTCCACCGCGGTCGTGGAGAGCGAACTGGTCGGCGGCGAATGCTCGTACTGGGCGTGCATGCCCAGCAAGGCCCTGCTGCGCCCGGTCATCGCCCGCGCCGACGCCCGCCGCACACCCGGCCTCAGCCAGGCCGTCCAGGGCCCCCTCGACACGGCCGCGGTCCTAGCCCACCGCGACTACTACACCTCCCACTGGCAGGACGACGGCCAGATCCAGTGGCTCGACAGCATCGGCGCCGACCTCCACCGCGGACACGGCCGCCTCACCGGACCGCGCACGGTCACGGTCACCGGCCCCGACGGCGGGCACAAGGTACTGACCGCCCGGCACGCCGTGGCCGTCTCCACCGGCACCCGCGCCGTCCTGCCCGACCTGCCCGGCCTCGCCGAGGTCAAGCCCTGGACGAGCCGTGAGGCCACCAGCGCCAAGGCGGCGCCCGGCCGGCTGGTCGTCGTCGGCGGGGGAGTGGTCGCCACCGAGATGGCCACCGCCTGGCAGGCCCTCGGCTCGCAGGTCACCCTCCTCGTCCGCGGCAAGGGCCTGCTGAACCGCATGGAGCCCTTCGCCGGCGAACTGGTCGCCGAAGCCCTCGTCGAGGCCGGCGCCGACGTGCGCACCGGCACCTCCGTCGAGTCGGTCACCCGCGAGAACGGCACGGTCGTGGTCGTCACCGACACCGGTGACCGTATCGAGGCCGACGAGATCCTCTTCGCCACCGGACGCGCCCCGCGCACCGACGACATCGGCCTGGACACCATCGGTCTGGAGCCCGGCTCCTGGCTGGAGGTCGACGACAGCCTGCGCGTCCCCGGCAGCAAGTGGCTGTACGCCGTGGGCGACGTCAACCACCGAGCCCTGCTCACCCACCAGGGCAAGTACCAGGCCCGCATCGCGGGCGCCGCCATCGCCGCCCGAGCCTCCGGTGTCCCCCTCCTGGAGTCCGACCCCTGGGGCGCCCACGCCGCCACCGCCGACCACGCGGCCGTCCCCCAGGTCGTCTTCACCGACCCCGAGGCGGCCTCCGTGGGCCTCTCCCTGGCGGAGGCGGAACAGGCCGGCCACCGCGTCCGCGCGGTCGACCACGACCTCGCCGCCGTCTCCGGAGCGGGCCTGTACGCCGACGGCTACAAGGGCCGCGCCCGCATGGTCGTGGACCTGGAACGCGAGATCCTGCTCGGCGTCACCTTCGTCGGCCCCGGCGTCGGCGAACTGATCCACTCGGCGACGATCGCGGTCGCGGGACAGGTGCCGATCAGCAGGCTGTGGCACGCGGTGCCGTCCTACCCGACGATCAGCGAAGTGTGGCTGCGCCTGCTGGAGACGTACCGGGACAACTAGGGCCTGTCCGGCGGATCATGCCGCAGACGCGGGGCCTGGCACGCCGATCTGCGGTGTTGTCGTCGGTTGCCGACTCCCCCACTCTCGACTTCGCCCGAGCGGGGGGACCCCCGTCGCGTCGACGCCCTCCTCCGCCTTGCAGCTCGACGCACCAGGCCCCGCTCACCTGCGTCGATGAGGCGCCGCGGATGTCCTGCGACTTGATCCGCCGGACAGGTCCTGGGGCAACGGGAAGCCCAGGGACGCGGCCGCCTCCTGAGGTGACGGCTGCGTCCACCGCTCCGCCATCGCCTGGTTCGAGGACAGCGAGCGGAGTTCGGCCCGGTCCAGGTACAGCATGCCGTCCAGGTGGTCCGTCTCGTGCTGGACGATCCGTGCGGGCCAGCCGGTGAACACCTCGTCCACCGCGCGGCCCGCCTCGTCCTGGCCGGTCAGCCGGACCTCGGCGGGCCGGGCCACCACCGCCTGCCAGCCCGGCACGCTCAGACAGCCCTCGAAGAACGCGGCCCGGGCGGTGCCCACGGGCTCGTACAAGGGATTGACCAGCACCCGGAACGGCTGCGGCACCCGCCCGCGCACCAGCCGAACCTCCTCCGGCACCAGGGCGGGATCCTCGATGACGGCGATCCGGAGCGGCACGCCCACCTGAGGTGCGGCGAGGCCCACGCCCGGCGCCGCGTGCATCGTGACCCGCAGGGCCTCGACGAAACGGGCCAGCAGCGCGGGCTCCAGCTGTCCGTCGAAGCGCTCGGTGCCGCGCCGCAGCACCGGATCACCGGCGGCGACGATGGGCAACGGGCCGTTCGTGGCCAGGAGTTCCTCGACCAGTTCCGCCAGGGGCGCGCGATCACGGGGAGCAGCCATCGCGCCAGGATGCCACGAGGCCTGCGAGCACCTCCCACCGTTCGGTGTGACGCACGCCACACGTGCCCCCGGGAACTCGGCGCCCCTTCTCCCCGACTTCTGGACCGCTACAGCCGAGATACGTCCCCTGCCCCGGGAGAAGCCCGCCGATGTCCACCGCTCCCTCGACCTCCCCCACTTCCGGCTCCGCTCCAGCGGGGGGACCCCCATCGGACGAGGCCCCGCAACCCGCCGCCCCGGTGCCGTCGTCCCCCAGCAGATGGGCCCCCCTGCGTCCGCTGATCCTCCGTCTGCACTTCTACGCCGGTGTGTTCGTCGCACCGTTCCTGTTCGTCGCCGCCGTCACCGGCTTCCTGTACGCCGGCGCGTTCCAGGCCGAGAAGATCGTCTACGCCGACGAGATGACCGTCTCCGCCGTCGGTGACGCCAAGCTGCCGATCTCCGAGCAGGTGGCCGCCGCCCGCGAAGCCCACCCCGGGGGCGCGGTCTCGGCGATACGCCCCTCGCCCGAGGACGACGCGACCACCAGGGTCCTGCTGTCCGGCGTCGAGGGCGTCGACCCGAATCACACCCTCGCGGTGTTCGTCGACCCGTACACCGCCAAGGTGCAGGGCGCGCTGGAGCAGTACGGCTCGACCGGCGCGCTGCCGCTGCGCACCTGGATCGACGAGTTCCACCGCGACCTGCACCTGGGCGAGAACGGCCGCCTCTACAGCGAGTTCGCCGCGAGCTGGCTGGGGGTGATCGCGGTCGGCGGCCTGGTCCTGTGGCTGTCCCGCCGCCGCGCCCTGCGCAAGGTGCGCGGCACCAGCGGACGCCGCCGCACGCTCGGCCTGCACGGCACCGTCGGCGTGTGGGCAGCGGCCGGCTTCATCTTCCTGTCGGCGACCGGCCTGACCTGGTCGACCTACGCCGGCGCGAACATCGACGAACTGCGCACCTCGCTCGGCCAGTCCACCCCGTCGGTCACGTCGACCGCGGCCGGCGAGCACTCGGGCCACGGCGCGTCCGCCTCGGCCGGGGACGCGGAGCACGGCGTGGGCCTCGACAAGATCCTGGCCGCCGCCCGCGCGGAAGGACTCGGCGACCCCGTCGAGCTCGTCCCGCCGGCGGACGCGTCGTCGGCGTACGTCGTGAGGCAGGTGCAGCGCAGCTGGCCCGAGAAGCAGGACTCGGTCGCGATCGACCCGGCCACCGGTGAGGTCACCGACGTCCTGCGGTTCGCCGACTACCCGGTGTTGGCCAAGCTGACCCGCTGGGGCATCGACCTGCACACCGGCGTCCTGTTCGGTCTGGTCAACCAGATCGCGCTGATGCTGCTGGCGCTCTCGCTGATCCTGCTGATCGCGCTGGGGTACCGCATGTGGTGGCAGCGCGGCCGCGGTTCCTCCTTCGGCCGGCCGATCCCGCGCGGTGCCTGGCAGCAGGTGCCGCCGCAGATCCTGCTGCCGTGTGTGGCGGTGATCGCCGTGCTCGGCTACTTCGTCCCGCTGCTCGGCATCCCGCTGGCCGCGTTCGTCGTTGTGGACGTCGTGCTCGGGGAGATCGCCC
This sequence comes from Streptomyces sp. AC555_RSS877, assembly GCF_019049245.1. Lineage (GTDB taxonomy): Bacteria > Actinomycetota > Actinomycetes > Streptomycetales > Streptomycetaceae > Streptomyces. Next base: position 72,923 of record NZ_JAGMUK010000038.1, on the reverse strand, counting down.
ACCGGCGGGGCCGGCGCACCCGGACGAGCGGCGCCGACGCCACGTAGCAGGTGCGACAACCGAGGGTGACGTGACACGGAGCGCGGGCCCGGCTCCCAGAGAGGGAACCGGGCCCGGACAACGGTCGGTTCAGAGCTGCTCGAAGTCGCCCGCGAGCGCCGAGGCGAGGCGCATGTGCGGCTCCGCCTCCTCGTGCCGGCCCTGCCGCTGCAAGGTGCGGCCCAGCATCAGCCGGGCATAGTGCTCCACCGGGTCCCGCTCGACGATCACGCGCAACTCGCTCTCCGCGCGCCGCAGTTGCGCCGAGTGGTAGTAGGCGCGGGCCAGCAGCAGCCGGGGTCCGGTCTGCTCCGGCACCTCCTCGACCAGCTCGCCCAGGACCCGCGCCGCGGCGGCGTAGTCCTTCGCGTCGAAGAACATCCCCGCCCGCTCCCAGCGCTCGGCCGGCGTTCCGTGGTCGTAGTACGTCATGTCCACTGCTGACCTCCTTCGACGCCTGCAACCGCGCGAGATGGTCAAACATTCCACTACTTCTTCGTGGCCACGGCGGCTTAGGGGTCCTTGCACTATGCCCGTCCGGGTCGCGTGGTCTGGCACCGCACCTCGCCGCGTTGCCGAAACGGCCACGTGGCTCCTC
>NZ_JAGMUK010000038.1:0-72276 GCF_019049245.1 Streptomyces sp. AC555_RSS877 | reverse complement strand
CCACGCTCGAACAACCTCGCGCGGGGGGACCCCCATCGCGGCCGCTCCGGCGCCTTGCGATGCACGGCACCAGACCACGCGACCTGATCGGACGCTCACAGTGCAAGGACCCCTTACTCGGCGAGCGCGGCCAGTTCCGCGTTCGCCCGCTCGGTGACCAGGGCGAGCACCCGCCCCGCGGCCGCCAGATCCTCGGCGGAGAGGCCGGCATAGATCCGGGCGGAGATCTTCCCGGTCTCGGTGCTCGTCCCGGCGTACAGGTCCCGTCCGGCGTCCGTGACGAGCAGCTTCGGACCCTCGTCGGCGATCAACCGCTGGGCGGCCAGCTCGTCGACGACGCCGTGCACGTCCGCCGCCTCGATCTTGAGCGCGTCAGCGATCTGCGCGACAAGTTCGTCGCGCTCGACGGCGGTGTCGGCGATGGCGACAGGTCTGAGCGTCACCGACTGCTGGAACGTCAGGCCGTAGCGGGCCAGGACGCTCTCCAGGACCGCGCGTCCGGCGTAGTGGGCCAGCGCGATCGCGCGGCCGTCGACGGTGGGTGAAGTGGTGGTCATGACTGCTCCTCGGTCCCTCGGCTGATGGCTCCCCGGCCACCAATAAAGTACATGGCGACTATATCCATGGCTATTAAAAATGCCGACGATTCGTTGACCTGACGCGGGAGCCCCCGCGGAGCTAGGTTGAGCGCCATGAGCAATCTTGATCGCGAGGCGGTTCCCGCCCTGTGCGGCGGCCGCGGCTTCGTGGTGACCGAGCCCGTCCGGGAACTCCTCAGCCCGCGTCACGTCAAGCTCGGCGAATCCACCGAAGTCCGCCGCCTGCTGCCCAACCTGGGCCGCCGCATGGTGGGCGCCTGGTGCTTCGTCGATCACTACGGCCCCGACGACATCGCCGACGAACCCGGCATGCAGGTGCCGCCGCACCCCCACATGGGTCTGCAGACCGTGAGCTGGCTGCACCAGGGCGAGGTGCTGCACCGCGACTCCACCGGCAGCCTCCAGACGATCCGCCCACGCGAGCTGGGCCTCATGACCTCCGGCCGGGCGATCAGTCACTCCGAGGAGAGCCCCCGGCCCCACGCCGCCCTCCTGCACGGCGCCCAGCTGTGGGTCGCGCTCCCGGACGGCCACCGCCACACCGACCCGCACTTCGAGCACCACGCCGAGCTGCCCCTCGTCACGGCACCCGGCGTGACGGCCACGCTCATCCTCGGCACCCTGGACGGCGCGACCTCGCCCGGCACCACCTACACCCCGATCGTCGGCGCCGACCTCGCCCTCGCCCGCGGCACGGACGTACGCCTGCCGCTGGAACCGGACTTCGAGTACGCCGTGCTGTCCATGTCCGGAGAGGCGCATGTGGACGGTGTGCCGTTGCTGCCGGGCTCGATGCTCTACCTAGGCTGCGGCCGCACCGAACTTCCCCTGCGCGCCGAGTCGGACGCGGACCTGATGCTTCTGGGCGGTGAGCCGTTCGAAGAGGAGCTGATCATGTTCTGGAACTGGATCGGGCGCTCCCAGCAGGAGATCGAACAGGCCCGTGCGGACTGGATGACAGGTTCCCGCTTCGGCGAGGTGAAGGGGTACGACGGTGATCCGCTGCCCGCTCCGGAACTGCCGCCCCTGCCGTTGAAGCCGCGGGGGAGAGTGCGCTGACCTGCACGGATGTTGTCGGCCGCTTGCTGGAGGGCGGCCGACCGTTTGCTGTCTCGGGCTGGGGTGGGCGGCGGTCCCGCAACGTGGCCGTCTGCGGGCGGCTGTGGCAGACCTCTCGCTGACCTTTGCTGACTTTTCTGACGCTTAGTCAGGTCAGGTTGTGCAGCCCTCTCGAAGCCCAGTCGCTTGCGCGGAGCTTCGCGGGTTTGATGGCGGCCCGGGTGAACGCTGACCTGGCGCGTAGTTGAGGCAGGTGCTGGTGCTGATCGGCGGGCCTCGCGCTGCGACCTTGTGGGCGGCTGCGTCCGCGGAGAAGCTCGGTCACCACTTTGGCGTGCGGGCGTTGTCCAGGGCTGGAAGGTCGTTCCGCCTGGTCGGGCGCACAGTCAATCGCAGATTCGGTGTCTCCCGCGACGAGGGCGGTGTGCAAGCCGGGGGCCGCCTCGAATCGGCGGAGCGGCGGGCTTGACAGGGGGCTGCGGGTCGGGCTTCCTTAGGGTTGTTGCGTATAAAGATACTGTTGTGTAATTGGCAACAGACCTATCTCTGGTGGGGCGGCTCCCCTAATGGCGGCCGCGATGCCCGGCGATGGAATGGCTCTGTTTCCCCTAATACCGCGGAGTAGCGCTACAGATGACTCGCAAGCCACCTGCTGAGGACCCCGGCGACGCCCGACTGAGGGTCGGCCCGCCGAAGGAGTACGCCGCCGGCCTCCCCGCGGTCACCTCCTCGTTGCGGCACGCCGGCGAACAGATGGGGGCCCGTCGCAGCCTCCTCACTCTGCTGCGGGTCAATCAGAAGCAGGGCTTCGACTGTCCGGGCTGTGCCTGGCCCGAGCCCGACCACCGGCACAAGGCGGAGTTCTGTGAGAACGGTGCCAAGGCGGTGGCCGAGGAGGCCACCGTGCGCCGGGTGACCCCGGACTTCTTCGCCGAGCACACCCTGGAGGATCTGCTTCCGCGCAGCGACTACTGGCTCGGGCAGCAGGGACGTCTCACCCACCCCATGTACCGCCCGCCCGGCGCCGACCGCTACCGGCCGATTTCCTGGGACGACGCGTTCGCCGTGATTGCCCGGGAACTCGACGCGCTCGACAATCCGGACCAGGCCGCCTTCTACACCTCCGGACGGGCGAGCAACGAGGCCGCGTTCCTCTACCAGCTCTTCGTGCGCGCCTTCGGTACCAACAACCTGCCGGACTGCTCCAACATGTGCCACGAGTCCAGCGGCTCGGCCCTTGTGGAGACCATAGGCATCGGCAAGGGCAGCGTCAGCCTGGAAGATCTCTACGAGGCCGATCTCATCCTCGTGGTGGGCCAGAACCCCGGCACCAACCACCCCCGGATGCTCTCCGCGCTGGAGAGGGCCAAGCAGCAGGGTGCCCGCGTCATCGCCGTCAACCCGCTGCCCGAGGCGGGACTGATCCGGTTCAAGAACCCACAGAAGCCCTCCGGTGTCATCGGCGGCGGCACCAAGCTGGCGGACCAATTCCTCCAGATCAGGCTGGGCGGCGACCAGGCGCTGTTCCAGGCTTTCAACCGCATGTTGCTGGAGGCGGAGGACGAGACGCCCGGCACTCTGGACGCCTCCTTCATCGAGCGGTACACACATGGCTTCGAGGAGTTCGCCGAGCACGCCCGCAAGGCGTCGTGGGACGAGATCCTTCAGGCCACCGGGTTGCCCGAGGCAGAGATCCGGGAAGCGTTCGACCAGGTACTGGCCGCCGGGAAGATCGTCGTCTGCTGGGCGATGGGACTCACCCAGCACAAGCACTCCGTGCCCACCATCCGCGACGTCGTCAACTTCCTTCTGCTGCGCGGCAACATCGGTCGCCCCGGCGCCGGCCTCTGCCCGGTGCGCGGCCACTCCAATGTGCAGGGCGACCGCACGATGGGCATCTACGAGAAGCCGGACGACGCGTTCCTGGACGCGCTCGGCACCGAGTTCGCCTTCACGCCCCCGCGGCACCACGGGCACGACGCCGTCGACAGCATCCGCGCCATGCGCGACGGTGACGTACGGGTCTTCGTCGCGCTGGGCGGCAACTTCGTCGCCGCGGCCCCCGACACCGACCTGACCGAGCAGGCGCTGCGCCGTTGCCGCCTCACCGTCCAGATCTCGACCAAGCTCAATCGCTCGCATGTCATCGCCGGAGAGGAGGCCCTCATCCTTCCGTGCCTCGGACGGACCGAAGCCGACCTGCGGCCCAGCGGGCCCCAACTGGTCACGGTGGAGGACTCCATGGGCATGGTGCACCTCTCGCGAGGGCGGCTCGCGCCCGCGTCCGAGCACCTGCTGAGCGAGGTCGCGATCATCTGCCGGATGGCAGCGGCCACCCTCGGGGAAACAGGTCCGCAGGTGCCGTGGGGCGACTTCGCGGCGGACTACGACCGCATCCGCGACCGCATCGAACGCGTGATCCCCGGCTTCGAGGACTTCAACACCCGGGTACGGCAGCCGGGCGGCTTCGCACTTCCCCACCCGCCCCGCGACGAGCGCCGGTTCACGACCGCCACCGGCCTGGCCAACTTCACCGCCAACCCGCTGGAGAGCCCCAAGGTCCCGCCGGGCCGGCTGTTGCTGCAGACGCTCCGATCCCACGACCAGTACAACACCACCATCTACGGCCTGGACGACCGCTACCGCGGTGTCCACCAGGGCCGCCGGGTCCTCTTCCTGCACCCCGACGACCTCACCGAGCGCGGTCTCGCCGACGGGGACCTCGTCGACATCGTCAGCGAGTACGGCGACGGCGTGGAGCGCAGGGCGCCCTCCTTCCGGACCGTGTCGTACCCGACGCCCCGAGGGTGCTGCGCCGCCTACTTCCCCGAGACCAACGTCCTCGTACCGCTGGACTCCACGGCGGCCATCAGCAACACCCCCACGTCGAAGTCCGTCGTCGTCCGGCTGGAACCGCGGTCCGCCGACGCATAGCCCACTTCTCGCCCGGCGGGTGTGAATCGGCCCGCCGGCCGACCGTTCCCTGCCGGAGAGGCGGTGACCGATGATCGGCCCCCTGTACGACCCTGCCCCGATGGCCCGCTTCGGCGACCTCCTCGCCACCGATCTCCGGGACGTGACCAGCGATCCCGCGGCCCTGGACGCCACAGGTTTCTGGGCCGTGGTCGCCGACTTCGAGGGGCGCCTGGTGTGCGCGCGTTTCGGGGACGTACGCCGTGCGCCCGTGGCCACCGCGGAGCCCGCGGCGTGGCGCGGCCCGGATCCGGACGCCTGGACGTCCACTCTCGACCGGACCGCCTACATCGCCGGGGTCCGGCCCCGCGGCGGAGCCGCATAATCGATGCCGCCGCGAGCACATCGCGGCCGGCGAGGTGTACCAGGCGAACCTGTGCCGGGTCCTTTCCGCGCCGCTGCCCGACCCGGAACGGGCGGACGCCGACGCTCTCACGGCGTTACTGGCCCGGGGCAACCCGGCGCCGTACGCCGGCACGGTCCGCCTTCCGGCGCACGGTGTGGAGATCGCCACGGCCTCGCCCGAGCTCTTCCTCCGCCGCGACGGCCGTACGGTGGACTCGGGCCCCATCAAGGGCACCGGCCGGACCGCCGCGGGCCTTCTGGAGAAGGACCACGCCGAGAACGTCATGATCGTCGACCTGGTCCGCAACGACCTGGGACGTGTGTGCGCCACCGGCTCGGTGACCGTACCCGACCTGTGCGCCGTCGAGAAGTACCCCGGCCTGGTGCACCTGGTGTCCACCGTGCGCGGCGAACTCGCCGACCACGTCGGATGGCCGGAGCTGCTCGCGGGAACCTTCCCGCCCCGCTCCGTCACGGGGCGCCCCCAAGCCCAGTGCGCTGCGCGTCATCGCGGCGCTGGAGACCGCGCCGCGCGGCCCGTACTGCGGTGCGGTCGGCTAGGTCGATGCCGACCGCTCCACGGCTCAACTCGCCGTCGGTATCCGCACGTTCTGGATCGACCGCACTGCTGTCGGCGGCCCGTCACTGCGCTTCGGTACCGGGGCGGGGATCACCTGGGGTTCCGACCCCGAGCGCGAGTGGGCCGAGACGCAGCTGAAAGCCCGGCGGTTGCTGAAGGTGGCGTCGGGTGGGCATCGGCGCAGCTCCGGAACGCCCTCGCGCGCAGGCTGCTGACGATCCTCCCTGCCGGGTCTTGTCTCGCTGCCGTTCACGGTGGCCGGTCGGTCGCGGTAGGGCAACTCTGCACGTCCGACCCCTTGACAGCCTTCCCCGAGGCCCAGAAGGTTGTCTCTCATAGTGAAAGTTCATGCGTTATTCGCAACAACGCACGTGGGTGGCCGTTCCGCCACTCCTTCTCTCGTCGTCCTCCCATCCGCTCCGGCGTGTCAGTCGGGCAGGCGGAATCACCGACGAGTTCCCCTGCCGCCGTCCGCGACAACGACTCCACCGCCGTCTGTGGAAAGGACGAGTTGATGAACAACGCCCGCGAAAGAGACGGGAGCCGTAGCCATCCCGTCGACGCGGATCTGCCAGGAAGCCCAGCGGTATCCGCCGGCCCCCGGACCGACCTGGTCGTCTTCGGTGTCGCCGCGGCCCTCACCCTCGCCTTCGTCGTGTGGGGGGCCACCGCGACCGACTCGCTGGAGAGCGTGTCCGGCAAGCTCCTCGACGGGACCATCCGAAACGGTGGCTGGGCCTTCGTCCTCGCCGCCTCGGGCTTCGTGGTCTTCGCCCTGTGGCTGGCCATGAGCCGTTACGGGCGGATCACCCTCGGCGAGGAGGGTGAGCGGCCCGAGTTCCGCACGGTCTCGTGGATAGCCATGATGTTCAGCGCGGGCATGGGCATCGGCCTGATGTTCTACGGCGTGAGCGAACCGCTGTCGCACTTCGTCACACCGCCGCCGGGCACCAACCCTGCCGACGCCCACGAGGCCATGGAGACCGCCATGGCCACCACCCTCTTCCACTGGACGCTCCACCCGTGGGCGATGTACGCGGTGGTGGGTCTGGCGATCGCCTACAGCACCTTCCGGCGCGGCCGCCGGCAGCTGATCAGCGCCGTGTTCACCCCGCTGATCGGGGAGAGCCGGGCGAACGGCTGGGGTGGCCGGATCATCGACATCCTCGCCATCTTCGCCACTCTCTTCGGCTCCGCCGCCTCCCTGGGGCTCGGCGCCCTGCAGATCGGCAGCGGCTTCACCGGGCTGGGCTGGCTGGGATCCGTCGGCACCGGCCTGCTGGTCGTGGTGATCGCGGTGCTGACCGTGGCGTTCGTCGCCTCGGCCGTGTCCGGGATCGAGAAGGGCATCCAGTGGCTGTCCAACATCAACATGGTGCTGGCGGTGACCCTGGCGGTCTTCGTGTTCCTGGTCGGACCGACCATCTTCATCCTCGACCTGCTGCCCACCTCGATCGGCGCGTTCCTCGGCGACCTGGCCCAGATGGCCGGGCGTACCGAGGCGTCGAGCGGCGAGGGCGTCGCCGACTGGCTGGCCGGCTGGACGGTCTTCTACTGGGCCTGGTGGATCTCCTGGACGCCCTTCGTCGGCATGTTCATCGCGCGCATCAGCCGGGGCCGTACCATCCGCCAGTTCGTCGGAGGGGTCATCCTGGTGCCCAGCAGCGTCAGCCTGCTGTGGTTCGCCGTCTTCGGCGGCTCGGCGATGCACCTCCAGGACGAGAAGCGTCTCAGCGACGCCTCGACCGCCCAGGGCCAGCTATTCGACGTGCTCCAGCAGTACCCGGTCGCCACGATCACGAGCGTGGTGGTGATGGTCCTCGTCGGGATCTTCTTCGTCTCCGGCGCCGACGCCGCCTCGATCGTGATGGGCACGCTCTCGCAGCGCGGATCCCTGGAACCGACGCGGGGTGTCGTCGTCTTCTGGGGTGTGCTGACCGGAGCGGTCGCCGCGATCATGCTGCTCATCGGCGGCGGCAAGGGTGACGCGCTCACCGGCCTGCAGAACCTCACGATTCTCGCGGCTGCCCCCTTCACCCTGGTGATGGTCGGCCTGTGTATCGCGCTCACCCGAGATCTGCGCCAGGATCCGCTCATCATCCGCGGGCGCATCGGCAAGGAAGCCGTCGAATCGGCCGTCATCGCCGGCCATGAGAAGTACGACGGCGACTTCGAACTCCGCATCGGTCCCTGCGCGCCCTCCGACGGCACGGAGGCCGACCACTCCCAGCAGTCCGCACAACCCACGCGGTCCACTTCCACCTCCGCTCCCTGAGAGCGGCCGGACCCGCGCCCGGCGGGGTCGTGGCACCGACTTGGTCGGCCACGGCCCCGCCGGGCGTTCGTGCTGCTCCGGCCGCGATCCCGACCGGCTGCGGGAACCTTGTCGCCGTGCTTGACCCCCGGTCGGCACTCAACGATGCTGTGTTGCGACACGTGAGATGTGTGCCGTAATGAGCAACATCTGATTCAAGTCTCGACCAGCCGAGGAGTGGCCATGACGCACCAGGTCCGTGCTGTCGTCGCGCGGGGCAAGGGCGCCCCCGTCAGCCTGGAAACGATCAACGTGCCTGACCCGGGTCCGGGTGAGGCGCTGGTGAAGATCGAGGCCTGCGGGGTCTGCCACACCGATCTGCACTATCGCGAGGGCGGAATCAACGACGACTTCCCCTTCCTGCTGGGCCATGAGGCCGCGGGTGTCGTGGAGTCGGTGGGGGAGGGGGTCACCGACGTCGCGCCGGGCGACTTCGTGATCCTCAACTGGCGTGCGGTGTGCGGTCAGTGCCGTGCCTGTCAGCGCGGGGAGTCGTGGTACTGCTTCAACACCCACAACGCCAAGCAGAAGATGACCTTGCTCGACGGCACCGAGTTGTCGCCGGCGCTGGGTATCGGCGCCTTCGCGGAGAAGACACTGGTCGCTGCCGGGCAGTGCACCAAGGTCGACCCGGCCGCATCGGCGGCCGCCGCCGGTCTGCTGGGGTGCGGCGTGATGGCGGGCATCGGCGCGGCCATCAACACCGGCAACGTCGGGCGAGGTGACTCGGTCGCCGTCATCGGCTGTGGCGGTGTCGGGGCCGCGGCGATCGCCGGGGCGAACCTGGCGGGGGCGGCGAAGGTCATCGCGGTCGACATCGACGACCGCAAGCTGGAGACCGCCGCGAAGCTGGGCGCGACCCACACCGTCAACTCCAGGTCCGCCGACGCGGTGGAAGCGATCCGGGAGCTGACCGGCGGCCACGGCGCCGACGTCGTGATCGAGGCGGTCGGCCGCCCGGAGACGTACAAGCAGGCGTTCTACGCCCGCGACCTCGCCGGCACGGTAGTCCTCGTCGGGGTCCCCACGCCGGAGATGAAGCTCGAACTGCCGCTGTTGGACGTCTTCGGCCGCGGCGGCTCCCTGAAGTCCTCCTGGTACGGCGACTGCCTGCCCTCCCGCGACTTCCCGATGCTCATCGACCTCTACCTCCAGGGCCGGCTCGACCTGGACGCCTTCGTCACGGAGACGATCGCGCTGGACGAGGTCGAGAAGGCCTTCGAGCGGATGCACGGCGGCGATGTGCTGCGCTCGGTGGTGGTCCTCTGATGGCCGCCCGCATCGAACACCTCGTCACCTCGGGAACATTCTCGCTGGACGGCGGCACCTGGGACGTCGACAACAATGTGTGGATCGTCGGCGACGACAGCGAGGCGATCGTCATCGACGCCGCGCACGACGCCGACGCCATCGCCGAGGCCGTCGGCGACCGGCGCCTCATCGCGATCGTGTGCACCCACGCGCACAACGACCACATCGACGCCGCGCCCGAACTCGCCGCGCGCACGGGCGCCCCGGTCCTGCTCCACCCGGACGACCTGTCGCTGTGGAAGCAGACCCACCCCGACCGGGCGCCGGACGCCGAACTCACCGACGGCCAGGGCCTCTCGGTGGCCGGTGTCGAGCTCACCGTGCTGCATACGCCGGGGCACGCCCCCGGGGCGGTCTGCCTGTACGCCCCGGCTCTCACGGCGCTCTTCAGCGGCGACACGCTGTTCGCCGGCGGGCCAGGGGCGACAGGGCGGTCGTACAGCCACTTCCCGACCATCGTCGAGTCGATCCGGGACCGGCTGCTGACGCTGCCCACAGACACCGTCGTGCACACCGGCCACGGGGACACGACCAGCATCGCCGCCGAGGCCCCGCACCTCCAGGAGTGGATCGACCGCGGCTTCTGACGCCCCCGGCGACCGTTGAGCGCCCGCCATCGGCTCGCGGCCACCGCGAGCCGATGTAGCGGGCTGCTGTTGTTCTATATGAGTTGAGTTTCTTATGGCGCAACGAAATGAACGGCCTCAGAGTGCCCTCTGGATGCCTTGACAAGGGTTCAGGGCGACCTCAGACTAATGTTGCGCTTACCGCAATCCGTTTCGCTATACGCACCCGAGGTGTCATGATGATTCCCGCGTGCCGTCTTGAGGATCTCCCCCAGGGCGAGGCTCACCGGCTCGACATCGATCCGCCGGTGTCGGTGTTCCACACCGACGACGGCGAACTCTTCGCCATCGACGACACCTGCACCCACCAGGACGCGTCGCTCGCCGACGGCTGGCTGGAGGGCTGCGAGGTGGAATGCCCGCTGCATGCTTCCAAGTTCGACCTGAGGACCGGCGCGGTCGACGCCCCGCCGGCCAAACTCCCGGTCCGGACGCACGAGATCGTCGTCGAGGACGGCATGATCTACGTCCGCGTGTCCACCGACGCGCCCAACCTGCCGCCCTGCATCTCGGCCCGGCTCGCCGGGGGTCCCGCGTGAGGACGGTCGCCGTGGTCGGCGCCTCGCTGGCCGGACTGTCGGCGGCGCGCTCACTGCGCAAGCAGGGCTACGACGGTCGGCTGGTCGTCATCGGAGACGAACTCCACCGTCCGTACGACAGGCCCCCGCTGTCCAAGGAGTTCCTGGCCGGCACACTCGGCGAGGCCGAACTCGCCTTGGAGGTCGATGGCGAGGACCTCCGGGCGGAGTGGCTGCTCGGCGTCCGTGCCACCGGACTCGACCACGCGGCCCGCACCCTGCGGCTCGCCGACGGACGGAAGGTGCAGGCCGACGGCGTCGTCATCGCGACGGGCGCCGCGGCACGCACGCTGCCCGGCTCCGAGGGTCTGGCCGGAGTGCACACTCTGCGCACCCTGGACGACGCCCGCGCCCTGCGGGACGAACTGTCCCGCGGAGGACGGCTGGTGGTGATCGGCGGAGGCTTCATCGGAGCCGAGGTCGCCTCCACCGCGTACACCCTCGGCCTCGACGTGACCGTTGTCGAGGCCGCCCCGACACCGCTCGCCGGACCGCTCGGCGAGACCATGGGCGCCATCGTCTCCGCTCTCCACGCCGACCACGGCGTACGGCTGGAGTGCGGTGTGGGCGTCAAGGGGCTGAGCGGGGAGACTCGCGTCGACGCCGTCCTGCTGGAGGACGGCCGCACCGTCCCCGCCGACATCGTCGTCGTCGGTGTGGGCGCACGCCCGAACGTCGAGTGGCTGGAAGGCTCAGGCATCGCCCTCGACAACGGCGTCAAGTGCGGCGCCGACGGCCGCAGCAGCCTGGCCGGCGTGGTAGCGGTCGGCGACTGTGCCAACTGGTACGACCCGCGAGCGGGTCACCATCGCCGCGTCGAGCACTGGACCGGCGCGCGGGAACGGCCCGACGCCGCGGTCGCCACCCTGCTGGCGGGCGGTGCGGTGGAACCGGGGGTGCCCCGGCCGCCGTACTTCTGGTCCGACCAGTACGGCGTGAAGATCCAGTTCGCGGGTCACGCGGTCGGCGCGGACACCGTCACCGTCGAGGCCGGTACTGCGGACCACCGCGACGTCCTGGCTGTCTACCGGCGGGCCGGGAACCCGGTCGCCGTGCTCGGGATGAACCAGCCGCGGCTGTTCACGCGCTGGCGCAAGCAACTCCTCGCCACCGCATCCTGACGCCGCCCGCAGCTTGACACCGCCCCAGTGGCATCCCATGCTGCGGTTGCACATAGCACGCAGCGTTGCTCTATGCACAACACCGTCCGGAGTCGCTCTTCCCGGCGCGTGAATGACCCCTCCACGACGTTCTCCCGAGGAGTGCACCGTGACCTCGACCAGCCTGCCGGACAGCCTGATCGCCACTCTCCCCGGCTCCTCCTACACGGACCCGGAGTTCTTCGCCCAGGAGCAGGAGCACATATTCGAGACCATGTGGTTCTGCGTCGCGCGGGCGTCCGAGCTGGCCAAGCCCGGCGCCTTCCGCACCGTCGACGTGGGCCGCGAGAGCATCCTCGTCACCCGGGCCCGGGACAACGGCATCCGTGCGTACTTCAACGTGTGCCGGCACCGCGGCGCCAAGCTCTGCACCGAGGAGACCGGCGAGGTCAAGCGGGCCTTCCAGTGTCCGTACCACGCCTGGACGTACGACCTGAACGGCAAGCTCGTCGCGGCGCCCAACCTCACCAAGATGCCAGACGTGGGCCGTACCGAGTACGGACTGGTGAGCGTGGCCGTGCGCGAGTGGCTCGGCTATGTGTGGGTCTGTCTCGCGGAGAACCCGCCCTCCTTCGAGGAGGAGGTCATCGGTGAGATCGTCACCCGCCTCGGCGACGTCGAGTCGATCGAGCGCTACGGCATCGACAACCTCTCAGTCGGCAAGCGGATCGTCTACGACGTGAAGGCGAACTGGAAGCTCATCATCGAGAACTTCATGGAGTGCTACCACTGCGCCACGATCCACCCCGAACTCACCGAGGTGCTCCCGGAGTTCGCGGACGGCTACGCCGCTCAGTACTACGTGGGTCACGGCGCCGAGTTCGGCGAGGAGGTCCAGGGCTTCACCGTCGACGGATCCGAGGGCCTGGACCGCATCCCCGGGGTCGCCGAGGACCAGGACCGCCGCTACTACGCCATCACCGTCCGGCCTCAGGTCTTCATCAACCTTGTGCCCGACCATGTGATCTTCCACCGGATGTATCCGGTGTCGGTGGACCGCACGATCGTCGAGTGCGACTGGCTCTACCTCCCGCACGTCGTGGACAGCGGCAAGGACGTCAGCCGGTCCGTGGAACTCTTCGACCGGGTCAACCGCCAGGACTTCGACGCGTGCGAGCGCACCCAGCCCGGAATGAGCTCCCGGATGTACGCCAAGGGCGGCGTGCTGGTGCCCAGTGAGCACCACATCGGAGCTTTCCATGACTGGGTGAGCGAGCGTCTGGGTACCCCTCAGGGGTGACTCAGCCCAGATAGCCCATCCGGTGACTGATCTCCTCGGCGCCCTTGATCAGCACTGGGGCGAGCTCGCGCATCCGCTCCTCGGTGAACCGGTACGCGGGCCCGGAGGCCGTGACCGCCGCGATGACCTCTCCGTCCCGGTCGAGGACCGGCGCCGCCATGGCGTGCAGGCCGAGCTCCAGCTCCTCCCTGGTCCAGGCGTAGCCGGCATCCCGCACCTCGGCGAGGTTCTTCTCGAGCTTCGCCTTCGAGGTGATCGTGTGCGGTGTGACCTTCTTGAGGCCGGCCTCTGTCAGCAGTGCGGCCCGTTCCTTGGCGGGCAGGTGCGCCAGCAGGACCTTGCCGCTCGACGTCGCGTGCAGCGGGGTCAGTTGGCCGACCCAGTTGTGTGCGGTGACCGCGCCCGGGCCGCGCACCTGGTAGAGGTTGATCGCGTAGTGCTCCTGCATCACCGCGATGTTGACCGTCTCGCCGATCTCCTCGGCGAGACGCTCGCACACCGGGCGGCCCTGCTGAGTGATGTCGATGCGCCCCGTGACCGCGCCGGCCAGGCGTACGATGCCGAAGCCGAGGCGGTACTTGCCGCGTTCGCCCGCCTGCTCCACCAGACCGCGCGCCTCCAGGGCGCCGAGCAGACGGAACGCGGTCGACTTGTGGACCTCGATCTCGGTGGCCACCTCGCTGACGCCTGCCTCGCCGCGCTGGGCCAGGATCTCCAGGACGCTGATGGCGCGGTCCACCGACTGCACGCCACCGGCATGTGAATTGGACGTTTCGGTGTCTTGGCTGTGGTTGCTCACAGTGAAACTATACGCGCAGTAAACAACACCCTTGCAAGTAACGGCGCCGAAACGAAGGCTTGCAAGTTGCGTTGTTCGCAACCTGGTGCGTATAGCGCTACTAGTACTAGCATGACTCGCATATCTACGGCACGAGCGAGACGAGGCACCATGGCTCCCCTGCACTACGACTTCGTCATCGTCGGTGGCGGGTCGGCCGGCAGTGCGCTGGCGAACAGGCTCTCCGCGGACCCGGCGAACCGGGTGCTGGTACTGGAGGCCGGCCGTTCCGACTACCCGTGGGATGTGTTCATCCAGATGCCCGCGGCGCTGACGTACCCGATCGGCAGCCGGTTCTACGACTGGAAGTACGAGTCCGAGCCCGAAGCCCACATGGGCGGCCGGCGCATCTACCACGCGCGCGGCAAGGTGCTGGGCGGCTCCAGCAGCATCAACGGCATGATCTTCCAGCGCGGCAACCCCATGGACTACGAGCGCTGGGCCGCCGATCCGGGCATGGAGACCTGGGACTACGCGCACTGTCTGCCCTACTTCCGGCGCATGGAGAACTGTCTGGCGGCCGATCCGGACGACGAGTTCCGCGGCCACGACGGCCCCCTCGTCCTCGAACGAGGCCCGGCGTCCAACCCCCTCTTCGCCGCCTTCCTCAAGGCCACGCAGGAAGCGGGTTACGCCCCTACGGACGACGTCAACGGCTACCGGCAGGAAGGTTTCGCCAAGTTCGACCGGAATGTCCATCGCGGGCGCCGGCTCTCGGCGTCGAAGGCGTACCTCAAGCCCGTGATGAAGCGGCCGAACCTCACCGTCAGGACCCGCTCCCTGGTCACCCGTGTCATGTTCGAGGGAAAGCGGGCCGTCGGCGTCGAGTACCGGCGAGGCCGGGGCGCACTCCAGCAGGTCCGCGCCAAGGAGGTCATCCTGTGCGGCGGCGCGATCAACTCCCCGCAACTGCTGCAGCTGTCCGGCGTCGGCAACGCCGGGGAACTGCGCGCGCTCGGCATCGACGTCGTCCACGACCTGCCGGGCGTCGGCGAGAACATGCAGGACCACCTGGAGGTCTACATCCAGTACGCCTGCAAGCAGCCCGTCTCCATGCAGCCGTATCTCGCGAAATGGCGCGCCCCCTTCATCGGCCTGCAGTGGCTGTTCCGCAAGGGCCCTGCCGCCACCAACCACTTCGAGGCCGGCGGCTTCGCGCGCAGCAACGAGGACGTGGACTACCCCAACCTGATGTTCCACTTCCTGCCCATCGCGGTCCGTTACGACGGCTCGGTGCCCGCCGGCGGTCACGGCTACCAGGTGCACGTCGGGCCCATGTACTCCGACGCCATCGGCTCGGTGAAGATCAAGAGCAAGGACCCTCAGGAACACCCGGCACTGCGCTTCAACTACCTCTCCACCGAACAGGACCGCCGTGAGTGGGTCGAGGCGATCCGGGTGGCCCGCAAGCTCCTCAACCAGCCCGCCCTGGCCCCCTACAACGACGGCGAGGTCTCGCCCGGCCCGGCCGTGGAGTCGGACGAGGAGATCCTCGCGTGGGTGGCCAAGGACGGCGAGACGGCCCTCCACCCGTCCTGCACCTGCAAGATGGGCACCGACGAGATGTCCGTCGTCGACCCCGCCAGCATGCGGGTGCACGGCGTGGAAGGCCTGCGGGTCGTCGACGCGTCCGTGATGCCGTACGTCACCAACGGCAACATCTACGCCCCCGTGATGATGGTCGCCGAGAAGGCCGCCGACCTGATCCTCGGCAAGGAGGCGCTCGCGCCGTCGAAGGCCGCGTACTACCGCCACCGTCACGTTCAGAAGCAGGCGGAGTAGGAGTTGGGCGCCACAGGGCTCCTGGCGCTGCTGAACAGCGTCCGCTACGAGGTGCTGCCCGCGAAGACGACCGAGGACAAGGTCCTCGCCCATGTCCCGCGCGACGTCGTCGTCACCGTGACGGCGTCGCCGGTCAAGGGCCTGGAACCGACCCTCGACCTGGCCGGCCGGCTCGCCGCGCACGGCTACCGGGTCGTCCCGCACGTGCCCGCGCGGCTGCTGCGGGACGAGGTCCACCTGAAGGAGGTCACGGCCCGGCTCCGCGAGTCCGGCGTGGACGACGTCTTCGTCCCCGCCGGCGACTCCGACCCGCCGGCGGGAGTCTACGACGGGGCCCTGCCGGTGCTGCGTGGGCTGAGCGAGCTGGGCAAGCCCTTCGCCAGGGTCGGCATCACCGGCTATCCCGAGAGCCATCCGCTCATCCACGACGACCTCACCATCCAGGCCATGTGGGACAAGCGCGAGCACGCCACGTACATCGTGAGCAACCTCTGCTTCGACCCGCGGGTACTGGGAGAGTGGCTCGTTCGTATACGGCGCCGGGACGTCACCCTCCCGGTTCATGTGGGCGTCGCGGGGCCCGTGCAGCGAACGAAACTGCTGGCGATGGCCACGAAGATCGGGGTGGGGGAGTCGACGCGCTTCCTTACCAGGCACGCCTCGTGGTTCGTGCGTTTCGCGGCCCCCGGTGGGTATGGGCCCGAGCGGCTGCTGTCCCGCACGGAAGAGGCCCTCACCGCGCCATCTGCGGGGGTTGCCGGGCTGCATCTGTTCACCTTCAACCAGATCGCCGAGACCGAGCGGTGGCGCCGCGCGCTGCTGAACCGGGTGGACGGCTGAACCGGGAAAAGGATGACAAAGACACCGGAGGCGGCTGACTCGAACCTTCACCAGCACCTCGGGTGATGTCCGCTGGGACCGGTTGGGGCACCCCGGCCGGCCGCCGGTCGTCCTGCTGCACGGCACGCCCCTCTGGTCATACGTCTGGCGCGCCGTGGCCCGCTCGCTCGCCACCTGCTGCACGGCGCCCGGTACCGGGCACTGGCCCCGGCGGACTCGGTCGCGCCGGCGCCGTGGGGCTCGCCGTTCTTTCGGCTGGTCCGCGAGGACGCCGACGTGTTCGAGCAGCTGCCGTCCGCGCTGCACGCCGCCCTGGTGCGTGAGTACGTCACCTCCGCCAGCCCCGGCCTGCATCCGGCTGTCCTGGACCGACTCGTCGACCCCTGGCTGAACGACCCCGGCCGGCATGCCTTCTACCGGCAGATCGCCCAGGCCGACCAGCGCCACACTGACGAGATCCAGGGCCGGTACGGCGAGATCGGCTTCCCCGTGCTCGTCTGCTGGGGCGAGGACGACACCTGGATCCCGGTGGCGAAGGGGCGAGCTCGCAGCTCTCGTCCCCGGCGCGCGTTTCGAACCCGTCTGCGGCGTCGGCCACCTCGTCCAGGAGGACGCCGCCGCCCTCCGGCGCCGTATACGACAAGGGCGGGACCGGAATCCGGTCCCGCCCTTGTCGTATACGGCTCAGCGGAAGACCACCGTGCGGTTGCCGTCCACCATCACGCGGCTCTCGCTGTGCCACTTCACCGCGTGCGCGAGGACCTGCGCCTCCACGTCCCGGCCGACCGTGACCAGGTCGCCGGGGTCGAGCGAGTGGTCCACCCGGACCACGTCCTGCTCGATGATCTGCCCCTCGTCCAGGTCCGACGTCACATAGTGCGCCGTGGCGCCGACCAGCTTGACTCCGCGCCGGTACGCCTGGTCATAGGGGCGTGCGCCCTTGAAGCTGGGGAGGAAGGAGTGGTGGATGTTGATGGCGCGGCCCTCCAGCTGCTTGCACAGGTCGTCGGAGAGAACCTGCATGTAGCGGGCCAGCACCACCAGGTCGACGTCCAGCTCCCGCACGAGTTCCATCAGCCGTGCCTCGGCGTCGGCCTTGGTGTCCTTGGTCACCGGGATGTGGTGGAAGGGGACGCCGTACGTCTCCGCGAGCTTCTCGAAGTCGCGGTGGTTGGAGACGATCGCCGGGATCTCGAGGTTGAGTGCGCCGGTGCGCCGGCGGAACAGCAGGTCGTTCAGGCAGTGGCCGAACTTCGACACCATGATCAGCGTCCGGGTCGGTGTGGCCGCTTCGTTCAGGGTCCAGGAGATGCCGTAGGCCTGGGCGACCGGGCCGAACCTGGAGCGCAGATACTCCAGCTTGACGTTCGGATCGGAAACGTCGAAGTGGACCCGCATGAAGAAGCGCCCTTGAAGTCGGTCGTCGAACTGCTGGCTTTCCAGGATGTTTCCGGAGTTCCTGACGAGAAAGCCGCTCACGGCGTGAACCAGTCCCGCGCTGTCAGGGCAGGAGAGGGTGAGGACGTACTCACGGCCAGGTTGCGGGCGAGGGGACATGGGCGGCCTCCGTCGGTGCGTATTGCACAACAAGGTGAGCGATACGCAACATGGTCGGCTCGGTGTCGCCCGTGGTCAAGAGTGGGCGAGTAAAGCTGCGCATGGTGAAATCGTCATCCGCCAACCCCTTGACGCCGGTCTGTCCATTCGTCACTGTGTTCCACCACAAGCAATACGGTGCACGATGCGCAACGAATTTCCATGAAAGGGTCGGCGCGTGGCAGACCTGTATGTCGATGGTGAGTGGCGGGATCCGGTCGCCGGTGGGCACCGGGACATCCGATGTCCCGCCGACGGTACCCTCGCGGCGACCGTCTCGGAGGCGACCCGCCCCGACACCGAGGCCGCGATCGCCGCGGCCCGCCGCGCCTTCGACGCGGGCCACTGGCCGAACACCCCGGAGCGTGAGCGCGGCGCGCTGTTGCTGCGCACCGCAGACATCATCGAGCGGGACGCCAAGGCGTTCGCCCGCGCCGAGTCCCTGGACACCGGCAAGCGGCTGGTGGAGAGCGAGTACGACATCGCCGATGTCGTCTCCTGCTTCCGCCACTACGGCGGCCTCGCGGGTACCGACGCCGGTCGCGTGATCGACACCGGCCGCGACGACGCCGTGAGCCGCGTCGTCTACGAGCCGGTCGGTGTGTGCGGGCTCATCACCCCCTGGAACTATCCTCTGCTGCAGGCGAGTTGGAAGGTCGTCCCGGCGCTGCTCGCCGGCAACACGATCGTCCTCAAGCCCAGTGAGCTCACTCCCTCCAGCTCGATCCTGCTGATGAAGGCGCTGGAGGAGGCCGGGCTCCCCGCCGGTGTGGCCAACCTCGTCCTGGGCACCGGGCCCGAGGTGGGCGCGCCGCTCTCCGAGGACCCCCGTGTCGACATGGTCTCCTTCACCGGGGGCCTGGAGACGGGCAAGCGGATCATGGCGACGGCCGCCGCGACCGTGAAGAAGGTCGCGCTGGAGCTCGGCGGCAAGAACCCCAACGTCGTCTTCGCCGACGCCGACTTCGAGGCGGCCGTCGATTTTGCCCTCACGGCCGTCTTCCTGCACTCCGGGCAGGTCTGCTCGGCCGGCGCCCGGCTGCTCGTGGAGGACTCGCTGCACGACCGGCTCGTCGACGAGATCGTCCGGCGCGCCCGGCAGATCCGGCTCGGCGGCCCCTTCGACGCCGAGGCCGAGACGGGAGCGCTGATCTCCGCACAGCACCTGGCGAAGGTCGAGGCGTACGTGGCCGCGGGGATCGCCGAGGGCGCCGTACTGCGCTGCGGCGGTGCACGGCCGGACGATCCCGCGCTGGGAGACGGCCACTACTACCCGCCGACCGTGCTCGACGAGTGCACGCAGGACATGCGAGTGGTGCACGAGGAGTCCTTCGGACCCGTGCTGACCATCGAGCGCTTCACCGACGAGGACGATGCCGTAGGTATCGCCAACGACACCGAGTACGGCCTCGCCGGAGCCGTGTGGACGCAGGACGCCGGGAAGGCCCAGCGGGTCGCCCGGCGGCTGCGCCACGGCACGGTGTGGATCAACGACTACCACCCCTACGTGCCGCAAGCGGAATGGGGTGGCTTCGGGCACTCCGGTGTGGGCCGGGAGCTGGGACCGACCGGCCTGAACGAGTACCGCGAGCCCAAGCACATCTGGCAGAACATCCAACCCCGTCCGCAGCGCTGGTTCCGCGGCTGAACGCCGAAAGAAGGTCGAACGTGACCACACAGACCGAGGTGCCGCAGCGGCGCGGCACGCCCCAGGACTCGGGCTCCACGCCGGTCATCTCCGTGCGCAGGCTGTGGAAGGTGTTCGGGCCGAAGGCCGACCAGGTGCCGGACTCCGAGGAGTTGTGCGGCCTCACCCGTCGCGAGCTCATGGACCGCACCGGATGCACCGCCGCCGTACGAGACGTTCACTTCGACGTCTCGCCCGGCGAGGTCTTCGTCGTCATGGGCCTGTCCGGCTCCGGCAAGTCCACGCTGGTGCGATGTCTGACCCGGCTGATCGAACCCACCGCCGGTGAGATCGTCTTCGAGGGCGAGGACATCCGCCAGGCCGACGAGAAACGCCTGCGCGACCTGCGCCGCCGCAAGTTCTCCATGGTCTTCCAGCACTTCGGACTGCTGCCCCATCGCCGCGTCCTGGACAACGTGGCGTTCGGTCTGGAGATCCGCGGCATGGGCAGGGCCGAGCGCACCAGGCGGGCCCTGGAGGTCGTCGAACTCGTCGGGCTCGCCGGGTACGAGAACTCCTTCCCCGACCAGCTCTCCGGCGGCATGCAGCAGCGCGTGGGCCTCGCCCGGGCACTGGCCGGCGACCCGGACGTACTCCTCTTCGACGAGCCGTTCTCCGCGCTCGACCCGCTGATCCGCCGTGACATGCAGAACGAGGTCATCCGCCTGCACCACGAGGTCGGCAAGACCATGGTGTTCATCACCCACGACCTCTCCGAGGCCCTCAAACTGGGCGACCGCATCCTGATCATGCGCGACGGCAAGATGGTCCAGTGCGGCACCGGCGACGAACTCGTCGGCGCCCCGGCGGACGACTACGTCCGCGAGTTCGTCAAGGACGTGCCGCGGGGCGATGTGCTCACCCTGCGCTGGATCATGCGTCCGCCGGTGGACGGGGACGCCCTGGACGGCCCCGAGCTCGGCCCGGACGTCGTGGTGAAGGAGGCCACCCGGGCGGTGCTCGCGGCCGACAAGCCGGTCAAGGTCGTCGAGAACGGCAAGCTGCTCGGCATCGTCGGCGACGAGGAGATCCTCGCGGTGGTCGCCGGGCAGGAAGGCGACGCGTGATGACCGTCGCCATGGAGAAACCCGAGAAAACAGAGGCCGCGGAACCGGCCGCGCCCGCCAGGAGCGTGCGCAAGGTCAGCCGGCCCGTGGTGATCGGCGCGATCCTCGTCGTCTGGCTGGTGCTGTTCGCCCTCCTGCGCGGCAAGCAGACCCTCTCCCTGGCGGTGGCCGATCTGACCGATCTGCACCGGTGGATCAACGACTTCAACGACTCCATCGGCGCCAACCGCAACTCCAATCCGCTCTTCCTGTACTTCTTCAACGAGATCCGGCTGGTCATCGACAACCTGGTGACCTTCGTCCAGCACCTGATCTCCCAGCCGTCCGGGGCCCGCCCGGTCCCGGCGATCGGCTGGCTCGGCGTCGTGGGCCTGGCCGGATTCGTCTCCTGGGCCGTGGGCAACTGGAAGGTCGCGCTGCTGGCCGTGGCCGGCTTCACCTTCTTCGGGCTGCAGGGCCTGTGGCAGGAGAGCATGGACACCCTGGCGCTCGTCCTGTGCGCGGTGTTCGTGGCCCTGCTGTTCGCGATCCCGCTCGGGGTGTGGGCGGGTCTCTCGGACCGGTTCAACCGGCTCATGACGCCCTTCCTGGACTTGATGCAGACGATGCCGACCTTCGTCTACCTGGCGCCGCTGACCCTGTTCTTCCTCATCGGCGGCGCGTCCGCCACGATCGCCACCGTGATCTACGCGGCCCCGCCGACGATCCGCATCACGGCGCACGCCATCCGCAACGTGTCGAAGACGACGGTCGAGGCGGCCGACTCACTGGGCGCCACGCGCCGCCAGTCGCTGCTGAAGGTCCTGTTGCCGATGTCCAAGCGGACCGTGGTCATGGGCGTCAACCAGACCATCATGGCCGCCCTGGCCATGGTGACCATCGCGGCCCTGATCAACGCACCGGGCCTCGGCGTGAACGTCCTGCAGGCACTGCAGTCGCTCGACGTCGGCACGGCCTTCAACGCGGGCCTCGCCATCGTGATCATGGCGATCGTCCTGGACCGGGTCACGACCGCGGCCAGCGCCCGCGAGGAGCACGCCCGCAACTCAAAGAACCGCTTCGAGAAGTGGCGGCGGCCGCTGCTGGGCGCCGGAGCCGTGGTCACCGTGGTCCTGGTCTACCTGTCGAACACCTATGTGTGGGCGGCAGACTTCCCCGGTGACGGCACCGTCGGCACCCACATCGCGAGCGCGACGGACACCGCTGCCAACTGGGTGCAGGACAACCTGTCGGGCCTGACCAACGCCGTCCGCGACGCCATCACCAACGGCCTGCTCAACCCGTTCCAGACACTGCTCACCGACTCCCCGTGGTGGCTCGTCGGCGCGGTGCTGGTCGCACTGGCAGTGGTGCTCGGCGGCTGGAAGGCCGGGATCACCACGGCCGTGTGCGTGGGCCTGCTGGTCGCCACCGGCGTGTGGTCGGACGCCATGACGACGATGGCCTCGACGCTCGTCGCGACGGTGCTCGTGATGATCCTCGGCATCGTCTTCGGGGTGTGGATGGGCCGCAGCATGCTGGCCGACCGCATGATCCGGCCCACCCTGGACGCGGCCCAGGTCATGCCGCCGTTCGTCTACCTCGTGCCGTTCCTCGCAATGTTCGGCGCGACCCGCTTCACGGCCATCGTCGCCGCGATCGTCTACGGGGCGCCCGTCGCCATGAAGATCATCGCCGACGGGATCCGGGCCGTGCCCGAGACCACCGTGGAAGCGGCCACCTCCGCCGGGTGCAACACCTGGCAGATCATCACCAAGGTTCAACTGCCGATGTCACGCAGTGCCCTGACGCTTGCCACAAACCAGGGCCTGATCTACGTGCTGTCGATGGTTGTTGTGGGCGGCCTGGTAGGCGCGGGCGCCCTCGGCTACGACGTCGTGGCCGGTTTCTCGCAGGGAGAGCTGTACGGCAAGGGGCTGGCGGCAGGACTCGCCATCGTACTGCTCGGAGTCATGTTCGACCGGATCACTCAGGCAGCGGCGCGACGCGCAGGCGCTTAAAGGAGCACGACACCATGGCAAGACACTGGCGAGCCGGCGCGGCCGGCCTGGCCGTCCTCGGCCTCACCCTCACCGCGTGCGGCGGGGCGAAGGTCGGAGACAGCTCCTCCGCAGGCTCGGGAAGCTCGGGCAAGTGCGGAACCTTCAACCTGGCCATCAACCCGTGGGTGGGCTACGAGGCCGACGCGGCGGTCGTCGCGTACGTCGCCCAGCACGACCTCGGCTGCACGGTCAACAAGAAGAACCTCAAGGAAGAGATCGCCTGGCAGGGCTTCGGCACCGGCGAGGTCGACGCGGTCCTGGAGAACTGGGGCCACGCCGACCTGGTGAAGAAGTACATCGACCAGCAGAAGACCGCCGTGGACGCCGGCCGGACCGGCAACGAGGGCATCATCGGCTGGTACGTGCCGCCGTGGCTGGCCAAGGCGCACCCGGACATCCTTCAGTGGAAGAACCTCAACAAGTACGCGTCGAAGTTCAAGACGTCGGAGTCGGGCGGCAAGGGCCAGCTCCTGGACGGCGACCCGTCGTTCGTCACGAACGACGCGGCGCTGGTGAAGAACCTGAACCTGAACTTCAAGGTGGTGTACGCGGGCAGTGAGGCCGCCCTCATCACGGCCTTCCGCGACGCCGAGAAGAACAAGAAGTGGGTGATCGGCTACTTCTACGAGCCGCAGTGGTTCCTTTCCGAGGTCCCGCTGAAGAAGGTCAGCCTGCCCGCGTACAAGGACGGCTGTGACGCCGACGCGGCGAAGGTCGCCTGCGACTATCCCGTGTACAACCTCAACAAGATCGTCAGCGCGAAGTTCGCCAAGTCCGGCAGCCCCGCCTACAACCTGGTGAAGAACTTCCACTGGACGAACGACGACCAGAACGAGGTCGCCAAGTACATCGCGCAGGACAAGCTGTCCGACGAGGCGGCGGCGAAGAAGTGGGTCGAGGCCAACCGCGACAAGGTGGACGCCTGGATCAAGTAGCGCCGGAGCCAGGGAGCAGGAAACCGGTCGGATCATGCCCGGCGGGCGGTGCGCACACCACGCGTACCGCCCGCCGGGCATCGCCGTGTTCAGGCTTTGTCGCGGGCCATGTCGCGGCGCGTGTCCCGGCTTGTGTTCCGGCCCGTTTTCGGAGGTCCCGCAACCCTTGACACCCACCTGCGCGACAGGCACATTGAGTTGCGCAACCTGAATCAAGTTGCGTAGACAGCAACTCAACCGGCTCGACTGGTGAACAAACCGGAGGTGCGGCGATGGCGGGACCGCGTGTGGTCATCATCGGAGCGGGAGTCGTCGGCGCGGCTCTCGCGGACGAGATCTCGGCGCGGGGCTGGACCGAGGTGACCGTGGTCGACCAGGGGCCGCTCCCGGTCACCGGAGGCTCGACCTCGCACGCCCCGGGCCTGGTCTTCCAGACGAACTCCTCGAAGACCATGACGGAGCTGGCCCGCTACACCGTCGAGAAGTTCTGCTCCCTCGACGTCGACGGCAAGCCCTGCTTCCTCCAGGTCGGCGGCCTCGAAGTGGCGACCACGCCAGAGCGCCTCGCGGAACTGCACCGCCGGCACGGCTGGATCACCGCCTGGGGCATCGAGTCGCGGATCCTGAGCGCCGACGAGTGCGTCGAGAAGCACCCGCTGGTCGACCGTGACAAGGTCCTCGGAGGCCTCCTCGTCCCCACCGACGGCCTCGCCAAGGCGGTCCTCGCCGTCGAGGCGCAGATCCGCCGGGCCACCGAGCGCGGTGTGCGCTTCCTGGCCCGCCACGAGGTTCTCGACGTCCTGAAGGCCGACGGCGAGGTGACCGGCGTCCTGACCGACCAGGGCGAGATCCCCGCCGACATCGTCGTGTGCTGCGCCGGCATCTGGGGCCCGAAGATCGCACGCATGGTCGGCATGAACCTGCCGCTGACCCCGCTGGCCCACCAGCTCGCCTGGACCGGCCCGATACCCGCCCTCGCCGGCCAGACGGAGGAGGCGGTCCGCCCGATCCTGCGCCACCAGGACGCCGACCTCTACTACCGCGACCGCTTCGACACCCTCGGCATCGGCTACTACGGCCACCGCCCCATGCCGATCACCGCCGACGAGATCCTCTCCGTCGACGAGGCCGACGAGATGCCGTCCATCCTGAAGTTCACGGAGGAGGACTTCGAGGAGGCATGGAGCCAGACCCAGTCCCTGCTCCCCTCGACGCGCGAGGCGAAGGTCGAGGAGGGCATCAACGGCCTGTTCTCCTTCACCACCGACAACTTCCCGCTCCTCGGCGAGTCCCAGGACGTCAAGGGCTTCTGGGTCGCCGAGGCGGTCTGGGTCACCCACTCCGCGGGCGTCGGCCGGGCCATGGCCGAATGGCTGGTCGACGGGCACTGCTCGTCCTTCGACCTGCACGAGTGCGACCTCAACCGCTTCGAGCCGCACCAGCTCTCCCCGGAGTACGTCCTGGCCCGCGACTGCCAGAACTTCGTCGAGGTCTACGACATCCTCCACCCCCTCCAGCCGTCCGGCGACCCGCGCCCGATCCGCACCAGCCCCTTCCACACCCGCCAACAGGAGCACGGCGCCTTCTTCCTGGAGGCGAGCGGCTGGGAGCGCCCGCAGTGGTACGAGGCCAACGCGAAGCTGGTCGAGGGCCGCAACATCCCCACCCCGAACGACTGGGCCGCGCAGTTCTGGTCGCCGATCGTCGGTGCCGAGGCGCAGGCCACCCGCGAGACCGTCGCGATGTACGACATGACGGCCCTCAAGCGCCTTGAGGTGAGCGGGCCCGGCTCCGCCGACTTCCTGGAGCGCCTGTGCACCGGCAAGGTCGCCAAGTCGGTCGGTTCGGTCACCTACACCCTGCTGCTCGACCACGACGGCGGCATCCGCAGCGACGTCACCGTCGCCCGCCTCGCCCACGACCTCTTCCAGGTCGGCGCCAACGGCAACCTGGACCTCGACTGGTTCAGCCGCCACCTCCCCACCGACGGCACCGTCCAGGTCCGCGACATCACTCCCGGCACCTGCTGCATCGGCCTGTGGGGACCGCTCGCCCGCAAGGTCCTCCAGACGCTGACGGACGAGGATTTCTCCAACGACGGCCTGAAGTACTTCCGCGCCAAGCGTGCCTACATCGGCTCGGTGCCCGTCACCGCGATGCGCCTGTCGTACGTCGGCGAGCTCGGCTGGGAGCTCTACACCACCGCCGACCAGGGCCTGAAGCTGTGGGACACCCTGTGGCAGGCGGCGAGGCCACTCGGCGGCGTCATCGCCGGCCGCGGCGCCTTCAACAGCCTCCGCCTGGAGAAGGGCTACCGCTCCTTCGGCACCGACATGACCTACGAGCACGACCCCTACGAGGCCGGCGTCGGCTTCGCCGTCAAGGCCGACAAGGAGGACTTCATCGGCAAGGCGGCACTGGAGCGGCGCAAGGCCGACGTACGGCGCAAGCTCACCTGCCTCACCATCGACGACCCGCAGGCGGTCGTCCTCGGCAAGGAGCCGGTGTACGACGGCGACCGCCCGGTCGGCTACGTCACCAGCGCCGCCTACGGCTACACCATCGGCAAGGGCATCGCCTACGCGTGGCTCCCGGCCGAGCTCACCACTCCCGGCACGCCCGTACAGATCGGCTACTTCGACCAGCGCGTCGAGGCGGTCGTCGCCGAGGAGCCCCTGTTCGACCCCACCATGTCCCGCCTCCGTGGCTGACACCTCGCGTCGACTCCGATGGAAGGAACACCGCCGGTGAACGCACAGCTGCTCGACGGCAAGGCGACCGCCGCCGACATCCGCCGCGAACTCGCGGAGCGCGTGGCCAAGTTGACGGCCACCAACGGCCGCCCGCCGGGCCTCGGCACGGTCCTGGTCGGCGACGACCCGGGCAGCCGGGCCTACGTCGGCGGAAAGCACCGCGACTGCGCCCAGACCGGCATCTCCTCGATCCGCCGGGACCT
Organism: Streptomyces sp. AC555_RSS877; assembly: GCF_019049245.1. GTDB lineage: Bacteria > Actinomycetota > Actinomycetes > Streptomycetales > Streptomycetaceae > Streptomyces. The sequence goes on along the minus strand of NZ_JAGMUK010000038.1, from coordinate 45,748 downwards.
GCCCGCCGACGCCTCACAGGAGCAGGTCGAGGAGACGATCGACGAGCTCAACGCCGACCCGGCCTGTACCGGCTACATCGTCCAACTCCCGCTTCCGCGCCACCTGGACGCAAACGCCGTACTGGAACGAATGGACCCGGCCAAGGACGCCGACGGACTGCACCCCGTCAACCTCGGCCGGCTCACCCTGGGCGTCGAGGCACCGCTGCCGTGCACCCCGCGCGGCATCGTGGAACTGCTCCGTCGCCACGACGTACCGCTCGCCGGAGCGCGCGTCTGTGTGATCGGCCGGGGCATCACGGTAGGACGCCCCATCGGCCTCCTCCTCACCCGCCGCTCCGAGAACGCCACCGTCACCCTGTGCCACACCGGTACCAAGGGTCTCGCCTGGCACGTACGCGAGGCGGACATCGTCATCGCCGCCGCCGGCTCGCCCGGACTGGTCACCAAGGACATGCTGCGCCCCGGCGCCGCGGTCCTGGACGTCGGCATCACCCGCACCGACCAGGGCCTGGTCGGCGACATCCACCCGGACGCCGCCCAGGTCGCCGACTGGATCGCGCCGATGCCCGGCGGTGTGGGCCCCATGACCCGGGCGATGTTGCTGGCCAACGTCGTCGAGGCCGCTGAGAGGAACGCCACCGCCGTATGAACGCGCACGTCCCCAAGCACCCGCAGAATCCGCACCTTTCAGAAGACGGAGACGTCCGATGAGCCCCCGCATCCCGGGCGCAGACCTGCCCGACCACCCTGACTGGCTGTGGCGCAATCCCGACCCCAAGCGGTCGTACGACGTGGTGATCGTCGGCGGCGGCGGACACGGTCTGGCCACCGCGCACTACCTCGCCAAGAACCACGGCATCACCAATGTCGCGGTGCTGGAGAAGGGCTGGCTCGCGGGCGGCAACATGGCCCGCAACACCACGATCATCCGCTCCAACTACCTGTGGGACGAGAGCGCCGGCATCTACGAGCACGCCCTCAAACTCTGGGAGGGCCTCGCGGAGGAGCTCGACTACCCGATCCTGTTCTCCCAGCGCGGCGTGCTGAACCTGGCCCACAGCCTCCAGGACGTCCGCGACAGCGTGCGCCGGGTCGAGGCGAACCGCCTCAACGGCGTGGACGCGGAGTGGCTCGACGCGGACGGCGTCAAGGAAGTCTGCCCGATCGTCAACATCTCGCAGGACGTGCGCTACCCGGTTCTGGGCGCCACGTACCAGCCGCGCGCGGGCATCGCCAAGCACGACCACGTCGCCTGGGGTCTGGCCCGCTCGGCCGACGCCGCCGGCATCGACATCATCCAGAACTGCGAGGTCACCGGCCTCGACGTGGTCGGCAACCGCGTAGTCGGAGTCCAGACCAACCTCGGCCCCATCGCGGCCGGCAAGGTCGCCCTCTGCTCGGCGGGCCACACCTCGGTCCTCGCCGCCATGGCGGGCATCGAACTGCCCATCCAGAGCCACCCGTTGCAGGCCCTGGTCTCCGAGCTCCTGGAGCCGGTGCACCCCACGGTCGTCATGTCCAACGCGGTCCACGTGTACGTCAGCCAGGCGCACAAGGGCGAGCTGGTGATGGGCGCGGGCATCGACGCGTACAACTCGTACACCCAGCGCGGCGCGTTCCACATCATCGAAGAGCAGATGGCGGCGGCCCTGGAGCTCTTCCCGGTCTTCGCCCGCGCCCATGTGCTGCGCACCTGGGGCGGCATCGTCGACACCAGCCCCGACGCCTCACCGATCATCGGGCTCAGTCCCGTCGACAACCTCTATCTCAACTGCGGCTGGGGAACAGGCGGTTTCAAGGCCACCCCGGGCGTCGGCTGGGTCTACGCCCACACCATCGCCCACGACACCCCGCACGCCCTCAACGCCCCCTTCTCGCTCGACCGTTTCACCACCGGCGCGCTCGTCGACGAGCACGGCGCTGCCGCGGTGGCCCACTAGGGAGCCGAACCCATGCTGCTCATCCCCTGCCCGTGGTGCGGGCCCCGCGACGAGGCCGAGTTCCACTACGGCGGCCAGGCCCACGTGCCGTACCCGGAGAACCCGGCGTCCCTCCCCGACAAGGAGTGGGCCCGTTACCTCTTCTTCCGTGACAACCCGAAGGGCCCCTTCGCCGAGCGCTGGAGCCACGCGGCGGGCTGCCGACGGTGGTTCAACGCGGTACGGGACACGTCGACGAACGAGATCCTGACGGTGTACAGGTCGGGCGAGGACCGCCCGGCACCCGTTGAGCCGAGGCCGCTGCTGTCAGCCCGTCCGGGGGTCCCCCCTCTGGGGGAGTTTGAGGACGAGGCCCGTTCAGGGCCGATGGGGGTCCAGGGGGCGGAGCCCCTTCAGGATGGGACGGGTAGGGGCGGCGGGGGCGAGAAAAATCCCCACCGCCACCCCACCCGCGGCCGCATCGACCGCGACACCCCCCTCACCTTCACCTTCGACGGCACCGAATACCAGGGCTACCGAGGCGACACCCTCGCCTCCGCCCTCCTCGCCAACGGCGTCATCCAGGCCGGCACCAGCATCAAGCTCGGCCGCCCCCGAGGCATCTTCTCCGCCGGCGTCGAAGAACCCAACGCGGTCGTCCAGATCGAGGAACCCTTCCCGGAGCCCATGCTCCCCGCCACGACCGTCGAGCTCTACGACGGCCTGGTCGCGAGCAGCCTCCCCGGCCAGGGACGCCTCGCCACCGAACCGGACCCCGCCCGCTACGACGCCGTACACGCCCACTGCGACCTGCTGATCGTCGGCGCCGGCCCGGCCGGCCTCGCGGCAGCGGCGGCCGCAGCGGGAAGCGGCGCCCGCGTCATCCTCGCCGACGACCAGCCGGCACTCGGCGGGAGCCTCCTCGGCACGGCCCAACACCTCGACTGGGTACGGGAGGTAACGGAGCAGCTCGACGCCACCCCCGAGGTCCGTGTCCTGCCCCGCACCACCGTCTTCGGCTACTACGACGACAACCACCTCCTCGCCGTCGAGCGCCGCACCAACCACCTCGGCGCCGCCGCCCCCGAGAACGTCTCCCGCGAACGCGTCTGGCGCATCCGTGCCCGCCGGGTCGTCCTCGCCACCGGCGCCCACGAGCGTTCGCTGGCCTTCGCGGACAACGACCGCCCCGGCGTGATGCTGGCCTCCTCGGCCCGCACCCACGTCAACCGCCACGGCGTCCTGCCCGGCAGCCACGCCGTGGTCTTCACGACCAACGACAGCGCGTACGCGGCGGCCCTGGACCTCGCCTCGGCGGGCCTGGCCGTCGCGGCGATCGTCGACACGCGCCCCGAACCGGGGGAGTGGGCCGAGCGCGCGAGGGCGGCCGGCATCGAGGTGCTCGCCGGGCATGCCGTCACCGGCACGCACGGCGAGGCCCGCCTCAGCTCCGTGACCGTCGCACCGTACGGAGAGTCCGCGGGGCAGCGGGAGTTCGCCGCCGACCTGCTGCTGGTCTCCGGCGGCTGGAACCCGGTGGCGCACCTGTTCAGCCAGTCCGGCGGCAAGCTGCGCCACGACGAGACGCTGGGCTCCTTCGTCCCCGACACCTGCCGCCAGGCCGTCGAGGTCGCCGGCAGCGCGAGCGGCGTCCTCGACCCGGCCACGGTCCTGGCACAGGGCGCGGCCGCCGGTGCCCGCGCGATCGAGGCCGAGGGCTACCCGCCCGAGGCGCCCCGCCTCCCCGAGGTGCCCGCGCAGCCGCGGCCGACGCCGCCGATGCACGTGTACGTCGTCCCGGGTGCCGCGGACGGTCCCCGCTTCGTCGACCTCCAGCGAGACGTCACGGTCGACGACCTGGCCCGCGCGACCGGTGCCGGTATGCGCTCCGTCGAGCACACCAAGCGCTACACCACCGCCGGTACCGCCAACGACCAGGGCAAGACCTCCGGGGTCCTGGCCAGTGGCGTCGTCGCCGAACTGCTCGGCGTGGACGTCTCGGCGCTCGGCACGACCACGTTCCGCCCGCCGTACACGCCCGTCTCCTTCGCCGCTCTCGCCGGCCGCGACCGGGGTGTGCTGAGCGACCCGGTCCGCACGACCGCCATCCACGAGTGGCATGTCGCGCACGGCGCTCTTTTCGAGAACGTCGGCCAGTGGAAGCGCCCCTGGTACTACCCGCAGGACGGCGAGGACATGGAGGCGGCCGTACTGCGCGAGTGCGCCGCCACCCGCGAGAGCGTCGGCTTCATGGACGCCTCCACCCTCGGCAAGATCGACGTACAGGGCCCGGACGCCGCCGTCTTCCTCGACCGGCTCTACACCAACATGATGAGCACCCTGAAGGTCGGCATGATCCGGTACGGCGTCATGTGCCGCCCGGACGGCATGGTCTTCGACGACGGAACGGTCATCCGCGTCGCCCCGGAGCGCTTCCTGGTCACCACGACGACGGGCAACGCCGCCGCCGTACTCGACTGGATGGAGGAGTGGCACCAGACCGAGTGGCCCGAGCTGAAGGTCCACTGCACCTCCGTGACCGAGCAGTGGGCCACGGTCGCGCTCGTCGGTCCGAAGTCCCGTGAGGTCCTCGCCTCCCTCGCGCCCCAACTCGCCGTGTCCAACGACGACTTCCCGTTCATGGCCTGGCGGGAGACGACCGTTGCGGGCATCGAGGCCCGGGTCTGCCGGATCAGCTTCTCCGGCGAACTCGCCTTCGAGATCAACGTGTCACCGTGGCAGGGCCTCGCCCTGTGGGAAGCCGTGTACGAGGCCGGCGCTTCGTACGGCATCACCCCGTACGGCACGGAGACCATGCACGTCCTGCGCGCCGAGAAGGGCTACCCGATCATCGGCCAGGACACCGACGGCACGGTGACTCCGCAGGATCTCGGCATGAGTTGGGCGGTGTCGAAGAAGAAGCCGGACTTCATCGGCAAGCGGTCCTACGCCCGCGCGGACACGTCCCGCCCCGACCGCAAGCACCTGGTCGGCCTGCTCCCCGAGGACTCGGGCACCTTCCTCCCGGAGGGCACCCACCTGGTCGCCGACGGTGTGCTGCCGGCCCCGCCCGTCCCCATGCTCGGCCATGTCACCTCCAGCTATCGCAGCGCCGCCCTCGGCCGGACCTTCGCGCTCGCCCTGATCAAGGGCGGCCGGGACCGCATCGGCGAGCGGCTGTACGCCCCCGTCGGCGACCAGCTGGTGCCGGTGACCGTCGCCGGTCCTGTCCTCTACGACCCCGAGGGAGCTCGCCGCGATGGCTGACACCGCCCTTACCGTCCCGCTCCGCAGCCCGCTGTCGCAGGCGGCGGACCGCCTGGCCGCCGCGACCCGTTCGTCCGGGGGTGCGATCAGGCTGGCCGAACTCCCCTTCCTGACCCAGCTCAACGTGCGCCTGGACGCCAAGGGAGCGGCGGCGGCAGCCGTCGGGCTCGCGCTGGACCTCCAGCTGCCGCTCCAGCCGAACACCGTCGTCCGCGCGGGGGAGTTGACCGCGCTGTGGCTCGGCCCGGACGAGTGGCTGCTGGTGGGGCCGCCGGGGAGCGAGCGAGAACTGGAGAGCCGGATCCGGGAGGCCGCGGGCGACGAGCCCGTCTCCGTCACCGACGTCTCCGCGCAGCGCACCACGCTCCTCGTCGCGGGCCCGCGCGCCCATGACCTGCTGGCCCACGGCTGTTCGCTGGACCTGCATCCGCGGGTCTTCGGCTCCGGCCGCTGTGCCCAGACGACACTGGGCCGCACCCAGGTCGTCCTGGTCGCCCGGGACGAACCCGGGGCCGGATTCTGGGTCCTGGTGCGCTCGACGTTCGCCGGCTATCTGGCGGACTGGCTGCTCGACGCGGCGACCGAGTACCTCTGAGGAACCCGACGGGTCCGCACCCCGTCGGCCCTGTGGGAGCTCCGCTCAGGAGCTCCCACAGGGCTTTGCACAGCACGTTTCGCCATACGCATCGAAAGGGGGACGCCTGTGCCCGCCACCGCCACCGCCCACCCCACCGGCCCACCCCACCGCGGAACACCGGTACGGCATCCGGGGGCCCCCGTACTCCACCCGCACGGGCTGCCACGCCCCGCCAGGACGCTGGTCATGGGCGTAGTGAACGTGACGCCGGACTCGTTCTCCGACGGCGGGCTGTCGTTCGCGGCCGACGCCGCTGTCACGCACGGGCTCGCGCTGCTCGAACAGGGCGCGGACATCGTGGACGTGGGCGGCGAGTCGACCCGCCCCGGCGCGGCGCGCCCGCCGGTCGAAGAGGAACTGCGACGCGTCCTGCCCGTCGTCCGGGAACTCTCCGCGGCGGGCGCGATCGTGAGCGTCGACACCATGCGGGCGGAGGTCGCCGCACGCGCGCTGGACGCGGGTGCGCGGTTGGTCAACGACGTCTCGGGGGGCCTGGCCGACCCCGCGATGCTGCCGCTGATGGCCCGGGCGGGCACGCCGTACGTGCTGATGCACTGGCGTGGCCACTCCGCCGGCATGCGGGCGAACGCCGTCTACGACGACGTCGTCACCGATGTGCTCGACGAGCTGCGCCTGAGGATCGACGCCGCGCTGGAGGCGGGGATACCGCCCGACTGCCTGACCGTCGACCCGGGGCTGGGCTTCGCCAAGACGCCCGACCACAACTGGGAGCTGCTGGGCCGCCTGGGGGACTTCATGGCCCTGGGGCACCCCGTCCTCGTGGGCGCGTCACGCAAGTCGTTCCTGGGCAGTCTGCTGGCCGACCGTACGACGGGGCAGCCCCGCCCCGCGCGGCTGCGCGATGCCGCGACCACCGCCGTGTCCGTACTCGCCGCCGCCCAGGGCGTCTGGTGTCTGCGCGTGCACGACGTCGCGTCGACGGCGGACGCGGTACGTGTGACGGCCCGCTGGGGCGTCGAGGCGGCGGCGTCGGAACGGTGGCCGCTGGGCTGAACGCGGCGGAGGCCGAACGCGGCGGATGGTGAACGCCGCTGGGCCGAGCGCCCCTGCGGACCCTCAGCCCAGATAGCCCATCCGGTGGCTGATCTCGTCCGCGCCACTGATCAGCACGGGTGCGATCTCGCGGATGCGTTCCTCGGTGAAGCGGTACGCGGGGCCGGAGGCGCTGAGCGCGGCGATGACATCGCCGTCGCGGGAGCGGATCGGGGCCGCCAGGGCCTGGAGTCCGATCTCGAGCTCCTCCAGCGTCACGGCGTACCCACGCTCCCGCGCCTCGGCGAGGTTCTTCTCCAGCTTCGTCCTGGCGGTCAGGGTGTGCGGTGTGTGCTTCTGCACCGTGGTCGCCGCGAGCACGGCGTCGCGCTCCTTCGCCGGCAGATGAGCCAGCAGGATCTTGCCGCTCGACGTAGCGTAGACCGGGGTGAGCTGGCCGACCCAGTTGTGCGTGCCGACGGCGCCCGGACCACGTACCTGATACAGGTTGACCGCGAAGTGCTCCTGCAGGACGGCGATGTTGACGGTCTCGCCGATCTCCTCACTGAGCCGCTCGCACACCGGGCGGCCCTGCTGGGTGATGTCGAGGCGGCCCGTGACCGCACCGGCCAGGCGTACGATCCCGAAGCCCAGCCGGTACTTGCCCCGCTCGGCCGTCTGCTCGACGAGTCCGCGCGCCTCCAGCGCCCCGAGCAGCCGGAAAGCGGTCGACTTGTGGACGTCGATCTCGGCCGCCACCTCGCTGACGCCCGCCTCGCCGCGCTGGGCGAGGATCTCCAGGACGCCGACGGCGCGGTCGACGGACTGCACCCCGTTCACCGCGGGCCCCGCTGTTTCGCTATCTGCGGTGTAGTTGCTCATGGCGCAACTATATGCACGGGTCTCCGTGGGGCTTCAAGGGGTTTGACGGGTCCTGTGGAGGCCGTGGGAGACGGGCGGCGACGGCTGGATCCGGCCGCCCGCATGGTCGCACGGCCCACCGGGTCAGCGGAAGACCACGGTGCAGTGGCCGTTCACCAGCACCCGGCTCTCGCTGTGCCACTCGACGGCGCGGGCGAGTACCTGGGCCTCGACGTCACGGCCCATGGTGACCAGCTCGTCAGGGGCGCGGGAGTGGTCCACGCGGACGACGTCCTGCTCGATGATCGGGCCTTCGTCGAGGTCGGATGTGACGTAGTGCGCTGTGGCCCCGACGAGCTTGACGCCGCGTTCGTGCGCCTGGACGTACGGCTTTGCGCCCTTGAAGCTGGGGAGGAAGGAGTGGTGGATGTTGATGGCCCGGCCGTCGAGCTGCTTGCACAGGTCGTCGGAGAGGATCTGCATGTAGCGGGCCAGCACCACCAGGTCGACGTCCAGTTCTCGCACGAGTTCCATCAGCCGTGCCTCGGCGTCGGCCTTGGTGTCCTTGGTCACCGGGATGTGGTGGAAGGGGATGCCGTAGCTCTCCGCCAGTGGCTCGAAGTCGCGGTGGTTGGAGACGATCGCGGGGATCTCGATGTTGAGCGCGCCGGTGGACTTGCGGAACAGCAGGTCGTTCAGGCAGTGGCCGAACTTCGACACCATGATCAGCATGCGCGTCGGGGTCGAGGCGTCGTGCAACTGCCAGGTGATCCCGTATGCCTGGCTCACCGGCCCGAAGCCGGTGCGCAGATCCTCCAGGGAGATGCCGGGGTCCGAGAGGTCGAATTGCACCCGCATGAAGAAGCGGTCCTGCAGTCGGTCGTCGAACTGCCGGCTCTCCAGGATGTTGCCCGAGTGACTCACGAGAAAGGTGGTCACGGCGTGGACGAGGCCGGCCTGGTCGGGGCAGGAAAGGGTGAGGATGAACTCACGGCCGGGCCGCGGTCGAGGAGACATGTCTTTCTCCGTCGTCGAGTGGTGCGAATTGCGCAACATGGTGAGCGATACGCAACATGATTGAATGGGTGCGACCGCGTGGTCAAGGGGTGGGCCGGCGGAAGTGGCCCCGGCGTTCCGAGATCTTCTCGGCGGCCGCCCACGCCACGGCGGAGACCTCCGGCAGTCGCTGCCGGGTCAGTCGGAGGGGTGGGTCCGAGGTGCTGAGTGCCGCCGGTACCTCTCCGCTGAAGGTGGAGACCGGTGCGGCCATCGCGTTCCGGCTCTTCTCGAACTCCTCGACGCTGTAGGCGCAGCCGCCTGCGCGGGCGCGCTTCAGCTGGGCCCCGAGGGTCTCGGGATCGGTGACGGTGCGCGGCGTGCAGCGCTCCAGGGGCACCGCGAGTCTGCTCGCGAGCTTGGACTCGGGCAGACGGTCCGGCGGTGCCTTGCCGCTGGGTGTCGCGTGCAGTGGCAAGGCACCGCCGGCCCGGCCGGTTGTGGGTGGTGGTGGCCGAGGCGCCGAGCACCTTCGATGGCTTGCCCCGCTCCTCCGTCTGCTCGACGAGCCCGCGCGTCTCCAGGGCGGTGGCCGGCCGGGACGCCCGGTGGACCGACTGCACCGGTGCCCGGGTCCGCGCCGCCCGCGGGAGTCGATGAGGGGCGTCGCGACAGCCTGCGCGAGAGCGGGCTCGAACCGTTCTGACCGGGTGACTCACCGCACCAGACGTCATGCGGCCGGCCGACCTCCTCGGAGGCCGGCCGCCGTATGCCTGTGTGCGCCGGGCGCCATGTCCGCGGGCGTCCGGCGTCCGTTTTTCCGACGGGATGGCGACTTCGCTCCGCCAGCCCCTTGACAGTGAGTGTCCGCGGGGAGACAGTTTTGTCGATCGTTGCTTATGGCGAAGGAAGTTGCGTTATATGCAACCTGAGCGGGGCTCGGCCGCCGGGCCCGGCCCGGGCCTCCGGAGAAGTTCTCTCCCTCCCCGCGTCGACCGCCCGGGGGGAAACCGACGTCCTCCCGCCATCCAGAACATCAGGCCGAAGATCCCGGAGATCGCATTCGGCCGTCCCCTCGACGAGGAGATCGACCGTGACACACGAGGTACGCGCCGTCGTGGCCCGCCAGAAGGCCGCACCGGTCTCGGTGGAGACCATCCTGGTGCCGGACCCCGGCCCCGGTGAGGCCCTGGTGCGGGTGCAGGCCTGCGGCGTCTGCCACACCGACCTGCACTACCGGGAGGGCGGGATCAACGACGAGTTCCCCTTTCTGCTCGGCCACGAGGCCGCGGGTGTCGTCGAGTCGGTCGGCGAGGGCGTCACCGACGTCGCGCCCGGCGACTTCGTCGTCCTCAACTGGCGTGCCGTCTGCGGCACTTGCCGGGCCTGCAGCAAGGGCAAGCCGTGGTACTGCTTCGCCACCCACAACGCCGGCCGGCCCATGACCCTGGCCGACGGCACCCCGCTGTCCCCGGCCCTCGGCATCGGCGCCTTCGCCGAGAAGACCCTGGTCGCCGCCGGCCAGTGCACCAAGGTCGACTCGACGGCCTTGCCCGCCGCGGCCGGTCTGCTCGGCTGCGGGGTGATGGCGGGGTTCGGCGCCGCGGTCAACACCGGCGGCGTGGGCCGCGGCGATTCCATCGCGGTGATCGGCTGCGGCGGCGTCGGCATGGCCGCGATCGCGGGCGCCAAGGTGGCTGGCGCCTCCCGCATCATCGCCGTCGATGTCGACGTGCGGAAGCTGAAATGGGCCGAGCAGTTCGGCGCCACCGACACCGTCGACTCCTCCCGGACCGACGCCGTCGAGGCGATCCGCGAACTCACCGGCGGCTTCGGCGCCGACGTCGTCGTCGACGCGGTCGGCCGCCCCGAGACCTTCAAGCAGGCCTTCTACGCCCGCGATCTGGCCGGCACCGCCGTCCTGGTCGGCGTCCCCACCCCGGAGCTGACCCTCGACCTGCCGCTGCTGGACGTCTTCGGCCGCGGCGGGGCACTGAAGTCCTCCTGGTACGGCGACTGCCTGCCCTCCCGGGACTTCCCCGCCCTGATCGACCTCTACCTCCAGGGCCGCTTCGACCTCGGCGACTTCGTCACCGAGACGATCACCCTCGACGACGTGGAGGCCGCGTTCGCCAAGATGCACCACGGCGACGTCCTGCGCTCGGTGGTGCTCCTGTGACCGCCCGCGTCGAACGCCTCGTCACCTCCGGCACCTTCGAACTGGACGGCGGCAGCTGGGAGGTCGACAACAACGTCTGGCTGATCGGCGACGACGAGGTCCTCGTCATCGACGCCGACCTGATCGCCGCCGCCATCGGCAACCGGGCGTCTGGCCGCCGTCGTGTGCACCCACGCCCACAACGACCACGTCAACGTCGCTCCGGCCCTGGCCGCTTGCTACGGCGCGCCCATCCTCCTGCACCCGGCCGACGCGGTGCTGTGGAAGACCGTGCATGGCCTGCGGGTGCCCGACTTCTGGGAGCTGATCGACGGCGAGGACCTGACCGTGGTCGGCACCGGGCTCCAGGTGCTGCACACCCCCGGCCACTCTCCCGGCTCCGTCTGCCTGTACGCGCCGGAACTGGGCGCCCTGTTCTCCGGCGACACCCTCTTCCAGGGCGGCCCCGGAGCCACCGGCCGCTCCTTCTCCGACTTCGACACGATCATCGCCTCCATCCGCGACCGACTGATCACCCTCCCCGAGGACACCGCCGTCCACACCGGTCACGGCCCCACGACCTCGATCGGGGCCGAGGCGCCCCACCTCGACGAGTGGATCGCCCGCGGCCACTGACCCGGCCGACACCTTTCACTACCAAGGCCCGTCACCGCACTACGAACCTGGAGGAAGACCATGGCGGCACAGCCGAAAGTGGTCATCATCGGCGCCGGCATCGTCGAGTGCGCCCTCAGCGACGAACTGACCGCACGCGGCTGGACGGACGTCACCGCTCTGGAGCAGGGCCCGCTCTGCGCCACGGGCGGCTCCACCTCGCACGCCGCGGCTGAGCCACGTGGGCGAGCTGGGCTGGGAGATCTACACCACCGCCGACCTCGGCGCCAGGCTGCGGGACACCCTGTGGGAGGCCGGGCAGGAGCTGGGCGTCATCGCGGCCGGCCGCAGCGCCTTCAACAGCCTGCGCCTGGAGAAGGGGTACCGCTCCTGGGGCGATGACGTGACCACGGAGCACAACCCGTATGAGGCCGGTCTCGGCTTCGCCGTCCGCCGGAACAAGGAGCACTTCACGGGCAAGTCCGCGCTGGAGGGCATCAGCGACGAGACGGTCACCCGCCGGCTCACCCCGTTGGCCGTCCAGAACCAGCAGTCCGTGGTGATGGGGCACCACCGACTACCCCATCGCCCTGTTCGACCCTCGCCGCGCGCGTCTGACATCTTCCGAAGGTGACGAGATGACCATTACGAATCTGCCGCCCAGCCTGATCCCCACGCTGTCCGGTGAGTACTACACCGACCCCGAGGTCTTCGCCCAGGAGCAGGAGCGGGTCTTCGAGGCCATGTGGTTCTGTGTGGCCCGCGCCGCCGAGCTGGACAAGCCCGGTGCCTTCCGCACCTGCCAGGTGGGCCGTGAGAGCGTACTGATCTCCCGCTCGCGGGACGGCTCGATCAAGGGCTTCCTCAACATCTGCCGGCACCGCGGCGCCAAGCTCTGCACCGAGGAGTCCGGTGAGGTCAAGCGCGCCTTCCAGTGTCCTTACCACGCCTGGACCTACGGCCTGGACGGCAAGCTGGTCGCCGCACCGAACCTGACGTCGATGCCGGACATCGACCGGACCGAGTACGGCCTGATCAACGTCCATGTGCGGGAGTGGCTCGGCTATGTGTGGGTGTGCCTCGCCGACGAGCCGCCCTCCTTCGAGGCCGACGTACAGGGCGCGATCGTCGAGCGGCTCGGCGACCTGGAGTCGATCGAGCGCTACGGCATCGACGACCTGAAGCTGGGCCGCCGCATCACCTACGACGTGAAGGCGAACTGGAAGCTCATCATCGAGAACTTCATGGAGTGCTACCACTGCGCCACGATCCACCCCGAACTCACCGAGGTGCTCCCGGAGTTCGCGGACGGCTACGCCGCCCAGTACTACGTGGGTCACGGCGCGGAGTTCGGTGAGGACGTCCAGGGGTTCACGGTGGACGGATCCGAGGGCCTGGACCGCATCCCGGGTGTCGCTGACGACCAGGACCGCCGCTACTACGCCATCACCGTCCGGCCCCAGGTCTTCATCAACCTCGTGCCCGACCACGTGATCTTCCACCGGATGTACCCGATGGCACCCGACCGTACGGTCGTCGAGTGCGACTGGCTGTACCTGCCGCACGTCGTGGAGAGCGGCAGGGACGTGGATGGTTCGGTGGAGCTGTTCCACCGGGTCAACCAGCAGGACTTCGACGCCTGCGAGCGCACCCAGCCGGCGATGAGCTCGAAGGCGTACGCCAAGGGCGGCGTGCTGGTGCCCAGCGAGCACCACATCGGCGAGTTCCACACCTGGCTGCAGAACAAGCTCGAGGTGCGGCCCACTCGCTGACCCCACCCCGGTACCGCCCGCTAACCTGCTGTTGTGGCCCCTCCGGCAGGTGGGCGGGCGATCGGGCTGTCCTCGAGCCATGGCGGCGGCATGTGGAGACCAGGGACGGGGAGAACGCGGCCGTCACAGGGGCCACCTGCCTGTTCGCGATCTACGACCCGGTCTCCGGCCACTGTGCCATCACCCGGGCCGGCCACCGTGGGCCGGCCCTGGTCCACCCCGACGGCTCCGTCGCGTTCCCCGACGTCCCGTTCTCACCCCCACTGGGCCTGGGCGCCGGCCTGCCGGTCGAGACCCCCGAACTCCAGGTGCCCGACGGTTCCCGGCTCGCCCTGTACACCGACGGACTCGTCGAGGACTGCGACCGGGACAGCGCCGTCGGCCTCGAACTCCTCAGGGACGCCCTGGCCCATCCCGGCCAGACCCCGGAACAGGCCTGCCAGGCGGTGCTTGACGCCCTGCTGCCGACCGCCTCGCGACGACATCGCCCTCATTGGTGGCCCGCCCCAAACGGCTCGCCCCGGACCGGGTCGCCGACTGGGACATACCCTCCGACCCCGCGGGGCCTGGACGAGATCGCGTTCACCGCCGAGCTCATCCTCGGCGAACTGGTCACCAACGCCATCCGCTGCGGCGGCGACCCCATCCGCGTCCCCGCATCTGCGCCGCGCGGCCACCACCGCCGAGGGCGGCATAGGGCAAGGTCATCTGGAGCGAACAGTCCCTGGACGCCGCCGAGACCGAGCCCGACGAAGCCATGAGCGACCTGTAGGTTGCGAATGGTGCAACGAAGAGCATCATTAGAAATTGATTTGCGACACCTCCCTTGACAATGCCGCACCACGCAGAAAGCATGTTGCGTATAGCGAGTGTCGTTGTGTTATGTGAGACAACTCCCCGTCTGGAGCCGGCATGAGGAGCATCACCGTCGTCGGAGCGTCGCTGGCAGGACTGAGCACGGTCCGCGCGCTGCGGGCAGAGGGATATGACGGCGAGATCGTCGTCGTGGGGGAGGAGCGCCACACTCCCTACGACCGACCCCCGCTGTCCAAGGGCTTCCTCAAGGGGGACATCGACGTCGAGGAGCTCGCGCTCGGCGACGCGGACGAGTACGAGGTTCTGGACGTGCAGTGGCTGCTCGGCGAGTGCGCCGTGCGGCTCGACCCCGTAGCCCGCACCGTCACCCTGGCCGGAGGACGGCATGTGCGCACCGAAGGTGTCGTCATCGCGACCGGCGCCAGCCCCCGCACCCTCCCTGGCACCGACGGGCTGGCGGGCGTCCACACCCTGCGCACCCTGGACGACGCCCGGGCCCTGCGCGCCGAACTGCTCGACGGCCTGCCCCGGGTCGTCGTCATCGGTGCCGGGTTCATCGGCGCCGAGGTGGCCTCCACCGCGCACCGGCTCGGGCTCCACGTGACGGTCGTCGAGGCGCTCCCCGTGCCCCTGGAGCGCCAACTCGGGCGTGAGATGGGGCTGGTGGTCTCCTCGCTCCACAGCGATCACGGGGTTCAGCTGCTGTGCGGAACCGGTGTGGCGGAACTGATCGGCGAGGACCGGGTCACGGGCGTACGGCTGGCGGACGGGCGGGTGCTGCCCGCCGACATCGTCGTGGCCGGCGTGGGCGTGCGGCCCAACACAGACTGGCTGGCCGGCTCCGGAGTGCAGGTGGACGACGGCGTGGTGTGCGACTCCGGCTGCTCGACAGGCATCCCGGGCGTGGTCGCCGTCGGTGACGTCGCCCGCTGCCCCAACCCGTTCACCTGGCGGCACGCCCGTATCGAGCACTGGAGCAACGCCACCGAGCAGGCGAAGACCGCCGCCCGCACGCTGCTGACCGGTGTGTCGGTCCCCGCCCCGCTCTCCGCGCCGTACTTCTGGTCCGACCAGTACCGGTCCCGCATCCAGGTCGCCGGGTACGTGGCCCCCGGCGCCGAGCCCGAGGTCGTCGAGGGCGACGTCGACAGCCGCATCTTCACGGCCGTCTACCGGCGTGAGGGCACTCCCGTCGCCGTCCTCTCCCTCAACCAGCCGAAGTTCTTCAACCGGCTCCGCCGTACCCTCGTCCCCGCCGCCGCGGCCGTCGCGTCATGACCTCCGTGCCCCAACTCTCCCTGGAACCCGCAGTGGAGAACGACACGAGCATTCCTCGGCACCTGCGTTACACCTGGGACCACGAGTGGCTCGCGGTGGACGAGGGCAACGCCACCGTCGGCATCACCGCGTTCGCGGCGAAGGTCCTCGGTGACGTCGTCCACCTCCGACTGCCCGCGGTCGGCTCCTGGGTCGAGGCGGGGGAGAGCTGTGGACGGATCGAGTCACTGACCGCCGTCAGCGGCCTGTACGCCCCCGCCTCGGGCCGGGTCCTGGAAGTCAACACCGCGCTGGCCGACGACCCCGGTGTCGTCAACGCCGCCCCCTACGCCGACGGCTGGTTGTTCAGGCTGCGAGTCGAGAACATCGCCGGCGCGCTGACCCCGGATGCCTACGCCGCCCACTGCGCCCACAGCCAAGGAGATCGCCGATGACCCTGTTCAACCAGGCCCTGCACGAGCTGGACCCGGCCATCGCCGCCGCGGTCGAGGCGGAGCTGAGGCGTCAGCAGTCCACCCTGGAGATGATCGCCTCCGAGAACTTCGCGCCGGTCGCGGTCATGGAGGCGCAAGGTTCGGTCCTGACGAACAAGTACGCGGAGGGCTACCCGGGCCGGCGCTACTACGGCGGCTGTGAGCACGTCGACGTGGCCGAGCAGATCGCGATCGACCGGCTCAAGGAGCTGTTCGGCGCCGAGTACGCCAACGTGCAGCCCCACTCAGGCGCTTCCGCCAACCAGGCCGCCCTGTTCGCCCTCGCCCAGCCCGGCGACACCATCCTCGGCCTGGATCTCGCACACGGCGGTCACCTCACCCACGGCATGAAGATCAACTTCTCGGGCAAGCAGTTCAAGGTCGTCCCGTACCACGTGGACGACGCCGGTCTCGTGGACATGGCCGAGGTCGAGCGGCTGGCCAAGGAGCACCGGCCGAAGGTGATCATCGCCGGGTGGTCCGCCTACCCGCGGCAGCTGGACTTCGCGGAGTTCCGCCGGATCGCCGACGAGGTCGAGGCGTACCTGTGGGTCGACATGGCGCACTTCGCCGGGCTGGTCGCGGCCGGGCTGCACCCCAACCCGGTCGAGTACGCGGACGTGGTCACCTCCACCACCCACAAGACGCTGGGCGGTCCGCGCGGCGGGATCATCCTCGCCAAGCAGGCCTTCGCGAAGAAGCTGAACTCCTCGGTCTTCCCGGGTTTCCAGGGCGGCCCGCTGGAGCACGTGATCGCGGCCAAGGCGGTCTCCTTCAAGGTCGCCGCGTCGGAGGATTTCAAGGAGCGCCAGCGCCGTACGGTCGACGGCGCCCGCATCCTCGCCGAGCGGCTGACGGCCGACGACGTCCGGGAGGCCGGGGTCAACGTGCTCTCCGGCGGCACCGACGTACACCTCATCCTCGTCGACCTGCGCGAGTCCGAGCTGGATGGGCAGCAGGCCGAGGACCGTCTCCACGAGGTCGGCATCACGGTCAACCGCAACGCCGTCCCGAACGACCCGCGCCCGCCCATGGTCACCTCGGGCCTGCGCATCGGCACCCCGGCCCTGGCCACCCGCGGCTTCACCGCCGAGGACTTCGCCGAGGTCGCGGACGTCATCGCCGAGGCGCTGAAGGCGCCTTCTCCCTTCGGGCAGGCCGACGTCCAGACGCTGAAGGCCCGCGTGAAGACGCTGGCCGACAAGCACCCGCTCTACCCCGGCCTGTAACCGACACCCTCCCGCAGGGGCGTGCCGCATCCTCGGCACGCTCCTCCAAGTCGCACGGAGTATGGCGTGGCAATCAGCGTCTTCGACCTGTTCTCCATAGGCATCGGCCCGTCCAGTTCGCACACCGTCGGTCCGATGCGCGCCGCCGGGATGTTCGTTGCCCGGCTGAAGCAGGACGGGGTGCTCGCCCAGACCGCCGCGGTGCGGGCGGAGCTGTTCGGCTCCCTCGGTGCCACCGGCCACGGTCACGGCACCCCCAAGGCGGTGCTGCTCGGCCTGGAGGGCAACCAGCCGCACACGGTCGACATCGCACGGGCCGACCTGGACGTCGAGCGAATCCGCTCCACCGGACGCATCCGCCTCCTCGGCACCGAGATCGGTACGGCCCACGAGATCGACTTCGACGCCTCGACCCAGCTGGTCCTGCACCGTCGGCGATCACTGCCCTACCACGCCAACGGCATGATCCTCTTCGCGTACGACGGCGACGGTGTGCCGCTGCTGGAGAAGACGTACTACTCCGTGGGCGGCGGCTTCGTGGTCGACGAGGACGCGGTCGGCGGGGACCGGATCAAGCCCGACGACACGGTGCAAGCACACCCGTTCAGCACCGGCGACGAACTGCTGCGCCTCACGAAGGAGAACGGCCTGTCGATCTCCGCGCTGATGCTGGAGAACGAGAAGGCCTGGCGCACCGAGGAGGAGATCCGTGCGGGCCTGCTGGAGATCTGGCGGGTCATGGAGGCATGTGTCGCACGGGGGCTGGGCCGCGAGGGCATCCTCCCCGGCGGTCTGAAGGTCCGTCGGCGGGCGGCTGCGGCGGCCCGGGCGCTGCGCAGCGAGGGCGACCCGGCGAGCCGAGCCATGGAGTGGGTGACTCTCTACGCGATGGCCGTGAACGAGGAGAACGCGGCGGGCGGCCGGGTCGTCACCGCACCGACGAACGGTGCGGCGGGCATCATCCCCGCCGTCCTGCAGTACTTCCTCGGCTTCGTGCCGGGCGCCGACGAGGACGGCATCGTGCGTTTCCTCCTCGCGGCGGGCGCCGTCGGTCTGCTCTTCAAGGAGAACGCGTCCATCTCCGGCGCCGAGGTCGGCTGCCAGGGCGAGGTCGGCTCGGCCTGCTCGATGGCCGCCGGTGGTCTCGCCGAAGTGCTCGGCGGCAGCCCCGAACAGGTCGAGAACGCCGCCGAGATCGGCATGGAGCACAACCTCGGCCTCACCTGCGATCCCGTAGGCGGGCTCGTCCAGATCCCGTGCATCGAACGCAACGGCATGGCCGCGGTCAAGGCCGTCACCGCCGCCCGGATGGCGCTGCGCGGCGACGGCCGCCACCACGTCTCCCTCGACAAGGTCATCAAGACCATGAAGGAGACCGGCGCCGACATGAAGGTCAAATACAAGGAGACCGCGCGTGGCGGCCTCGCCGTGAACGTCATCGAGTGCTGAGGAGCCGGACGGAGCGGACAGGGACGAAGCCGGAGAAAGGGCGGCAGCCATGCTCATCGACATCTACGGTCGCGTCGCCACCGACCTGCGGGTCTCGCTCACCGACGTGGGGGAGCACCCTGCGCCGCACGTACCGCATGCCGGAAGAGGGCCTGCGGTGGCCGGCCAGGCCCGACCTGCTCACAGGCGACGAGGTCGTAGGGCTGGTCCGGATCGCGGTCATCCGACTCGGCGTGGAGGAGGTCCGCTTCACCGGCGGCGAGCCGCTGCCGCGCCCCGGCCTCGTCGGGATCGTCGAGCGGTGCGTCGCCCTCGCATCGCGTCCTGCCGTCTGCATGGCCCTGCCCGGCGGGACCGCCGCCACGACGTGCTTCAGGGCCTGGCCGCGGCTCGCGCCGCCGGGCTCACCCCGGTGAAGGTCAACGCCGTCCTGATGCCCGAGAGGAACGCCGACGAGGCACCCGAACTGCTCGCCTGGGCCATGGAGAACGACTACGGACTCCGGTTCGTCGAGCAGATGCCGCTCGACGCCCAGCACGGCCGGCGGCGCGACGGCATGATCACCGCCGGGGACATCCGGGAGAGCCTGAGCATCCGCTTCACGCTCACCTCCGAGCCGCACGAGGCCCGCGGCTCCGCGCCCACCGGACGTCGGCTCGTCGACGGCGGCCCGGCCCGGTCGGCGTCATCGCCTCCGTCACCCGCCCCTTCTGCCGCGCCTGCGACCGCACCCGGCTCACCGCCGACGGCAGGTGTGCACCTGCCTGTTCGCACGGGAGGAGTCCGACCTGCGCGGGGCGTTGCGCTCCGGGGCGCCGGGCGAGGAGATCGCGGGGCTGGAAGCGCGCGACGGGGGGAAGAGGGCCGGCTCCGGCCTCGACGAGCCGTCTTTCCTCCAGCCCGACCGCCCGATGTCGGCCATCGGCGGCTGACACCCCGGGCGTAGAGCGCAACGACGTCCACAGACAGAACCAGGAGTGAGGCCATGGGACGGGTCACTGAGCGACGGCGCGTGGTCCGGGTACGGGACGGTGCGGTGAGCACGCGTCCGGACACACTGGTGGCGGAGGAGCCACTGGAGATCCGGCTCGGCGGCAAGCCGCTGGCCATCACCATGCGCACGCCCGGGGACGACTTCGCGCTCGCCGCCGGTTTCCTGGTGAGCGAGGGCGTCGTGAGCCGGGCCGATGACGTGGCGAACATCGTGTACTGCGCGGGTGCCACGGACGACGGTTCGAACACCTACAACGTGGTAGACGTGCAGCTCGCCCCCGGTGTGCCGCTGCCCGACATCACGCTTGAACGGAACGTGTACACCACGTCGTCGTGCGGCCTGTGCGGCAAGGCCGGCCTGGACGCCGTACGGACCACGACGCGGTGGCCGATCGCCGACACGCCACCGGTCCGGGTCACCCCCGGGCTGCTGGCCGCCCTGCCCGACCAACTGCGGGCCGAGCAGAGGGTGTTCGACCGCACCGGCGGACTGCATGCCGCCGGACTGTTCTCGCCCGAGGGTGAACTGCTGGACCTGCGGGAGGACGTCGGCCGGCACAACGCGGTCGACAAACTGATCGGGCGCGCGCTCCAGTCCGGCCGGCTGCCGTTGTCCCGGAGCATTCTGCTGGTGTCAGGGCGGGCGTCCTTCGAGCTGGCGCAGAAGGCGGTCATGGCGGGCATCCCCGTGCTGGCGGCGGTCTCGGCGCCGTCCTCCCTCGCGGTGGACCTGGCGGCGGAGACCGGGCTCACTCTTGTCGGTTTCCTGCGCGGCGGCTCGATGAACGTCTACGCGGGCGAGCAGCGCCTCGACCTGTATGCCGGGGCCCCGGACGGAGGGCCGGCCAGGCCGACCGGTTGATAGCGAACACCGAGAAGGAGGCGGAGGAACTCCTCCGCCACTACGACGCCGACACCGGCCGGGTCGCCGTCGTGCATCCCGGTGTCAACCTGGAGCGTTTCCGCGCCGACGCCTCCGGTGTCGAGGCCGGCCGGGCCGCGGCCCGTTCCCGCCTCGGGCTGCCGCAGGACGCGCTCATCCCCCTGTTCGTGGGACGCATACAACCGCTGAAGGCCCCGAACGTCCTGCTGCGCGCCGTGGCCCGGCTGCTGGAGCAGCGACCACGGCTGCGCGAGCGGATGGTGGTGCCGGTCGTGGGAGGGCCCAGCGGCAGTGGCACGGCGAGGCCCGAGGGACCGCAGAAGCTGGCCGCTCACCTCGGCATCTCGGACGTCGTGTTGTTCCGGCCGCCGGTCGGTCAGGACCAGCTCGCCGACTGGTACCGGGCGGCGTCCGTCCTGGTCATGCCCTCCCACAGCGAGTCCTTCGGCCTGGTGGCCGTCGAGGCGCAGGCCTGCGGCACCCCGGTGATCGCTGCCGAAGTCGGCGGCTTGCCGGTGGCGGCGCAGGATGGGGTGAGCGGCGCTCTCGTGCCGGGGCACAACCCGGTGGACTACGCGGCGGCGCTGTCCGGCTTCGCCGACGACCCCCGACGCTCCACGCGTATGGGCGAGGCCGCGGCCCGGCACGCCCGCTCCTTCGGCTGGGATACGGCCGCGGCGGCGACGGCGGACGTGTACGCCGCGGTCCCGCACGAGCGTCGGCTCCGCCGCATCTCGTGACTCTCCCCTGGCAGGACATTGTGCACGTGCAGGTCTTCCGGGGCGTCGGGACGGATCACGGTCTCACTCTCGAACGCGTACGAAGAGCGCCATAACCGGGATCAGGCCGCAGCGGTCGACTCGAAGATCTCCGCTACAGCCGGTACGGCGACGAGGCGGTGGCCATCGGCGGGCTGGTTGGCAGAGGTGGAGGTTTCACTGCTCCTGGCCGACCAGGCACCCCTCCTGACCGCCGATGCCACGTGCGTCGGCGACCTAGCTAGTCTGTCCGGCGGATCATGGGCAGCGTCGGCGACGCGTACTGTGTGTGGCTAGGGTCCGGCCATGGGATCAGCACGGTCGGGCGAACCTGCGCACAGACAGAGCTCCTCAAAAGGGAACCCATCCCACGCTTCGACACAACCGAAGGCATGACCTGCTGACCCCATACGCCCGATGCTGACAGTTTGCTGACCGCCAAAGCCTCAGATCGTTGCTGACCTGCGAATATGCGCAGAGGGCCAACTATGTTCTGGAACTGGATCGGACGGTCGCAGGAGGAGATCGAACAGGCGCGCCGGGACTGGATGGAGGGGTCGAGGTTCGGGGAAGTGAAGGGGTACGAGGGGGACCCGTTGTCGGCCCCCGCACTACCGCCGACGCCTCTGAAGCCGCGAGGAAGGGCTCGCTGACCTGCGAGAATGGCTGTCGGGGAGAGGGGCCGAGCACCTCGCCCAGGGCAGGGATCGAAGGGCCGTAGAAGGACGAGGACACCGCCGTGGCCTTCGCGAACGGTGTGGCCACGGCGGCGGCGGTGCTCCGGTGTTCTCTGGCGTGTTCCGCAGCTGGCACGCGAAGGCCGACGTCTTTTCGGCGCTGCCGGACGCACCTGTGGGGCCGGATGGTCCGCAGCCTTGGTGGCGCCAACTGACAGTTCGGTGGCAGAAGCCTCGGGGCATTGGGGGACTCGACGCCTCGATCCTGTCCCGTCTCAGCCGAGCTCTTCCCGTTGGTGCTGTTGTCAGTGAGGACGGCGAGCAAACGTCTCTGTCACGCCTGCGATCGGGGCGACATCACTCCATCGACTCCAGAATGCGGTCCAGTGTCCGGCGCCCCATTCTGCTCATCGTCGGATTGCTCTCGACGTAGTACCAGACAACACCCATCGCCTGTTCGAACGCCCAGGCCTTGCCGCGCTCCCACTCCAGATCGTCACAGGCCAGTGTCCGTCGGAGTACTTCCCGCGGGCCTGGCTGCAGCAGGTGCCAGGCACTGACCAGATCCAGCGCGGGGTCGGCCGGGCCGAAGCCGCCGGTGTCGAGTACGCCGCTGAGCCGGTCTCCCGTGACCAGTACGTTGCCGGGAATCAAGTCACCATGGCTCATCACGTCGGCACTCGTGCGTGGCAACTCCCGAAAGTGGCTCCACGCCTGGCGCAGGCGGGGCACGTCGAGCAGCCCCTCACTCGCCTCGAAGCACTGCGCCATCCAATCGTCGTGGTGAGCGAGAACGCCGCCGCGATTGTCGCCGTTGAAAAGCCGGCCCCGCGTCTCGGCGTCCCGCAGGGTTGCGATGAAGGCCGCAAGGTCCTCGGCAAAAGCGTCCGACCCACTCGGGTCGGCATCAGAGGCGACCGTTCCCGGCAGCCATGTCTGGACCGACCACGGCATGGGGTAATCCGCTCCGGGCTTTCCCAGGGCGACGGGCGCCGGGGCGGGGAACAGGGACACCTGTGCCAACTCCGCGCTCGCCTGGGCTTCCTGTTCCAGAACCGCCAGCGCCTCGGCGGCATCGGCCAGACGCAGCGGGAAACGCGCGGAGAGGTCGTTCCCGATGCGGAAAATGGCGTTGACCGTCCCGGTCGACGACAGGGGTCGGATCGCCTGGCCGCTCCACTGAGGGAACTGGTCTTGGATCAGGGCCGCAACGATTTCGGTGGTCACGTCCACTTGGTCATCGTGCATGTTCATTCTCGCAGGCCCTTCCACTGGTCCAGTTCGAAACGCCGGAAGCAGACCGGATCGACGAACACGACAGCCAGTATTCATACGCCAGGTTCTGGATCAACTGAGATTTCCGGCCCCCCAGGTGGGTCGCCCCAGGTGGAGTCGGTAACAGGCAACGAGGAGAACGTGGGGAACGTGGTGCGGCAGAGGGAATGCTTCGTGTGCCGAGCGTCGCCTTGATGTCGTCGCAATTCGCCCTGTCCATGGCGGGCGACACCTTCCTCTACATCGCGGATCCCTGGGCCATGGTCGAATCGACCGGGTCCAGTCTGTTGGCGGTGCTGAGCATGGCGGCCCAGACGGCTCCGTACCTCGCCCCCCTTCCTCGGGGCGTTCATCGACCGTCACGACAACAGATCGCTTTTTGTCGCTGGTGAGTTGGTCCAGTGCGTCGGCGTGGCACTCATCCCCGTGCTCCTGGCCATGGACCAGGTCGCCCTGGTGTTCGTCTCCCTGTGCGTGATGGCTCGCGAAAGTGGTCTCCGACGTGGCCGGGGACTACGGACTCATCCCGGCGCCCGTGCCGCCGGAGCGTCTGGAACAAGCGGCCAGTTGGTGCAACTCGGCCCAGGGTCGTGGCGTCGTAGGCCATGGCGCAGGAGCCGCCGGCGAGCAGCAGTGTGATGGTGTCGCCGTCGTGCACCACCTCGCAGCGGCGGCCGAGGTGGGAGGCGAGTCGCTTGCGTCACCGCTCGCCCCGCGGTGTGGGCGCGCCGGCGTGGGACCGTAGAGTCGTCTCGTGCGTGGTCATGTCGTTTTTCCTGTCTGTCGGTGTCCTGGTGCCGCTGCGTCGCGGCCTGGCCGTTCGGTGGTCCAGTGAGCGGTCCGGAGCGGGAGGATGCGGAGGTCCTGGCGCTGGTTCGGCAACTGCCGTTGCTCGGGGCCGTGTCACGGGTCGCCCGCAGGGCCGTGCGCCGACAGGCGTCGGCGGAGCGGCTGCCCGATGCGCAGATCGGGGTGCTGCGCACGATTGAGGCGCACCCGGGTATCGGGCCACGAGCCGTGGCCGACCGGCTCCAGTTGGTGCCGAACACGGTGTCGACCATCGTGGGCGAGCTCGTCCGTGCCGGGCTGCTGAGGCGGGACCGTGACCGTTCGGACCGGCGGGCCGCGCGGTTGTACCTGACCGAGGAGGCGGTGGACCGCCTTGCGGCCTGGGTCGCGGCCGGCGATGAGGTGCTGTCGGCGGCGCTTCTGAGTCTGGACGAGGCCGACCGCCGGGCGCTCGACCGGGCGATGCCCGCGCTGCGTCGGCTGCTGGACGTCCTCGACGCGGCCGACGGGGACGAACAGGGCGACGAGGGCGAGGCGGCTGATCGGGGTGACACCGCTCATCGGGCGAGCCCTCGGGGGACGACCAGCGGGCCGTCGGTCTCGGGGTCGCGCAGCACGTCTGCCTCCACGCCGTAGAGCCGGCGGATCAGCTCGGGCGTGACGGTCTCGTGGGGGGTGCCTTCGGCGACCACCCGGCCGGCCTGCATGGCGACGAGGTGGTCCGCATAACGGCAGGCCAGGACGAGGTCGTGCACGACGACCACGACCGTACGGCCGACAGTGGTCAGTTCCCGCAGCAGTTCGAAGACTTCGAGCTGGTGGCCGAGATCGAGCGCGGACGTCGGCTCGTCCAGCAGCAGCACCGACGTCTCCTGAGCTACCGTCATGGCGATCCAGGCGCGCTGCCTCTGTCCGCCCGACAGGGTTTCCAGGGGACGGTCGGCCAGTGCTGACATGCCGGTCGCGGCGAGCGCCCGGTACACGGCCTGCTGGTCCCGTGGGGACCATTGCCGCAGCAGACCCTGGTGCGGCTGGCGGCCGAACCGGACCAGGTCGGCGACGGTCAGTCCGTCCGGAGCCTGGGCCGACTGGGGGAGCAGGCCGATGCGCCGGGCGGCCTCCCGAACGGGCAGCCGGGCCAGGACCCGGCCGTCGAGCAGGACGCTGCCGCCCTTGGGGCGGTGCAGTCGGCTCAGCCCCGCCAGGAGCGTGCTCTTGCCGCAGCCGTTCGGACCGACCACGGCGGTCAGGCGGCCCGGTGGGGGAGTGAGCCGCACGGTGTCCACGGCGATCGCCCGCCCGTGCGCGAGCGTGAGGTCGTCGGCGCGCAGCACGGCGGACGGGACGGCCTCGTCCTTCGTCGGCGGGGGAGGGGTGGCCTTCGTGGACGGGGCGGTGGTGGGGCGGGTCACGGCAGCCTCCTTGGGCGTGAGCTGAGCAGGAGCCAGATCAGGTACGGGCCGCCGACCACGGCGGTGACGAGTCCGGCCGGCACCTCGACGGGTGCGGTGACGGTTCGTCCGGCGGTGTCGGCGAGAAGGACGAGCGCCGCTCCCGCCAGTGCGCTGCCGAGCACGGGAACGCCGTGCGGGCCGCAGGCACGGCGGGCGGTCTCGGGAGCGAGCAGGGCGACCATGCCGAGCGGTCCCCCGACGGCGACCGCGAGGCCGGCGCACACGACGGCGAGCGCGAGGGCGGCGAGCCGTACCGCGCGTACCCGCACGCCGAGACCGGCCGCCACCTTGTCGGTCAGGAGCAGCGTGGTCAGTCGTCGTCCGACCAGTAGCGCGAGCGGCAGACACGCCAAGAGGCCGAGACTGAGCGAGGCCACGGGTGTGGTCGGACGTGCGTTGAGTGTGCCCACCGCCCAGGGGAACGCGGCGTTCGCGGCGTCGATCGGCGCGCGGACCAGCAGAAGGCTGGTGACCGAGCCGAGCACCGCGCCCACGCCGAGTCCGACAACGACGAAGCGGTAGCCGGAGGTGCCCGCTCCGCCGGCGAGACCGAGGGTCAGTGCCGCGGCGGTGGCGGCTCCGGCGAGGGCCATTGAGGAGGGGGCGAGGGAGGTGGAAGCGCCCACGACGGAGGCGACCGCGAAGGCGGTGGCGCCGTCGTCGATGCCCACGGTGCCCGGGGTGGCGAGCCGGTTGCGCGCCAGCGTCTGCATCAGGCACCCGGAGACGCCGAGGGCGGCGCCGACGAGCAGTCCGGCGGTCAGCCGTGGCGCCCGCAGCCGTTGGACGACGAGTACGTCGGCCGGGTCGCCGGCACCGGCCAGTGCGGGCAGTGAGCGCAGCGGCCCCATGGGCACGGTGCCGACAGCGAGGGCGGTGGTGACGGAGAGGAGCAGCACCCCGGCGAGTACGGCGAACCCGGCAACCGCCCGCAGGTTCAGCAGTGCTGACGCACCGCAGACACGCAGCAGCAGGGTGCCTCGGGGTGCCCCCGGGGACGGGGTGCCGGTCGCGGTCACAGCGTCGGCACCCGTCGGGAGCGCACCACGGCGATGAGTACCGGGGCGCCGATCACAGCGGTGACCACGCCGAGGGGCATCTCGTACGGGCGTACCAGCAGCCGCGAGGTGACATCGGCGGTCAGCACGACGACCGGTCCCAGCAGAAGCGATGGTACGAGCACCCGGCGAAGGTCGGGCCCGACCAGCGCCCGAGCCGCGAAGGGCACCACGAGCCCCACGAAGCCGATCGGCCCGGCGACCGCGGTGGCGCCGCCCACGAGCAGTGCCACGGCGACGATGGCGGTGAGGCGGGCGCGGCCCGGCCGGTGTCCCAGTGAGGCGGCCGCCTGCTCGCCGAGAGCCAGGGCGGCGAGCGGGCGGGCCACGAGCAGCACGAGCAGCCCGCCGAGCACGAGGGCGGGTGCCACCTCGGCCAGCTCGTCGAGGTCACGCCCGGCGACGCCTCCCACCGTCCAGAACCGCACCTCGTCGGCGGTGCGCTGATCGACGAGGAGCAGCACGGAGGTCAGGGACCCCAGCAGTCCGCTGAGCGCGGCACCTGCCAGGACGAGCCGGAGCGGATCGTCGCCGACGCCACGCAGCCGCGCCGCCCCGACCGCGGCGAGACAGCCGAGCAGGGCGCCGATCACGGCGATGTGCGGGCCGAGCGTGGCCACGCTGCCGCCCAGCGCGATCACCAACACGATGCCCGTGGAGGCGCCGGCGCTGACACCGAGCAGGCCGGGCTCGGCGAGCGGGTTGCGAGCTACCGCCTGGAGCACCGCCCCGGCCGTGCCCAGCGCCGCGCCGACGGCCACCGCCACGACGGTGCGGGGCCAGCGCAGCTGCCACACGGCGAACGCCGCCTCAGTGTCCCCAGCACCGCCCGCGACCTCCTGCCACGAGCGGACCGGCCCCACCTCGCCGCTGCCGATCAGCAGGGACGCGAGGCCGGTCAGGGCGAGCAGGGCGACCGGCACGGCGACGCCCGCCCCAGTGGAGCCGCTGACGGACCGCTTGTGGTTCCCGTCGAGCACTGGCTGACCTCCGGCGACTGGCACGCCCCGTGAGACGCATGTGGTTAGGTTGCCCTAACAATACATCTGTCTCAGAGGTATATTTTCCCGGGGAGTAGCCATGCACCGTCCGTTGCCCTCGTCTTCGTCGTCCACGCTGCCGCGTCGCCGGTTCGCCGCCGCCGTTGCCGCGGTGCCCCTTGCCCTGCTCACCGCCTGCGCCGCTGGATCGCCAGGGCCGACCGCGGTGGAGGGCGGGGCAGGATCCTCGGTGTCGGTACGCACCGCCTACGGCGCGGTCGAGGTCCCGGCCGCTCCCCGACGGGTGGTCGCACTGGGGGACACGGCGCTGGACAGCGCCCTCGCCCTGGGCGTCGAACCGGTGGGCACGCTGGCCAGCCGGGGCGGTAGTGCCGTATCGCCCTACCTGGCCGGGAAGGTGCCGGGTGTCGCCCTCGTCGGCACCGTCGCGGAGACCAACCTGGAAGCCGTCGCCGCCGCCCGGCCCGAGCTCATCCTCGCCGCCTCCGGCACGCCCCGGGAGCGGTACGACGCGCTCAAGGCGATCGCGCCGACGGTCGTGCCCGAGCCCACCCGCTTCGGTGCCTGGGAGAGCGAGACCCGCTCCGTTGCCGCCGCGCTCGGCAAAGAGGCCGAAGCGGAGCGGCTTCTCGACGGCATCGAGCAGCGGGCCGAGGACATCGCCGCCGGCCGCTCCGCCGACGGCACCGGAACGGCGGTCGTCGTCCGCTGGATGGCCACCGGCCCCGTGATCCTGTCATCCGCGCTGATGCCCGGCCGTCTGCTGAAGCTGACCGGCGACCGGATCTCGCCCGCCGCGGCCTTCACCGGCAAGCCGCACACCGACCCGCTCAGTCTGGAGAATCTGGGTGAGATCGACGCCGACCGCATCTACCTCACCACCCTCAATGCCGACGGCGAGAAGGCCCTGGCCGCGGCCAGGGCGCAGCCGGCGTTCGCCCGCCTGCGGGCGGTACGGACGGGGAACGTCGATGTGGTCGACGGCGATGTGTGGAGTAGCGCGGCTGGTCCCCTCGCCGCCGCCGCCATGCTCGACGACATCGAACGGCTGCGCATCGCCGCCTGACGCCAGTGCGGGCGTACCGCGCAGGCGGGTGAGCCGGCCGTGGACGTCAGGCCCGCTGCCTCGCCACCCGTTGCTGGAGGACCTTCTCCAGCAGGTTCAGCGCATCCACCACCCGCTCGCGCTCCGCGCCGAGACTGTCGAGCAACTCGGACTCCGCCGCCAACTGCAGAGGGAACATCGTGTCGATCGCCTCGCATCCCGCCGGTGTGACGGTGACCAGGGCGGCGCGCCGGTCGGCGGGGCTCGGCCGGCGCTCGACGAAGCCGCGCCTCTCCAGCTTGGCCAGCGTCTTGCTGACGGCCGCGCGGGAGCACCCCAGGGATTCGGCCAGCCGACGGGCGATCACCGGGCTCTGGGCGTGCCGTAGTTGTACGAGGGCGTCGAGCTCGGGTGCGGTCAGCGGGGCGCCCTCGTACAGCGGCTCCAGGGCAGTGGTCAGCATGGCCTCGATGCGCTTGATGGGGCCCACGACGTCCATGGGGGAGGTGTCGAGATCAGGGCGTGCGGCGGTCCACGTCGCGCGGAAGTCGACGGGAGCTGAGGGGGAAGTCATTGTTTCCGCCAATTGTTAACTGGTAGACAAATGCTTTACTGTATCGATTCATGGTAACCACCAGGATTTCCGGATCGGCGTCCCAGGCGCCGACCCTCATGGCGCCGGCCAAGCGGACCGGCCTGCTGATTGCGCTGCTGGGCGCACTGACCGCGGTGGCCCCGCTCGCCACCGACATGTACGTCCCCGGCTTTCCGGAGATGGGTCGCGCGCTGCGCGCGAGCGACTCGGCCGTGCAGCTGTCCATGACCTCGTTCCTGGCCGGTCTGGTCATCGGCCAGTTGGTCATCGGCCCGCTGAGTGACCGCCTCGGCCGCCGCCGTCTCCTGCTTCCCGGAACCGCGCTGTTCGCCGTGCTGTCCGTGGCCTGCGCCGCCGCGCCCACGGTCGAGGTGCTGACCGCAACCCGCTTCCTTCAGGGCGTCGCCGGGGCCGCGGGCATGGTGCTGGCGAGGGCCATACTCACTGACCGGTTCCAGGGCCCCGCACTGCCCCGCTACTTCTCCCTGCTGACGATGGTGCTGGGCGCCGCCCCCGTCGTGGCGCCGGTGATGGGCGGAGGCATCCTGTCGGCCGGAAGCTGGCGGGCCGTCTTCGGCGCTCTCGCGCTCTTCGGGGTGCTCCTCTTCCTCGCCGTCCTCCGCGGGGTTCCGGAGTCGCTCCCGCCGGAGCGGCGCCATCAGGGCGGCGTGGCCGGCGCCTTCCGCGCCATGGGCCGGTTGCTCGGGCGCCGCGCGTTCCTGGGCTACGCGCTCACACTGGGATTCGCCGGCGCCGCGCTCTTCGCGTGCATCGCCGGCTCCAGCTTCGTCTTCCAGGAGGTGTACGGCACCTCGGCGGGGCTGTACAGCCTGATCTTCGCGACGAACGCCTGCGGCATGCTGCTCGCCGGTGCGGTCTTCGGCGTACTGGCGCGGCGTCTGGGACAGGGCGCGCTCCTGACCGCCTCGGTCGTGATCGCCTCGGCCGCTGTACTGGTCCAGGTGCTCCTCCTCGTCACGGTCGGCGGCGGCCTGGTCGGCACCTGGGTGACCCTGTTCTTCGCCGCCTTCGGGATCGGTGGCATCTTCCCGGCCACGATGAGTATGGGGCAGTCGCTCGGACGTGAGGCGTCCGGTGCCGCGTCCGCCCTGCTCGGCGGGACGCAGTTCCTGTTCGGCGCGCTCGCCTCACCCCTGGTCGGCGCGTTCGGCACCGCCAGCGCTCTGCCGATGGCGGTCACCATGCTGGGGGCGCTCCTCTGTGCCGCTCTGTGTCTGGTGTTCCTGGTGCGCCCGTGGCGAGGAGCGCGCGAGTGAGTCTGCTGCGTGGACGACTGTCGCCTTATCCAGCTCAAGACGCTTTCGCACCGATATTTACCATTTGGACTATGATCGGGTGACGGCTCCGGTTCGTG
This sequence comes from Streptomyces sp. AC555_RSS877, assembly GCF_019049245.1. Lineage (GTDB taxonomy): Bacteria > Actinomycetota > Actinomycetes > Streptomycetales > Streptomycetaceae > Streptomyces. The sequence continues at coordinate 15,379 of NZ_JAGMUK010000038.1, read as the reverse complement.
ACGACCCCGAAGTGGGCCAGTCGGGCAGAACCGTCGTCCAGTCGCGTCGCCGAACGTCACCCCTGCGGCTCCTCCGCGCCGGCGCCGACAGCGGACCCGGTCGTGGGCAGGCGGTGCGATGGCAGAGCGCGCAGAGCACGAGGACGTCAGCGCCCCCGTGACTCCGGGGGCGGCGAGACTGCGGCTGCTGGAGGCGCAAGGGGACGATCTGCCCGAACCCGAGGTGATGCGGCTGGCGTTGCAGCAGGCGACGGCCGCCCTGGGGGCGCTCGGCGGGTTCGTGCACCTACGCCGTGAGGTCGCCGGCTCCGACGAGCTCCGCCTCGTCACGGCCAGCGGGCTGCCCGACACGATCACACATGCCTGGGTAAGCCTTCCGGAGGGTGACGACCTGCCTCCGGCGCGTGCTGTACACGATGCGGAGACTCGCTGGGCCGAAGGCGATCGCGCCGGTATCGGGGCCACCGGCATGATCGCTGTTCCGCTTCCGGGGGGTGACGGGCCGCTGGGCGCGCTCTCGCTGTTCACGGCGGAGGCCGGCGAGCCGGACGCCGCTCAGCGTTCCTTCCTCAACGCCATGGCGGCCTGGGCCGCGCAGCGGGTTGGGCGGTTCTCCGACATCTCGCGCCCTCAGGAACCGGCTGCGGCCGAGCGAGCGACTCGCCCTGCCACGGTCGTCGGCGATCCGGCACAAGCGCCCTCGCTCTCGGCCGCGGAACGGACCGCGGGCGAGCGCACCGCCCGTATGGGGGACCTGACCTCGGCTCTCGCCGAAGCGCTCACGGCCAAGGATGTCGTCCGTGCGACCGCCGACCACGTGCTGCCGCCGTTCGGGGCCGACGGGCTCGTCATCGAGGCGATCGAGGGCCGCCGACTGCACGTCGTCGGGTCCGTCGGATACGCACAGGACTTCCTGGACCGCCATCTCGACGGCATTTCCCTGGAATCGAACACGACGGTCACCGACGTACTCCGCCGACGCGCCCCGGTCTTCGTGGAGTCTGAGCCCCAGTTCGTACGGCTCTATCCGGACCTGAGCTACATGACGTCCTCCTCGGGCAAGGAGGCCTGGGCGTTCCTCCCTCTCGTCGCGTCGGGGCAGCCCATCGGCACCTGTGTCATCTCCTTCTCCGAGCCACGTGGCTTCAGCGAGGGGGACCGCACATTGCTGACTGCGCTCAGCGGTCTGGTCGCCCAGGCCCTGGACCGAGCCCGCCTGTACGACGCGGAGCACAGTCGCGCACAGTCACTCCAGCGCGGGCTCCTGCCCAGATCGCTGCCGTCCCTGCCCGCGGTCACCGCTGCTGCCCGCTACCTGACGGCGGGCAGGGGCGCGTCCGTGGGCGGTGACTGGTACGACCTGATACCCCTGTCCGCGGACCGGGTCGCTCTGGTCGTCGGTGACGTCATGGGCCACGGCATCACGGAAGCAGCCACCATGGGGCGGCTCCGCACGGCGGTCCACACTCTCGCCGGCCTCGAACTCCCGCCGGAGGAGATACTCACTCAACTCAACGACATCGTCGTGGATCTCGGCGACGACTACTGCGCCACATGCCTGTACGCCGTGTTCGATCCGGTCAGCCGGATCTGCACCTTCTGCCGGGCCGGCCATCCTCCGCCCCTCGTCGTCGGCCCCGACGGGACGCCGCAGGTGCCCGACATTCCGGCCAACCCGCCACTGGGCGCGGCGGAACCGCCGTTCGAGACCCGGGAGGTGCGCCTGCCGGAGGAATGCCTGCTCGTGTTCTTCACGGACGGGCTCATCCGGCCCGCCGGCGAGGACATCGACGAGGGCATCGCACGCCTGACGCGGACGGCCGTCTCCGCCGTCGCCGAGATTCCCGTCTTCCCGCAGGAACGGCGGCCCGGCGGACGCGAACGGATCGACACGCTCTGCGACATGATCACCTCGACCCTGCTGCCTGACGAAGCGCGGAGGGACGACGACGCCGCACTGCTCATCGCCCACACACGCGCGACCGCGGCCACCGACGTCGCCTCGTGGCCCCTCGCCGAGGATCCCCGGGCCGCGGCCGAGGCCCGCGAGTATGTCCGCCACCAACTGGCCGTCTGGGGCCTGGGCGATCTCGAGGCCACCACCGAAATCGTCGTGAGCGAGCTGGTCGGCAACGCGATCCGGCACGCCAAAGGACCCCTACGGCTTCGCCTGCTCCGCAGCCGGTCGCTCATCTGCGAGGTGTACGACGGCAGTCTGACGACCCCGCGCATCCGGCGCGCCACGTACACGGACGAGGGAGGACGGGGGCTGTATCTGGTTGCCGCGCTCTGCCGCCGCTGGGGTGCCCGCTACCTGGAGGAGGGCAAATGCCTGTGGGCCGAGCAGGATCTGGAACCCGCGGGGCAGGAGCGGTCCTGAGACGAGGGACGGTGCCGGTCGCCGTCTGCCGGGGCCGCACGGCGGCCGGGCCGGCCGGGATGTCCGCAGGTGTGCGGCGAGGGGACATCCCGTCGTGGCGCCGGCCCGGCCGCCTGTCCGCGGGAGGCAGGGGTAGAGGCCTCCCGCGGGGTTTCAGGGGTGGGCGTTCCCGCGCGTCACCGTCCCTCGGGCGGGCGGCCGCCGAGCGCCGCCAGCATGCGCGGGCTGCCCTGGACCGCGGTGCGCTGCATGTGGTGCAGGACGCCGCGGATGCCGCCCATCTCCTCGCCGCCGCCGGCCCGTCCGGGGCCACCGTGGATCAGGCCGGGCAGCGGGGAGCCGTGCCCGGTGGACGCCCGGGCGGACTCGGTGTCGAGGACCAGGAGCCTGCCGTGCCAGGGCGCGACTCCCAACACCACCTCGCGGGCGAAGGTCGGGTCGCCGGTGACGACGGACCCCGCGAGGCTGCCTCGGCCCAGGGAGGCCAGGAAGGCCACGTGCTTCGGCGACGTGTAGGGGATGAGCGTGCTGACCGGGCCGAAGGCCTCCACCTCGTGCGGTGCGGAGGCGCCGGGGTCGTCGCAGCGCAGCAGCAACGGGGAGAGGAACGCGCCCCGTTCGGCGTCGGCGCCCCGGACCTCCACCTGGTCGGGGTGTCCGAAGACGAGGCGCGCGGAGTCGAGGAGCGTCTTCACACAGCGGCGTACCTCGTCGCGTTGCGCGAGCCCGGCCAGGGCGCCCATGTGCACCGAGGGGTCGGACGGCGCCCCCACGACGACCTTCGCCAGCCGGGCGGCGGCCGCCTCACCGACCGCGTCCATCAGGTCGGCGGGCACGAACGCCCGGCGGATGGCGGTGCACTTCTGCCCCGCCTTCACGGTCATCTCGGTGACCAACTGTTCGACGTACAGGTCGAATTCGGCAGTGCCGGGGGTGGCGTCCGGGCCGAGCACCGAGCAGTTCACCGAGTCGGCTTCGGCGTTGAAGCGCACCGCCTGTCGTACGACCACCGGGTGGGTGCGCAGTCGTTCGGCCGTGGCCGCCGAGCCGGTGAACGACACCAGGTCCTGTTCGGTGAGGTGGTCGAGCAGGTCCCCGGCGCTGCCGCAGACGTACTGAAGGCTGCCGGGCGGCAGCAGCCCGGACTCCAGGATCAGCTCGACCAGCCGACCGGTCAGCACGCAGGTCGGGGTGGCGGGCTTGATCAGGCTGGGCACGCCCGCCAGCACGGCCGGGGCCAGCTTCTCCAGTGGGGCCCACACCGGGAAGTTGTACGCGTTGATCTGTACCGTCGCGCCCCGCAGCGGAGTGCAGACGTGTCCGCCGAGGAAACTGCCGTCCCGGCTCAGGGACTCCTGAGGACCTTCCGCGTAGACCAGGCGCTCGTCGCCGCCGGGCAGTTCACGCAGACCCAGGTCGGCGTAGTGGCGTAGCACCCTGATGCCACCGTCGATGTCGAACTTCGAGTCGTACAGCGTCGCGCCCGTCCGGGCGGAGAGCGCGTACAGCTCCTCGCGGTGTCCGCGCAGGTGGGTGGCGAGGTCCGCGAGCAGTGTGGCGCGCTGGTGGAAGGTGAGCGAGCGCAGGGCCGGCCCGCCGACGGTGCGCGCGTGGTGCAGCGCCCCCGCCATGTCGATACCCGAGGACGAGGCCCGGGCGATCTCCTCGCCGGTGACCGCGTCGTACACAGGTGTGCCGTCTCCGGTCGGCGTGTACCACCGGTCCTGTACATAGCTCGGCAGCAGTCTCATCAGGCCGTCCCTTCCGTTCCCGCGTACGCGTCGTCGCCGTTGTTGACCGGGTGATGGCCCCAGATGTCCGAGGTGTAGACGCGGCTCACCCAGGTCGCGTCGTCCACCCGCCGTCCCTCGGCGCCCACTTCGATGCCGAAGCCGGCCGGGGAGCGCATGTAGAAGGAGAACATCCAGTCGTTGGAATGCCTGCCCAGCGTCGCCATGAGCGGGACCTTGTGCGCGCGGGCCCGGTCGTGGGCGCGGCCGACGGCGTCCATGTCCGAGACCTCGCACAGGATGTGGTGCGTGCCTTCGCGCTTGCGCGACTCGACGAAGGCGATGCTGTGGTGGCGGGGATTGCAGCCCATGAAGTAGAACGTCCCGCCCAGCGGCAGGTGGGTCACGTCGCTGAGCCGGAAGCCCATGACGTCCCGGTAGAAGTCGACCGCCTCCAGTGCGCGGGGCGACTTCAGGACCACGTGCCCCATCCCCTGGTCCCCGGTCATGAACATCACGCCGAGCGGCGAGACGAAGGGCGCGGGCGACAGGTGCCGGCCGGTGAACAGTTCGGTGCGCACCGCGCACGGTCCGTCGAACCACACCATGCGGTCGACCTGCCGGTCGGCGCACTCCTCGGGGGAGCCCTCGTACACCTCCACCCCGTGGGCGCGCAGCCGCAGTGCCATCTGCTCCAGGCCACGCCCGTCGCCCACCTCCCAGCCGATCCGGGTGACGCCTCCCGACTCGGCGCTCTCGACGCTGAACCGGTACGGATGCTCGTCCAGCCGCAGCTTCCGCTCCTGCGGGGAGCCCGGTGGGCCGACGGGCATGGTGCCTATGACGTCGTTGGCGTAGGCGACCCAGCCGTCGGGGTCAGGGGCGCCGATGCCGAGGTAACCCAGGCTGCGAATACTCACCGAGACCTCCCATGGTCGTTGTGTGGCCTGCTCGGGGCGCGGGACGGTCCGTGACTGCCGACCAGGTAATCGTTCGAGTTCTTACTGTCAGAAGTCATACAGGTAACGGCCAGGATTGTAAACCTGTTGACTATCAGTGTTCTATCTACTTATGGTCTGCGGCGTGAACCAAAGCCGGTCACTCGTGAAGGGCCATGTCATGCCTCCAACTGAGCCGCGTCTGCCTCCGGTCGAGGAGAAGCACATACCGGACAAGGCGCTGGAAGCTCTGCGGCCGTACCGCAACGGCGACGGCGACATCTACGCCATCTGGGCGACCCTGGCCGCCCACCCGGACGCGCTGCGCCGCTTCCTGGTCTTCGGCAACCACGTCCTGGGCAAGAACACCCTGCCCGCGAGGTCCCGCGAGCTGGTGATCCTGCGGATCGCCTGGCTCGCCCAGGCCGAGTACGAGTGGTTGCAGCACGTCCGAATCGCCCGCCGCGCCGGGGTGTCCGACGACGAGATCCGCGCCCTCGGCCGGCCCGGCGACCCCGGATTCGGCGGTACCGAGCGCGCCCTGCTCGCGGCGACCGATCAGTTGTTCAGGGCAGCCGATCTGGACGACGCGGAGTGGCAGGGGCTGCGCGAGCACCTCACCACCGAGCAGCTCATCGATCTCGTCTACACGGTCGGCCAGTACCAGACCGTGGCCATGGCGATCAACGTCTTTCGTATCCAGCCCGAGCCGGACATCGCCGCGCTGCGCGAGGAATTCCCGCTGCCCGCGCCAACGGCGTCCTGACTACCCGCCCCAACCGTCCCAGGAGAAGAGACCATGCAGCTTGCCAACCTCGCCGGCCGCGCCACCGTCATCGTCGGCGACCGCGCCCTCGACGTGGAGAAGGCCAGCAACGGAGCGCTCGGCCCTGACCCCGCCGTGCTGTACGACCTGGCCAACCATGCCGAACTGCGCCGCCTCGCGGAAGCGGCGGCCGACGCCGATCTGCTCGCCTACGACGAGAAGCAGCTCGGTCCGGTCTCACCGCGCGCCGGGAAGATCCTCGGCGTGGCGCTCAACTACCGGGGCCACGCCGAGGAGTCGGGCATGCCGATCCCCGAAGAGCCCGGCATCTTCGCCAAGTTCACCAGTTCGCTGACTGGCCCGTACGCCCCAGTCGTGGTGCCTGTGGGCATCGACAAGGTCGACTTCGAGGCCGAGGTCGTGGTGGTGATCGGGCGGACGCTGCGCACGGTGGAACCGGCGGACGTCTGGCAGAACATCGCGGGCGTGGCCGCCGGGCAGGACGTCACCGACCGCAAGGAGCAGTGGCGCAAGCCGCTGAACCAGTTCACCTTCGCCAAGTCCTACGACACGTTCAGTCCGTGCGGGCCGCTGATGTCGACCGTCGACGAGTTCGACGACCCGGACGACATCGAGGTCGTGGGCTGGGTCGACGACCTGGAGGTCCAGCGCGGCCGTACCTCCGACCTGATCTTCAGCGTCCCCGAACTGGTCTCCTGGCTGTCGCGGTACGTGACCCTGGAGCCGGGCGACCTGGTCTTCACCGGCACCCCGGCCGGCTGCGGGGTGCGGCGCACGCCGAGGCTCTACCTGGAGCCCGGGATGACGCTGACGACCCAGGTCGCGGGGGTCGGTACGATGCGCAATCCGATCAGCCGCTGATACTGCCGGGCGTTGTCCGCGCCACCTCCTGAAGGGAGCCCCGTCCGTGCCGGATGTCCCCGGTGACCCCGTCGTTCCGCGCTCCCGTGAGTTCGCCGCCAAGGTGCGTGCGCACCACAAGGAGTTGGGGCACAGCGAGCGCCAGATCCGCGGAGTCGAAGTGGTCACCCACCTCACCCGGCTGGTCGCCCGTCTGGTCCAGGACTTCGAAGGTGCCGTACACCGGCCGCTCGGGATGACCTGGGCCGGATTCCGGATCATGAACGCGCTGTGGATCTTCGGCGATCTGGAGCAGCGGGAGATCGCCCGTATCTCGGGCACCTCCCGGGCGAGCGTCTCCAGTGCCCTCAACACCCTTGAGGAGCGCGGGCTCGTCGAGCGGCGCCGCGAGTGCGACGACCGCCGGGTCGTCCGGGTCTCGCTGACATCCGACGGTCTGGACCTGCTGCACCAGGCGATCGAGGGGCAGACCGCCCGGGAGCACGCCTGGATGGCCGTCCTCGACGATGAAGAGGTCTCCCGACTGGTGATCCTGCTCGACAGGATGGTCAGCCAGGAGCGCCCCGCCTAGGGGTTTTTTTGGAAGTCCTGTGCGGCGAGGGTGCGTGCCGGGCGCCGTGGGTGGTGTGCGGGACTTCCCCAACACCCCCTAGCTAGGGGAGTCGACGGCACCGCGTCGTTCCTCGGAAGTTCCACGGCCGCACGACGCTCGTGTTGTCCCGTCGGCTCAGGGCCGGCGAGCCGGCACCCTTCCCGGCACGGCACCCGGGCAGTACCCACATCGTCAACAGCTCGCGCAGTACGGCTTCTCAAGGGCCCCCGCCCCTGCCCGATCCCGCGCCCACGAGCCGCGCGTCTCAGTCCGGCCTGCCCGATCTGCCGGCGCCCCACCCCGCACCTCCCCTTCCGAGGAGCCGCACCATGCCACGGAGAATTGTCACCGGCCCGACGGCGGACGGCAAAGCCGCCGTCGTCGAGGACGGGCGACCGCCCCGCACGCACGCACTCCAGCACACCCCGGGCTTCGTGTCGTCACTGGTCTGGGCCACCCCCGCCCAGCCCACCGTGCCCTTCGACGGCACCGACCCGACGGCCGCCGTCACCTCGTACGTCCCCGAGCCAGGCGCCACCCGCGCGATCCACCTGGTCATCCCGCCGGACACGGTCTACGCGAGCCGGGACTTCGACCCGGCCGCGGCCGTCGCCGAACGCCTGCTGACCAGCCCCGGCCTGGCCGAACGGTTCGAGCCGGACCACCCCGGCATGCACACCACCGACACCGTCGACTACGGCGTCCTCCTCCAGGGAGAGATCGTCCTCGAACTCGACGACGGCAACGAGGTCACCCTCGCCCCCGGTGACGTCGTCGTGCAGAACGGCACCCGGCACGCCTGGCGCAACCGCTCCACCACAACCGCAACCCTGCTCTTCGTTCTCATCGGTGCCCGGAGGAACTTCTGATGCCCCACCTCAACCCCGTCGACGCCCTCGACCTGGACAGTGAACTCGACGACGACGAACGGCTCATCCGTGACACCGTCGCCGCCTTCGTCCGCGACCACGTGAGTGACCACGTGGCCGGCTGGTTCGAGTCGGGCACCTTCCCGACGGGTGAACTCGCTCCCGTCATAGGTAAGTTGGGGCTGCTCGGCATGCATCTGGACGGCTACGGCTGTGCGGGCGCCAGTGCCGCCGCCTACGGTGTCGCCTGCCGTGAACTGGAAGCCGCCGACAGCGGACTGCGCAGTTTCGTGTCCGTGCAGGGCTCCCTCGTGATGTTCCCGATCCACCGTTACGGCTCGGAGGAACAGAAGCGGGAGTGGCTGCCCAGGCTCGCCTCCGGTGAGGCGGTCGGCTGCTTCGGGCTCACCGAACCCGACCAGGGCTCCGACCCCGGCGGCATGCGCACCCAGGCCAAGCGCGACGGCGACGACTGGATCCTCAGCGGCACCAAGATGTGGATCACCAACGGCTCCATCGCCGACATCGCCGTCGTGTGGGCCCGCACCGAGGACGGCATCCGCGGCTTCCTCGTCCCCAAGGGCACCCCCGGCTTCACGACGAGCGAGATCCACAGCAAGCTGTCGCTGCGCGCGTCCGTCACCGCCGAACTGCACCTGGAGGACGTGCGGTTGCCGTCCTCGGCGGTGCTTCCGGGCGTCACCGGGCTGCGCGGGCCGCTGTCCTGCCTGTCCGAAGCGCGCTTCGGCATCCTGTGCGGTGTCGTCGGCGCCGCTCGCACCTGTTACCTGTCGGCCCTGGACTACTCCACCACCCGCGAACAGTTCGGGCGGCCCCTCGGCGGCTTCCAGCTCACCCAGCGAAAGCTCGCCGGAATGCAGGTCGGTCTCGTGCACTCCCAGTTGCTCGCCCTGCGCCTGAGCAAGCTGAAGGACGCCGGACAGCTGCGCCCGGAGCATGTCAGCCTGGGCAAGCTCGCCAACGTCCGCGCCGCCATCGACATCGCGCGCGACGCGCGCACCATCCTCGGTGCCAACGGCATCACCACCGAGTACCCGGTGCTGCGGCACGCCAACAACCTGGAGACGGTGCTCACCTACGAGGGCACCGAGGAGATCCACACCCTGGTCGTCGGCGAGTCCGTCACAGGTCTCGCCGCGTACCGCTGACGGGGCGGTCGCGAGACCGGGCCCGTGCGACGCGGCACCGGAGCACCGTCACCGGGGTCGGCGGGACGACCTCAGCACGGCGGAAGAGGCATCGTCGCCTGGCCCTCATCAGCCCCTACGCGTAAGAACCCACCCGTGGTCCTGACGTCCGGTGAGACGCAGACGCGCTCGCCGCCCTCGCGTCACCGCCACGCAGCCGGTTCGCCCACTCTTCGCGCGCCCTTGGCACGGCTCCGACGGTCCCTCGCCGTCACCTGGCTTCAGGGGCTGCCCGTGGAGCCACCGGAAGACCGCGGCGGCAGCGGCCGACAGCACCCCGTACCCACCCAGTGCTCGGCCCTGCCGTACCCGGAGACAACTCCGCCCCCTTGAGGAGAGGCCATGACCTCGACCATGCGCGCAGCGCGAATGCACAACGTCGGCGAGCCGATGAAGATCGAGCGGATTCCCGTACCGGCGCCCGGACCCGGGGATGTCCGGGTGGCCGTGCACGCCGTGAACATCGTTCCCAACCTGGCCAACATCCTGAGCAACTGGACCACTTGGTTCCCGCTCAATCCCTTGCCCACCCTCCCGGCCGTGTTCGGGCTCGACCCCGCCGGAGTCGTTGAGGAAGTCGGCGAGGGCGTCGAGGGCGTCGAGGTGGGCGACCGGGTGTACGTCAACCCGGGCCGCACCTGCGGGGCGTGCCGCGCCTGCCGCAACGGCAGGATCGTGCACTGCGCGAGTTACGCCTTCGCCGGCTACTTCGGTTTCTCGGCCACCTCGGTCCGGCTGCTCGATCGCTACCAGGGCGGACTCGCGGAGAAGACGATCGCGCCCGCGTCGTCGCTCGTCCACATCCCGGACTCCCTGTCCTTCGAGGCCGCCGCACGCTTCGGCTACCTGGGCACCATGTACTCGGCGCTCCGCAAGGCCGACGCCGGACCCGGGCGCAGCGTCCTGGTCAACGGCATCACCGGCACGCTCGGCATCGCCGCGGCCCTCCTGGCCCCGGCGGTGGGCATCACGACCCTGTACGGCACCGGCCGCGACCGTGAACTGCTCGCCGAGATCGACAAGCTGACGCCGGGACTGGTGCGCCTGCACTCCCTGCACGACGGTCCGGTGGACGAGTGGATCGCGGCGGAGACCGGCGGGGTCGGCGTGGACGCCTACATCGACGCCCTCGGGCCGGGCGCACCCCACGAAACCCTTCAGCAGGGCGTGCGTGCGCTGGCCCGCGGCGGCATCGCCGTCAACATCGGCGCCGTCGCCGGCGAGGTGCCCCTCGACCTGCACCGAATGATGGACCTGGACCAGATCGTCCGCGGATCCGTCTGGTTCACGCCCGGCGAGGGGCAGGACATGGCCGACATGGTCGCGTCGGGCCTGCTCGATCTCTCGCCGCTGCGCCACCACGTCTACCCGCTCGACGAGGTGAACGCCGCGATCAACAACGTGGGTTCCCGCCACGGCGGGTTCAGCAACTTCGTCATCTCACCGGCCTCCGGGCGCTGACCAGCACAACCGCAACCGCCCTTGGCTACAGGTACCGCCACCCCCTCACCGACAGGTCACGTCACGCATCACCTCGGAAGGACCCACGTATGGCCAGATCCGACACCGGCGTCGGAAGCGGCACCGGCTCACCGACCGCCCCGTCGAAAGCGAAGACCGCCTCCTCGGCGGTGAAGCAGAAGAACGAGCAGGCACTCGGCATCGACACCCTGGCACGGGGCACGCTCATCGCGGCGGCGCTCTGCGTCTTCATGGCCCAGTTCGCCCTGACCGTGCCCGCCGGCCTGAACGGCCTGTTCCAGCAGGACTTCCACACCTCGGCCTCCGAGCTGACCTGGATCACCGATGCCTTTCTCGTCCCCGTAACGGTGCTGGAGCTGACCTTCGGTCTGCTCGGTGACATGTTCGGACGGCGCCGGCTACTGGTCGGCGGTTCGGTGCTGGTGGCGGTCGGGTTCGTCGTCTGCGTGCTGACGCCGGGTCCCGAGGCCGACCACGGGACCCGGCTGGCGGTGCTGTGGACCGGCCAGATCATCGCCGGCATCGGCGCGGCGGCCGTGATCCCGACGACACTGGCCATGATCGCCGCGGGCACGCGCACACCCCGTGCCCGAGCCCGTTCCATCTCCGTCTGGGCTGCCGCGCTGTCCATGGGCAGCGTGCTGTCGCCCCTGGCCTGCGGCCTGGTCGCGCAGTCGCAGTTCGGCTCGTGGCCGAACTCGGGCTGGCGGTGGGCGTTCCTCGTCGTCGTCGCACTCGCCGCCGTATCGGCCGTGCTCGCCTTCGTCCTGGCCAAGGACTCGAAGTCGCCCGAGGGCCGCTCCCTCGACTGGCCGGGGCAGATCACGATCGCCGTCGCCGCCGTCGCCCTGCTGTTCGCCGTCATCCAGGGACCCACCAGCGGCTGGGGCAGCACCGAGGTCATCGGTGGCTTCGTCGTGGCCGCCGTCTTCCTGGTCGCCTTCGTCCTCGCCGAACGCCGCTCGGCGTCCCCGCTGCTTCAGCTCGACCTGTTCGCCAACCGCAACTTCACCGTCGCGGCGATCGTCACGGTCGTCGGCATGTTCTGCTACCTCGGCACCGGCTATGTGACCAGCATCCGCCTCACCGCCATCCAAGGCTTCACGCCTCTGAAGGCGTCCCTCGCCTTCATCGTGTTCAACGGTGTCTCGGCCCTGATCCAGGTGCCCATCGCCTCCCGCCTCATCGAGCGGTACGACCCGAAGTGGGTCCTCGGCGGTGGCCTGCTGCTCCTCGGCGCGGGCGACTTCTGGATGGCCTCGATACCGATCGGCCAGCAGTCCGTCACTCCCCTCATCGCTCCGCTCGTCGTGGCCGGCGCCGGTGTGGCGTTCGTGCTGTCCGCGGTCACCGCCGTGGTGATCAACACCGTGCCGCACGATCTCGCCGGCATGGCCGCCGGCTGGACCAGCCTGCTGCGCGACTTCGGGTTCACCCTCGGCCCCGCGGTCGTGGGTGCGATCGCCCTCAGCCGGGCGGCGCACGAGATCAGTGACAAGGTCGCGTCCGACCCGGCCCTCGGCCAGGCCCTGGACACCTTCAACGCCTCGGCGGCGACTGCACCGGACGCGCAGCGGGAGACCGTGGAGGGTGCCATCGCGGCCGTCAACTCCGGCCCCCTCGGCGCGAACGCCGTCCCCGAGACCGTCGCCCTGCCCGACGGTTCGACCGTGCCGTTCAACCCGCTCAAGGACACCGCCTTCGAGGCCCTGGGCAACGCCTACTCGCTCGGATACCTGATCGTCGGGCTGTGCGCGGTCGCGGCGGCGGTGGTCACCGTCGTCCTGATCAAGGGAGACCGGCCGGACGCTCCTGTCGCCGCGGAGCCGGCCGATGCCTGACGGACCGCACGACCCCACGGTCATCCGCACCGACGAACCCGCCCCCCGATACAGACCCGGCGCCACCGGCCGCCACGCCTGAAAGGACCGACGTCATGACAGGCCCGACCCGATCACGCCCCATGTTCCGCCTGGGCCATCTGCTGGAACGCCGCGCCCAGCTGCACCCCGACCGCACGGCGCTGGTGTTCGGTGACCGCGCATGGACCTACGGGCAGCTGCGGGACTGGATCGTGGCCTCCGCGCGGCAGCTGCGCCGGCACGGTGCCGGGCCGGGCAGCGTCGTCGCCTACGCGGGCGCCTCACGCCCGGAGGTCTTCGTCCTGATGTACGCCACGTCCCGCCTCGGAGGCGTGTTCGTCCCGGTCAACGGGGCTGCCACGCCTCCCGAGATCGCCTTCCTGCTGGCGGACTCGGGGGCGGACGTCCTGGTCACGGACGCCGCATGCGCCGCCAGACTCGCCGATGACGGCCCTGTTCCGCCGGACGTCACCCGTCTGTGCCTGGACGAGGAGCCACCCGACGGATACGCCCCACTGAACCAGAGGCCGGACGCACCTGTGGGCGACGAGGCCCCGGCACCCGTGGCAGAGGACGACCTCGCCCTCATCGCCTACACGTCAGGCACCTCCGGCCGTCCGAAAGGCGTGCTCCTCACCCACGGCAACGTGTTCTGGAGCTGCGTCAACGGACTCCTGGGTCTGGACCTCGCCCGGGACGACGTCACACTCATCACCACACCCGTCTTCCACATAGCGGTACTGAGCGGCGTGGGCTCCTACACCTGGGCCAAGGGCGGAACCGTCATCCTGGAGCACACCTTCTCCGTCGACGGCTTCCTGACGACCGTACGACGGCACCGGGTCAGCGTGACCTTCGCCGTCCCGGCGATGCTCGCTCTGATCGCACGGCACCCGGGCTTCGCCGCGGCGGACCTGTCCTCGCTGCGCTGGATCCTCAGCGGGGGAGCGGCGGCACCGGCACCGGTCGCCGAGGTGTTCCACCGCCGTGGCATCCCGGTCCTCAGCTCCTACGGCCTCACCGAGACCGCCGCCGGCGTCACCTACCGCGACCCACGCGACGGCCCGGGCTGCTCCGGCGAGGCCGGACTGGCCGCCCCCCTGGCGGAAGTCCGCATCGTCGGCCCGGACAACCGCCCCGTACCGCACGGCACGACGGGGGAGATCGTCGTCCGGAGCCCCAGCGTGGCTGCCGGATACCTGGGCCTGCCGGAGGACTCGGCGGCGGCCCGCGACGCCGGCGGCTGGTTCCACGGGGGCGACCGGGGCTACCTGGACCCCGAAGGCCGTCTGGTGGTGGTCGGCAGGATCAAGGACACGATCATCACCGGCGGGGAGAACGTGGATCCGACGGAGGTGGAGGAAGCACTGGCGGCGTGCCCCTGCGTGGACGAAGCGGCGGTCGTCGGAACGCCCGATCCCGTGTGGGGAGAGGTCGTCACCGCCATCGTCGTACCCGCCGAGGGTGCGGACTGCTCCCTGCAGGAGATCCAGACGTTCCTGTCCGCCTCGCTCACCCGACACAAGATCCCCCGCCGGCTCGAAGTCCGGGACCGTTTGCCGCGCACCGCCACCGGCAAGTTGCAGCGGAGTCTGCTGCGGAGCTGAGCCCGGCCGGACCAGACACCATGGAGAGCTACTCATGTCCACACAGCCGTCAGCCACCCCCTACGACGCCGTGCCGAACGGCACGGCCCCCGAGCCCATCCGCCACGTGGGCGTCGTCGGAGCGGGACTCATGGGCAGCGGCATAGCCGAGGTCTGCGCCCGCGCGGGCCTCGACGTCCTCATCCGAGAGACCGGCCCCGAGGCGGTCGAGGCGGGCCGTGAAAGAATCGCCAAGTCCCTGGCACGCGCGGTGCGCGGCGGCAGACTCGACCCGGCCGACAGCGCTACGTCCCTCCGCCGGATCCGCTTCACCACCGACCTGGCCGACCTCGCGGACCGCGACATCGTGATCGAAGCGGTGGCCGAGGACGAACAGGTGAAGACCGAGATCTTCGCGGCACTCGACAAGGTGGTCACCCGACCGGACGCGATACTCGCCTCCAACACCTCTTCCATCCCCATCATGAAACTCGGCACGGCGACCGGGCGCGCGCAGCAGGTGATCGGCCTGCACTTCTTCAACCCGGTGCCGGTACTGGACCTGGTCGAGCTGGTCCCGTCCCTGCTGACCAGTGACCGAACCCGTGACCGCGCAGGGGAGTTCGTCAGCCTGACTTTGGGCAAGCAGGTCATCCACGCCAAGGACCGGGCCGGATTCGTCGTCAACTCCCTCCTGGTGCCCTACCTGTTGTCCGCGATCCGCATGCTGGAATCGGGTGTCGCCTCCGCCGACGACATCGACAACGGCATGGTGCTCGGCTGCGCCCACCCCATGGGCCCCTTGCATCTGGCCGACTTGATCGGCCTGGACACCCTGAAGGCGATCGCGGACTCCATGTACGCCGAGTACAAGGAACCGCTGCACGCCGCGCCGCCCCTCCTGCTGCGCATGGTGGACGCCGGTCTCCTCGGCCGGAAGACGGGCCGCGGCTTCCACGACCACTCCGGCTGAAAGGAAAGCAAGATGAGCTTGAGGATCGTTGTCACTGTGAAGTACGTGCCCGACGCCACTGGCGACCGGCACTTCGCCGATGACCTGACCGTCGACCGGGACGACGTCGAC
>NZ_JAGMUK010000241.1 GCF_019049245.1 Streptomyces sp. AC555_RSS877 | reverse complement strand
GAGGGGACGACGGTGCTCAGTCCTTCGGGCCTCCGTGCGCTCGCCCCCTCGACTCCGACGCGCCCTCCGGCTCCGCGCGTGTCTTCGGCGCTCCGCCTCCGGGCGCCTCGGTCGGTGTTGAGGGGACGACGGTGCTCAGTCCTTCGGGCCTCCGTGCGCTCGCCCCCTCGACTCCGACGCGCCCTCCGGCTCCGCGCGTGTCTTCGGCGCTCCGCCT
>NZ_JAGMUK010000240.1 GCF_019049245.1 Streptomyces sp. AC555_RSS877 | reverse complement strand
CAAATCCCTCGCCGGCTACCTCACCAAGGTCACTCCTCCAGCCAGCGATAACCAGCGACAGACTTAAGCCCGCGATTTCTGGCGCATCACACTAGTGTCCTGCGCCGTTAATTCGTCGTTAGTTCTTGGCAGTCCGGCGCTGCCGACTCGGTCGAGTACTCGCAGGCCGGGGCCGGACGGGCGGCCGACCAGCCCGGCAGGGCAAGGCGCGAATCTGCCGACGAACTTCGGGCGCAGCACACTAGGGCCTGTCCGGCGGATCAGGTCGCAGGACATGCGCGGCGCCTCGTCGACGCAGGTGAGCGGGGCCTGGTGCGTCGAGCTGCAAGGCGGAGGAGGGCGTCGACGCGATGGGGTCCCCCCGCTCGAGCGAGGTCGAGAATGGGGGAGTCGGCAACCGACGACAACGCCGCAGATCGGCGTGCCGGGCCCCGCGTCTGCGGCATGATCCGCCGGACAGCCCCTAGAGGTCGACGTCGACTAGAGGTCGTAGACGACGGTGACCGGCGCGTGGTCGGACCACCGCTCGGCATGCGTGGCCGCGCGCTCCACGTACCCCTTGACCGCCTTGGCGGCAAGACCCGGCGTCGCGACGGCGAGGTCGATGCGCCATCCCGTGTCGTTGTCGAAAGCCCGCCCCCGGTACGACCACCACGTGTACGGGCCGTCGACGTCCGGGTGCAGTGCCCGCACGACGTCGACGTAGCCGCCCTCCGCAGGATCGAAGACCCGGCTCAGCCACTCCCGCTCCTCCGGCAGGAAGCCGGAACTCTTCTGGTTCGCCCGCCAGTTCTTGAGGTCGGCCTGCTGGTGGGCGATGTTCCAGTCGCCGCAGACGACGACCTCGCGGCCGTCGGCGGCGGAGCGCTCACGCAGGTCCTTCAGATGGGCGAGGAACTCGCCCATGAAGCGGACCTTCTCGTCCTGGCGCTCGGTGCCGACCTCGCCGGAGGGCAGGTAGAGGGAAGCCACGGTGACGCCGGGCAGGTCGGCCTCGACGTAGCGACCGCTGGTGTCGAACTCCGACGAGCCGAAGCCGACCCGGACCCGGTCGGGCTCGCGGCGGGTGTAGAGGGAGACGCCGGCCCGGCCCTTCGCGGCGGCGGGCGCGTGCACGACGTGCCAGCCGTCGGGCGTGCGGACGTGCTCGGGCAGCTGCTGCGGTTCCGCGCGCACCTCCTGGAGGCAGAGCACGTCGGCGGAGGTCTCCGCGAGCCACTCCACGAAGCCCTTCTTCGCGGCGGCGCGCAGTCCGTTCACATTGGCGGAAGTCACAGTGAGCACCCCGGCACGATACCGGCACACTGGACCGAGCCCCGACCAGGATTGGATCTTCATACGGTGACCAGCGTGAACATACGTCGCGTCTCTTTCGACCATCCCGACGCCGTCAAGCTCAACGACCAGGTGCAGGCCGAGTACCACCTGCGTTACGGCGACGGCGGAGACGCCACCCCTCTGGACCCCGCGGACTTCGACCCTCCGAACGGGGTCTACCTGATCGCGTACGACGAGAACGACTCCCCGGTCGCCACGGGTGGCTGGCGCTGCCAGGACACCAACGGCGAGGGCAACCTCGACGGCGACGCCGAGCTCAAGCGGATGTACGTCATCGACGCGATGCGCGGCCGCGGCCTCGCCCGCCGCATGCTGGCCGTCCTGGAGGAGGACGCCCGCACGGCCGGCCGCTCACGCATGGTCCTGGAGACCGGCACCGAGCAGCCCGAGGCCATCGCCCTCTACCAGTCCAGCGGGTACGAGCCGTGCACCAAGTTCGGCTACTACCGGCACTTCGAGGAGAGCCGCTGCTTCGCCAAACGCCTGTAGGGCTCAGCTCCTGAGATAGGTGAGGACTGCCAGCACCCGGCGGTGCGTGTCGTCCGCCGGCGGCAGGTCCAGCTTGGTGAGGATGCTGCCGATGTGCTTGCCGACGGCCGCCTCCGACACCACCAGGGCCCGCGCGATCGCCCCGTTCGACCTGCCCTCCGCGATCAGCGCCAGCACCTCCCGCTCCCGCGGGGTGAGCCGCGCGAGCGGATCGCGCCGCCTGCGCAGCAGTTGGCGTACGACTTCGGGGTCGACGACCGTGCCACCGGCCGCGACCTTGCGCAGCGCGGCCACGAACTCCTCGACCTGCCCCACCCGGTCCTTGAGCAGATAGCCGACGCCGGTGCCGTCCCCGGAGTCGAGGAGTTCGGCGGCGTACGCCCGCTGCACGTACTGGCTGAGCACCAGCACGGGCAGTCCCGGCCGCCCCTCCCGCAGCCGGACGGCCGCGTGCAGCCCTTCGTCCTGGAAGCCGGGCGGCATGCGTACGTCCGTCACGACGACGTCGACGTCCGGCCCGTGCCCGGCGACCGCCGCGAGGAGCGCGTCCGCGTCGCCGACGGCGGCGAGCACCTCGTGTCCGAACCGGGTGAGCAACCCGATGAGGCCCTCGCGCAGCAGCACGCTGTCCTCGGCGAGGACTATGCGCAGCGGTCTGTCGGGGACGTCGGCCGGCAAGGGATCTCCACTCGCAGCAGGGTCGGTCCGCCCGGCGGGCTGGACAGGGTGAGTCTGCCATCGAGGACCGACACCCGGTCGGCGAGACCGGTGAGACCGGTGCCGTGTGCGCTGTCGGCGCCGCCGCGTCCGTCGTCGCGGATGTGGAGTGTCAGCCGTCCGTCCTCGTGTCCGCCGCTGATGACCGCGCGGCTCGCCCGGCTGTGCCGGGCGACGTTCGCGAGGCCCTCGCGGACCACGAAGTACGCGGCGGACTCGACGGGCCGGGGCAGCCGGCCGGGCAGCTCCAGGTCGACGTCGACGGGGACCGGGCTGCGGTCGGCGGCGTCGGCGACGGCGGCTTCGAGGCCGTAGTCGGCGAGGACCTTGGGATGGATGCCGTGGATGAGTTCGCGCAGTTCCGCGAGGGCCTGCCCGGCCTCCTCGTGGGCCTTGGCGAGCTGGTCGGCGAGCGGTCCCGGCGGGGCGTCCAGGCGGGCCAGGCCGAGTGTCATGGTGAGCGCGACGAGCCGCTGCTGTGCCCCGTCGTGCAGGTCCCGCTCGATCCGCCGCCGCTCCGCCTCGAACGCGTCCACCAACCGCACCCGGGAGCGGGCGAGTTCGGTGACCTGGTCCTTGGAGGCGAGCAGGGCGCGGGCCAACTCGGCGCGCGCACCGGCCAGGACGCCCAGTGCGTAGGCGCCCACCGCCAGCAGGACCAGCCCGGCCGCGGCGACCGCGAAGGCCTGGGGCCAGGTGTCGACGGTCCACCGCTTGGCCACCTTCGCCTCACCGTCGAGGGCCACGACCACCGGGGTGGCCATCATCGCCGCGGGGAATCCTGCCGCGAAGGCGACGGCCAGCGCGTCGAGCGGCCACAGCACCACCCCGAACAGCACGGCGTACGCCAGGTCCCGCCAGGTCGCCGCCTCGCGCAGCCGCGTCCACAGCCAGGCCCGCAGACCGGGTGTGCCGGGGACGCGGTGGCCGTGACCGGCCTCCGGCCGCACCCCGACCATCCGCAGCCGCCATCGCTCCACGGTGGCCACGGGGGCGCCGGCCAGTGCGGTGAGCACCAGCAGGGGCAGGCCGAGCAGGACGACGGTGAGGGCACTGCCGACGACGGCGCCGCCGAGGATCACGACGAGGACGACCGGGCCGAGCAGGGCGCCGCTGCCCAGGTAGGCGAGGGCCCGCCAGGGCCATGCGGTCGCCAGGTATCCACGGCCGCCGAGGGCCTGCCACAGGGTCATGGGGATCACCGTAGAAGCCGGTGCGGGGCGGGGCCATGGGCCGGGGCGGAGGGTCGGGGGTATGCCTGGCCCTACCCCGAGTCTCGCCTTGGCCGCACTGCGTCAAGACCGGGTCGCGCGGTTTGGTGGTCCCGCTGACACCGGACCAGGGGGAGCAGAGGCGGAGATGAGACCCAACGCGATCGAACTGCGGGCCGTGAGCAGGAAGTACGGGGCGGGCGGTGGCACCGTGACCGCGCTCGACGACGTCTCGCTCGCCTTTCCCACCGGCACCTTCACCGCCGTCATGGGCCCGTCCGGCTCGGGCAAGTCGACGTTGCTGCACTGTGCCGCCGGCCTGGAGGGGCCCACCTCGGGTTCGGTACGGCTCGGCGGCACGGAGCTCACGGCGCTGAGCGAACGGAAGCTGACGCTGCTGCGCCGCGAGCGCGTCGGCTTCGTGTTCCAGGCGTTCAACCTGCTGCCGTCACTCACCGCCGCGCAGAACGTCACCCTGCCCCTGCGTCTGGCCGGCCGTCGCCCGCCGAAGGCCCGGGTGCGCGAGGTGCTGGCCCAGGTCGGCCTCACCGACCGGGCCGGCCACCGCCCCTCCCAGCTCTCCGGCGGCCAGCAGCAACGCGTCGCCCTCGCCCGCGCCCTCATCACCCGTCCCGAAGTGCTGTTCGGCGACGAGCCGACGGGGGCGCTGGATTCACGGACCGGCCGCGAGGTGCTGACGCTGTTGCGGGCGATGGTCGACACCGAGGGCAGGACGGTGGTGATGGTGACCCACGACCCGGTGGCCGCCTCCTATGCCGACCGGGTCGTGTTCCTCGTCGACGGGCGGGTGCACGGGGAGTTGGCCGGAGAGCCGGGCGGGGTCTCGGGTGGTGCGGCGGACGGTGCGTCGGACCCGGTGTCGGCGGCTGCGATCGCCGCGCGCATGACGACGCTGGAGGCCGCCCCGTGCTGAGCATCGCCGTACGCACCCTGCGCACCCGCTGGGTCACCTTCGCCGGCACGTTCGTGGCCCTGTCCCTGGGCGTCACCCTGCTCACGGTCATGGGCCTGGCCCTCGCCGCTTCGCTGGACGCCCCCGAACGCGGGCCGGAACGGTTCGCGGCGGCCCCGGTCGTGGTGAAGGGCGAGGACACCCTGCGCGTCCCGACCCCCCACGGCATCCGCACCGAGAAGCTGGCGCACCCCCGCCCGGTCCCGGCCCCCGTCGTCACCGCCCTGCGTGCCCTCGGCCCGGTCGTGGAGGACCGCACGTTCCCCGTACGGACCGAGGGCGGGCCGTCGGACCTGTTGGGCCACCCCTGGTCGACGGCGCCCTTCGCCCCGTACGACCTGACGGCGGGCCGCGCCCCGCGAGCCGCCGGCGAGGTCGTCGCGACGGGCGCCTGGACGGCCGTGGGCCAGCGGCTGCGCACCAGCCACGGAACCGTACGGGTCGTCGGGACGGTCCGGGACCTCGGCTTCGAGAACGCCCTGTTCTACCCCGACACGGCCGCGGCCCGCCTGTCCCCCGTGAGCACGCAGCTGGTGGTGGACGCGGAGGCGGCGGCGGTACGACGGGCAGCCCCCGGCGTGAGTGTCCTCACCGGCGACGCCCGCCGCCTCGCGGACGCCGACCCGGACCGTGACCGTGAGGCGCTGACCGCGCTGAACGCCCTGTTCGGTACGGCCGGTGGGATCGCCGGGTTCGTGTCGGTGTTCGTCGTGGCGTCCACCTTCGCGTTCGCGGTGGCGCAACGGCGCCGGGAATTCGGGCTGTTGCGCACGGCGGGCGCGACCCCGGGCCAACTGCGCCGGACGGTGCTGGCGGAGGCGCTGTTGATCGGCGTACTCGCCTCGGCGACGGGCTGTGTGCTCGGCGCGTACGCCGCCCCGCGGTTGGTGGAACGGGTCGTGGCCGAGGGTCTGGCGCCGGACTGGTTCACCGTCGGCGCCCCTGTCTGGCCGTACCATCTGGCCTTCTGGACCGGTCTGTCGGTCGCCGTGTGCGGAGTGGTGACGGCGTCCTGGCGGGCCGGCCGGACCGCACCCACGCAGGCCCTGCGCGAGGCGGCGGTGGACACCGGCACGATGACCTGGGCCCGCCGTCTGTCGGGCACGGCGCTCCTCGTGACCGCCGTCGTGACGCTCGCCCTGTCGCTGCTGACCGATCCGGGCGACCTGCTGCACCGCAAGACGTACGTGAGCCGGCCCATGCTCCTGATCACCGCGGTCGCCCTGCTGTCCCCGGTCCTGGTGCGCCCCCTGACCCGCCTGATCACCTGGCTCCCGTCCCGGCTCCCCGGCGCCTGCGGCCTGCTGGTCCGCGAGAACGCCTCCGCCGGCGTCCGTCGTACCGCCGCCGTCGCGGCCCCCGTCCTGGTCACGGTCGCCCTGACGGGTTCCCTGCTCGGCGCCACCGCGACCCTGAACGGGGCCAAGGCCGCGGAGCTACGGCAGCGGACCACCGCCGACTTCGTGGTGTCGGCTCCCGAGGGCCTCGACCCGGAAGCCGTCAGCCGTCTGCGCGGGGTGCCGGGAACCGCCGCGGTCTCGGTGAGTTCCGCCGGCGCGGTCTACTTCCTGGAGGACGGCGTGGCCCTGATCGAGTCCGAGGCCCGCGCGGCCACCCCCAGGGCGCTGGCCGCCACGGCACACCTCCCGCTGGCCTCCGGCCGCCTCGCCGACCTCGACGACGACTCGATCGTCGTCAACGAGGAGTGGGCCCGGCACACGGTCGGCGACCACGTCACCGTCTGGCTCGGCGACGGCACCCGCAGGTCCCTGCGCATCGCCGCGGTCATGCCCACCGGCACCGGGGACAACGGCGTCTACGTCACCCCGGCCAACGCCCCCCACGCCGTGCGCGACCGTGCCGACGTCACGCTCGCACCGGGCGCCGACGCGAGCGCGGTGGAGGCGGGACTGCGACGCGCGACGGAAACGGAGGGCGCCCGCGTGCTCACGAGAACAGCCTGGCTGCGCACCGTCTCCTCCGACCACGGCACCGGCGGCACCACTCGCCTCGGCTTCCTCCTCGTCCTCGGCATCGCCCTGCTCTACACCGGCATCTCTCTCGCCAACACCCTCGTCATGGCGACCTCCGACCGCGCCCAGGACCTGGCGGCGCTACGCCTGGCAGGCACCACCCGCGCCCAGATCCTGCGCCTGGTCGCCGCGGAAGCCCTGACCGCGGTGACCGTGGGCGCCCTCCTGGGCCTCCTGGTCACCACCGTCAACCTCCTGGGCATGCGAGGGGCCCTCCACCGCCTGTCCGCCGACGCCCCGATCGACCTCCCGTGGCCCGCCCTCGCCGCCACGACGACCGCCTGCGCCCTCCTCGCGGTCGGCTCCGCGCTGCCGCCGACGGCCCTCACCCTGCGCCGGCTCGCCCAGAGGCAGTGAGGCGAGAGGCCGGCGTCACTGCTGCCCGGCCGCCTCCCGGGCGATCCGCTCGAACTGCGCCCCCATGGCGGCGGACAGGGCGTGCGCCGCCGAGAGCGGGCGGACCATGACCATGAAGTCGTCGATCCTGCCGTCCTCGTCGACGTGCAGGAAGTCGCAGCCGGTGAGCTGCTTGCCGTCGACGGTCGCGGTGAAGACGAGGGCGTGGTCGCGCCCGTCGGGGTTCGCGATCTCCCGTACGTACGTGAAGTCCTCGAAGACCTGCGACACGGCGCGCAGGATCGCGCTGGTGATCGCCTTGCCTGCGTACGGCTTGAAGACGACCGGGCTGGTGAAGACGACGTTCTCGGCCAGCAGGGCGGCCGCCGCGTCCATGTCACCGGTCTCGACGGCTTTCCGGAAGGGATGCACGAGATCACCTCACATACTAAACAAGTTGAATAGGTGTGTTGCAGAGTAAGATCGGATCATGGCTTTGCGCAACGCCGTGATGGCCGCACTCCTGGAGGGCGAGGCGTCCGGGTACGACCTCGCGAAGGGGTTCGACGCCTCGGTGGCCAACTTCTGGACGGCCACCCCTCAGCAGCTCTACCGGGAGCTCGAGCGAATGGAGAGCGAGGGCCTCATCTCGGCCCGCGTCGTCGAGCAGGAGCGTCGCCCCAACAAGCGGCTCTTCACGCTCACCGAGGCCGGACTGGAGGCCGTCCGCGCCTACACCGCCGAACTCCCCGGCAAGCCGACGGCGATCCGGGACGAGTTGCTGGTGAAGGTCCAGTGCGTCGACGCCGGCGACATCGAGGCCGTACGCGCCGGGATCGCCGAACGCATGAAGTGGGCCACGGCCAAGCTGGATTCCTACGAACGCCTGCGCCGACGCCTGCTGGACGGGCGTACCGAGGACGAGTACTTCGCCACCGCCGAGCGCGTCGGCCCCTACCTCACCCTCATGCGGGGCATGGCCTTCGAACGGGACAACCTCGAGTGGGGCAGGCTGGCTCTGCTGCGACTGGAACAGCGCGCCTCGGCCGCCAACGGGCGGTCCTGAGAGGGCGATTGCGAGGGGCGAGGTGAAACACGAAGATCCCGCCCGATCGGTCAGATCGGGCGGGATCTCGTCAACTGCCCCCGAGTCACCTCGGAACAGTCGTTGCGGTGGACCTGTGGGGATTTGAACCCCAGACCCCCTCGATGCGAACTACGGGCGGGGAGGCCGCTGAGGTCTCCCGGGCTGGTCACGAGGGTGTTAGCGGCTCGGGACGGTCACCTGTGGTTGTCATAGTTGCTGTACTTCGCTGCTGTACCGCGGTGATCAAGCACTCGGTAGCAGGTCAGCGTCGGAGCACTTGTAGCCGTTCCCTTGAGGCCAGATGATCGCTTGCCCAGCAGTCTTCGCGAGCTCGATGAGGTCCGGGCGGGGCATGCTCGGCACAAGAACGGCTTGGTACTTGGCGCGCACGAAGCGGTTGTAGTCGAGGAGCTGACCGAGGGCCATGCGCATGTTCTCCCGCGTCACGCTGCCCTTGGCCTCGATGAGGACATCTAGGTCTGGCACGTAGAGGTCTGTGAGGAGGGGCCTGTTTTCACCCTCGGGCAGGATGCGATGGCGGTTCACCCGGTAACCCTTGGTTCGCAGGTACGCGCTGAAGTCCATCACCAACTTGCTTTCCCGGCGTTCCGCCTCGTACGGCTCGCGGTTCGGGTCGACGAACGTCTTCTCGGTTTCAAGGCGTTCGATGTCGATCTCAGTGACAGTCTCATGCTGTTCCGCAAGCAGCCGGCCCACCTTCGTGCCAGGGTGCTGGGCTGGAATGTCCAAGGGGCGAAGCTTGAAGACGATGACCTTGCGAAGCGGGCCATCTCCAGTCTCCGGCGCGTCTGCTTCGTACCATCCCGCGGCAGCGAATTGGCCAAGGTAGGTCACGTTGCCCCGGGCGCCCTGGAAGACCCGTAGCGCTCGACCCTCGGCTTCATGGTTCAGGATGCTGGCGTTACCGGAGAGCATCCGCTGGTCTCCGTACTGACCTTCCCCGCTGTAGTGGAAGAGCCCATCGGGCATCCAGCCGTCGTAGTACCCATGCTTCTCGCCGGCGATCGGATCCGTAAAGATCATCACGTTGGGCGACTTGGCTGATGGTCCGATGCCGCCCTGAGTCCGCCCGCCGTACTTGGCGTGCAACTGCTTGCGCTCGATCACTTCACCTGGTTCGAGGTCCCACTCGATGGCCTCGCGCTCCGCGGAGCTCACCTCCGTCACGGTCGCTCTCCTCCTTGATCAGCCGCACCTGCTACGGCTGGTCTTAGTGTACGCTTCCCGAGACGCATGAGAATCAGATGTCCGAATCGGATGCGAGATTTGCGTATCCGATTCGAAGGAGTGGAGGACGCCGAAGCTGCAACCGAACCTGGAACGAATTAATTGATCTGCGCCAACTTTTCAATTGGTTCGCGAATGACGCTCCGTCAAGCACCAGACACGACGGGTATGCTGAGGCTGTCTCGCTCCTTACTGATCACCGCGCCTCGACGCACTTGCGGTCGAGGTACCCGGCTCGCCGGGGGAACCACTCAGGTAAGGAGTAGGGATGAACAAGCGAGAGCCTGAGGAGCAGGAAGAGAAGCCCGATCAAGATCCGGACCCGCGTTGGTTCAGGCTCCTGATCGTGGCCTTGAGGCTCCTGGTCGTGGCCTTGCCGGCTGTGGCGGCTGTCGCAACCTGTGTGGAGCAGTTGGCGCGAGGCTAGCGCTGTGTGAAGTGGTGCCGGAAGATGGCGGACCGCAACAAAACGGGTCCGACCGTTGCTTACTCGGCCGGACCCGCTTCGCTTACTCCACGCACGTGCCCGGTCCTGGTCTGATCCACCAGGGCCGGGCCTTCGTGCTGGAGGCCTGGGCGCGATCTAGGGTTGCAACCTGATGTTGCCCTCCCTAGCGCACTCCGTAGTGCGTTGCCACTATATCTACCCTGAAGCTAGTTAGCTCTAGATGGCGTTAGTGGCGTTAGCGCTAACGGCGGGTTCTTAACCGTGATGCCCCTATCCAGTACCGCTCCGCGCCACCGCAACCCACCACTCTCCCCAGCTCCCATCCCGTCCGCCGTCGACCCACACACCGTGGAGCGGGCGTGGTTCATGGCGTCCAGGTGGAGCGCGCCACTGTACGAACGACCTGGACGCCATGGGCCGCGTCTGCTCGGCTCTGCCTGGGTCGATGGTGGACGGGATGGGAGCACCCCACGCACACCACTACGGGCCCGCGGTCGGGAACGGCGCCCCCTCCATCCCGGTGCCGGCCGATCCCCCGCCGGAGGCATCGCCTTGACCGTTGGCCGCGCAATGCGGTGATCGACTCATGGCCACCGGTCCTATCCACATGTGGGCGCGCGTCGGCGGCGGCAGCGCCGAGCGGGCCGAAGGCAGGAGCGCGGGCGCAGCCAGAGCCGGGAAGCGCGCCCGGCGGAGCGGAGCGCAGCCGGGGCTTGATGAGGTAGAGAAACCTGTAACAGCTCAGGCGTCGGGTGCGGCGTAGCAAACCGCGTCGATGCTCTGGCCGTCTCCGTAACGGTGTGAGGTCCTGCCGATCTCTTGCCAGCCGAGGCGCTCGTACAGGCGCATGGCGGCGGTGTCCTTGGTCATGACGTCCAGGACAAGCCGAAGTCCATGTTCGCGGCCGTAGCTCATGGCGGCTTGCGTAAGGCTCTCTCCGAGGGCGTGCTTCCTGGCGGCCTTGACGACGAACAGCCTGGCAAGAACCGCGATCCGATCTTCCCTCTCGCCGCTCTGCCGCACCCACATCGATACCGCGTCCTCGCCGTGTGGGCGCATCACTGCCACATGTCCCACGATGGCTCCGTCTAGCTCGCCCACCCATGCGGCCATTACGTCAGCGGAGCGCAACCACGCCTCAGGGCGCTGAACGCCTTCGACCGGATAACCATCGGTGGCGTGCACCTCGGTCAACGCTGCTGCGGCACCGGCAAGGTCAGCGTCTTCGAAGGGGCGGACGACCGTATGCTCCATGGGGCAACTCCTCACTGCTCGACGGGCAGTTCGTAGAGCAAACCGGTCTGGTCGGCTCGATGAACGTAACGGGAGACCTCGAAGGGCGTCCCTCCCTGGTCCAGGCTTGTGTGCAGCACTTCCAGGACCGGCACGCCAGGCAAAAGATCAAGGATTGCGGCTTCCTCAGGAGTGGGCATCCTGGCGCTGATCTCGTCGCGGACGCGCGTCATGACGTGTCCGAGTTCCTCAAGGCGGCCGTAGATGCCATCCTTTCCGGTCTTCTGCTGCATGAGCAACGTTCCTTGCGCTTCTTCCCATCGCAGGTATGTCGAGACGATCTGCACTGGCTCGTCATCCGCGAAGTAGTGGTTCTCCCGGTGGACGACGCTCTCCTCGTCCGCGGGCACCTTCAAGCGCTCTGCGACGTCTGCCGGCGGCTTCTCGCGGGCGATGGAGGGGACTTCAATCCTCGCCACCTTGCCTTGGCGTTTCGCCTCCAGCCGGAACGGCGTCAACCCCGTCTCTCGGTTCTTGAGCGAGTAGCGATCACTGCCGAACCGAAACAGCCTCTGCGGCTCTCGCACGAAGACGCCGCTTCCGTGCTTCGCGGTGACAAGCCCTTGCTCGGCGAGCAGGCGTACGGCTTCGCGGGCGGTGTTTCGGGCGGATCCGTACTTCTCGGCTAGTGCCCGCTCGGACGGCAGCTTGTCGCCGCTGCGAAGTTCCCCGCGCTCAATCTGACGCCTTAGATCTTCGGCGATACGGCGGCTCGGTTGCTGCGGGGTCGAGGGGTTGGGCGGGGTCATGGCGGCAGTCTAGCAACTGGCTCAAGCCAGATGGTTGACCCTGACGGCAGTGTGTGCTCAACTGGCTTAAGCCAGTAAGTGGCTCAAGCCAGTTGGCGTACCTTAAAGAGTGCGCCTCGACACAGGAGTGACGTATGCCGTCCTTCAAGATCGACCTTTCGACCGCTGTTGTGTTCGTGGCGACCGCGCCCGAACCGAAGATGGTCAACAAGAAGACCGGTGAGCGGGCCGTGGACCGGGAGACCAACGCGGGGCTGTCAACCGTGGGTCTGCTGGTCTCGGACGAGGGGGAGGGCAACCTCTACCAGGTGACCGTGCCGGAGACCGGTCTTCCCGAGGGCCTGATGCCGGGGATGCCGGTGCGGGTGGTCGGGCTCAAGGCGCGGGACTGGGAGAACGAGTTCAACGGCCAGAAGCGGCACGGGATCTCGTTCCGCGCGGTCGCGGTCACGGCGGCGGCGGCGGCCTGATCATGACCGACACCGCTACCTGGGTGGAGCTGGGCGGCGTCGCCGCTGGTGCCGGTGGGCTCGGCTACGCGAAGGTCCGCGCTCCGCGCGTGTACTGGTCGCTGGTCGGTCTGCCGGTCACCTGGGGCCGGTTCACCTGGACCTACCGGGACACGATGGAGGTGTGCGGGCTGACGGTGCGGCCGTCCGGCTTTCGCGCCTTCGTCAAGCGCAACTTGGCCCGTGGCGAGGTT
This sequence comes from Streptomyces sp. AC555_RSS877, assembly GCF_019049245.1. Taxonomy (GTDB): domain Bacteria; phylum Actinomycetota; class Actinomycetes; order Streptomycetales; family Streptomycetaceae; genus Streptomyces. The sequence goes on along the minus strand of NZ_JAGMUK010000240.1, from coordinate 27,292 downwards.
CGGCCGGTGGCGCCGAAGGTGCGCCGGGTCTTCCCGACTTCGACCGGTCTGCGGGTGGTCCTGCGTCTTCCGGCCGGCCTGGAGCCCGCCGACATTGCCGCCTCGTCCGAACGCCTCCGCCACGCCTGGGGAGTCCGGTCGGTGACCGTGGCGGAGACGAAGCCCGGCTACGTCGAACTGCGGATGACCGGCTACGACGTCCTGGCGCGGGTCACGATGCCGCGTAAGGCGCAACCCCGTGACCTGATCGTTCCGGTGGCGCTCCGTGAGGACGGCTCGGTGTTCGAGCGGGACTACCGCCGGGTGCCGCACGCCCTGACTCTGGGTGCCAACCAGTCCGGCAAGTCGATGTATCAGCGCAACCTGGTCAAGGGGCTCGCGAAGCTGTCGGTCGGGCTGGTCGGGATCGACTGCAAGCGGGGTGTCGAACACGGCCGCTACGCGCCAAGGCTGTCGGCGCTGGCGACCACGGCGGACACGGCTGGGAAGTTGATCGACGCGCTGGTCACGGAGATGGAAGACCGCTTCGACCTGCTCTCCCTGTATGGCGTCTCGGACCTGTGGGAGCTGCCTGTTGAGGTCCGGCCGGTGCCGTTGGTCGTCCTGATCGACGAGGTGGCGGAACTGTTCCTGGTGACCTCCAAGAAGGATGAGCCGGCCCGCGACCGCACGGTCATGCAACTGGTGCGCCTGGGCCAGATGGCCCGCGCGATCGGCATCTATCTGGAGGTGTGCGGGCAGCGCTTCGGCTCCGACCTCGGCAAGGGCGCCACCGCGCTGCGTGCTCAGCTCACCGGCCGTGTGGTGCACCGCGTCAACGACAAGCAGACCGCCGAAATGGGCCTGGGCGACATCGCCCCGGACGCCGTGATGGCAGTGACCGCGATCGCGCCGGATCGCCCCGGCGTCGCGGTGGCCGGTGACACCTCCGGCGGCTGGTCCCGTATCCGCACCCCCGAGACCACCCCGGACGAAGCGGCGGCCGTCTGCCGCGAGTTCGCCCACTTGACCCCGGACCCGGCCTTCCTGGCCCCGTTCCGTCCGGTCAGCCGGGCCGTGCCGCCGATGCCTGCCGCACCGCCGCTCGTGGTCCCGCAGCAGGCCCCCTAATCCCTGCTTCCCGGTCGGCGTGACCGCCTCGCGCCAGTTCCCTACCCCCGCCATGCCGAAAGCCGGAAGGAGATCGCCCATGGCCCGCAAGAGTGCCAAGCCCGCCACCAAGCCGTGCCCGCCGTGCAAGGGCACCGGCGAGGTCTCCCGCACCGTCCACGTAGGCCGCAAGCGCCGTCCGGTCGGCGAACAGACCGGCCTGTGCCTGAGCTGCCTTGGCGCCGGCGAGATCCCCGCCGACGACTGAACCCGCCGGGGCCGGGCGGCCGGACACCGATCCCCGCCCAGCCTCGGCCCCATCCCCGCGAAGGAGGTGAAGACCCGTGACCCGCTCGATCCGCCTTGACGCCGTACTCGTCCAAGCCGTGATTGCCGGTGCGTTGTCCTTCGCCCACCTGCATGACCTTGCCGAAGCGGCCGGACAGACCGGCTGGAAAGCCTGGGCCTACCCAGTCTCGGTCGACCTGCTCCTCGTCGCCGTCTGGCGCAGGCTGCGCACCGACCGGTCCAAGCTGGCCTGGTTCTGGTTCCTGGTCGCCCTGACCGCCTCGCTCGGCGCCAACGTCGCCACCGCCGGGCTCCTCGACCTGGAGCACGTGCCGGACTGGCTGCGAATCCTCGTGGCCGGCTGGCCCGCGCTCGCCTTCCTGGGCGGCACCCTGCTCGCCCACCAACCCGCCGACCGCGCCCCGGCACAGGAACCCGCAACCCAGCCCGTACCCGTGGTCGACCGCCCCGAGATGCCCGAACCGGCCCCGGAGATCACCACGCCGGAACCCGCCCCGGCTCTGCCCGAAGCAGCTCATCCACCGGTGCCGCCGGCGCTGGTCGACCACGCCCGAAAGGTCGCCACCGACCACCGCACGCGCACCGGCACCGACATCGACACCGCCACCCTGCGCGCCCGCCTCGGCATCCCGGAAGACCTCGCCGGCGCGATCGCCGCCCAACTCGCCTGACAGACAAGGAGGTTCAGACCATGCGCCCGAACCGCTTCTACGACGTGATCCGCATCGGACCGGTCAAGGTCGGCACGTTCAACAACGGCCGGGGCCAGACCAAGCACGCCGCCGCGTGCACGGCTCCGAAGTGTGGCTTTTCCACCGAGCACGGCGACCGCTCGGCCGCCGAACTCGCCGCCCGCACCCACCGCTGCACCTGAACTGGAGGGCCGAACCGTGCAGCTTCCCGAAGACCAGCTTCGCGCCGGTCACATCCCGACCGAGATCTACCGGCAGCTTCCGCCCGGCACCGACGTGCGCAGGGTGGTGATCGTCCAGGAAGCCCCGCGCTCCTACACCGGCCCGATCGTCCTGACCTTGGTCATCACCGCTGGAGCCGTCACGGTCCTCCTGGTGATCGCGTTCGTGGCGCAGGTCGTCGCCGGTGCGGCCGTCGCGGTCCTCTCGGCAAGCGGCGGCATCGGCTACACGATCAACCGCACGTCCAAGCGCAAGAAGTCACCGCGCGCGCTCAGCAAGTAGAGCCCTCCGGGGCGGCCTCAACCGCCAAGTTTCCGCCGCCCCGGACGGCTTTCACCACTTCCAGATCCATCGGACCCGAAAGGGAAGCCCCATCATGCCCCAGCACGCCCAGAGCACGCCCGTCTGCCGCGACTGCGACGGCTTCGCCACCGCCGCCATCACCACCGGCACTCGCCACCAGGACGGCACCCGCGACACCCTCCGCGTCACCTGCCCGACCTGCAAGGGCACCGGCTACGCCACGCCCGCTGCCTCCCTCACTCGTGCGGGGAGGTGACCGCCGTGGCGCTCCTGAACTGGCGTTCACCCGAGCACTACGACCACACCGGCGACCAGCCTTGCGTGATCTGCACCAAGCCCACCCCCCTGCGTTCCGACCGCGGCAAGCCCGTCCACAAGGTCTGCGCCGAGGACTGGATCGACCGTCACCCGCCGAAGGAGGACAACGCGTGACGGACACCGTCACCATGGCGGGCTTGGACCCGGCCACCCTCGCCGACGTGCTGAGGGTGGCCGGGGCCCCCGGCTTCGACCGCCTTAACGAACAGCTCCGCCGCACCGGAGGATGCTCCGACCCGATCCACCTACGCGGCGCCACCGTGACCCGCGACCGGGTCACCGGCCAGGTCCTGCACTCCTACGACACCGACCACGAACCGGGCGGCATGCTCCGGGTGGCCTGCGGCAACCGCCGTGCCTCGCGCTGCCCGGCCTGCGCCTGGACCTACGCGGGGGACACGTACCACCTCATCCGCGCCGGCCTAGTCGGCGATCCCGCCAAGGGCACCCCGCACACGATCCGGGATCACCCTCGGGTCTTCGCCACTCTCACCGCGCCCTCGTTCGGGCCGGTCCACAACCGCCCGGGCAACCGGCCCTGCCGCTGCGGCACACGGCACGGCGAAGACGCACCCGAGCTCGGCACCCCGCTGAATCCGGCGACGTACGACTACGCGGGCGCGGTGCTATGGAACAACCACGCCTCCGAGCTGTGGCGCTACTTCACGATCTACCTCCGCCGCGAGATCGCGAAGCGGGCCGGACTCACGCAGAAGGACGCCCGTGAACAGTCCCGTGTCTCCTTCGGCAAGGTCGCCGAGTACCAGAAGCGCGGGGCCGTGCACTTCCATGCGGTGATCCGTTTCGACGGACCCGAGGGGCCTGACGATCTGCCGCCGGCCTGGGCAACCCTCGACCTGCTGGACGGCGCGATCCGCGCCGCTGCTGACCGTGTGGCGGTCGACGTGCCTCCTGCCGGGGATCAGCCTGCCCGCACCCTCCGGTGGGGCACACAGCTCGACGTCCAGCCGATCGGTGCCTTCGGCCACGGCGAGGAGATCACCGAAGCCGCCGTGGCCTCCTACGTCGCCAAGTACGCCACCAAGGCGGCAGAGACCACCGGCACCGTCGACCGCCGGGTCGGGAACAAGGAAGCCCTCGTCCTGTTAGGCGTGCCCGACCACCCGCGCCGACTGATCGAAGCGTGCATGGACCTGCACCCGCTCTACCCGGAACGCAAGCTCCTGGCCTGGGCTCACATGCTCGGCTTCCGCGGCCACTTCTCCACCAAGTCCCGCCGCTACTCCACCACGCTCGGCGCCCTGCGACAGGTCCGCGCCGACTACCGCGCTGCCCAGCAACGCGAAGCCCTCGGCCTGCCCGACCCCGACGACGAAGAGGCAACGACCCTGACCCTCGCGCACTGGGCCTACGCCGGCCACGGCCACACCCCCGGCGAATCCTGGCTCGCCGCCAACATCCGCCGCGACATCCAGCACAACCGAGAGATCGCCCGCGAAGCCCTGCAAGACCAACTGGACACGGAGGAACAAGCAGCATGACCGCAACCATCATCGAACCGAAGTGGCACACGACGGAGGAAGTCGCGGTCCTGCTCCGCTTCGGGCTCTCCAAGACCAAGATGCTGATCCTCACCGGAGAGATCCGCTCTGTGAAGATCGGCCGCAATCGGCGCATCCTGCCGGAATGGGTGGACGAGTACGTGCAGCGCGTCACGACCACCCCTGAGGGGGTGTCGGCATGAGTGGCAAGCGCGGCAACGGTGAAGGCTCGATCTACGCGTACAAGAACGGCTTCGCCGCCTACGCCTGGGTGACCACCCCCGACGGCAATCGCAAGCGGAAGTACGTCTATGGCAAGACCCGCGAAGAGGTCCACGACAAGTGGATCAAGCTGCACGCTGAGGCCAAGCAAGGACCGGTGGTCACGTCCTCGCCGACGCTCGCGCAGTACCTCGCGCAGTGGCTGAAGGAGGTCGTGACGCCCGACCTGAAGCCCAAGACCGCCGAGACCTACGCCATGCACGTCCGGCTCTACATCACGCCGGGACTCGGCTCGAAGCGGCTCGACAAGCTCACCGTGCGGGACGTCCGGAACTGGGTCAACGCCCTGTTGGATCAGTGCCAGTGCTGCACTCAGGGCCTGGATGCGAAGCGGGACACGCCGCGCTGCTGTGCCGCCGGTGACTGCTGCGAGCGCATCCCATCGCGTCGCACCGTGCAGGACGCACGCGCTGTGCTGCGGTCGGCCCTGACCAACGCGATGACGGAAGAGCTGATCTCGAAGAACGTGGCTGGCCTGGTCAAGGTGCGGTCGGCGCGCAAGGTGAAGCGGCATCCATGGTCGGTGGAAGAGGCCCGACAGTTCCTCGAAGCGGCCAGCACCGCGCATGACCCGCTGTACGCGGCCTACGTGCTCATCCTGGTCCTGGGCTTCCGGCGTGGCGAAGTGCTCGGCCTCACCTGGGAGAACGTGAACTTGGACGCAGGTGAGATCTCAGTTCAGATGCAGCTACAGCGCATCAACCGGCGCTTGGTCCACGACGAGACCAAGACCGAGGCGTCAACGGCCGTGCTGCCGCTCCCGGAGATCTGCATTGCGGCTCTCCAGCGCAGGCAGAAGGAACAGGAGTTGGCCAAGCAGGCGGCCGGTGAACTGTGGTCGGACTTCGGCTTCGTGTTCACCACCCGCTACGGCACGCCGTTCGAACCCCGCAACTTCAACCGCCGGTTCGTCGACCGCTCAACGCGGGCCGGCGTCCGTCAGATCCGTCTCCACGACACTCGGCACACGTGCGGTTCGCTCCTCGCCGCGCTCGACGTGCACCCGCGGGTCGCGATGCAGATCCTTCGGCACAGCAAGATCGCGGTGACCATGGAGGTGTACACGCACGTGCCCTCGGAGGCGACCCGCCGGGCACTGCGCAAGCTGGGCAAGCACCTTGGGAAGCAAGAGCCGGAGTAGTTGCTGTACTTCGCTGCTGTACGGCATGTCAAAGCCCCGGTCAGGACTTCCCGACCGGGGCTTTGAGCTGCGTGGACCTGTGGGGATTTGAACCCCAGACCCCCTCGATGCGAACGAGGTGCGCTACCAGACTGCGCCACAGGCCCTTGCAACGAGTGAAACTCTAGCATCCCCGTCCGGGTGCTTGGAAATCCGTTCCCGGGCTGGTCACACCACCTCGGGTCACTCGTTCGCGGCCCGCGGCCGGTCGCCGTCCTCGTACTGGTCGAAGAGCGGCGTGCGGCCACGCTCACGGGCGCGTCGGGCGGAGGCGGCGCGACGGGCGTCACTGCGATCGTCCGCCGCCGGCTTGTCCTCCTCGTCGGCGGCCTCCTCCGCCTGGCCGTCCCGCTCGCCGGGCCGCGCCTCCTGCTCGGGCGTGGCGGCACTGGACCGCGCGGAGCTCCACGCGTCAGGTGCCCCGAGGTCCACGTCGGAGGTGGCCCGCGGAGCGACCGGGGCGGTCACGTACGTCGGCAGCGGCACCGGCACCGGGTCCCAGCTGTCGCCGTGCCCGGGCCGCTGCTGGCGCTCGCGCTGCTGGTCCACCCACTCCGCGTGGTCGGTCTGCTCGACGAGCGCACGCCGGTCCGCGGCCAGCGCCGACAGCCCGGGGTCCAGCTCGGACGCGGGCCCTCGGTCCGGCTCCTCGGCGTCGGCGCCCGTGTCGACGGACGCGCGCCGGCGCGGCTGGCGCGTCCGCTCACGCAGTCGCTGTGCGGCGACCTCGGCACGGCGGCGGTCCATCTGGTAGGCGAAACGCCGCCGCTCCTGGGAGCGCAGGTAGGCGATGTACGCGCTGAGCAGCACGGCGGGAACGCCGGGCGCCCAGAGGAATGTGAGCCCGCCGACCGCGGCGACGATCGCACCGAGCGAGAAGGCGATGAACAACATGACGGTCGTACGCCGACGGCGCGCGAGCACCTTCGTACGCCGGGCGCGCGCGGCGGCCGCTTCCTCCGCGGGCGTGCGCCGGGCGACCGGCACCCGCTTTCGCGCGGGCGCACTCGCCTTCTCGCGCGCCGGTTCGCGCGCTTGTTCCGACCGGGCCGGCGCCTGCTCCTGGACCGCGGCCTGCGCCTGCGGACGGGCCGGAGGCATGGCGAAGGCCCGGACGTCCACCGAATCGGTGACCGCGCCCGGGTCCGCGGCGCTGGGCTCCCCCTCTTCGGTGGAGCGCGCCCGCAGGTCCTTGGCGTATCGGCGCTCCATGCCCGCCCGTCCGGACAGCAACCGGATGGCCGTGCTGAAGCGTTCCGTCGGACGGGCCTCGTTCAGCTCGTCCTGCCTACGGAGCCACATCGGCACCAAGTAGGCGGCCCAGGCCCCGACAATGACTGCGTAGATGAGGCCGCTGCTGCTCACGCCTCACACGGTAGAGGGGTTTGCGTGAGGCCATCTGCCAATTACGCCGGTGTGTCGCACGATCTGGCTGATATTTCGAGCTTTTTTTGTGACCGATGCGATCAACAGGCCACCGAGGAAGCGAATTCCCTGTCTCGAGACGGTCATCCGTCGATCATTTTCGAACACATATTCAATTTCCGCGTTATGCGGGATTGTCGTGCGGGGCGCTCCTGGATCGTGCCCGCTGCCAGCGCCTGAGCAAACCGTCGGGCACCTCCTCCGCGGTGAGTGCGAACACGAGGTGGTCGCGCCAGGCGCCGTCGATGTGGAGATAGCGCGGTCTCAGGCCCTCATCGCGGAATCCGAGTTTCTCCACGACCCGGCGGCTGGGCCCGTTCTCGGGGCGAATGCAGACCTCGATGCGGTGCAGACCCACGGTCCGGAAACAGTGGTCCACGACGAGCGCCACGGATGTCGGCATCACTCCGCGGCCGGCCACCGACTCGTCCACCCAGTAGCCGACATGGCCCGAGCACATCGAGCCCCAGGTGATTCCGGCGACCGTCAGCTGCCCGACCAGCCGGCCCTGGTACTCGATGACGAACGGCAGCATGCGGCCCGCGTTCGCCTCGGCCCGCAGATGCCGGACCATCTGGCGGTAGGTCGGCCGGTGCGCGATGGGCCCGCTGGGCGTGGGCGGCGGGATCGTCGCCTCCCAGGGCCGCAGCCAGTCCCGGTTGCGCCGGTTGACCTCGCGCCACGGCCGCTGGTCGCGCATTCTTATCGGCCGGAGGACGACATCGCCGTCCGCCAGTACGACGGGCCAGGATGGGCTGTTCAGCTCGCACCCCCACTACCGGCGGCGGGTCTGGGGTGGTCGCCGCCGCGCAGCTGGTCGACGGCGTGCACCAACAGGGGCTCCAGGACGGCCAGTCCGTCCCGCACCCCGCCGGTGGAGCCCGGCAGATTGACGATCAGCGTGCGCCCCGCCACTCCGGCCAAGCCCCGGGAGAGCACGGCCGTCGGCACCTTCTCCCGTCCGAACGCCCTGATGGCCTCCGCGATGCCTGGCACCTCGTGGTCGATCACCCGGCGCGTCGCCTCGGGGGTCCGGTCGGTGGGCGAGACGCCGGTGCCGCCGGTGGTGACGATCACGTCGTACCCGGCGTCCACCCCGGCACGCAGGGCGGCCTCCACCGGCTCCCCGTCGGGGACGACCTGCGGCCCCTCGACGGCGAAGCCGAAGCCCTTGAGGCCGTCGGCGATCAGCGGGCCGCCCTTGTCCTCGTAGATCCCGGCGGCGGCCCGGTTGGAGGCGGTGATGACGAGAGCGCGATACGTCATGCCCGGCTCCAGTCGCCCGACTTGCCGCCCGTCTTCTCTTCGACCCTGACGTCCGTGATGACCGCTCCCTTGTCGACCGCCTTGACCATGTCGATCACGGTGAGCGCGGCGACGGAGACCGCGGTGAGGGCTTCCATCTCGACGCCCGTGCGGTCCGTCGTCTTCACCGTGGCCCAGATCTCCACGGCGTCGTCCGCGACCCTCAGGTCCAGTTTCACACCGGACACCGACAAGGGGTGACACAACGGGATGAGGTCGGGGGTGCGCTTGGCGCCCATGATGCCCGCGATCCGGGCGGTGGCGAGGGCGTCTCCCTTGGGGACGCCCTCGCCGCGCAGCAGCTCGACCACGCGGGGCGAGACCAGGACCCGGCCGCTGGCACTGGCGGTGCGCGCGGTCACGTCCTTCCCGGACACGTCGACCATGCGGGCCGCGCCCGCCTCGTCGATGTGGGTCAGACGGTCCTGCACAGAGGGTCCGGGGGTCTCCCCCCGGGAAGGCACTGTCATGCTGTGTCGCGCTCCCGGTCCGGGCCCGGCGCGATGCGGCGCGTGAGCCTGTTGTGCGCGACACGGTACCGCCAAGTTGAACCCTTGAGCGGCGCGGACCCCCGCTGCTCAGCCGAGCAGGACGACCTCGATGTCGGCGCCGGGCTCCACGGACTCCACGTCCTCGGGGACGACGATCAGCGCGTCGGCGTGCGCGAGGGCCGCGACCAGGTGCGATCCGGCACCGCCGACCGGGGTGACCGCACCCTCGGCGTACGTCCCGCGCAGGAACTGCCGGCGGCCCTTCGGCGAGGTCAGCGCCTTGTGGGTGGTGAGCGTCGCGCGGGTCCGCGGCCGGTGGACGTCCGGGAGGCCCATCAGGGCGCGGATCGCGGGGCGCACGAACAGCTCGAAGGAGACGTACGACGACACCGGGTTGCCGGGCAGGGCCAGCAGCGGTGTGTGGTCGGGGCCGATGGAGCCGAATCCCTGGGGCTTGCCGGGCTGCATGGCGAGTTTGCGGAACTCGATGCCGCTGCCGGCCTCGTCCTCGTCGCCGACGTGCGACAGCGCCTCCTTGACGACGTCGTACGCCCCGACGCTCACGCCTCCGGTGGTGACCATGAGGTCGGCGCGGACGAGCTGGTCCTCGATGGTGGACCGCAGGGTCTCGGCGTCGTCGGCGACGGCGCCCACCCGGTAGGCGATGGCGCCGGCGTCGATCGCGGCGGCGGTGAGGGCGAAGCTGTTGGAGTCGTAGATCTGGCCACTGCCGAGTTCCTGGCCGGGCTGGACGAGTTCGCTGCCGGTGGACATGACGACCACGCGCGGGCGCGGCCGGACGCGTACGGTGGCGCGGCCGATCGCGGCGAGCAGGGCGATCTGGGGCGGGCCGAGGACGGCGCCCGACTCCAGGGCGCGGTCCCCTGCCTTCACGTCACTGCCCTCGGCTCGCACGTGCGCGCGAGCCTCGGCCGACCGGTACACGTGCACGTGCCCCTCGGCGCCGTCGGGGGCCAGGGCGCGGGCGCGCATCCCGGTCACGGGGCCCTCGCCGAGGCCGCCGTCCGTCCACTCGACGGGGACGACGGTCTCGGCGCCGGGCGGCAGCGGGGCGCCGGTCATGATGCGGGCGGCCTGGCCGGGTCCCACGTGCAGCAGGTCGGCCTGGCCGGCCGCGACGTCCCCGACGACGTCCAGGACGGCGGGGTACTCCTCGCTCGCTCCCGCGACATCCGTGACGCGCACCGCGTACCCGTCCATGGAGCTGTTGTCGAACGGCGGCAGGGACACCGGCACCGTGATGTCCTCGACCAGGACGCAGCCCTGGGCGTCGAGGAGTTGCAGCTCGATGGGTTCCAGGGGGCGGACGGTCGCGAGGATGTCCTCCAGGTGCTCGTCCACCGACCACAGCTGGTCGTGGCCGGTGGTGCGGGGTGCGGCGCTGCTCAACGTCGTTACATCTCCTCGGCTACGTAACTGCGAAGCCAGGTCCGGAAGTCCGGGCCCAGGTCTTCACGTTCGCATGCGAGTCTGACAATGGCACGCAGGTAGTCGCCACGGTCGCCGGTGTCATAGCGGCGGCCCTTGAAGACGACGCCGTGCACCGGGCCGCCGACCTTCTCGTCCTCGGCGAGCTGCTGGAGGGCGTCGGTGAGCTGGATCTCGCCGCCGCGGCCGGGCTCGGTCTTGCGGAGTATGTCGAAGATGTGCGGGTCGAGGACGTAACGGCCGATGACCGCGTAGTTGGACGGGGCGTCGGCCGGGTCGGGCTTCTCGACCAGGCCGGTCACCTGGACGACGTCGCTGTCCTCGGTGACCTCGACGGCCGCACAGCCGTAGAGGTGAATCTGCTCGGGGGCGACCTCCATGAGCGCGATGACGCTGCCGCCGCGCTGCTCCTGGACCTCGACCATCCGCTTGAGCAGCGGGTCGCGCGGGTCGATCAGGTCGTCGCCGAGCAGGACGGCGAAGGGCTCGTGGCCGACGTGCGGGGCGGCGCACAGCACGGCGTGCCCGAGGCCCTTGGGGTCGCCCTGACGGACGTAGTGCATGGTGGCGAGGTCGCTGGACTCCTGCACCTTCGCGAGCCGGTCCGCGTCACCCTTCTTCTGAAGGGCCGATTCCAGCTCGTAGTTGCGGTCGAAGTGGTCCTCGAGGGGACGCTTGTTGCGTCCCGTGATCATGAGGACGTCGTCGAGGCCCGCGGAGGCGGCCTCCTCGACCACGTACTGGATCGCGGGCTTGTCGACGACCGGCAGCATCTCTTTGGGGGTGGCCTTGGTGGCCGGCAGGAAGCGGGTGCCGAGGCCTGCTGCGGGGATGACAGCCTTGCTGATCCGAGGGTGCGACTGAGTCATGCCCGCAACCTTATCCGGTGTCTTTGCAGGGAATCTGAGGCTCCGGTTAATTGGCTCTCATATGAGCGGATTGAAAGGATACAGAGCAACCTGTGAGTCACTTCGGACGTCCGGGCGAGCCTGACAAGCGCATGTTGCGGCGAGAAATCCTCGCGGTGAGGAACACGTTGACGGCCGATGACGTGCGGGAAGCCGCCGTCGCGCTGGCCGGGAGGGCGTTGGAGCTGCCCGAGCTGGCGCGGGCGCGCACAGTGGCGGCGTACGTCTCGGTGGGGAGTGAACCCGGGACGCTCACGCTCCTGGACGCGCTGCGCGCGCGGGGCGTGCGGGTCCTGCTTCCGGTGCTCCTGCCCGACAACGACCTGGACTGGGGCGCCTACACCGGCGAGGGCGCCCTCGCGCGCGTCCAACACGGCGGAAAGATGGCCCTCTTGGAGCCGGTCGCCGAGCGCCTGGGCGCGGACGCCGTGACCGACGCCGACGCCGTGCTGCTGCCGGGCCTCGCGGTGGACGCGCGCGGTATGCGTCTGGGGCGCGGCGGAGGGTCGTACGACCGGGTACTCGCGCGCCTGGAGCGCACGGGCGCACACCCCGCGCTGGTGGTGCTGCTGTACGACTCGGAGGTCGTGGAGCGCGTGCCTTCACAGGCGCACGACCGGCCGGTGAACGCGGTGGTGACGCCGTCGGGCGTGCGCCGCTTCCGGCGCGGGCGCTGAACGCGAACCGGCCCTCCACGCGCGCGTGGAGGGCCGGTTCGACGGCGTTGCCGTCAGTGGTTCACGGCTTCAGTTCCAGGGTGTCGCTCGTGCTGTCGTCGACCGCCTTGGCCGAGAAGGACCAGTCCAGCAGTTCGCCCTTGACCCACTTGCCCGTCTGGTCGGTGTAGTGGGCGCTGTAGGCGTGCCCGGAGGCACCGGTGAGGTTGATCCACTTCGACTTGTCGAGGTCGCCGAGGTTGACCACCATCCGCATCGACGGCACCCAGACGACGCCGTAGCCGCCGGCCGCGTTCCAGCCGGTCGCGTTGACCGCCGCCTCGCCGCCGCTGAGCTTCCAGGGGCCGCGGTTGAGCATGTACTGCAGGAAGCCGGGGCCTTCGGTGCCGAGCGTCTGGTTCTTCAGGAACAGGCGGTGCAGCCGGCCCCAGCTCCAGGTGTCGATGTCCTTGCCGAGCTTGGCGGTCAGTTCCCAGCGGGCGTCGATCATGGCGCGCTCGAACAGCTTGTCGCGGTTCTTGAGGGCGCCCTCCCGGTTGCCCGAACCGGGCGTCGTCCACCAGTCGCTCTTCTCGTCGTTCATGAGGTTGCGGACGACCTCGAACCAGCGGTCGCCGCCGTCCGGCTGCGCCTGGTCGGCCTCTCGCTGGCCGCACTCGATCACCTTGCCGGCCTCGTCGGCGGGGCCGGTGGTGCTGATCTGGTCGACCCACAGGCACTGGCCCTTGACCCGCAGCTCCTTGGGCAGCTTGTTGCCGAAGGCGAGCTTGAGGATGTTGCGCCAGACCGAGTTGAAGTAGGCGGCCGCGGCCGAGTCGGCGTCCTGGGTGTAGTCCCAGCCCTCGAGGAGTTCCTGCGCCTCACGGACGTGGGGGTCGTCGAGGTTGATCTTCAACAGCTTGGGCACGAGCAGCTTGGCGATCTCGCTGCTGTTGTCCAGCTGCATCTGGCGCATGTCGTCGGTGGAGATCTTGCCGCCGCCCTTGATCTTCGACTCGATCAGGTCGGTGATGCGCTGGCTGCGGGTGCCGTAGCCCCAGTCCGTGGTGAGCGTGTAGGGGTACTTGTCCTGGTCGATCACGGCCTGGTTGGCGGTGACGATGTAGCCGCGCTCCGGGTTGTACTCGTAGGGCAGCTCGTCCTGCTTGATGTAGCCGGTCCACTTGTACTTCGAGTCCCAGCCCGGCGCCGGGATGGAGCCGTCGTCGCCCTGCGCGCGCGTGGGGATCCTGCCGGGCAGCGTGTAGCCGATGTTGTCATCGGTGTCGGCGTACACGAGGTTCTGGGAGGGCACGTCGAACAGGGCGGCGGCCTTGCGGAAGCCGTTCCAGTCGGTCGCCTTGCCCATCGCGAAGACGGCGTCCATGGAGGTGCCCGGGTCCAGCGCGGTCCAGCGCAGCGCGATGCCGTAGCCGTCGCCGCGGTCGGGTGCGGAGGTGTCGACCGTGGCCTTCTTGCCGACCTTCACGAGCTCGTCGTCACGGTCGGACAGCAGGGGCCCGTTGTTCGTCTCCCGGACGACGATCTTCTTGGCGGCACCGCCGGCGACCTTGATGGTCTCCTCGCGCGTGGTGAAGGGCTTCACCTTGCCGTCGTACAGGTAGCCGTCGCCGGAGAGTTTCTCCAGGTAGAGGTCGGTGACGTCGACGCCGGAGTTGGTCATGCCCCAGGAGATGTCCTGGTTGTGACCGATTATCACGCCGGGCATGCCCGCGAAGGTGTAGCCGCTGACGTCGTACTGGCAGGTGGCGGAGACGGTCCGGCAGTGCAGGCCCATCTGGTACCAGACGGACGGCAGCGAGGCCGACAGGTGCGGGTCGTTGGCCATGAGCGGCTTGCCGGTGATGGTGTACTTCCCGGCCACGACCCAGGAGTTCGAGCCGATGCCGTTGCCGTTCACGCCGACGGCCGTCGGGACGTCGTCCAGGATGTTCTGGAGGCCCGTCAGCTGGCTCTGCAGGGCGGAGCCGGCCGTGGAGGACGAGGTGCCCGTCCCGGTGCCGCTTGTGCCGCTGGTGCCGCTTGTGCCGCTCGTGGACGTTCCGCCGTCCGACGTGTCGCCGGCGCCCTCGAAGGTTCCGGTGAGCTCGTCGTACTGACCCTGCTGGACGATCGTCCGGTTCCGGCTGTACGGGTACTCGGGGTACAGGTCGGCGATCTGCTTCGGGCCGAGGCGGCTGGTCATCAGGGCGCGGTCGATCTCGTCCTGCATGTTGCCGCGCAGGTCCCAGGCCATGGCCTTCAGCCACGCGACCGAGTCGACCGGGGTCCACACACCGGGCTTGTAGTCGTTCTCGAAGCCGAGGGCCGCGTACTCCAGGGAGATGTCCTTGCCGTCCTTGCCCTGGAGGTAGGCGTTGACCCCCTTGGCGTAGGCCTGGAGGTACTTTTTCGTGGAGGCCGACAGTGTGTTGTCGTACTCCTCCTTCGCGACCCGGTCCCAGCCCAGGGTGCGCAGGAACTCGTCGTTCTTGACCTGGCCCTTGCCGAACATCTCCGACAGGCGCCCGGAGGTCATGTGACGGCGTACGTCCATCTCGTAGAAGCGGTCCTGCGCCTGGACGTAGCCCTGCGCCATGAACAGGTCCGCGTCGGAGGAGCCGTACATCTGCGGGATGCCGTAGCCGTCGCGCTTGACCTCGACGGGACCCGACAGGCCCTTGAGTGTGAGGGAACCCTGCGTCTGCGGGAAGGAGGCACGGACGGTGCTGATCGACCAGTACGCCCCGTAGGCGACGCCCCCGATGATGGCCAGCACCAGCACGAGGACGAACAAGCGGGCTTTGCGCCCCTTCTTCCTGCCGGACTTGCCGGGCTGCTGACCCGAAGAGGCGGTGGTGTTGGGGGGCATCGCTGTCCTTGCTGTCCTAACGCGAGCGGCAGGGCGGGCTGTGCTTTTGACTGAGCGCTGGAGCAACCATAGGCGCAGGGCCCAGCGCCCCTTGACGCGGAGTCGGGAACCAGAACGGGCATACGTTCGATCACACCTCGCGGAGAGTCAAGAAATCGTCAAGAGTTAGGTAAGGTAACGAAGTACTTGGGTGCGAAGCGTCACCACTTCGTGTCCTATGTACGTGAGCCCGCGCGCGTGCAGCGTGTGAGCCAGGGAAGGGAACGGCCGCTGACTGTCCACCATCTCAACCAACTCCTGCTCGTCTGCTCGCTCGTCCTGCTCGTCGCCGTGGCAGCAGTCCGGATCTCCTCGCGCAGCGGGCTCCCCAGCCTGCTCGTGTACCTGGGGATCGGCATCGCCATGGGCCAGGACGGCATCGGCGACATCCACTTCGACAACGCCGAACTCACCCAGGTCATCGGATACGCGGCCCTCGTCGTGATCCTGGCCGAAGGTGGCCTCGGCACGAAGTGGAAGGAGATCAAGCCGGCCCTGCCGGCCGCCTCCGCGCTGGCACTGGTGGGAGTCGCGGTGAGTGTGGGGGTCACGGCGACGGCCGCGCACTATCTGATCAACCTGGAGTGGCGCCAGGCGCTCATCATCGGCGCGGTCGTGTCCTCGACGGACGCCGCGGCGGTCTTCTCGGTGCTGCGGAAGATCCCCCTGCCCGCGCGCGTGACGGGCACGCTGGAGGCCGAGTCCGGCTTCAACGACGCTCCCGTCGTGATCCTGGTGGTCTCCTTCTCGACCGCGGGCCCCGTCGAGCACTGGTACGCGCTGATCGGCGAAATAGCCCTTGAACTGGCCATCGGCGCCGCCATCGGCATCGCGGTGGGCTGGCTGGGCTCGTGGGGCCTGCGGCACGTGGCACTGCCCGCCTCCGGCCTGTACCCGATCGCCGTCATGGCCATCGCCGTCACTGCGTACGCGGCGGGCGCGCTGGCGCACGGCAGCGGCTTCCTCGCCGTCTACCTCGCCGCGATGGCGATGGGCAACGCCAAGCTGCCGCACTGGCCCGCCACCCGCGGATTCGCCGACGGACTCGGCTGGCTCGCCCAGATCGGCATGTTCGTCCTGCTCGGGCTGCTGGTCACCCCGCACGAGCTGGGCGACGACATCCTGCCCGCGCTCCTCATCGGGCTCGTCCTGACGATGGTGGCCCGCCCGCTGAGCGTGGTGCTCTGCCTGACGCCGTTCCGGGTGCCGTGGCAGGAGCAGACGCTCATGTCCTGGGCCGGGCTGCGTGGCGCCGTGCCCATCATCCTCGCGACGATCCCCATGGTGGAGGGCGTCGAGGCCAGCCGCCGGATCTTCAACATCGTCTTCGTCCTGGTCGTCGTCTACACCCTCGTCCAGGGGCCGACCCTGCCGTGGCTCGCCCGCAAGCTGAGGCTGGGAGGAGACGCCGAGGCCGCCGACCTCGGGATCGAGTCGGCACCCCTGGAGCGGCTGCGCGGCCACCTGCTGTCGGTCGCGATCCCGGACGGGTCGAGGATGCACGGCGTCGAGGTGGGCGAGCTGCGCCTGCCGGCGGGGGCCGGGGTCACCCTCGTGGTCCGCGAGGGAAAGTCGTTCGTTCCGCTGCCGACGACGGTGCTGCGACGGGGCGACGAGCTCCTCGTGGTCGCCACGGATCCCGTCCGGGACGCGGCCGAGCGGCGGCTGCGCGCGGTGGGACGCGGCGGCAAGCTGGCCGGGTGGCTGGGCACGAACGGCGCCGACACAGGTCATTAAGGGCACGTTTCGTACCCTTCACACCCTTCACCATCGCAGGTGGCCGCGCCCATGGTGCTCGTTTTCACAGGCTCACCGGGCTTTGATCCCTGTACGATGAAGGCGCATTCCGATCGAACCAACTCTGCCTGACGCAGTGCTGGCGCGACCGTATGGCGGCCGGGACGCCCCCTCAGTGGGCGCCGGTATCTACCGCAGTCCGCGCAAGAGGACAGCTCTCGGCGCCGTCGCCCCTGACAGGGGCCGCGCTACCAGGCGGCAGAAAGGCACGGGCCGTGGCATCCACGGTCACCCCCCGTCCCGGCTACGGGCAACTGCTGCGCACGCGCGGCGCCTGGACGTTCCTGCTCCCCGGCTTCGCGGCACGCCAGCCGTTCGGGATGCTCACCGTCTCCATCGTGCTGCTCGTGCAGCACACCACCGGCTCCTACGGCGCGGCCGGCGCCGCCGCGGCCGTCACCGGCGTCTCCATGGCGCTGTTCGCTCCCTACACCGGCCGCCTCGCCGACCGCTACGGGCAGCGCGCCGTACTGATCCCGGGCGTGCTCGTGCACGCACTGTCGGGCCTGGCCCTGACCCTCCTCGCGCTGGCCCACGCTCCCCTGTGGGCGCTGCTCGTCGCCGCCGTGCCCACGGGCGCCTCGCAGCCCCAGATCGGCCCCATGGTGCGCGCCCGCTGGGGCGTGAAGCTCAAGGGTTCGCCCCTGATGTCCACCGCGGCCGCGTTCGAGTCCGTCACCGACGAGTTGACCTTCGTCGTCGGCCCGCTGCTGGCCACCGCCCTGTGCACGGCCGTCGACCCCGCCGCGGGTCTGGTGACGGAGGCGTCACTGACGCTGATCGGCGGCCTGCTGTTCGCCGCGCAGAAGAGCACACAGCCGACGGTCGCCGCCCGCGGACACGCGCGCGTGGAGCACGGTTCCGCCCTTCGCATCCCCGGGGTGCGGGTCCTGATCGTGGCCTTCCTCGGCATCGGTTCCGTCTTCGGCGGTATGCAGGTCTCGCTGGCCGCCTTCTCCGAGTCGATCGGCGAACCGGGCCTCAACGGCGTCCTCTACGGCACCTTCGCAGCGGGCAACATGCTCTCCGGCCTCGTCTGCGGCGCCATCGCGTGGAAGGTCGCCCCGCAGCGGCGCCTGGTCGTCGGATACGTCGCCCTCGCACTGACCGCGTCCGGCCTGTGGGCGGCCCACTCGGTGCTCGTCCTGGCCGGACTCGGCCTGCTCGTCGGGATGTGCATCGCGCCCGCCCTGATCACCGGCTACACCCTGGTCGAGAACCTGGTTCCGGCCGGCGCCCGCACCGAGGCCTTCACCTGGCTGACCGGCGCGGTCGCCCTCGGACAGGCGGCGGCCGTCACGGTCGCCGGGCAACTGGAGGACGGCTTCCGGGAGGGCGCCGGGTTCCTGGTGCCGATGGGCGGCACCCTGCTCGCCCTGACGACCCTGCTGGCGCTGCGCTCACGCCTTTCGGTACGGCCGCACAGCCGCACCGTGGCACGTGGCGTCGGTCACCGAGTGCCGGTGACAGTGGACTGATCCCCGGGAATGCGTCACTATGGACCATCGTTAGCACTCATTGAGTGAGAGTGCCAGGAGGAAGACAGTGCCCACCTATCAGTACCAGTGCACCGAGTGCGGCGAGGGCCTCGAGGCGGTGCAGAAGTTCACCGACGACGCCCTTACCGAGTGCCCCAACTGCAGTGGACGCCTGAAGAAGGTGTTCTCCGCGGTCGGCATTGTCTTCAAGGGCTCCGGCTTCTACCGCAATGACAGCCGCGGCTCCTCGTCGAGCACGTCGCCGGCGTCCGCGAAGTCGTCGACGTCCTCGGACACGAAGTCCGACTCGTCGTCCGCCTCGTCCTCTTCTTCGTCGTCCTCGGACTCGAAGTCGAAGTCGTCGAGCACGGGCACCTCGTCGAGCAGCAGCTCGGCCGCATAAGGCCGCACACGCTCACGGAACCCTGCCGTCGTACGACGGCGGGGTTCTCGCTGTGTCCGTGACCCGACTGCTGGCCGCCGGCTGAGGGACGCCGACTCCGGGGCCGGGCTCCGCGCGCTGCGGCCGGATCTCGGCCCCGGACGCTGTTTCCGGGCCGCGCTCCGGACGCTGTTTCCGGACCCGGGCTCCGGTTTCGGACGGCGCCGGTTACTGTGCTGGTCATGGCGAACGCAGAGATCGGCGTAATCGGGGGCTCCGGCTTCTACTCGTTCCTCGACGACGTGACCGAGATCCAGGTGGACACCCCCTACGGGTCGCCCAGCGACTCCCTCTTCCTCGGCGAGGTCGCCGGCCGGCGGGTCGCGTTCCTGCCCCGGCACGGCCGCGGCCACCATCTGCCGCCGCACCGGATCAACTACCGCGCCAACCTGTGGGCGCTCAGGTCGGTCGGCGTGCGCCAGGTCCTCGGCCCGTGTGCGGTGGGCGGGCTGCGCCCCGAGTACGGGCCGGGCACGCTGCTGGTGCCGGACCAGCTGGTCGACCGTACGAAGTCGCGGGCAGGCACCTACTTCGACGGGCTGCCGCTGCCGGACGGATCGGTGCCGAACGTGGTGCACGTGTCCCTGGCCGACCCCTACTGCCCGGCCGGGCGGACGGCCGCGGCCAAGGCGGCTCGCGGGCAGGGCTGGGAGCCGGTGGACGGCGGCACGCTGGTGGTGATCGAGGGGCCGCGCTTCTCGACCCGTGCCGAATCGTTGTGGCACCAGGCGCAGGGCTGGTCGGTGGTCGGCATGACCGGTCACCCGGAAGCCGCGCTCGCCCGTGAACTCGAGCTCTGCTACACGTCGTTGACCCTGGTCACGGATCTCGACGCCGGCGCCGAGACCGGTGAGGGCGTCTCCCACGACGAGGTGCTGCGGGTGTTCGCGGCGAACGTGGACCGCCTGCGGGGCGTGCTGTTCGACGCGGTGGCCGCGCTGCCCTCGGCCGAGGAGCGGGACTGCCTGTGCACGAACGCGCTGGGCGGGATGGATCCGGGGTTCGCACTGCCGTAGCCGACGGACGGGTGTGGACAGCGAGGGCTCCACGGATGCGGAACTTCCCGTTCGGGTCAGGGAGTTGTCCACAACCCGCCAGTAGCCCACCGGCCTCGGCGGGAATCGGCGCGAAGCCTCATCGTGGCATCGCAGGCCGATTCCTCGTCGCAGGTGGTGGTTCCCATGTCCTTCGCCCCTTCTCCCTCGTCCTCCCCTCATCCCTCTTCCTCCCTTTCTCCCCTCCCTCCGCGCCCGCTCGGCACGGACGCACCTCCCACGTGCGACGTGCCGCACTTCGCCCCGGTGCGGGTGCGCGGCGGGCGGTATCAGGCGCAACGGCTCGTACGGCACCGCAGGCGGGCCGTGGCGGTCGGCCTCGCCGTCACCGCGGCGGCGCTCGTGGCGGCGGGACCGCGCGACACGGAGCGGACCCGCGGGCATTCGGAGACGGATCCCCTACGCGAGCGCCGTGCCGTGCAGACCGTGACGGCGCCGGTGCGGATCGCCGACGGCGCCACGGTCCGGTTGCTGCGGCCCGGCGACCGGGTGGACGTCATCGCCGCCGAGGAGACGGCGACCGGTGGCGACGCGCGTGTGGTCGCCCGCGGGGCGCGGGTCACGAAGGTGCCGCAGCCGCTGGACGGTGCGACCGAGGCCGGGGCGCTGGTGGTCCTCTCGGTGCCGCGCTCCACCGCGGCGAACCTCGCCGGCGCGAGCGCGACGGCCCGGCTCGCGGTGACGCTGTGCTGAGCCGCGCGATTCCCGGACCTCGCACTTTCCCGTCAAGTCCCTCGTTGCAGCCACCCGATTGGACAGGGTCGCCTCGCCCTGCCGTAGGTTGCGGAGCTGTTTGTTCCACACCCTGTGCATGCGAGGAGAGTCCCCTACGTGAGCGAGAAGAAGCCGAGCGTCTGGGAGGGCTTCAAGGCCTTCCTGATGCGCGGGAACGTTGTCGATCTGGCGGTGGCGGTGGTCATCGGTGCCGCCTTCACCAACATCGTCAACTCGGTGGTGAAGGGGCTCATCAACCCGCTGGTCGGAGCGATCGGCACCAAGAACCTCGACAGTTACAGCTCCTGTCTGAGCGACAACTGCACGGGCGACGAGGGGATCCGGCTCCTGTGGGGCTCGGTCCTCGGCGCCACGCTCAGCTTCGTGATCACCGCGGCCGTCGTCTACTTCATGATGGTCCTGCCCATGGCGAAGTACCTCGCCCTGCAGGAGGCCCGCAGGAAGGCGAAGGAGGGCACCCAGGAGGTCATGGAGGTGTCCGAGCTGGAGGTGCTCAAGGAGATCCGCGACGCGCTGGTGGCGCAGCAGCGGCAGCGCGGCTCGGGCCACGACGAGCCGTAGCGACGGCGGGCGGCGGCCCGCCCGGCTCACAGGTGGTGGGGCGGCTTCTCGTCGAGGAAGCGCTTCAGGTCGGCCGCGCTGTCGCCGCCCGGCCGTTCGCCCCACCCGCGGTCCGTGTCGTCCGAGGACTGCTGGTCCAGCGGGTCGTCGAAGATCAGCGCGGGCTTCGGCTCGCGCGGCTCGGGCTCGGGGGCGGTGGTCATGCGTCCAGGGTACGGCCCGGGCTGTCGGGCCCTCTCCGTCTCGCGAACGCGTTCACGAGACGGACGGCGCGCTCCGGCCACCGCGGGGAGAGCAGACCGGCGGCCCCGGCGACCCCGGCCGCCTGACCATGCCGGGCCGGGGCGGCGGCCGGACGAGACTGGCCCCATGACAGTCGACGCTTTGACGGACGTGGCCGGAGTGCGCGTGGGGCATGCCACGCGCACCGGTGACGGTTGGCTCACCGGCACCACGGTCGTGCTCGCCCCGGAGGGCGGCGCCGTGGCCGCCGTGGACGTGCGGGGCGGCGGACCCGGCACCAAGGAGACCGACGCCCTCGACCCGCGCAACGTGGTGCAGAAGGTCGATGCGATCGTGCTGACCGGTGGCAGTGCGTACGGGCTCGACGCGGCGTCCGGGGTGATGGCCTGGCTGGAGGAGCAGGGGCGCGGCGTGCGGGTGGGGGCGGACCCGGCGCATGTCGTGCCGGTGGTGCCCGCAGCCTGCGTCTTCGACCTGGGGCGGGGCGGCGACTTCCGGGCCAGGCCGGACGCGGCCACCGGGCGGGCTGCCGTCGAGGCGGCCGCGGCGAGCGAGCCCGGCGCACGGGTGCGGGAGGGCTGCGTGGGCGCGGGTACGGGCGCCGCGGCCGGGCTGATGAAGGGCGGCGTGGGCACCGCGAGCATCGTCCTCGACTCGGGGATCACGGTGGCCGCGCTGGTCGTGGCGAACGCGGCGGGGTCGGTGGAGGATCCGGAAACGGGGGTGCTGTACGGGGAGTTGTTCCAGGGGCGTGTGGAGTATCCGGACGCGGGCGTTCACGAGGCCGCGCGTCGGCGGCTCGCCGAGATCGCGGCGCAGAGCGCGCCTCCTCCGCTCAACACCACGCTCGCGGTGGTCGCCACCGACGCGGACCTGTCGAAGGCGCAGGCGCAGAAGGTGGCCGGCACGGCCCACGACGGCATCGCGCGGGCGGTACGGCCGGTGCACCTGCTGCACGACGGCGACACGGTGTTCGCGCTGGGGACCGGCGCCCGCCCGCTGGACACCGAGCGGCCGCTGGCGCTGAACGAGATCCTCGCGGCGGGCGCCGATGTCGTGACCCGGGCGATCGTGCGCGCCGTACGCGCCGCCGAGTCGGTGGACGGGCCGGGCGGGGCATGGCCGTCGTACGAGGAGTTGTACGGGGGCCGCTGACGCGAATGTGTCCCGGTTCTGTCACGTGATGGCGTTCACGGCGGTCGTTGGGAACCCGACCGTCGACCGGTCCCCTCTTTCTCCACGCACTGGAGCGGATCGCACACACCACCAGAACCTGGAGCAGCTAGTGACAACGCCGGACAAAGCAGCGCGGCGCGTAGTCGGGGCCTGTGCCGCCCTGATGGTCGGCACCCTCACCCTCACCGCGTGTGGTGCAAGCGCCAATGCCAAGAACGACGACGACAAGAACGGCCAGGGCTCCGCGAAGACGTCGGCGGCGAAGATCGCCATCTCGGCCGAGGACGGCTCGAACGGTGCGTCGATCAACACGACCGGCGTCAAGGTCAGCGACGGGAAGCTGACGGACGTGAAGATGACGGCGGCCGACGCGGGGACGGCCGTACCGGGGGTGATATCCGCCGACGGCGGCAGCTGGAAGCCGAAGGAGCAGCTGGAGCGGGGGACGAAGTACGAGATAACGGCGAGGGCGAAGGACGCGAACGGGCGGGCCACGGCCGCCGACTCGACGTTCACCACCGTCAGTTCGGCGAACAGCTTCATCGGGACGTACACGCCGGACGACGGGACGACGGTGGGCGTCGGGATGCCGGTGTCGTTCAGGTTCGACAAGGCGATCAGCGACAAGAAGGCCGTGCAGTCGCACATCACGGTGTCGTCCAGCAGCGGGCAGAAGGTGGCCGGGCACTGGTTCGGGGCGCAGCGGCTCGACTTCCGGCCCGAGGAGTACTGGAAGGCCGGCTCCAAGGTCACGATGAAGATCGACCTGGACGGGGTCGAGGGCGCGAACGGCGTCCAGGGCGTGCAGAAGAAGACGGTCACCTTCACCGTCGGACGCTCGCAGGTCTCCACGGTCGACGTGAACACCCAGACCATGACGGTCGTGCGGGACGGCAGCACCCTCAAGACGGTGCCGATCTCGGCGGGCAGCGCGGAGTTCACCACGTACAACGGCCAGATGGTGATCTCCGAGAAGTTCACCAAGCTGCGCATGGACAGCAGGACGGTCGACCTCGCCAACGCCTACGACATCCCGGACGTGCCGCACGCGATGCGTCTGACCACCTCGGGGACCTTCCTCCACGGCAACTACTGGTACAACAAGGGCAACCCGCCCTTCGGCCGGGCGGGCACCAGCCACGGCTGCGTCGGGCTCCAGGACGTACGGGGAGCGCAGGGTGACACGCCCGCCAAGTGGTTCTACGACAACTCGATCATCGGGGACGTGGTGGTCGTCAAGAACTCCCCCGACAAGACGGTGACGCCGGACAACGGGCTCAACGGCTGGAACATGCCGTGGAGCGAGTGGATCGCGGGCAGCGCGGCATGATCGCAGCTCCCCCTCCAAGTCGCCTCTGACCGGCGGTCTTTGACGGATCGACGAGCCGCGTGGGAACTTTCCCCGCGGCGCGCCCGTTTTCCGGGCGTACGTTTTCTCGGTTCCCGGACATGATGTCCGACCGAGGGGCTACGGTATGCACCCACAAGGTGACATGCAGCAACGCCGGGAGAAACCTTGAGCGTTCCGTACGAGACGGCAGCGTACGAACCACCCGAGTCGCCCGAGTCTCCGGAGGAGCATCTCGCGCGGCTCCTCGGCCGTTCCCTGAACTCCTTCGAGCTGCCCGACGAGACGATTCGGCGACTGGACTGCGCGCTGGCGCACGACAGTTCGCTGCACTCCGCGCACCACAGCGCGGGGCTGCACCGCGAGACGTACCGGCACACCTGGCTGCTGGTCGACGGCTCGGCCCTCACCCTGTGGGAGCTCGTCCACAACACCGCGCCGGGCAGTGACCCGCAGCACGAGGTGTACGTGGACGAGGAGGAGCTGCGTGCGGCCACCGCGCGGCTGCCGCTGCCCGCGGACGCCCCGGACTTCGAGCTGCCGGTGACGGTTCAGCTGTCGCCGATCCCCACGCCCCGGCACGCGTACGAGCCCGACGACTCGGCGGACCACGCCCGCCGGGTGCTGCGCCGGGCGGAGAACGCGGACCGGCCGGACGCGGAGACGGCCGCGCTGCTGGCCACGGCGTTCGCGCACCAGATCACGCAGGCCTTCGGTCGCCCCGGCCGGGCGGGCCGCGCCGGCTTGTCCTTCTCGCTCTACGAGCACGCGTTCCTGCTGCGTGACGGCGCGGAGGTCTCCCTCTGGGAGGTCGAGCACACGGCGACGCCGGACGGGCGGCACATGTGCGAGGTGTACCTGAGCGAGGACGCGGCCAGGGACGCGATGGAGCGGCGGGCGGCGCGGGTTTCCTGAGCGGGGCGGGCGGCCCGTGCGCAGCGGGTCAGCGGTCGGCGCTGAGGCGTCGTACCAGTCCCGCGAACGCGTCCTCCTCCGCCGGGGTCAGTTCGACGGACTCGCGCTGCGGGCCCACTCGCTGGTGCGGGAGGGCGGGCAGGGGGCGGGCGGAGGGCCACATGACGCCTTCGGCGCGGCCTCGGCGCAGCATGAAGACCAGACCGGCCCCCCAGGCGATGGTCACCAGGACGAGGAAGGTCATACCAAGCAGCTGGTAGATGGAGACGTGCTCAGGCATGCGCCCCAGTAGACACCACGGTCCGGGACTTTGGTCCCGGACCGTGACGTATCTCGCAGGTGCCGTGAACAACTCACGATCGGCCAAAAGGCTATGCCGCGACCGGCTGCTTCCGCTCCGTCGCCGGAGCGGCCGAGCCGGTCTCCGCCGCCTCGGCGGTGACGGCTCCCGGGGCCGGCTTGCGCATGCTCTTCAGTACGACGACCAGCGCCGTGGTGACGCACACGCCCGCCGCGATGGCGATCAGGTAGAGGAAGGCGTGGCCGATCAGAGGGACCACGAAGATGCCGCCGTGCGGGGCGCGGAGCGTGGCGCCGAAGGCCATCGACAGGGCGCCGGTGACCGCGCCGCCCGCCATCGAGGCCGGGATGACCCGGAGCGGGTCGGCCGCGGCGAACGGGATGGCGCCCTCGGAGATGAAGGAGGCGCCCAGGACCCAGGCGGCCTTGCCGTTCTCCCGCTCGGTGGGGGTGAAGAGCTTCTTGCGCAGGGTGGTCGCGAGCGCCATGCCCAGCGGCGGGACCATGCCCGCGGCCATCACGGCGGCCATGATCTTCATCGCGGAGTCGCTGGGAGCCTGGACGGCGATACCGGCCGTGGCGAAGGCGTACGCGACCTTGTTGACCGGGCCGCCGAGGTCGAAGCACATCATCAGGCCGAGCAGCACGCCGAGCAGGATGGCGTTGGAGCCGGAGAGGCCGGAGAGCCAGTCCGTCATGCCCTTCTGGGCCTCGGCGATGGGCTTGCCGACCACGACGAACATCAGGAAGCCGACGATCAGCGAGGAGATCAGCGGGATCACCACCACCGGCATGATGCCGCGCAGCACCGGCGGGATCCTGACCCGCTGGATGGCGAGGACGACACCACCCGCGAGCAGACCGGCGACCAGGCCGCCCAGGAAGCCGGCGGCGATCTGCGAGGAGATCATTCCGCCGACGAAGCCGGGGACGAGACCCGGGCGGTCCGCCATGCCGTACGCGATGTATCCGGCGAGGACCGGGATGAGGAAGCCGAAGGCGACCCCGCCGATCTGGAACATCAGGGCGCCCCAGCTGTCGATCTCGGTCCAGGAGAAGTGCTTCATGACCGAGGGCGCGTCGGCGATCTTCCAGCCGCCGATCGCGAAGCCGAGAGCGATCAGCAGACCGCCCGCGGCGACGAAGGGCACCATGTAGCTGACGCCGGTCATCAGCCACTTGCGGAGCTTGGTGCCGTAGCTGTCGCCGGCCTCGCCGGCCTGCTCGACGGGCGTACCGCCCTTGGCGCCCGCGGTGACCTCGCCGCGCTCGGCCCTGCCGCGCACGTCGGCGATGAGTTCGGCGGGCTTGTTGATGCCGGCCTTCACGCCGACGTCGACGGTCGGCTTGCCGGCGAAGCGGTCGCGGTCGCGTACGGGCACGTCGTGGGCGAAGATCACGCCGTCCGCCGCCGCGATCACCGCCGGGTCGAGCCGGGTGAAGCCGGCCGAGCCCTGGGTCTCGACGACGAGTTCGACGCCCGCCTCGCGGCCGGCCTTCTCCAGGGACTCGGCCGCCATGTAGGTGTGGGCGATGCCGGTGGGGCAGGAGGTGACGGCGACGATGCGGAACGGCCGCCCCTCGGAGCCGGAGCCGCCGTCGGGGTCGTCGTCGGAGTCACTGTCGGGGCCCGTGGCGGCTTCGGCGGAGGCCGCCGCCGAAGCCGCCACGGAGTCTTCGGAGGCACCGGAGGCCTCTTCGTCGCCGCGGATCAGTGCCGCCGCGGCGGCCGCGTCGCCCGCTGTGCGCAGTGCGTCGGTGAACTCGGCGTTCATCAGCTGCCGGGCGAGCGAGGACAGAATCGTCAGGTGGGCGTCGTCGGCGCCCGCGGGGGCGGCGATCAGGAAGATCAGGTCGGCGGGGCCGTCCGGCGCGCCGAAGTCGATGCCGGTGGCGCTGCGCCCGAAGGCGAGCGTCGGCTCGGTGACGTGTCCGCTGCGGCAGTGCGGGATGCCGATGCCGCCGTCGAGGCCGGTCGGCATCTGTGCCTCGCGGGCGGCCACGTCGGCGAGGAAGCCCTCCAGGTCGGTCACCCGGCCCTGGGCGACCATGCGCTCGGCGAGGGCACGCGCCGCCGCTTCCTTGGTATCGGCGGACAGGTCGAGGTCGACCAGGTCCGCGGTGATCATCTCGCTCATCGCGGGCTCCTTCGCACGCGTATCGCCCGGGGGATGTGGTGGGCGGGGGCGGGGACGGGGAC
>NZ_JAGMUK010000239.1 GCF_019049245.1 Streptomyces sp. AC555_RSS877 | reverse complement strand
GTCGGGGATCTTCGAGCGCAGCAGCAGGGCGCCGTCGCGGGTCGGCCGCGGACATGCCGCCCTGTGAGTCTCTCAGCTTCACAGTGTGACGCCGGGGGTGACCCCTGTCCGCAGTGCACTTGGTGCGCACAGCGTGTTGCTGCCGACGGCGGACCGCTGCTTGGTGACGGTCGTCCCTCCAAGGGGTGATCTCGGGCCGCTGGCGGGGCGAAATGCCAAGGCAGCTCGTTGGGAGGGCATGGGACGAGCATCGCGGGTGCGGGCGGCGGGGCGGGCGCAGCGTCCGGCGAACGGTGGGCTGCTGGTTCGGGAGCCGCGCCCGGCTGATGAGGCGGCGCTGGCGGAGTTGCTGGGGTCGAGCTGGGTCCGCAACGTCTGAAGCCCTGGGGGGTCTTCACCGAGTGCCGCGAATCTGGAGGCCAGCGATTCGTTGGCTGTGGCCGAGGAAAAGGAGTAGGCCAGTTCCTCCGGCCACCGCTTGACGAGGGACCACAGGCTCACAACGAGCTGGACCGCCGCGATCACAGTCCCGACAGTAAGGACGACGCTCCAGAGCTTGTTCTGACCGAACGTTCCTACCAGTGCTCCGATAAGCAGCGGGACTGCGAAACCGACCCAGGTCAGCACGTCGGTCTTGCGCTTCAGGCTGGCGGCCCGCTTCTGGAAGATGTAGCTGGTCCCATAGGCGTGCAAAGCCGCGTCCCAGCACCTTCGCCGGTAGTCATCGATGCCTGCCGCCATGTGTCCTTCTTCATCGCAGTTCCTCGCCGTCCGGCGGAAGGCCAGAGGGCATTGGAGTCTACTGGGATGCCTGAGCTCGCCTGGCCTGCTCCCGTCAGTTGCGATGCCGGGGTCAGGGCGTTGTGACCGGTGGCTATCCGAGCCAGGTGATGGTGAGGACGGACAGGCGGCGCAGGGGCCGGTTCACCCAGTAGGTGAGGGAGAGCTGGCCGACGGAGGCGTGCCGGACGTCCTCGCCCTCGGGGTCGTCGGCGTTCCACTGCCGAAAGCCCCATGGGTCGACGGCGGCGGCGTCCAGGACGTCCCACACCATGTCTTCGACGTGCTCGGGCAGGGTGGCGAGGACCTTCGCGGCCGGGGCGGAGAAGCGGACCGCGTACGGCTGCTGTTCGGTCACCGGCGCCGCCCGCGGAGCTCTGCCATGTCGATGAAGTCGCTGTCGTCGTAGCCGGAGGCGACGAACGCGTCGACGGCCGGAGCGGAGGCGAGGCGACCCTGCCACTCCTGGACGACTGCGTACAGGCCGCCGAGGGAGTACGTGCGCCGCGATTCCTCGAGCGCGGCCGCCCACTCCCGCTCGAAGGCCGGCACCCAGGTGTCGGCGCGCGGGTCGGCGCGCAGCTGGACGAGGAGTTCGGCCGGCGCCCCGGGCGCGGGGGCGTACGGCGTGACGGGTGCATGGTCGGGCTGCGCGCTCATCTGGTCCTCCCGGCGGGTCGTCACCTCACGGTACGCGCGCCGGGTGGCCGTGGATGCGGGCATGGACGGATCCCCTCCTACTGGGTGCGCAGGGTACGGGCGACGGCCTGGGCGTGCTCGCGCAGCGGCAGATCCTGCTTGTCCCAGGTGGCGGCCACGTAGTTGAGGAGTTCGGCCGTGGCGCGCTCCGAGTCGCTCGAGTCGCTGGCGAGCAGCTTGTCGGCGGCGAGAGCGACGTCGACGGCCGGGGTGGACAGGTCTTCCGGGGCGAGGGCGTTGCCGCGGTCGACGTGCAAGACCAAGAGGTGGCGCACCTGGTTGCGGGACTGGATGGTGATGGTGTCCTCGCGCGGTGAGTTCGCATCCGCGGTGACGAAACCGGGGTGGTTGAGGATCGCCGCGGCGATGGCCTCGGTGAGCACCGGCTCAGGCAGCAGGTCGTCGTCGGTGGGCTCCGGGGCCTTGAAGGTCAACGTGTAGTTGATGCCGGCCTCGGTGGTGAACCACATCGTGTCGCCGCCGGGGTCGGCGTCCGCAGCGGCGAAGTGCGGGCTGCGGCGCAGCGCGTCGGCGACGCGGACCTGGTCGTGGTCCGCGTCGAACAGCGGGCTCTTGTCGCGGTCGATGGGCTGTGCCGACGCACGGTAGTTGTCACACCCGGTTCGCGCCGACCTTTGAGTTCCCGCGAACGAGGCACCGTAGTTGTCACTGGTGCCGCAAGCTACTTGTCACCAGCCCTCGCGAAGCAGGGCAGTTGTCACCACCCACCCTCGTGGAGCGCCACGCTGACCTCTGTAGACGGCGCCGGAATGGGCGATCACTCACCGCTACATGTCCGTCTGTCGTAGCTATACAAGCAGACCCCCGTACCGCCGTGGTGCACTGGGCAGGCACCACCTCCCTATCGCCGAAGGATCCCGCGCCGTGCTCCTCACCCGCATCAGCGCCCGCTCGACGGCCCCGCAGCTCGATACACAGATGCCGGGCCTGCTGGCGGCCGCGCTCGCCGAACTCGACCTCAGGTTCCGGTGGCCTGCCGGGCCTCCGGGCGGTGGCGGAAGTGACGGGGTGGTGTCACGATTCGTGCATCGTCCAAGTGCACTGCGTGGAGGGGGTGGTGAGTGCAGGCGTTGGCCGACGACGATCCGCGGCAGGTGGGCGAGTACCAGCTGTTACGCCGCCTGGGTGAGGGCGGGATGGGCCGTGTGTATCTCGCGCGGTCGCCCAGCGGGCTGATGACCGCGGTCAAGATGGTGCAAGCGGAGAGGGCCCACGCTCCGGACTTCCGGGCGCGGTTCGAGCGCGAGGTCCGCGCGTCGCTGGCGGTCTCCGGGCCGGGCACGGTGCCGGTGCTGGACAGCGACGCGCACGCTCCCGTGCCCTGGCTGGCCTCGCCCTACGTTCCGGGCCCCTCCCTCGCCGAGGCCGTGAGGGAGCACGACCCGTTGCCCGTACCGGCGTTGTGGCGGCTGCTGGCGGGGCTTGCCGAGGCGCTGAGCACGGTGCACGCGTGCGGGCTGGTCCACCGCGACCTCAAGCCGTCGAACGTGCTGCTGTCCTCCGAGGGACCGCTGCTGATCGACTTCGGGATCGCCCGCGGCACCGACGACACGGCCCTCACGAGAACGGGGTTTCCCCCCGGTACGCCCGGCTACATGTCACCGGAGCAGTTGCAGGGGGCGGAGGTAGGCGGTGCCAGTGACGTCTTCCAGCTCGGCGCGGTCCTGGCCTTCGCGGCCACCGGACGCCACCCGTTCGGGTCGGGAGAGCCGATCATCCTGCTGTACCGAGCCGTGCACGGGGAACCAGACCTGAGCGGTATTCCGGACGGCCTCATGTCGGTGCTGCGCGCGTGCCTGGCCAAGGAGCCCGAGCACCGTCCCTCCCCCGAGGCACTGTGCGCCTGGGCGGAGGAGTACGGCACCGGCGCGGCCCCCTGGCTGCCCGCCTCCGTCGCGTCGGACATCGCCCGGAGGTGCGAGCAGCTCCGCGATCTGAGGGCCACCGACCAGGACATCTGGCCGGGGCACGGCCGAGACCGGATACCACCGCGACCGCGCACCGCGGCGGCTCCCGCCGCCGAGGCCGCGGCCACCGCGGAGTCCCCGGCCGAGGCCACCCCTTCCGCCGAGGGCTCTCTCCCGGCCGAGGCCGCTCCCTCCGCCGAGCCCGCCCAGTCCCCCTCCGCCAAGGACGCTCCCCCGGCCACCGCCGAGCCCCCGGTCACCGTCGTCTCCCCGGTCGCCGACCTGCCCACGGCCACTGCGGTCCGGAGGCCGCCCGACGGCCCACCGGCCACCGTCGACCCACCGACCGTTCTCACCACGCGGACCGGCTTCGGCGATCGGCCCGGCTTCACCGCCCCGACGTACTCGAGCCCGCCGCCGTCCGTGCGCCCGCCGTCCTCCCCGCCTCCGGCGGAGGGGGCGAGGGTACCGGCGCGCACGGCGCCCACCGGTGGCCCGCAGGAGCAGGTCTGGGTGGCGCCCTGGGTGCGCAGGTCGGTGCTGGGCCGACCGCTGCTGAGCCTGCTCGGCTTGCTCCCGATGGCCGTCCTGCTGGTGGCGGGGCCCGACCTCAAGGCCCATGCCCTCGAGCACAAGACGGCAGACAACCACGATGCCTGGTGGCGGGAGCTGAACCGCTGGGCGATGGACGAGGACGGGTGGCGGCTGCCGTTGACGGTGCTCCTCATCGTCGTACTGGCGGGGCTGCAGTACTTCCGTGCCCGGCTCGAACGCCATCCCGTGTCCGGCACGCGGACCTGGGCCGCGACCCTCGGCGGCTTCTGGCTCCTGTGGTCGGCCATGGTGCCGCTGACCCTGTTCTGGGTCGTGGGGATGGCCGACGGTGCCGACCCGGATCTGGTGAGCGCGTGGTTCCGCAACACCGTGTACGGCACCTCGCTCGTTCTGCTGGTCGACATGATGGCGGCGCCGTTCATCGCGGTGGCGGCTGTGATCCACCTGCTGCGCGGGCTCTTCGGTGACGCGGCGCGGCCGAGGTGACGTCGGTGGAGCCGTTCCCACGGACGCGACGCGTCCACGGGAGACAGCCAGGAACGTCATGGACCTCACCAGACACCCGAAGGCGTCCGGATCACTCCGTCGGCAGCCGCAGCTCGGTCTCCGCGCCCCCTCCGGATGGTTGCTGAAGATCAGACAGGCGCCGAGCAGGCGGGCCTGGCCGGTGGCGATGTTCAGGCCATGGCCGGGCCGCCGGACCGGGGCGAGGCTGAAGGAGTGCCGGGCGTCGTCCAGGGCGCGTGCCCAGTCCTACTCGAACGCGGGCACCCACGTGTCGGCACGCCGGTCGGCGCGGAGTTGGGCGAGCAGCTGGGCGGCGGCGGCCGGGGCCAGCGGGGTGGGGGCTTCCTCTCTCCATCAGGTCGACTGCCCACAGCATCGACTGGACGCCCTCCAGCTTCGCCAGGCCCGGCGTGGGCCCAAGGCGAAACCCGCCGGGCTGCGGCTTACCGGAGGCCGCGTAGGGGAGGAAGTCCAGCGGGCTGTCGCCGGGACTCGGGTAGACGACGCAGTCGGACAGCACGGCGAGCGGGTACAGGCCGGTCATGGCCGCCATGTTGCGCAGCTTGCGGTGCATGTTGACCCGGGCCTTGCTGATGACGGCGGCGCGGATGTCGGGGCGCCAGGTCGGGCGCTCCAAGGCCGGCCACCGCTCGCCCTCCTTGTAGTGCTTGCCCTGGGGGCGCTCGCGCAGTTTGCCCACGCCGCCCTTGACCGTGGCCTTGATGGCGGCAGGACGGCGGCCAGGGCCGGGCCGGCCTGCTTGTGTTGCTCCATCGCAGCGAGGAACTGGCGGTCGTCCAGGTCCTTGGTGACGCCGAGGTCGGCGAGGGTGTCGACGTACGCGGTCTTGAGGCGGTCGTGCCACGGGTCCAGGTACGCGCCGGTCTCGCGGCGCAGGTACGCCTCGATCGGGTGCACGTCGTGCCCGAGCTCCTGTGCGTAGGCGACGGTGTGCGTCTGGTACCAGGCCGGGCCGGTCGGGCGCTCGCCGTCCGGCGTGAACGGCGAGGGCAGGCGCGGGTCCAGCTCGATGTGGGACAGGTCGACCAGCCAGGAGCCGGGGATCTTCGGGTTGAAGGCCGGGGCGTGGAAGTGGTCGGGCGCGGACAGGCCGACGACCAGGCGGGCCGCGGCGGCGAGGAACGCCGTGTTGAGGTCCAGGCCGACCGCGAAGGGCAGGGTGCACTCCTCATCCGTCAGCAGGTCCACCTGCCGCACCCACTGGTACGCCTCTTCGTTCAGGAACCCGCCGGTCCAGCCGGAGTTCACCACGACGGGGTGTTCGGCGGTGGCCTCCGGTGGCGCCGGGTCCATCGGTTCCGTGCCCAGCGAGCCCGGGTTGTGGGCCGATACCCAGTTGCCAGTCTCTTCGTCGCGTTCCGGCTTCGTGGGCGGGCGCAGCGCCGTCATCAGCTCCAGCCCGGACACGGCCGTGGAGCCGCGCGGGGTGATGACCCGCTGTGCGTAGACACCGAGGACGCGGGCGATGTCGGCCGGTTCCATCTCACTCACGCCGGGCCAGGACCGCTCATCGAGGGCGTCCCACGACAGGATCGCCAGCTGCACGCACTGCCGCTCGCGGCCCTGCGCCTTGCGGTAGATCCGCGCCCACGGGCCGAATCCGCGCTGCGTGAGCTGCCGCTTCGCCTTCGCCACCTGCTTCACCACCGGGTGGTCCTCGGGCAGGCGCAGGGAGCGGCGCTGCTCGTGGCCCTCCAGGCGCTCGGGCAGCCCGAGCTTCACGGCGGCCGCGGCGGTGAGGACGATCAGCGGGTCGGAGTCCTTGCCGTACCGGTTGGGCTTCGGCGCACCGAGGCCGGACTCGCGCAGCGTCCACTCCACCAGCTCCACCACCGTGGTCGCCGGGCGGTCGAGCACGATGCCGTCCACGCCGTACGCGGAGCCGTCGCCGTCCAGTGCGGCGAGCAGGCCGTGCGGGAACCGTGGGTCGACGGCGGGCTTCGCCGCCTTCTTCGTCGCAGGGCGACGCGACGTCGCGGACGGACGGGCCGGACGCTCGGGCGCGGCCTGGACGGCCGGGGCCTGGACGAGCATGGAGGTCTCCGGCTCGGTGGCCGCGGGCGCGGCCGGGCTGGTGAACGTCTCCGGCACCCGCGGCTGCGGCTGTGGCTGCGGCGCGGCAACCGGGGCGGGGGCCGGGGCGGTGTGGGTGCTGTGCGCGGGGTACTTCGCCGCCCAGCCCTTCAGCAGCCGCTGGTACGCCTCAAGGCGAGGCGACTTCGGCTCCGAGCGGCCGTTCTCGTGGTTCTTCGCCGTCTGCGTCGACGTCTTCAGCGCGACCGTGAGGCGGGCCTGCGTGATGCCGGCGGCCTCACACAGCCGGGCGCGCTCCGCCGGGGACGGGAGCTGCGGCTCCTCCTCCAGCAAGGGTCGATCGCAGCCGCTCGGTGCGTTGGCCGTGCCTGCGGGTCAGACCAGGTATCTGCTCGACGAAAGTGCGTCGCCCGCACCCGGCGTTCCCGCAGGTGAACCGACGGACCCGCAGGTGAACCGACGGACCCGCAGTGGAAGCACAACGCTTCCTCCCGCGCTGGGCACATCACCGGGAAACCGCAGGTAGGAGCCGTGAACACGGCCGGACCACGTCCCGCACCCCGGACACGAGGCGCCCACCGCCGTGCACCGCGCGTCCACACGTACCGTCTCGCTGTCCGCCTCGACCTGACCGCCCGGGACGCCGTGCCCAGGCCACGCGCCCCCGAGGGTAGACCGGCGGCGGCCCTGGGGTGAGGAGCTGGGGCGCCCATGCCCATGAGGCCGATCGCGCCCGCCATGACCACGGTGCCCATCAGCAGGGACAGAACGGCCATGAGGGTGCTGCTGATGGCGAGGGTCTGTACCCGGGTGCCCCGGATCGGGGGGCGGTGCAGGCGCAGTGGGCCCATGTCGTTGTGGGTATAGCCGAGGGCGTGGTCGACCTGGCCGCTGATGACGTTGGCGGAGAGCATGCCGACGACCACGGGGGTGAGTGCGTAGTAGAACGCCGTGAGGCCCAGGGCAAGGGTGTGGCGCCATGGGATCTACTCGGTCGCCGGAGGCCCGGATGCGCCTCGCCGAGCACATCGGTCGCCGCGACCGCTCGTCATGCGACGCGTCAGCGCATGTCCGCCGCATCGAGCAGGACGGCCACGGTGGGGGCGACGAGCCCGGCCTTCACGTCGGCTTTGATTCCCGCGCGGGCGCTGGCGCCGTCGAAAACCAGGATCAGCTGCCGGGCCAGCAGGTCCGGATCGCTCGCCCCGCCCTGTTCGGCCTCGGCACGGAAGAAGGCTGTCAGATTCTCCTTGACCCGGTGGGCCACCCGGCTCGCAGGGTGGCTCTGGTCTTTGAGCTCGATCTGCGCGACGAGGTACCGGCAGCCTTGGAAGTCGGGTGCACTCGCCTGTGATTCCGCCTGCTCGAAGACGTGCAGGATCCGCTCGCGGGGTGGACGGTTGTCATCCGCCGCGGGAAGGAGCGTCGTCATATAGGCGGAGGCGCGTTCCTCCAGGCTCGCCGCCAGCAGTTCGCCTTTACTCTCGAACAGCTGGTACATGGAGCGCTTGGACACCCCTGCCGCCTTGCACAGTGCGTCGACGCCGACGTTGACGCCGTCTCGGTAGGTGAGCGCGGCCGCTGCCTCCAGCAGTCGCTCTCTTGAGCTTGACTTTGCTTCGGTGGTCATATTGCGAGGTTAACTCGATTCCGGCCCGTTGGAAACCGATCGGTTTGCAGCGCTTGTCGGGGTGATCCATTGCGCCGCCCACGGCCGAGCGGGCCTATGAGGACGGTTCCCACTGCTCCGAGGCGGCGGTCTTCTCGGGCCCCGTTAGCACGGGGGCCCGGTGCAGTCCCCGAGGGTTATGCCGGCGCGTTACCCCGAAGCCGAAGAGTGCGGCCGCAATGAGGCCGACAGTCGTCATCATCCAGCACCGGGCCGGGGCCGCGCCGCCTCGGGCGTCGCAGTAGAGGGAGGATCGAGCGGATACGGCTGGTGATCTGTCGCAGCAGCTCGAACTCTGCGAGGAAGCGGTAGAAGCCGGGCGGCGCCTTGATGGGGTGGCGACCGGACGTCGGCACCGCCATCGCGGTCTCCAGGGTCGGTGCGCTCATCCTCTTGCCGCGTTGGGCGCGCCCGACATCGCTCGCCCGCCGGGGCCGTGACTGCCCTCGGCGGCACCCCCTATGGCCGGCCTGCGCCCCTCGGCCTCCCAGATTCAGCTTCAGCCCACATCGCGGGTGCCCTCTACCGGCGACGATCTGTTCGCTGAAGACGGAACGCGCGGGCAGAGGCGGGCACCACCCCGAAGATGCTCCTGTCTCCCTGCGCTGATGTGTGCCTGGAGAGCACCGATCAGCGCAGGGCATCTCTCACCACGCGGATTCATGCTCAGTGGGCGATCACGGGCTCGCCCTCCGACGGCCCCAGAGCTGAATTCGGCATCAGGAACGCCGTGAGCACCGCACCGACCACGAAGATTCCGGCACCCCATGCCAGGGTGGCCGTGTAGCTCTCGACCCCAGCCTGGGCCACGGTCAGTGCGCCCGGCTTGTGCGAGGACAGATAGTCGGTCGCGGCCGATGAAGCAACGGTGGTCAGCAGCGCCGTGCTGATCGAGCCACCCACCTGCTGGCTGGTGTTGATCAGCGCCGAGGCGACGCCCGCGTCCTCGTGACGCACGCCTGCGGTCGCACCCTGGAACGCGGTGGTCATCACCCCACCTATACCGAGACCAAGCAGGATCATGCCCGGCATGATGTTGGCGACGTAGGTACTGTCCAGCGTGAGCCGGGTCAGCAGGGCCATACCGGATGCGGAGACCAGGAAGCCGACGCTGACCACGATCTTCGGGCCGACCTTGGGCAGCACCAGCGAAGGCACCGTGGTCGACGCGGCAACGATGCCGCCGACCATCGGCAGGAAGGCCAGACCGGCCTCGATCGGCGAGTAGCCGATGCTGGCCTCCAGGTAATAGGTCAGGAACAGGAAGATCGAGAACATCCCCATGCCCAGGACGAACACGGCCAGGAACGAACCACCTCGGGTCCGGTCCAGCACGACGCGCAGCGGCAGCAGCGGATGCGCGACCCTGAGCTCCAGCCAGGCGAATACCGCGAGCAGCACCACGCCGCTGATCATGGAGCCGAGGGCGACCGGGTCGGTCCAACTGGTGGATTCGACGTGCGCGAACCCGTAGACGATGCCGAACAGCGCGGCGCTCACCACGACGGTGCCAGGAATGTCGATTCTGGGTCGCTCGGTGACCACAGGCTTGGCCAGCAACAGCAACGCGCCGACCAGCGCGACGCCCGCGAAAATGACGTTCACGTACATCACCCAGCGCCATGACGCCCATTCGGTGAGCATGCCGCCGAGCAGCAGCCCGACCGCGGCGCCCGCACCGGACAACGCACTGAAGATGCCGAAGGCCTTCGCCCTTTCGGACGGCTGGGTGAAGGTCACGCTGAGCAGCGAGAGGGCCGCGGGCGCGAGCAACGCGGCGAACAGGCCTTGGGCCACGCGTGCCCCGACGAGGATTTCGAAGCTGCTGGCCGCGCCGCCGGCGACGGATGCGGCCGCGAAACCGATCAGGCCGGTCACGAAGGTGGTACGCCGGCCGAACAGGTCACCGAGTCGGCCACCGAGCAGC
This sequence comes from Streptomyces sp. AC555_RSS877, assembly GCF_019049245.1. Taxonomy (GTDB): domain Bacteria; phylum Actinomycetota; class Actinomycetes; order Streptomycetales; family Streptomycetaceae; genus Streptomyces. The sequence continues at coordinate 62,584 of NZ_JAGMUK010000239.1, read as the reverse complement.
AGCAGGCTGCCGAATGCCAGGGCGTAGCCCGTGATGACCCACTGCCGGCTGCCGTCGCTGAAACCGAGGTCATGTTGCGCTGCGGGCAGCGCGATGTTCACGACGGTCGCATCGAGCGTGACCATGAGCTGCGCCACGCCCAGCACGACAAGCACCCACCAGCGCGCGGCATGTGAGCCGCGCAGGCCCGAGTCGGTTTTCCCGGAGGCGGGCGCCCCGCGGTCGAAGGTGGTAGTCATCTTTTCCCTTTGTCGCTGGTCATAGGCCGAGCATCAGCCGGAAACCGATCTGTTTCCCACATAGGAAAACAGATCGGTTTCCATGGTGCAAGTGGAGAGGCGGTCCCCGACCTGTGAGCGACCCGACAATGCCGACACCCGCACTGGCCGCCGATGCTGCCTCAACGCGCGACCAGGGCTCGACCAACGAGACGACCGCCGACAAGCCGGCCCCCCTCGCCGCCGACTGACCCCCGCGAGCGAGGCGCCGGTGACACGCGGGCACCCCGCCGGGGACTTCCACCGCCGACCGCTCCGGGGACTCACTCCTCCGGCCACTCCCCCACCCGCACACACGGCGGCCCCTCCGGCGTCGAGGGCGTTCCCCTACCTCCCCGCTCCGCCCCTCCACCTCACCCCGACACCGTTCCGGGGTGGCTCTTCGACACGGCCGGGAAGCTCGGCCTCAAACCCCAACTCAGCCCGAACGACGCCGACGTCGACCAGGCCGGACAGACGGGTGGGGAGCTCGCCATCCCGGGGCGGAACGACGCCCTGAGGCCGCGGCACCACGCGACTGGCTCCGTCGATGAGCTTGCGCTCGGAAACCGATCGGTTTACTGTGATGGAAACCGATCGGTTTCCAAATCTTGTGGAGGCAGTCATGACCGCTTTGAAGGACGCCAACGTCTTCGTCACCGGTGGCAGCCGGGGCATCGGCAAGGCGCTGGTGGAAGAGCTGTACGCGCGCGGTGCCGGCAAGGTGTACGCCACGGCCCGCGACCCGCGCACCGTGACGCACCCCGACGCGGTCCCGGTGGCACTGGAGGTCACCGACCCGGCCTCCGTGGCGGCGGCCGCCGCACAGGCGCAGGATGTCACCGTGCTGATCAACAACGCGGGTGCCGCGGTCGGCGCCTCCTTCCTCGACTCCCCGGTCGACGACGTACGCCGGGAGTTCGAGACCAACTTCTACGGCCCGCTGCTGCTCACCCGGGCCTTCGTGCCCGTCATCGAACGCAACGGCGGCGGCCACCTCCTCAACGTGCACTCCGTGCTGTCCTGGCTCGCCCTCGGCGGCTCCTACAGCGCTTCCAAGGCCGCCCTGTGGTCGCAGACCAACTCCCTGCGCCTGGAGCTGCAGCCCCGTGGCATCGCCGTCACCGGACTGCACGTCGGATACGTCGACACGGACCTGGCAGCCGGCGTCGACGCACCCAAGTCCGCCCCTCGTGACGTCGCCGCACTCGCCCTCGACGGTGTCGAGACCGGCGCGTACGAGGTCCTCGGTGACGACATCACTCGCCAGGTCAAGGCGGGCCTGGCCGGCGACCTGGCCGGCCTGTACCCCCAGCTGACCAAGTAATCCCTTCACTTATCAGGAGTCGACAAGATGCCCAGCCCCAGCCAGGACCCCCGTCCCACGATTCACGTCCCGGGGACCACCAGTCACACCATCGCCCCGCGCGCAGGACACAGCCACGAGGGAACGCTGCGCTACCTCAAAGCGGGCACCGGCGCGCCCCTGGTCCTGCTGCACACCGTGCGCACCCAGGCCGAGCACTACCGCGACCTCATCCCGCTGATCGCGGACCGGTACACCGTGTACGCCCTCGATCTGCCGGGGATGGGCTACTCCGAGATCGTGCCCGAGGCGTCGTACGACGAGCCGGCCATGCGCGCGGGCGTCGAGCGGCTCCTCACCGAACTCGATCTCCATGACGTGACGTTGGTCGGGGAGTCCATGGGGGCGGTGCTCGCCCTGACCACCGCGGCCGATCTCCCCGAGCGCGTCCGCCGCGTCGTCGCGGTGAACACGTACGACTTCAACGGCGGGATCGCCCGCTCCAGCCTCCTGGCCCGCGTGGTGGTCAGCGGAGTCCTCGCCCCCGGGGTGGGCCCGGTGATCGCCGGGGTGGAGCCCAAGCCCGCCCTCCGCGCGATCCTCCAGGGCGGCCTGGGCGACAAGAACGCACTGCGCGAGGACTACGTGGACGAGCTGCTCCAGGTGGGCCGGCGCCCCGGCTACCCGACCGTCGCCAGGGCCGTGTACCAGAACCTGCCCAGCCTCATCGCCGCCCGCTCGCGCTACCCCGAGGTCAAGGCTCCCATCCACCTCGTCTACGGCGAGAAAGACTGGTCCCGGCCCTCGGACCGGCAGGCCAACAAGCAGCTGCTGCCCGCCGCCGACTTCACGCAGGTGCCGAAGGCCGGCCACTTCATCGCCCTGGAACGGCCCGACGTACTGGCCGACCTGCTGAACTCGGTCGCGTAAGCGACCCGAGAGCGCCGTGGTCACCCCCTTTCGGGGGTGTCGCGTGGGTGGAGACCCGATCAACCATGTCTCGCGAAAACGTCGTGGCAGGCAAAGGAGCGGCACATGACGGAGATACAGATCGAGTTCGACGTACCCGCCAAGATGCGTGACGGCACGGTGCTGCGCGCGGATGTCTACCGGCCCGGCGGCAGCGGACCGTGGCCGGTCCTGCCGAGCAGGCTGCCGTACGGGAAGCAGATGCCCCTGGCGGTCGCGATCCTCGATCCCCTGGCGGCGGCTCGGCGTGGCTTCATGGTGGTGCTCCAGGACACCCGCGGCCGGTTCGCCTCCGAGGGTGAGTGGGAGCCGTGGACGCACGAGGAGAGCGACGGGTACGACACCGTACGGTGGGCTGCCGCCCTTCCCGGCGCGAACGGTTCCGTCGGCATGATCGGCGCCAGCTACTTCGGCAACACGCAGTGGATGGCGGCGCCGTCCAAGCCGCCGGAGCTGAAGGCGATCGCACCGATGGTCACGTGGTCCGATCCGGACGACGGACTGTGGACGCGCGGCGGCGCGATCGTGCTCGGAATCACCGCGCCCGTGGACCCTCATGATGGGCGCCGACGCGCTGAAGCGCCGGCACGGCACCGACCCCGCCACGCTCGGAGGCGGCCTCGGCAGACTGGTGCAGGATCTCGACGGCCTGACCGACGGCGGCTACGGCGAGCTGCCCGGGGCGGCCGGTCGCCCAGGACTGGCGAGGTCCGGCGAGGCCGGTGGCCTACTCCTGGGAGTTGATGCTGCGGCCACAGTCCACGAGCAGGTTCTGGCCGGTGACGAGAGAGGCGTCATCCGAGGCGAGGAAGGCCACGGCGGCGGCGACGTCCTCGGGGACTCCGAGCCTGCCGACGGGGGTGCGCGCGGCGGTCTGCACCTTGTACTCCTCGGGCACCTCGGCCCACAAGGAGGTGACCACGGCTCCGGGCAGGACGGAGTTGAACCTGATCCGGCCTCCGTACTCGACGGCCAACTGCCGTACGAGGGCGTCGATCCCGCCCGTGGCCGCCGCGTACGCCGGGGAGCCCTTGAAGCCGATGGCCGCGTGCACGGACGAGGGGCGCCGCCGGAGCGTCAACCACAAACCAGCCACAAACAGCCAGTCCGCGCGGACATCGGGGCAGACCGAACGGCGCCCCTCCGCAATCCGCGCGCTGATCATCCGGCTGTTCCTGGTGGAGTACACGGTGCAGGGGGTCTGGAAGCTCCTGCGGCGGCACGGGTGGTCACCGCAGATGCCAGCGAGGCGGGCGCTGGAGCGTGACGACGCGAGTGTCGAGCGGTGGCGGAGCGAGGTGTGGGGGACGGTAAAGCCACCGCGGCGGCCGGGACGCCTACATCTGCTTCGAGGACGAAGCCGGGCAGGGACTGAGGCCGCCGAAGGGGCACACGTGGGCACCGCGCGGCCGGACACCGCAGGTGCGGGTGCGTGGCGCGAACCGGGGACGGTTCTCCGTGACGGAACTGGTCTGCCGCAAGAGCGGTGAACGATCGCGTCTGATCTACCGGTTGCACGTGTACCGGGGCCGGAGGGGAGAGGCGAAGAGCTTCACCTGGCAGGACTACCGTGACCTGATCGTCGTGGCGCACCACCAGCTCCAGGCCCCCGTGGTCTGGGTCTGGGACAATCTCAACGTCCATCTGGTCGACGAGCTCGCGCTGTTCTTCGTGGAGAACGAGGAGTGGCTGACGGTGTTCCAGTTGCCGTCCTACGCTCCTGAGCTCAATCCGCAGGAGGGCACTGGTCGTTGGTCAAGCGCGGCCTGGCCGACTTCGCCGCCGCCAACCTCGACCACCTGGCCCGCGTTATGAAGCGCAAGCTCAAGAAGATCCAGTACCGTCCGGAACTGATCGACGGCTGCCTCACCGAGACCGGACTGACATGAGTGCCGGATGATCACCGGGCCCGCCACTGCGAGTTCAACCGCAGTAATGGGGGGCGCGCAAGTGATACAGAGCACACCGTGCGACCGGTCCGTTCACAACTTTCCCGTCCTGAAGTCCGCGCTGCTCTTGAGGACCGCGGAATCCATGCTCCAATTCTCCGGCTGAACCCTCTCCCAAAGACTCCCCTTGCCCAGTTCCCTGCCCAACCGGTCCTCCCGGCGGAACCACCCCTCAGCGCTCCTGATCCTGTTGGGGTGGATTTCGTCGAGCAGGGCGTAGTCCCTGGTGATGATCCCGTGCTTCCACACATTCCAGAATCCGGTGAAATTGTCACGGAAACTCATGGTGCTCTTGTCGTCGGGGTCGGCGTTGTATCCAGCAGGGTGATCGGCAAGCCCCGTCAGGTCCGGACTGTTCCAGTACGCGTCCAGATCGGTGTCGATGTACTGCGCCGGGCGCCCGGTGACCTTCTCGAATGCCGCGGCCATGTCGGCGTAGGTCATGTGCTCGATGGCGACTTCGAGGTCCATGCCGTTAGCCCGTTCCGGATGGTCGAAGAGCCAGCGGACGTAGAATCCGCAGTCTTCCAGGGCCACGTGCGGGACGGCTCCCTCGCCGAGCGGGACTCGCCACGTGACGACACCGTCCTCGATGGACGGCGTCATGGGCGTGAGCGGTGAGATCACCATCTCGATGTAGGGACCCGAGGTGAAGACCGCCGCTCCCATCCGGTCGCTGTTCTTTTCGTTCTGGAACAGCACCCATTCGGCCATGCGGCCCTTGCCGTCATAGTGGCCGGTGCGGAACCTGGAGTCGTAGCCCGACTTCTTGAGGGCGTAGTCGAGGTTTCCGTAGACGAAGAACTTGATACCTTCTTCGATCGCTATCTCATACGTACGGATGGCCCAGTAGGTCTCCGTCTTCTCGCCGGTGTTGAATCCGTCGATGTTGATGAACGCCCCGTCGCAGCCGCGAAATCCCTCGCGCAGCACGTCCTCGTCGGCGAAGGTCCCTTCGAGGATAGAGACGTTGCCGAGCGCAACGAGCTCCTGGGCTCGGGGGGAGGTGGCGTCTCGGGTGAGGACCTTGACGGAGTACTTCTTGTCCGCGACAAGGGCGCGGACAACGGGCATTCCCTGGGCCCCTGTGCCGCCGATGACGAAGATGGAGGAGGTGGCATGAGTAGACATGGGCGCGACTCCAGACTGAAAACCGATCGGTTTCCATCATCGTACACCGATCGGTTTCCGGGTGGCAACCGCTCATGGCACCGCGGGGCCATGCACGTACGGCTGTTCACCGCCTTCGCGCCGTCCGCCGTGGCCCTGCGGCTCGGTGCAAGTGGAGCGAAGGCCGTCGTGGTCGACGCGGACCAGCGCGGCAAGCTCGCACCCGGGGAGGACATGCCCGCCGACCGGTCCTGGCTGACCGTGGTCGCCGGGGGGCCCGAGAGCGCGGAACTGTCCTTCGGTGAACTGCTCGCCCGGTACTCCGGCCCCGCGCCGCAGGGCCGCCCGGTCGCGACGGACCCGGACGCCCCGCTGGTCCCGTTGTTCACGTCGGGCACCACCGGCGGCCCCAAGGGCGTTCCGGTTCCCGTCCGGGCGCCGGGAGGGGCCCGGCCACCCCCGTCCACTCCAGCGCGGAGAACGGGTCCGGCGCGTGGTCGGCCGGCACAGTCAGGCGCTCGCGGAGTGGTGGTAGTCGGCTGGGATCGAGATGCCGTTGTCTCAGGCGAGTTGGGCCTGCCGGGTGTCGTCGGCGGATCAGCGCAGCACGAGTACGGCCTGCAAGTGAAGTGGTACGTGGCGGACATGTCCTTGGCCTGTTCACGCTGAAAGATCAGCGGCAGGCCTTCCACCAGAGCGTCGATGCTGTTCGCTCGCAAGCTCATCGCCACATGCTTCGTGCGCTTGTTTGGGAACCGGTCGGTCACGTGCCGCTCGGCGTCGGAACCCGGGACGACGTAGACGTTCGGTCGGTTACGAACCGACCGCACAGATCTACCGCAAGAACTCCGCACCTGCGGCGCACCGGGTCACCAACTGATCGAGGAAGGCGTGCAGACCGGTGCTTTCCGCGCCCTCAACGGGCATTTCGCCGCCCATGTCGTGGCAGTCACCATCGACGCGGTGCAGTCGGGGATCCTTCTGGAGAGGACCGGCCTGACCGCCGGCGACGCCTTCTCCGAGCTCGGGGACCTCCTGCAGGACGGGCTCAGTTCGGGACAGGGCGCAGTCGAGCCTCCTGCCGCAGCTGTCCGCTCGTCGAAGGGGCGGATTTCAGCACCCAGTTAAAGCGCGGAGAAAGGGGCGCACTTCGCGGAGAACACGACACGTGCGACGCCTGCGTCGACGTCCTCTAAATACATGCGGCGGGCGCTCCCCAGAGAAACAGCGTCAGGCCACCGCCTCGCGCGAGCGGTAAGTCCATCCCCGCCGCACCGACCGCGCCCGGAAGTGGCCGCTGCACGAGGCTGGGCAGTTCGGGCGTAGGACACACCCGACTTCCGGCGACGAAACCGCCAAGCGCGGCATCAAGACAACGCCCAGCGGTGCAGCTGGCGGGCCCGCCACTCTGTGTCCAAAGGGCCGATCGGCGCTGGTGCGGGATGCGTCCGCGGTGGGTGGGGTTGTCCTGGTTCGCGGCGGTGAGGATTCGGCACCTCGATGTCGGCGGCGGCCTGTTCGATCACTGCCACCAGTCGATGCACACAGCCGCGTCCGCACTGTCTGCCTGCCTGGGCGAAAAGCACCGGTGCTGTCCGTTCCGACCTCGACGTATTTGAATACTCGCCCTGGCCAAGGGGATCACCCGGACCGCCGCAGACGCCACTCCAGCAGGGGCGACTCGTCTTCCTCGTCAGACAGGGCAAGGACACTCCCTCGACACCGGCCCATTGTCGCCATCAACCAGGAAAGGGATTACGCGGCAGTGGGTGCTGTCACGTTGTTGGGCGCGACGGCGGCGCCCTGGCGGCGAGGCCGGTCTTCGGGAACGTGCTCCTGGGGATCTCCTTCACCATCTGCGGGGAAGCCCCGCAGATGAACATGACACATCAACAACCGTCACCGGTGCGGCTGGCCGCACAGCCTGGTGTGTACGGCGCGTCAGGTACGTACGTGCTCCACTCCGCTCTCGTCAGGTCGACCTTGCCAACGCGGGCACAGATTTCGGCTACCGCCCGGCTCGGGTCGACCGTGTAGCGGTGGAGGGGCACGTGACTGCCGGCGACGAGGAGGGTGGTGTCGTCGGAGCTGGAGGCAAGGGAGCGGATCGGCTCGCCGGGAGTGGGGAACGGGCCGCCGAGGGGTTGTTGGGTGACGGAGTCCCAGAGAAGACCCTGCGCCACGGCCGTGTACAGCGCGGGCGGCGCTTCTGCGCGTTTGGCCATCTGACCCCACCTGGTTGAAGAGCAGCGCGTGACGTCCCGAGGCGGCCCCACTGCCGCTCGCCCGCAGGTACGACTACGAGGTGGGGGCCACCGCACCGTTATAGAACGCCTGTCGGCGCCACCGTCGACCGCGGCGAGGATGACACCGGCACCGCGGCCGACGACCGCGGGTTCGGTGTTGTCGGCAGGCGCACGCTCGCCGACGGCGCGTCAGGTCTTCTGTGCTGTGGCGTGTGGCCGAGGTGCGGCAGGATGGGGAAGCGGGATCTTCTGCGCGAGTTTCTCGCCTTCGACGTCCAGATCGGGCAGGAGACGGTCCAGCCACACGGGAATCCACCAGGCCTTCTCCCGTGCGAGTGCCATGGTGGCCGGGATGAACGTCATGCGGATGACGAACGCGTCGATGAGGATGCCCACCGCCAGCGCGAATCCCGCCTGTTTGATCATGGGCTGGGCGTTGAAGATGAATCCGGCGAAGACCGAGACCATGATCGTGGCCGCCGCGATCACAACGGCGCTCGCCCGAGCGAAGCCGGAGACGGTCGCGTCGAGCGGGTCGGCGCCGTGCATGCGGGCCTCACGCATCGAGGTGACCAGGAACACCTGGTAGTCCATGGCCAGTCCGTAGAGCACGCCAGTGACGATGATGGGCAGCAGGCTCATCACGGGTGCGCTCGCGTCGATTCCGAACAGCGCCTGGAGCCAGCCCCATTGGAAGACGGCCGTGGTGATGCCGAAGGTGGCGGCGATGCTGAGCAGGAAGCCGAACGTGGCCATCACTGGGACGACGACCGAGCGGAAGACCAGGAGCAGGACGATCAGCGAGAGCCCGAGGACGGTGGCGACGTAGAGGGGCAGGACGTCCGCGAGGCGGTCGGACACGTCGATCGCGAGGGCGGTGAAGCCGGTGACGCCGATGGCGACGCCCTGGGTTCCGCGGATCTCCCGGCTCTTGTCCCGCACGCAGGTGACGAGGTCCTTGGTGCCGTCGTCGTTCGGGCCGTCGTCGGGGATGAGGCTGAGGACGGCCACGGTGCCGGCGGTGTTCATACCTGCCAGAGAGATCGAAGTGGCGCCCTCGGTGTCCTTCAGCTCGGAGACGACCGCGGCGAGGGCCGCGGGAGTGAGCGGCCGACCGCTCTCGGAGGGGCGGGCGACGAGCATGAGGGGGCCGTTGTAGCCGGGGCCGAAGGTGTCGCTGACCTCCTCGTAGCTCTGGCGCTGTGCGGTGTCGGGGTTGTAGCTGGCGCCGGACGGCAGGCCCATCCTCATGTCGAGGGCGGGCAGCGCCAGAACTAGAGGGATCAGGAACGCCGCCGTGAGAGCGGGGTACTTGTGGCGGACAAGGTGTGATCCCCAGCGGGTTGCCCGTGTCCGTGCCGCGGTCGAGGCCTGCTGCTGCGCCGTGCGTCGGGTTTTGGCCGAGCAGATGCGCTCCTTGACCAGGCCCAGGAGCGCCGGCAGCAGGGTCAGGGCGAGCAGGACGGTGATGGCGATCGTGGCCGCGGCGGCGAGGGCCATGGTGCTGAGCAGGGTGATACCGACCACCAACAGTCCTGCCAGGGCGATGATGACGGTGCTGCCGGCGAAGAAGACCGCGCTGCCGGCGGTGCCGACGGCGCGGCCGGTCGCCTCGTGCGCGTCCAGGCCGGTGTCCAGGATGAGCCGCCGTTGCCTGTTGACGATGAACAGGGCGTAGTCGATGCCGACGGCGAGTCCCAGCATCAGGGCCAGTACGGCGGTGAGCGAGTGGATCTCGAAGACGGTAGAGAGGGTGAAGGCGCCGCCGACGCCCACCGTGACACCGACCAGCGCGATGACCAGGGGCAAGCCCGCCGCCACGACCGACCCCAGGGTGACCAGCAGGACGATGGCTGCCACCACCACGCCGACGATCTCACCGACGCCCACGATCTCGGGTATCTCCAGCATCGCCGCCGACGGCAGGACGTCGAGGTGGCCGCGTTCGGCCTGCCGCTCGGCGGCCTCGACGGTGCTGTCGATCGTGCCGGAGGGCAGCTCGTAGGTCTGCTCGTCGAACTGGAACTGCATCAGGGCGGTGGAGCCGTCGGCCGAGACGACGACCCCGGGCACCGGTCGGCCGTCCTGCAGCAGCGGGGCTGGCACCTTGCCTCCCGTCGGCTGCCCGGCGGCTTCGGCCACCGCCGCCTGGGTCCGCAGCAGCAGACTCTTCTCCCCCTTGGACAACTCGGCGGCGAGGACCTCGCGGGCGTCGATGACGTGGTCGTGGCGGTAGACCGCGTCCACCGCGGCGATGAGGGCGGCGCGGCTGTCGTCGCCGTCGACTCGCGTTCCGTTCTGCGCGCGGAACACCAGCATGCCCTGCCCGCCGGACGCCTCGGGAAGGGACTTCGCCAGATCGTCGATGACCTCCTGGGCGGGGGTGCCGTCGATGCGCACCTCGTTGCTCAGTTTGACCGGGTTGACCACGAGCAGAGCCACCACGGCGAACACCACCGCCAGCCAGCCGGCGATCACATACCAGGGCCTGGCGTAGGCGAAATGCCCCAGCCGGTACAGCAGCACAGACACAGCCTTCTCCCTTCTCCGGCGCACCCCTGCTGGGCACACGCGTCCCACGAAGTGAGAGGGTACTACCAAAGCGATAGTGAACTACCGAAGCGGTAGAGTACTATCACCGCGCAGGTGATTGAGTAGTCTGCGGTGCAGAACGGGAGGGTCAGAAATGCCGAACGCCGCGCCGCGCACACACCGGGTACGCAGGGTTGACGCCCGCTCCAGCATGGAGCGCATCATTGCGGCCGGACGTAATGTCCTCGGCGCGGGTGAGGGCTCGTTGGAGCAGATCGCCGCCGAGGCGGGCGTGGGCATCGCGACGCTCTACCGGCACTTCCCCAACCGGGAGGCCATCGTCCGGGCCGTCCTCGACGACATCCTCGAGACCGACCTCCTCCCACTGATCAACGACGCCACGGCCTCCCGCCACCCACGCCAAACCCTCCTGGACATCGCCACCCGGCTACTCGACCTGATCACCGAGGAGCGAGGACTGGTCACCTTCGCCGCCAACTTCGCCGACGTCGCCGTGGACGCCCTCCAGCGCCTCAGCGAGTCCCTCCGCCCCCTCCTCGAGCACGCACAGGAGCTGGGCGAGATCCGTACCGACCTCACCGCGGACGACATACCGCACTTCCTCGTCATGGGCATCGCAGGCCTCGCGCTCCCCGGCACCGCACCGTCCATGCGCGCACGCTTCATGGCCCTGCTCTTCGACGCGCTCAACCCCGCCAGCGCGTCCCCTCTCCCACCGGCATGCGCAGAAACGGAAGATGACGACCTCCGCGCCGCGATCAGCAGCGCCGTCCGGGACTGACTCCCGGAGCCGAGGCCGGCCCCAAGGGCGCCCTGATCGCTACGAGGCCGAGGACCCCCTCCACCACAGAGTCCGGGTCCCCGGAGGTGAGGGGAGGGCGTGTCGGGCAGTCCTCGCGTGTGTCTGCTCCCTGGGCCAGAACGACCTGGCTCGGCCGATGACCAGCGCCGCCCCGTGCCGGAATCCGAGGGCTACAACGGCTACGCCAAGAACCCGCTGGCCGAGGGCATCGAGGCGGCGGGCTCCCGTCGCATCCGCGGCATCGCGGCCCAGACGATTTTGCTGGCCTTCCAGCTCGCCCACGCCAACCGCCGCAAGATCAAAAAATAGCTTGAGACGCTCGCCCTCGGCGGCGAGCGCCCGGATGCACCTCGTGGCAGACACGTCACGACAAAACTCGACTACGCCGTCCCCGCGTTCCGCAGCTTCAGCGGCCGATTCGCCGTTTCCAGCCGACGCCGACGTATCGCACGGAGACATCGTGGCTCTGGCCTTGGACACCTGGCTCGGCGCAAAGGGTCACCCGCCAGGCCTCACCTCTGCCAAGGCTGCGGCGACATGACCGGGCAGCCCGATCAGCGGCCCCTCCCCCTGCCTTGAGTCGGGCCAGCAGGAGGTCGACGGGTTGCTACGCAGCAGTGGCTCCCCTCATCAGCCTCCCCTTCGACCGCGTGCGGCGGGAGGGCGGGCAGCGGTGACCATGCCTTTGGCGCGGCGACCTGAAGGGGAGGAGGCCGAGCGCCAGTTACCACCGCCCCCTCCCGTGCCGCCGGCTACAGGGCGATGACCTGCCATTCCTGGTTCGACCCGCCGGTGTCGGGCCATTGGATGACCGCGGTGCCGTCGGTGGTGGAGGCGTCCTTGATGTCGGCGCACCAGCCGTTGCGGACGTTGACGAGCCGGTAGTAGCCGCTGGTCGCGGGGACCAGGTTCCACCACTGGTTGCCGCTGTCGTTGTCGGTCCATTGGTCGAGGGCGGCGCCCTGCGCGGAGCCGCTTGGGCTGTTCAGAACCTTGCCGCTGCGGGCGTTGGCCAGCCGGTAGGAGCCGTCGATGTTCGGCAGCAGCTGCCACTGCTGGTTGGTGCCGCCGGTCGACGGCCACTGGATGACGGCCGCGCCGTCGGCGCCTGAGGCTCCGCTGACGTCCAGAACCTTGCCGCTCTTGCGGTTCACCAGCCGGTAGGTGCCCAGGTCCGCGGTGAAGGGGCGGTCGTAGACCTCCAGGTTGCGGATGGAGGCCCATACGCCGGAGGGCAGTCCGGTCACGGTCACCCGTACGTACCTGGCCTGGGCGCTGAACATGGCGACCTGGACCTGTCTTGTGCTGGTGGTGTCCGTGCGGTCGGCCAGCGTGGTCCAGGTCGCGTTGTCGGTGGAGCCCTCGATCCTGTACCGGTAGTTGGTGGCGTTGGACTCCCAGGCGATACGCGCGCCGGTGATCGACTTCGTTGCCCCCAGGTCCACCTTCAGCCAGTGTCCGGTGTTGCCGTTGTTCGCGCACCAACGCGTCGCGGTGGAACCGTCGACCGCCTTCGCCGCGGTGTTTGCCTTGGAGGTTTCCTGGCTGCTCGCCGTGGCGGTCCTGCCAACGGCGATGTCGGCCGGCCGCACGGTACGGTCCAGCACGACGCCGACCACGCTGTCCTCAGGAAGGCGAGTGCGGTTGACACCGGTGACGGTCACCTTGCCGCTGCCGTCCACGCTGTAGGACAGGTCGGTGCCCGAGGCGACGTCGAAGACCCGGGTGACCTTGGCGTCGCCGACGGACGGGGTGGTGAACGACGTACCGCTGTAGGCGGAGAGGAGGTGGATGTAGAAGGTCTTGTCCTTGTACGTGTACCCGTACTGGCCGTCGACGGGGTTCCACGGGCCGCCGCGGGTGCCGTACACGGCTTCACCGCAGGTGCTCAGGAAGGAACCGATCCTGTGGACGAGGGCCGCCTGGGCGCTGGGCACCACACCGGTGCGGTCCGGTCCGACGTTGACCAGACACGTCATGTTCCGCACCCAGGCGTTGACCAGGATGTTCATGGCGGTGCCGAAGGTCATTACGCTCGAGCCGGCCTTGTAGCCCCAGGCACCACCGATGGTGAAGCACTTCTCCGCCACCTTTCCGGTGCGGATGGCACCCGTGGGCACGGAGGGGCCCTCCTCGCTCGCGAAATCGCCGATCCAGCCGGAGCGCAGGGTGGTGACGATGTCGGGCTGGTGCTTGCGCACCAGCCCGGTCAGGCCAAGGGGACGGCCTGTGGCGGGGTCGGTCTCGCTGTACGCCGCGTCCACAGGCCACTCGTTCGCCGTGGCGCGGAACATGCCGGGCTCCCAGAAGAAGGCCGCGTCCCGGTCCGAGCCCTTCTGGCCGAGCCAGCCACCGTCCCACCACAGATCGTCGATCTTGCCGTACTGGGTCACCAGCTCCCTGACCTGCTGGTACACCTCGTTCTTCATGATCCGCGCGTTCTCCTTGTGCGCGGGATCCGTGGTGTAACCCCAGGCGTTCTCCAGGCAGTTGGTGCCGTGGACGTCGTAGTAGCCGGGATAGCGCCAGCTCAGGGGCGAGAAGTACAGGCCCACCTTGAGACCGGCGGCGCGCACTGCGGTGACGTACTGGCCGATGAAGTCGCGTTGCACAGGCGCCTGCCCGCTGTGCCAGGCATGGGGGTGGGTGGACGGCCACAGCGCGAAGCCGTCATGATGACGGGCCGTGAGCACCGTGTACCTCGCGCCCATGTCCTTCGCCAACTGGGCCCAGTCGGCCGGGTTGTACGCGTCGGCGGTGAACTGCTCGCCGGTGGCGTCAGTGACGTACTTCTCGTAGTTCTCAGGGGTGATGGCGGCGTTCTCCATGTACCACTCGCCCTTGGCCGGCCCTGAGTAGACACCCCAGTGGATAAACATGCCGATCTTGGCATCCTGCAGCCACTGGATCTTCTCGTCGGGCTGTTGTTCCACATCCATGTCGAGTTGGGGAATGCGCAGCGGCGGCAGGGACAGCGGTTGGGTGGAGGCGGCATGAGCGGGGGTCGTCAAAGTCTGCGTGACGGCGGCGGCGACCGTCATGGCCGCCATTCCCGTCAGCACTCTTCGTCGAGTGATCGGTTCTGACAAGGGAGATCTCTCCTGAGTGTCCACCGGACAGCACGGACCGTACTGGCTCAGCATCGGGACCAAACCTCGGATGAATCATCAACGGATGGCCGGGGGGAGGGGAGCCACACGAAGGCGTGCACTCCGCTGGATGGCATGGAAAGTATTAATGGGTCAGAAGCGAGCGCATGTCCAGAGGTTGGGAGCAAACTTCCCGGAAGTCACAGGCACCCGACCCCTCGAGAGGCAAGAGAACCCTTAAACATCGGATGTGCGACGCCGGAGGCGATCCGGTCCACCCGGACCAGACACATACGCCGGGCCCGGCGGCCAGGACCCGGGCCCGGCGGCACCACCCGCATGCAGCCTGGGCCGGGATCATGTCCCCATGGGCCCAGGGTTAGACGGCAGCGGGTTCTGGCCGACCAGCTCGGCCACGGAGGCGCTCACTGAGTTCCGGCGACCCTGATGCACGCCCCCACGGGTGAGCCGGCAGGAAGTCCCATGTGACAGGAGTGTTGACGCAAGGCTTCCCGGGCTTTACCTTCTGCCCGAGTTCCGAACGTCATTCGATATATCGGACACATATCGATGGTCTGCCGGGAACGGCCGATGAAGGGGACCTCAGTGATCCACACACGCGCAGGTTTCACCACGCGCTCCCCTCGATGGCCCGCCGCCGTCATCGTTCTTCTCACCCTGCTCCTGGGTGCCGTGACCCAGCCGACCGCCACTGCCGCGGAAGGGAGGCCCTACACCAACCCGATAGAGTCGCAGAAGGGCGCCGACCCCTGGCTGGAGTACTACGAGGGCAACTACTACCTGATCACCACGACGGGTACCGGCGTGTTGACCATGCGGAAGTCGCCCACCCTGGCCGGACTGTCCACCGCCCCGAACGTCCAGGTCTGGAGTGACACCACTCCCACTCGGAACGCCAACATCTGGGCACCGGAACTGCACTTCATCGACGGCAAGTGGTACTTGTACTACTCCGCGGCGCAGGCCGGAGTCGCCTGCTGCGACTCCCAGCGCACGCACGTCCTGGAGAGCGCCGGTACGGACCCCATGGGCCCGTACACCTACAAGAACCAGCTCAGCGGCTCCAATCTGAGCCCCGGCGGCTGGCTCATCGACGCCAGCGTCCTGAGGCACGACAACAAGCTGTACCTGCTCGGCAGCGGCTTCATCGACGGCAGCGCGCAGAGCCTGGTCATCGCCCCGATGAGCAACCCGTACACACTGAGCAGCTCCACCTTCCGCATCATCTCCAGCCCCACCGCGAGCTGGGAGACCTCGGGCGCCCCGGTCAACGAGGGTCCCGAGCCGCTCTATCACGACGGCAGGACCTTCCTCACCTTCTCCGCGAGTGCCTGCGCGACCCCGGACTACAAACTGGGCCAGCTGGAGCTGACCGGCAGCGATCCGCTGCTGGCGTCGTCCTGGACCAAGAAGCCCACCCCGGTCTTCCAGCGCGACGACGCGGCGGGCGTCTACGGCTCCGGCCACAACGGCTTCTTCATGTCGCCCGACGGCACCGAGAACTGGATCGTCTACCACGCCAACAGCACCGCCAACGGCGGCTGCGGCAACACCCGCACCACGCGGGCGCAGAAGTTCACCTGGAACGCGGACGGCACGCCGAACTTCGGCACCCCGGTCGCGCTCGGCACCACGCTGCCCGGCCCGTCGGGCGAGACGGCGACGACCCCGACCGCGTACACCCTGGTGAACCGCAACAGCGGCAAGTGCCTGGACGTCGAGGGCGGCAACACCTTGGACGGCACCAACATCTTCCAGTGGAGCTGCACCGGCGGCGCCAACCAGAAGTGGCGCGTCGAGGACCTCGGCAACGACACCAGCCGACTGGTCAACGTCGCGACCGGCAAGGTCGCGGACACCGCGAACTGCGCCACGGCCGACGGCACGGACATCGCCCAGTGGTCCTGGCTGAACAACAACTGCCAGAAGTTCCGACTGGTCTACACGGCCACCGGCGACTACGTGCGGATCGTGAACGAGAACAGCGGCAAGGTCGCCGACGTCGCCAACTGCGGCACCCAGAACGGGACCAACGTACGGCTGTGGACCTGGCTGAACAACAACTGCCAGCAGTGGAAGCTCGTCCCCACAACCTGAAGCGACCGAGCAGCTCCATCAGGAGAACAACCAACCATGAGACGCCTCATCGCCCGGGTCGTGCCGGCCGCGCTCGCCGCGCTTGCCCTGCTGACCCCCGCCGCCCCCGCACAGGCCGCCGCCCCCGCGTCCCCGGCCGTGACCTTCACCAACCCGATCGCCGAGCAGCGCGCCGACCCGCACATCTTCAAGCACACCGACGGCTACTACTACTTCACCGCCACGGTGCCCGCCTACGACAAGATCGTCATGCGCCGGGCCACCACCCTCCAGGGTCTCGCCACGGCCGCCGAGACCACCATCTGGACCAAGCACGCCAGCGGTGAGATGGGCGCCCACATCTGGGCCCCGGAGATCCACTTCATCGACGGCAAGTGGTACGTCTACTTCGCCGCCGGGGCAAGCAACGACATCTGGAAGATCCGTCCGTACGTCCTGGAGACGAGCGCCGCCAACCCGCTCACCGGCACCTGGACCGAGAAGGGCCGCATCGCCCTGCCGCTCGACACCTTCTCGCTCGACGCAACGACCTTCGTCCACAACGGCACCCGTTACCTCAGCTGGGCACAGAACGACCCCGCCGTCGGCAGTGGAACGAACATCTACCTCGCCCCGATGTCCAACCCCTGGACCATCAGCGGCACCCCGGCGCGGATCGCCACGCCCACCCACTCCTGGGAGACCGTCGGCCATCGCGTCAACGAGGGCCCGGCCGTCATCCAGCGGAACGGCAAGGTCTTCATGACCTTCTCGGCCGCGGCCACCGACGCCAACTACTGCCTCGGCCTGCTGACCGCCAACACCACCGCCGACCTCATGAACCCGGTTTCCTGGACGAAGAACCCGAACCCGGTCTTCAAGAGCAACGACGCGACCGGCCAGTACGGCCCCGGCCACAACACCTTCACCACGTCCGAGGACGGCAAGTCGGACATCCTGGTCTACCACGACCGCAACTACAAGGACATCAGCGGCGACCCGCTCAACGACCCCAACCGACGGACCCGCTACCAGAAGTTCTACTGGAACGCCGACGGCACACCCAACTTCGGCATCCCCGTCGCCGACGGCACGACCCCGGTCCGCCTGTCCTCGTACAACTTCCCGGACCGTTACATCCGCCACTGGGAGTTCCGGGCCAGGACCGAGCCCAACGTCACCAACCTCGCCGACTCCCAGTTCCGCGTCGTCCCCGGCCTCGCCGGGAGCGGCACCGTCTCCCTCGAATCGGCGAACTTCCCCGGCTACTACCTGCGCCACAAGAACTTCGAGGTGTGGGTGGAGAAGAGCGACGGCACGACCCTCTTCAAGAACGACGCCACGTTCCACCAGCGGGCCGGCCTCGCCGACTCGGCGGACGGCGTGTCCTTCGAGTCGTTCAACTTCCCGGGCCGCTACGTCCGGCACTACGAGAACCTGCTCTACGTCCAGCCCGTCAGCACCACGCTCGACCGGGCCGACGCGACGTACTACAAGCAGTAGCACCCCGTGCGGGTGCGGTCGGCTTCTCCTCCAGGAGGCCGACCGCACCAGCACCGTTTCCAGCCGCCGCCCTCGCACTCCTCACAGGCGCCCGTCCAGCGGGCGCCATCCTTCATTGACGTGGTACCGAGCGGTCGCGCCGATCTCCAGGACCGGGGGCACGATCGGGTGCGGGCGTGCAGCCTTGATCCGCACGCATGCTATTCATGCTCGTAACAACAGGAGACGGTGCGTCAGCTGCTGAGCCGCAGCCCGGCCCCCGGCCTGTTCGTCCGGTTTCTCGAAGAGACGACCCGGTGGGACAACGTCGGTGTCTTCGGCATCAAGCGCAAGAACGCACTGCTCGACGCTCCCCTGGACTACAGCCGCTACCTGCGCCTGCGCCGGCAGGGATCCCAGTTCGGCGGCTTCGCCTACGTCTACGCGGAGTACAGCACCATCAATCTCCGGCTCAACTACACCCAACACCAGCTCGACGAGCTCGGCATCACATCCGCCCGGACCCTGACCACCGGGCACCGGGAATACCGCGTCAGCGTCGACCTCACCGACGAGACGAGCCTGGCTGACGCCCTTCAACTGGCCGAACTCGCCTACAACGCCACCTGAACGCAGACAGTCCATAGCCCCGAGACCAGCAGGAAGAGCCGGCGTGGACCTACGACCTCACCAGCGAGAAGCCGTCGACGCGATCCTCCGGGCCCTCGAACTGCCCGCCCGAAAGCTCACGCCCGCGGAAGGACTACGCACCCAGGTGGTCATGGCGACCGGATCCGGCAAGACCCTCGTCGCCGCCCGCTGCGCCGAAGAACTCCACGCGGGCCGTGTCCTCGTCCTCGTGCCCTCGCTGGATCTGCTCGCCCAGACCGAGACCGCCTGGCGAGCCGGCGCTCGGACGGGCCCGATGATCGGGGTCTCCTCCCTGCGCGGGGACCAGGTGACATTCCCCAACACCACGGACGTGGACCAGCTGGTCTCCTGGGTGCGCCCGTTCGACAAGGTCACCGTCTTCGCCACGTACGCCTCGCTCGGGCTCGGCACACTGGAACGGGCCCACGAGGGCGGCCTTCCTGGTTGGGACCTGATCGTCGTGGACGAAGCCCACCGGTGTTCCGGCCGGATCGGTAAGCCATGGGCAGTCGTGCACAACAACCAGAAGATCCCCTCCCTGCGCCGCCTCTACATGACGGCCACGCCCCGGCTGTGGCAGCTCGACGAGGACTCCGAACAGGGCGCGCCGGGCGAGCTGGTGGCGAGCATGGAGGACGACCCCAACTCGCCGTTCGGCAGCAGATGTTTCACCCTGACGCTGTCGGAGGCGATCGACCGGGGCATCTGTGCCGCGTACCAGGTGGTGTGCTCGGACATCACCGACACCCAGCTCCAGGCGGCCATGCTGCTCGGTGCCGAGGGGCGGTCGGACCAGGTGCGTGGGGCCCGGCTCGCCGCGCTGCAGACGGCGTTGGTGAAGGCGGCTTCGGAGGAGGGCTTCCGCCGCACGCTCACGTTCCATCACGTGGTCAAGGAGGCCGAGGCTTTCGCGGCCGGCCTTCCCGAGGTCGCCGCGCAGTTGCACGACGCGGCCCCAGAGCTGTACCCGGCCACCGTCTGGGCGGACTGGCTGTGCGGCGACCACAAGCCCAGCCACCGGCGGCGGGTTCTCGGGGAGTTCGCCGACGGAATCGCCACGGACGGCACCGTCGTGGAGAAGGGCTTTCTGAGCTCGGTGAAGGTGCTGGGCGAAGGCGTAGACACTCGAAATTGTGACTCCGTGTACTTCGCAGACGTGCGCGGCTCGATGCCGGATCTGGTCCAGGCCGTGGGGCGGGCGCTGCGGATGCAGCCCGGCGAGGGCAAGATGGCGTCCCTCGTTGTGCCCGTGCTGCTGGGGCCCGGGGAGACGGCGGACAACATGCTCACGAGCCAGGCGTTCGGCGGCCTCGCAAGGCTTTTGGAGGCCCTACGCGCGCACGACGCCCGCATCGTCGAGCAGCTCGCTGAGCAGCAGGCCCAAAGCCGCTCCAGGGGCGTCCAGACGCGCGGGAAGGGCGAGGAGGAGGGCACTGGCGGGGGCGGCGCCTCAATGCCGGCGAAGGCGCTGTTGAAGTTCTCCACGCCGCGTGACCCGGCCGCGCTGGCCGCGTTCATCAACCTGCGGGTCCTCAACCCCGAGCACGAGCACTGGCGGCGGGGCATCGAGGCCGCCGTCATCCACGCCCGCGAGATGGGGGACCTCAAGGTCCAGTTCACCTACTGCGTGCCGACGGGTGACGAGGCGGTAGCCGCGGGGTGGCCGGCCTCGCTCGCCAATTTCCCGCTGGGGCAATGGGTCGCCGACGCCCGAAGGTTCTACGCCCGCGGGGACATGGACGAGGACCGCATCGAGCAGCTGGAGAAGCTCGGCATGGTGTGGTCGCACTACGACGTCGCGTGGGAGGAAGGCCTCGCGGCCGTTCGAGGGTGGGCTGCCGAAAACGGGCACGCTCTCGCCCCGCTCGATGCCACGTACCAGGGGGCCAAGGTTGGGATCTTTCTTAAAAACGCCAGGGCGGCGGCGCGGAAGGCTGCCGAGATCGAGCAGCGGCGCGCCGAAGGGCTCCCGGTCCAGTCGGCGGCCGGGGCACTGTCACAGGACCGGCGCGAACAGCTCGAGGAGATCGACCCGTCATGGTGCCCGGCCTGGCCCGTGGAATGGCAACGCGCCTTCCACCTCACCCGACAACACCTGGAAGCCGGCGGCACACTGCCCACCGAACCGGGCGACGTCATCCACCAGGGCGAAGACCTCGGACGATGGGTGAGATCGGCCCGACTCGGCTGGGACAAGCTCACCACCGTGCAACAGTGGCTGTGCGAGCACATCCTCGGCATCGAGCCCGCCACCGAGGACGAGAAGCCCAGGCCGCGTACCTCGCAAGCCGACAAATGGGCGGTGCACTACGAGGCCGCCACGCAGTACTACCAGTGCGAAGGACACCTGAAGGTACCGCGTAAGCACGTCGAGACGATCGTCGTCGGCCACGGCGACGGCGACAGCGGCGAGGACCAGGAGGAACGGGAGCTCCGCCTCGGGGCATGGGTCAGCAACCAGCGCAGCAGAGCCGCGACGCTCACCCCGGAGCGGGTCAAGCAGCTGTCCGCGATCGGCATGCGGTGGTCGTAGAAGTATCTGACGTTACGTAATCAAGTGGGCTCAGCCATGGCGGTTCTTCAGGGGCGCTGTATGTCGGTCCTCTGCTGTGGCGTGGATCCTGGTGCTGTTTCCCGGTCGAACGCGTCAGGCGGGAGCCCGTGGGCGAGTGCGGACCGGAGAGCCCGGACGTAGTTGAGGAGTTCGGTCGTGCCGACGACGCCGTTGCGCTCGTCGGCTGCGTATTCGCTGGCTTCTGTAGCTGGCCTGGAGGCGAGGTGGCCGGCATCGGCGCAGGTAGCAAGTCGGCTTTTCTCTAGGGGGTTTTGGGACCGAGGATTGGGCCTATGCCGGATCCGTGGAAGTCACCGGGCGTTTGGTGAAGCGGTGCCACCAGTGGCGGCGTCGGGGATGCACTGCGCGGCCGAGCCGGAGGCCGATCAGCAGGTAGTCGATGAGGGCACCCGTGGTGTTGAGCAGAACGTCATCGATGTCGAAGCGCGCCCGGTGATGAGGGCGCCTTGGACGAGTTCGACGAGGATCATCACGAGAGCGGTGGCTGCCGCTACGCGGAGCAGTCCTCGTGTTCGGGGCACGAGTACGGGCAGCAGTACGCCGAAGGGTATCCCCATCACGATATTGCCGCCGAACTGCTTGACCGTGTCACCGGACGTGGGCTGCGCGAGGTAGGCACGGATGGAGTCACCGGGGCGCAGGTTGCTGTGTGTCAGGGGCACGGATGCTGCTGATGGTTCGAGGATCAGGCGGGCCAGCACTACCGCGAATGCCACCGTTCCCGCGAAGGCCAGCATCATGGCCAGTATCCGGCCGAGCGCAGACAGGTCCGAACAATCTGGCCCTGACTGTCCAGCTCAGCGGGAACTTCACCCTGTCGACCGGTACCGGGCTTGCCGGCCTTGCGAGTCACAGGAACTCGCTCCGATAGGTTGAGGCCAACTCGGCCGCGCGGCGGCGGCGCTCCGCGAGCTCGCCCTGCGACAGCTGTGGCGGCGGCGCGTCCTTGCCCGCGACGACATCGCCGATGCGCGTGAAGTACTCGTCCTGGCCGGCCGGGGTGCACATGCACAGCATGCGGGCCGGCGCACCCGAGGCGTTGCGGAAGTTGTGCGGGGCGTTGGCCGGGATGTTCACTGTGGACCCGGCCCGCACCGTGTGCTTCTCGCCGCGGAAGGTGAACTCGATCTCGCCCTCGAGGACCGTGAACATCTCCTCGAAGTCGTGCCGGTGCGGCGGCGGACCACCGCCGTCGGGCACGCGCATGTCGATCAGGCAGTACCGGCCGTCGGTCTGCTCGCCGGTGACCAACATGGCGTACGTGTTGCCCACCAAAGAGATGTACGTCGTACCGGGATCGTCGGGGTCCGCCACGGTCAGCGAACGGGACAGGTCGTCATCAGGAATCATCGAAATCGTCTCCTTCAAAGGTCAGTCAGGTGAGGATCAAGTGCCGGGCAGCTGGCATGCAGCCCGGCAGTCTCCCGGCCATCGATGCGCACGCTGCCCGAAGTGGTCCGGCCCGGCGGCGCGGTGCTTCAGTGTGTTCTTGCCGGTGTCCGAGGGGCCCCATCGCGGCGGGCAACGGGGCGAGGGCCCGCCTGTGTGGCGGGGTTGCATACCCCTCCTGCGGTACGGAGTGAGCGCGTTCGGTGCCGGCTCAGATCGACTTGAGGACGCGGATGCGGTCGGCGATGGCGCGGCGGGCGACGTCGGAGGTGAAGGCGATGGAGTCGAACTCGTGCGGGGCGCCGGGGTGCAGGTGGAATTCGACCGGCACGCCGGCGCGGCTGAGCTTGGTGGCGTAAGCGGTGTCTTCGTCGCGGAAGACGTCGAGCTGGCCGACCTCGATGTAGGCCGGCGGCAGGCCGGTCGCGTCCTCGAGCCGGGCCGGGGCCGCCGTGGCCGGGACGTCGGGCCCGCCGGCGGCCTCGCCGAGCAGGGCCGGCCAGGCGGTGAGGCTGTCGTCGTAGGACCACAGCACGTAGGGCGCGATGTGGGGGTCGGGGGTGGTGGTGCGGTCGTCGAGCATCGGCATGATGAGGATCTGGCGGGCGATCTTCGGGCCGCCGCGCTCGCGGGCGAGGATCGTCAGTCCTGCGGCCATGCCGCCTCCCGCGCTGTCACCCATCACACCGATCCGGTCGGGGTCGATGCCGAGTTCGGCGGCGTGTGCGTGCAGCCAGCGCAGTGCGGTGTAGGCGTCCTCGAGCGGGGTCGGGAAGGGGTGCTCGGGGGCGCGGCGGTACTGGACTGACAGCATCGGCACGCCGCTGGCGGAGACGTAGCGGGAGACCGGGCCGTCGAACAGGTCGATGTGGCCGAAGATGTATCCGCCGCCGTGGAAGAACAGCACGGCCGGGCCCGGCACCGCGCCGTCCTTGGTGTACCAGCGCATGGTGATCCGCGCGCCGTCGCCTGCAGTCGTGTGGTGCTCGCTGGTCTGCGCGTCGGCTGGGATCGGCTGGGCCGTTCCCGCGGCGCCGATGATCGGCTCCCACATGGCGCGCCGCGCCGCGATGTCCCCCACTACCGGTGGTGTGGCGTCCGCCATCGCGCCGGCCATCGGGGCCAGCGCCTCGGCGATTTCGGGATCCAGACTGAGTGCCATGGCCTTTTCCTTTCGGTGGAGGATCGGCGTCAGGCGACGGGCGGGACGACGATGACCTTGCCGTGCACGGTGCCTTCGGCGGCCCGGGCGTGGAGCGCCGGCAGGTCGGCCAGCGGCAGCCGCTCGGCGACGTCGACGCGCAGCTCGCCACGGTCGGTCGACACCACGAGTTGGGCCAGCTGGTCGGCGTCGCTGCGGACGAACAGGTCGATGCCCCGCACGTCGCGCTCCTCGTCGCTGGGGGCGGGCATCCATACCGTGGTGTTCACGACGACCCCGCCGGCACGGACCAGCGTGACGAGCGCGGCCAGTTCGTCCGGGGCGACCGGTGCGAGGTTGAGTGCGACGTCGACCGGTTCGGTCACCGCGGCGGTCACGCTGGTGGTGGTGTGGTCGATGACTTCGTCGGCGCCGGCCGATGTGACCGCCGCGCTGCTGCGCGGACTGGCTGTGGCGATGACGTGGGCGCCTGCCGTCTTGGCCAGTTGTACGGCGTAGCCGCCGACCGCTCCACCGGCTCCGTTGATCAGCACGCGTTGCCCGGCAGTGAGCTTGGCGTGGTCGAACAGCGCCTGGTACGCGGTCAGGCCCACCAGCGGGAGTGCGGCGGCGTCGGCCAGGGGGATGTTCTTGGGGGCCGGGGTCAGGACGTCGGCTGGCGCGAGAACGTACTGCGCGGCGGCTCCGGTGCCGTCCATCGGCAGGAAGCCGACGACGTCGTCGCCAACGGCGAGGCTGTCGACGCCCGCGCCGACAGCGTCGATGGTGCCGGCGACGTCGATGCCGGGAGTGTGCGGCAGCACCACCGGTATGGGGCCTTGCATGAAACCGCCGCGGATGTTGCCGTCGACGGAGTTGAACGACGTCGCGGCGACGCGGATGCGGACCTGCCCGGCCCCGGGGACGGGCTGCTCCACGTCCTCGTAGCGCAGGACACTGGGGTCGCCGTACTCGTGGAAACGCACTGCCTTCATGGGGGTTCTCACCTTCACTGCGATTGGAGTTGCTTCGAATTCGAAGCAACTATTGATGACGGTACATCTGCTTCGAATTCGAAGCAAGTGGTGTCGGTCACTGCCGGCGGGAGCGCATCGCCGTGGCGAGCTCGACGGCGGCTCGGTCGATGCAGGCGCGCAGCCGCCCCGCGTCGCTGCCAACCGTGGTCTGCCAGTCGGCGGGGCCCGCGACGACGACCGTGGGCACGGGTTCGGCATGCACGCTGGTCAGGCGCCTGCGCATCACCTGCGCGATGTCAGGTGGCTGCCGGTCGGAACTGCTGTTAAGCGCCAGCAGCACCGGCATGCCAGAGAGGACTTTGTCCCCGAGGACGGCGAAGAACGAGTCGAACACCTCGCTCGGAGATGCGGCGAGCACCGGGGTCGCCACCACCAGCCAGCCCATCGGCCGCCACGACCGCCGCGATCGCCTCCCGCAGGTCGAGACTGACGCGGCCCTGGGCGGAGTACTGGGCGAGATCGGCCACCAGCCGGTGCAGCTCCACCACCTCCACCTCGGCGCGCGCGCCCCCGGCCGCCAGCGACCGGCACACCGCCTCCGCAACCCAGTCCGCGAGCAGGCGAGTCGAGCGCCCGTAACCGACGCCGGCGCACAGGACTGCCAGGGACACCGGGCTCCACGCGGCGGTGCTCATCCCGGCGTCGTGTTCATGGCTTCTGCGCTGCGGCCGGGCTGTCGTGCCGTCACCGGGGAGGGCCGAGGACGACGTTGCGCGAGGCAGGGGATGTTCATGGCCGGTCCTCGGGATACGTGGGCGGCGGCGCCGTCCTTCTGCTCGTAACCCTGTGCCGCGGCACTGTCCGAACTCCATGTTCCGCGGTGCTCAGTCGGGCCCAACACTGCCCACACGGTGTGCTCACGAGGTCACTACTTAGGGCCGGGCGACCCTCGCGCCCGTCCGATCCACCTGCCCGGGGTGACACCGGAACTCACGGAGGAGTTCAGTTCCAGCTCCGCCTGGGATGGCTGGACGACGCCACGCCACACGCTTCGAATTCGAAGCAGTAGACTTCGGTCATGCCTGATTCAACGCCGTCGCTCGACCCCGTACAGCTCGGCGCCTACTTCGACCTCATCGAGGTGACCAGCCTGCTCCGGCACGCGGTCGAGCAGCAGCTGCGCGAGGCCGGCGATCTCAGCTATGTGCAGTTCCAGCTGCTGGCCCGCCTCGGGGACTCTCCGACGGGCAGTCACCGCATGACCGACCTGGCCGACGGCGTCGTCTACAGCCGCAGCGGCCTGACCTACCAGGTGGATCTGCTCCAGAAGGAGGGCCTGGTCGTCCGCGCTCCCTCGCCGGACGACGAACGAAGCATCACCGTCACCCTCACCGACGCCGGGCGTGAGCTGCTTGCGAAGGTGCTGCCGGGCCACATCGAGGTGGTCAGCGGCCTGCTGTTCGAGCCGCTTTCGCGCGACGACGTCGAAGCTCTCGCCGGCCTGCTGGCGCCGGTGCGCGACCACATGCGCTCGATGCCGTCCCGCTCGGCCGCGCCTCGCCGCCGCAAAGGCGGAGCATAAGGACTCGACCCAGGCCACGCAGAAGGGGCAACGACACGTCCCGCTCGACGCCGGGCCCAGGGGAATTGACGAGCGCGCCGAGGACAGGGACTGAGGCGCAACACCCGGACGACACCGAGTCGATGCTGCACACATCCGAGTAGCGCCTCCTGTCCCGGGATGCTGCCCCGCGCTCTGTACCACTCACGTAGAAAGCGCTTCATCACACCGATCTTCGACGGCAAAATGGGCCTGACGAAAGGAGCTTGTATTGGGAGCGGCGGGACTGGCGGACCGACTGGCCGCGGCACGAGCCGGAGCGCTGGTGGGCAGGGAGCCGGAGCGGGCGGTGCTCGACCTGATGCTGTCGGGCGCGGCGCACGCTCCGCTCGTCGCCTACCTGCACGGCCCCGGCGGCATCGGCAAGTCCTCGCTCGTGCGCTACGCCGCCCGGCAGGCGGAACTCGCCGGCCGCCGCGTGGTGCATGTGGACGCCCGGTTCCTCGACGCCGACCCGCGCAGGATGGAGGAGGCCGCCGCCCCGGCGTGCGCCGAACCAGGCGCGGTGCTGCTCATCGACACCTTCGAACACTGCCAGCCACTCGAGACGTGGCTGCGCGAGACCTTCCTGCTGCGGCTCGCCGACCAGGCGATCGTGGTGGTGGCCGGCAGGACCGCCCCCGACGCCGAATGGTCGCTGGACCCCGGGTGGGCGCAACTGTTCACCGCACTGCCCGTACGGCCGCTCGATCCCGCCGAGTCCGACGCCCTGCTCGCCGCCCGGGGGGTCCCCGCCGAGCAGCGCGGCGCCTTCGTCGCCTTCGCGGGAGGCAGCCCGCTCGCCCTCTCACTGGCCGCCTCCGTGCCCCCGGCCGCACCCGGCGCGCCGTGGTACCCCACCGGCGACACACTGACGACCCTGGTCGAGAGGCTGGTCGGCGACCTGCCCAGCGCCCTCCATCGACGCGCCCTCGAAGTCGTCGCACAGACCTATGTCACCCGCGAGCCCCTGCTGCGCGCGGTACTGGGTGACGAGGACACCAATACGGTGTTCCCCTGGCTGCGCCAGCTGCCCTACATCGAGGTCACACCGGAAGGGCTGCACCCGCACGACGCGGTGCGGGCGACCCTCGAGGCCGACCTGCGCTGGCGGGACCCCGAGCGCTACGACGACATCCGCGCCCGCATCTCCCTCGCCGGCCTGGAAGCCGTACGCTCCGCCACCGCCGACGACGCGCTCTTACGAGTCGCGGAATGGATGTTCCTCTTCCGCGACCAGGGCGGCCCGGACAACCTGTACAACTACCGGACGCACCCTCACATCGAGGACACTCCGCTCCGGCCCGACGACGTACCCGCCGTGCTGCGCATGGCCGAGGAGGCCGAGGGCCCGGCATCGGCAGCCGCGGTCGCGCACTGGCTGCGCCGCCAGCCGGACGCCTTCCGCGTCCACCGCTACACCGGCTCCACCACACCTGTTTCGTTCATGGCCATCCTGCGGCTGCACGCACCGCTGCCCGATGACCGCGCCGAGGACCCGGTCATCGCAGCGGTCTGGAACCTCGTGGAGACGGCCACACCCCTCGGACCGGGCGAGCACCTGGGCATCCGCCGCTTCGCGGTGCAGCCCGGCGGGGGCCAGCGGCCCTCGCCCCTGATGGAACTCATCAGCCGGCGCACCCTCGCCGAGGAGATGAGGATCCACGGACGCGCGGTCACCTTCACCGTCTTCGAAGACGCCGACCTGTGGGGGCGCTACCTCGCCGAGGCCGGGATGCCGGAGGTCACGGCCGTGGACGTCGGCGGCCTGCGACAGCATGTCTTCGGCCGGGACTGGCGACGGCAAGCAGTGGAACAGTGGGTGCAAAACCGGGCGCGCACCGCGGTCACGCCCCTGGCGACATGGCCCGCAACCGCCTCCGCGAGCGGCCCGGGCGACCAGCTGCCGCGCGCCGCGTTCGAGGAAGGCGTACTCGATGCGCTGCGCACCTGGCACACCCCGCGCGAATTCGCGACCAGCGTCCTGCTGCACTCCCATCTCGTGGCGCCGGGCTCATCCGACCCGGCCGCGGACCTGCGCGGCGCCATCACCACCGCACTCGACGCGATACAGATCGACCCGGCGGGCGTCAAAGCCCACGAGGCCCTCACCGCCGCCTACATCTCGGCCTCCCGCACCCACAAGGCCGCCGCCCGACGACTCGGGGTGCCCTACGGCACCTACCGGCGCCACCTCGCCCTGGCCAAGGAACGCCTCGTCGAACAACTGCTGCGCCAACCGGCCACGAGATCCACACCGACCGCGCCGCACTCGATACCGGAGGAGTGAGGCCAGCGCGGTACCGCAGGGCAACGTCCTCCGCGAGAAGCGCGTACTGCCACTCGTTGAGCCGAGTGCCGCGGTCGTGGACTCACAGTCGGTGAAGGCGGACGCCGCCGTCACGCACGCCTCGCGGGAGTTCGACGCCGGGAAGAGACAAATGGACACAAGCGGCACCCGCTCAATGACACCCTCGGGCTCCTTCAGGCCGTGCTGGTCACGCCGGCGTCCACGACCGACAGGGACGCCGTCCACATCCTGCTGCCCGTGGCGAAAAAGGTCGCTTCCGGCGGCTGGCGCGCATCGGGCCGACGGCGGTCCCACCGGCCACCTCACCGACTGGACCGTCCAGCACCTCGGCCTCGTTGTCGACATCATCGGCCGCAGCGACGACGTCCAAGGCTTTCAGCTGCACCCGCACGACGCGGTGCGGTCTTGTTGTTGCTGTTCACCCCGGGATTCGGGCTCGATGCGCCGGACACGGCGAGTGATCGCTTGGGGATCGTGGCGGCCGAGGGCAACTACCAGAGCCAGCGGTCGAGGAACTCGGCCCAGATGAACCCGTTGTAGCCGTCGAAGGCAGGTGGATCGATCTTCTTGAGTTCGCCAGCGAGCATGCTGAAGCTCGGCCAGGGCTTCGTCCTCGCGGTCATCCGGGTCGCTGAGGATCTCGGACTCGCTGACGTGCAGGCCGTAATGGTGCAGGGTCTGCAGCCACAGGTCGATGGAGGAGTTGGCGAACCATGCCTCGCCTTGCGGAAGGACGTAGTGGACCGTGCCTGTCCCGGGTTCGACGCCGAACGACCGTACACCGGGTCGATCGGCAGGCAGTGACCGCCGATGCCGGGGCCGGGGTCGAAGCGCATGAAGCCGAACGGTTTCGTCGCGGCGCCCTGAAGCGCCGCGCGCAGGTCCAGGCCGATGTCGCGGGCCATCTCGTCCAGCTCGTTGACCAGGGCAATGTTCACGGCCCTGAACGTGTTCTCCAACACCTTCGCGCGTTAGCCTCAGCACCGGGGCCGAGACGGCACCGGCCCTGGTGGACAGGCTGATTCGCGGCAACAGCGGACTCGAGGTCGGCGCGGTCCCGATGGCGACACCGGAGATCTCCCCCGCGGTCGCCGACGGCCGCATCGATGCCGGGATCACCCGCGGTGAACAGCCGGGCCGTGGCGTGCGCCGGTTCCTGCTGCGGCGTGCGCGCATCGGGGTCCAGCTGGCGCAGCACCATCCGCTGGCCGAACACCCGGAGATCGAGATCGCCGACGCGGCCGCGTATCCGCTGCGACTCCCGGACCGTGCGGCCAACCCCGTGATCCACGATCAGCCGTCCGCACTGTTCCGAGACACCCGACCACACCCCCGATTCCACACGCCCGCAGTCTCTTTCGACATGTCTCAGCGCGACCTGCGCGACGGCGTCACCCTCGCCCCGGCCGGAGAAGCCGCGGCCACGGTACAACCGGCCGGTCTCACCTGGCGACCACTGCGAGGCGCGCCCAGGCTGACGATCCACCTGGTCCTGCCACGCGAGCAGTCACCACTACACCGCCGCATCCGTGCCGTCGCCAAAACCCTGGCGCACGAGCTGCACTGGCTGCCGGACTGACGCGCAAGCGGTCAAGCGAGACGGGCGCCTGCGGTCACGAGGCCGAAGACCCTGCGCCCGGCGGACTTCGCGGTGATGGCGACGACGGCGGTCTTGCTGAATGTCCGACACGAACTCGCTACGCCGGCGGATCAGCATCCGATGATGGCCCCGGTCCGGTCCGAGTCGTACACCGCGGCGACGTCCTCGCCCAGCCCGAGATCTCGGCGGATGTGGGCCACTGCATCCGGGACGTCATCCAGCCGGGGGAAATAGCCCATCCGGTTGAAGTACTTCAGCTGCACCATCAGTGCCAGCAGGTGGTTGTCCGACCGCACCTGCCCACTCGCCCACGCGATCTCCTCCGTCTGCGGCGTGTAGAACACGTGCAACTCCCCAGGCCGACAGGAACCGCTTGAACCGCGGATACGCGGTCCGCTCGATCGACGTCTCGCCACAACCCCAGACCCGTAAATATCAACCCATACGGATCGAGGAACGTACCAAAAGATCAACTACGAAGGCTGAGATCCGCTTCCTATGACCGTCCTCACGCCTCACGCACACACAGGTGACTGCTGGTTGGGCGTGGCGTCGTCCTGGTCGGCGACGGAGACCAGGGCCACGATCCGCTCGGTGCTCCCTACTGTCAGCCGCGAGAAGATCCTCGCGTTAAGTCAGAGAAGTGACCAGCCCGAAGCTGATGGCGCCCGACCAGATGCTCCGGGCATGAGAGACCTCCGACGACGGCCCCGAGCAGCACCAGACTACGCACGCCCCAGGCGCCGCGCACACCTGCGACCGGCGCCCCCGCGCACCTACGGATCGCGGCAAGCTCGTCAGGACGGCGCCCGTCTCCTCGTCGGCGAGCGTGACCCGGGCGCCGTCGAGCAGGCGGTGCGCCTCGAACCACGCGGCGGCCTTGGCGTCGGCGATCGCCCGCTCCTCCCACCAGCCCTGCATCACCGGCAGACCGCCGGCCCACAGCGTCACCCGGTAGCGGCCCTGCGGCGGCCGGCCTGCGCTCCAGTCGAGCAGTGCGCCGGCGAGCATGCAGTCCCGGCACTGATCGAGCCAGCGCGGCCCCAGACCCGGCACGCACACGACGCGCGTCGCGACGGCCAGGGCCCGGCACGGGCGGCCGCAAGCGGCGGCGATGCCCGCCTTCTTCACCGCGGCGTCGTCGAGGTCGAAGGCGGTCAGACCGTCGACCGTAGTCAGCTCGCAGCAGGCGATGACTGCCGTGTCGAAGCGCAGGGTCGCCAGGAAGGCGAGGGTGAGGGGCCGGTGAGGGCTCGTTCGGCGGCGCGGCTCTGTCCGCCGGGCACGACCAGGGTGGCGGGTCCGGGTGTCTCGGCGAGCAGTTTGATGGCCTGCAGGGACAGGGGCGCACTGACCACGCCCCAGATGATGTTCGCCGAGAACACCTGCGAGCAACGCCCAGCGTCGCGCTGGAACGATGTGAAGCGAGGTCACCCAGAATCCCCGTTCACCACCGCGAGAGCGGTGCCGCGATGTGCGTCGTGCTCGGCGAGTCGGGCGACGAGTGATGCCCGTATGTCGTCGTAGGTGTCGGACCCGAGAGGGAGTCGCAGCGGCGTGGCTGCGGAGTCGACGAGCTCGATCATCGCCTGTGTGATCTTGTGCGGGTCGTTCGGCAAGGGAAAGGCGCCCGATGCGATGGCTCGCCGCACCTCGCCTGCCGGGGTGTTCTCGTACTCCGGCATCACTGGCGCGGTGTCGAGGGCACTGGCGAATCCGGTCGATGTCGCACCGGGTTCGACGATGGTCAAGCTGATGCCGAACGGGGCGATCTCGCGAGCCACCGTCTCGCAGAAGCCCTCGATTCCCCATTTCGAAGCGTGGTAGTAGCTGAAGTTCGGGTATGTCGTCTGGCCGCCTGCCGTGGACACCTGCATAATGCGTCCTTGCCCCTGGGCGCGCAGATGCGGCAGGGCCGCACGGATGACATGGATCGATCCCAGGAGGTTGGTGTCGATCACGCGTTTGATCTGTGCGTCAGTAGCTTCTTCCACCGAGGCGAAGACGCCGTAGCCGGCGTTGTTGACGACCACGTCGATCGTGCCGAGCGCCGCGAAAGCGTCGGTCACAACCCGGCGGACCTGCTCGGAATCGGTGACGTCGAGCCGGGCAGACCAGAGGCGCTCACCGTACCGAGCGCGCAGATCGTCCAGCGTCTCGGGCCTGCGCACGGTCGCGGCGACCCGGTCACCACGGGCCAGCAGGTCCTCGGTGAGCAGGCGCCCGAAACCCGAAGAAGTGCCGGTGATGAACCATGTGGATGACATGGCGCTCCTTTCGCCGATCGTGTTAGGAGTTCAAGTTGACTTCAGGGCAAGCTCGTTAGGCAGTGAACGCGACGAATGCCGAGAATTCCGTCCTGCCTATTCGGCGAGGTCAGCGCTCTGACCGGCCTGGCCGCACACACCTTGCGCTTCTATGAGCAGGAGGGACTGCTCACCGCCGTACGGCGCAACGCTGCGGGCAGCGGGTCTTCAGAGAGAAAGACGCGCGTGGCGCGGGGTGTGCAGGCCCCGCCACGGGAGAGGGGACTCGGGACCGCGGAGGGCGGTTTCATGGTGCGATGCCCACGCCTTCGATACGGCTCCACACCTGTTCCTGCGCGGCGGACATTGCGGGCCAGTGGAGGCCGCCGGGCCGGGGGCGGACCTGGGCGGCGAACGGGGCTGGGCGGAACGCCGGATCATAGAAGCAGCCACCACCGTAGAGGTAGTCGAACGCGCCGCACGCACGCGCGATCGAGCCGGGGGTGGGCTTCCGGCCGGTGCGCGCCCATGTGTCCAAAGTCGCAAGAGAGTTGGCGTACTCGGCGTTGCTGAGCCCGCTGTGATCGCTCTCCCTCGTGAAGGTCTGGACGAGGTTCTCACTTCTGCCGGTGGCCCGGACCGTGGCGCGATAGGCCGCCTCGTGCTCGACGAAGACCTGTGGGTCGTCGATGGCGTGCAACGTGAGGACCGGGAGCGCGATCCGTCTGGTGAGGTCGCTGTCGTAGGAGAGGTCGCGGCGCGCGGTGGGGTCGGCCGAGAAGCGCGCCACGTCGGCGTTGAGCGCCTTGTCGTCGTGCGAACCGTCGTAGCGGACCCCTCGGTTGCTGAACGGGTTACGGCCGTCGAGCCGATTGGACACGATGTCCCGGACGAGGAAGATCGCGTACTGCATGTTCGTGGCCAGGGACCGCTCCGGGATGCGGGTGACGGCCAGGATGTCGTCGAGGTTGCGTTGCTGCTCGGCGGTCCGGTCGGCCGGGGCGGAGTCGATGCCGGTGCACTCCTGGAGGCGGCTGTGGATCTCGTCGGGTGTCATCGGGGAGTTCGCGGGCAGCCCTTGCCACAACGGGTACTGCGGCTCGCTGGGACGGGGCAGGTTGCGGCAGTAGTACTGGTAGACCGTCCGCAGGTCCACGCGCGTGTCGTAGCCACGCGAGCCGCCGGCCAGGAAGCCGTTGGTCAGCAGGACTCCGTCGTAGGCGCCACGCTCGCGGCCGTAGGTCTCGGCGACCTTGGCGGCGACATTGCCGCCCCAGGACTGGCCGTGCAGGTAGGTGCGGTCGGGGCGGCCGAAGTGGCTGACGAACAGGCGGCGTACGTTCTCCGTGTCGGCGGCGGCCATCCTGACCCCGTAGCCGCCGCGCCGGTACGAGGAGCCCACCCAGGCATAGCCCTCGTCGACCATCACCGCCCAGCGTTTCAGGTCCTCGGTGCTGGTGGACTCGTCGTAGGAGAAGTCGGGACCGCCGTGGGAGTGGACGACGAGGGAGCCGTTCCAGTGTTCAGGGAGGGCCATCGTGTAGTACGCGCCGTTGGCGTCCCGGCCGGTGTAGCAGTTGGCCTTGTCCTCCAGGTGGCCCGGGCAGGCGGCGGGAGTGGGGCGCGTGGTGTCGGCCAGGGAGGCGGGTGCGATGCCGAGCGTGCCCACCATCGCGGCCGCGACCAGTGCCGTCAGCATCACCGAACGGCGTCCGCGAACCCGAGGACGGGTACCGGGCCCGGGCACGGCAGGTGTGTTCAAGGAACTGCTCCTTCGGGTGCTTGTGGGGCGGATTGGTGAAGGACCGCGTCTGGCAGTCGCGTTCGGGGCTACCGCCGGGGCCGCCCCTTCTTCCGGGCGGCGGTCAGACTGGCACAGGCAGAACCGCCAGCGGCACATGGTGCTGACCTGAGTGGACGTCACGGTCACGCAGTGACGCCTGGCTTACGGGACGCGGGAAAGAGATCTTGACGACGTTCAGCGACGGGATGCGGAACATCCGCACGTCGGCCTCGTCGAGTCCGTAGAGCCGGGCGATCGTGCCCTCGTTGAGGAACCTCTCGTCGGCCGCGATGCGATAGCCGTCCGCGTCACGCATGAACAGCTCCATGGTGACCCAGAACGGCCCGGCGTTCTTGGAGCGGACTTCATACGCCAGGTCGCCCAGGGTGGTGGGGACGGTCTCAGCCATGGTGGGAGGCCTCCTCGAACTCGGTGCGGAACATGTCGGTGGGAGTGACGGTGTCGACGACGTGGTTGAGCACGAACTCGTACGCCGGGCCGCGCTCCACCTCGGCCGGCGAGGTGGCGAACGCCAGGCTCGGCAGATAGTCCATGTCGGCCGTCGGCAGGTGGAGCATCAAGGGGTTGGCGATCTTCGCGACGGCGGTGGCGGTGCTCTGGTCCGGGGCATTGACGAGGAGCATGACTCCCACCTCGCGAGGCGGACCCACTACCGGATCGAGATCCCCCAGGATGGCGTTGTGCCCGTACAGGCGCAGGTCGAAGGCGTACTTCTCCTCGCTGAGGCCGATCGTCTGCTCCACCCGCTGCCTGATCATCGTCCGCATGAGATCGGCCCAGTCGTCAATGTTGGCAAGAATGTGCGGGTCCCGGACTGCGCTGAACGACATCGTCTCGTAGCCGGTGATTCGGGCGCCTTCGAGTTTGATGGTGTGCTGGTCGGCGACATGGAACTGCGAACCCTCGACCCGCACCGTGCGGTCGTCCAGGGCGGTGTAGACGGCTTCACGGACGTCCAGGGTGCCGTCCGGCTCGCGCATCTGGAACGGGTCCACCGTCTCGTAGAGCATGTGAGCGGCGACCAGGATCGGTGTACAGGCGGCCGTCGGATCGAGCGGCTCGATGGTGAAGCCGTCTGCGTCGATGGTGGCCAGAACCCCACCCGTGCGCGGATTGCTGGTGCACTGTCCGCCGCACTCGATGATCTTGGCGGCGTGCCATGCCGGGCCGGCCGGCATCCCCTTCATCAGCGGATAGGCGGCGGCGATGGCGGTGTCGGTCGCGCGGCCGGCGAGCACGACCTGTGCACCTGCCTCCAACGCCGCGACGATCGGCT
This sequence comes from Streptomyces sp. AC555_RSS877, assembly GCF_019049245.1. Taxonomy (GTDB): domain Bacteria; phylum Actinomycetota; class Actinomycetes; order Streptomycetales; family Streptomycetaceae; genus Streptomyces. Next base: position 27,154 of record NZ_JAGMUK010000239.1, on the reverse strand, counting down.
CGTGTCCCATCGCACCCACGATGTGCGTGCAGCTCTGCAGTGTCTTCGGCTCCAGTTCGCCCAGCGGAGGCAGGGCATGAATGCGGCCCTCGTCCAGGCGCTTGAGGAGCGTGCCGGTCGACTGCTCGCTGTAGATACGCGCCACCCGCAGCCGGAGTCCCTCGGTCGCCAGGATGTCGGCGACGATGTCGGCGACCCAGTCGACACCGGAGTCGGTTCCGCTGGTGCCGCACGAGCCCACGATCAGTGGGATGCCGGCCTCCGCCGCCGCCCTGAGAAGGACGCGCAGGTCACGGGCGACCGCCGCGCGGCTGGTCTTGGGCTGCGACGCGCCGAGATAGTAGGGACCGGAGTCGGTGCTGCCCGCGTCGACGGAGATGACATCGGCGCCGAGCGCCAGGCCCCGCTCGATCGTGGCCTCGGGAAAGCCGGCTCCGAGCATGCCGGTCGGTGCCAGGACCTTGACCTGGTCAACCCGTTCGTTTTCCATGTTCCTCTTTCTTTTCGGTACCGGGCACGGGGCGGGCGGATGTCACCCGTCGACCCGGACTGTGGGGGCTTGGGGCAGCAGGTGGGCGTTCACCGCGAACCGGGGGCGGCCCGCGAGGGCGGCCACCACCTCGGCCGCGCCCTCGAGGCCGGCGGCTGCACGGGCTTCGGCGGTCTGGCCCGCGAGGTGCGAGAAGACGACGATCCCCTCGACGTCCCGCAGCGGGCTGTCGGCCGGGAGCGGCTCCTCACTCACCACGTCGAGCGCCGCCCCGGCGATCTCGCCGGTCCGCACGGCGTCGACGAGGGCATGCTCGTCGACGACGGCCCCCCGCGCGGTGTTGACCAGCACCGCCGTCGGCTTCATCCGCCGGAAGGCGGAGACGTCCAGGAGACCGCGTGTGCGGTCCGTCAGCGCGGTGTGCACCGATACGTAGTCGCAGGCCTCGAGCAACTCGGGGAGCGCGACGAACCGCACCGACGGGTCCGATCGCTCGTCCTCCGGCACACCGGTCGTGCACAGCACCTCCATGCCGAAGGCTCGCGCCAGCGGCACCACGGCGCGCGCTGCCGCCCCGTATCCGATCAGGCCGAGCGCCGACCCGCGCAACTCGTGACCGTCCTCCCTCGGCCAGCCGCCGGCAGCGACGCCCGCCGCGCTGTGCACCAGTCGCCGGGCGGCCGCCAGCAGCAGACCGAGGGTGTACTCGGCCACGGCGTTGGCGTTGATTCCCGGCAGATTGCTCACCGTGATGCCGAGCCTGCCCGCGGCGACGACGTCGATCGAGTCGTAGCCGACGCCGGTGCGCACGAGGGCGCGCAGCCGGGGAGCTTCGGAGAGGACCTGGGCGGTCAGGGGCTCATGGGCGACGAGCGCCGCGTCGATCCCGTCGAGCGCGGCGACGAGTTGCTCCCGACCGTGTCGGCCGACGAGCGGGGCGTGTACCGTCGTGTGGCCGTGCGCCCGAAGATAGTGATCGACCTCGTCGCCGGGCCGTAGGTAGTCTGTGGTGATCAGAATGCGGGACACGGTTCCTCGTCTCTGGCTGCGTCCCGCGCTGGGCCCGCGCCGCGTTGCGGGGATGGGCTGGTTACTTGGCGAGCATCAGGCTGGCGCGACGCTGAAGCACGCTGATCCTGGCTACGACGATGATCGACAGCGCGGCGACCATGGCGACGTCGATGAACATCAGGGGCCAGCCGGTGATGTCGACCATCCCGCCGACCAGCGCGGGGCCCAGGAAGCCGCCACCGGCCCAGCCGACGGTGTACATACCGGCGTACGTCCCGAAGACGCGCGCCGAGGGTGCGAGGTTCCACAGGACGACCACCGCGTTGACCAGAAAGCAGGTCGCGCCGGCCGCCGCGAGGCACAGGGCCACCGTGGCCCCCGTCGGGGTCTGGATGAGTGTCCCCAGCACCATGGCGCCGGCGAAGACCGACATCCCCACGGCCATGACCCGCAGCCGCCCGTACCGCTCGGCGAGCACGGCTGCAGGGTAGGCCGCCAGGATGAAGGCGATACCGCTGGGCAGGGTGAGACCGCCGGCGGCTCCCCGTGACATGTCCAGGGCTTCCATCCCGTACGGCGTGATCAACGACCGGGACGCGGACCACGCGCTGCCGAAGAGGAGAATCGCGAGGAGCAGCAGGAGCCGGCTGCGATCGGCGTCCCTGAGGATCTCCACGAAGGTGTCCCGGACCCGTCGCTCGGGGCGTTCGGCGCTGTCCTCCTCATCGCACTCGGCCACCGCTGCCTGGTAGGCCGGAGACCGGTTGTCGCGCACGGTGGCCGCGAGCACCCCGATCGAGATCAGCATGATGATCGCGGGTATCGCGAACGCGAGACTCAGGTGATTGTCGACCAGCAAAATACTGATGAGCGCGGCGACGATGGCCGTGACACTCGAGGCGATCTTGACCGCGGCGTTGGCCCGGCTTCGGCGCTCGGGTGCGATGAAGTCCGGAACGAGCGCTTCGGCGATCGGCTTGAAGGTGTTGGCGACGAGCGCGTACGAGAACATCACCACGATCAACAGCGGCAAGGACGCCGCGCTGTGCGGGATGAGGACGAACAGCGCGGCGGCGATCGGCATTCCGACCACCAGGTAGGGCATCCGCCGGCCCCAGGAGGTCCTCGTCCGGTCGGACCGGTTGCCGATCCACGGCTGGATGAAGATGCCTAGCAGGTTGTCCATGCCCATCAGCAGACCCACGACGGCCGCGCTGGTGATGTGCTCCCGCAGGAGCGGCGGAACCTGAGACTCGTAGAAGTTCCAGGTCGACTCCTGTGCGAAGACCGCGAGAGCGACCAGAAACGTGATGCGCCGGGTGGGTGTGCGCTGCCCTGCAGACACCGTCGTCATGAGGGTCGTCCCTTCGCGCCGCCATCATGCTGGGCAGCTGCTGGATAGGTTGTCGGTGTGGGCGTGAGCGGCGTCGATCCGTTTGCCGCCGCAGGTGGGGCAGCCACTCCTCGGACGGGTCGCCGACCGTCCCGCCGCCTTCGGCGGCTGCGCGACGCTGCACTCTTCGGGGACGACTGGGGAGGGGGGTTCAGTCCCGGCCGACCTCGATCAGGAGGGTCAGGTCGTCGGTGACCCGGATCCTGCAGTCCGGCCCGAAGGAGCAGGACGATTCGCGCTCCTCGAAGATCGCCGGACCTGCCAGCTCGGTTCCCGGCGTGAGCTCGTAGCGGTTCCACACGGTGGCCTCAAGCAGGCCGTGTCCGGGAAAGTACACCGACCGGACGCCGCGGCTCGCCGCACCTCCCCGGGCATGGCTGCCCTCGATCGACAGTTCATGACGGGGCAGTCGCACAGAAAGTCGCCAGTTCACGACTTCCACTGCACCGTCGAGGCAACGGCCGAACACGGCACGGTATGTGGACTCGAAGGCGGCCCGGATGCGTCCGAGACCGGCTGGACCGAAGTCCTGCTCGGGCACGGTGACCTCGATCTCGAAACCCTGGCCGAGGTAACGCATGTCGGCCGAGCGGCGTACCCGCACGAGCTCCGGGTCTCCCGCCTGGAGCGTCTCGGTGGCGCGGAGCGTCATCTCGTCGTACAGCGCGGCGACCTGGTCCCAGTCGATGTCGGCGAGAGGCGACGGCAGACTGCGGACCTCGTCGACCGTGGGAGCGGCGGCGAGGAGCCCCCAGGCGGACATCACCCCAGCCCGCATCGGCACGATCACTCGGGGGATCTTCAGCGACTTCGCCAGCCCGTAGGCATGGGCGGGTCCGGCTCCACCGAAGGCCAGCAGCGCGAAGTCGGCCGGGTCCTTGCCCTGCTCGGACAGGTGCATACGGGCGGCGGCGGCCATGCTTTCGGTGACCACCTCCACGATCCCGGCGGCGGCGTCAGCGGTGTCGAGTCCCAGGGGGCCCGCCACCTCACGGGTCAGCGCCTTGTGGGCCTCGCGCGTCCGCAGCCTCATCTCGCCGCCGAGGAAGTTCTCCGCGTCGAGATAGCCCAGCAGCAGGTCGGCGTCCGTCACGGTGGGTCGCTCGCCTCCACGCCCGTAGGCGACAGGCCCGGGCACCGAGCCGGCGCTGCGCGGTCCCACCTTCAGCAGCCCGAGTGCGTCGGGTGCCGCGATCGAGCCGCCTCCCGACCCGATCTCGATCATGTCGACGACGGTCAGGCGCACCGGCAGCCCCGAGCCGGGCTTGAACTTGTCGACCCGCCCCGCCTCGAAGTCGTGCTTGAGCCTGGGCCTGCCCCCCTGGACGACAGCGATCTTCGCCGTGGTCCCGCCCATGTCGAAGGAGACCACGTCCTGCTCCCCCAACGTCCTGGCGACGGCGGCAGCGGCGATGGCACCGGCCGCGGGGCCCGACTCGAGCAGCCGTACCGGGAACCGCTTGGCGTCCTCGAGGGTCGTGACACCACCGCCGGAGAGCATGATGCGAAGGGGCGCGTCGATCCCCATGACGGTCAGATCGTCACGCAGGTCGTCGAGGTAGCGCGACATCAGGGGCTGCACATACGCGTTCAGGCAGACGGTACCGGCCCGCTCGTACTCACCGATGACCGGGGCCACGGCGCTGGAGAGGGTGACGGGGAGGTCGGGGTGTGCCCGCGCGATCAGGTCCCGCACCCGGTGCTCGTGACGGGCGTCGCGGTAGGAGTGCATCAGGGCCACGGCCAGTGCCTCGATGCCCTGGTCCGTCAGATCCCGCACAGCTGCGAGGACGGCACGCTCGTCGAGCGGTTCGAGTTCACTGCCGTCCGCGGCGATTCTCCCGGGTACGCCACGGCGCAGAGGGCGCGGCACCAGCGGTTGAGCCGGCCGGGCGAGCAGATCGGTGGTGTCGAACCTCGTCTCCCGTCCCATTTCGAGGGAATCGCTGAACCCGCTGGTGCTCAGCAGACCGACGACCGCTCCGGTGCGTTCCAGCAGCGTGTTCGTCACCAGCGTGGTGCCGTGCACGATGCCCGCGACCTCTCCGGGCGTCGTGGACGTCTCCTCCAGCAGCCGGGCGATCCCCGCGGTGATGGCCTCGTTGGGAGCGTGGGGCGTGGTGGGCAGCTTCCCGGGCCGGATCAGTTGCCTTCGCGGGTCGTGCAGCAGCAGATCGGTGAACGTCCCGCCGACGTCGACGCCGATCCGGACCGTGCGGCTCATCGGCCCACCTCCTCACATGCGCTACCGCCCGCCGTCCGGGCTGTGCGCGGGTTCTGCTGACTGGCCGGGACGGTGTAGCCGGCGATCTCGTCGGCGGTCAGGAGCTCGGGCTCACGCTCCTTCGGGGGGCCGAACCCGCCGCCGCCGGCGAAGGAGATGACCACCGATGCGCCGGGGGCGAGCTGCGAGATCGACTTCAGGGGGGCGCGCTCGCCGGAGTCCAGGACGACCTGTGCGGTGGCCCCGGGTTCGCCGCCGGCGAGTCCGAGCGCCGGATGTTGTTCGCGGTCCCCGAGCAGCACCATCTGCACGGGTCGGCTCATCGGATTCAGTACCTCGATGTCCTGGCCCAGTCCTCCGCGGCGTCGGCCCCGTCCGCCCGATCCGGCGCGCAACTCCTTGCGGAGGAAGCGCAGCGGAGACGCGGCCTCCAGTGCCTCGATGCTGCCGCCGCCGGAGTTGGTGGGGAAGGCGGTGGTGGAGAGCCCGTCCGACTCCTTGGACGCGCCCATGCCCGCGTTGGCGAAGAGCATGAGGCTGAAAGGCCGGCCGGAGTCGTCGACCCCGGCGAAGCGGACGCGCAGGGCGGGGGCGCCGCCGCTGTCGGCGATGACACGGTCGGGCAGCACCGGGGCCAGTGCCTGGTACACCGCGCAGGACAACAGGTGCCCGGTGAGGTGCCGTGCCACGACGGGCGCGGGAAACCTCGGGTTGACGATCGTGCCTTCCGGCGCGGTGACCTGGATGGACCGGTAGGAGCCCCAGTTGGTCCGCGTGGACGGATCCAGCAGGATCTTCAGCGGATACATGGAGTAGGCGCGGGTGTAGTTCAACGTCGAGTTCGTCGCGAAGGGCACCTGGGGGGAGCTGCCGGTGTAGTCGATCTCGACCTCCTCGCCGCGAACGGTCACCGCGCACTCGATGTGCGTGGGATGCCCTTCGACGCCGTCCGCGTCCAGGGAGGCGCGGTAGACGCCGTCGGGCACGTCGCGGACGCCCGCGCGCATCGCGGCGTCGGTCAGCGCGTGGACCTGGTCCGCGAACGCCTCGAAGTCCGGTTCACGGAAGTCGGTGAGGAACTCCTGGGCGCGTCGGCGGCACACGGCGTGCGCCGCGGCCTGCGCCTCCAGGTCGCCCCAGACCTGGTCCGCCAGCCGTACGTTCGCCAGCAGCAGGTCCTTGACTCCCTGCTCGACTTGTCCGGCCCGGAACAGGCGCAGTGGAGGGATCAAGATGCCCTCGCAGAGCAGCTCGGTCGCGCTCATCGAAGGTGTGCCACCGATGTCCGGTGAGTGCGCCACGGTGCCCGCGAACGCGACGAGCCGTCCTCGGTGGAAGACCGGGGAGATCATCGCGATGTCGGGCAGGTGCCCGGTGGCGATCCACGGGTCGTTCGTGATGACGCTGTCGCCGTCCTGCCATTCGTCCGCCGGGAATCGTTCGATGACCAGCGCGGTCAGCGAACTCATCAGAGCGGCGAAGGCGGGGATGCCGGCTCGTGACTCGGCCATCGTGCGTCCCGCGCGGTCCATCAGGACGACGGTGTAGTCGTTCGACTCCCGGATGATCGTGGAGAAGGCCGTGCGCAGCATCGTGGAGGCCGCCTCGTCGGTGGCGGCGGCAAGCCGGTCCCAGCGCACTTCGAGGCCGACCGGGTCGGAGAGAGGTCTGATCATGACGCCGCGACCCCCTCTTCGACCGTGCGGCCGGCCGCGTCGCCGGCCGCCACTCCCCCGTCGTGGCCGGCGAGAGACGTCGCGGCGATCCGGGCCGCGACGGCCTTGCCCAGCCCCACCGTCGTTCCCGTGCCCCCGAGGTCGGGGGTGAGCACACCGGGCTGCTCCTCCAGAACGCTCTCGATCGCAGCCACGACATGCGCGGCCGCCTCGTGCTCGCCGAGGTGGGTGAGCATCATGGCGCCGCTCCAGATCTGGCCGACAGGGTTGGCCACACCGAGACCGGCGATGTCCGGTGCCGACCCGTGCACCGGCTCGAAGAGGCTGGGGAAGGAGCGGTCGGGGTTGATGTTGGCGCTGGGGGCGATGCCTATCGTTCCGGTGCAGGCCGGGCCGAGGTCGGAGAGGATGTCACCGAACAGGTTGCTGGCGACGACCACGTCATACCGTTCGGGCTGGAGTACGAACTTCGCGGTCAGGATGTCGATGTGGTCCTTGTCGGCGGTCACTTCGGGGTACCGGGCGGCCATCTCGGTTGCGCGCTCGTCCCAGTAGGGCATGGAGATCGAGATCCCGTTGCTCTTCGTCGCCCAGGTCAGATGCTTGCTCGGGCGGGACGCGGCGAGTTCGAAGGCATAGCGCAGGACACGGTCGACGCCGGTCCGTGTCATGACCGTCTCCTGGACCACTGTCTCGCGATCGGTTCCTTCGAAGATCCGGCCGCCGATGCTGGAGTACTCGCCCTCGGTGTTCTCCCGCACGACATAGAAGTCGATGTCGCCCGGCTGGTGGTCACGCAGCGGACTGCGCACACCGCGCAGCAGTCGCACGGGGCGCAAATTGACGTACTGGTCGAAGCCCCGCCGCATCTGCAGCAGACTCCCCCACAGCGAGACATGGTCCGGGACCACCTCCGGCCATCCGACCGCACCGAAGAAGATCGCGTCGAACGCGCCGAGTACGTCCCTCCAGTTGTCGGGCAGCATCATGCCGTGGCGCAGCCAGTAGTCGGCGCCGGCGAAGTCGAACTCGGTGACGTCGAGTTGGAACCCGTGCACCTCGGCGGCGGCACGCAGGCACCTCAGCCCCTCCGGGACGACCTCGCGGCCGATCCCGTCACCCGGAATCGCTGCGATGCGATAACTCTGCGGCACGAAGGCACTCCCCATCCAAGGATCGATGCGCAAGTCCGGTGGCGAGCACTCTGTCCAGAGGCGTTCCGGTCACGGCGCGGCTGAGTCCCACCTTGGCTAGCGGAAACGCTCGTTACAAGCCTGTAACGGGCAAGGTAGGTTTTCCCCTATGGAAAGCTCTCGGCGTTCTCGTCGCCCGTGGTCCAGGAGCCGTTCAGCCGTGGACGACCTCCAGTTCTTTCACGTGGTCGCGTCGAGCGAGACGCTGACGGCCGCCTCGCGAGAACTCGGTTGCTCCCTTCCCGTCGTCAGCAAACGCCTCAGCGCGCTGGAGCATCGCCTGGCTGTCCGGCTCGTTCAGCGCGGCGCCCGCCGACTGATGCTGACTTCGGAGGGCGAGCTCTACGCGGCGCGCGTCGAGGCGATCCTCGACCAGGTACGCGAGCTCGAGGACACGATCACCGACACAGCCGGGGGGTTGCGCGGATCCCTCGTCGTCGAAGCCACACTGGGTCTCGGCCGCGCGCATATCGCGCCGCTGCTCGGCGAGTTCGCCGCGGCCCACCCCGAACTGCACGTCCGTATGCAGACGTCCGCTCTTCCGCTACGGCCCCACCAGCGTGAGTTCGACGTGGCCGTCCACGTCGGCATGCCGCCCGATTCCTCGCTTCGCATGCGGCGTCTGGCCAAGAACCGGCGCGTGCCCTGCGCGGCGCCGTCCTACCTCGCCGCGCACGGCACCCCGGAAAGCATCGAGGATCTGGCCCACCACAACTGCATCGTGCTGCGGGAGAACGAGAGCGATTTCGCCCTCTGGCGCTTCGGGGATGCGGACCGTCCCCGACACGTGCGAGTGCAGGGCAGTCTGTCCAGCAACGACGGTGACGTGGTGACCGGTTGGGCGCTGGACGGCCGTGGTGTGATCATGCGCTCGGAGTGGCATGTCAGGCCACATCTGAATCGCGGCGAGCTCATCCGGGTCCTGCCGCACCTGTCGACACCGGCCTCCGACATCTATGCCCTCCTGGAGGAGGACGGGCATGTCCCGCGACGTGTCAACGCACTCATCGACTACCTCGCCGCACGACTCCCCCTACGGCTGGATCACGCCAGGGACCAGTCCGAGGACAAGCGGAGCGCCGACTAGCCCATGCCTGCTGACCGGCATGCCTGACGGTGCTGGAGTCGAACCGTCAAGAAACCCTCAGGTTCTCTGTGAGGCGGTCGTCAAGTCCCTTGAAAAGGATGTGGCGAGTCGTCTTCCGAACAGTGAGGGAATCTTTGATGGCTACGCTCTTGTACCGGCTGGGCGCATTGGGTGCCCGGCGGTGGCGAACGATGTTGATCGGGTGGCTCCTGGCCCTCGTTGCGGTGGTCGGTCTGGGGGTTTCCTTCGCCGGCTCCTTCGCCGACAGCAGCTCCATCCCTGGATCGCCGGCCCAGACGGCCCTGACGAAGATGGAACGGCACTTCCCCGAGCCGGACGTCCAGTCGGCGCAGATCGTGTTCCAGGCTCCGCCCGGCCGCAAGGTGACCGAACCGGATCTGCGTAAGTCCCTGGAGACCACGCTGGAGGCCACGGGCCGGGTCTCCGGTGTCGGCGAGGTCAGTGCCCCGTCCGAGCGTGACGCCGTCTCCGAGGACGGGCGCACCGCGGTGGCGGAGGTCACCTTCACCACGAAGGAGGCCGATGACGTGCCGACCGGCACGCTGGACGCGGTGAAGGCCGCCGGAAGCGCAGCCGAGCGGGCGGGCCTGCGGACCATCTACGGCGGTGAGCCTTACGAAACCTCGCATCCGCCCGTGGGGCCCAGCGAGCTGATCGGACTGGGCGTGGCCCTGGTCATCCTCGTGATCACGTTCGGGTCGCTGCTCGCCGCCGGTCTGCCGCTGATCACCGCGGTGCTCGGCATCATCGGTACGGTGGCCGCGATGATGGGGTTGGCGACGGTGTTCGACGTCTCCGACAACGCACCCACCCTGGCGATCATGCTCGGACTCGCCGTCGGCATCGACTACGCCCTGTTCATCCTCTCCCGTCATCGCGCCCAGCTGGGTACCGGTATGCCGGTCAGGGAGTCCATCGCCAGGGCCACCGCCACCGCGGGCAGTGCCGTTGTATTCGCCGGCGCCACCGTCCTCATCGCGCTCGCCGGCCTGTCGGTGGCCGGTGTGCCGATGCTCACCTCCATGGGGCTGGCCTCGGCCGGAGCGGTCACGGTCGCCGTCATCACCGCACTGCCCCTGCTGCCCGCGCTGATGGGGATGGCCAGCCACCGGCTCACGCCCAAAGCACCCCGGTCCGCGGCCCCGCGCCGCAGGTTCCTGCCCATCGGCCGTAAGCGCTCCATGCGGTCGGCGTCGCACAGCGGCCGGACGGCCACGATGGGCGTGCGCTGGACCCAGGGCGTCCTGCGCCACCCCGTACGCAACCTGATCCTGGGCACCGTCGTCCTGATCGCTCTGGCCGTTCCCGGCATGGAGCTGAAGCTGGCACTCACCGACGAGGGTTCCAGTGCCACAAGCAACTCCAGCCGCCAGGCCTACGACGTGATCAGTGACGCCTTCGGTCCCGGCGCCAACGGCCCCCTCGTCGTACTCGTCGAGAACGACGACCCGGCCGCCGTCACCTCCACGGCCACCGCCGTCGAGGACGAACTGCGAGAGGTCCGGGGCATCGCGGACGTCAGCGATGTCGACATGGCCAAGGACGAGACGGCCGCACGCATCCAGATCATCCCCGACACCGGACCGCGGTCCGAGGAGACCAGCAACCTCGTCTCCCGGCTGCGCACCCAGATGCAGCCGTTGGCACAGTCCAGCGGCAGCCATGTCGCCGTCACCGGTATGACCGCGGTCAGCATCGACGTCTCCGACAAGCTCAGCGGCGCACTCGTGCCCTTCGTGATCGTCGTCGTCGGCCTCTCCCTGCTCCTGCTGATGATCGCGTTCCGGTCGATCGCCATCCCGGTCAAGGCGACCATCGGGTTCCTGCTGTCCGCGGGCGCCGCCTTCGGAGCCACCGTCGCGGTCTTCCAGTGGGGCTGGCTGGCCGGCCCGCTGGGCGTGCCCAGCGAGGGTCCGGTGGCCAGCTTCGTGCCCATCATCGTGATGTCCGTGCTCTTCGGGCTGGCCATGGACTACGAGGTGTTCCTCGTCTCCGCCATGCGGGAGGACTACAACCGCCACCGCGACGCCCACACGGCCATCCTCAACGGAGCCCGCAACGCCGCCCGTGTGGTAACTTCTGCGGCGCTCATCATGATCTCGGTGTTCGTCAGTTTCCTGTTCTCCCACGACGCCGACATCATGCCGATCGCCTTCGCCCTGGCTTTCGGCGTCATGGTCGACGCCTTCCTGGTGCGGATGACCCTCGTGCCGGCGACCCTGGCACTCCTCGGGGACCGGGCCTGGCGGCTGCCGCGACGCCTTGACCGCGTGCTGCCCCATCTCGACGTCGAGGGCGAGAACTTCCACACCCCCGAACCGGCGGCCCCGCACGACCCAGTCAAGGAATCCACCCCAGCAACCCTGTGACGAAACCATGATCAGCAGAGCCGCTACCGGGATACGCCCCAAGTCCGCCGCACCGGCAGAGACGGCGGACGTCGGTCAACCGCTGCCGCCACCAGGAGCACACATGAACGCCGTCAACCCGCCGGGGAACACCGACCGCGTCCTCGTCATCGACGATGATCCCGGCATCAGGCGCCTGCTGATCTCGGCACTGCAGTTCGCCGGATTCGAAGTCGAGACGGCGGGCGACCTGAGCGAGGCCCTCGACCAGGTCGCCCGCCGCCCCCCGGACGTCATCGTTCTCGACGTGATGCTCCCCGGCGCCGACGGCTTCGAGATCCTCCAACTCCTGCGCGCCCGCGCCATCGACGTCCCCGTCCTCTTCCTCACCGCGCGCGACGCCGTCGAAGACCGGGTACGAGGACTGCGCCTGGGCGGCGACGACTACGTCACCAAACCCTTCAGCGTCGTCGAAGTCGGCGCCCGCCTGCAGGCCCTGCTGCGCCGCGCCCGCGGTGGAACCCCCGCCGCCGAGGAAACACGCCTGTGCTGTGGCGACCTCACGCTCGACGACCTCCGGCACGAAGTCCGCCGAGGCGGCCAGACCGTCGAACTCTCCCCCACTGAGTACCGTCTGCTGCACTACCTGCTGAGTCACCAGGGGCAGGTTCTCTCCCGCGCCCAGATCCTTGAGGCCGTGTGGCAGTACGACTTCGGCGGGGACTCCGTGGTCGTCGAGCGTTTCATCTCCAACCTCCGACGCAAGATCGACCATGGCCGTACGCCGCTGCTGCACACCGTCCGCGGCGTCGGCTACACACTTCGAGAGCAGGACGACACGTGAGACTCCGCGGCCGTCTTCCCTGGGCCTTCTCCAGCGTCCGCCTGCGCCTGCTCGCCGGGCTGGCCGTTCTCCTGGTCGTCGGACTGGTCGCCAGCGCCGTCATCAGCGCCCTCCTCCTGGAAGACTTCCTGGACAAGCGCAACCAGGACACCCTCAAAGCGAACGCCCAGCGGTTGACTCGGGTCATCGGCCAGGGACCGCAGACCGCCAATGCCGACCAGCTCGGTGCCCTCCTCGGTTCGCCCCTGGGCACGGTGGCCGTCGACGAGGACAACAACGTCCTGCTGAGCACCGGCTCCGCGTCCCGGGCCGCCGACGATGTGGCGGCACTCAGCGCGACGGCACCGACGGGAAGGGTGGTCACCCTGGATGGCGGCGACCTCAGCGCCGTACGCATCCCCAGCCCCGGCCTGATCATCGACCGCGGGCCGGCCGAAGGCACCGTGGCACCGGCGACGGTCATCCTCACCATCGACACCTCCGTCGACGACGCCACCACCGACGCGCTCATCCGACGTCAACTGACCTTGATCGGCGGCGCGTTGCTGGTGCTGCTGGCCCTGTCCGTCATCGTTCTGCGTCTCGGCATGCGCCCGCTCGCCCGCATGGCCCGAAGCGCCGACGCCATCGCCGCGGGCTCCCTGACCGAACGGCTGCCCGCGCACCGCAACGGCAGCGAAGCCGATTTGCTGGCCAAGGCGGTCAACCGGGCGTTCGACGCCCAGGCCCGCGCGGAGGCCACCGTTCGCTCGCTGGCCGCCGACACCTCTCACGAACTGCGCACGCCCCTGTCCACCATCTCCGGCTGGCTCGACCTGCACCGCCAAGGCGGCCTTTCCGGTCAAGGCCTGGAAATCGCACTCGACCACATCGAGGACGAAGTGGGCCGGATGCGCCTGCTCGTGGAGGATCTCGCGCTGCTCGCCCGCCTGGACGCCGGCCGACCCGTCGATCAGGACGACGTGGACCTCACCGTCCTGGCCGCCGGCGTCATCGAGGACGCCCAGATCATCTACCCCCAACGCGACATCGCCATGGCACCCGCACTGCCCGCACCCGTCGTCGGCGATGCCGCCCGTCTGCAACAGGTCCTGCGCAATCTCGTCGGCAACGCCGTCCAGCACACGCCGGCTCAGACCTCCGTGCGCGTCGAGGTCGCCCTCACCGGTGAGACCGTGCAGCTGAGTGTCATCGACAACGGCCCTGGAATCGCACCGGAAGACCTCCCCCGCGTCTTCGAGCGTTTCTGGCGCGCCGAGGCCAGCCGCAGCCGCGCCTACGGCGGTTCCGGTCTCGGCCTGGCCATCGTGGAGGCCATCGTCCACGCCCACCACGGACAGGTGGACGTGCACTCAGACCTGGGAGCCGGAACCACCGTCACCATCCGGCTCCCGCGCGGCCATCGCCCGTGATGACCCGCGCACGTCACCTGACCGGCTGACCCACACCAGCCCCGCGCTCCCACGCCTGCCTCGCACAGTTAGCACATGCTCCGGGCGTGACCACACCACCGCAGCGCTGCACCACAACACACAGACACCTGTGGGGAATCGTCCACCGTCCGTCGCGGGACCCTTCCTGGAGCGCGTGACGGTCACCCCGGAGGCCGATGCCTACCGCTACCCGGTGTCGCCGTCCTCCGCCGAGGTCCCGGCCGACTGGAAATCACTCAGCTGGACGCCGGCCGCCGAGCGGGTCTACAACATCGCGGCCGGCCTGATCCTCCTGCGCGGCCCGGCGTCATGCAGGGCTACCACGGGCTGCCCGAGAAGACCGCCAAGGTCCTGGAGCCCCACGGCTGGATCCATACCAACGACACAGGCGAACTCTCGAACGACGGCTATCTGCGCATCACCGACCGCAACAAGGACCTCATCAAGAGGTCCGGCGGCCAGTACATCCCCCACCGAGATCGAGGGCAGTTCCAGGCGGTCTGCCCGTACCTCTCCAACATCCTCGTCCGCGACGCTGACCGGAACTTCAGCACCGCCCCGATCGCGCCCGACGAGCCGGCGATCCTCCAGTGGGCCCGGAGAACGGGCTGGCGGGGAAGTCGTACGAGGAGGTCGTCTCGGCACCCTCCTCGGTCGAGCGGATCGACGGGTATGTGCGACAGCTCAAGCCGGGCTTCAACGGTGGCAGTGCATCAAGAGGTTCGGGCTGCTGTCCCGCGAGACCTGAATGTGGACCGTGGCGAGATCACCCGACCTGAGACAGAGGCGGTCGGTGGTCGAGCGCGCATGCAGAACCTCATCGACGAGATGCACCAGGGCACACGCGAGGCGTAGGCCTGGCATGCACCTGGACAACACGACTTCCTGTTACCCGGGTTGTCAGTCGCCCGGGGCTACGAGGCTGCTTGCAGCCGGGGGGCGATGAAACTGGTGGGTGTCATGCCCGGCACGATGAGCCCGCTCTCATAGGCGAAGGCGATCAGGTGTCCGCGTCGGCGGATTCCCAGCTTGCTGAGCATGTGCGTGATGTGGGTCTTCACGGTGAGGGGACTGAGACCGAGGTCGCGGGCGATGGAGGCACTGTCCTGGCCGCTCGACAACATGGTGAGGATCTCGCGTTCTCGGACGGAGAGATCCCCGGTGAGCTCGGGCGTGACCCGCCCTTGCGCCTTCTTGACAGCCGGGGCTGTCCCCAGGGCGACGACGAGCCCGCCCCGGCACACGGTTTCCAGAGCGGCGATGAACTGGGAGGCGCTGACATCCGCGCCGAGGACCCCCGTGGCGCCAGCACGCACCTGAGCATCGACCTCCTGATCACTGGGAGCGCCGAAGACGACGGTTCTCGCCGCGGCACGGATCTCGGTGATCTGGGCAGTGAAGTCATCCAGTTGCCCGGTGTAATAGGAGCGGTCGAGCACGGCGACGTCCGCGTCGACACCGGCATCGAGCAGATCTATCAGGTCCCTGCCGTGCGCGGCAGTGCCAGCCACCCTCATGGTGCCGCTCGCATCGATCACCTTGGTCAGCGCGGCCCGCACCAGGGTCGGCCCGCCTGCGACGATTACCTTGTTCACGGGTCCTTCTTCTCGGCTCGACAGCCGTTCCGTCACCGCCCGTCCGGCACACATGCTCAGACCTGACTGGTTTCCGGGATGACCTGACCCATCATTCAGACGGCACTTGACGGTCGGCCCGCCGCGCACCTGAGCGTTCCTTGACGGTTGCCGAGTGACGGCCTCCACCTTCGGCCGCCAGGACTCGGTCGAATTGCACTCACCCGCAACGTCGTGCCCGGCACCGGACAACTACTTCGCCGTCCTTCCCGTCGTCCAGTGGTTCCCCGGCTCCCATGTGTCCGCGTCCCCCCGCCCCGTGCGCCGGAGGTCCCACAGCCATGACCCACCATCGACTTGATCAACAGGTCGCCGGCCGATGGGCGACCGCGAAACGGGAAGGCGGACCGGTCCTCCCGACCTACGGGCGCTATGGGCGACAACCACCTCCGCAGCCGGTGCTGACCGCCCGCCGCCGCGGAGCGAACCACCGCCGCGAGCGAACGACTCCCGTGATGGTGGCCGGAGTGCGCACCGTGTCGCGCCACCCGACGGGCGCTCGCTCCCCATCCGCGTCCATCCCGGCGCACGCGACGACTGCGTCGTGCTCTTCTTCCACGGCGGCGGCTTGTGAAGGGCGGCCTCGACACACACGACGGGCAGGCGTGGATGCCGCGCGATGTGACCGAGCGCCCCGTCGTCTCCGTCCACAACCGCCTCGCGCCCGAGCACCGGTTCCCGTGCGCCTACGACGATGCCGTCGACGCCGTCCAGTAGGTGCGGGCTCGCTCGTCTCGAGCCGCTTGCACCGACCGTGCTGGTCGGTGCGGTCCTTGGTTCGTCCTGGACCCGTTGCGCGCCGACGCCCGCCTGTTCCGGGAGCGGCTGCTTGTGAAGGGTGTGACGGTGCTGCCCTTCGAGGAGCCGCCCCTGCCGCACGGATTCTGGGAGTACGCGCCACTCGCCGACACCGCGGCGGACGCCGCGATCACAATGTGGGAGGCCTTCCGAGATCTCCTCGACAGCACCACCGACAGGCAGGCTCCATGAACGCGACTATCTATACAGCCCAGGTTGTACAGCCTGGGCTGTATATTTAGCATGGGGGCATGACGCCAGCGGACGAAGAGCCCTTGACCGAGGCCGTCATTCAGGCTGCCGGCGACATCTGGGTGGTGTTCGGCCGGCTCCGCCGCAAGCTGCGAGCCCTGGAAGCGGCCGAGGAAGCGATGGGCCGGGGCGGAGGCGGGGAGAGGGAACCTTCCCCGCCGCAGAGTTCCGTCCTGCGCCGCCTCGCCAGGAACGGTCCCGCCTCCGCCAGTGATCTCGCCGCTGCTGAGGGCGTACGGCCTCAGTCGATGGCCAAGACCGTCATCGCCCTTGAAGAGGCCGGGCTCGTCTCACGCAGCCCGGACCCCGATGACGGGCGGCGGCAACTCGTCTCCCTCACCGACCGGGGGCACCAACAGCGCAGGGGCGAGCGCCTCGCCCGTCAGGCGTGGCTCGCCCGGGCCCTGCAAGCGCACGGCACCGAGGAGGAGGTGCGGGCGGTCATCACCGCAATGGCGCTGCTCGACAAGGTGGCGCAGGGGTGACGCGTCCAGCCTCGCGCAGACGGCGTCGGGCAGAGACGGGCGGCTTCGACCGGCGCCTGATCGCACCGATGATCCTGGGCTCGATTCTCAACCCCATCAACTCTTCCATGCTCGCAGTCGCGTTGGTGCCCATCGGCCGCGCCTTCGACGTGCCTCCCTCACAGACGGCATGGCTCGTCTCGGGTCTCTACCTCGCGACGGCCGTCGGCCAGCCGGTGATCGGCCGGCTTGTCGACGCGTTCGGTCCGCGTCGGCTCTACTTGCTGGGCACCGCGCTGGCCGGCCTGGCCGGACTGCTCGGCACCCTCGCTCCGAACTTGTGGGTACTGGTCGCTTCCCGCGTCCTTCTCGGATTCGGCACCTCGGCGGCCTACCCGGCGTCCATGTCGTTGCTGCGCTCCGAGTCGGAGCGCACCGGCCGGAAGAACCCGAGTGGCGTCCTCGCCGCGCTGTCGATTTCCAATCAGGTCATCGCGGTCGTCGGGCCGGCTCTCGGTGGCCTGCTGATCGGCACCGGTGGCTGGCACCTGATCTTCGGCATCAACGTGCCGCTGTCGCTCATGTGCCTTGTCCTGGGCGCACTGTGGCTGCCACGCGCGACGCCACCGGGCAGGACGGTACACGTCGATGTGCCGGGCATGCTGTGGTTCGCCGGATCACTGACCGCGTTCATGTTCTTCCTGATGAACCCGGCGGTCGCACACTGGTATCTGCCGGTGCTCGGCCTGGCTGCGGGCTCGGTGTTCGTGCGTCGCGAACTCGGCATGGCCCAGCCGTTCATAGATCTTCGAGTCCTCGGCGGCAACGTACCGCTGCTTGTCACGTTCACCCGTCAGTGCCTCGCCTACACCACGTCGTACGCCTTCTTCTACGGCTACAGCCAGTGGCTCCAAGAGGGCCGAGGGCTCATCGCGTCACAGGCAGGTCTGCTTCTGCTGCCGCTGTCCGCGACGGCCATCGGTGTCACCGCGCTCACGGGACGCCGCAGCCGGGTACGGGGCAAACTCGTTGTCGGCGCGCTCTTCCAATGCCTCGGCTGCGCGGCATTGTTGCTCCTGCACGCCGACAGCCCGATTTGGCTGCTTGTCGTGCTCAGCGCGGTCGTCGGCATCCCGCACGGCCTGATCGGACTGGCCAACCAGAATGCCCTGTACGCACAGGCCGACCCGGCCCGCATAGGCTCGTCCGCGGGACTGCTGCGCACGTTCATGTACATCGGCGCACTGTTCGCGGCAGCGGCGAGCGCCGTGTTCTTCCGCGACGGCGCCACCAGTCCCGGACTGCATGCCATGGCCTGGCCGCTCCTCGGTGTGGCCGCCGTGTTCCTGGTCCTGTGCACGGCCGACCGCTCGCTGGGCCGCGGCACGACACTTGGCGAAACGACCCCCGCTCCCCGCAAAGGCGCTTATCCGTAGCCGTCGTACGTGGTCGGACATCCCCGGTTGACGGCCTGAGTTAACGTCGATAACTTATCGTACGTAACTCAGAGGGGAGCAGCCCATGCCCGCGCTCGCAGCCAACGACGTCTACGCACTCGCGCCGTACGCCAAGACCCTCGGAGTCGTGTTCGACGAAATGACGGCAGCCGGCGTTCGAGCCACGCTGCCACACGATCTCTCGCTCTCCACGGTGGGCGGTGGCCTCCATGGAGGAGCGTTGATGGGCCTCGCCGATGTGAGCGCCGCCGTGTGCGCCGCCCTCAACGGCCCGGTCGGCGCCGCACCGGCCACTGTGGAGTCGACCACGCACTTCCTTCGGCCTGCACACACAGACGTCGTTGCCACAGCTCGCCCCCTGCGCGTCGGTCGTAACACCGTCATCGAGGTCGACGTGCACGACGCCGAAGGCGAACTGTGCGCCCGGGTAACCCAGGTGGTCACCGCCGTCAAGCCGAAGACATCCTGATGCCGCTTCCTCCGCAAGGCCCCTTCCTGTGACCGGCTTCCGCGTTCGCGCCGCCAAGGGCCAGGGCGGCCTGCTCCGCGAGCAGCTTCTCGACATCGCCGATCAACTGCTGGAAGAGGGCGGTGCCGACGCTCTAACGATTCGGGCGGTGGCGACACGCGCGGGGGTCACCCCGCCGGCCGTCTACCTCCACTTCGCCTCGAAGACGGAACTCGTCCACGCCACGTGCCTGCGTGTGTGGAGTTCACTGTTCCTCGAGTTGGAAGAAGTGTCCCGGGGGGTCCCGGATCCGGTGACGGTGCTCTACGAAACCTGCGTCGCCTACGTCGCGTTCGGGCTTCGCCATCCCTCCCCGTACCGACTGGTGATGGATGGCGAGGCCACCAAGGCCAGTCGCCAGAACGCGGATGCGTGTTTCCGCTATTTCCGGGACAAGGTCACAGCCTGTCTCGATGCCGGGGTACCGGTGGAGAGCACCACCGAAACCGCCAGGCTGCTGTGTGCCGGCGTGCACGGCGCCGTCTGTCTCCTGATCCACCAGGAACGTGACGCATGGCCTCGGGACACCGCTCGCTATGTCACCCGGGTGGCGTCCGCGGCCGTCCACGGCGCCCTTCTCACCGCTTCTCACGCGTCTCCCCCCTCGATGTCCGCCGTGATGCAGTCGGGCTGAACCCGGTTCGACGACGGAGTCCGGTGCCCGACGGCTCACGGCGCCCAACGCAGCGAAGCCCTGCCGTACGTCGCCGCAGGCACATCACCCGAGCGAGCCTGCCCTCGAAGCACTCCAGCCGGGACAGGCGACCACAGGCCTTGCCGAGCATCGCACTGCTGTCGAACTTACGGGCTTCCTGGTAGGTGACCGTTTTCAGTGACTTGCCCAGCCACAGCCCGCCGGTGTAGCGGGCGGCGCCGGGCGTCGGCAGCCCATGGTTGGTTCGGATGGCTCTGTCACGTAAGCGACGCAGGTTCGGCAACGGTCCGAGTCGCCACCCCTGGTCCGGCCCATGTTCGGCCTGGCTGAGCAGACCGACGGCGACGGTGAAGGGGCCGACCGCCTCGTCTATCAGAACCGGACGGGCTGTCAGTGGCGCTATTGCCCCACGACTTTCCTGCCTGGTCGGCGGTGTTCTACTACTTCGGTCTGTGGCGCGAGGACGTGCTCGACCAGCGGATTCAGGAACTCCTGCGCTGCCAGGTGAGGGAGAGAGCCCGGCGATTAGAGGACCCGTCCCTCTTGATCATCGATACCCAGTCCGTCCGCGCGGCTGCCGGTGTCCCGAAGATTACGACGGGACTGGATGCCAACAAGAAGGTGTCGGGGCGCAAGCGGGGACTGGCCGTCGACGTGCTGGGGCTGATCATCGGCGTCGTCGTCCTGGCCGCATCCGCCCATGACAACGCCGCCGGCACCGCCCTGCTCGACCAGGCCGCCGAACGCTGCGAGCCCATCCAGCCGGTCGCGCACCCATATCGCCGTCGTGCCGCCCGGGTTGCTCGCCCGCGCGACCTGCGCAGTCAGAGGCGGGACTTGCTCACCGAAACGGGGACGGAGGGACAACGGACACCTCGACAGCTGCATCGGTCACCGGAACTACCCGAGCTTGCCCGTTGACCATGCTGCCGCACCGCGAAACTCCAAGATCCCCGACAGAGTCAAGCTCAGGGCTGGTCAGCCGGGATGATCCCGTGCCCGCCGAGGGTTTCGGACAACAACTTGGCGTGTTTGCTGGGTAGTTGTCCGGCGTTGAGTTTGGTGCGGGCCTTGGCCAGCCAGGGTCCGATCATGACGCGCTCGCCGTCGACTTCGATCCACTCGCGGGCGCCGGGAGTGCGTCCCCATCGTTCGAGGAACAGGCTGAGGATGTGTGCAGTCTGCGCTAAGGTACGCCTCCGCGGGGTGGCGGCCGCGCCTGTTCCGTCCTGACGGTATATCAGGATGCGGTCGGGGGTGAGGTCGAGGCGGGTAAGTAGGTCCCGCTGGCCGGGATCGAGTTGGTGCCAGGCCGTGAACTGGCGGTGCAGCCAGCTGCCCGCCTTCACTCCGGGGATCACTGTGTCGCGGGCCAGCGTGCTGGGGTGGTTGCCGGCTTGGATGTGGCGTCGCAGCACGTGGTACTTGCGGTGCCAGTCGGGGCCGTGCGGGAGATTCCAGTCTGGGTCGAGGGCGGCGAGCCGGGCTTCGCGGTCGGGGGCGAGGGGGCCTTTGCGCGCCAGTGCGCGCTGGTCGACGAGGAACTGGCCGCCGGGTTCTTGCGCGGGGATGGCGAGGTGGCCCTGCTCAGCGTGGTAGGCCTCGGCGGTGGCCATGTGGCCCTGCCAGGCGGCCTCATGCTCGTCCCAGGTCATGCCGAGCGCCTCTAGGTCGGCGATCCAGCTCTCTTCGAGGGCGCCGGCTTGGTAGGCGGTGCGCTGGCTGCTGATGTAGGCGCCCAGCCGGTAGCCGTAGGCATCCTCGTAGTCGGTCGGCACGCGCAGGTGGCCGTGCTCGGCTCGCTGTGGACGAACTGGCGGGCGAAATCTGATGCGTCGGCGATCTGCTGGAAGTAGACGAACACGTGGCGCAGGTCGTGTTCGCGCATGGCCTTGAGCATGGCCAGGTGCAGGGCGGTGGTGCGGCGTGCGGTGGGCCCGGCTTCCGGGTCGGTGAGCGCGGTGCGCAGGTCGTCGTCGGTGACAGTGGGCACGACGAGCTGGTAGTCGGCCAGGACTCCGTCGTCGATGGCGTCGGCGTGGGAGTAGGTGTGCAGGCGGGGGCCGAAGATTTTCGGCTGGTCCATGGTGGCCAGCAGCGTGGGGTCATCCCAGTGCGGGGCCGTTGCGGTCGTGCGTTTGGGGGTCGGGCCGGTGGTGGGCGGCTCGGCCAGGCGCGGTGCCTCCCACACGTAGGGGGTGGCGGTGAGGTAGAGACGGCGGTCGGCCGGGATACGGCTGTTGTCGTGCAGCACGGTCCAGTTCTTGGTCCAGGTGCCGGCCGTGGCGTGGGCCTCGTCAACGACCAGGAGGTCGAAGACGGGGGCGGGGAAGACGGCGGAGTGCTGGGCTTCCTCGATTTTGGACAGGGAGTCGAAGGTGAAGAACACCGTTGCTCGGGGGTGGCGGGCCAGCCAGTAGGCCAGGTACTCCCCCGCGTTGGTGGAATCGGCCTCGGCTGCGGCCAGCACCGGATGAGAGGCGGCGCGCAGCGACGAGACGGTGATCATCGGCTCGCGGCGGAGGTCGGCGCGGGCGGCGGCCGCCCACTGGGCGATCAGGTCCAGGCTCGGCACTGCCACCGCCAGATGCCGCACTCCCAGCTCCTCGGAGGCGCGCAGTGCGAGGAGGGTTTTGCCGGTGCCGCAGGCCGAGACGACGTGACCGCGAGTGTGCGGGCGGCGCAGGTGACGGACCGTGTTGGCGATGCCCTCCTGCTGATCGGTGCGCAGGGCCAGGCGCGCGGTGTGCTGTGTGTTTGCGGGGCTGGATGGCGTCACGCGGGTCCTCGGCGTACGGCGCAGGCAGGGCAGGTAGCCATTCTGGCCCGAGAGAGTAACTCCGTGACCTGGTTCCCTGCGATCTGGGCCGCCTGCGCGATGCGATGGGCACACTCGCCGTCGCGCTGAGCGTCCGTGTATTTCACTCCTCCGGTCGAGGCGGTTGCGGTGCTCCCATTCCACAGTGTCGCCGGTCGGGCGCCTGTCCATGGGTGAGTGGGGCTGCCGCATGGACAGGCGTGACCGTGGGCCTCAGGCCGCTTCGTGGAAGGGGTAGTCGGTGTAGCCCTCGGCGCCCTGCCCGTAGAACAGTTCCGGCCGCGGCTCGTTCTGCGGGTGGCCACCTTGCCAGCGCTCGACCAGGTCGGGGTTGGCGATGAGGGCCCGGCCCACGGCCACGGCGTCGGCGTGGTCGGCCTCGATCTGCTGGAGCGCCCGCTCGCGAGTGGTCTGCCCCCCGCCGAGGGGGCCGTTGTTGACGATCAGCTTGCCGTCGAAGCGCCGCCGCAGCTCCTGTACAAGGTCGCCGCCCGGCTCGATGTGCAGTACGGAGAGGTAGGCCAGGCCCAGCGGGCGCAGTTGGTCGAGCAGGGTGCCGTAGGTGGCCAGGACGTCGTCCCGGTCGGTCTCGAAGACGTCCCCGAAGTCGACCTCCGGCGAGATCCGCAGCCCGACCCGCTCGGCGCCGACGGCCTGGGCGATGGCCGTGACGACGTCGACGACGAAGCGGGCGCGGTTGTGCGGCGAGCCGCCGTATTCATCGGTGCGCTGGTTGGCCGCCGGGGAGAGGAACTGGTGGAGCAGGTAGCCGTTGGCGCCGTGGATTTCCACGCCGTCCGCTCCCGCCTCGATGGCCCGGCGGGCGGCGGTGACGAAGTCCTCCAGGGCTGCACGGATCTCTGCGGTGGTCATCGCTTCCGGTACGGGGTAGGGCTGCTCGCCCTTCTCGGTGAACGTCTCGCCGGTCTTGGCGATCGCGCTGGGGGCGAGGATGCGGCGGCCGCCGTTGATGTCGGGGTGGGTTTGGCGGCCGGCGTGCATGATCTGCAGGACGATGCGGCCGCCCTCGGCGTGCACCGCCTCGAACACCCGCTGCCAGCCGGCCGCCTGCTCGTCGGTGGCGATGCCCGGCTCACCGACATATCCCTGCGAGGCGTGGTCGGGGTAGGTGCCCTCGGCGATGATCAGCCCGACGCTCGCCCGCTGCCGGTAGTACTCGACCATCAGGTCCCCGGGGATGCCGGAGGAACCGGCCCGGACTCGGGTCATCGGTGCCATGACGATGCGGTTGGCGAGCTCGATCTTCCCGAGAGAGACGGGGGAGAAAAGCGATGGAACGGGTGAAACTTCTGAGATGTTGACAGTCATGGGTTTCTTTCTTTCTGCAATAGGGAGGGAAACGGGATGAAGGTCTGCGACGCAGGGGGTCCACGCTGTCCCGGCGGAGGTGGGGATGCGGTCCTCGGGCAGGTGCGGGCCCGCTGACGGTGACGCGGTTCCATGACCGCGATCGGGTGTGGGTGGTGTTGGCGGCGAACGCGGTGAGAACCGCATGCCGTCGGCGCCGGTGTCGACGCCGACGGCATGCGCAACTGCCCGCCGGAGTATGGGCGTTCGCTCCTTGCGCACGATCAGCAGCCGGCCAGCTGACGAAGTCATGGGTGGCGCCGCCGGAGTCGGTACGGATCGGTGTCTGCACTCCGCGCCGCGACCGACTCCCTCGACGCGCCCCCGCGAAGTGGCTCGCCCATCGGGCAGCCTGCTTCACGAAAGCGCGAGGCTAGCTGAGCGGTACATCCGCGACACCCTTGAGGTGGCTGAACGTCTCCAGGGAGTACCGACCGTGGTAGCGGCCCATGCCGCTTTCGCCGACACCGCCGAACGGCAGGCCGGGCATGAGCAGTTGCATCACCGGCTGGCCCCAGGCGACGCCGCCGGAGGACGTCTCGTTCACCAGGCGCGACTTGGTGGCCTCGGAGGTGGTGAAGGCGTAGAGCGCGAGGGGCTTGTCGCGTTCGTTGATGAAGGCGATGGCGGCATCGAGGTCTTCGACTTCGACGACGGAGATGATCGGACCGAAGATCTCCTCCTGCATGACCGGCGATGCGGGGTCGACGTCGGTGAGCACGGTCGGTGCGATGAACAGGTCGTCACGGTCGTGCTGGCCTCCCACTGCCACCTTGCCGGAGTCCAGCAGACGAGTGAGCCGGTCGAAGTGCCGCTCGTTGATGATCCGGCCGAAGCCGGCTGAGGTCTGCGGAGCGGCGCCGAACTGGGCGGTGACCGCCGCGCGGAGGGCGGGGACCAGTGCGGCGGCGGTGGCAGGATCGGCCAGGACATAGTCGGGGGCTACGCACTGCTGTCCGGCGTTGCCGAACTTGGCCCCCACCAGCCGCTTCGCGGTCTCGTCCACGTCGGCGTCGGGCGCCACGAAGACCGGCGACTTGCCTCCGAGTTCGAGCGTGACGGGGGTGAGGTTCTTGGCGGCTGCGGCCATGACGATCCGGCCGACGGTGCCGTTGCCGGTGTAGAAGATGTGGTCGAAGCGCTGTGCCAGCAGGGCCGTGGTCTCCTCGGCGCCCCCTTCGACGACGGTGAGCACGTCGGCGTCGAAGTACTGTCGCAGGAGGCGTGACGCGACCGCCGAGGTGTGCACCGAGATCTCGCTCGGCTTGGCCACCACGGTGTTTCCGGCGGCCAGTGCGCCGATGATGGGGTCGATGAGAAGGTGCAGCGGGAAATTCCAGGGAGCGATCACCAGCACGACCCCGAGCGGGTCGTACGTGGTGTAGGCCGTGGTCGTGGGGCCGAAGTGGGCGGGAACCTCCACCGGGCGGGGCTGAAGCCAGTTTTCGAGGTTCGCCAGCGTCTCGTCGATGTCGGCGACGGTGAAGTCGATCTCCTGCGTCTTCGCCTCGGCGGGGTTCTTCCGCAGATCCTTCCAGAGCGCTTCGATCAGCTCCTGCTCGTTCTCGACCAGCAGCGCCCGCAGCCGCCGCAGCTGCTCGACGCGCCAGTCCAGTCCGCGGGTGACGCCGGTGTTGAACGTCGCACGAAGGCGGCCGACCACCTCCGCGGCCGTTTCGCTCTGGTGCGTCCTCGACTCGGTCCCCTGTGTAGTGGTCATGGGGTGTGCTCCGTTCTTGATGCAAGCCACGCCCCGGCTGCCTTCCAGCCGGGCACGGTCTCCAGCGTGCTGGGCGGTCCGGTCTTCACCCAGGTCACGGCTTTGCGTATGCCGGCGATGCCTACCACTGGCTGGGGCAGGAAGGTGTGCGTCCGACCGTGGATACTCGGAGGCATGGACGAATACCCCGAACCGGCGCACGAGCCCGCCGACGGCGCTCTGGACCCGCGTGCCGAGCTCAGCGAGTTCCTGCGCACCCGGCGGGCCCGGCTGAAGCCGGAGGACGTGGGCCTGCGGAGCTTCGGACGGTACCGGCGGGTGCCGGGCCTGCGCCGCGAGGAGCTGGCGCAGCTGGCCGGAGTGTCGGTGGCCTATTACACGCGCCTGGAACAGGGCAACGGGCAGCACGTGTCGGCGGAGGTCCTCGACGCCATCGCCCGCGCGCTCAGGCTGAGCGACGCCGAGCACGCCCACCTCACACACCTGGCGAAGCCGAAACAGCACAAGAAGAAGCCGGCCGTCCGCGCCCAGCAGGTGCGGGGCCCCCTGCGGTCGCTGCTGGAGACCATGGACGGCGTCCCGGCGATCCTCGTGGGGCGGCGCTCGGACATCCTCGCCTGGAACCGGATGGCCGCGGCGGTCTTCGGCGACTGGGCCGAGCTGCCCGCGCACGAGCGGAACTGGGCGCGGCTGGTGTTCCTGAGGCCCGAGTACCGCGACCTGTTCGTGGACTGGGAGCACAAAGCGAACGACGTCGTCGCTCAGCTGCGCATGGACGCCGGCTCCCATCCCAACGACCCCCTGCTGTCCGCGCTGGTGGGCGAACTCTCCGTGAAGAGCCAGGAGTTCCGGCGGGTGTGGGCCGCCCACGACGTCAAGGACAAGTGCCACGGCATCCAGCGCCTGCACCACCCGCTCGTCGGCGAACTCGACCTCCGCCTCGAGTCGTTCCACCTGGCCGACGACCACGAACGGATGCTGGTGACGTACCACGCCCAACCCGGTTCCCCGTCCGCGGAGGCACTACGACTGCTGGCCAGCTGGGGCACCGACGCGACAAGGACGGGAGCCGGGATGCCGCCGGCACACACGGCTTGATGAACAGTTGATCATCGGTAGTTGGCTGCGCGCCACGCCCAGCTGCCCTTCGCACGCCAGACGCCTCCGGGGCCGGTGTCGGATTCAGGACGGCGCGGGCGTGCTGCGGGTGGGCAGTGGAAGAACGGTGCCACCGCTGCGCAGGGCGTCGTTTCGAGGGCCGGCTGGCGGATGGCCTCCTCGTACAGGTTCCGGCGGCCTGACTTCTCCCCGCACGTCTGCCGCGTCGACATGAGGTACCGCTCCAGGTGACGCACCCGCAGCTCCTCCACCCGTCGCGGCGGTTCCGTAGGCCCGTTGACCGTGGACACCTCCCGGTCCCAGCTCGTGTCTTACAGACGAGGTCCACGCTCGTCGCGACGACGCCACCACTCGTACGGCGCCCGGTCATCCATGGACGCGTCGCATTAGTCAACACTGGTCTCGCGCGAACCACAGAACGTCGAAGTACGTGCGCCGATCCCGGGCTAACCAGCTGACTACGGCTTTGGCCAGCTGCCCAACGCGAGGTTCGCGACTTGCAGCAGCTCAGAGCGGGAACTACCACTCGCGGCCTGGACGGCGATCCCATTGGCGACTGTTCTCAGGTAGAGCGCGAGAAGATGAGGATCTGTGGAAGGCGGAAGGTCACCGGTGTCCACCGCCTGTTGGAACCGGCGCGT